>CAVUQQ010000003.1:0-571508 GCA_963743765.1 uncultured Alphaproteobacteria bacterium
AGGGTGTAGTCGTCCGCGAACTCGTCTCAGCCCCCATTTCCCTGCTATCAGGGAATATTCAGTGAAATCGCCGAACGATGGACGCGGATGTTCGCTTTTTTCCCGAGTTTCCGCGGACTTTCTGCCGAACGCACGCCAATCCCATTCAATTCGAGCAGGGAATTTTTGTTCGCCTGGCAGGGAATTGTTCTCCGGGAGCAGAGAATTTTAGGCTGAGCCGTATGTGTGCCGCTTGCACTGGTGGTTAGGCATCACCACACGCCTTAGTCTGACAGGGCAGACACTCGCGGACGCTGGGCGGCGAATGACCGCTATGGGTGGAAAACGGACATTCCGGTGCATACGACGACGCTGTGATTTGCGCAGCAGTCGGAAGCGGACGCAAATGAGATCGCGTTCACAACCTGTTCTGGAAATTATTTGGCGATGTTGTCTTTGACAGACCTAGTACCACAGGACGTAGAGGCACTGCCACGCTGTGGCGCTGGAAAATCCGGCATTCGAGGCGGTCTTCGCTGCGCACTCAGACCGCTCGAACTTCGGCGAGCCGCTTGACTGCGAACTCGTCGTCCCAGCAGACGGCGGCTTCCCATGCGGCCGACGCTTGCGCGGCGATGTCGTGCGCGCCGTCGTCGAGACCGGCGGCGTTGTGGGGCAGCACCAGGTCGAGGTCGGGGACGTCGACGTGCGACTCGTCCCAGTCGATCAGCGCGACCCGATCGGCGGTCATGCGGATGTTGCGCGGGTTGGGGTCGCCGTGGACGACGCAGGTCTGACGTCCGACGAGCCGCGCCCACGCCGCTCGGCATCGAGCAACGCCCTCAGGCGGCATCGCGCCGAGGTCGATCCTCGTCCCGGTCTCGGCGTGCAGGAGGTCGGTCGACGATCGCCAGCCCGGGCGCTGCGGCCAGCCCTGCGTCAACCGATGCAGCTGGCGGAGCGTGTCGGCCACGCGACGCCAGTCGGCCTCCGTCTCGGGCGGTCCGCCCTCCACGTAGGTCATCACCACCAGACCGTCGGCGAACAGCCGGCCGTCCGTCGTCGGGATCGGCACCGGCACGGTCAGACCTTCACGGTCGAGGTGTTGGAGGAGTTCGGTCTCCCACGCGAGATCAGCGTCGCTCCTGCTTGCCGAGACGACCGACCGCGAGGTGCCCGTTGACGCGCACGCTCCACACGTCGTTGGCGACTCCGCCAGCGAGCGGTTCGATGCGAGCAACGTCGTCACCCCACTGCCCGAGTGCCTCCCATCCCACTGGCGACATCGTAAACCTCCCTTTAGGCAGCTTGTTGCTCGCCGCCGTACCGCGCCACTGATCCCTACTTTGACTTCAGTTTCTGAACAGATGATTTAGCGATCGCCCCCAGCTTCGCTCCACCATTGTTCATGCTTTCAACATCGTTCGCCGACCACAATCTTAGCGTACGCTTTGCCGCTGCGTCCGTCACGTCGTTAAGCCAGACATGGCACGTGGTTGGAGCCAGTGACTGTCTCGTGGGTCAGCCATCGGAGTGTCCGCTTTGGGTCGAAAGCGGTCATTCAAATGGACATCAGAGCCGCAAGAGCGTGAATGTCGGCTTTGGGTGGGAAGCAGACATTCGGCCGACCGTGCTAATCGCCTCAGGCGTCGGTGGCGTTCCATGCGGCCAATGCTGACTGTGCTCCACTAGCCTTTGCGTCGATGGCCAGTCTATCGACGTATTCCCGGAACGCAGGAACATAACTCAGGCGAGAAATCTTCCATGCCTTCCGAAAGCCGGGACTTGCTGCCAACCCGGCGCGCATCGATCCCTCGAAGCCATCAAAAACCTGACTATCCATCAAGCCCTCTTGGTGCTGTAGAAACGAGTCCTCTGCGCTGACAAAATACGTGCGGGCAATGAAATTAAACCTGCGGAGTTCTTTGGGATCTACATCCGCTGCGCCCGCGAAGCAGGCATCCATCCCGTCAGTCCAGTCGAGTTCAGCCATGTCGGTCAAGGACTGGCAAATTCGCGCCGCACGACCCTGCTGGATCAGAGCGCGGGAGTGCTTGGTATTCTGTTGTATCTGTAAGCTGAGATAAATAAGGGACACGAGAACAGCGAAGCCGCTGACAAAACTACCGATCGATGCAAGGTCTGAAAGTGACATGTGATGCCCCCTGAATTTGGTTCAGAGAAGACGATAGCCGATTTCGTCATGCTCCTAAGCCAAATGGCGAATGTCCGCTTTGGGTCGAAAGCGGACGTTCAGCTAGATGGTCCCTGACACTGAGCCGCGAACTTCTGCAATGGGTGGAAAGCCGATCTGGCATGGAAGGCGACGACAGCCGCTGCATAGGCGATTGCGCCCTACTCAATTTACTGCGGCCCCAACGAGTTGAATTGCCAGTTCCAAGCTGACAGTTCCCAAGGGGCGCTGATTCAATGCAATTGCCGACCCACTGCCGCAGGTCTAGGCTTGGCGCAACTTGCGATTTCTTAGATCTGCGACTCGCATGGAGCCGCGCGAATTGTCCTGCAAACAGGGAGAACACGTATGAAGCACCAGCGCCCGTCATCGCTGCGGAACATCATTATTGCGCTCACCACGACGGCTGCGGCGTTTGCCGTCGTGCTGGGCGTGCCCTCGACAAAGTCGTTCGCTGCGTCGTCAGGAATGGACGCTGCGCCCTCGCACCCGGATAATGGCCATCCCGACAAGTCGGGCGGAACGTCGACGGGAATAGGCGTCGGAGTGAACGTGGACCTTTCGTCGGCGTTCTCCGGCCACCAGAAGCCGCGGCAGGAGGTGGTCCAGGCGGTGCACGTCAATCCCACGGCCGTGCATCTCATAAAGATCGCAACTGCGGGGTTGACCGATTCGTCTCTTGCTGAACGCATTGTCCGCGACCCTGACGCGGTCGCATCCGAGAACAATCTCTCTGAAAACGAAATCAAGGTGCTTAAACAGATGACGCGCGAACAATTCGCGACTGCGCGCGAGGATGCCGCCCATGTTGCGGCCAAGCGACTTGCAGATGCGGGTGAAAAGGGCCAACCCACGCAGGAAGAGATCGACGCCATCGCGGGCCGCATGGTCGTGGGACGCTCCATCCTTGCCGCCGTGGGCCGCTCCTATCTCGACGCGGCCGACGCCCATGCCTGCTGCCCCTGGAACAAGGCGATCCAGATTGGCGTGAATTCCGATCCGGCGATGTATGCCTCCGTCTTCGCAAGGTAGATGCGCGCGAGTTAGGGCAGGAGCAACATGATCCGGCGGCGCGGGTCATCCTCTTGGTCGCCCGCGGAAGCGGCGTCGTCTCTCGCTGGCCTTGCCTTCCTTGAGCGGGCGCTTGCGCACATCCTAGCCGGCTGGGCGGTGAAGACGCCTGCCTTCGAGGCCAAGCTACTCTTCGCCACGCAGATGCACCGCGCGATGGAACGGGCCACGCAATGGCGGAGCCGTATTCATGGGCTCTGTCACGCTGTGGCGGCTGAACCGCGTCTCCCAAAGGGCTGGCAGGCAGCGCTGAAGCATATCGACGCGTCGCCAGATCCCGACGCAGTCGTGATGGCGATTCATGGCAAGCTCTATCCGCGCCTGATGGAAATGTGCGAGGCGCATGCTCGAGGAACCGATGCGACCGGCGATCGCGCCTCGCTCGAACTTATCCGGTCCTTCCTTCCCGCGTTGCGCGCTGAGCGCCGTGACGGGCTTTCGATTCTTCCCTGGAGCAAAAGGGCGAAAGCGCGAACGGGCGACGGCACCTTCGAGGAACTCTGGACCGCCCGCGAGAATGGCGAACCGCTCTCGCTCGAGGAGCTCGTGTGGGAACCGCTCGACCGCGTGCCCGCAGCGGTGCGGCCGGAAGGATCGCGCTTTTCTCCCTCCGGCTCGCTCGGACTGTTGCCGGCCGACCCGCTCCACAATCCGAGCGACTTAGCGATCTTCCTGCACAAGGAGCTCGACGAGGAATTCACTACGCTCGAACTCATGGCCCGCAACAGCTACGAGCATCCTTCCATGCCGTGGAACTTTCATCGCGACATGGCAAGGCAGGCCTCCGACGAGGCAAGGCATGCCCGTATGATCGGGCGGCTGATGCAGGCGCGCGGCATCCGCCACGGTCAGTTCGAGATCTCTGTCGCATCCTATGATGGGCTCTACGAATTCGAACCCTGCGAGAGGGGCAGCCGCAAGGAACTCCTGTGGCGTATGCTGATCCGGCAGACCTTCATGGAGGGTCTCGCTGTCGACCATCTCGCGTCAGACATCAAACGACGGAAGCTCGCCGGCCAGAGCGACATCGCGCATGTGTTCGAATACATCCTTCGTGACGAGGTGTTCCACGCCCAGTCGGGCCTGCGCTGGTCGCGCGAAATACTCGGTTCAGACCACGCCTCACTCGTTGAAGCGCGGCGTGACGCATTTGAATACTTCACCTCCCGCGCCGAAGCCGCCCGCGAACGCTTCGTGATGGACAATCTCGATGCAGCGATGGCCGAGCTGGCGGCGATCGAAGCGGTCAAGGCCGCGTGCGGCTCGAAACGCTCGGAAACTCCGCTCAACCGCATCGGCCGCAAGCAGGCGGGTTACGGCGAAGACGACATCAATCAGATCGTCACGTGGGGGTTCGCCAACGACAAATCGCGCGACTGAATTGGCAGGCGGTGCCCTTGTCCAGTCCGAAAATTGTACTCGGCCGTCTTGATGGTGAAGTCTACCAAGCACCTCGGTCGCGACGACGCGCTCGCGAAGTTGGACAGGCCAGCGATTGGGCGAGTCTTTGCCCATACTAAGATGGGTCCGCGTCGCATTCTAATAAAGTGAGTAAGCCTTCAGGACACGGCGTTGTCAGGTTAAGTGACCTAGGGTCGTCGAAACAAAAGGAAGTCCTATGACCCAGCGACCACCAAACTATTCCTAGGAACGACTCCAGCGCGAGCGTAAACAGCGCGCCAAGGCGGAGGAAAAGGCGGAGCGAAACGTTGAAAAGACCGCGAGGCGAAAAGCAAGCCTGGGCGAGCCAACACCTCCAATCAACAACCCCGACTCAAAGCTCGGTTAATTGTGGAGCGCGGGTTTTTTCGTCGCCGCTTAGGTGTCGTCGAAGTTCGTCGATGTCCGCATTGGGTGGAAGGCGGACATCGCTGTTCTGAAAAGCGCCATTGGCCACAAGAATTCCCCATGCCCCCTGGGAAATTGTCGGTTCATGCTGCGTTCAGGTCCGGCGCGGCTAAATTGATAAAGGTAACTGCGTCTGCCGGACAATCGACCTTGCGGTCATGATATTCGGCGAGCGCTGATGTGGCCTGACTTGGAGGAATACATGAAAATGATCACCATACTTGCCGCCATTCTTGCGATGGCTTTGGCGTCAACCACACCGGCGGATGCCGCGCCTATCTGCCTGAAGACCTATCTCATCAACAGTACGAAGGTCGTCGATTCTAAAACAATCGATTTTCGGATGACCAATGGCACCGTTTATCGCAACGCGCTTCGCTCACCGTGCTCAGGATTGAATTTCAACGGGTTCGTATATGAGACACACACCGGTGAGATTTGCGACAATTTGCAAACGATTCGTGTGCTGCGAACTCATCAAGTGTGCATGTTAGGCGCGTTTACAAAATTACTGCCCGTTCAACCAAAGAACAATCACTAACTGGCCGGAGCCAATCGACATTGGGTTGGCGCACGCTATCTGAATGACCGCTTTGGGTCGGAAGCGGACATTCATTTGCGATCTGGTAGTGTTGTCAAAGCCGAAAATCTTGGGTGTGTAAGCACCCTTAGCTCGCTTGAACGGAAGGGCGCCTTCATTGGCCTGGGCTTAGAGCAAAGCCATCGTAGCTTTTGGCTGCAACCTCGTTACATTTGTGAACATAGACCGGATAGCCGCCGATATACGGCATGAATATGCGCGGCTTTCCGGGGACGTTAGCTCCGACGTACCAGGAATTTGTGGACGGGTAGAGGGTGGATGCGGCCACCTCGTTCACATGCGCGACCCAGGCTTCCTGCGCGCCTGGCGTTGCCTCGACGCGGGCGAGCTGGCGCTCGCCCATGTGACCGATAATGTCGCTGATGAAGTTCACGTGCTGCTCAATCGAGGGAATCATGTTCGAGAGCACTGCGGGGCTGCCAGGTCCAGCCGCGATCATGAACAGATTCGGAAATCCCGCCGTGGCGATTCCGAGATAGGTCTTCGGCCCGGCGGCCCACTCTTCCTTCAGCGCAACGCCATTAGAGCCGCGGATGTCGATGCGGTTAAGTGTTCCCGTCATAGCATCAAAGCCCGTAGCATAGACGATTGCATCCAGCTCATAGAGCCGGTCGCTGGTTCGAATGCCATTTGGCGCAATTTCCTCGATCGGCGTGCGCCTGAGATTGACCAGTGTTACGTTCGGACGGTTGAAAGTCTCATAGTAGCCGGTGTCGACGCAGAGCCGCTTGGTGCCGACGGCGTGATCAGGCATGAGGGCCTCGGCCACAACCGGATCCTTGACGAGTTCACGAATCTTGCGACGAACGAATTCCTGAGCGGTCTCATTGGCCTTCGCGTCCGTTATAAGATCACCGAAAGCACCGAGATAGGTGAGCCCGCCAACGCCCCAATGTTCTTCATAGATACGCTGGCGTTCTTCCTCACTGACTGACAGCGCCGGCGTTTCCCTGAAAACCCCGTCGATGTCGAACGCGGTTTGTGCCGCGCGCGCCCGCATGCCGTGATAGTCCGTCTTGATGCGTCGCTCCTCCTCGCGATCAAGCGGCGCGTTGTGTGCGGGTACCGAGTAGGTTGGTGTACGTTGAAAGACGAACAGTTGCTTCGCCTGCCGTGCGATGATTGGGATGGATTGCACCGCCGACGACCCGGTGCCGATGATGCCGACGCGCTTGCCCGAGAAGTCGACGCCTTCATGCGGCCAGCGGCCCGTGTGATAGCTGGCGCCCGCAAAGGTCTCGCGTCCTCTTATCTGCGGCAGGTTTGTAGTGGAGAGGCACCCTGTGGCCATGATCAGAAAACGGGCCGAAAAATGTGCGCCGTCGGAAGTGCCGACATCCCAGCGGTTGGTTTCGTTATCGAAGTGCGCCGAGGCGACCGAGGTATTGAGCTGGATGTCCTTTCTCAGATCAAAGCGATCAGCGACGTGATTGGCGTAGCGCAAGATTTCGGGCTGGGCTGAGTAGCGTTCGCTCCAGCTCCACTCCTGAGCGAGCTCATCGGAAAATTGGTACGAGTACTGCATGCTCTCTATGTCGCAACGTGCGCCCGGATAGCGGTTCCAGTACCAGGTGCCGCCGATACCATCGCCCGCTTCGAAGACGCGCACGGATAGCCCGAGCTTGCGCAAGCGATGGAGCATGTAGAGGCCGGCGAAACCCGCGCCGACAACGACGGCATCGAACGATTGCTGTGATTTGGTCATGGGTTGCTCCGCTTAGCGGGGTGATCGTGGGAGATTTTCCTCTGGAGTTCTACTGTCCATGTTCACGTCGGCTTCGTAATGCGCCACGTTGAGAACGTCCGATTTCGGTCGGGCGCACAAATTCGGTATTGCATCCTTCAACGTCCTTTCTCAACCCAAGTGCGGATACCAACCGCCCGCTGCACAATAATAACCGTCAACAGCCCAGCAGGTTATCGCGCGATATTGATGACTTGGAGCTGCGTGAACTCCGCGAGACCCTCTTCGCCGAGTTCAGTGCCGATTCCTGACTGCTTGGATCCACCAAATGGAATGTTCGGTGCGAGATCGGCATGCTTGTTCACCCAGACGGATCCCGAGTCCATTTGCAGCGCGAGCTTGTGGGCGCGGTCAATGTCAGATGACCAGATCGATCCGCCCAGCCCATAGGGAGACGCGTTTGCGCGAGCGACGGCGTCCGATGCATCTTTGTACTTGATCACCGGAAGAACCGGCCCGAACTGCTCTTCGTCCACCAGCCGCGTACCGTCAGTAATGTCGCGCACAATGGTCGGATTGATAAAATAACCCGGCTGCTCGGGTGAATCACCGCCGGCGATGATCTTGCCGTGCTTGCGTGCGTCCGCGATGATTTCCTTCACCTTTTCGTACTGCATTTTATTCTGGAGCGGACCGAGCTGCGTTCCCTGCTTCAAACCATCCCCGACAATCGCGGCATTGGCCAATGCAGCCAGTTCGTCACACATTTCGTCGTAGATCAATTCGTGCACATAGAGCCGTTTCATAGCAATGCAGACCTGGCCGTTGTTCTGGAATGCGCTCTGGAAGAGTTTAGGCGCCGTTTCCTTTGGGATCACATCGTCGAGCACTATGCCGGCATCGTTGCCGCCGAGCTCGAGCGTGATGCGCTTGAGCGTTGCGGCCGCGCCGGCCATGACTTTCGCGCCTGTTGCAGTGGATCCCGTAAAAGAAATTTTCCGCACATCAGGATGCGCGCTAAGCGCGGCTCCCAGATCGTTGGCATCGGTGATGATGTTCAAGACACCTGGCGGCAAAATGTCCTTAATCAATTCGCCAAGCCGCAAAGTGGCGAGCGGCGTTGTGGGCGCCGGCTTCAGCACAATTGTATTACCAGCCAAGAGTGCTGAGGGAACTTTGAATGCCATCAAAATTAGGGGAAAGTTCCATGGCACGATGGCGCCGATCACACCAAGCGGTTTGCGGTGCAACTCGACTTTGCGACCGGCACTGTCGTCGAGCACCTTCATCGGCAAATCGAGGGTGGCGAAATAGCGGAAGAAGGCGGCGGTGCCGTACACTTCACCGGTGGCATCGCCGAGCGGCTTTCCTTGCTCCTGTGTCAACAGCCGCCCTAGTTCGGCGGCATTTTTCTCGATAATGTCGGCGATTGAATTGATCGCAGCCTTGCGCTCGGCAATCGGCGTCTTGCTCCAAGCCGGAAATGCCGCCTTCGCCGCCGCAACCGCTTGGTCAAGCTGTGCCTTCGATGCGCGCGGACATTGGGCCAAAACCTCTTCAGTTGCCGGATTAATGACATCCATCGAAAGGTCGCCGGCGACAAGTTTTCCGCCGATCAGCAAGTTATAGGTCATGGCACGTCCTCAATTTTGCAGTGGAATGGAATCGGCGATTGCTACTAGTCAATTCAAGCATGTCTTGTCGAACGCCAGAAGCGTTGCTCGCAAAAATGCCTGCACGCCAGTTGGTTTGGTGCAGTGCGGCATCGAATTGGCGACAGCCAGGTTATGATGTTGCCGGCGGCGTTCGCTCTCGTCGCCACGATTTGGAATTGGTCGATATCCAAGCCATTGCGTCCCGCCGGTCTGTGAATGTTCCGAGGCGCTCTCTCAATCCCGATGGCCAAAGTGCAATCACGCGATACGCCCGCGCCATATTGACCTTTCGCAAGACGAACCGTGGACGTTGGTCGGCTCGTTCGGCGCGACGGCTCAACGTGTTTGGCGACGGGTCGAAGTTCAAGGGACTTTCTTCGGCGGGGGCTCCAGTTGGGATAGAGTATGTTCGCATCTCGTTTGACCTCTTTGTCGGGCCTATTGGGGGAGGAGAACTACCTTCACGCAGTCGCCTCTGTGCTGTTCTTCGATCGCACGATTAATTTCGCTCATGGGATAAGTCTTGATCAGGCGATCGAATGGGAAGCGACCGGCTTTGAAGAGTGCAATCAATTCGGGAATGAAGGTGTCGGGATCACTGTCGCCCTCGATTATCCCCTTGACCGAGTGGCCGTATGTGATCGCGGTCAGAAGATCGCCCGGCACAGGCGTTCCAGGTGGCGGCACACCCACTATGCCAAAAACGCCGTGCGGGCCCAGGCACGCCATTGTCGTTTGCAAAAGCGCAGGAATGCCCGTGGTATCGAAGGCGTAATCGACGCCGATCGGGACGATTGCTCGAACCGCAGCTGGCAAATCTTTCTCAACATTCGGGTCGATGACATGAGTGGCACCGAGGCTTTTTGCAAGTTCGCGCCGGGCGGAGTGTGGTTCGAGCAGGATGATCGGATTGCATCCCTGAATTACGGCTCCCATGACCGCACTCAAGCCGACGCCGCCGCCTCCGAGTATCAAGATTGACGAACCTTTTTCGCAGGCGAGGGAGCGCATAACGCCTCCAGCCCCCGTCTGGACCCCACAGCCGAGAGGCCCCATGATCGCGATGGGCACGTCGGGTGGGAGTTTCACAACATTGCGCTCATAGGCCAGCGCATAGGTTGCGAAGGATGATTGGCCAAAGAAATTGCTTACAATTTCTTCCTTCCCAGACCGCAGTGCCTTCGATCCGTCTGTTCTCGCGCCTGCATAGTTCAACGCTGGCATGGTGTGGCAGTAGGCCGGCTCGCCTCGAAGACATCGTGCGCAACTTCCGCAAGAGCGGAATGTGAGCGCGACTGCGTCGCCTGGTTTAACCTTTTTTACGCTTGCGCCAACCGCCTCGACCACTCCCGAGCCTTCGTGGCCCAGCACAGCCGGCAGCGCGAACGGCATCATTCCGTCTCTCGCAATGAGATCCGTATGGCAAAGTCCGACGCCTGCAACACGTACAAGAATCTCGTCCGCTCGCGGAGTGTCCAGTTCCAGCGTTTCGAGCGTAAATGGACCTTTGATCGAGCGCGCTACCGCGGCTGTCACCTTCGTCATTGTTTCCTCCCGTTCACGGATACGCGCCGAAAATGGCTAGCTTCGTGCAGCCTGCACGGCGAGCTTGCTGGTTGACCGCTCGCCACATCAATCCACCCTTGAATTTTAAACTAGAGTTGCATAAGCATACCGCGGTAGCAATATTGGTTTTGGTACCAAGAACGTGTGTTGGTGGTCAGCTGCACACGGACACCGCGACAAACGCGGTGGCGGCAATGCGCTGAGAGCGGGAGCTTCATTTTTGGCCTACGTCATATCTCTTCGCGAGGGCGATCCCTCTAGGGTCGATCTAATCGGCAATAAAGCGGCAGGTTTGATCGATTTGAAACGTGCCGGTTTCGAAGTACCAAACGGATTCTGCATCACAACGGATGTGTTTCGGCAGTGGCGCACCGCCGGGGTGGTGAGCGACGACGCGAAGAGTGCAATCCTGACTGCCTTTAAAACGCTGCGGCCGCCCGTTGCGGTCCGGTCATCGTCACCGTCGGAGGATAGGGCCGACGCGTCGTTCGCCGGCCAGTACCAGACGGTTTTGGGCGTGCGAACGGTCGAAGAACTTCTCGCCGCGATCGAAACGTGCTGGCGCTCGGCTTCGTCGGTCGGTGCGTCTTCGTATCGACGGGACCAAGGTGACAAAGACGCGGTAGAGATGGCGGTCGTTGTCCAGGAACTTGTAGAAGCGACTGCGGCGGGTGTGTTTTTCACGATGCATCCGGTGACCGACCGGGTGGACCAGGTCGTCGTCAACGCCAACTTTGGGCTTGGAGAATCGGTGGTTTCAGGACGCTCGGAGCCTGACACGTTCATTCTGGACAAGGCGACCGGAGCTGTCACTGAGACAAAACTTGGCTCAAAGAAAGTTGTTAGCCAGCTTACACCGCGGGGGGTTGAGGAAGTGCCCACTGCGTCCAGACTTCAGTCGTCGCCGAGCGTGGACCAAAAGCAATTGCAGCAACTGGCCGAAGCGGCACGCAAACTCGAAGCTCACTATGACGCACCGATGGATGCTGAATGGGCGTTTGAAAATGACGAGCTGCACATGCTGCAAGCCCGACCGGTAACGACAGGAGCCGAGGCGTACTACACCGATTTACTCGATCAGTGGGCAATTGATCGCAATTTGACGCTCGACCCCGAAGCCATTTGGGGTCGGGGTTCGCCCATGTCAGGCCTTCCCGTCTCACCCCTCTACTATTCCGAGATGGCTGCGTTCTTCTCCGACATGTTTCCGCGCGTGGCCATCTTGCAGGGCGCAGTCCCGGCTCCGAGGAAGAGTTTTCGCTACTACAAAGGCTTCACCTACTCGGACATTACCTTTTCCAGCGCAGCCGACCCGTCCGGTGGTATCAAGCCGATCGGATTATTTAGCGCCCCGTGGCGAACGAACCTCAAGTTGGCGTTGCGCTTTCCACAAACGCTAGCCTTCTGGTGCAACATTTCGGCCTACAATAGAAAATGGAAAGATCATTGGTTTCCAGGGATCGAGGCACGCAGGCCGAATCTTGCGAAGGCGAGCACGAACGCCATTCGCGAATTCATCGAATACCTCGAGGTACAGCGGCGCGAGCGGAGCATATTCGCCGCGCTCGGCGTCAAATACGCAAATGACTATCTGGGACTGTTGGCCAATCTTGTTGCTCGCTGGGCGCCCGGGATGCCGGATGAAACGACCGGAATTCTCACAAGCGGGGTTCCCGACTCGTTGACGCACGATGAAAACCTTGACGTCTGGCAACTTGCAGTCGAGGCGGAAAGATCTTCTGCGGTCCGAGCGTCTCTCGTCGCTGGCCGCTACGACGAGTTGGGTCAGGTGGAAGGCGGCAAGACTTTTCTAAAGAGTGTCGACGCATTTCGCGCTCGTCGCCCTCACCGCGGATGTTCTGATCGCGATTTGTACCAACCGCGTTGGGGTGACGACGAGTGCCTATTGCTCGCGCAATTGGGCTCGATGCTGAGTCTTCGTATTCGCATTGATCCGGCCATCGCACACGGGCGAACAGCTAAAAAGCGCGTCAAAGCGGAAGAAGCGGTCCTGCAAAAAGTCTCCAGCGGCCCACTTGGTTTGCTGCGGCGCGCAATATTTGAGCACGTCCTTCGTGGCGCTCAACGCTATTGGATACACCGGGACAATCAACGACACACGTTTGATCGGTATTTTTATGAATTGCGCCACGCCTATCAGGCACTCGGTGCACGTCTTGCGGAATTGGGCGCGCTTCCCTCGCCGGACCATGTGTTCTTTACGGCGAAGACCGAGCTATACGCAGTTCTCGATTCAAAACTAGCGCCCGAGACGTTGCAAAAACGCGCTCAATGGCGAAGGGATTGGTGGTACCGCGTAAAGGAGCTCGAACCTTCCCCGCTGTTGAAGGGAAACCTTCCCTATGAGCGCGATTCCGGGCCGAGTACGTTGGCTGACGGGGATTTTTCCGGCGTCGGTGGAGCGCCCGGAGTCGTCGTCGGGCCCGTGCGCGTCGTAAAAGTGCTCAACGAACTTGGTTCGGTTGCCCAAGGAGATATCCTGGTCACGCATGCAATTGATCCGGCGTGGACGCCAGTGTTCGGAACAATAGGAGGTGTGATCTCGGAAGAGGGCGGAATTCTCTCGCATGCCACCGTCCTTGGCCGCGAGTACGGCTTGCCAGTTGTCATCGGAGTAGCCGGAGCGGCGAGTTCGCTCAAAAACGGGGACCTGGTCGAAGTCAACGGCACACGAGGCACCGTGCGGCGTCTCGGACCCAGTGCATATTCGGCTAATGATGAAGGGGCGAGCGCGCAAATCCGCGACGAAATGCCAAAATCCGACTCGAGTATTGAGGCCGCGCTATCACCGATCCTTCCTTCGGAGTGATGCGGTGGCAGTCAGCCCTTTGATTTGAAGCTCGACCAGGTTGTGGACGGAAAGACGGAAGGCTTCCTGATCGTGTTGGTCGAACCAGGCGACAGTGGAAACGGTCCAGGCGAACACGATCATTGGAGCGACCAAGTGTGCGTCGTACTGGGTGTCGAATTCGCCTTTTTTCTGCCCGACCTCAATCACGTCAATAAGTGTCCGAACGAGCCCGCGCGCCATCGGGTCAGAGAGAGCCTCAGTCATGTGTGTGCCGGCGCGGACGAACTCACGTGCCAGTGCTCTGATCTGCGGGGCACTATGCAGCCATTCCTCGTAGAGTGCATCGGTGGCTTTTCGAATGCATTCCGATGCAGTCATCGTCTCTAAATTGATGGCGGCATCGATTCTTGCTGCAATGCGCTGATTGAATTCATCAACCAGTCCAAACTTGCTTTCGAAATAACGAAAGAACGTCCCTTTGCTGATACCTGCCTTTTCGCAGATTTCGTCGACCGTGACTTCTTCATATCCCCGTTCGTAAAAGAGGGACATGGCGGCTTCGTAGATATCGTCGTGAAGTCGCGCGCGGTTTCTTTCGCGCGCACTGGTGGGACGTGCGTCGGCCTTCGATTCTACTGGTGCAGATTTCGCGGGGTGAGGCGCAAGCGACGATTTTGGTCGCGCTGCTTTTTGTTTGGCTTTCTTCGAGGTCATTCTGAGTAACTTTCAGGCTTCGGTGCGGGGGTCCGCAAACATTGCGACTTATTCATCGGTTGAGGGCCGGGTATTTCAACTAGCACTTGCCGCAACGCCGGAAAAGTCCGCGGTGACAGAAGGAGACTGATTGACAATTATGAAACCATAGTATCAATTTGATGTCTTGGTATCTTATTTCAATGTTCCCGGCGCAGATCGGGACGCCAGCGGGAGGGCATCCATGAGTACCTATTTCGGGCGGCGCGTACGCGCGCTGTCACTTCAGAAGTCTCTGATGATCGGCGCTGCCACGTGGGCTTTCGCAAGTGCCTGCGCGCCTGCATTAGCAGCGACGACGGCGATCGAGACGGTCGTAGTCACTGCGGAAAAGCGCAGCGAGGACATCAATAAGGTCCCAGGAACGGTCAGCGCGATAAGTGGGGACGAACTGGCCCGCATTGGAGTGCGAGACATCAAGACCGTGCTTGCGTTGATCCCCGGAGCGTCTCTCGAGGGAGAAACATCCCAAGGCACCCAGGCATACCAACTCCGCGGTGTTGCAACAGGAGATACGACCGGCGACCCTACCATTGCATCCTACCTGGACGACTTTGCCTTCTCCATCCCGGGCGTTCCGTTCGCCGCTCCCGCGAATCTGTACGATGTTGATCGCGTCGAGGTCCTGCACGGACCGCAAGGCGGACTGTATGGAAGCGGCTCGCTCGGCGGTGTCATCAAGGTGGTAACGAACGATCCTGACTTTAGTAACTATCAGTTCACAGCGGCAGCTTCATTTGGGGCCGTAAATGAACATGGGTACAACTACTCTGCAGATGTCATGTTCAACGTGCCACTCGCAGACAATCTCGCTGTTCGAGGCGTACTCAGCGCCCAACATCTGAGCGGCTACTCGCTAGTTCCTGCTTTGGGAATCAGAAACGGCAACAACGATGACACGATTACCGGACGTGTGAAGGTTCTATACAAGCCCACGGACAGACTGAGCATTCTCGCATCCTTCTGGCGTTTTGATGATCAGCAGGATTTCACGAATCGAATGGACGGATTTGATCCGCCGATGATCAACGACGTGGGAGTAGGTAACTCTCCGACCGACTTCACTTTGGTCACTGGCAAAATAAGTTACGACTTTGACTGGGCAAATCTCACTTCGACGTCGGGATACATCAAACGCCACAACGGTCTTAAGGCGCTCGGTTGCCAGGTTGACACCTGCTTCGATGCACGAATTCCATCAAGCTCAGATTCTTTCGTCCAGGAACTTCATCTGACATCGAGTAGTGAGGGACCGCTCCAATGGCTTGCTGGTCTTTTTTACCAGGAAGGCTCCCAATCGAGCGATCTATTGTTCCATCTTACGAGCACAGTGAACCCTGACCTTTTTATCGACGGACTTTCCGGTCTCAATTCAGCGGAATACGCTGCATATGGGCAGGTATCCTATGATCTTTGGGGCGGCATGGTTCGTCCGCTCATTGGCGCCAGATACTCTTATATCAAGAGGGTTTTGCGTCAGGATCAAACCATAACAATTACGACCGCGCCGCCAATTGTTATTCATTCGAATGACACCGAACATGGAGCAAACTATCACCTCAGCCCAAGGTTCAATGTGTCTGTTTATCCGAACGATGACGGCATGTTTTTCGTTAATGCCGCACAAGGCTTTCGGCCGGGAGCTCTGCAGACCGCGGCCAACGTTGCCGCCCTTCAGTCTCTTACGGGAGTCGTAACTTCTATCCAGCTTAATACGGATTCACTCTGGAGTTACGAAGTCGGCGCCAAGTGGGCGTTTTTTAATAAGTCTGTGAACGTCGGTTTGTCGTTGTACATGATCGACTGGAGCAAGGCTCAGTTCCAGACAGGGCTTTCAGGCATTTCAGGCATCATCAATCTGGGCGATGTGCGCGGACACGGGGTCGATCTTACTATTGGCCAACAAGTCGAAGCCATCCCCGGTTTGAGCTGGCAGTTTTCGGGTAACTTGAACAGCACGACGATCAAAAGCATAAATCCCCTAGTTACAGCCGGACTTCCGTTCCTGCATAACGGTGTGCAGGTTCCAAATGTGCCCAAGAACAACGCTTCGCTTATGGTGAACTACACCACGCCGCTGAACTATCATGATCTGACATTTGTCGGAGATGCGATTTACACCTATCGCGCAAAGGAATCAGATCTTTCAACTGGTCGTGTGTCGGGCACCCTGAACATCCTTTCGTTCGAGGCGGGTGTTCAGAAGGACCCCTATCGTGTGTTGTTCTTTGTGGACAACATCACTGACGAGCGTGGGCCGTCCATTTGGGAACAGGGCAGAATGATCGTACCCCGCCCCCGCACAATTGGCATGCGGCTCGCGTTCAATCCGAACTGAGCGTTTGCAAGCACATCAGAGGAACTAGTCCATGGTCCTACGAGCGGACGACGAACTGCGCCATCCTTCGACGGATTTGCCAGAGTGGCGCGAGAGCATGTGGTATTGCTTTCAGATGCCGGAACACAAGATCGGCGGCGCAATCTACTACAGCTACATGCCAAACACGGCGAAGCCCAGCGCGAGCTTCAGCGTCTATCTGACAAAAGGGTGGGTCACGGAACCGAACAAGGCGATCTATTCCTTCACCAGGGAGATCCCGATACCGGCGGCGGAATGGGATGATCTCAATCTCGACGGCATTCTTCGCTACAAGCGGATCGAGCCGCTGAAGCGCTGGAACATAAACTTCGATGACGGCGACCGGCTGAAAATGGATCTCGACATCGATATCTTCGGCGGCAATTGGCACTACATCGACAATACCTACGAGACGCCGAAATACCTCGCAGCCGACCGCTACCATCGTCCCTACGCCGCCAAGGGCGAGATGACACTCGACGGGAAGAAATATCCTATCAACATGACCGGTGATTCCGACCATTCATGGGGTCCGCGTCGCTGGGAGCCTCTTTACAAGAGCAAGTACATCGCGGGCCAATGCGGCCGCGACTGGGCGTTCCACGCGTTTGAAGGCGTGGCGCTCGATGGCGGCGTCTTTCCCTACGGCTTCGTCTATGACGGTAAGCGGATGTCTCCGATTACGAATCTCGAGATCTGTCCCGACTACGGAACGGACGGTATTCAGCGCGGCATCGTGATGAATATCGTGGACGCCAATTCTCGACTGAGCCGCATTGAAGGAAAGTCGTTCTGCTCGTCGCCGACTGAACGCGACAAAGTCTGGAACAATGACTGCTATTTTGATTTCACGGTGAATGGCGGTGAACACAAGGGGTCCGGCATCCTCTCCTTCTACTGGAATCTGGACTACTACAAGAAAGTGCTGAAGCGGTCATAACGGATGTTGAAAATTGCCAAACCAGGCGCGGATATCGGCATTGTTATCAGCAATGTAGCCGCGCAGACGCGGTTCTATGGCGAGACGTTAGGATTGCCGCAATTCGGAAAAATTCCGCTGCCAAATGGGACGCTTCATATATACAGCTGCGGCGATAGCCTGCTGAAGCTGTATGCAATCCAGGGCGCGGCAATTGACCTTATTCGAGGTGAATTTGGCTCTCGCGTTGGCTATGCATACATCACAATCAATATAACCAACATCGATGAAGTTTTTGAAAGCCTCACCAAAGCTGGCGTCACTGTAATCACTTCGCTGTCCGAGTTTGATACCGGCATCGAGATGAGCGCTCCAGGCGCCCACATTCGCGCCCGATATGCGATGCTGGCAGATCCAGAAGGTAATCGCGTTGAGCTGCTTCAACGACTATCGTAGCAGCCCTCAAGCCCATGCGCGGTATCCGGTAGACCGCAGGAGTCTCGATCATGAGTCAGTCAGATATTCAGATCCCAAAAGCGTTTGCCGAAGCCCTTGTCGATCCTCGCTGCTATGCTGACACGCGCATACACGATGCCTACACCTGGCTCCGGGCTAACAATCCGCTCGGTATTGCAGAGGCAGAAGGGTTTGATCCATTTTGGGCGGTCACGAAACACGCCGATATTCTAGAGGTCGAGCGTCAAAGCGATCTCTTCCACAACGGCGATCGCCAGGCAACGCTGACCAACAAAGAGAGCGATGCGCGCGTGAGGACCTTGACGGGCGGAAGTCCGCACCTCATCAAAAGCCTTGTGCAGATGGATGCTCCGGAGCATCCAAAGTATCGCGCTCTGGCCCAAGCCTGGTTTCTCCAGGCCAATCTGCGAAAGAACGAAGAACGCATCCGCAGTATCGCGCGAGCCGCGGTTGATAAGATGGCTTCATTTGGTGGCGGCTGCGACTTTGTTGCTGATGTAGCTCTGCTCTATCCACTTCATGTCATCATGGAAATTCTTGGCGTGCCGGAAGAAGACGAACCGCGCATGCTAAAACTCACCCAGGAGATGTTTGGCGCTCAGGATCCGGATATTGCACGGCCGGCGCCGACAGCAACAGATGCCGCGGCATACGCAAAGGCGCTCACTGCAGTCGTCGACGATTTCAAGGAGTACTTTACCAAGATCTCCGCTGCGCGCCGCGCACAACCTCGAAATGATTTCGCAACGGTGATTGCCAACGCCAAGGTCGACGGGAAACCGCTCCCTCCGCTAGAGGAGATGAGTTACTACATGATCGTCGCTACGGCCGGACACGACACCACTTCGTCGTCGACAGCTGGCGCTATTTGGGCACTCTGTGACGACCCAGATCAGTTTGCAAAGCTAAAGGCTAAACCTGAACTCATTCCGAGCATGATTGAGGAATCAATCCGCTGGACGACGCCCGTGAAGCACTTCATGCGCTCAGCGACACGCGACGCAGAGCTGCGCGGCCGCAAGATCTCTAAGGGCGATTGGATGATGCTTTGCTACGCATCTGGAAATCGGGATGAAGAAGTCTTTGACGATCCTTTCAAATTCCAGGTCGATCGCAACCCGAACAAGCAGCTGGCATTTGGCTATGGCGCGCATCTTTGTCTCGGACAACATCTCGCCCGGATGGAGATGCGCATATTGTTCGAAGAGCTTCTTCCGCGCCTGAAATCCATTCAGCACAACGGAGAAGCGACACTGACAAAGGCGGTCTTCGTCAACGGTCCCAAGAAATTGCCGGTCCGCTACGAAATGGTTTGAGTTCCATCGGAATCACTCGTGGATTTTACTCTTACTCCCGATCTGCATTTCGAGGGGCTTTCAGCAAAGCAATAGCCGGCACAAATCAAAGGAAATGTCCAATGGTACTGAAGGCTTCCGATGAGCTCCGCCACCCAGAGTTCCTCAACGACGACTATCATTGGCGTGAGAGTCTGTATTTCAACTTCAACGATCCTGTAAATGAAATCGGCGCTTGGATCTACTTGTGGGTTGTGCCTAATCAACCAAAGCCGTCCGGCATGCTTGTGAGTTTTTATCACGGAGCGTGGCCCGACCTGCAAGTCAACGACAAGGCCATGCTTGCTCCAGGGCACCGAATTAAAGATGGGGATCGCTGGGTCTATTGCTTCAAGCGCGATGCCGAATTTCTGATTGATGCCGACTTCGACAATGTCGAACTATTTGGCCTGAAGCTTCGCCGATTGGAGCCGTTAAAAGAGCAGCTGTTATCGTTTGACGACGGTGACGGGAATGGTTTCGAGCTCAACGCTAGCTTTATGATGCCGCCATACGACTATGCTGATGGAGTACATCCAACGCCACCCTGGATGGCTGCAAATCGTTATCACCGCTCATGGTGGGTGAAAGGATCGCTGCGCATCGCCGGCAAGAAATACGAAGTAGCGGCGACTGGTGACTCAGACCACTCATGGGGTCAGCGCCACAATGTTGATTTTGCAAAGAACCTCTTCAAGATGTTTTCGTTTCAGACAGCCGATGGCTCGCTTTCTATCTCTGTGCTGAAACAGGGCGTTGGCGATACGGAAATCGCGCTCGGATTTGTCACCGCCGACGGTAAGGTTGCCGCAGCATCGACGGTAGAAGCAAATGCGAAGTATGACGAAAATGGTGTCCAGTCGCACGTTGACTTGGTTGTGGTCGACGAACTGGGACGCGAAGTGCGCGCTACGATGCCGAAAATGCACTCTTTCATCGGATCAGGATCGAGAGAAACTTTCTGGGGCTATGAAGGTGTCGGCAACTACGTTGTGGCCGGTGTTGGGGTGGTGCCGGGACTGATTTCGTATTTTTGGCCCGCGCGGGTGACAACTCAAGAGCTGCAGGCAGGCAAGTATCGGTGATTTCATCGGTTTTTGCTCCAACCACAACCCGCCTTGAGGATGTTGGCGGAAAGGCTGCTTCACTTTTCCGCTTGCACGCATTGGGCTGCCCAGTCCCTCCATTCTTCGTGGTCACAGCAGATGCGGCGCGTAAACAAACAGACGGCCGGTTGACGCCGGAAGCTCGTCAGGAAATCCTAAATGCATGGCAGGCGCTTGGTGGTGATAACTTCGCTTACGCCGTTCGGTCTTCAGGAGTTGCCGAGGACTCTTTCGACAATTCATTCGCTGGCGTTTTTGAAACGATACTCGAAGTACGTGGGGCGGATGCGATCTGTGCTGCCGTAGAGCGCTGTTGGGCGTCCCACCGCAGTGCGTCCGCAAACTTATATCGCGAGACGCGGCATGTGAAATGCGACGACGCTATGGCGGTTGTTGTGCAGAGAATGGTGGAAGCCACATGGTCAGGCGTTAGCTTTACCGCCGACCCCACCACGCAAGCCCTGTCGATTAGCGTCGTAAATGCAGTGCAGGGGCTGGGTGAAAGTCTAGTCTCAGGTCTTGTTGAGCCTGAAGAACTTAAAATTGAAATCAAGTCAGGTAAAATTGTCGAACGACACATTCCTGACGGCAAAGCGCCATTCCCAGACCATATGCTTTCAGCCGTCGTGGCTGAATCAAACAGAGTCGCGAGATCACTTGATTTTCCCCAGGATCTCGAATGGGCGTTTGATGGGGAGAAGCTGCAACTCTTACAAAGCCGCCCCATTACTACAATGCGTGGCGTTTTCCACAATCGGGCTCTGGAGCCGTGGGGCGCTGACGCCAACGCCGACGATGCCGAGCGTGTTTGGACCCGGGTGTATGGAGACGAGATCTGGACTCCTCCTGTCAGCCCGCTCTTTTACGACATACAGAATTTGACGGGCCAGCTGCCGATGCAGCTGGCTATGTTGGGTGACCACTCTGGCTCGCCCTCTG
Source organism: uncultured Alphaproteobacteria bacterium (assembly GCA_963743765.1). Taxonomy (GTDB): domain Bacteria; phylum Pseudomonadota; class Alphaproteobacteria; order Micropepsales; family Micropepsaceae; genus Rhizomicrobium. Next base: position 21,298 of record CAVUQQ010000003.1, read on the forward strand.
ACATTTTCAAATACTATCGCGCTGCGGCCTATCTGGACTGTAGAGAGGTTGAACGTCTTTACGCATACCAACCGCGGCTGTCCCGACTTCCGACTGTGCTGAATCTTCTTCCCCCTGAGCGCCGTGAAGCATTCCGGCGGTCGCCTTGGAAGTGGTGGGGAACACTACATAAAGTCTGGCTGTTTGAAGTCACGCATGGACCGCGCTGGGGAATTACGCGCAATCACAAATTTCTGGAACGTTCCTGGCCCATATTCGAAGAGTTGGTTTTGCCTCTCTTGGCAACAAATCTAACGTCACTGGACAACAGTGAGTTGGATGAGCATCTCAAGCGTATATGGACTGTCGCAGGCAGCATCGGTGTTGAATGCGGGATAACCGTCTTTCACTACGCCCATGATCTCAAGCTGCTGCTGACAGCACTTCTGGAACGCTGGTGCGGAGATGGGGAGATGAGATACGGCCTCGTAACCGGCGGGCTCGCAGGAAGCCACACCGTTCGCGAGACCGATGCGATTTGGCAAATCGCGCAGGAAATTCACGCTGCTGGCACTAGCGCGCTTGAGGCCGCGCGAGCGCTCAACTGGGCGGACTTCCGTAAACAAAGCCAAAATCAAGCCATAACGAACAGATTCGACACCTTTCTAGCGAGACACGGCCATCGAGGAGCTAACTATAAGGATCCCATTTATCCTCGGTGGGGCGATGATCCAGAGCTCCTATGGATGCAGGTCAAGGCATTTCTGGATGCCAAGTCTGCACGACCAAATGAAATGAATTCCAGGAGTGCATCGGCACGTGTTGCGGCTCAACTTGCTGCTCTCGAAAGGCTTCGTGGCCTCACCGCACCGCTCAAGCGGACGTTCTTGCGCTTTCTGTTCAAGTATAACGAAATCTATGTGAGCCTTCGTGACAACCACCGCTTTTATTATGATCAGATCTGGTGGCTCCTACGCCTGGTCTATGTCGAGAAGGGCAGGCGCATGCACGCGGCGGCGATGGTCCACGATCAGGACGACGTCTTTTTCCTGGTGCGCAAAGAAATAGCCGCTCATGAAGCAGGCAGCCTCTCGGCACAAACCGCACAGACGCGCATCGGCGTTCGCCGCGAGGAATGGAGTAAGACGCGATTAGAGCAACCGCCAAAATATCTTCGTCGCGGTTACGTTCCTGACAACGAGCCAGCCCATCCAGCTTCCAGTGCACACTCGCTTGTGGGAATGGCCGCCAGTGCCGGACAGGTGACGGCGCAGGCTCGGGTTGTTTTTGATGTAACGGAGCTTGGGCGAGTGAAAAAAGGCGAGATTCTCGTCACCCGCCAAACGGACCCAGGATGGACCCCTGCATTCGCTCGATTGGGAGGGTTAGTACTTGAGACCGGCGGCGTCCTGGCTCACGGCGCATCGCTGTGCCGTGAATTCAGTGTTCCCTGCGTTACTGCGGTGGAGAATGCGACGTCACGAATCCAGGACGGCGATGTAATTTCTGTAGACGGCGGGTTGGGCACGGTCGAGATAGTTGAGAAGAGAGTCAATCCAATCGTCAGCGCCGCATGAAATGTCTTGCGCGCGCTGTAGAGCATTTTGTCGGAGTCGCAGCGTAGTGAATTACAGCTATCGTCGCATACTTTGCAAGCTGCTCTCACTGCGTAATAACGAGGACAATCCTCATTAAGCACACCAGTGCATCAGATGTAACTGCGAACAACATCGAACGGCTGCAGTCGCCGCGCTATAAGCGCTACTTTCTATTCATCTTCGTTACCATGACATCGTTTAGCTTCATGGATCGCGTGTTGTTCAGCACGCTGGGACAAGCGATCAAGGTCGATCTCAGTCTTACAGACACGCAAATTGGATTTCTCGGTGGCTTATCTATTGCACTATTTTATGCGGTATTCGCGTTCCCCAGTGCCCGATTGGCGGAACGTTATACGCGAACAACGATAGTTGCTGTCGCCGTCGCCATCTGGGCAGTTATGACGACACTTTGTGGCGTGGCGCAGAGCTTTTCCCAACTTTTAGCGGCACGAATTGGGGTAGGCGTCGGTGAATCCGGACAATTGGCTACACAGTCACTGATCTCGGATATGTTTCCGCCGAATCGGCGCGCCACCGCGCTTGGAATTCTGAATATCGGCATCACGATTGGAATCGTTTTCGGGGCGATTGCGAGCGGGGTTCTGGCCCAAGCGTTTGGTTGGCGCGCGGCATTCTTCATCTTAGGACTTCCGGGGCTCATTCTTGCGTTCGTTATTTTTCGCACGATTGAAGAACCTCCGCGCGGTTTTTCGGACATTCAGATTGGCGTCGTGTCTGCAAAGCCGCCACCGTTTCGCGCCGTAGTGTCACTTGCTTTTTCGAAACGATCATTCGTCCATATGTTGATCGGTGCCACACTGGTAGGAATTTGTGGAAGTGGCATCCTGCAGTTTATGCACCCGTTTTTTGTGCGGCAATTTCATATGAGTTACGCGCAGGCCGCGGCAATGTTTGGCGTGATAAACGGCGTCACCTCCGGTTTTGGATTTCTGGCAGGGGGATTGCTGTCTGATCGGCTCGCACATGGCGACAAACGCTATTATGGGCTCGTACCGGCTGCTGGCCTGGCGATTGCGGCGCCGCTTTTTATCTTGGGATTTCTTCAGACCGATTGGCGCGTTGCGACGGCGATCCTGGCAATCCCCGGAATGTTCTCGGCAACATATGTTGCGCCCACTTATGCCGTCGCTCACAACATTGTGCAGCCGCGTATGCGAGCGTCGATCACAGCCATTGTGAGCCTGGGAACCGCACTCACTTCAATGGCGATTGGTCCAACACTCACCGGCGTAATAAGTGACCGCTCTGCCTCTTATTATTTTGGAGCCCGAAATTTTGTTGCTTCATGCCCCGGCGGCCACGCAATTGGGCTAGCCCGTGGCGCCCTCGACACGGCATGTGAGAAGGCGTCTGCGCTTGGCGTTCGAAATGCGTTGATTGCGAGTTCTTCGCTGCTCATCTGGGCTGCTATCCACTATTTCCTGGCGTCCAGGAGTCTCAAACGTGACTTCATTGCATAGCCCTCCTACCGTCAGCAGGATACTGCAGCAGACAAGAATTGGTAAGATCAACACCCGTCGGGGACAGCCTTATGCAGCAACCGGAATGCGCAGTCTGAGCCCGATCGTTGAGGTGCTTTGAGCGAAGGAAATCTCCAGATGCTTCGTCACAGAACAGCCTTTCGTCGGGCGCTCAGGTGGATCCCAGTGGCATTGCTTGCGATCTTGTCACTCCCACCCGTGTCCTTGGCTTCCGCGGCAACAATCCCTCCCATTCGGCACATCTTCATAATCGTGCTCGAAAACGAAGGGGCAAAATTTACATTCGGTCCAAAATCCCCTGCGCCCTATCTTTCGCGGACTTTAGTGCGCCAGGGAGCGTATTTGTCCCGGTATTATGGAATAGGGCACGCAAGTCTCGACAACTACATCGCGATGATTAGTGGGCAGTCGGTGAACTACGAAACGCAGGGTGACTGCCAGACCTTTTCAGATTTTGTCGGCACCGTTAACCCGGTGGATGGTCAAGCCGTTGGGCACGGATGCGTCTATCCCGCGAGTGTTCTGACTCTCGCAGATCAATTAGCCCATGCAGGTTTTAGCTGGAAATCCTATTCAGAGGACATGGGAAACGATCCGTCGCGCGAACGTCCCGCCTGCGGTCATCCCGAGATCGGAAAACCTGATTTGACGCAGAAAGCGCAACCACAAAGTGCGCTCCATCCACTCGATCAATATGCCGCCCGGCACAACCCGTTCGTGTACTTCCATTCAATAACAGACTCGGCCGATTGCGGGACGCATGTAGTCAACCTCCAGTCTCTGAGTGCGGATCTAGGGTCCTCGGCTGTTACGCCAAATTTTGTGTTTGTGGTGCCGAACCTTTGCAACGATGGACATGACGGTGGTCGGCCGGGGAAACGCTGCGTCAATGGAGCTCCTGGCGGCCTTAAGTCTGCCGATCGGTTTCTGCGGCGCTGGGTGCCGCAAATCACCGCCTCGCCAGCGTTTAAGAAAGATGGGTTGTTGGTTATAACCTTTGACGAGGCTGACATTGAGGGTCGTTACGATCCGGCAACTCAGTCGTATGTCCTTTCGACAGGAGATGCGAGTAGCTGTTGCAACGAGCCAAACGGCCCCAATGTATCTCCGGATCAAGTCGTCTTCGGTTCGCGCAACGAAGGGCCGGGAATCTTTGGACCGGGAGGCGGTCGGATTGGTGCCGTGCTTGTATCACCGTTTATCAGGCCGGGAACGACATCTCGCTTCGCTTATAACCACTATTCCCTCCTGAAGACGATTGAAGAGAGTTTTGGATTGACCCGATTGGGATTTGCAGCGCAACCGGAACTAAGAGCTTTCGGCCCTGAAATTTTTGACGATATGCACACAGCCCCGGCTGCGCGAAAAATCCGGTGACAAAACGTGAGGCTGCCGGAGGTAAGTTACAACGGGCGGTGACGAGCTTTCGCAGTATGCCCCCCTGCGGGACGATTGAAGAGGAACGGGAAATGGTTGCATCGACAACTGTGGATGATGAGGGAGTGCATCCCTCCGACGGTCATCCGCAGTTCAATGAAAGCGCATTGCTCTGTTTTTCGATGCTCGTGCACGTTCTGGGGCATACTCAACCGTGATCAAACCATTCAGTTGATGGGTCGAAAACAGGCGGTTAAATTTGTCAGGGCGGCCGCACCAGGCCTTCGCCTCTTCAGGGAACTCGAAATTTGGGAAATCCGATGGGATGCACATTCAAACGCCAGGAACTCTACGATCTCGTTTGGTCCCGCCCTGCACGGGACATACCCGGATCTATTATCGAAAATTGAAGCGGATCGTCCTCTCCAAACCGCCATTCAGCGGCGTGTGCATGGCCACGATCAGGCCCGAGTACTGAAGTCGATCCCAAGTGATGCCAGGAGCATTTTCCGTCTTGGTCGCGCCAGTTGTAATCTCCACCCTCTCCAGATCTTGGCGAACGTATCCCACATGCTGGGGATCGCGCACGTCAGGAATGGGTTGCATTGCCTGAAGGTCGGACCAGCTATTTTCTTGCGACTGGACTGGAGTACCGTGAAATTGCCCGAATTCCTTGTCGAAGACCGAGATATCGACGTCGTGACCCGGTTCATAATATTCCTCAAACGACTTTACGACTGTCGGATCCCGGCCTTCAACCGGCTCGGGTCGCCAAGGGTCGTCTGCAAGCGGAGTGCTGTTTCGAAGCCACTTACCTGTGCGGCGGAGCAACCGTGCGAAAATGAAGGGCGGCGATCTGGTCAAGCCATAAGACTTGAAGGAAATGTACCCCACCCCACTTTCGGCGCTGTTGCGATGATTGAAGATAACCGAGAGACTTCGTCCCGGCCTGAGTATCGTGATGCAGTTTATGTCTGGCTTGACGACGAACACCTCCTTGCTTCCGTCAATCTCGAAACCGAGTGTTCCGAATGCTGTGCCGCTGAAAAACTCCTTCTGCCCGAATCTTTCGGCTCCGGAGCTTCTCGGTGGACATTCAGTGGCGCCTCTTGCGTGTACAATGTGAACAATTGTTGACAGGAGGCACGCGTACAGAAGTAGTCGCGTACTCATCAGCGCGCTCCCTTGGTGGGAAACAGTAAGGGCGCGAAAGTGGTACAGAGGACGGCAAGCGCAGCAATTGCCTTCGCCAGCGTATCTTCGTAGCCCTCGAAATTTGCGGTGAGGCGGTCTGAAAAAATAGTCATTGCCCAAATCGTGTAGGCGATCAACAGGAATGTTATTTGAACCCAGTTCGTAATCCGCCTAATCCTGTAAGCCCAAAGGCCCACAAAAATCGCGATTGCGAGAATTGATCCTTCAATTATCTTGTCGTCCGATTGCACGTCAGGAACGATGTTCTTGATCGCGAGAAGTGCGGCAATTCCTTCTGCCGGAAGTAATTTTGCAAGTTTGTCGCCATAGTTGTCAGAATCCTGAATATCGCCCGCCATCGCATTTCTCCCCGTACGCGTGTTGCAAAACCGTACTCCCGTTTCGTCGAAGATCACCAATTTGCCCTGAGTTGAACTTCTGTCCCCTCAAAGGTGTCGCAATCGAGCGTGCCTAGCCCCGGCACTTCGCGCGGTGGTGATCCGTGGAATCCGTCTGTGTGTTGCCATAACCAGCAGCTCTGCCATTGCGCCGGAATCTCGGGTTGGGGCGAATATTGGGCGCACCAAAGTCGATGTTCGGCGAAAAAGGGGTCGACGGACTGTCCAATATGTTCCTTCAGATATGCACCGCCATACAGCACGGCCTTTCGACCAATGCGCTGGTCCAGCGTCGCCAGGAACGTGCGCGCCTGTTCCAGCGACATCGAGTTGTTCGGAGATGCGACGTTTTCCTCGAGATCCAGCGCAACAAGTGTGGCGCTGTCTAGGGCTGCTGCGTCGATGAAATTCTCCAATTGTGCGGCGACATCGCTGCTCGTACCGAAGTGACAGGCACCCCAAAGAAGTCCGGCATCGGTCGCCCACTTCCGTCGTTTGGAGTACGTGGGATCTGTAAAGGCCGTCCCCTGGGATGCCTTGTGGATGATACCCACAACGCCAGCGGCCCGCGCGGAGACGAAATCAATTTTGCGATTGTGATGCGATAAATCGACAACAAGAAAGTTTGGCATGCCGGCCTCCGGGAGCTAATCCTTAATTGCGACTCTCACGCATCACCTAAAGAACTCCACCTATTGTACTTGTGACGCACTGCTCGCCATGTTTCGAGTTCGGCGCTGGCCAACATCTCAGTAGTCTAAATTCTGTCGCGTCACTCAATTGAATCTACCGCTGCGATCCTCATGAACGATCTGAATCGGTTGAAGGAGCTGCCCACCAGTTCAGAACCTGTCGAGCAACTGGCAGCTGGCTCAGAGAAGACGGTTTCTTTAGCCAAGGCGTGTAGAGAGGCTCGCCCTCTGGATTTCGCTCAATTGCCTGCCAAACGCGGTACGGTCCGCTCTGCAGTGACAGGCAGGAATGGATGATCGAGTTGATTTGGGATCTTTGCAGCCCGGTAGTCCGCGCGAGACCCGAACAGCTGTGACGTTCAAATGAGGGATCGAGGAGTGACGCAATCACGTTCCTCACGTCGAATTCCGTCAAACCAAGTCCGGCCAGTGCCGGCGGCATCTGCCATCCTTCAATCTGATCTCGACGAACAAGATCCGCGAGGACGGTAAATTTGATGGTCTCAAGGAGTGTGCTCCTGGTAAGAGCGGACGCGATCTGAGCCAGGATTTTCAGGAAGCGCTTTTGAACTTTCTCACTCAAGACGGCAGTGAGGAGCTTTTCGACTCGGGCTTTGATTCTCTCCATAAGCGCATCGAGTTCATCCATTGTAATTCTCGGCCACGCCGGCAACAACACTTCATCTTTTGCATCACCCAGAAGCGGAATAACGCAAAAGGCTTCTTCCTCCCCTTGTTCAGCCAATGCCAAAAAGCGGGGGTCGTCGCGCACATCGGGCGCCCAGCTGGCCACGATTGGATTCGAACGCGGAAGAGCGAATGATGCTCTCAGAAATTGCTGACAGTTTCTTCTTCCCAGCTGAAAATCGTGTTCCCGGAACTTCTCGCTGAGAAAACCACCGAAGCCGCCCAATAGCGACGCAGCGATTGCAAAAGGCTCCTCTCGCTGTTGACCTGGCTTGGTTCGGTGCGGAGCAATGAGATAGCGTGAATATACGCTCTCTGAAGCGGCGAGTGCGAGCTCCGAAGGTTTGAACCTCGCCTGATTCTCAAGCACTCCTAGCAGTGCGCTAGCCATGTGAACGATTTCTCTGTCCAGTGCGCCTCCACCTGGTGAGGTCGGAGGTTCCGGGAAAGGATCAATCATGATCACCGCTCTGTCGACAATGTCGCCTCTGCGTTCAAGTGCAACAGGCGGGTTCGACATCAGGGCAAATCGAGCATACTCCAGCGGCTCGTTGTTAATCGCGCCGCCATCCACAGTAAGAAAGACAAAGGGATCACTGCTTTGACGCTGGGGATACACTTTCGGATCTGGGTTAATGCCGCTGGTATGCCAAATGCTCATCGGCCAACTTCGGTCAAAATACTCGTTCCATGTGAAGTTGAGCTCTCGCGGCGCGAGACCCACAGGAAATGCGCTCGATGAAATCGCACAGTCGGCAAATGTTCGCCATTCGGGAGGGGTCACGCCGGCTTCGCAGAATTCCTTGGCGTCAATGGTTCGGCATTTGTCCTGATCGCAAAACGGACTGTCGGTGTGCCATGTCCCTAGATTTGTCACTCGATAGTGGGCGCGATCGTGGTGAGACATCATTCCATAGGATCCTCCCACCATTGGCACCGAGTAAGCGACACCGTGCATGTTTGTGAGCATGAGAAAGGTGTCTAGCCGTGCGGAGACGAACGGGTATACCTGTCTGTTCTCTTCGCGGGGAGGCGGAACTATCGCCTCACTTTCAATGTCATCGATCAGTTTAGAATCGAGCAGTGAAACAACGTCCCGTCCAGGATCGATGTCATCCAGGGTCAACAGGTCCCTGGCACCGGAAGGGGCTACCATTGACGGTCGCGTGACCCACGCGGTGTAAAGACTAGGGAGCACGCATTGGTATTTTTGTGAGCCTTGACGAGCGTTTTCGAAGCGCGTGCGTTCCACGCCGCGGGCAAGAGCGACCGTTCCGAGTGCGCTGACGATGGCACCTGCGGACGCGCCGCTAAGTACCTTCAGTCCGACCCGATGGCTTGGAATATTGACCTTTTCCGCGGAGCCGGGGCGCTGAGCCTCCCAAGCCGTCAAAGCCTGGATGAGAAAATCGAAAACCCCAGCAGAGTAAGCGCCCGCCGAGATCGCTCCCGCCATCGCGAGTCCAAGCTGAAACTCTTTGGGAGACTGTTCTTCAGCCATGCCAAGCACTGCCCCAGTAACTACCAGGCACAGGCGCGGTTGCAATTAACCGGCAACAGTCAATGGCAAGAAGCCCGACACACCCCAACCAACGGAATTAATGCAAAAGCTTTCGTCCAAGTCAAATAACGGGGTTCCTGAACACGATCAGAGCGCGCCAGTCTGGCCAATCGACCCACACAGCACCCCCCCTGAAATTCGCGATCGAGCTGCGCAAACGAGTATGTTGCCAGTGGCCGTCAGCGCGACAGCGAGAGCAACACGGCTTTCAAACGGGAGTTGGGAGACTTCGCTTCTCCCAAAGGCGAGTCAAGGACTGCTTCACACGAGGAGGCGCGCAGTTACCGTTCCTCCGAGAACCAGGCCAATCTCGAACGTATCTGGCGAAGGGGCGTCGGTTTCGAGCGGAAAGTAGTCGCCCACCGATGCGCTAGGGCGCGCGAAAGCGACGTTCAGATCGGGATTCGGCACCAGCTGGTCAGTCACGAGATTGTACTCCGTGCTAGTCGAAGTCCTGCGCTCTCGAATTCCAGTTTCGTCCATTCAGGACGGCGCAACGCGCTGGAGTGAGCGCAGCTCTGAGGTTCGCGCATCGTTGAGGTTCCGAGATTTTTCCAACTTCGAGCAACGCGTCCTGCGGATCCGGTCTGAGCAAAGCGTCCTGCATGTCGCTGTAGTGGGCGCGGCCCTGGTGAAGAATATCAAATATGATGCAGCACAGGACTGCCGATTTGCCGTTCAGCCCGAGCCTGCGGTCGGCAGCCTTCAGCAAGCTGTGTGCGACACCCACCATGTGCGTCACCTGCAGCTCGCGGGTGTTCGAATCCTGAATTGCCCAATCGATGAACCGTGCCGCGGCGACCACTTCGTCGTCCTCGATGGTTTCGAGTGTGGGGTTCAGGTAGTTCTGCAGGGCGATCGTGCCGTTATCGTCCTCCAAAGGAGTGATCTGCGAGCTGGAATTCTTGCAGATGCGCCCGTCAAACAGCTCAAGATTAGGAAAATAGTTCGAGGCGCCGGGGAGACGCAGCATGTCCCGAAACCACCTTACGAAGTCGCCGTTTGGCACATGTGCGGCGAACTGGGCAAAGCCGAAAGTGAAGCGAGCGCGGTCATAGGTGTTGAGAGTGATGAAACTCTGGCCCTCGCATATCGCAGTCGGCTCGATAAAATCGGCCCAAAATGGGTGCCCCGCTGAATAGTCTACGGCTGTGTAAAGGAAGCGCCGCGCGAATGCCGAACTGTCGTTCGCCAGTCCATATGTCCGTGTGCCCGTCTTTTTGTTGCCGTAGCTGACGCGTTTGCCGATCTCGAATACGGGTCCGCCGTCGGCCGAAGCCGAATAGAGATCGCCATTGCGTATAATCTGGAAGTGTATGGCCACGAATGCTTGCCTCGCTAAAGCAGAGAGAAATCAGCGTGAGGTAGGCACGGTTTGTTAAAGTAATTTCGAGGCTGTTTTGCCTGAGTTGCTTCCCGAACTAGTGACTCCCGGCTGGAGGAGTTGTTGCGGGAGTTGTTGTTGCGGGAGTTGTTGTTGCAGGAGGTGTTGCTGCAGGAGTTGTTGCCGGAGAATTCAGCACAACTGGCGTTGTTGTGGCGGACGGCGGCACGAGAGCGTTTACTGTAGCCGCTAACGCCGAGACGGTAGCCGGAGCGGCCTGCGCGCCCCACGTGCGGATATCGAATTCATCACGGTCCAGTGCCCCTGGGCTGGTAGCGGTGATGCCTGCTATTTTCATGGCACCCTCGAGCTGGGCAGCTGTAATACTGCTCGGCAAATTCCGGAGAGCCTGGTCGAGAGCGACAACCGGAGATGACACCACTGGTTCGGATGCCGGGCCAAGGTGCTTTTGAACCGAGGCGTTCAACCGCGCGATGTCCGAATTTGTCGCGTTGTTCATCCAGGAAATCACGGCGTTTTGATCGCTGGCCAGAGTACTGGGCGAAGCAAGAGTTATTCCCAGATCACCAATTATCAGTCGCAGAGTGGCTAGATCCGCAGCGGACAGCGAACTAATTTTCGTGCGGAGATCACCGCGCAGACTTTGAACAGGGTTCAGAGATGCATCGCTCAAACAGGATTTGGTAGCAATATTTGGAACTGTTGAAGAGGCGGTCAGTCGGGCTACCGCCGACGGCAGAACGGCCATCCTTTCATATTGCCCTTCGTTGTCCAAAGCCACGTAGAGCGGATATGCTGAATCCGGCTGTGCCAGGCAGCTCACTATATGGCTGCGAATCTGGGCCCGACTGATCTCGATACTGACCAGAAGCGATGCGACCGTTTGGTCGTAGAGAAAATTCTTCTCCAGAGATAGATGTGCTCCGGTGATCCCGGAAACGGCGGCTGCGAGCGCAGGCGAGGCTCCGGGATTGGCGCTTGCGATGCCAGTGAGAATGAGGACTGCCCAGTCGGACAGCGTCGACACGCCACCTTGGGCGCCCCAAACCTCGTACTCGAAACTGCTGAACTTCTTGTCGTTCGTGTCGAGCAGTTCGAACAGGATTTGATTTCTGGTAGTTGCGCGAAAGCTGGCGTCGCTGGAGCTATAGTAAGCAGCTTTCCACTGCGCCACCACGTGCTCGACGTTGTCCGTGTCAGTTTTGGTAAGCTTCGCCGGCGGTTCACCCTGGAGCGAAGAAACACCGCTGGCGTTTATGAGGCTCGAGCATCCACCCAGCGCCGAAGCGAGCCCTACTGAAAATGCCAGACAAGCCAGACCAAAAGATTTCCGGATGAACGTTGAGTTTTTCGGTGATGTTATCCGTGCAGAGGCGAATTGATTTGGACCGGTCGGGGGCGACGCGACACTTTCTGTGTCATTCTTGGGTTCGCAGCCATCGTGTGAGGAATGGGACGGGCGGCGGACATGGATTGGGGGCCTTTCTCGGATGGATTTGGTGCCGTCCTGAAACTCACAAGACTCGACACCGATTTTGGCCACTGACCCATGAGACAAGGCATCCCAAGTGCTTACTCTGAATATCCCCATGACACTCCCCCAGAGTGCAGCACACCAAACTGCCCAGACGCAATAATGGATTTCTTGTCAGCTTTCAGAATTCGAATCGCGAAAACGGCGAGATGGACATCGGAATGTCGAGGGATCGTGCCTTCGACGGAGGTACACCTCTACCCCCCAATTGGGGGGTACAGTCGTCCACGCCGCCCTCCAAGGCCTACTCCGGTCCAAATTTTGCGCGTGAGGGATCAAGTGTGAATGGACACGGCTATGGGCAGCGCACCATGCGCGTCGTGACTCCGGGGGCCAGTATTAGATCGGGAGCAGAACCAGTTCTGAAACGCCCGGGGATGCGCTAGCCATTCGTATTGGACTTCGAACCCGCGCGCCGATGTCGATGTTGCTTTGACTATGGTGACGCTAGTTGACGCGGCATCGTTGAGAGATGTCGTCCAATTGAGGAAGCTGATCGGGTAGCATATCGGTGAACAATATTTTGCCAGAAAATTGTCTTTCGATGGAGCAGCCCGACGTTGTTCCGCGATCGAATCTGAGCTCTTCAAAATTGCTTCCTGAAAACTTACAGTTCACGAGATCGCAGTTATTGAATGTGAGTTTCCCCTGACTGTCATCGAATGTGCAATTCGACAGCTTGCAATTTGTCATTTCCACTTCATTGAAGCGCGTTTCCTGGAAGCTGCAATCCGAAATCGTCATACCTATGTTTTTTCCACTAGTGATAATGGTTCGATGGAAATAACTGTCTAGGATAAAGCCGTCGGTCAGCACACATCGAAAGAGGTGGCAGGAGGACAAATTCACCCGTTCCCATTTTTTTTCGCGTCGAAATAAAGATATGCAAAAGAGAATACAGTATTTCAAATCGAGCCGCTGGTCTCCGGCGATTGCCGTGACGCGCGAGTAAGTTCCGATAGTGTCGAACATTATTTGAAAATCCTCGGATCGCGAAAAGAAATGGGATGCTTCATCCCTGACGAACTTCTCCTTCGGAAAGTTTTTGGATGCTTCTCGGATGAAGGAGATAAATATGTTCGTGACCGCTTCAAGTTGTTTGGGGCTAACGGCAGTGATGTAGTTCAGCATGTTCACGGCCGCGATGCGCTCGTGTCTTTTTGCATCCAATTTCAGTTTGTCGACTGCGGCGATGAATAAGCTTACGGATTTTTCCGCCTCAAATTTTTGGCGATTGATGTCAAGCTCGCGGAACGTGAAAATGTTCGCGCGATGCTGACTGACTATTGTCCACAGACCGACGATGGCGGCCGTAAGAAAACCCCAAGGTTGGAGAGCGTCTCCGACGCCCTTGATCGCTTGAAGGTCCATTCTGTTAGCCCTTTCTATTCTGTCGATTTCTTATTGACGCAGCGTTTAGGGGCTAACTATATTATAAGCTTGGGATGAGTAATTGTTATATTGCTCTTCTTCGATCGGAGATTCTGATGTCCTACCCATATTCGATACATCCGTCAGCCCGAAACGGGGGGACTGCGGTTTATTGGGTCAATCCTATATTTAAAAACGCACTTTCGAAGAGAGGAATTAGTAGGGCGAAGTTGAAGGATCGGCTAAATCCTAAGCTTCCGCCTGCTCTGCACTGCAAGAGTTTAGCAGCTGTTGGCCGTATTTGGGGCAGTTGGGAGAAAGGTAACGGCGTTCCGCTTACAGAGCAGGTTGCTAAAGCGTTTGCACTGACGGTTCGGGAGCTGCTCTCCGAATGCGGCGATGAGACAAAGTACGAGGAAGAAGACGTTATTCATCCCGCACGTTACTACATCGAGCCTCAAAGATTCCAAATGCCGACGACGCGCGGGGCAAATCCCATCGCTGTAATTGCTGGAAGAGCACGAAAGTACAATGCCATCCCTGAGCGCGTCGTCGCAGGCGGTTTTCTCACCAGAGAACACGCTCGCTCGATCGCGAGGATATTGATGGCGGAAATCCACAAAGCCGGTCACATGACGGATGTCGACATCGACAATGCTGATAGCTTAGTTCGATCTCAATCCAATGATGGGCAGTGCTTCAAACAAGCGTACTATCCCATCAAGTATCCCTGAACGACACCAGCCTTGGTGGCCGCGTCGTCGCGCGCGCTACTTCTATGGTCCTGCACTTGGGGGAAGGTCGAGCACGCTCTAAGCAAAATTAAGTGCGACTTCCGCGTCGAAAGCGTCTGGCACTTGCGCGGCAGAAACCAACGTCTGATTGTGTGTGGCGAATGACTATAATCCGCGGTTATCGCTACTCAACTGCGTGAAAATCATGGCTCAGTTTGCTGCGATAACACCTTCTATCGTACGGCCCTTGGCTACCGGACGCTGAGAGGTGCAAACTTGCGGATGTAGAACTCTATGGCACACCCGCAGCGATCAGCTGTCGATATTTTTCGGCCAGGGCTCCCTGCATTCCTTCGTCCAGAGTTTGACACCCTGAAATATTACTATGCACTGCTTGAATCGCGCCGGCCATCAAGATGGCTCTGGTAATCTGGATTTTGTGAGCCGGAATGGGATCCGGGCTCCCGTCAAAATTTACCGGGAACCCTCCTGCTACGAGCGAAACGGCGGGCCTGTTCGTGCTCCCCAACTCGATATTTCCACGCCAAGGCTTCTGACTATCCTCGACACGGAATTGACCGCCATACGCCTGACGGAGAAGCCACGGACGAAATTCGATGTCAGATGAGCCGCAATTTGCAAAGATCAACGGCCGCGAATTTTCAGCCAACAGTGGGACCCAGTCTGTCCCCGTGCCGGTGCTGCTCAAGACTAGATCGGCCTCTTGCAGCGCGGGTCGAAGTTCTCCGATTTCTGATCGGCCCGCTTCCTGATCGAAGGTGATTGTGCGCGCGCCTAGCTCGCGGAGTTTTATGGATACTGCTCCGCCGATCGCTCCGCTGCCAACAAGACAGACCGTCAGTTCACTGAGGTCCCGACCCGTAAGGGATCTTATGCGCAATTCGAGAAATCCGACCATCGAAGCGGCAATGAGAGGTGGCTCGACCTGTTTCTTTACTGTGCTGCGGGCGACGTCGACGATAGGCGCAATATTTTCGAGAAGATGATAGTGCTGCGCCCCGCGTGCGGTGAGCTCAGCAACCGCGAGCCGGTCAAATCGATTTGCGAGACCGGTACTAGCCAGAGCCTGGACCGCCAGACCGCCTTCGTCGACCAAAAGCAATTTCGATGGACCGTCTTCTGACAGACGCTCGATTTCGCCCGCAAGGAATCGTTTGATCTGGTCGTCAAATGGTTCGCGGAAGTCGTGTCCATTGCCAACGTCTTTTGCCACATATCCATTGTCGTTGTAGAAAGCCAGTGCGGCGGCGCTTGTTGAATACGCTTTTCCAACTATTCGAAGCGAGCGCTTATCAAGCCCCATTCGCAACAGGAACTCCGCGCAATCGCAATTGCTCCTGAGTATGTGCTGGACGTAGATGCAGGCCCAGCCTTGCAGGCAATCATCCTGTTGCGCCAAGGACGATGCGAGGTAGTCGAGAAGCGGAAGTGACATGTCTAGCCACCCACAACGAAGATGGGTGCGCTGGTTGAATGCAAAAACCAGCTGAGAATCCAGACAATGGCGACACCGACACCAATCGCCATCGACCATATGCAGCACCGCAGCGCGGAATACTTGCCCTTGGCCACAGCTGCGACGTCAAAATTGTGAAGCGCGCTCTCGCGTGCGAGGCCCTCGCTATCGAGTGAAGACAGGCGTCCATAGTAGTCTTCTGGCGACTTCCACGCCGCAATGAACTCATAGAACACGAGGCCTTGATAACTCTTGGGTACGCGTGGATAAAGAACGCGGAGCGCAAATACGGAAGAAATAAGCAGCACGACAATTGACACCGCCCAGAGCGCTGAATGTAGCCACGAGCTGACAGATTGGTCTGCAGAATAGTCCGGAGGGTGGAACCAGCCGCCGTTCACCAAGTAGACCAGGAGTGCGCCCGACACAGCGAAGGCAGCTTTGGCCTTGTCATCCGCCATTTTTATGGTTTCAAAGAGGACATTCTTGACGTCGCCGGAAAACTCCAGTTTCGCGCCCGCATCTTTCGAACCGAACCACAGAGACTCGCCAGCGAGGTCCAGAATAGACGAAGCGCCATTAAGCCGGCTCACGTCGATGGTGACCGAGTGCCGTCGATCACTATCAGACAGCATCGCATCATAGCTGTCGGTGCTGAGGCCACTTAATGATATGGGCCAACTTACGACAACCGCACCCTTGCGTACCTTGCTGATCGCCTTGCCGGCCAAATTCGCCACGGCACCAACTAACACGGTTTCAGGATCGCCGTGTCGATCCCTTTTACGATGTGCAACAAAGTCACCGCCCACAATCGAGGCTTTCAGTGTGACGCCTTTCCGGGCCAGCTGATCGCGCAGCGATGCGAGAAACCCGGTCGCCCTGTTCAGGTGCTGATCGTCGAGCGCTCCCACGGAGTAGAGCAAAAAACCATCGCCGAAGACCCTGATTAGTTTCAGAGCAAAAACGTGGGCGGTATTATCGACGATCTCGTAAATCGGCCGCACAAAGGCCCACTCATCTGCAGGCTTCATAGACTCTGACCTGATCGAGGTATCCGTCGAGATCGACCATGAGGATCACCCCTCGGACGAGATCGGCATCCATCGGGTCGTCCTTGCTCATTCGCCAGCCTTGCGCGCAAACATCTCGCGCAGCGTCTCGATGCTCGACAGAGTCTGGGTGCCGCTCGATCGTTCGAGCCAGCTCTCCGCGCCGTTGTTCCCGATGAGACGGCCATAGAGCGCCCTCAGGTATTGACGCGGAACTCCCTTCGTCGAGAACAGCTTCAAAGTGCGCTCAGAAGTCACCAACCGCGATGTAGGGTTCGTCAGTAACGAGCTCGAGATCATCGATTGACGTGGTACCAAGTAGCGTCTGTTCGCGCGAAACAGCGCCCAGCAGGTCAACCCATTTGGGAAGGATATGTAGATGTGCATGGCTGATGCACTGGCCGCCGAATATGTCTCGACCCGTCGGATCGCCATGTTCAAACAGTATCGGCTGCTCGCCAAATTTCCGGAGATAGGTCTGGCAAATCTGATTGATCAGAGAGCTGGCGTCCGGTTTGTCTTCCGGTTCCAGGCTGAGCATCGACGTCACATGATAGGTCGGTACGACCAACAGGTGGCAGGCAGTAATTTCGCCAAGACTTGGAAATGCTCGCAAGTTGCCTCGCTCGAGAACAATTCTGGATTTGGCCTGGTCACAGACTAACTGTCCGAACAGATTGTCTCCCATGCGGTTCAGCTCGCAGCAGAAGTCACAAGTTTTTTCCAGGTGCGTCATTTCAGGGTGCCGTTTCAGCAGATGGCTCCGGCACGATCGCATCGGCTGTAGTCGCGTTCACTTTCAAACCATTCCGGGAGCGATCCGTGTGCAATGAAGTTTGCGTATGTAAACCTCCACACGCCGCCCGGGAGCTATTTATCGAAGACATATTCACTATATTCCTGTTTTCTGCGATCAATATTGACATATTAGCGAAATATGTCAGATTTGTACAGTACATGTGTGGAATGTGTGATGCGTGACAAGCGTAAGAAGTTCATTGAGCTGGCGGAAGCACGTGTTAACCGGGCGATAAAGGACATCCGACTGATCGGAAATCTCGCGAACAAAGGCGCGTACCAGTACGGGGAGGAGAACTCAAAAAGGATTTTCCGAGCCCTGCAGAGGGAAATAGAAGCGGCGAAGGCGCGATTCACCGGCGATACCGGCGGCAGGGACAGCGAATTCAGACTGGAAGATTGAGAAGATGGGATACTGGGAATTCAATGAAGCCGATCCATCGAGCGTGCGCGTGGAAGTCACGCAGCGGGATCAGTTCAACAACGACGAAGTCGGTCTTGCTGAAGCCCTTGTACGCGAAGCGATCCAGAATTCGTCCGACGCGCAGCTTGGAACGGGACCGGTAAAGGTAAGGTTTGCGCTGAAGTCCGTTTCCGGTGCGGCTGCCAAGGCGTTTGCCTCGCAGCTCGCCCCGTTGCGTCCCCATCTTACTGCGTGCGGGGTCGACACCGCCGCCCTCGAAACCGAGTCGTTCCGGACGCTTGCCATCGAGGATTTCAGCACGCGCGGCCTGACAGGCAGCTTCGAAGAGGTCGATGCAGGAAACTTCGACAGGTTCTGGCGCGCGGTCGGCGACTCCGGAAAAACCGGCAAGGAAGGAGGACGCTGGGGACTGGGCAAACTGGTCTATTCATCGGCTTCCGCCGTCAAAGTTTTCTACGGCATGACTGTCAGCCCGGAACATCCTTCGCCATCTCTCATGGGTCAGGTTGTGCTCAGGAATCACCGGCTCGAAAACAGATTTCACCCGGCCCACGGATTCTTCTTCGCCGGGCGCTCGCATCCTCTCGGGCTGCAACTCCCCGTACAGGATGAAGTCGAGATCGAGATGTTCCGGGAACTGGCGGGCCTGACACGTGCTGACCAGAAAGGGCTCTCGCTGATCGTCCCCTATCTGGTCGACGGGATCGACGAGACCGCGATCATATCAGGCGTGGTCAGCAACTACTATTTTCCGATCCTTGCCGGACGTCTGGTCGTCGAGGTCGGAAACGTTGTGATCAGCAAGGCAACGTTTCTCGAGGTTGCGAACACGCATTCATCGCAGCCGATACCGTTCGATTTCGTCAAGGAAATCAGCGATACGATCGATACTGCGCCCGAAACAACCGCCCTGCAGCCGGTTGGAAATCGCGATCTCGAAGCAGACTTCTTCACGGGCGAGCAAATAGCGGCGATGAAGGAGAAATTTGCGAACGGCGAGCTCGTGCGCGCCAGAATTCCTGTTCTGCTGAAGCCCAAGGATGGTCCCGACAGCAGGAGCTTCGTCGATTTGTACCTGAGATCGTTGCCGGAGGGTGCAAGGCCGTTCGCGCTCATCGCGCGCGGACCGATAACCCTTCCGGCGGAACGGCGACACTTCGGTTCGGCGGCTGCATATGGCGCGCTGATCGCCAATGACGACGGTGTCGCAACTTTTCTGGGCGACGCGGAGAATCCGGCCCACACCGCGTGGAACTCGAATGCGGAAAAACTCAAGCCCGGCTGGAGGAGTCCGCAGGCCACGCTCTCAGCAATCCGGCACTCGCTGCGCCACTTCTACGCGCTGATTGCCGAACAGGCAGAATCGGAAGACTTCGGAAGCATTGATCGATTTCTTTTCGATCCTCGAGAAGAGCCAGGCCAACCGAGGCAAGCGCAAGAGGACTCCAAAGCCGAAACTCGATATTCCGCCAGTCGAAAAGGCGATCAGCATCAAGCCCCGAAAAGGCGGTTTTGAAATCACTTCGGGGCCGGCAGCGGCGGCGTGGACGTTTCCCCGCGTGATCCGGGTGCGTGTGGCATACGACATGATCGGCGCGAACCCTTTCAAGCGTCACAGTCCGTTTGATTTTGATCTGACGAAGAAGAGCGTCATCACAATCGAGGCAACCGGCGCCGATTGCGAACCGCTGAAGTCCAATATCGTCAAGGTGACTGTGGCAAACGCGGATTTTCAGGTCAATTTCAGCGGCTTTGATGATCACCGGGACATCGTCGTCGATGCGAGGGCACAATGAGCTCTGCAAAGCGGCGCATAAACTTTACGGGGCGAAAACGCATCGGGCGTGAGGAAGTCGATATCCGCCTGCTCGAGTCCGGTTCCGGAGAGCCGCTCAGGGCCAAGGTCTCCCTGTCGCTTGTCGAGCACAAGTTCCCGCCCGCCTCGCTGGTATCGATCGAGGCATACCACCGCTCGTCAGGCATGCGATTTGATTGCGGAACAGTTGACGCGCTCAGCATCCCGCCTGTGCTCGTACTCGATGAAGTCGACCGCGCGGGTTCGATACTGTTTCGGGTAAAGGTTGTCGAAGCCGGGTCAGACTTTGGCAAGATTCTCGGCTCGGCCGAACGTATCCAGCCGACCAGCGAGGAAATTGAAGAGGGAAAGAGAAGCCTTTTTCCGGTTCTCTTTCGTCATCTCGGCGAACAGGTCTGGAAGGTCGAGATAAATCCCGGCGACCGTCCGAAGCTGATCCTCAACAATGACATTCCCGGCATCAGCCATCGCTTGCACCAGAACCCGCTGCTGCAGGGATTTCTTCTGCCCGCTGCGTTCAGGATTGTGCTCGAGAGTCTGGTTCGGGAACCGGAAGAGGACGACGACGAAGAGACCGGCTGGAAGACGGAATGGCTCCAGTATTGCCGTGAGGGGCTTGGCATTCAGGACGATCCGTCTGCGCTCGACGAGGACGGAAAGTATGAGTGGGTCGAACGGACGATCACAAGCTTTTGCCGGAACTTCCGTTTTGTTGAAAGCATCCGCAAGATGGACGGAGAGGCAGCATGAGCGAGCGACTGCGGCGGCTCAATGACGAGGGTGTTCGGCTTTTCGGTGAGTACCTTGCGGACGGCGCTGCTGGCGACCCGCCCCTGTCCCTGTTGGACAATCCGGAAACTTCCGATGCGCTTCCGTTTGCCGTGGTCCCGGGAACCGCCCAGTTCTCTGATCGGTACGAATTTGGAGTTTACCTGAAATCGCTTCTCGCTCCGTTTGACCCCGCCGTGATTGCGAATGATCGCAATTTCTGGAGCTCGCTCGCGCTGATCTGGTTCAATCGCCTCTGTCCGCCGCAAAAAAGCGACACCGCCAGAGCGGTAGGTGAGGAGTACCGGTACATCCTGAGCGACGACTACCGTCATTACCATCGCCACCTTGTCAGATCGCCATGGCAGCTGGTCCGCCTCCACGGCAAGTACGCGCAGCTGCTTCTCGTTGCCCCGCGAAAGCAGGACTATCCGCTGAGCATACATGGCGAAATCCTCGAACAGTTCGCTGGCCGCCAGCAAGTGCTCGCGAGTCGTCCAATCATCGAGGCAGCGTTCAAGATGTATTTCGATCCGGCAACTTCCCGTCCCCGAATGGGAGTGGCGGGGAGTGGCAGGGGAAGTGCCAGACGCTTTGCCATGGTTCTCAGGCAGCTGGGACTGACATATGACGCGGAAGCGATGCCCGACGGTGTCCTGCTTGGAATTCTTCCGGCAGAATTTGAAAAGTGGAAGCCGAAAGCCGAGCAGGCCTTGAAGTCGTCCGGAGCTGTGAACTCTGGAATACATGCGGGCGAACCCCTCAAAACAGGCACATAATCGAGGTTCAACTCCGCCGCCCGCGGCTGTGCCGCGGCCTGATTGTCGCGGGACCGCGCGGTATTGGGCTCCGTCGGCGCGCAAGACCGCGCCACTCTCAGGCGCTCGCCTGTTCTAACATATTGAATTGTCAAGGGAAAACCGGACTCCGCCGGGCCCGCTGCAAATCCTGGTATCCTGCGCCGGAATAATGCTCATAAGAGGTGCCCTCAATCCGCAAGAGGGATCTCTCATGACACACAATTCGGACCGGCTCTCGATCAAGGAGGCCGCGCGATTCTTCGGTGTTTCTCCGTGCACGGTCAAAGCCTGGTGTAAGGCTCGCCGCGCACCGATCCACCACGTCGATGCGAGTCGCAGCATCCGCTTTCGCTCGACGGACCTGTGGTACTTCATCTGGATGGGCGGTCCGGAGTGCCTCAAGCGCGACGGCCTGCTGTGACTGATGACAGTGGCATCCTCGTTTAGCGAAGATCCGCAGATCGGAGAACGCCATTGACCGAAGATCTGGTTGCCGTCCCGGTGTGGGTTCCGAAAGTCGTCGCCAAAATCGCCGGCTACATTGTCAACGCTGCTCCCGATCCGCCTGACGAGGTGCTGGATGTGATGATGCGCCTGCTGACGCGTCCCGACATGCGCGATGTCTGGACGGAACTCTCGAAGAGCGCGCGCACGCCAGCTGACCCGACTTCCTTGCGATACTGGAAATCCACGTTGCCGCGCGAGACGGAGTCCTGGGCAGAACTTGCCAGGGCATTCAGGCAGAAGGCGAAGGATCTGCAGAAGTGGAACGACGACGCCGGCGCCCGGGACGCAGCCGAAAGAGCGCTGGCCGCCGAACTGTTGCACGCGAGCCAGCCGCCGCAGCCCCTGAGCAGCGACGAGCGGCACGACATGGCGCTGGCGACCGTCTTTGTACTCGCCGTTTCGCACTACTGCGCCCGCTTGCAGACGATCAAGAACCCGGATTTCGCCTCGTTTATCAAAGATCTTGAGGCCCAGGGCGACGAAAAGCTGGCCTCGGCTTTCAGGCGCGAGGCGGCAAAGCCGGAGGTTTCGCGCTATTTCGTGAAACGCCGACGGACCGATCCGCGAGTCGAGGCCTTCGTCGAAGGCATCGCCGGGCGGATGGCGGAGATTTTCCCGGTAACGCTTTACGGTGTCATAGCCACCCTGACAAACGCCGTCTTCGAACGAGAAGACTTAAACAGGCAAAAGGTCAGGGCCATTCTGGGCAAGCGGTAAGCCGCGGTCTGCCGAACACCGGTTTTCCCTCTGCTCCCGAGACTGCGAAGAATTCCTTAAGTCCACAGTGCGCAGCGATCCGTGCAGGGGGTAGGGCTCGCTCTCAACCAGGAGCATGTCCAATGAACAAGCCAATTTACACTTTCAGCAACATGTCAGTCGTCGTCAGACTGGTAACAGATCTGAAGCCGCGAGCTCGCAATCCGCGTATGCATTCGAAAAAGCAGATCCGCCAGATCGCAGACAGCATCCGCGAGTTCGGGTTCGTCAATCCGGTTCTCGTCGACGCGATGGACCGCATCATCGCAGGGCACGGCCGTGTCGACGCGGCAAAGCTGCTCGGCATGACCGAGGTTCCAACGGTATGTGTCGATCATCTCAGCGAAGAACAGATCCGCGCCTACGTGATCGCGGACAACAAGCTCGCCGAAAACGCCGGCTGGGACCGCAGCCTGCTCCGGATCGAGTTGCTGGAGATCGAGGCGAACTTCGAGGTCAGCATTCCGCTTCTGGGCTTCGAGACCGCCGAAGTGGACGCCATCTGTGCCGAGGGTGCGGAAGGACGCACGGGCGATGACGAGGTACCTCCGGTCGACGTGACCAGACCGGCCGTCTCGCGTCCGGGCGATCTGTGGCGCATCGGCAGGCACTTCGTGCTGTGCGGCGATGCACTCAGGCCGGAATCCTGGGAGCGTCTGCTGAACGGCGAGCGGGCGCAGATGGTGTTCACTGACCCGCCCTACAACGTGAAGATTGACGGTCACGTCAGCGGACTCGGCAAGGCCCGCCACGAGGAATTCGCGATGGCCTCCGGCGAGATGGACGAGGCCGAGTTCACGCGGTTCCTCGCAACCGTGTTCGGCAATCTCGCCGCTCACAGCGTCGACGGGTCGATACATTATATATGCATGGACTGGCGGCATTCGCGGGAGGTGCAGGATGCCGCGCGCGGACCGTACTCCGAACTCAAGAACATCTGCGTCTGGACAAAGACCAACGGCGGCATGGGCAGCTTCTACCGCTCGCAGCACGAGTTCGTCTTCGTCTACAAGAACGGTACGGCGACGCACATCAACAATGTCGAACTCGGCAAGTACGGACGCTACCGCACAAATGTGTGGAACTACGCGGGCGTGAACACCTTCGGACGGGATCGCGAGAAGGAACTCGCCATGCATCCGACCGTCAAGCCGGTGGCGATGGTCGCGGACGCGATCCTCGATGCATCCGAACGCAATGCGATCGTGCTCGATGCCTTTGGCGGCAGCGGAACGACGCTGGTCGCGGCAGAGCGCACGGGCAGGCGCGGCTACGCGCTCGAGATCTCGCCGCACTATGTCGACACCATCGTGAAGCGGGTGTCGGAGGCGGTGGGCCAGGAGGCAATTCTCGCGGGCACGAACCAGACGTTCGAACAGGTCCGTCAGTGGCGCGCGAGCGGTCTGGACGAGGAGGTATAGCCATGTAGCGCGAGCACAATCGCAGCCGGCGACAAACGGCAGAGTACCGCCAAAAAATCCAGATGAAACGAAATTGAAGGCGAAAGGAGTTTCAACGATCAGCAACGGCCCGTGGAGGGCCAATGACATGACAGACGAGGAAATCAGACACCAGCGAATACGAGGTCGGCTACAAGAAGGTCCCCGAACACAGCAAGTGGAAGAAGGGCCAGAGCGGCAACCCGCGCGGCAGCACCAGGGCGGCGAGGGCACGCTCCGGGAGGAAGGAAACCTTCGCCGGTCTCTTCGAGGAGGGACTGCGGCACATGGTCGAAGTGGTCGACGAAGGGCGGAAGGTCTGGATCACGCGCCTGCAGTACGGAATCCGCAGGCGCGTCGAGGCGGCGGCGAAAGGCGACCTGCGTTCGCTGAAGGAGCTTCTGAACATGCGGGACGTCAAGGAATCTGGACCGCTCGCGCCCGAGCGTCAGCTCATCCTCTCGCTGGACGAGTTCCGGGTCGTGCGGGCCGCTGGGGGTCAGCCTCTACCAGCCCGATGTGATTATGCTGAGAGAGCCGAAGCCGGAGGATCCCAATGGCGCCGGTCGCAGCAAAGAAGAAGCGCCGGCGCGGCGAGAGGCGCAGACGCCCAGCCATACCGGTCCGTGGCCGAACTCGTCGAATTCGAGCTCGAGCGGCGGACATGGGTGACGGACCCGGCGACAGGCGCACGCCAGCGCATGACCATGCGCGAAGCTCATCGCCGAACAGCTGATCCGGCTGTTCACCGCCAACAAGCCCGGATCGACTGATCTGCTGATCAGGCTGAACCAGCGTTCAGCGGTCGACCACGTCAGGAAGACCTATGTCGCGGTGCCGTGGGACTTCGTCATGCCGCCGAAGCTGGGACCTGACTGGCGCGAGCGGGGTCTCGAGGAGAGGCGCAAGGCGCGGGAGGAGGGCAGGCCGATCGCGGAATGGGCACGCTAGCGTGACTTGCGGGCTGGCGGATCCAGAAGGGACCCGAACGGGACCTTGAGGGTTTTCGCCAGCCTCGCCACGACGCTGATCGTCGGATTGCGGATGCCCCGTTCCAGGCCGCTGATGTAGGTGCGGTGAATGCCGCATTCGAAGGCGAGTTCCTCCTGCGACCAGTTCTTTTCGCGCCGCAATCGCTGAACATTCAGGCCAAGTTGCCGCCGTACATCCATGCGGCAAGGGGACGGTTCTGCAGCCTGTTGGGCTACAGCCGATGAGTCACATTCCGCTTGACTTGGCCCGCCACGGCAAGCGTTGCTGGCCCCATGAAAACGGCGAAAGCAAGCGGACATCCCGGACTGACCAGCACCCAGAAGGGTGCCATCGGAGAGTCGATCGTCACGACCGGACTGCTGCTGGCTTCAAAAGGGCGGCTCTCGCCGTACCGGCCGGTCGCGGACGATGACGGCATCGATCTGCTGCTCGTCGACAAGCTCAGCCGCGACATCGTCCAGCTCCAGGTCAAGGCCCGGACCGGGGTCGACAGTGCGAAGGCGGAGACCGTCCAGTTCGACGTGCAGCTCAATACGTTCGCCGAAGGCGCACGAGGATATTTGCTCGGGATCCTGCTGGAGGAAGCGAACCTGAAGAAGGCGTGGCTCATTCCGCTTTCCGGGCTGCGGCGATCTGGCCAAAACCTCGAGCGAAAAGCTGGTGGTCGTCGCGTCCGCGAAAGAGGCGAGCAACGACCGCTTCAGGAAGTTTCGCCATGACGATTTCACGTCGCTGGCCCGGACCATTCTGGCGGACAGCGCGCGATAGTCGCGCCGGGCTCCGATCCGACTGGACTTCCGTCACATTCGACGCATTGCTGTCCGCATGAAAACCCGGTGCGCGCGCAATGACCGTCGTGAAACGCTGCGCAAGCTCTGCGTCCGGGCGACGGAGCTGCTCGAGGACATGCACGAACCGGTGACACGCGGACAGGCGACGAATGCACCTGCGCGCCGCTATCGCGCTATCGCTCGCGGGCTCGAATCAGGTGGCGCGCGATCTCGTTTCGATCGCGGACAGGATCGACTCCATCCTGAATTCCGGCTCGCTGCCATACGCCGTGCGCGAAGAAGTGCGCATCCGGACGGCTGTTCGGCGATCCGCGCAAGCGCTGAGCATTCGAAGACAGGAACACTCCAGATCTTCGCCAGAAGATTGCTCACATTCCGCTCGACTTCGTTGCGCGCCGGAGCGTTGCTGTCCGTGCCTGGGCCATATCCGGCGCCTGGTTCCAGACCCCGCGACACGTCTCCGACCGCGGGGTTTCGGCAGTGACGGCGCCATGCCGTTCGCAACCGAAGGAGACACATATGAAACTTTCCGACACGCATCTTGTACTGCTGTCCGCTGCCTCGCAGCGCGACGACCATGCTCTGGAACTTCCCGCAGATATGGACCCGGCCGAGGCCGAAAAGCTGGTGTCAAAACTCGCGGGCGCCGGACTGATCGAGGAGATCGAAGCGACCGGCGAACTGCCCGTGTGGCGCCGGGTGGACGATGCCGGTTTTGCGCTGCGCATCACCGGCGAAGGACTGAAAGCAATCGGGGTGGACGAGGGCGGTCCCGTCGCGACGGATGCGACGGAGGCGGTTGTATCGAGACCGAGAACCGTACGCAGCAAAAAGAAGACGGCTAGTGCGGCGCGAAGGATCTCCAAAACGCGCAAACCGCGAACCAGTTCGTCGAGGAACGTCACGCCCAAGACGGCGCCCGCGACGAGAGGCGGTAAAGTCCGAACACCCGAAGGCATCGCGCAGCGGCACCAAGCTCGATGAGGTCAAGACTCTGCTCATGCGCAAGCGCGGCGCCACGATAAAGGAGATGATGGATGCAACCAGCTGGCTGCCGCACACGACACGTGCAGTGCTGACGGGATTGCGCAAGCGCGGCTTTGGCGTCGAACGCGAGGCGGTGAAGGACAAGCCGATCGTGTACCGGATCACTCCGGCGGTGCGGACGCTGCGACCAGACTCCGGAGCGCGCGCCGCCAGGGCGGCGTGAGCCTGATGGCCGACAGGCAGCAGTCAGAGGAACTGGAGTCGGAGATCGGGCGCCTGCCCGGTCTCTCTCATGCAGAGCTCAAGGAGCGCTGGCGCTCGCTGTTCGGCAATCCGGCGCCGAAGCACATCAGCCGCCAGCTGATGGAAAAGGCGATCGCGTTTCGCATGCGGGAGAAGGCGACGGGAATCCCGACTGCAGAGACGAAACGTCGTCTCCGGGCAAATCGCAAATGCGATCCGCGACGGACGCGAGGAGACCGGTGTCGCTCGGTCCTCGCATCAGGCCGGGCACGCGTCTGGTCCGGGCCTGGCAGGGCACCACGCACATTGTCGAAGTCGAGACAGACGGCTTTGTCTGGCAGGGCGCGCGCCATGCCTCGCTGTCGGGGATCGCCAAGGCGATCACCGGCACGAACTGGAACGGGTTTGCGTTCTTCGGCGTGAAGCGCCGCCCCTCCCGCAACAAGAACGCCTCGAAGCGGAATCCCGAGCCGGTCATGTCTGTGTCGGGCGCGGCAAGCGTCCGATGCGTGAGCGGGAACGCCCAAAGACGCTTCGCTGCGCAATCTACACCCGCAAGAGCAGCGAGGAGGGACTGGAGCAGGACTTCAACTCCCTCGCATGCCCAGCGCGAGGCCTGCGAGGCCTATATCAAGAGTCAGGTCCACGAGGGGTGGAAAGCTGTCGCCACGGCGTATGACGACGGCGGCTATTCCGGCGGAACCATGGAACGCCCCGGACTGAAGGCCCTTCTGGCCGACATTCACGCGAAACTGGTCGACGTGGTGGTCGTCTACAAGGTCGACCGACTGACCCGTGCCCTCAACGATTTCGCCAGGATCGTCGAGGTGTTCGACGGGCAGGGCGTCTCGTTCGTGTCGGTGACGCAGCAGTTCAACACCACCACCTCGATGGGCCGGCTGACACTCAACGTCCTGCTCTCCTTCGCCCAGTTCGAACGCGAGGTCACCGGCGAGCGCATTCGGGACAAGATCGCGGCCTCAAAGAAGAAGGGCATGTGGATGGGCGGTGTCGTGCCGCTCGGCTACGACGCGAAGGACCGGACGCTTGCCATCAACGAACCCGATGCTGCAATCGTCAGGGAGATATTCCGGCTCTACCTGGCACTTGGCAGCGTGCTGAAGCTGGAGGGCGAGCTGGGACGGTGCGGGGTTCGCACGAAGCGGTTCGTGACTGTGACAGGCCGGGTGATCGGCGACAGGGTTTTCAGCCGCGGCCATCTCTACAAGCTGCTTTCCAATCCGGTCTATCTCGGGGAAATCCAGCATCGGGACGTTCGCCATCCGGGGTTGCACGACGCGATCGTCGATCGCGAAACCTGGGACGCAGCGCAGGCGCAGCTCGCGTCCAACGCACGAGCACGGGCGAACGGTACGACGGCGGGACACCCGAGCCTGCTTGCGGGATTGCTGGCTGATGCCGGGGGCCGGCGCCTTGTGGCGACACACGCCACGAAAAACGGCAAACGCTATCGCTACTATGTCTGCGAAACAAAGAAAGACGCAGGCGAAGAATGTCGGAAAGGCAAGGCATTGCGCATTCCCGCCAGCGAGATCGAACCGGTAGTGGTCAATGCGATCGTCTCCGCACTTCGCAGAGAGAAGACAGTTCTTGAAGGGGCAGAAGACACTCTCGAGCCGTCGGCGATGAAATCGTTCCTGGCTGCTGCGGCCCGGCTCGCCAACTCGATCGAAGATGCCTCGGGCACAGAGCTGAGAACGCAGCTTTCCGATCTCGTTGAGGGAATCACGGTTGGCGAGCAGGCGCTCGAGTTGCGTCTGCATTCACATGTGGTCGCGAAGGACCTTGCAAGGACGACACCGGCCGGCACGTTCGACGGCTCAATCATAATCCGGCAACCGTACAACCCCGAGGCAGATGGTCAGAGGTCTCTGGTGGTCGAGGGGCCTGAGACCGCGAAGGATGCTGACACCGGACTGAACCAGGCAGCGCTAAAGTCTATCGCGCGGGGCTTTGCCTGGTTCGAGGAGTTGACATCGGGCCGCGCCCGGTCGCTGGAGGAAATCGCCACACGTGAGGACGTGACCGACCGTTATGTCAGCCGCCTCGTCGACTGCGCGCTGGACTATTTCAGCGTTTCTGCCGGAGCGATTGCGAACGCGGCGAACCCGCCGAATATCCGTGGTCGATACAGGGAGCTTTCGTGAACTACTTCAGCTTGTTTTTCGGAACACTGAAAATCGCAATTCGCTTTTGTCCGAGATTGAATGTCTGGAGCAGCGTGCCCTTGAAACTGCGCTCGCGCCCCTTTGTCGGTTTGATCTCGTATTTTCCGGTCTTGGTGAGGCGCTTGCCCTTACGGGATTTCCTCGCTTTTCTGGCAGCCATCGGTGTCCCCTGTCGCTTCAAGAGAGGGATCGTAGTCCCCAAGTTCACGCCGAGACAGCGCTTGGTGCCTGGAACAGACCAGAAACACTTTGACGGGGCTCCCCGAATCAGAGGACCAATCACAGACAGAATGTCCATTTTCGTCCCAGCGAGGGTTGAGCGATGACCGAGGCCAGCTTCCGGATCCTGCGCGAGCAAAATGGCTTGAATATCGACGACACAGCCAACCTTCTGGGCGTAAGCGCCAAGACCGTCCGGCGCTGGGAAGCCGGCGAGATCGAGCCACGCCGGGCCTTCTTCGAAGTGCTCAAAGGACGGCTTGAGCGGGCGTCGGCCGCGCGTCCCTCGCGCAGCGACTTTACCTTCATCGATCTCTTTGCCGGCATCGGCGGCATGCGAAAGGGCTTCGAGGCGGCCGGCGGACGATGCGTGTTCACCAGCGAGTGGGACGAGTATGCGAGGCGGACCTATCGCGCGAACTTTCCCGAAGACTATGACATTGCAGGCGACATTACAAACATCGATGCCGCCGACATTCCCAAACACGACGTCCTGCTCGCCGGCTTTCCCTGCCAGCCCTTCTCAGTCGCCGGCGTCTCCAAGAAGAATGCCCTCGGTCGTCAGCACGGATTTCTCGATGAGACCCAGGGGACGCTGTTTTTTGACGTGCTGAGGATCCTGAAGGCCCACAAGCCTGCCGCATTCCTGCTCGAGAACGTCAAGAACCTGAAGAGCCATGACAAGGGCCGGACCTTCGAGATCATCCGGGGCGCGCTCGAAGAGGATCTCGGTTACCGCATCAGCATTCGCGTCATCGATGCCAAGGGCTACGTTCCCCAGCATCGCGAGCGCGTCTTCATCGCCGGGTTCCGGGAGGATACCGGCTTCGATTTCGACAAGCTGGAATTCGCCGATCCGCAGCGTGGGCCAACATTGGCCAGCATCCTGCACGCGCCGGACGAGGTTCCGGAGGAGCATTACTCGGTTGGCAAGCGTTCCGGAAGTGCGATCCGGACGTTCGCCGACGATCGCTATACTTTGACCGACCACCTCTGGCGCTATCTCCAGAACTACGCCGAGAAGCACAAGGCTGCAGGAAACGGTTTCGGCTTTGGACTGAACGCACCGGGCGACAGGGCGCGCACTCTGTCCGCGCGCTACTACAAGGACGGCAGCGAGATTCTGATTGCGCAAAAAGGAAAGCCGCCCCGCCGCCTCACTCCCAGAGAATGCGCGCGCCTGATGGGCTTTGATCCGGACCGCAACAGCCGCATGACGATTCCGGTATCGGACACACGCGCATACAAGCAGTTTGGCAATGCCGTCGTCGTTCCGGTTGTGAAGGACGTCGCGCGGTACATGAAGCCGCACATTATGAGACTTGTGAATCCAGGCGAGCTGTTCGTGCTGGACGAGGCACGTACGTTTAAACCGGCTCCGATGAGGCGGGCAAAAGTTGCCTGACGTCGTCTCGCCGCAGGTTCGCAGCCGGATGATGGCTGGAATACGCGGCAAGGACACCAGACCCGAGCTGCAGATACGCAAGGCTCTTCATCGGGCAGGGTTCCGGTTCCGGCTGCATGTGAAGGATCTCCCCGGCAAACCGGATATCGTCTTGCCACGCTACCATGTGGCGATTTTTGTACACGGCTGCTTCTGGCACGGTCACGACTGTCATCTATTCAAGTGGCCAAAATCGCGCGTGAACTTCTGGAGTACCAAACTTGTCCGCAATCGGGAAAACGACGAAAAACACCAGGCAGCGCTGCGCAGGGCAGGTTGGCGGGTTCTGGTGATCTGGGAATGCGCGCTGAAGGGCAAAGAGCGTCTGAAAGAGGAAAGTCTGGCGAAGCGCATTCTTGGCTGGCTTGCTAGGCCTTCGCGCTTCTCTGAGATTCGTGGCAGGGCCTCGAAGAGGACGATGTAGTGTTGGAGTTACGAATGACGCGGTCTGCGTCATGCAGTAGTTTGCGTCGGATTTGTGAGCTCAGTGCGTTGGCCCGAAGTCGGGCCGAAGATGTGCGAAGAGAAAGCAAATGAAGCGCGGCGCTCTTTCAGACTACTTCACTGGTGTCGGCACCAAGACGCTTCAGGGCACAGAAATCGATCCAAAGGTTTCGCGCGGGCATGAACTGCAGGGCATCGATGCCTTCCGGGCGTTCATTGGCTCTCCCTCGGAAAAACAGAAGGTCCCGGTCACCTATGTCTGGCTCAGTGACACCGAAGGTCCCGCCAGCCTGGATCTTGAGGGTACCTGGTACGACAGCCGGCATGCGAAGGCCCACCGCGTTCCGGAATACCGGCTCTACTATCCCGCAGCGGCTGAAGAGATTGTCTACCGCTCCAGAGCGGGCGACAGGCTGTTTCTCTGTCAGGCTCGGGATGGCCGCTTGCTGGCACTGTTCTGTGCGAGGTCAAGTTCGATTGAGCAACAGCTTTTATGGCTCTTCGGCCTTGAAGGCCTCGACAGTCCTCTCCTTCAGCAAGTCGATCTTCGCGAGCGCAACGACCGGACACTGGATCCGGCGACTCGCTACATTCTCGAACTGATCGACATCGAGGTGGACGCCACCGAGGAGAGCTGGCTGGATCGGATCATCGAGAAATTCGGCGAGACATTTCCGAGCACCCGCAAGTTCTCAGAGTTTGCGCGAAATGCTGCAAAGGACGTTGACTGCGTTGCTGATCCGGACGTGGCGTTGCTCGCGTGGATGGATCTAGAAGAGCGGCTGTTCATGACGCTTGAGAAGCACATCGTCGGGCGCAGGCTCGAGTTGGGCTTCGTGGTCGACGGCAAGCCTGACGTCGATGCATTTGTGAACTTCTCGTTGGGAGTACAGAACCGGCGGAAATCGCGCGCCGGATGGGCGTTCGGCAATCACATCGAGACAATACTGTTAGCGCACGACATTCGGTTCGTGAGGGAAGCGACGACGGAAAAGCGGAATGGTCCCGATTTTCTGTTTCCCGGTGAAGTCGAGTATCACAATTCCGATTGGCCGCCGGATAAACTGTTCATGTTGGCGGCGAAGACGTCCTGCAAGGACCGCTGGCGACAGGTTCTCTCAGAAGCCGACCGGATCAAGCGAAAGCATTTGCTGACGCTGGAGCCGGGGATTTCGCCGGCGCAGACCAACGAGATGAAGAAGGAAGACCTGCAGCTCGTATTGCCACGCAGCCTACATCAGTCTTTTCTTGGCGAGCAGCGTGGCGCACTTATGAGCCTGGCAACGTTCCTCGATTTTGTGCGGGATCGACGGTAGCCGCTCGTACGTTTGTCGTGAGCCGTTTCTTCGACGGCGCGGTCTCGGGCCTGAACCAACACCACAGGTCCCGTCTAGCAGAATTTTAATTCCAACCCGGCGACGGCCTTATGCTTAGCTTTTACGCGTATCACGTCCCGCACTCGAGCGCTCATTTGTCCGTTCGGGGCTGCCTTTTTTTGGCCCTTGAACGGCTTTTCGTTGCGGCGAAATCCTTGCCAGTAACAGAAAATCCAACACGGTCGCCAAGTGCGGCAAACGTAGGGAAAAAGCATCCTGCATCGCATTGAACACCGCGTTGCGTTTCGATGCTGCCATCAACAAAGTGATAAACCTGTTCCCCTAGGTCTGAAACGCCCGCTGGCTTCATGACGATGTGCAGCATATGGAGAACCAAAGATGCTCCAAGATGGATGCTGAACGGGAACACATTCTCGTTGCGTCTCAAGGGATGGTCGATTGGGAGGCCCTCAATGTACCTGCTGTCTTCAAGATCGCCCCGCCGTTCGACATTGACGAACGATGGGTCATATTGACCGACGCACATCAGACAGCGCTTGCCCGGGTACACTGAATGCGTGCGCCAGCTTGCACTTCGCAGCCGCTCGTTTTTTGTCCGGATAAGAATTCCACCATCAATGACGGGAATCAGGTAGGCATAGGCAATCAGATTGAGAACATGTCTAGCCCAAGGCCGATCTACACAACTGAAAAGAACATCACTGTCCAGAGCCTCCCTGAATCCGTCTTCCTCGGTGACTGCGAGCGGGAGCGAAGCAATCCTCGGCGATGCGGCAGTCGCACTCTTAGCTAGCAGCTTTCCTATGACATCGACCTTCAGCCGTCTCTCCCGCGCGTCTCTTGACGTGGCGCCGAGAAGCCGATCGAGGTTGTGGCGCTCGACACGATCAAAGTCGATGAGCTTGATGTCCTGGATACCCATCCGAGCGAGCGATTTGGCGACGACTGAGCCGACACTTCCAAGGCCCACCACTCCGACCCGTAGGCGCGCAAGTTTCTGCTGAGCCGGCTCCCCCCAAGCAGACACGGTCCGCGTTAGCTCCTTTCGGAAACCTGGAGGGGGAAGTTGCTGGTCGTCGAAGGTCACGTTGAGGCCAGCTCGCCCGATTACGCGTACCGTCTCGCACCACCGCCGCTCGTACGTTTTTGGCGCGGTCTTCTCCCAATATCTTGCGCTCCAAGCGCCGTCGTTGCCGGTTGTCATCCCAACGAGGGGTAGTCCGGTCGCCGCGAAGACCGGCGCTGCTTGCCGGCGCTCAGTTTCGACATCGTCTCTACTCATGCTCTGCCAGCCTGGGGCGGGATGGCTATGAATAAAGGCGATTCCTGCGCTTTTCTTCACAGCAAGCGCCGTGACACGGCTCAGAAACGAAGCGGCGACGCTCGCATTGCCGTGAACATAGCGATCTCCATCTTCCGGAAGGACAACATCCTGCAGTAAGGCAGTCACTCGATTGGCGCCGTTTCCCGGATACCAAAGTGCGTAACAAAGATCCTCTTGGCCATCATCCCTTATCAGGTGACGACGGAGAACGGCGTCCAAGCTGCCGGCCATCGCAGCGCTGTGTTTCATAGCTCTTCCATGATGCGTTTGAGGTGACGCAAATAGGCGTTTACATCCTTGGAGGTGCGGTTCCAGCCTTCAGCGTTGTCAACAAATGGTCGGCTCAGATACTGCCAATCGGTACCAAACTGCGCGCTTTCGGTGGCCCTATCGTTGCCTTGGCCGTTTGGGTTCAACGGGATGAGCCGTGGAGAAATGTGCGGGCCGGATGGACAGGTGACCGGGAAGTCCGTCGGTACTTCGACTCCGATTTTGATGGTCTTCTCCTTAAACCGGCCGTCTCGGATCGTGTACGGAAAGGCTACGCGGTTATCCCCTAGGTCCTCGGGGACAGAGCCGCTCGCTTTCAACCCCGCGATGAACGCATCTTTGCCAAACATGGCTTAGGACACAGGCATCGGGCCGGTCGGCTTAGCGATGAAACGCATGCCGTTCTCCATTTCGAT
The DNA here is from genome assembly GCA_963743765.1 of uncultured Alphaproteobacteria bacterium. Classification (GTDB taxonomy): domain Bacteria; phylum Pseudomonadota; class Alphaproteobacteria; order Micropepsales; family Micropepsaceae; genus Rhizomicrobium. The sequence continues at coordinate 55,767 of CAVUQQ010000003.1, forward strand.
GTCCTTGTTTGGATCCTCCTTGTACGAGATCACATGATGATCTTTGATTTGCTCCAAGAAGTTCGTCTTGGGGTCAATTCCGGCGTTGTGCATAATCTTGTACGGCGTAAGGACCTTTTCGAGAGTTGACTCCGGCTCGTCATCGACCTTGTAGTGAATCCAATCCTTGTGATGTTTTTCTTCATTCGACATGACTAGGTGCTCCATGTTTTCGGGCGACGAGTTCAACTTGCCGCCAGCATGCGGCCTGACGATCAGGCCTTTCTCCATTGATCCGGTTTTCCGACACTCGTATGCCGGACTCGTTCGACCACTGGTGCATTGCCTGGATTGAGCTCTCGCGCCCGTTCGATTGCTTCTGCTTGCGTAGGGAGGACGGCGCTTGCCCGCCCTGAGTTCGGCTTCCTCACGGCATAGTCCTTCGCGGGCCGGCGCTCGATATAGAGGCGTTCCTTTGACATTTGTTACTCCTTCAATTCGCGGATACTCGGGTGTCCAGCACTGGTTCGACCGATTCGAACCCAATGTTGACTATATACCACTATTCGGGTATATACGCAAGTCCGAGTATATGGAGGTGTTCCTTGGCGCTTGAAAGAACGGTTCAAATTGCCCGGTTCTATAACTGCCTACGCGGTATCGAACCCGAGCTAAGCTTGCCACTTCTGACCACGTTGTTTGCCATTGAGAATTCTCCGGGATTGTCGGTCAACGATCTCGCGGAAGCGATCGGAGTGCCTCAGCAAACGGCCAGTCGGTACGTTTCTATTCTACAAGGTCGCTATCAACAGCTTGGGACCAACGAAAATTACTTTGGCAAGGAACCGTGGATTGAGATCGCGATCAGCCCTGACGACCCTCGGCGTCGTGCAATCAATTTAACAGCGCGCGGCCGAAGCCGTATCGATACAGTAATGAGAGCCATGTTTAAGGGGCTCACAGATGCATAAGTCAGTGATCGGTGCTGCGGCGAGCCTAAAGGGAATGACGCTTCAAAATGAGTGGCAGGTCATTGGGCAAGTTGTTCCCAGCAGCAATGCAACTGGCGGCACGTTCTCGCATAGCTATATTGTTCAAAAGGGATCTCAGAAGGGCTTTCTGAAGGCATTCGACTTTTCTGGCGCTTTTGAGCCCGGTGAGGACACCATTGAGTTCCTTCGTCTCCTGACCAGTGCCTATGAACACGAGCGGGATCTCCTAAATCTCTGCAAGGAAGACCGCCTTTCGAAGGTTGTTATCGCAATCGCGCACGGGAGTATCCAGGTCGACGGCTATGACCAAGCAAGCGGCAAGGTCTATTACATAATCTTCGAAATCGCTGATGGAGATGTGCGCAGACAGGTTGAGGTCGGTAAGAGATTCGATACGCTTTGGTCGTTGCGCGCGCTACGAGACGTATGTCTGGGATTGCACCAAATCCACCAGCGCATGATCGCGCATCAGGACATCAAGCCTTCGAACGTTTTGAATTTCGGCAAGAATGAGTTTCGGATATCGGATTTTGGGCGAGCGTCGCTCAAAGGTAAGTTCGCGCCACATGATGGTCAGAATATACCTGGCGATCGAACGTACGCACCACCTGAGTTGCTGTACGGTTTCACCCATCCCGATTTTGGGCCGCGGCGCATGGGCTGCGATATCTATATGTTGGGCAATCTGGCAGCTTTCATGTTTACCGGAGCAAACCTTACCGCGGATTTATTCGCTCGACTGGACGAGCAATTCCATTGGAGACATTGGCAGGGCACGTATGAGCAGGTGCTCCCCTACGTCCAAGAGGCCTTTGGGCGTGTCCTTATTGATATTGAACGCGCCGTCGATCCGCTAGCCTGCGAATTCGTTATGCGCGTCATCAGGGAGACCGGCAATCCAGACCTGGCCAACCGGGGGCATCCAAGGAGTATCGGAACGGCAAATCAGTATACCTTGGAACGTTACGTACAGCAGATCGAAAACTTTGCGATGCGGTACGCTCTCAACAAAAGTTTGAAAGTCCAGGTCTGACGTGCTGTCTGCCTCGCGCACCAACAAACGCTTTCCTATTCCGCGGTGGAGAAGTCTGCAGGCCGAAATTGTGTCACGTGAGCTGATCGTCTCAAAACGCGTGTCCGATGTGTCCGCCGATATGCCGCCTGAATTGGTGGAACGCCTAGAGCGATGGCGGCTCCGTCGAGGTCTCGTAGAAGCGGCGGAACTGGTAGAGACGGCGACCATAGTGGGCGATGAGCACGAAGCTATATCCGCCGCTCGTGCTCTCTTAGCTGCCAAGTCGGAGGTAACTGGGCTTGTTCAGTCCAATGCCCGCCTCTTGATGAAGCGCTCAGGGCGTTCGCGCGAACTCGAACGGGAAATCGCGCCTCCTGAGAATTTGACGGCAGTCTGGCGGCGCTATCTGAAGGTCCATCCCCGAAATCCCCTGGCTTGGTCCGAACTTGCTCGAATTCAGCTGGCGGATGGCTTTGCAGTTAAGAGTGCCAAGCGCAGTATGAGTGTTGCGCTCCAACTTGCTCCATTTAACAGGCACATCCTCCGGTCCGCCGCGAGAATGTATGTACATCTCGAGAATCCTGACCGGGCCTATTCGCTCATTAGGCGCAACGAGGCGACGCCGTACGACGCTTGGCTCTTGGCAGCAGAAGTGGCGCTGGCTGGAACGTTGGAACGGCCGCCTGCACACTACAAGCAGGCTGTTTCCATATTGGAGTTGCAGGTTCTGCCCAGTCAGGTCACTGAGCTCGCCTCGGCACTTGGCACCCACTTCCTACGTGATGGGGCAACGAAGAAGAGCAAACGCCTGTTTCGGACAAGCATGATGGCGCCCAACGGCAACTCTCTAGCGCAGGCAGAGTGGGCATCAAGTTTTTTTGGCGAACGTCTCGTCAATCAGGAAACGCTTCTGCGGTCCAAGGACTTTAGTGAGGCATGGGCGCGTCGACGCTTCTGGGATGGAGACTTCGTGCGTGCCTTTGTGCACGCCACCGACTGGGTCGACGAAGAGCCAATTTCGTGGATGGCGTACCGGGGCGCCGCATCTGCGGCGATTATGTTGGAAAGATATGAGGAAGCGGAGCGTCTCATTGAGCGTGGACTGAAGCATAGTCCTGATTTACAGGAGTTGACGATCGATCTGGCATTCGCACGGGCTTCGCAGGATCGGCTCGATGACGCCGAACGGCTTTTTGATACAATCGAAACAAAAAATGACGACAACAGACGTTGCATCGTGGGAGCCAATCGAGGCTTAATCGCGCTCCGTCGGGGCCAAGTCGACCTTGGCCGGCAGCACTATAAAGATGCAATTCTTGGCTTTCGCCAAAAGGGTCTTGTCGAAAATGAGAAGCTTGCGCGGGTCTATTTTGCGAAGGAGGCTGTGCGTGCTGGCCTGGCCGAAGCCGGCAAGTTGATCAAAGACGCGGAGCCGAAGTCTGGTGAAAAGATTGCATCCAATGCGGCCCTTATTCTGGAACAGGCAAAGTCAGCCTTGGAGAAAAAACAGAAATACGATGAGTGATTCCGGGCGACGCGGACGTTTTGGCCGAGTTTTCCGCTCTTGGTGTTAATGCGTGTTGCCAAGAAGGCGAACCAGAAATACTGCGACGTGAGAAAGGCAGGGAGTTTGCGCGAGGACGGAGCGTAGTTTGCTCTCTGGGAACTTATTTCGGATGGTATCCGCCGCCTTAACTTGCGGGAATGACTCACACTTTGCGGGAGTCGAGAAAATTCGTCAAAACAGCTACTTAGTAGTGGCGGAGCGAAAGATATTCGAAGTGTTGGTACTGGAAATTTAGTGTCGGCAAACAGCTTGGATCGCAGCGTCATCGAATGACCGGGACCAAAGTCGCGACTAGGAGAAAAACCACGGCGATACCACCAAGCAACTTGGCCCAGGCCCCCCTGAACGTCAGATCTACCAGCCTGACGGAAAGGGCGGCGAGAACTGCGACGAGCGTCCAATAAATCCAACCGGTCATCGGAATGATCGTTAGCCCGATCGACAGGACAGCACCGGCAACGAACTCGCGCTCTCTGTTCATTTGTCTCCCACCTCTTTTGGCGAGAGTTTGAATGACTTGCTACGACCTGTCTAGGCCTATAATCCTATACTTGAGACAATATTCTTTTATCGTAATATGATCACAAGATCAACAGCTTAGCGAGACTACCAGCCATATCGGCGAGTTGCCAGCGGTCGAGCGGCTTACGACCGCGGCCTCGCCTTGGCTTGCCCCTGAAATCGGAAACGCCGGCACCTCTCACACTTCAGGTTTTTGCTGAATACTGCTCGGCGGCCGCGGCATGAGACCTGTCGTCGGTTGGGGGGTAGCTCAATCCATGACCGATGACTCCGATCCAAGCACCGGAGAGGGACTGCCAGAGTTGGACGCCGACCCACGCGACGGTTTGATCGACTTCAGTCAGTACACACGCGCGCAACTCCTCGAGCTGCAATTCGGCATCGATCGTCAACGAGCCCGAAAGAACTATGCCAACCTGATGGCTGAGCTGAGCAGACGTGACAGCACTGCTCAAACAGACGCCGGAGCACAATTCAGAGTTCGCTGGACCAGCCGTAGCGGCGTACTCGGCTGGCTTGAAGCCGTGTCGAACCGCATTCCGTTTTATGGTTCAGGCCTTGTTGAACCACGACACGAAGAAATCACTGTCGGCGGCTGGCAAAGAACCTGGCTGGGCGTACCCGTCCAAGCCGAGCTTGCAATCACGCGGGATAGCATCCGCAATGTTTCTCAGGATGGTCCGTCGATAGAGTTCGAGTTGAAGAGGCCGTGGCGAATAGCACGACAGTTCCGTTTCCGTACCGAGTTAGCCGCAGAGGCAACAAGTCTCAAATCGCTGTTGCCTGCGTTTCGCGAAAAAATCTCGGCGGAATTGCAGGCTTACAACCGGCAGCTTCGTAGTCTCGGCGCCCGCGCCTTGGTCACCCCGGCGATCGTGCTGGTCAATGTCGGCGTGTTCGCGGCTATGGCAATCTCGAGCGGCACAGTCACCGGCTTTGATGACTTGCAGCTTTCTGTCTGGGGCGGAAATGTCGGGACCGCGACCATCGGCGGCGACTGGTGGCGGCTGCTGTCATCCATGTTCCTGCACTACAATTGGCTCCACTTGCTCGCGAATATGTGGGTCCTGTGGAGCGTCGGCCGCTTCACCGAAAGACTTTACGGCAATCTGGTATTTTTTTCGATCAACCTGATGACGGGAGTGCTCGCGGGATTTGCCAGCATCCTGTGGAATCCGGCGCAGCTCACCGTTGGGGCTTCGGGGGCAATATTTGGGGTCCTCGGCGCCTTTGTCGCCTACATGCTGAAGCGTCGAACACGTGTTCCCGTAGCAATCGTTCGAAGCTATTGGCTTCCAACGGTGCTGTTCATCGCCTTCAATCTTGTCAGCGGCGTGATCCAACCGAACATCGACAATGCCGCGCACGTTGGAGGTCTTTTGAGCGGCTTCGCGCTCGGTTGGATAGTGGCCGCGTCCGTTGGGCGATGCGGGTTACTCAGCGTTGCGCATGCTCGCAGCAGGAGCGCTCGTCGCTGTGTGTGCAGGCGGAGCACTTTACTATCTTCAGAGTGCCGGGACGCCAGCCAACCGTGATGGAGAGGTACTTTGCAACGCACGCCTGGTACCCGACAGCCGAAGCGGAAAATCTGAGCCTCTGGCAGGGTTTGTCGAACGCGGCGGCCACCGGCTCGATCAGCGATGCCGATCTGTCCCTGAAGTTTGAACAACGCATTCTTCCGTTTTGGATCGATGCTGACAAGCGGCTCGGTGTCGAAGACCGAAACTTGAGCGGCGACCTGCGGTCCTTCGGCCTGCTGCTTGCCAAATTCGTGCACCTGCGCAGGCAGTGGGCGCAAGCAATCGTAGACGCTACGCGAACGGAGGATCAGAGCCGTGTGCAGGAAGTCCTGCAACTAATGATGCAGGCTTCGCTGGCGCAAGCTCCAATTGCCCGCATTGAGATGCGCGCTCAGTTGGACAGCGGCGTGAGACCATTGGCCAGTAGCGCACTCGGAAACTGGATCAGGTACACGCTCGGCGGCTGGAACTGCGTTACAGCTTCGACTGGATTTGAGCCAGGTCCGGCTCCATCAGATGCCAAGAGTGACGGTCCTGCGGCGCGCCGAGACATCGGCTGTGACGCACAACGAATGTTCGTGGTCGGCGACTACCGTGCACTCGATGCACTCATGAAATCAGGATGTCAATAATTTGTCGGATCTTCCCGATGGAAGTTCGCACTTTCAGGGAATATTCGACGGACTTGACGACATGTTTCAGTATGGAGGTCTCACATTAGAACAGGCGATGGCGCACACCTCAGACTGGCGCCGGGCCATACCCGGCTCGGTGAACTCCGAGCTGGTGGAAGCACTCATGTACTCGGACTGGGCATATGCTGCGCGAGGCAATGGTTACAGCAACACGGTCTCGCCTCAGGCGGAACAGGTGTACGAATATCGCGACGAGATGGTGTCCGCCGGGCTGCGCGAAGTCGCTCGCACGGCTGCTTCCAGCCCTCTCTGGTACCAACTGTCGCTGTTCCTGGGAAGAAGACCAGAGTCTACCGCTTGACAAGTTGGAAGAGATCTACGCTGCCGGCGAAAAGAAGTTTCCAGACTATCTGCCGCTTCAGGGGCGCATGCTGAACATTCTGATGCCCAGGTGGTTTGGCTCGTACGAGCTGATTGATCAGTTCATTGTGAAGGCTTCGACTCGCGACGGTCCCAAACCAGATGCCGGCAAATATGCTCGCCTCTATTTGATGTACGGCGTCATGGAGGGAGAGGCCTTCGATGTCGTCCAGAGTGCTCGAGCGAATGGTACGATCATGCGCTCGGGGGTAGGGGAGCTCCGCCAGAAGTACGCGAAGAGCGACTACATTCTGAATGTCGTCGGGCGCTTCTATTGCATTGATAGCGATTGGTCAGCGTACAGAGCCATTCGTCCATCGCTGAAAAATCGGCCATCAGCTGAAGCTTGGCCCGGCGCGTTGTCAGTTGCTCAGTGCGATCAGCGATCATCATCCAGTCAATAGGATTTACTTTCGTCGCGGCGCAGGACGACGCTTGAATTCCGAAATAACGTGGCGCTGCTCTTCGCGAGAAAGGCGAACCACGAAATACCTCACTTGAGAAAGGCGGACAATTCGGGTGGTGTGAGAGAAGAACTTCGGGTCTCACGGGCAGGTCGAGATGCGCAATCCGTCGCTAACCTACGGAAGTGCCGCCGACATTCCGAGAGGCACAAAATACTGTAATATCAAGTAGTTAGCGTGGCGGACCGGAAGAGATTCGGAGTGTTGGTACTGGTTATTTTGTATCCCTGAAAGGCAGCGGTGATTGCCCGCCAGCGATTGCCAAGTCTGGCAGGGACCCTGATCTCCCGTTTCGGTCCTTGATTGTGGGGTTCGGCATTTGTTTCGCGGCACGCGTCGCCGAGACCGGTCGCCGCCCCGTCAAAGCCAGCCCGTCGTTCCGGCCACTCTTTGGCTCTTTCCAGGTGAGACGCCGTCGATTGAAGGAGCCTTTTGCGGTATTGCTTGCCGATGGCTACCGAACCTCGCACACCTCGTCTCGCAGTCCTTATCGATGCGGACAATACTACCGCACGCATTGCGCCGGGCCTTTTCGAGGAAATTGCGAAGATCGGGGAAGCGAGCGTTCGCAGAATCTATGGCGACTTTTCGGGCACGCGCCTGAAATCCTGGGCCGACGTCCTGTCGACACACGCGATCATGCCCTATCAAAATTTCGCCTATACGACCGGCAAGAATGCTTCGGACATTGCGCTCGTCATTGATGCAATGGATCTGTTGCACAGCGGCCGCTTCGACGGCTTCTGCCTAGTTTCCTCTGACAGCGATTTCACAAGACTCGCTTCCCGTATCCGCGAGCAGGGCATCGACGTGTACGGCTTCGGCGAACAAAAGACTCCCGAGAGCTTTCGTCAGGCCTGTCATCGTTTCGTATACACCGAAAACCTGTTGCCCGGGGCGCTGGGGGCAGATCGACCAGGGCGTTCGGACAACACACGCGGCGCGGCTGCCAAGCCTCCAAGTGAGGCCCTACAGCTTATCCGGACTGCGATTGCGCAGCTGGATGATGAGGACGGCTGGGTGGCGCTAGGCGGAGTGGGGAAGAGACTCGCGATACTCGCCTCGGATTTCGATTCACGGACCTATGGACAATCCAAGCTCGTCGATCTGGTGGAGAAGGCTGGCGGCTTCGAAGTGCGCAGGACCGAGGGACGCGGCGTCTACATAAGGGTCAAGCCAAACGCCCAAAAGTCACCCGGCAGCAAAACGATAAGTTCCCGATAGTATAATCCTGCTGAAGATCCACTTCATGCCCGCAGAGCACTGGGGGCTTCTGCGATGTGACTGCGCAGAGAAGGGAGACTAGTTTGACGACGAACTCAGCCACATCACTCGAAACCTGGAGACGACAATGACGAAAGTATTTGGCGCTGAATCCACGACGGATGAAGTGCTCGAGGGCATCAATCTCAGTGGCAAGCGCGTTCTAGTGACTGGCGTGTCAGCGGGGCTTGGCGTCGAGACAGCTCGCGTCCTTGCTGCGCATGGAGCGCAGGTAGTGGGTGCCGCCCGAAATCTGGAGAAGGCGCGTGCTGCGAGCGAAGCCGTCCGCGCGCAAGCAAAAAATGGTGGCGGTATTGATCTGGTTGAACTGGACCTGGCGTCGCTCGCAAGCGTGCGTGCCTGTGCCGATGCGTTACTCGCTGCCGGAAAGCCCTTTGATGTCGTCATCGCCAATGCCGGCGTCGTGGCGTGTCCTAAGGGCAAGACCAAAGACGGATTTGAAACCCAGTTTGGATCCAATCACCTCGGCCATTTTGTGTTGGTGAACAGAATCGCCTCGTTGCTCAGGTCCGGCTCTCGGCTGGTGAATTTCTCATCGGCAGGACACCGTTTTGCCGATGTCGACCTGGAGGATCCAAACTTTGAACGGACGCCTTACACCGAGTTTGGCGCCTATGGCCGTTCCAAAACAGCCAACGTCCTGTTCGCTGTCGAGTTCGATCGGCGCCATCGGAATGAAGGAATCCGAGCCACTGCAGTTCATCCAGGCGGAATCCAGACCGAGCTGGGTCGCTATATGACACCAGAGGTGAGGCAGCAGTTGGTCGCCAACATGAGCACGTCGAGTGCGACCGCCGGCTCTCAAGCCTTCCGCTGGAAATCGATTCCTCAGGGCGCTGCGACGTCTGTCTGGAGCGGCTTCGTGGCGCCAGCCGATGCAGTTGGCGGTCGCTACTGCGAGGATTGCCATGTTGCCGAAGTCGTTGACGGCTCTGACGTGCGTGGAGGAGTGCGCGCTTACGCGCTTGACCCCGATCATGCGAAAGCACTTTGGGCGAAGAGCGAACAATTGGTCGGCGAGCGTTTCTGACGGCGAGAGCTGATCTGTGAGCTTTGCGTGTTGCGAAGAGAAATTCGCGAGACTCACGTAGTGATCGAAGCGAGCGGAGCATCGATTTTCTGATTTGTCGCGTGATCTCCGTGCATCGTGTTGATGCTCCTCGGCTAGAAGGCGAACCAGAAAACATGCGACCTGAGAAAGGCGCGGAATTTGCGCGAGGTGAGAGCGCAATTCGCTCTCTCAGACTTCAATGCGGATGCGGTTTCGCGGAGTAACCGACCGACATGTCTGACTCTTTGCCTGAGAGAAAATATATAATGAAAACAAGTACTTAACAGTGGCGGAGCCGGAGGGATTCGAACCCTCGATACGGCTTTTCAACCGTATAACGGTTTAGCAAACCGCCGCCTTCAGCCTCTCGGCCACAGCTCCCGCGCCTGATCCGGCGCTTGCTAGGGGCCGGAACGAAAAGCCAAGAGCAAGCGAACCAAAGCGGAACGCCTGTTCAAGTCTCCCGGGGTTGTAGCGGGCCTTTGGGCCACTAATCAAGTTGACGGGACCGGTGGCGGCGCGGCCGGGATTTGCGAGACGCACCAAGCGCGTACGGCAGCGCGACCGCTTATGTGCAGGAGATCGTCACGTAGCTTTTGTCGGCGAGCATCGCGGCATAGCGCCGGCCGTTCGCACCGCTCGCCACGCTGTTTGGATCTACAAGCCGATAGCCCCGTGGACAAAGTTTGCGCGCCAGTCTTGCGCAGTCCGAGCGGTTCACGTCGATGCCGGAGCAGTTCATGACATAGTCGCGCCGGCCGTCCGCTCCGCGGATCTGGGTGAACGATACCGCGCAGGACGCGAGCATCATCGCCGACGCGATCGTCAACAGGCGCAACACCATCCGATTTTTCCTTGCACGTCCGCTACAGAGTACGACGCATTTGAAGAGCCGTCACTGGCGGCACTCGCGGATTTCAGTCGTTGCCGAGATAGGAAACCAGGGCTTCGATCTGGCTGTCCGTCATGTCCTTGGATTCGACGTGCATCACGTCGCTCTCGCGCAAGGACGAGCGGAAGGCTTCCAGTTGTTTTCTGAGATAGTCCGCGTGCTGTCCGGCGAGGCGCGGAATGACGCCGGCGCCTTCGGCGTGCTCGCCGTGGCAGGATTGGCAGGCCGGAATGTTCTGCGCCTCGACGCCGTTCTTGAAGATGGCGGCGCCCTGTTCGGCGAGCGTGCCTCCGATTTGCGGAACGGTCGGCTTCTGGTTTGCATAGTAATGCGCCAAAGCGTCGATCGCCGCATCGTTGAGTTGCGAGGCCATGCCCCACATGTATGCACGGGCGTGCGGGTCGGACCGGCTATGATCGCGGAAGTTCTTGAGTTGCGCGGCGATATAGTCCGCCTGCTGGCCGTTCAGGCGCGGGAACGTCGCCGACACGCTGTTGCCGAGCGGTCCATGGCAATTCTGGCATGTCGAGGTCGCCGTCGCTTGCGCACTGGCTGCGGGCGGCTGGTCGGCGGTTTGGGCGAATGCAACGGTTCCCATCAGGCACGCGATCGCGGCTAGGCTGACGACAACATTTCTCATGACGGTCTCTCCCCTTCGTGGCCTGACGCCTTAGAACGTGACCCACAGATATGCGTACAGAAGATTATTGTCCGAGGCGTCTCGGCCAAGGCCGTCGTAGTTCGACGTCGCGCCGTCGAACTTCGTGTAAAGCGTGTATTGCAGGCCCAGCTTCACATTCAGCCAGGGCACATAGTCGACTTCCGCGACGCCCCAGGTGCTGTTCGAACTGCCGCTGACGGTGCCGAAATAGAGCGGGTCGTTGGATCCGTTCACGCCGTACAGGCCAAGGCTGGCGCCGAACTTGCGATGCCAATAGTAGCTGCCGACCAGATTATAGCTGTCGAGATTGTTGGTCGGATTGGTCGAGAAGCCGTTGAGGAAGCTTGCGTTCAGTCCCTGATGCTCGTGGACCCACGCAGTTGTCACGGTGATCTGGTTGTCGTCGTCGATGTACTGGTACTGGCCGTCAAGTCCGTAGTCGGTGAAATTGTCGGTCAGCGCGTGTTGAAGTGACAAGTTGATCGCTCCGCCTGCCGGCGTCGTCGGATTCTGCAGCTGCGCATAGATGCCAGACGTGCCGGCCTCCAGCGAATTGTCGCCCCAGTCGTATTCGTAGGCGACGCGCCAGTACGGCGCGACGCCGGAGATGATGTTGTTGGTCGTGTCGCCATTGTTGGCCACCGACGCGCCTTGTAGTGCCGAACGGTAGCCGCCGACTTCCGCATAAAAGGCTTGGTCGACAAAAACGTAGGCGGACAGGCCCGCGACCGCGCCGCCCATGGCGCCCTGAATCTGCGCGCCGGCGACCGGTGCCTGCTGGGCAGGCGAACCGATGAAGGGCTGGCTCCAGGCTGGCGTGCTGTTCCACAAATCCTGGACCGTCGGATTGTTGTTCAGGCTCACGCCATAGATGACATTGTGACCGTCAATGACGGTCACATCGGCAAAACGGATGTCGGTATTGTCGATGCCAAAGCTGCCTTCCTGATCGTCATAGGTGATCTGGATGAAGGCGCCGATATTGTCCGAGATGCGCCCCGCATAGAACAGGCTGGCCTGCTGCGGAAAATCGGTCGACGCCTTGCTCGAATTGGAATCGTTCGCCCTGGCGGCCAGGCTTTGCGAGGCCATGACCATCGCCGAGATGGGCGGAAGATCGCTCAGCGACAAGGTGCTGTGGGCGAGCTTGTCGATGTCCTGGACCTTGAGCGTATTGAACAGCGTGTAGCCGCTTGCCTTGAATGTCCGCCCGAAAGGCGTCAGTTGGGGAAACACGGTGTGACAGGCCTCGCACGCAAGGCCGGTCTGGCGCGCATAGCTCGGCACGGCGAGCGCCGTGCTTGGCAGCGCAAGAAGCGCCGCCGCGAGCAGTCCGAAACATTTTGCATAAAAAGACAGTCTACTCGCGCAACGATCGGCCATGATGTCCCCCTCAAGTGCCTGGACGGGCGTTAGTTCATACGTTCCTGCTTTGGATCAGCTCTTCTTGACCCAGAACCTGCACCAGCCGGCCGGGTCGATTGTTCCGGCCACGAGCTTGCATGCCGACGGCGCCTGGAACAGCGAGCAGCCATCGCACTGCTTTCCGTCCTTGGGGGTCTTCTGATAGCCGGCCGCCTGCTGCGTCATGTTGCCGGCTTCGGCCTGCTGGGCGGTCAGTGCGGCGGCGAGAAAAGCCGCGCCGCCGGCTGCGATCGTCACGCCGCGCAGCAAGCTGCGGCGCGAAACGTCCGTCGCGGGCCCCGCGGACGTTTCGCTCCGTTTCGCTCCGTTGTTGTCGTCATTCATGTCTCAGCGTCCTTGTTTGTGTTAGTGCCGTCCAAACGGACAAATCCCTTGCCGTATTCCCCGCAGAGCGACTCAGAACCGCTCTCAATACCTTACGTTGTACGTAGCATCAGCCGGGAAACAACTTCAATTCACTCTCGCCCGGATCGCCGGGGGGCCCCTTGATCTCGATCAACGGAAAACAGCATTTGCTGAACAAATTCGTGGGCTTCCGGGCTACTGGACGGGCGAGACCGGCGGGGCGGAGCGACCCGGCTTTCGCCTACGCCGCAAGCTTGTTGCGAATTTACCTTCCTGCCCGGCTTTCCCTTGTCAGGCCGCGGGAAGAGGCGCAGCATTCCGTAACAGCGGGGGCTGACCCTTCGGGCTTCGTGCCCCGCCGCGAAAGCCGTCCGGAGCGTTTCCGGTAAAAGAGATTGGGCGGCGCGGACGTCGAAGGCCGAAACGGTTTGCTACAACCGCAACGGAGGAGCGACGCATGTTCGTCAAGAATATTCTGGGTGAAAAGGGGCGCGAAGTCATTTCGATTTCGAGCGATGCCACGCTGTCGGAGGCGACCCGCCTTCTCGCACGCCGCCGCATCGGGGCGATCGTCGTGCGCGACGAGTCCGGCGCGCTTGCCGGCATTCTGTCCGAACGCGATGTCGTGCGCGCGGTGGCGGAAGAAAGTGTGACGGCGCTGGCCCGTCCGGTGAGCGTCTACATGACGCGCGCGGTGGCGACCTGCTCGGAGACGGATTCGATCGAGGATCTCATGGAGATGATGACGATCGGACGTTTCCGCCATCTGCCCGTACTCGACAATGACCGCATCGTCGGCATGATTTCGATCGGCGACGTCGTCAAGACGCGCATCGCCGAAACGGTGCAGGAAGCAGCCTCCCTGCGCGAATACATCACCGCCGCCTGAAACTCTTCTTCGCGCGGCGCTGCCGGCTTCAATCGGGGATGAGCCATGCCGAACCATGTGAAGTTCTTCTCCATCATGGCGGACGATGTCGCGCGGGCGCGCAAATTCTATGAAAGCGTGTTCGGCTGGACGTTCGAGCCGTGGGGACCGCCGGGTTTCTACCTGATCCGCGGTGCAGGGCTCGAAGGATCGCTGCACGCGCGCAACGAACCGCTGACCGGTACCGGCTATCGCGCCTTCGAGGTGACCGTCGGCGTCGATTCCATCGATGAGACCGAAAAGAAGATCGTGCCGGCGGGCGGCACGATCACGCAACCAAAAATGCACCTGCAGACCGTCGGCACGCTGCTCTACTGCAACGACACCGAAGGAAACCGCCTTGGCGTGATGCAGTACGACGCGCGCTAGACCCGTTTCTTCCTGCCACCATGGCCGGGCCTGACCCGGCCAAGCCTAAGCCCAACCGGCGCGCGGCGCAGCATCGTCTCGCGCGTATGCATGCTCACGTCACGGCTCCCGCGGCGATGAAGGCGAGCGCGCCGGCAAGCGCGAGGTCCTTGGCGAACGATGTGCGTTCCGCCCGCTCGGCGAAGTTGCGGTGAAAGACGAGCGCGGTCGCAAGGCAGAAAAGGCTGAGCGCCGCCGCCGCGAACATCGTGTTCCAGCCGATCAGAAGCGCGCCGCCCGCAGCAATCTCGAACAGCGCGACGACTGGCAGCAGAAAACCAGGCACATGTTCCTGCGCCATGTGCGCGAGCACCGGTTTGGGACCGGTGAGCTTGGTAATGCCGGCGAGCATGAAGAGCAGGGCGAGAAGCGCGCGCCCCGCGATTGCGACCGAGTGTGCTGCTGTCATGGCGGCCTCCCTTCGTCATTAAGTGATATATATATCACTTAATGCGATGCCGGACAAGATGGGCCGCCAGGGCTGGAAAAGCCCGCTTTTGCAGGCTAGAACGGGTTTCCGCCATGTTGTGATGGGAAAATCACATGCCGCCCCGCCGTGCCAGACCGGCAAGCCGCGACCCCGACGCCACCCGCGCGCGCCTGATCGATGCGGCGCAGAAGGAATTCAACACGAAGGGCTATTTCGGCACCGACACCAACCGCATTGCCAAACGCGCGGGCTTCGCACCGCAGACCTTCTATCGCCATTTCGACGACAAGATCGCGATCTTTCTCGCGGTCTACGACACCTGGTGGAAAGCGGAGTCGGCGGCACTGGGCGAGCTTCTCAGCAAGCCCGCCGCGCGATCGGATGCGAAGAAGGCTGCTGCCATCGTCGCTGACTTTCACACGCGCTGGAAAATCTTCCGCCGCTCGCTGCGCCATCTCGCGATCGAGGAGCCGCGCGTGCGCGCCGCGCGCACCGCTGCGCGTCTCGCCCAGATCGAACGCATCGAGATGAACGCGCCGCGCAAGCGCAAACTGGAATCGATGGTTGCGGCTCTGCTGGCGTCGGAGCGAATCTGCGATGCGTTCGCCGACGGCGAACTCGCCGATCTCGGCCTCAGCCGCGCCGCCGCGCTGGAGCTGGTCAAGCAGAGCATGGCGGCGCTGACGGGCAGGGCGCCTTAAACCGCCTGCGCCGCAATGATGTCGTTCAGCGCCTTGGTCCAGGGAAGCCAGCGTTCGTCGGGCCCGCGAATACCGTCCCACAGCATGTTGTTGCAGACGTAACCGACCGCAAAGCCGCTCTCGGGATGTGCAAAACCAAGGCGTCCTCCGGCGCCGGCATGGCCGAAAGATCCGTCGCCCAGCATCGGTTCGGTCTTGCGGTTCAGTTCGTAGCCGAGCGCCAGGCGCTGCGGATCGGGATTGGGCAGCTTGGCGAAATCGCCCGGCGCCTTGAGCCCCTCGGTCTGCGGCTTGCGTGCACGCTCCATCGTCTCGCGCTTGAGCAGACGCACGCCATCCACCTTGCCGATGGTCGCGGCATACATCTTTGCCAGCGAGCGCGCATTGCCGATCATGTTGGCGGCCGGAATCTCCGCGGCATGGCCCGGGCGCGTGTTGATGATCTCGATCGCCTCGTCGGTGCTGATCAGCATGTGCATCATCGTCTGCGCGACGCGTGAATTGATGTCGATATTGAAGCCGGCGAGCAGCCCTTTCCATTGTTCCAGCGTCATGGTCGCCCGGTCGGTGAAGTGCGGCGCGACGCGATGCTCTTCGCTTTCCGGCAGGCCGATCCACAGTTCGAGGCCGAGCGGCTTCGAAATTTCGTCGGCCAGGAACTTGCCCGGCGTCTTGCCGGACACGCGCCGGATCACTTCGCCGACGAGATAACCGTAGGTCACGGCGTGATACATGTTCGACGTGCCCGGCTCCCACAGCGGCTCCATCGCCTCGAGCGCAGAGGTGCACATTTCCCAGTTCAGAAGCTCGCGCGCGCCGACGCCGCTTTGCGGTTCGAAGCTGGTCAGGCCGACGCGGTGCGACAGCAGGTAGGAAACCGGCACGTCCTGTTTGCCGCCCCCGCCGAATTCCGGCCAGTACTTCGTCACCGGCGCGTCGAGGTCCAGAAGCCCGCGTTCGACGAGCATGTGCGCCGCCGTCGCCATCGCGCCCTTGCTGCAGGACATCAGCACGGTGACGGTCTGATCCGTGTACGGACGGTTATTGATCTTGTCGCGGCCGGTCCACAGATCGACGACCTTCTTGCCGTGGCGATAGACGCAGAGCTGCGCGCCGCCTTCGTCCGGGATCTGCCCCGTGGCAAAGCCGTCGCGTACCGCTTCGTAGCCGTTTTCGACCGTGCCGCTGACTTCGTTCATGCTCTCGCCTGCCTGGCCTGGTTTGCCTGCGCCATTTGAGGCTAGGATAGCCGCGGAAACCAGCCATTCCGCGGCTTGGGACGGCCAGCGCCGCCGCGTCTATATGTGGTGGGAATCGGGCGCGTCGCCCGCAACCGCGGGGCTGCGGCGGTTTGGTCCACAGCGAAGCAAAAAATTCCTTATTTTCATGGCGTTTTACCGTTTGACACGCCGGGTAGGCCCGCCTATACACCGCGCCCACGCCGAACGCGGGTGACGAGCTTGCGGTCGGCGTTGTTTCTGACGGAAGATGAAAGTTCGCCTTCCGGCGGCGCTCTTTGACATTGTGATTAAAGGAAGGGGAACGTGGGCGGCGGCTCGGCCAGCCACGCTTCGAGATCTCGTATCTCGAGGCTAACTAATCGAGCATTTACGTTGATAAAGCTCGCGTTCTTCTGCAAGACGAAATTGTTAAATGTTCGGTTGTTTCGGAGCTGTGACGGCGCCGAAATAGCCAAACCCTCGTCAATCAGTGTTTGCGAACAAACGCGAGAATTGAGCATTCAGCGTCGATGTTCAGGATCATAACTTGAGAGTTTGATCCTGGCTCAGAACGAACGCTGGCGGCAGGCCTCAAACATGCAAGTCTAGGGGGCGTAGCAATACGTCACCGGCGGACGGGTGCGTAACACGTGGGAATATACCTTTTGGTTCGGAACAACGCAGGGAAACTTGCGCTAATACCGAATGTGCCCTAACGGGGAAAGATTTATCGCCAATAGGATTAGCCCGCGTTCGATTAGCTAGTTGGTGAGGTAATGGCTCACCAAGGCAACGATCGATAGCTGTTCTGAGAGGAAGATCAGCCACACTGGGACTGAGACACGGCCCAGACTCCTACGGGAGGCAGCAGTTGGGAATCTTGGACAATGGGGGAAACCCTGATCCAGCCATGCCGCGTGAGTGATGAAGGCCTTCGGGTTGTAAAGCTCTTTTACCCGGGAAGATAATGACTGTACCGGGAGAATAAGCTCCGGCTAACTTCGTGCCAGCAGCCGCGGTAATACGAAGGGGGCTAGCGTTGTTCGGAATTACTGGGCGTAAAGCGCGCGCAGGCGGTTTCTCAAGTCAGTGGTGAAAGCCCGGAGCTCAACTCCGGAACTGCCATTGAAACTGTGAGACTTGAGGACGAGAGAGGTGAGTGGAATTCCCAGTGTAGAGGTGAAATTCGTAGATATTGGGAAGAACACCGGTGGCGAAGGCGGCTCACTGGCTCGTTTCTGACGCTCAGGCGCGACAGCGTGGGGATCAAACAGGATTAGATACCCTGGTAGTCCACGCCGTAAACGATGAACGCTAGCCGTTGGATAGCTTGCTATTCAGTGGCGCAGCTAACGCATTAAGCGTTCCGCCTGGGGAGTACGGCCGCAAGGTTGAAACTCAAAGGAATTGACGGGGGCCCGCACAAGCGGTGGAGCATGTGGTTTAATTCGACGCAACGCGCAGAACCTTACCAGGGTTTGACATCCTGAGACCGCTCCTTAATGGGAGTTTTCCCGCAAGGGACGCAGAGACAGGTGCTGCATGGCTGTCGTCAGCTCGTGTCGTGAGATGTTGGGTTAAGTCCCGCAACGAGCGCAACCCTCGCCTTTAGTTGCCATCATTCAGTTGGGCACTCTAGAGGGACCGCCGGCGACAAGCCGGAGGAAGGTGGGGATGACGTCAAGTCCTCATGGCCCTTACACCCTGGGCTACACACGTGCTACAATGGCGGTGACAGTGGGCAGCTACTTCGCGAGGAGCGGCTAATCCCAAAAAACCGTCCCAGTTCAGATTGTACTCTGCAACTCGAGTACATGAAGGTGGAATCGCTAGTAATCGCAGAACAGCAGGCTGCGGTGAATACGTTCCCGGGCCTTGTACACACCGCCCGTCACGGCATGGGAGTTGGTTTTACCCGAAGACGGTGCGCTAACCGCAAGGGAGGCAGCCGGCCACGGTAGGATCAGCGACTGGGCCGAAGTCGTAACAAGGTAGCCGTAGGGGAACCTGCGGCTGGATCACCTCCTTTCTAAGGATGGATGTCTTAGACTTCAGGGCGTCAGCCCTTCTCTCACGAGACTGTCTAGACCTCCTCTTAAGACATAAATGGCGAGTCTTGCCGCCGTCCTCGTTTCCCTTCCTTTCCGTCGAACTTCCGCGCGGCCGATCCGCGCGGATTTTGCGACTTGAACCCTCATCGGGCTTGTAGCTCAGCTGGTTAGAGCGCACGCTTGATAAGCGTGAGGTCGGAAGTTCAACTCTTCCCAGGCCCACCAGCCTTCGCTCGCGAAGCGAGAGAAGGCTGCCACGCTGAAGCCCGCAGGGCGAAAGCGGGCTGGTTGCCGCGAGCTTCGGCTTGGCAGGCCAGCGAACCAACCGATGACATTCTCAACCCAAACAACGGGGCCATAGCTCAGTTGGGAGAGCGCTAGCTTTGCAAGCTTGAGGTCATCGGTTCGATCCCGATTGGCTCCACCAGCCTTCGCCTGTTCCACGGGCTTCGGCTTGGCAGGCCAGAGGTGAACGCCAAAACCATTCGACGGAAAAGACAATCAGCTTCGAAAACGCTTCGTGCGCTTTGCGCACGGAACGAATTCGCAAGACGCCCGTCAAAGGGCTGTTGACATTGTGAAGGCGGGGTTAGCCGGTTTGCACAACCGGTGATACCTTAATACGACACTCAAAGACTGATCGCATGAAAATCCATGTCCGGATGGAACAGTCGGTGTACGAAGTCGTTCCGTACGCTGGCTTTCTTTCTGGGCATGGAACGATTGCTGAGCGATCAAGCGTTAAAGCAAGGGCGTCTGGGGGATGCCTTGGCACACACAGGCGATGAAGGACGTAGCACGCTGCGATAAGCTGCGGTGAGGGGCGAGCACCCTTTGACCCGCAGATTTCCGAATCGGGAAACCGAATCCGCAAGGATTATCTGTCCCTGAATACATAGGGGAGAGAGGCAAACGCAGGGAACTGAAACATCTCAGTACCTGTAGGAAAGGACATCAATTGAGACTCCGTTAGTAGTGGCGAGCGAACGCGGACCAGGCCAGTGACTCTTCGTTTAAGAACCGGAATGCTCTGGAAAGGGCAGCCATAGCGGGTGATAGCCCCGTACGGGTAGAAAGGAAGGAAAGTCTCGAGTAAGGCGGGACACGTGAAATCCTGTCTGAAGATGGGGGGACCACCCTCCAAGCCTAAGTACTCGTGTGTGACCGATAGCGAACTAGTACCGTGAGGGAAAGGTGAAAAGCACCCCGGCGAGGGGAGTGAAAGAGACCTGAAACCGGACGCCTACAAACAGAAGGAGCAGGCTCACCAAAGGTGAGCGGTTCTCTTCGACCTTGCTTCAAACGCAGATGTCGTCAACACGATCGCCGCAAGCGATGCGTGTGATTTTTCATGCCTCGCGCGTAGCGACAGCATGAAGATCCAACATCTGAATTGAACGAGGAAAAAAGAAGAAGATGCCGGCCTGTCAGGGGCGAGCGATACGACCCGCTCTTCTTTGGCGAGCCTGTGACTTCGTACCTTTTGTATAATGGGTCAGCGAGTTCGTCTGTCTAGCAAGCCTAAGCCGTCAGGTGGAGGCGCAGGGAAACCGAGTCTGAATAGGGCGACTGAGTTAGACGGATGAGACCCGAAAGCAAGTGATCTAGCCATGACCAGGTTGAAGGTGCGGTAACACGCACTGGAGGACCGAACCCACGCCTGTTGAAAAAGTCGGGGATGAGTTGTGGCTAGGGGTGAAAGGCCAATCAAACTTGCAGATAGCTGGTTCTCTGCGAAAGCTATTTAGGTAGCGCGTCATGTATCACCATCGGGGGTAGAGCACTGGATGGGCTAGGGGGCTTCACCGCTTACCAAACCTAACCAAACTCCGAATACCGATGAGTGCTGAGTATGGCAGACACACGGCGGGTGCTAACGTCCGTCGTGAAGAGGGATAAAAACCCTGACCTACAGCTAAGGTCCCCAATTCGTGGCTAAGTGGTTAAGGATGTGAGGTTCCCAAAACAATCAGGATGTTGGCTTAGAAGCAGCCATCATTTAAAGAAAGCGTAACAGCTCACTGATCTAAACAAGGAACTTTGCGCCGAAAATGTATCGGGGCTCAAGCCATGCAGCCGAAGCTTAGGATTTCACCGCAAGGTGGAATGGTAGCAGAGTGTTCCGTATGCCTGCGAAGGGAAAGCGTGAGCGATCCTGGAGGTATCGGAAGTAAGAATGCTGACATGAGTAGCGATAAAGAGGGTGAGAGACCCTCTCGCCGGAAGTCCAAGGGTTCCTGCGTCAAGTTAATCTGCGCAGGGTTAGCCGGACCCTAAGGCCAGGCCGAAAGGCGTAGCCGATGGGAATCACGTAAATATTCCTGGGCCTGTGGGAAGTGACGGATCATGCAAGTTGTTCGCCCTTACTGGATTGGGCGGGCCGCGAAGTGGTCCCAGGAAATAGCTCCCACGTTCAGTCCGTACCCCAAACCGACACAGGTGGACTGGCAGAGTATGCTAAGGCGCTTGAGAGAACTGTGTTGAAGGAACTAGGCAAATTGCCCTCGTAACTTCGGAAGAAGAGGGCCCTGTCTTTGCGCAAGCATTGGCAGGGGGCACATAGCAGGGGGTGGCGACTGTTTACTAAAAACACAGGGCGCTGCGAAATCCAAAGATGACGTATAGCGTCTGACGCCTGCCCGGTGCCGGAAGGTTAAGAGGAGATGTGAAAGCGTCGAATCGAAGCCCCAGTAAACGGCGGCCGTAACTATAACGGTCCTAAGGTAGCGAAATTCCTTGTCGGGTAAGTTCCGACCTGCACGAAAGGCGTAACGACTTCCCCACTGTCTCCAACACAGGCTCAGCGAAATTGAATTCCCCGTGAAGATGCGGGGTTCCCGCGGTCAGACGGAAAGACCCCGTGCACCTTTACTGCAACTTTACACTGGCATTAGGACTGTGATGTGTAGGATAGGTGGTAGGCTTTGAAGCTTGGGCGCTAGCTCAGGTGGAGCCACCCTTGAAATACCACCCTTTGTGATCCTGATGTCTAACCGCGACCCCGAAACGGGGTCCGAGACCGTGTATGGTGGGCAGTTTGACTGGGGCGGTCGCCTCCCAAAGAGTAACGGAGGCGCGCGATGGTAGGCTCAGACCGGTCGGAAATCGGTTGTTGAGTGCAATGGCAAAAGCCTGCCTGACTGCAAGGTCGACGGACCAAGCAGAGACGAAAGTCGGTCATAGTGATCCGGTGATCCCGAGTGGAAGGGTCATCGCTCAACGGATAAAAGGTACGCCGGGGATAACAGGCTGATCGCACCCAAGCGTCCATAGCGACGGTGCGGTTTGGCACCTCGATGTCGGCTCATCACATCCTGGGGCTGTAGCCGGTCCCAAGGGTATGGCTGTTCGCCATTTAAAGTGGTACGTGAGCTGGGTTTAGAACGTCGTGAGACAGTTCGGTCCCTATCTGCCGTGGGTGTTCGAAACTTGAGAGGACTTCTTCCTAGTACGAGAGGACCGGAAGGAACGTACCTCTGGTGGACCGGTTGTGGCGCCAGCCGCATTGCCGGGTAGCTATGTACGGACTAGATAACCGCTGAAAGCATCTAAGCGGGAAACTAACTTCAAAACTAGGTTTCGCTTGAGAGCCGAGGAAGACTACCTCGTCGATAGGCCAGGTGTGTAAGCACAGCAATGTGTTGAGCTTACTGGTCCTAATCGCTCGATTGGCTTGATCGCAAGCAGCACCGTTCCATGTCTGGAAACAAAGCCAGGCATCATGAATGTCGCCCCTGTCGTGGGGGCGAACACAAAATCGGGCCGTACGCGAGAGCGTGAGGCCCGATAAAAAATCAGCTCATAAAGTGTCGTATTATTCCAAATGCTGTCCTTCGCCGGACTGGTGGTCCTAGCGGGGGAATTCTACCCGATCCCATTCCGAACTCGGCCGTCAAAGCCTCCAGCGCCCATGGTACTGCGGCTCAAGCCGCGGGAGAGTAGGTCGCTGCCAGTCCTGCCAAGGACAGCATTCTGGAAATGCCGAACGCGAAAGCGTGAGGCGTAGACCCCGCCAACACATTCGAAGAGCCCCGTGAACAGAAATGTTCACGGGGCTTTTTCGTTCCGGCATCGCGCCTGACGCAAGCGGCACTTCCTTCGCTGACGAAAATGTTTGTCGCCGCTGGCAAAGCCGTTGCCTAAACTGGTGCAGAACCTAGGGGATTGCCCATGAAGATATCATCGCTGCTCGTGGGCGCTGCCTGCACAGTCGCCGCCGTCACGATCGTCTTGGCTGCAACCGGCCCAGATCCGCTGGCGCCGCTCGGCGCGCCGCCACAGCCCGCCACACTTCCCGCCAAGCCCGTCACCGAAACGCTGTTCGGAAAATCGGTCACCGACGATTACCGCTATTTCGAGCAACTCGGACCCGAAACGATCGACTGGATGAAGGCCCAGGGCGCCTACACCCGCAGCGTCATGGACTCGATCGCCGGCCGCGCCGATCTCGGCAAGCGCGTCGGCGCCTTCACCGGAAGCTTCGGCTTCATCAAGAACTACGCAGAATATAATGGCCGCGCCTTCTACCAGGAGCGCGCGCCCGGCGCCGACAATTACGACCTCGTGGTGCGCGACGCGAAAGGCACGCGCAAGATCGTCGACATCGCAGCCGTGATGGCATCGCATGGCGGCAAGCCCTACGCCATCAACTACATCCTCGTCTCGCCGGACGGCTCCAAGGTTGCGGTGGGCCTTTCGGCAGGCGGATCGGAAAATGCGGCGATCAGCGTCTATGATGCGGCGAGCGGCGCGCAGATCGCCGGACCGATTGATCGCGCGGAGTTTGGAGCCACGTCCTGGAGCAACGATTCCAGGACGCTTTATTTCATCCGGATGAAAGAGCTCAAGCCGGCCGATCCGGGCACCGAAAAGTACCGCGACGCCAGTCTCGACGCCTGGGACCTGAAATCCGAACCCCGGCCGATCTACGGTTCTCTCACGGGTCGCGGGCCGAAGTTCACGGCCGACGAAACGCCGGTGCTCGCGATTGCGCCGACATCGCCGGTTGCCGTGCTGCTGTCGATCAATGGCGTGCAGAATGAAGTGAAGGCCTGGACGGCGCCCGTTGCAGAGGCTGAAAATCCCAACGCGAAATGGACGCTTGTGGGCGACCGCGACGAAGGCGTCACCTCGGCCGATGCGCATGAGAACGATCTCTTCCTGCTGTCGCACAAGAACGCGCCGACATTTCAGGTTCTTTCCGTCAAGGCCGGCGCTCCCATTTCGTCGGCAAAAGTCGTTGTGCCGGCTGCACCCGATCGCGTGATCGAAGGCGTTCATGCGGCGGCCGATGGGCTCTATGTGCTCGCGCTCAAGGGCGTTTACTCGCAACTCCTGCGCGTTCGCTACGGCACGGACAAGATCGAGGAGATTGCGCTTCCGGCACGCGGTCACATCGACGAGGTGTTCAGCGATCCGCGGCACGCCGGTATCGCGATCAGTTTCTCGAGCTGGGTCGTTGCGCCGACGGAATATCGCTACGATCCCAAGTCCGGCCAGTTCACCGATCTGAAGATCGGCGCGCATGGCGACATCGATGCGGCCGGCTTCACGGTAAGCGATCTCGACGCCAAGGCGGCCGACGGCACGCTGGTGCCGCTCTCGCTGGTTCAGCCCAAGGGCAAGGCAACGCCGCAAATGGCGGTGATCGAAGCCTATGGTTCCTACGGCATCTCGGAACTGGCCGACTTCAGCACAAGGCGTGCGGCGTTCATGAAGGAAGGCATCGCCTATGGCATCTGCCATGTGCGCGGCGGCGGCGAACTGGGCGAGGCCTGGCGCCTCGGCGGCAAGGATGCCAACAAGCACAACACCTGGCAGGACATCATCGCCTGCGGCGACGACTTGGTCGCGCGCGGCATCACGACGAAGTCTAGGCTCTTCATCCTGGGCGGTTCGGCCGGAGGCATCACGATGGGTCGCGCGATGGAGGAACGGCCCGATCTGTTTGCGGGCGTGATGGACATGGTGCCTGCGGCCAACACGCTGCGGCAGGAGTTCTCGCCAAACGGCCCGAACAACATTCCGGAGTTCGGAACGGTGACGAAGGAGGATGGGTTCAAGAACCTTTATGAGATGGACTCGATACAGCACCTCCAGAAGGGCGTGACCTACCCCGCGATCATGATCTCGACCGGCCTCAACGATCCGCGCGTCTCGCCCTGGGAGCCCACCAAGTTCGAAGCCGCGCTACTGGCCGCTGGTTCGTCCAATCCGGTGCTGCTGCGCGTCGACGAGCAGGCGGGCCATGGCATCGGCTCGACACGCTCGCAGACCGATGCATTGACCGCGGACGGGATCGCCTTCGTGATGTGGCGCTCCGGCGTTGCGGGATGGCGGCCGGATTCGACCAGGCACTGAGGCGGACGCAAAGCGTCCCTTCCGGCGGAATTCACAAAAGCCCCGCAGCCGTGTTCGGCTTGCAGGGCTCTTGCTTTCGGGTTCGCGCCGGCCACCGGGAGACTCGCCATGCGGCCGGGCGGGATGCAAACCCTACTTCGATAAGCGCGCGTCAGATCGGCGGAGACCAATCAAGGAGGACGTGACGAGCGCGGCGGCAAGTCTCGTGCCCGAAGCCAGAACGGTGAGACAAAGGAGAAACGCCACCATCATCGGAGCGGGCCTTGTGCTTGCGTTGCAGGCCAAACATGGCATCGTGCTTACGCGCGCGCTATTCGGAGTATCCCGTAATCAAAATGGCACAAGCGCCGTCCCGGCTTGCGTAACAGCCACGAATCGCGCGCAATTGCCCGTCTTTTCAAGGAGAGCCGACATGGCCAATCGCGAGCAAAAGAGCAATCGGGAAAAGAAGAAGCCCAAGTCCGACAAGAAGGGTGCACCCATCACGTCAAAGGCGCCTGCCTATATCGAACCGCAGCTGGTGCGCAAACCGCACAAGGGCAAGCAGGGCTAAAGCGAGCCGCTTCGCAAGCCCCGCGCCGGTCACGGCGCGGGGTTTTATTTTCTGCGAATGGAAGTCGTCACGAAATACATTGCCATGGCCTGCCAGGGGCCACCCGGTTGAGTTGCATTCGCTACTTCTGTCCTGCCTTCCAGCTCTTGATCGCGTCCATCATGTTGTCGACATGCTTGGTCGGATCGAGGTCTGTGTACTCCGCGATTACATGGCTGTCGGGCGTGATCACATAGGATGTGCGGTTGGCATATTCGGGATGCGCGGAAAGCACCGCATCGTATTCCTTCATGATGTGCTGATCGGAATCGGCCGCGACCGGAAACTTGCTGCGGCATTCGGTGGTCGAGAATTTGTTGAGCGTGTCGATGTTGTCGTGACTGACGCCGATCACGGTGACGCCAAGCGCTTCGAATTGCGGCATGGCGTCGGCGAACTCATGCGCCTCGATCGTGCAGCCCTTGGTGAAGGCGGCCGGATAGAAATAGAGAACCACCGGTCCCTTCTTCAGCGCATCGGCGAGCGCGAAGGTGAACTCCCTTCCGCCAAGACTGGCGGGCGCGGTGAAGTCCGGCGCCATGGCGCCCACTTTCAGCGCGGCGGCGGCCGGCGAGAGGCATAACGATGCGGCGAAGGCGGCTATAATCAGTTTCTTCATGGCTTAGTTCTCCTAATTGCTGCGGGATAACTTGCCGCGTTGCGCGCCCGCTGTCACGGCCAAGCCGTTCACAACTCAGTATATTCAATCTTTTACGCAGTTTGCTTGTCAAACAGCACCTCGCGTGACCGCATAATGCGCGGCTGAAGCAAAGGAGCAGAGATGCATGGATGAAGAAGAAGACAAAGAGGTGCCGGACAGCGCCGCGCTCCGTTACGAGGCCCGCCGGCGCCGGCTGGACGCCGAGGTCGCGCAGGCAACAGCGGAGCGCCAGGCCTTTCTGCAAAAGTTCATGCTGGGACCGGACGTGATTTCCTGGGTCGCGCCGGAGGGTTGCGCGCCCTCGGACGAAGTGCTTGCGGAACACATGGCGCAACTTCGCAATTTCATACGCTATGCGCTGCAATACGCATTCGCGGAAAACGAGCCCTTGTCGGCGAGCTTGTCTGCAGCCAACGCTGCCACACGCATGATCCAGACCAATGTTGCGCTCGCCAAAGCGTTGAAGCTTTCCGGATCCACGAACTCGAAAACAGTACGTGGTGGCGGCCCCAAGAAGGAACCGCAAGATTGAGTGGCCGCGGCGCGCCCATCGGCAATCGCAGGGCCTTCAAGCACGGCGTCCACACTGCTGAGATGCGGGCGCTGCGCCGCGTTGCGCACAGGCTCATCACCTCGGCGCGTCTTGCGCTGAAGCTGCGCTCAAACGCCGTAATGCACGTAGGGAAAGCAGCGCTCGCGGTCGAGCGCAAGCCCGAAGAACCTGGCCAGCGCCTGGATCGATTCGTCATGCTCCGCGAAAGGATCGGCGTTGGCCGGCCCGACGACGATCATGCGGAAATCGTCGAACGCTTTGCCTTCCGGCGGCAGCATCGCGGTGGCGAGCGGCGTGCCATCATGCGCGCGCAGGGTGAGGAACAGCGGCATGGTGCGAAGGATATGCGCCTTCAACCCGATGTCGCGCTCGATATAGGAGGTCACCGTCGGTCGATAACTCTTTTCCGCCGCCTCGTGCTCGCGCCGGAAATACTTTTCCACGGCATGACGCATCGTTTCGGATTCGGCGGCCGCTTCGGCCTCGGTCTCGATCCGGAACCAGGTCCGGCGGTCGGGTGCATCGCAAATGAACTGCATGGAGTGATCCCCCGCGAATCAATGACGATGCGGACGATGATAGGGCCATCGTGCCAGCGGCGCCTCCCGGGAGGAGTGCCTATTCCGTTGACGCGACGATCCGGAGTTCTACCGAGCCATGCCTGTCGAGATGCTCGAGCACTACACGATCCGCTGCGCCAGCCTGGAGCGCACGCGCGACTTCTATCGCGACGTGCTCCGCCTTGGCGTTGGCGACCGGCCGAATTTTCCCTTCAAGGGCTATTGGCTCTATCTGGGTGGCGTGCCGATCATGCACCTGGTCGATGCGGCGGAGTCCGAGGTTCGCGACGGTCCGCATGCCAAGGGCGGCACGGCGGACCTCGACCATATCGCCTTCCGCGAGAACGAGGTGCCCGGCGCCCGGATCCGCCAGATTTTTGTGCCCGACCCGGACGGCGTCCTGATCGAGCTGAATTTCCGCAATTCCCCAGCGTAACGTGCGGCCCTCGCCCTTCGACAAGCTCAGGGTGAGGGCCTTGGATTGAACTTCATCCTGAGCTTGTCGAAGGATGGAGGGCGGTTACTGCCCGTCACCATTTCCACACGGAAACAGGCGGCTTTGCCGCCTTTGCCCGCGTTGCCGGGATGTGATTTTATGTAGGCCAGCTATTGGGGAGAGAACCCCAAAACGCCTTCATCACAAAGGGAGTCAAGGGAATGCAGGAACGTCTTCAATTCTATATCGACGGCAAGTGGGTAAACCCCGTCACGCCCAAGACCATCGATGTCATCAACCCCGCCACGGAAGAACCCTTCGCGCGCATCTCGCTCGGCTCCAAGGCCGATGTCGACAAGGCCGTCGCGGCAGCACGCAAGGCGTTCGAAACCTTCTCCAAGACGACGCGCGAGGAGCGCCTCGCCCTGCTCGGCAAGATCATCGCGGTCTACCAGACCAAGTACGACCTGATCGCCGAGACCATTTCCAAGGAGATGGGCGCGCCGATGTGGCTGTCCAAGGCCGCACAGGCCGCGACCGGCATGGGCCATCTCGCCGAAGCGGCGAAAATCCTCAAAGACTACAAGTTCGAGGAAATGCACGGCACGACGGCCATCGTGAAGGAACCGGTCGGCGTCTGCGGCTTCATCACGCCGTGGAACTGGCCGATCAACCAGATCGTCTGCAAGGTCGCGCCTGCGCTTGCCGCCGGCTGCACCATCGTGCTCAAGCCGTCGGAAGTGGCGCCGATGAACGCCATGCTGTTCGCAGACGTGCTGCATGAAGCCGGCGTGCCGCCTGGCGTGTTCAACCTCGTCAACGGCGACGGACCGACGGTCGGCGAAGCGCTGTCGGCGCATCCGGGCATCGACATGATGTCCTTCACCGGCTCGACGCGCGCCGGCATCGCGGTCGCCAAGGCCGCGGCCGACACGGTCAAGCGCGTGGCGCAGGAACTGGGCGGCAAGTCGGCGAACATCGTTCTCGAAGACGCCGACCTGGCCAAGGCGGTCTCCGGCGGCGTGATGCAGATGATGACCAACTCGGGCCAGTCCTGTAACGCGCCGTCGCGCATGTTCGTGCCGCGCGCCAAGAACGACCAGGCCATCGCCATCGCGAAAGCAACGGCGGAGAAGGTCAAGGTCGCCGCGCCGGATTCACCCGACGCGACGCCGGGCTCGATCGGTCCCGTCGTCAGCGAACTGCAGTTCAACAAGATCCAGGCCCTCATCAAGAAGGGCATCGACGAAGGCGCGACGCTCGTCACCGGCGGTCTCGGCCGTCCGGAAGGCATGAACCGCGGCTACTATGTCCGTCCGACGATCTTCGCAAACGTCACCAACGACATGACGATCGCGCGCGAAGAAATCTTCGGACCCGTTCTCACGATGCTGCCCTACGACACCGAGGCGGACGCCATCCGCATGGCGAACGACACGGTGTATGGCCTTTCGGGCTATGTGCAGTCGGGTGACCTCGCGCATGCGCGCAAGGTTGCCTCGCAACTGCGCACCGGCAACGTGCATCTGAACGGCGCCGGCGCGGACTTCAGCGCACCGTTCGGCGGCTACAAGCAGTCGGGCACGGGCCGCGAATGGGGCGAGTATGGCTTCGAAGAATTCCTCGAAACCAAGGCCGTCCTCGGCTACGAAGTGAAGGCGGCCTGATAAAGCCGTCATGGCCGGGCTGCGTCAGCGCGACCCGGCCACCCAGAAATGAAAAAGGCCGTCGCGAAAGCGGCGGCCTTTTTGTTCGGGATGACTGCTCGCCTCAGTCCTTCGCGCGTTCGACGTAGGAGCCGTCTGCGGTCAGCACCACGACGCGCGTGCCGGCCGTGATGTGTGTCGGCACCATCGTCTTGACGCCGTTCGAGAGCAGTGCGGGCTTGAATGAGCCGGATGCCGTCTGGCCCTTCACCACGGGTTCGGTGTCGACGATCTCGAACGTCGCGCGCTGGGGGATTTCCAGGCTGATGGGAAGGCCGTTGAAGCTTTGCAGTGTGACATCCATGTTTTCGGTCAGGTAAGGCGCCATGTCGCCGACCACATCCTTGCCGACCGATACCTGCTCGAAGGTTTCCGGCTGCATGAAATTGTAGTGCTCGCCGTCATGGTAGAGGTACTGGTACTTGGCCTGGTCGATGAACGCCTTCTCGATGCTGTCCGTCGTCCGAAGACGCTCGACCGTCTTCACGCCGTCGCTGATGCGGCGCATTTCAAGATGCGTGACCGGCGTGCCCTTGCCCGGATGGATGTTCTCGGCGGTCAGGACGACATAGAGCTTGCCGTCCTTCTCGATGACGTTGCCTTTGCGCACGCTGCTGGCGATGACTGAAACCACGTTGAACCTCGGGATTTGGACGGCGGCTAATAGCAGGGCGAACCCGTCCGGCCAAGGACTATCCCAGCCGGCTCGAAATTGCGGGTACCGGCTTTGAGAAACGGTGGGAATAGCGGGTGTCCAGGTGGAAATGCACCGGCAGGGCATGCCCGAAGCCGGCTGGGCTGCCTGGAAACGCCCGCTCCAACGACATTGACGGCGGCTTGCCGGCGCTACGCGCGAGTTCCCGATCCGTCCGGGGCAAAGCCGGCCGGCCGGACCTTGAGGGTGGGACCCGTCGCAACGCCCGCAAAATCCGTCCAGCACATCCGCTCGAAGTCGAACAATTTGCACGCCGAACAGATGCGCCGGTACTGCGCTACGGACAGGGTGTATTCCTTCACGTCGCTGCCGAACCTTGCTTTCAACTGCGCCTGCGCCTCGGGAAGGGCATAGACCGGTACGCTGAGATTTGTGTGATGTGCGGGATGCGCCATCACGTCGGTATAGAGCGGGAAAATGTCGAACGGCATTTTCACATGCACAGTCCCCAGCACATTGGCGTTGTAGGAGCTCCAGTTTTTTTCCTCGTCAAACCAGGGAAGCTCCGGATGCGTGTGATTGAGATAAACCGTGATTGCGGCGAGATAGCTCCAACTCGCGAAAGGGATGACCCAGCCGAGCAGCAGCACGAGCCACAGCGGGCGTTGCGGCGCGAGGGCCGAGCCGAGAATACCGACGGCCAGGAGTGTGACGGTAAAGCCCGCCAATACGAAAATCGTGTCCGGCACGTGCCGTTTCCAGTTTGCGCGCGCCTGCGGCGAGATCGGAAACGTCATCAGCGAAAGCCAGATGTCGAAATAGTAGTAGATGACCGGACCGAAGGCGCTGCGGTAGACGCGCTCGAGCCACCGCCTCACCGGAGATGCGGCCGCATACTCCTTGGGGCTCATCGGCGCCCAAACCGGGTCGACGCCTTTGAGGTTGGTGCGTCCGTGGTGGTTCCTGTTATGCGCGAGGCGCCAGAGGCTGACAGAATGGACGACCGGGATGAACGCGAAGCGTCCCAGCCAAAGATTCCAGCGCCGGCCCGGCACGAACGCGCCGTGACAACAATCATGCCCGACAATGAACAACATCGCGATGCAAATGCCGTTACCGATCCCGAATGCAACATTCAGAGCCAGCGGAAACGGAGCTAACGCATCGATGAGCGTTGCCGCATACAAAACGGTGTAGGTGATAAAGATGAAAAGGCCCCGCGCAAGCGAGCGCCGGTCGGCGGTCGACGCAGCATGCGCCGCATCGATCACGCCAAGATCGCTGGCGCCGAAAGCCTTCATCATCCACTGCTCCGCCGAAATTCAATGATTGCGCGGATTCTGCGGGTGAAGGCCTAACGAAGCGTTGCGCAATGCCGCACTCAATGGCAGCAAAGGCTTAACCATGATATTGCCGGGAACTACCGGGCGGGCGGTGTGGTCGGCCTGAAGTCGAAATCGCACCAGCCGCCGGCCTGCGGGTCGTAGAGCTTGCAATCGCGCACAAGCTGCCGGTGATAGGCCGGCGTCCAGCGCACGGATATCACCTCGTCGCCTCGGCCCTCTTCCAGCGTGTGCTGTGCCGCCTTGAGGGAATAGAGCGGGATGATGGGATTGAGGTGATGCGCGGTGTGCTGCATCAGGCGATGGAACAGAAGATCGATCAGTTCCGGAAAGCGAATCCTGACCGTTCCGTGCATTTTTTGCTCGGCCGTCGAAGGCCGTCCCGTGGGCACCGACCATTTCACTTGCGGCCCCGTATGCTGAACGACAGTGACAAAAGAGATGAACAGGTTCCACACCAGGAACGGTATCAGCAGGCCGAAGACCGCCGCATTCGCGAAAGCGGCGCCCGTGCCTGCCGAATGGCCATATTCGAGCGACAGCCAGGTCAGCCCTGCGAGGAACACGATCAGCCAGACATAGACCAGCCCAAGATCCCAATAGTCGCCCGCTCGGAAAGTGGCGCGCTCGCGCGCGCCCGGCAGGAAAATCTTGGGAAACCAGATATCGACGAGATAGAAAAGGGGCTGTCCCCAGATGCTGCGCTGAAACCGGTAATAGGCCTGACGCGCCGGCGATGCCGCCTGATAGTCCTGAACCGTCATGGGCGAATACGCGTTGTCGACGCCGATTTGCGCGGTGTAGCGGTGATGAACCTGATTGTGATGATAGGCCCAGCGGCTCAAGGGATGCAGCGCGGGAAGAAAACCGATCGTTCCGATCATGCGGTTCAGCCAGGCAAATCGCGTCCCCCCACGATGTGCGCAATCATGTCCGATGATCGCAAGCGTCGCCGTCAGCAAGCCCGCAAGGACCGAAAACCCAAGCTTTTCCAGAAGCGGTGTGGAGACGACTGCCGCCACGACGGCAAACGCATAGATCGCGAACTCCACAAGGAGGAGCGCGATTGGGCGAAAAAGATGCCGCGTGACAAAGGGCGCCAAATTTAAATCGGCACGCCACTCATCTGAAACCGAAACATTCATAAAGACACCGTGCTGCGCAGAGGTCATTTGCGTTTGAATTCACTATATATTAACCCCCATTTTCAATCCAGCAGCAATGAGTATCCCTCTGGTCTGGTTCAATATTTCCCTTGGACTGCGTTTCGCAGCACAGGTTGTCCTCACGCAGGTCTTGGCCTTGGCGAAAGTTGCCTCTTACCCACTATTTGTGCGCTGCGACGCGAGCCGCGGACCAGCATATTGTGTTTACCTGTATTCCCCCGACGGGCTCGGATAGTAAGAGCCCGCAGCCGAAACGGCATCGGGCCCGAAATGAACAGTTCCCCCTGGTGGTCGCCACAGATTCATGCGGATCGCCAGCCGCTGCTGCGGCAGCGCAATCGCATCAAGGCTTCAATACGTGCACATTTCGAGCGTGAAGGATTCACCGAGGTGGAGTGCGGCGCGCTTGCCGCATCGCCCGGCAACGAAGCGCATCTTCATGCCTTTGCCACGGAAATCCTGACCACAGCAGGGGAACGGCGGACGCTCTATCTCCACACCTCGCCGGAAGTCGCGGCCAAGAAACTCCTCGCCGCCGGCGAGCAGAAAATCTTCGACTTCGCCCGCGTCTTCCGCAATCGCGAGCGCGGGGCACTGCACGCGCCCGAGTTCACGATGCTCGAATGGTATCGCGCGAACGAGACGTATGAGGTCGTCCAGCAGGATTGCCTGGCGGTCATGCGCCTCGCCGCCGGCATGGCGGGCACGAAAGAGTTCGTCTTTCGCGATCGCACCTGCGATCCGCGCGCCGAAGCCGAGCGGCTGACGGTCGCCGATGCGTTCACCTATCACGCCGGAATCGAACTTCTTTCGACGCTTTCGCCGGAGGGCGTGGGCGACCGCAACGCGTTTGCTGCGAAGGCACGCCGCGCCGGTTTCACGATCACCGAACAGGATGGCTGGTCCGATATATTCAGCAAAGTTCTCGCCGCCGCGGTAGAGCCGAAGCTCGGCAAGGGCAAGCCGACGATCCTGTTTGAATATCCGCGCTGCGAGGCGGCGCTTGCACGCGCGACGCCGCATGACCGCCGCGTCGCCGAACGTTTCGAGCTTTATGCCTGCGGCGTCGAACTCGCCAACGGATTCGGCGAGCTCACGGATGCGGTCGAGCAGCGCGCGCGTTTTGAAGCGGAAATGGCGGAGAAACAGCGCATCTATGGCGAGCGCTATCCGGTCGACGAGGACTTTCTCGATGCGCTCGCTTCGATGCCACCCGCCAGCGGCGTTGCGCTTGGGTTCGACCGGCTCGTGATGCTGGCAACCGGCGCACCGCGCATCGACGACGTGCTGTGGACGCCAACGCCGTGACCAAGGCACTGCGCACACCCGCCGAACTCTTGGGCGAAGGACTGATCGAAGCCGCACGGTTCGGCGCGCTCGATGCCGTGGCGGCGCGCTATGCAGTATCGGTCTCGCCGCACATCGCCGCGCTGATCGAAAGGGCGGACGACCCCATCGCTCGCCAGTTCATTCCAAGCGAGGCCGAACTCGTGACACGGAGCGGGGAGCGCAGCGATCCGATCGGCGACGCCGCGCACGCGCCGGTTCCCGGCATCGTTCACCGCCATCCGGATCGCGTCCTGTTCAAGGTTGTCGCCGCCTGTCCCGTCTATTGCCGCTTCTGCTTCCGGCGCGAGACGATCGGTCCGCAAAGCGAGAGCGCCCTGCTGCCCGACGCGTTCGAAGCGGCCATCGCCTATATCGCGTCGCATCCGGAAATCTGGGAGGTCATCCTCACGGGCGGAGACCCCTTCATCCTGAGCCCGCGCCGCGCCCAGGAAGTCAGCCAGCGGCTCGCTGCCGTGCCTCATGTGAAGATTTTGCGCTGGCACACGCGCGTGCCCGTCGTGGAACCGTCGCGCGTTACGGACGATTTCGTCGCCGCATTGATCGCGCCGGGGGCGACGACTTGGGTTTCGCTTCACGCCAATCATCCACGCGAGCTTTCACCGGCTGCGCGCCAGGCTATCGCTCGCGTCGTCGATGCCGGCATTCCTATGGTCAGCCAATCGGTGCTGCTCAGGGGCGTGAACGACAATGTGGAGACGCTGGAAGCGTTGATGCGCGCCTTCGTCGAGAACCGCATCAAGCCCTACTACCTGCATCATCCCGATCTGGCGCCGGGCACATCGCATTTCCGCGTGACCATCGCGGACGGCCGCACACTCATGCGCCAATTGCGCGCGCGCCTGTCAGGCGTCGCCCTTCCGAACTACGTCCTCGACATTCCAGGCGGTCACGCAAAGGTTCCGTTGCTGTCGGATGATGTCGAGGAAACCGCACCCGGCCGCTGGCGCATCCGCGACCATGAGGGCGGGTGGCATGCCTATGAGGACAGTGTCTAGCGCTTGCCGCGCAACGTTTTGAAGAACGCGCTGATCTTGTGGCGTGTCTGTTCCCACCACACCACGCGGCCGTTGGTCACCCAGTTGAGCTGGATCACGCGGCGCGGCCCGTCGAACGACTCAAAGCCATGCCAGGCGTTCGGCTGGTTCTTGAAGATGAGGAGCGTGCCTTCGTTGGGTGGCACTTCGGCGATGACGTCGTTCAGATTGTCCGGAGAGCGCAACAGGCGCAGGCGTCCTGTTGGGCTTTCCCACCTGCCGTTCATGTAGATCAGGACGGTGACGATCTTGGTCCGGCTGTCTGTGTGGATCTGTCCGTCCTTCGCCGCAGACTGGCCGCGCACCGTCAC
Source organism: uncultured Alphaproteobacteria bacterium (assembly GCA_963743765.1). Taxonomy (GTDB): domain Bacteria; phylum Pseudomonadota; class Alphaproteobacteria; order Micropepsales; family Micropepsaceae; genus Rhizomicrobium. The sequence continues at coordinate 91,004 of CAVUQQ010000003.1, forward strand.
CATGGTCGGACGATGCGACAGATCGATGTCGAGCTTCTCTGCCACAGCCTTCGTGAACTCGGGTCCACGGATCGCATCCATGAATGACTGAAAGGCCGGGCCGTATGTGAGCGTCGGCAGCGGAAAGCTTCCGGCATGCGTCACTTCCGGAAAGTCGGCGTTGATCGCAGGGAGTGCCGAGGCACGCACGAAGTTCGGCACCATGAGATACGGGAACGGCTCGCGTGTCAGCGGGGCCTTGCGCAGCGCTTCGACGTCAATCGGAAGTTCCGCCGCCATCCCCGCTCAACGATATTCGGCGTTGATGTCCACGAGCTTCGCCGAGCCTGGGCAGAGCACACATTCGCCGAGGCGATTGAGCGGCGCGTCGACCGTGTTCAGGTTGGCATGCAGGTCGTCGGCCTGTTCCTCGACATAGAGAAGGCCGGTCAGCACTTCGCCCTTGTTGTGGTGATGCTGGATGTAGGCCATCGCGGCGGCGCGATCGGTCGGGTCGTAGTCGGCATGCAGCTTGGAGAGCTTGAGATAGGTGCCGTCATGCTGCTGCACCATCTGTACGGTGCCCGGCGCATAGTCCGCCGTGATTTCCTTGCGGCTGACCAGGAAGTCGAGACGGTTCACCGCTTCATTGTGTTCGCGCACGAAGTCGAAGCTCTTGGTCGAACCGGCATGGTTGTTGAACTGCACGCAGGGGCTGATCACGTCGATCACGGCCGAGCCCTGATGCGCGATCGCCGCCTTCAGAATGGGCACGAGCTGTTTCTTGTCGCCGGAGAAGCTGCGCGCCACGAATGTCGCGCCCAACACGAGTGCAAGGCTGACCAGATCGATCGGACTGTCCTTGTTGGTGCCGCCGGCCTTGGACTTGGAACCCTTGTCTGCCGTGGCCGAGAACTGGCCCTTGGTCAGGCCATACACGCCGTTGTTCTCGCAGATATAGACCATGTTCACGCCACGTCGCACGCAATGGGCGAACTGGCCGAGGCCGATGGAGGCACTGTCGCCGTCGCCGGAAACGCCGAGATAGATGAGCTCGCGATTGGCGAGGTTGGCACCGGTCAAAACGCTGGGCATGCGCCCATGCACGGAATTGAAACCGTGGGCATTGCCGAGGAAGTAGTCCGGCGTCTTGGACGAGCAGCCGATGCCCGAAAGCTTCGCGACCCGGTAAGGCTCGATGTTGAGTTCATAGGCTGCCTGGATCAGCGCGGCACTGATAGAGTCGTGGCCGCAGCCGGCACAGAGCGTCGAGATCGAGCCTTCATAGTCGCGATGGGTGAAGCCGAGCTTGTTCGGCACAAGACCGGGATGATGCAGCTTCGGCTTGGCAATATAGGTCATTCTGCCGCTTCCTTGGCTTTGGGCTTGCTCGCATTCATCCGTTCGGCGATGGCCGTGGTGATGAACCGCGCCGTGATCGGCGTGCCGTCATAGTGAAGAATCGATATGAACCGTGCGGGATCGACGCCGCATTCATTGACCATCAGCTTCTGAAGCTGCGCGTCGCGGTTCTGCTCGACGACAAAGATCTGGTCGTGCGCATTGACGAATTCGAGCACGTCCTCGCTGAACGGAAAGGCGCGGATGCGAAGTGTGTTCAGATGCACACCCAGCTTTTCCAGACCGGCCAGCGCTTCGTCCATGGCCGGCGAAGTGGAGCCGTAATAGATCGCGCCGAACTTGGTCTTTTCGGCGGCGTTGCGGCGCACGGGCTTGGGCACGAGCGACTTGGCGGTCTCGAACTTGCGCAAAAGGCGCTGCATGTTGTCGACATAGACCGAGCCTTCTTCGCTGTACTTGGCGAAGCGGTCGCGGCTGGAGCCACGCGTGAAGTAGGACCCCTTGCTCGGATGCGTCGCGGGCAGGGTGCGATAGGGAATGGCATCGCCGTCGACGTCGAGATAGCGGCCGAACAGCTTGCCGGCTTCCAGGTCTTCGGCCGTCATGATCTTGCCGCGGTCATATTTGCGGCCGTCATCCCACTCAAGCGGCTTGCACAGCCAGTCGTTCATGCCGATGTCGAGGTCGAGCATCACGAACACCGGCGTCTGCAAGCGTTCGGCGAGATCGAAGGCCTCGGCGCTGAACTCGAACGCTTCGTGCGGATCTTCCGGGAACAGCAGCACGTGCTTGGTGTCGCCATGGCTGGCATAGGCCGCGATCAGGACGTCCGATTGCTGCGTGCGCGTCGGCATGCCCGTCGAAGGTCCGCCGCGCTGGATGTCGAACACCACGGCCGGCACTTCGGCGAAATAGGCGAGGCCAAAAAATTCCTGCATCAGCGAGATGCCGGGACCCGACGTCGCGGTGAAGGAGCGCGCGCCGTTCCAACCGGCGCCGATCACCATGCCGATGGCGGCGATTTCGTCCTCCGCCTGCACGATTGCGAAGTTGTTCTTCTTGGTCACCGGATCGACACGGTACTTGCGGCAATGGGCGGTGAAGGCTTCGGCGAGCGAGGTCGACGGCGTGATGGGATACCAGGCGCAGACGGTTGCGCCGCCATAGACGGCGCCGAGTCCGGCCGCGTCATTGCCCTGGATGAAAATGCGGTCGCCGACCAGGTTGGAACGCTCGACCTTCAGCTTGCACTTTCCGGCAAGTTCCTTCGCGGCATAGTCATAACCGAGCTTCATCGCGGCAAAGTTCAGGCGGATCAATTTGTCCTTGCCTTTGAACTGCTCTGCGATGAGCCCTTCGATTGTCTCCAGCTCCAGCGACAACAGCTGCGCAACGGCGCCGAGATAGATGATGTTCTTGAGCAACTGGCGCTCGCGCGGGATGGTGCCTTCGAGCGTGTTGGAAAGCTGCGTCAGCGGCACGCCGAGCAGGTGAATGTCGGCACGCAGTTTCTGCTTGGTCAGCGGCTTGGTGGAGTCATAGAAGAGATAGCCACCCGGCTCGATGGACTCGACGTCCTTGTCCCAGGTCTGCGGGTTCATCGCGACCATCAGGTCGACGCCACCGCGGCGGCCGAGCCAGCCATGTCCCGACACGCGGACCTCGTACCAGGTCGGAAGCCCCTGGATGTTTGACGGGAAGATATTGCGCGAGCAAAGCGGCACGCCCATGCGCAGGACCGAGCGTGCGAACAGTTCGTTGGCGCTCGCCGATCCCGAACCGTTGACGTTGGCGAATTTGACGACGAAGTCGTTGGTGGCGCTTATCGGCTGCATGCGCCGGCCTTTGCTGGTTCGAGGTAGAATTTCTTCATGTCCCAGGCGCCCGTCGGGCAGCGTTCGGCGCACAGCCCGCAATGCAGGCAGACGTCTTCGTCCTTCACCATGATGCGGCCGGTCTTGAGATAGTCCGACACGTACAGATCCTGCGTCGTGTTCGTCGCCGGTGCGGTCAATTCGAGCCGGAGCTTCGGCTCGGGATCGTTTGGCGTGAAGGTGATGCAATCGACCGGACAGATATCGACGCAGGCATCGCACTCGATGCACAGCGGCTCCGAAAACACGGTCTCGATATCGCAGTTGAGGCAGCGCTGCGCTTCCTTGAACCCAAGCTCCTTGTTGAAGCCGAGTTCGACTTCCATGTTCACGTCCTTGAGCGTCAGTTCCTTGGGCGCGTGCGGAACCTTGAAGCGCAGGTCGAGCGACACGTCATTGTCGTAGGACCATTCGTGAATGCCCATCTTCTGGCTCGACAGGTTCACCAGCGGCGAGGGGCGGACCGTCACATCCTCGCCATTGCAGAACAGGTCGATGGAGACGGCGGCTTCATGACCATGCGCCACCGCCCAGATGATGTTCTTGGGCCCGAATGCCGCGTCGCCTCCAAAGAACACCTTCGGATTGGTCGACTGGTACGTCACGTCGTTGACGACCGGCATGTCCCATTTGTCGAATTCAAGACCGAGATCGCGTTCGATCCAGGGAAAGGCGTTTTCCTGGCCGACGGCGACAAGGACGTCGTCGCATTCCATCAGCACGTCCGGCTCGCCCGTCGGCACCAGATTGCGGCGGCCCTTGGCGTCCTTCTCCGCCTTCACCTTTTCGAACACGACCCCGGTTAGCTTGCCGCTTTTGTGCTTGAATTCCTTCGGCACCATGAAATTGTGGATCGGTATGTCTTCATGCATCGCGTCGTCTTTTTCCCAGGGCGATGCCTTCATCTCTTCGAAGCCGGAGCGGACGACGACCTGCACCTTTTCGCCGCCGAGACGGCGCGAGGTGCGGCAGCAATCCATCGCGGTGTTACCGCCGCCCAGCACGATCACGCGCTTGCCGATGGTTGTCGTGTGGCCGAACGAGACGGAGGCCAGCCAATCGATGCCGATGTGAATATTCGCCGCCGCTTCCGCGCGGCCGGGGATTTCGAGATCACGTCCGCGCGGCGCGCCGCAACCGACGAATACCGCGTCATAGCCTTCGTTCAGAACCGACTTCAGGCTGTCGATGCGTTGACCAAATTTTGTCTTCGGCTCGAGCGACAGGATATAGCCGCACTCTTCGTCCAGAACGCTTTCCGGCAGGCGGAACTTCGGAATCTGCGTGCGCATCATGCCGCCCGCATTCTTGTCCTGGTCGTAGATCGTGACGGCATAGCCGAGCGGGAGAAGATCGCGCGCCACGGTAAGCGAGGCAGGGCCAGCACCGATCAGCGCAATGCGCTTGCCGTTCTCTTTCACCGCCGGTTTCGGCATGCGGCCGGAGACATCGTCTTTGGAGTCCGCAGCGACGCGCTTCAGGCGGCAGATGGCGACGGGTTCTTCCTCGACGCGTCCGCGCCGGCAGGCCGGCTCGCAGGGGCGGTCGCACGTGCGGCCCAGCACGCCGGGAAACACGTTGGAGTGCCAGTTGATCATGTAGGCGTCGGAGTACCGCCCCGCCGCGATCAGGCGGATATACTCCGGTACCGGCGTATGCGCCGGACAGGCCCACTGGCAATCCACCACTTTGTGGAAGTAGTTCGGATCGGTTACGTCGGTCGGCGCCATCCCTGGTCGGCGCGCAGGCGCAGGCGTTGGTCGCCCTTCAGCCGTTACACTCATGTTGTGTTTTTGATCTCCAAGACCGCGCGGTGTCAGCGGGATGAATCTGTGGTGCCCCTGTTAAAAGAGCGGCGCACTTATACGCGCGTCGGCCCGGCATTTCCCCTTATTTTTGAGTTTAGTCAGGGAGATAGGCGGCGCAACTGTCCTCAATTCCGTGTGGTAAATGGTGTCAATAGACACAAGTCATTGATTGCATTTATCAATCGGCTTGTTCCCTCCACTTCGTTCCACTGACAGAATAACCTTATGGACATCACACTCTCCCCCGACCACCGCGCCATCGACGAAAATGTCAGCCGGATCACGGCCTCGTTCGGTGATGATTACTGGACCGAATGCGATCAGACGCCCCGATTCCCGCACGAATTCCACAAGGCCATGGCCGATGCCGGCTGGCTGGGAATCACCATGCCGGTCGAACTGGGCGGAGCGGCCCTCGGCGTCACCGAGGCCGCGATCATGATGCATGCCGTCGCGCGCGGCGGCGGCGGCTATGCCGCGGCGTCCTCGATTCATCTCAACATCTTCGGCCCTCACGCTATCGTCGTGCACGGCACCGAGGAACAAAAGCGGCGCATGCTGCCGCCGCTCATCAAGGGCGAACAGAAGGCCTGCTTCGGCGTGACCGAACCCAATGCGGGGCTGGATACAACCAGCATCGAGACTTTCGCGCGCCGCACCAACAACGGCTACATCCTGAAGGGTCGCAAGATCTGGACGACCACGGCGCAGGAAGCCGACAAGATTCTCATCCTGACGCGTACGGCGAAGAAGGAAGACGGCAAGCGCCCAACCGACGGAATGACGTTGTTCTACACCGACCTCGATCGTTCGAAGGTTGAGGTGCGGCGGATACCGAAGATGGGCCGCGCCGCAGTGGATTCGAACACTGTGTTCATCGACGATCTCTTCGTGCCGGACGAGGATCGCGTGGGTGAGGAGGGCAAGGGCTTTCGCATTCTGCTCGACAGTCTCAATCCCGAACGCATTCTCATCGGCGCCGAGGCCATCGGCCTGGGACGCGACGCGCTGGCTCGCGGCGCCCGCTATGCGCGCGAACGTGTCGTTTTCGGGCGGCCCATCGGCCAGAACCAGGGCGTCCAGCACCCGCTCGCAGAAAGCTGGATGGCGCTGGAAAGCGCGTGGTGGATGTGCCTGCGCGCGGCGGCGCTTTACGATTCAAAACAACCTTGCGGCGCCGAAGCCAATGCGGCGAAGTTCCTCGGCGCGCGGGCGGCCTTCGATGCCTGCACACGCAGCATGATGACCCATGGCGGCATGGGCTATGCGAAGGAGTACCAGATTGAGCGATTGCTGCGAGAATCAATGATTCCGCGCATCGCGCCGGTGAGCGAGCAGCTCATACTTTCATTCATCGCCGAAAACGTTCTGGATCTTCCAAAGTCCTATTGAATTTGGGGCCGTTAAATCCCGGACCCATTATCCGGCTTTGTCGAGCCGCTCCCGGCGTGCGGCGAATTCTGGCCACCGTCCGGCTCGCTCGCGTCCGGCTCGGTCGTTCCCTCGGATGAATCGCCGCCGCCATGCTCTGCTCTTGAAGATTGGCCCTCGCCTGTGACCCGGTGTCGATGTTCGGTACGACTATGCGTGTCTCTTTGCGATCCCGCGGAATCGTGAGGCGGCGTCTGGCTCACGGTCGCGTCCGCATAGGCGACCGATGGAAATAGCATAAGAAGAAGCGTCGCGATCAATTTCATGACGTCTTATATCACCCCATGCGTTGGCCGAAAGCGGGCCGTATCGGATTTTCGCGATGATCCTGTTCTGCGCCGGAATTATTGCGTTATAAGTTGACCATGAAACGGCTCATCGAGGGATATCGCGCGTTCAAGAGCGGCCGCTGGCCCGAGGAGCGCGCGCATTACGAGGAACTGGCGCATAAGGGCCAGAGCCCGGAATATCTCGTGATCGCCTGCAGCGACTCGCGTGCAGACCCCGCTACGATCTTCCATGCAAGGCCCGGTGAACTTTTCGTCGTCCGCAACGTCGCGGGCATCGTTCCGCCCTTCGAATCGGACAGCGGCCATCGCGGCACCAGTGCTGCACTCGCCTTTGCGGTGATGGCGCTCAAGGTGAGCAACATCGTCGTCCTCGGCCATGCGCAATGCGGCGGCGTCGCGGCGGCGCTGGACGGAAAGCTCGCGGCCGGTGTTCCCTTCCTCAGCGCATGGATCGGATTGCTGGAACCCGCGCTCGAACATTCCGCACATATCCACGATCACGCCAAGCGCCACGAAGCGATGGAGCGCGACTGCATCCGTCTCAGTCTTGAAAACCTCATGACGTTTCCCTTCGTCGCCGAACGTGTGACGGCCGGCACGCTGACGCTCAGCGGCGCGCGGTTCGGCATCGCCGACGGAAGGCTTGAAATACTGGACAAATCGAGCGATGCGTTCGTGGCGGTCGAATAGGAAATGGCGATTCCCATCCTCGAGACCGAAAGGCTGATCCTGCGCGGACACGAGCGGTCCGACTTTCCCGCCTACGCCGAAATGTGGGCCGACCCCGATGTAACGCGATTCATCGGCGGCGCGCCGCTCTCCGAGGAAGATGCCTGGGCGAAATTTACGCGCGCCTTCGGACAATGGGCTCTGATGGATTTCGGTTTCTGGTCTGTCGTCGAAAAGTCGAGCGGCCTCCGCCTGGGCGAAACCGGATATCTCGAGGCCAAGCGCGACATTGCGCCGTCGCTGAAGGGAACGCCCGAAGTCGGCTGGGCTTTTGTGAAGGCCGCACACGGCAAGGGCTATGCGACCGAGGCGGTGTGTGCTGCGCTGGCATGGGGCGATGTGTATTTTGGAAAAGTCCGCATGGCCTGCATCATCGCGCCTGAAAACAACGCCTCTCTGCGCGTCGCGGCAAAAACAGGCTTTCGCGAAGCACACCGCACGAGCTACAAGGGCGCGCCAACGATCATGCTGTACCGCGAACCCTAGAAGTGGCGTGCGTCCGCGCCTAATCTGTCCGGAGCGCCAGCGAAAGTACCCTCATGCCCGGTCTTTATTTCGAACAATTTCATGTCGGCCAGAAATTCGAGCATGCCATCCGCCGGACGGTGACGGAGTCCGACAACGTCCTCTTCACGGCGATGACGCACAATCCGGCGGCGCTGCATCTCGATGAGGAATATGGCAAGCAGACCGAGTTCGGCCAGCGCATCGTCAATTCGCTGTTTACTCTCGGACTGATGATCGGCATCTCGGTGCATGAGACGACACTTGGCACGACCGTCGCCAATCTCGGAATGACGGACGTGATCTTTCCCAAGCCGGTCTTTCATGGCGACACGTTGCACATCGAAAGCGAAGTGCTGGAGATTCGCGAGAGCAAATCCCGCCCGACCCAAGGCATCGTGTTGTTCCTGCACAAAGCGATCAATCAGCGTGGTGAGATCGTCGCGCAATGCAAGCGCAGCGCGCTGATGCACAGGAAGCCGGCATGATCCTGCGCTCGCTCCTCTTCGTTCCGGCAGACAGCGAGAAAAAGCTCGCCAAGTCGAGATCGTCGCCGGCCGACGCACTGATCCTTGATCTCGAGGACTCCGTCGCGCCGGAAAATCGCATCAAGGCGCGCGGGCTGGCGCGCGATTTCCTCAAAGACGCGCATCGTCAGTCGATCTGGGTGCGCATCAATCCCGTCGGCTCGCCGGATTTCGTCGCCGACATGGAAGCCGTCGTTGCATCCGCGCCGGCAGGTCTCGTCGTGCCCAAGCCTGACGGCCCGCAGGATCTGCTGAAGCTCGATGCGCATCTCATCACGCTGGAAACGAAAGCCGGCCTGCCACAGCGCTCCATCAAGCTGCTTCCGGTCGCAACCGAAACGCCAACCGCGGTTCTGTCGTTGCAGGATTATCGCAACGCCCCGCCGCGTCTTGCCGCGCTGAGCTGGGGCGCAGAGGATCTTGCTGCAGCGCTCGGCGCCGCGACCAACCGCGACGAGACCGGCGAGTTCCTCTTCATCCACAAGATGGTGCGCGCGCTGGTGCTGATCGCGGCGAAGGCTGCGGGCGTCGACGCCATCGAAACGCTGCACGCCGATTTCCGCGACACGAAGGGCCTCGAACGCGCCGCGCGCCTGGCCCAGCGCGAAGGCTTCACCGGCATGCTCGCGATCCATCCCGATCAGGTGGAGCCGATCAACGCCGCCTTCACGCCGTCCGCCGCCGATGTCGAGCACGCAACGAAAGTTGTGGCCGCGTTTGCCGGCGGCGCCGGCGTCGCATCACTCGACGGCAAGATGCTCGACCAGCCGCATCTCAAGCAGGCCCGTCACGTGCTTGCGCTCGCCGAAGCGTTGCGCCGCAGCATCCAGGCGTAAAGCGCCGCGACCAGCGCGAAGAAGACGATGATCGCCACCGGATTGGCGAAAGCGAAATCCGCAGGCACCACCGCGAGCGGCGCGTCGCTCGAAAGACCGACGATCAAGGCCGCAAGCAGAACGCCGAACAGGCTTTCTCCGACGATCATGCCGGACGCCACCAATACGCCCAGGCGTTCGGCGCGCGCCGGATTGCGCGCCCGTTTGGCTTTGGCATTGTACCAATGGCCGATCACCGATCCCAGAACGACGGGAAGCATGGCAGAGGCGGGCAGGTAAATCCCGATACCGATCGCCAGCGGCGGTAACCGCAGCCACTTCATCCAGCCGAGAAATTCATCGAGCGCGACCAGCACGATTCCTAGCACTACTCCAACCAGGATCATCGTCCAGTTCAAATTGTGGCCGATCACGCCCTGCGCAAGAGCTGAGATGAGTGTCGCCTGCGGCGCGGCGAGCGGGCGCGCGGTCACCGTCGCTGCGTGCGGCATGCCGGCAAAGCCATAGGCGTGCACCAGAAGATTGAGGATCGGGGGAATGACGGCCGCTCCTGCGGCGACGCCGACGATCAGCGCCACCTGCTGCCGCCACGGCGCCGCGCCGACCAATTGCCCGGTTTTCAGGTCCTGCAGATTGTCGTTGGAGATCGTGGCGACGGCAAAGACGATGGCGGTCACGACCAGCGCGAAAGCCACCAGCGGCCGTGCGGTCGCGGCGGTCGGCGACGAGACGATCAACAGAAGTCCTGCGCAAGACACGATGGTGAGAATGCCGACGCCGCTGATCGGACTGTTGGACGAGCCAATCAGACCGGCCATGTAGCCGCAGATCGCCGCGATCAGGAATCCCGCCACCAGCACGAACGGCACCGATACGAGCGTGAGCGTCCACACCTGCGGCGACAGGATCGTTCCGTTGGCAAAACCCGCGATCACCCAGGCGATGATGGCGAAGCAGATTAGGGTCAGCCCAATGATCCATCTGCCGGACAAGTCGCGGTCACTTTCGTCCGAGCCGGCGGCCAAGCGCGCCCGCGATGAGGCGATCGTGCCGATCAATCCGCCAATCACCGGCTTTGCGAGCTTGATGAGAGTCCAGATTGCAGCCACTGCGATCGCGCCGGCGCCGATGAAGCGGACCTGGTGCTTCCAAATGTCGATCACATGAACGTCCAGTGCCACGGACGGATCCGGCATCATCGCGGTGACGATCGGCACGGCGCCTCCCCAGCCGATGAGAACGCCAAGCAATCCCGCCATGCCGACTGAAAGGCCGACAAGATGACCCGCGCCCATCAACGCCAAAGAAAAGGAGAGGTCGTAAGCGCTGCCGCCACTGCCAACCTTGAAGAAGCGTTGAATTTCCGCGGCGGCCATTTGCGTTGCAGTCAGCGCTGCCATGCCGAGCGAAGCAATCGCGCCAAGAATGACGGCGGTCAGGCCTTCGCGCGACTCGCTGGCATCGGCCTCGCCATCGCGGCGTGTGGCCGATCCGACCTTGAGTACTTCTGCTGCCGCGACGCCTTCGGGATAGGGAAGGTCGGAATGGGTGACGAGTGCACGGCGCAAGGGAATCGTGAACAGCACGCCCAGGGTGCCGCCGCTGATGCAAATCAGGAACGAGGTCCAGAACGGAAATCCGGTCCACCAACCGACAATGACGAGGGCCGGGAGCACGAAGATGATCGACGACAAAGTGCCGGCAGCCGAAGCGACGGTCTGCACGATGTTGTTCTCGAGGATCGTCGCGCCGCGAAAGGCGCTAAGCACGGCCATCGAAATCACGGCCGCCGGAATCGAAGACGCGAAAGTCAGACCGACCTTCAGGCCGAGATAGACGTTAGCGGCGGTGAAGACGAGCGTGATGGCGACGCCGAGGATCAGGCCGCGGAAGGTCAGTTCCGCGACGGCGCGTGTTTGTCCGTTGGGCATGGGGTCTTGTAAGTGGGCTACGCGGCCAACTTACACGAACACCCGCATTCGCCAACGCGCAAAAAAAAGAGGGAGAGCTTTCGCCCTCCCTCTCCCCGGACGACCCCGTTGCCCCAGGGTGCGTCAGCGCGGAACCTGTTTTCAAGGACCCGTCGAGTAGTGGACGACTTGCGCGTTGTTGCCGACTGCGGACGATGTCACGCCGACGCTGCCGCCGACGGAATTGACCGTAGCGTTCGTGGTGGAGAAGACGCTCGACGAATTAAACTGGTGGATCGTGGTGGGCGAACTCAGCGCGTTTGTGTCTTCCGTAAATGAGTTGCCGGTCGCGCCCGATGCGATCGAGACATCACCACCGATATTGTGGACGGTGGCGTTGACCGACGAACCGGGATCCTGCGCGTTGCAGATCTGCTTGCTGTTAACGGCCGTCACATTCGGATCGGTCGAGACGTCTGTGGAGTTGCAGGTGGCCTGGCCGCTGATGCCGACGCTGCCGTTTACATAGGAGACGCCGGCGTTCACGTCGGAACCGATATTCGTGCTCTCGGCGTCCTGCGTGCTGGTCAGGTGCGTGTCGTCGAAGGTGACGGCTTCAAGCGCGTTGCCTGCGGCCTGTCCCTGGATGACCACGTCGCCGCCGACGCCGCTCACCTTGGTATTGATCGTCGACCATTGCGCGCCGAACGTGATCTGGCCGTTCAGGATGACGCTGCCGTTGGCCGGCGGCGGAGGAGGAGGATTATTCGCTCCCGCGCAGGCCAGTGTCGCTGGCAGGATCGCCAGAACTGTAGAAGCGATAAGGATCTTGGCGAGACGTGTCGTCATTGTTGTGTTCCTCGTTGCGAGCAGTCGTAGGGTTGTTGGCGTGAGCAGGAAGCGGCACGTGATTGTCGCCACCGGTGGGAAGTGGCGCATGGTTCTCGCTGCCGTCGGCGAGCGGATCGGTGTTCGCGGCGCAGCCGCCATTGGTGTGGTAGAGGCGCGAGGTCATTTCCAGAACCGCGCGTTCGATCACCGAACGCACCGCAAGCTGAATCGGTTCCAGCGCGCTCTGGCCCACGGAAGCGTCGAAGAAGTTCGCGCCCAGGAAGTCGAACACGCCGACGGAAACCTGGTGGCCGATAATCTGCTTCTGGTACGAAATCACGTCGACGACCTGCAAGGTCTTCGTGTCGACAAGGCGAAGGTCGAGGCCGACATTCATGACGTACATATTGCCGCCCATCTGACCCTTCACGCCGTTCGAGGCGGTTTCGCCGCCGTCGGCGCTGGCGCCTTCCGACCGGATATTGAAGTTCAGCTCGGTGATGCCGCCGACTAGGTAGTAGTCGGAGCCGGGGATCGAACCTGCGATGATCTTGCGATAGTCGCCGTCGGCCGCGTTCGGAGCGGAGTCTGCGCCGATCAAACGGTTGTTGGCGTATTTCAGTTCCATTTCGGCGACGGAGGTGTCGAAGCGTTCGACCAGCTGTACGCCCGCCTTCGACAGTGCGCTCATCGCCATCAAGGCGGCGCCCTGTGTGATCTTGCGGCCCGAATTGTCGCTCTCGCTCTTGCCGGTGTAGTCGGCGATCTGTCCCACAGCGATGCGAATCGGGTGTTGCCCGGTGTAGTGGGCCATGCAGCGCAGCGCAGTGGAGTACGGCGTCTCATTTGAGATCACAGGGGATCCGCCAATCGGCGCGGTGTAGCGTCCGATACTGTCAGCGACAGGGCTGATGCAACCTTCGAGCGCAATCGCCGCGATCAGAAAGACCAGAGGCTTCAGGAGATATTTTTTTCCGCGAGGTGTCATGGGAGGGGCTTCCCTTTGTCTTTCTCTTCAGTGTCCATTGACCGTGGTGGTCGCGGTCTGATTGCCGTTGTTGGTCTGTGTCGCGTTGACGACGACGGTATTGTTGTTGCCAAGCGTGACGACGTTCAGCTGATTGCCGATCGCCGTCGCGCCTCCGAAGGCTGTGCCTGCACCGCTCGTGCCAACGCCGCTGGCTGATGCCGCACCGGAGGCGGATGCGCTGGCGCCGGCCGATGGGCCGAAGTTGGCGCTGGTGAACTGGCCGTTTACCACCGTCAGATTGCCGTTGGCATCACGCAGCGATGGAGACGGCGTCTGGTTTTCCTGTCCGGCCTGCAGGCCGAAAGGCGTATTGTAGGTGCTGGAATTGGTGTAATCGCCCGCCGTACCCGTGCCGCCCGTCAAAACGATGCCGCCCAAAAGGGCCGCGGTGGCCAAGCTGACTGTCTGGATGCGGGACGCCATATCGGTCTCGTTGCTAAGTCTCTCGACCGAAGGGTGAGCAACCGCCATGCCAAGGTTTTTGGCGGGTTGCGTCGCTTTGGAAGACCGCATGTGTTTCAAAGCGGCACGCCGTTGCGCTAATTTGAACCGCTTCCAACTCCGGAGACCGGCTTGGCCACGCTCGAATTCTTCTTTGATTGTTCTTCGCCCTGGACCTACCTCGCCTTCACGCGGGTGCAGCCGATCGTGGTGCGCACCGGCGCCAAACTCGTCTGGAAGCCGATACTGGTCGGCGGCGTCTTCAACGCAGTTAACCGCGACGTCTATGAGCGCCGGGCCAATCCGGATCCACGAAAGGCCGCCTACAGCGCAAAGGACCTGCAGGACTGGGCGCGGCTGACGGGCCTCAAGATCATCATGCCGCCACCGGTCTTTCCGGTCAGGGCGACGCTTGCCATGCGCTGCGCGCTCGTGGCGCAGGACCAGGGCAAGGTCGTCGAATTCTCGCGCAGCTGTTTCAAGGCTTATTGGTCCGACAGCCGGGACATCAGCTTGCCCGACGTCATTAAGGATGTATGCGCGTCCGTGGGTCTGGACGCGGAACAGATCCTCGATCGCGCCCAGGCCACAGACATCAAGGAACGGCTGCGCGCCAACACCGACGAAGTCATCGCGCGCGGTGGCTTCGGATCGCCGACGATGTTTGTCGATGGCACCGACATGTACTTTGGAAATGACCGGCTCGAGCTGGTGGAAGCCGCGCTGCGGCGCTGATCGTCGGATAAAGTCTTCATGGCATTTTTTCTGGAAACCAAGCCCGCGCACCAACCCTTTCTGCGCGCCCCGGCCTCGGTAGTCGGCCTCATCGCAGTGCTGGTCGCTGCGCATGTCGCGAGGGTTTTGTCGCCGGCCGCGGTGTCGGAGCAGATCCTGAGCGACTATGCGCTCAATCCTGCGCGCTATTCGGCCCAGGCGGTGCTGGCGCATGGTGCCGATGCGCGCGCCCTGCTCGATCGCGTGCTTCCGCTTTTCAGCTACATGCTGCTGCACGCCAACGCGATGCATATCGCTATCAACAGTGTGTGGTTGCTTGCGTTCGGCCCTGTTGTCGCACGCCGATTTGGCGGCGCCGCCTTCGTGTTGTTCTTCGTGCTTTGTGGCTTGGCGGGGGCGGCGTGCTACGTCGCGTTGAACTGGGGCGCCGATGTCGGCGTCATCGGCGCGTCGGGTGCGATCTCGGGATTGATGGGTGCAGCGATCCGGATGATGCGCATGCGTCAGCCCTACCTGAACATTGCGACGTTGCCGCTCATGCCGATTTTTTCCTCGCAAGTCCTGGGATTCAGCGGTGTTTGGCTCGCCATCAATCTTCTGACGGGCATCTCGGGTCTCGGCTTCTCGGGCCAAATCGAATCCGTTGCCTGGGAAGATCATATGGGCGGCTATCTGGCGGGCCTGCTTCTCGCCAGCGTGTTTGAGCGATTTGTGGGCCTGGCCGCCCGGCAATCGCGCCGCGGCGCTTGAAGCCGTCAAACGCCACCTTAGATATAGAGACGAAGATTGGGCGGCGCGGTTTCTCCGGCTACCTGAAAATGGAGCACGGCCATGAGCGATGCATCATCCGGCGGCACAGTTCCCCCTGCGGAAGGCACTCCACCGGGCGCTTCGCCGCCGCCAGACAACCAAGGAAGTTCCATTCCCCAGCGTCCTCCTTTTCCGATCGTCCGGCTGTTCTATGCGATTGGATACGGCTTCATCGCCTGGTTTGTGCTTCACATCGTCTTTCTACTTGCGGTCGTGCAATTCGTCGTCATCGCGATCAACGGGCGCGCGAATGAAGAGCTCAAGCATTTCTGTCTCACGCTCGTTCAGTATTTGTCGGAATTGCTGGCATTCATCACCTTCGTGCGCGACGAACAACCGTTTCCCATCGGCCCATTTCCAAAGCACGCGTGAATCGGACGGCATGTTCACTCGCTGGTGAATGAGCTAACTTCGCAACCCGCAAATGTCCGTACAAGGAATATTCTGTGGCATATTGGGTACAAACAAACGTCTAAATCGCTCAAGGAATTGCCGCGCGCGATAATGTTCTTGCTCGCCGCTTGAGCTTCCTCCTATCGTCGAAACGTTCAAACATGTCGTTCTGGGTCCACTCGAGTGCGGGTGGGGCGTGTTTGGCGTCAAGGTTTCGCGTGAAGCGAAATCGCAACGGGGAGTTATTTATGCCTGCAACGCCATCTGGCGCGGCCGTGAGGTCTGCTGCCTTTATCAGTACACTTCTAGTTTCCACTGCTTTCACGGTCCCTGCTTTTGCGCAGATCGAAACGGTTGTCGTGACCGCTGAGCGTAAGGCGGAAGACATCCAGACCGTTCCGATTGCCGTGTCGGCCTTCGGCTCCGCGGACCTTCAAGCGCACCAGATCAAGGCATTTAAGGACATCCAGTTCGCTGTCCCGAACGTGACCGTCAAGAATGGCAATTTCGGCGGCGCGAACTTCCAGATTCGCGGAATCGGTTCGGCGGCAGTCACCACATCGGGTGATTCGGGCGTCGCCATCCTGCAGAACGATATCTATCTAAGCAGTCCACCCACGGCGACCGCCACCTATTATGACATTTCCGACCTCGAAATCTTGCGTGGCCCGCAGAGCACCCTGTTCGGACGCAGCGCGTCGGGCGGTGCAGTCACGATCAAGACGAAGTCTCCGGATCTCGACGCCTATTCGGCCGAAATCGAAGGCTCCTACGGTAACTTCAACGCCTATGAGGGCCGCGGCGCCGTCAATCTCCCCATCATCGACGGCCAGCTTGCCGTTCGCGTTGCGGCGTTCTGGGAAGACAAGGGCGGCGACATCAAGAACATCTACCCGACGCTTGCGATCGGCGCTGGATCGGGCATCGCTGCCAACATCGATTCGCGTAAGGACTATTCGGTCCGCGGCACAGTCCTGTGGCAGCCGTCTGACAAGACATCGCTCGAGGTCATGGTTCAGTACGGCAATGGCGCCGATTCCCGCGTCCGCGGCGTGGTGCAGGCCTGCCATCGCGATCCGTCGGGAATTCTCGGCTGCTTGCCGGACCATCTGGCGTTTGACCCGGTCAACACGAACGCTACCTTGGGCAACCTCCTGGTCAGCGATTTACAACTCGGGGGAGTGTCTCTCGTCCAC
This sequence comes from uncultured Alphaproteobacteria bacterium, assembly GCA_963743765.1. Classification (GTDB taxonomy): domain Bacteria; phylum Pseudomonadota; class Alphaproteobacteria; order Micropepsales; family Micropepsaceae; genus Rhizomicrobium. Next base: position 107,690 of record CAVUQQ010000003.1, read on the forward strand.
GTGGCCGGACCCGGCGCAGACTGCAGCGGCTGCTCGACGATCGTTCCGAATGACTTTCGCAGTGTGAACACCGACTTCACGCCGAAAAGTCACGGCTTCGACGATCTCGTGACGGCGCACCTGCACCAGGCGGTCTCGAGTTGGCTGAATTTGGACGTCAACGTCGGCTGGAATCACAATTGGGGCTGGTCGCAGCAATCTTACGGCAGTGCGGGCGAAGTGATTGATCCTACCCGGCTGGCTGTTGGCCAAGGCACCATGGCGTTCTTGTACCCCGCATTTTATGCGCAGTTCTGGGCGGCCCATCCTGGCGAACTTCCCATCTCGGGCGTGGGGCCGTTCAATTCGGCGATTGGCGCCTCTGGATTTGGCCTAAGCGGCGGAAACGTGCGGGACTACAGCAACAAGTTTCAGTCCTATGACCAGATCAGTGGCCACGATACCGAGTGGACGGGTGAAGTTCGCGCCGCCACGAACTTTGACGGACCTTTCAACTTCCTCGTCGGCGGTTATCACATCACCAACAAGAACGATGCCGAGTATTACGTCAACGCCACCTCGCTGGACTATGCGGGCGTCTGGTTTGCCGCAAATCCCTTTGTCGTTGGGACATTCGGGCCTACGCAATACGACAATAACAGCCGAAACTATAAGCTCAGAGTCGAATTCAGTTTATGCGGAAGGCTACTGGGACATCATTCCCGACAAGCTAAAATTCACGCTTGGCGGACGTTTCAGTCACGACGAAAAGGCGTTCGATTCACGTCAGACTCTTTTCAACGCATTCATTCCCGCTGGCCTGACGGACGCGCAAATCAACGCATTGCTGGGATCCTTCAACCAGCCGACGCAGTCTAGGGCGACCGACCTCGTGACAGGTCATGCCGTGTTGAACTGGACGCCGGAACTGGACTTCACGGACTCGACACACGTGTACCTGTCGGCTTCCCACGGTGCGCGTCCCGGCGGCTTCAACCCGCCGTCCTTCTCCGGCGCGTTCCCACCGACCTTCAAACCGGAGTATGTTGACGCGCTCGAACTCGGTGCCAAGAACTCGCTGCTTGGCGACACTTTGCAGGCGAACCTGACCGTCTGGTATTATAACTATCGTGGATATCAGGTTTCGAAGATCGTCGACCGCACGTCCGTCAACGCCAACCTGAACTCGAGGCTATGGGGCGTGGAAGGCGAGTTCTTCTGGGCGGCGACCGATGCGCTGCAGTTCAATGCCAACGTTGGCTACAACGGCTCGCAGATCGGCAACAGCACGTCTCTCGACACACGCAATCCGGCACGCGGAGCTCCGGGTGCGACGCTCGTCAAGGATCTCAACGGTGCGAACTGCGTGATCTACAGCCCGACAGGTCTTGCCGGCTCGGCTCCCACTCCGTTGACGGTGGGATTTGGGGGGCTGTTGGTTGATGGCCCGGCGCAACTCAACCCGACGATCGCCGAACATGCATCGTACCTGGTGGGCGCGAAGTGTGGTCCGACACTCGCGGCGGCTTTGCCGGCGGGTTACAGCACCGATTCAGGTGTCGAAGCGAACCTGCACGGCAACAAGATGCCTAACACGCCAGAGTTCTCGTTCAACGTCGGCGGGCAGTACACCTTCAATCTGGCCGACGACTATCAGTTGATCCCGCGTGTCGACTTCTACTGGAAGGGCAACAGCTATGCGTCGTTCTTCAATGCGCCGACAGACCATGTTCCTTCCTGGTATGTCGCAAACGCGCAGCTCACTTTTACCGCCCCGGACAGCAAGTGGTACGCGAGAGGCTGGGTCACGAACCTGTTTGACGGCAAGCAGGTCACGGGCTCCTACGTGACCGATCCGTCCTCGGGCCTGTTCACGAACCTCTTCGTCGAACAGCCTCGCATGTACGGCATCACCGTGGGCGCGCACTTCTAAACGTCTTCAAGGCCGCCAAAGAAATCGGGCGCCGGGAAACCGGCGCCTTTTTTCTTTGTACACAGTCAACTGAGCCCGCTGTTCTGACCGTCTGCCGTCCGGCTCTGAAGTCGCAGCGTGTTTCAGCCGGGCCAGACCTGCGCTAGCGTCCGGCGGGACAAACCGGAGGATCGGCCGTGGAAAAGCGCAAACTGGGCAAATCTGGAATCGAAGTGTCTGTCGTCGGCCTCGGCTGCAACAATTTCGGCGCGTTGCCAGTTGACGTCTCAAAGCGCGTCGTCGATCGCGCGATCGAACTGGGGATTACCCTGTTCGACACGGCCGACGTTTACGGCAATCGCGGTGGTTCCGAATTGCAGCTCGGCGAAATTCTTGGCCCCCGGCGCAAGGACATTGTTCTCGCGACAAAGTTCGCCATGCCGATGGACGATGCCGGCGCCAAGTCCGGCGCGTCGGCTGCCTACATCCGCCAGGCATGCGAAGACAGCCTCAAGCGCCTCAAGACAGACTGGATTGACCTTTATCAGCAACACCGCCCCGACCCGAAGACACCGATTGAGGAAACGCTGCGGGCCCTCGACGATCTGGTGAAGCAGGGCAAGGTGCGCGCGATCGGCTGCTCCAACATGCCGGCAGATCAGCTGGACGCGGCGCAGGAAACGTCCCGCAAAAATCACCTTGCCGCCTATATGACGGCCCAGGACGAATACAGCCTGCTGGTGCGTGGCATCGAAGCGGCACTCGTGCCGACGCTTGAGAAGGAGGGTATGGGCCTCTTGCCCTATTTCCCGCTCGCCAGCGGGCTCCTTACCGGCAAGTACGAGCAGGGCAAGGAAATCCCCGCTGGCACGCGCTACTCGCGCATGGGCCGCTTCGGTGAACGGTACATGACCGAGGAAAACTGGCGAATTGTGGAAGGCCTGACGGTTTTCGCGAAATCAAAGGGGCATACGCTCCTGGAGCTGGCCTTCGCCTGGCTTATCGCGCACCCCTATTTGTCGAGCGTGATCGCCGGCGCCACGCGTCCCGAGCAAGTGGAGCAAAACGCAAAAGCGGCCGCATGGAAACTCAGCGCCGCCGATGTGGCCGAAGTGAACCGCTTGACCGCGAAAGCCTGAGTTCTATTCCGCCGGCGCGCCGCGCGGGCTGGCCGCCCATGGCATTCGCAGGCCACCAATGCGGGTGCCGAGATTGTCGAGATAGATGTACAGCACCGGCGTGATGTAGAGCGTCAGAAGCTGCGACAGCAGAAGGCCGCCGGCGACAGCAAGGCCAAGCGGTCTGCGCGCATCCGAACCGGCGCCAAGGCCGACGGCGATCGGCATCGTGCCCATCATGGCGGCCATCGTCGTCATCATGATCGGGCGGAATCGGATCATTGCGGCGTCGAAGATGGCGACTTCGGGCGTCGCGCCTTCGTCACGCTGACGGTGCAGCGCAAAGTCGATCATCATGATCGCGTTCTTCTTCACGATGCCGATCAGCATCATCATGCCGACAAAGGCATACAGGCTGAGAGGGATACCCGTGACCCAAAGCGTCAGCAGCGCGCCCACCGCGGCCGACGGCAGGCCCGACAAAATGGTCAGCGGGTGGATGAAGCTCTCGTAGAGAATGCCGAGGATGATGTAGACCGTGATCACAGCGATCAGCAGCAGCAGGCCCATGTTCTGAGTCGAACTCTGGAAGGCCTGCGCCGTTCCCTGGAAGCTCGTCTGAACCGTTGCAGGCACGCCAACCTGTTGCGATAGCCTGTCGATGGACGACACGGCATCGCTGAGCGCCTTTCCGGCGGCCAGGTCGAACGATATCGTCACTGCCGGAATCTGGCCCAGATGGTTGATGCTCAGTGGCATCGTGCCCTGGCCGATATGGGCCACGGCATTCAGCGGAACCAGCGTGCCATTGTTGGCAGTCACATACAGGCGCGAAAGCGCCGCCGCGTCCTGCTGGTATTCCGGCAGCAGCTCGAGAATGACCTGATACTGGTCCGACGATGCGTAGATCGACGACACCTGCTGGCCTCCATAGGCCGAGCCGAGCGCGGTTTCGATTTGTTGCGGCGTCACTCCCAGCGATGCGGCGCGGTTGCGGTCGATGTCGACTGTCACGGCGGGTGTCGACAGGTTGAGATCGCTGGTCACACCGGAAAATGTCGGATCGTTCGTCATCGCCTGCGTCAGGCGCTCCGAAACATCCTGCAACTCGTTCAGGTCGAGATCCTGCATCGTGTACTGATACGGCAACTTGGAATTGAGGCCGCCGATGCGAAACACAGGCGGGTTCTGCAGGAACACGTTGATCCCGGGAATCCCCGACAGCTTCCTGCTCATTTCACGGATCACGTCATCGACGCCGAGCGAGCGATCGGATCGATTTTTGAGATGGATTACGATGAAACCAGTGTTGGTTCCTGTCGTCGTGCCCCCAGCACCGACCGCTGACATCACGCCCAGTGCATTGGGATCGTCGTTCAGGATTTGTGCGGCCCGCTGCTGATAGCGGACCATTTGATCGAACGAAGTGCCGTTGGCCGATTCCGTTGAGGCACGGATGAGGTTGGTGTCGTCGCTCGGCAGGAAGTCCTGAGGCAATATGTAGAAGAGCCCGACGGCGGCGACGATACTGGCGAGGAACATGCCGAAAATGATCGGGCGGTGGCCCAAGCCCCAGCGCAAAGTGCGCTCGTACAGCGACTGCATGCGGTCGAACGTGCGCTCGCTCCAACGATAGAAGGCGTTGTGGGCCTGGCCTTCCTCCGCGCGCAGCATGCGGCTGCACAACATCGGCGTCAGTGTGATGGAAACGATACCGGAGAATGTGATTGCCAGGATGATGGTCACGGCAAATTCGTGCAGCAGCCGGCCGATGATCCCACCCATGAACACGATCGGAATGAACACCGCCGCCAGAGAAATCGTCATCGAGAGAATTGTGAAGCCGATTTCACGTGACCCCTTCATCGACGCTTCGTAGGGCGATTCTCCAGCCTCGATGTGGCGGATTATGTTTTCCAGCATCACGATTGCGTCGTCGACGACAAACCCGACGGAGAGCGTGAGCGACATCAGCGATAGGTTGTCGAGATTGTAGCCGAACAGCGCCATGCCGGCGAAGGTGCCGATGACCGCGATGGGCAGCGCCAGCGACGGTATGAACGTCGCCGAGACGCGGCGCAGGAAGACGAAAATGACGCCGACGACCAGCAGGCCGGCAATCAGCAGGGTCATCTGCACGTCTGCGATCGAGTTGCGGATCGTATCGCTGCGGTCGTGGATGATGCTGAGATGCACGGATGCCGGAAGTTGCGCCAGAAATCGCGGCAGCACGGCCTTGATGGAATCGACCAGCTCGATCGTGTTGGAGCCCGGCTGGCGCTGCACCGACAGCGCAATCGCCCGCTTGTTCTTGTACCAGTTGGCCGTGAATTTGTTTTCGACGCTGTCGATGACGCGGGCGACGTCCTGGAAGCGGACAGGCGCGCCGTTGCGATACGCCACGATCTGCGGTCCGAACTGCTTGGCGTTGAACAGCTGGCCATTTGCATGGATCACCGCGGCGCGCGTTGGCCCGTTCAGCGTGCCGGTTGCGACATTCACATTGGCGCCGGCGATGGCGGTCGCCAGCTGGTCGATTCCGATTTGCCGCGTCGCCAGCGCCGCAGGATCGGCCTGCACGCGAACCGCGAACTTTTGTGCACCATAGACATTGACCTGCGCCACGCCGTTGAGCGTCGACAATTGCCGGGCCAGCAGCGTCTCTGCATATTCGTCCAGCTTCGACAGCGGCAATGTGTCGGACTGCAGAGCCATGAAGATGATCGGCGTGTCGGCCGGGTTTACCTTCCGCAAGGTGGGCGGCGTCGGCATGTTCGGCGGCAGCTTGCGCAGCGCAGTCGAGATCGCCGACTGCACGTCCTGCGCTGCGCCGTCGAGGTTGCGGTCCAGCTGGAACTGGATGGTGATCGTCGTGCTGCCCTGCGTGCTCGACGAGGTCATCGAGTCGATGCCGGCGATGGTGGAGAACTGGCTTTCCAGCGGCGTCGCGACGGCCGAGGCCATCGTCTCCGGATCTGCGCCGGGCAGGGATGCGGACACGACGATGGTAGGGAAATCGACGTTGGGCAGTTCGCTGACCGGCAGCATCGCATAACCGAAGGCGCCGAAGATTACCAACGCTGCCATCAGCAGTGTCGTCATCACCGGCCTGAGAATGAAGGGCGCGGAGATATTCATGGTGCGGCCGGCTTTGAATCCGATCCTGGCTTCACGACGTTGACCGGCTTGTCGGGCAGGACGCGCAATTGTCCGTCGGTGATGACGAAATCGCCGGGTTTGATGTTGCCCTGAACGGCGACCTCTAAACCGCCATCAAACAGAATCTTCACTTCACGCATCTGCGCCTTGCCGTCCTTGACGATATAGACATAGCGGCTGTTCGGACCAAGGTTCACGGCGTCATGCGGAACGACTGTTGCACCTTTCAGCGTGTTCAGCGTTATGCCGACATCGACGAGTTGTCCGGGCACCAGCCGGCTGTCTGCATTGGCGTAAGTCGCACGCAGTTCGATCGTGCCTGTGTTGTTGTCGATGGCATTGCCGACGAAGTCGATTGGCACTTCGATATGCGTGCCATCCGCCGCATGATTGTCAATGGCGGCCGTCAGCCCATGCCTGTGCTGGCGGTCCTGAATGCGCGGCAGGTCCGCCTGGGGCAAGGCGAACGAAACTTTTACCGGCTGGATCTGTGTAATCACGACGAGTGTGGTCGAAGTTGGCGCCGATGAACTTGCGCCGCTGCTTGTGCCGGCGCTGGCCATGATCTGATTGCCGGGCTGGATCAGGATCGGCCCTGTCTTGCCGTCTATCGGCGAGCGAATGCTGGTGTATTCCAGGTTGAGACGCGCCGATTCCGCATTGGCCCTGGCCGCCAGATAGGCAGCCCTGGCATCGTCGGCGTCCTGCGGTGAGATCGCGTTCGCAGCCAGCAGCCTTGCATCGCGTTCGGCCTTTAACTTGGCAGAAGTCAGCGAGGCCATCGCGCTTTCATAGGTCGCCCGGTAGGGGCGGGGGTCGATCTGGAACAGCAGGTCGCCCTTATGGACGAGTTGGCCTTCCACGAAATTTGCGCTGAGCAGCTGACCCTGAACCCGTGCTGTCAGCTGAACAGTCGCGTTCGCGAGCACCGTGCCGATCGTATGCTCGACGATTGCGACGTCCTTCCTCAACACGCCGCTGACTTGGACCGGCGGTGCGGGCCTCGCTTGAACCGACGGGCCGCCGAAGATACGCCACGCGACGAAGGCGGCGAGCGCGATGGCGGCGATGCCAGCGATCAGCCTGGTGCGCGAGCTGGTGCGACGGATCCGTTCGGGCCAGGTTTGAGCAGCAGCGGACATTGCCGGAAGCGTATCTGGGATGCGGATATTCATTCACCAAAGTCCACGGGCCAGCCGATTCGCGCACAGGTCTGTGGCCTAGACCCTCTGCACCTGACAGCCAAGGCTGCCCTGCGACGCTCCCGGCCTTTTCCTAGCATGGCTTCGGCGGATTGCGAGCAGTCTGCGACGATATTCACTTTTGGTAGGGATTGGGCGGGTTTTGGGGTCACTAATTTGTCAAAAAGTGTCTTCCTGTATCAAAGCCGGGGCACGATAACCAAGGTCTGCCGGGCGTGAGTTGCTCCGGAGGGGGCTGACGTCTATAAGCCCGCGCTTCCACTCGAGCGCACAAAGCCTATGGATATCCGCAATATCGCGATCATCGCCCATGTCGACCATGGCAAGACGACGCTCGTCGACCAGCTCCTGAAGCAATCCGGTTCGGTTCGCGAAAACCAGCCCATGGAAGAGCGCGCCATGGACTCCAACGCTCTGGAGCGCGAGCGTGGCATCACGATTCTGGCCAAGTGCACGTCGGTCGAATGGCACGGCACACACATTAATATTGTCGACACCCCTGGCCACGCCGACTTCGGCGGCGAGGTCGAGCGCATTCTTTCTATGGTTGACGGTGTAGTTTTGCTCGTCGATGCGGCCGAGTCCGTCATGCCGCAGACCAAGTTCGTGCTTTCCAAGGCGCTGAAGCTCGGTCTCAAGCCCATCGTCGTCATCAACAAGATCGACCGCCATGACGCCCAACCGAAGGAAACGCTGGAGTCGATCTTCGACCTGTTCCTGGCTCTGGAAGCAAACGACGATCAGCTGAACTTTCATTATCTCTATGCATCGGGCCGCAACGGCTGGGCGGTGAAAGAACTTGAGGACGAGCACAAGAATCTCGATCCGTTGTTCCAGCTCGTCGTCGAAGACGTGCCCAAGCCCAAACCGGTCGCACTCGCCGGCGATGAGTTTCCGTTCAAGATGCTGGTTACGACGCTGGAAGCCGACAACTATCTCGGCCGCATCCTCACGGGCCGCATCGAATCGGGCGCCATCACCGTCAATCGCCAGATCAAGGCGCTGAACGGCCAGGGCGAAGTCGTCGAGCGCGCACGCGCCACCAAGCTGCTGGCCTTCCGCGGCCTTGCGCGTGTGCCGGTGGAGCGCGCCGAAGCTGGCGACATCATTGCGATTGCTGGCCTGCAGGAAGCAACCGTCGCCGACACGTTGTGCGACCTGACCGTCGAAGAGCCCATCCAGGCGCAGCCCATCGATCCGCCGACCCTGGCCATGACCGTCTCGGTCAACGACTCGCCGCTGGCGGGTCGCGAGGGCGACAAGGTGCAGAGCCGGGTCATTCGTGACCGCCTGTTGCGCGAAGCCGAAGGCAATGTCGCCATCAAGGTGCACGAAACGGGCGAGGGCGCCTTCGAAGTCGCCGGCCGCGGCGAACTGCAGCTTGGCGTGCTGATCGAAACCATGCGCCGCGAAGGCTTTGAAGTCTCGATCAGCCGTCCGCGTGTGCTGTTCAAGACCGAGAACGGCGAGCGCCTGGAGCCGATGGAAGAAGTCACCGTCGACGTAGACGATCCCTATACCGGCGTCGTCATCGACAAGATCTCGCAGCGCAAAGGCGAGATGCAGGACATGCGCCCCACCGGCGCAGGCAAGACGCGCATCATCTTCATCGCACCGTCGCGCGGCCTGATCGGCTATCACGGCGAATTCCTCACCGACACGCGCGGTACGGGCGTGATGAACCGCATGTTCCACGGCTATGCGCCGCACAAGGGCGCGATCCAGGGCCGCGTCAACGGCGTCCTGATCTCGACCGGCGACGGCGAAGCCGTTGCCTACGCGCTTTGGTATCTTGAAGAACGCGGCAAGCTCTTCATCGTGCCGGGCACCAAGGTCTATCAAGGAATGATCATCGGCCAGAACGCCAAGGACAACGACCTGGAAGTGAATCCCCTGCGCGCCAAGCAGCTCACCAACATCCGTACCACGTCCAAGGACGAAGCGGTGCGCCTGACGCCGATCGTGCCGATGACACTCGAACAGGCAATCGCCTATATCGAGGACGACGAACTTGTCGAAGTCACGCCGCAGTCGATCCGCATCCGCAAGAAGGCGCTCTCGCCGCACGACCGCAGGCGTAGCTCGCGCGTGGAAGTCGAATAGCTCTTCTTCAACCCAGGCTGTCCCGCGATCATGCCGTCGACCATGCGCTTTGGCAGGGCGAGCCTCATCAGGTTCTGGAACGGCTGCGGCGTCACGGTGTAGCGCGTCTTCGGGCTCGCCGCCGACCGCCGCCTTGCGGACGCTGCCAAAGGTCCGGAAACCCTTGGCGATCAGGACTTTCGACATGGCCCAGCCGATACCGGTGGATGCCCCTGTGACGACGACGCTTTTCATGTGCTGCCCCTTGTTGCCTGCTGTGCAATACGGGGGCTCGCTAATATGTTTCCTCCCCGTGAGCGGGGCAAGAAACCGGCTTCGCTGTGCTATGAAATGCACCGATGCATTTGAAGATTGCCAGCAATGACAGTTGACAGCGAAACGATTGCCTTCGCCCACAAGCTCGCCGACGCGGCGGGCGAGGTCATCCGGCCCTATTTCCGCCAGCGGCTCGACGTGAGCGACAAGCGGCCGATCGTCCACGGCCAACCCGTGTTCGACCCGGTGACCGAGGCCGACAAGAATGCGGAAAAGGCGATCCGCGCCATCATCGACCGCGAGCGCCCCGGCGACGGCATCCTGGGCGAGGAGTTCGGCGAGAAGAAGGGGACGTCCGGCCTGCGCTGGGTGCTCGATCCCGTCGACGGCACGCGCGCCTTCATCAACGGCCGTCACGAATGGGGTTGCCTCATCGCGCTGGAAGAAAACGACCGGCCGGTGCTTGGCGTGATCGACCAGCCGTGGATTGGCGAGCGTTTCGTCGGCGCCAACGGCAAAGCCGAGCTGTTCTACAAGGGCGCCGTCATGCCGCTGCACACGCGCAAGTGCGAGCAGCTCACCGACGCCATTCTCTGCGCCACCCATCCCGATGCGTTCTACCAGGAGGGCGAGACGGCAGCGTTCCGCCGCGTCCAGAAACAGGCCAAGCTGACGCGCTGGGGCGGCGATTGCTACATCTTCGGCACCATGGCGCTCGGCTTCTGCGACGTGATCGTGGAATCGACCTTCCACCGCTGGGACGTCGCCGCGCTCATTCCGGTGATCGAAGGCGCAGGCGGCGTCATTACCAACTGGCAGGGCGGATCGTGCGAGCACGGCGGACAAGTCCTCGCAGCCGGCGACGCCCGAATCCACGAAGCGGCGATGAAGCTGCTGAACGCGTAAGACAGGCGTCTCGCGCAGCGCCTTGATCGCCGCAATTTCGCAGCGCGCCAGTGCAAGCACATACCTGTTGCGCCTTCGCCAGGCGGTTACGCGTTGGCGCAGGGCGCGCATGCCGGCCGTGTGCCGTCCGGTCTTGAGCGCGTTGCGATTTCCCGGTTGTCCACCGCGGCGGCGCTTCGCCGGAGCGGAATTTTCAAGCTCCGCCATGATTTATTCGTTTTCGACTGCGCCGTACCCCTCCCCCGGCCGGCGGAACAGCATGCTCGACGATGACCCGATGGCGGGTCTCCGGCTCGCCCTGCTGCAGTTGGGTCGCAATCTTGGCGAGCGTTGCGCTGGCCGTGACGAGTTCGCTCACCGCGCGCGAGACGTGCACGCATTCGGTGATCTCCGACCGGGGATGGTGAACCCAGGCGGAAAAGTCCTGCATGATCTTCAGCGCTTCACCGAGTTGCGCCTCGAGAATGGCGAGCGTGCCGACCGGCATGACGGGTTCGGGTGGCGCGATGGCCAGGCGCTGCGGGTCGGCGATTGCTGTGGGCTCGGGATCGGCAGCGGCCAAGGGCCCGGGACCGGCGTCGGCCGTGGTCTCGGTCTCTGCGATTGCCACAGATTCAGGATCGGCGGCGGCTATGGGCTCAGGATTGGCGCCTGAGTGCGCATCTTCTTCGTTCATCATGCGCGCATGATGAGGCCGTTCTCGCGCTGTTGGATAAGAAAAGTGATTTCAGTTGTAAGCGCCGGGATTTCCGCGGCAAATTTTTTTCGCGGGACGAAACTTATCCATGGGCGTGACGGTGTTTGAGAATGCGAACGGCGCGAGCCGTTCCTCTAATGTCATTCCCGGCGAACTGTGCGCGCAAGCACAAAGTGAGGGAAGGGAACCCAGGATGTCGCGACGCTCAATTGCGTCACAACCTGGGTCCCCTTCCCTTCGCATGGCTGACGCCATGCTCCGCCGGGGATGACAAGAAGAGCCAGGCGATCCGCTCAGCCCGCACGCTTGCGCAGGAACTTCTCGATCGGCGTCGCAAAGTCTCCGTGGGCGGTCGATGCAGTTGCGCAGCGGAGCCCAACTGTCAATGCAAGACTGCGGCGCTCACACCTGGTTCGCGTTTGCGAACTCGTCGAAGGCTTTCCAGAAGCGCGCGCGGATGGAATCGTTCTCCATCAGGATTTCGTGTTCGGCGTCGTCGAGCGCCACATAGGTTCCGCGCGGCAGACGCTTGGCGAAATCGCGCGCCGCCTCAGTCATGCAGATGCGGTCTTTGCCTGCGCCGCAGACCAGCACCGGCGTTCCGATCGCCTCGGCATAGCCGGGCGCCAGAACGCGCGCCATCGACTCGTTCGCGGCTTTCAGCCAGCCCCAGGTCGGGCCGGCGAGGCGCAGCTCGGGCCTTTTTGTAACTAACGCCTGCATTTGCGCCCATCTGCGGCGGTCGGACGTCACCAGATTGTCCTCGAAGCGCAGCTTGAGGGGATCGCGGTCCGCCATGCCCATGACCCAGTCGGTCGATTGTCCGACAGCATTCATCACGAAGGTGGCGGCGGCTGCGAAAAAGGCAGGCTGGCCACGCGTCGAAACGGCCATCATCGGCGCGCTGAGAACCGCTGCAGAGAACGCGCGCGGGCGATCGTGCAGCGTGCGAAGAAGAATATGCGCGCCCATCGAATGCGCGAGCACCAGCGGCGGCGCCACGCCCATCGGCTTGACGACCTGTTCGAGGAACGTCGCGAGATCCTCGTCATATTCGCGGAAATTGCCGACATGGCATTTCAGCGGATCGGGCAGCGCGCGCGTCGAGCCGCCTTGTCCGCGCCAGTCGAAGGTCGCTACGCCGAAGCCGCGGCCACGCAGCTCGTCGATCACTTCGCCATATTTTTCGATGAATTCCGTCTGGCCGTGCAGCAGAACGCAGACACCGCGGGGCTGGGTATTTTCACTGCGCTCAAAGACGGCCGTGCGCAGCCGCGCGCCGCTCGGCGTGACGATGAAATGCGCCCGCAAAGCTTCGAGCGCCGGCGTCATTGGAATTACCCGGCCGCCTTTTGCAGGATGGGTCCAAGCTTCATGGCAAGGCCCATGTCGCCGGCAACGCGCAGCTTGCCCTGCATGAACGCGGAGGTGCCGTCGAGTTCGCCCTTGACCATCTTGTCGAACGTATCGAGCGTCACCGAGATCGTGCAGTCGGCAATTTTGCCCGCGCCGTCCGAAACCGAGTTGGGATTGGACTTGCCGTCGACCAGCACACTGCCGGCATCGCCGAAATCGAATTTGAGCGTGCCGCCGAGCCCCGAATTGGCGCCGATTGTGCCCGCCATCTGGGTGATGATCTGCTGTACCGCTGCCGAGCTCATGAACGTTCCTTCCCAAGCTCCCCTGTTCGGGGGAATGCACGCGGAATATGAGCATTTGTCGGGGTTTCAGACAACGGGGCAGGGAACGCATTGCATTGGCCGCGAAGCTGACCGAACCTTCGGCCTGGGGTGAAGGAAAGGCCATCACATGTCCGTCAAAGATCGCCTGGCGCTCGCCGGAATGTTTGTCCAGGAAGGCACGCTCGAAAATCTCGGTTGGCCCGAACAGCGGGCGCGCTTCGAGATGCTCTCGGCGCTCATGCCGCCAGTGGAAGGCTTCGAATCGACACCCGCCACGATCGGCGGCATCAAGGGCGAGTGGGTGCGCGGCAAGAACGTGCGGCGCAACGATGCGGCGCTGCTTTATCTGCACGGCGGCGGCTATCTCATCGGCTCGCCGAAATCGCATCGCCACATGCTCGGGCCATTGAGCGCAGACTCCGGTTTGCCGATCTTCGCCGCCGATTATCGCCTCGCCCCGGAACATCCGTTTCCCGCCGCCGTCGACGATGCCGTCGCGGCATACAAGGGTCTGCTCGACAGCGGCATAGCCGCCGGCAAGCTCGCCATCGCGGGCGACAGCGCGGGCGGCGGCCTCACCTTCGCAATGCTGGTCGCGGCGCGCGACAAGGGTTTGCCGATGCCGGCCTGCGCGGTTGCAATCTCGCCCTGGGGCGATCTCTCACAAGGCGGCGAAACCTTCCGCGCCCGCGCCAATCGCGATCCGATCGTGAAAAAAGACGGTCTCGATGAGATGGCTACGGCCTATCTCGACGGCGCAGATCCGAAAACTCCCCTGGCGTCGCCCTTGTTCGCCGATCTGAAAGACCTGCCGCCGCTGCTCATTCAGGTTGGTACGGAAGAGGCCTTGCATGACGATGCCGTCGCGCTGAAAGCGCGCGCGGAGAATGCCGGCGTGGAAGTGTCGTTCGAATCCTGGGGCGGAATGATCCATGTCTGGCACATCTTCCATCCCATTTTGTCGGAAGGGCGCGATGCCATTGCGCGCGCGGGCGCCTTCCTGAAGCAGCGCATCGCATGAGCGTCGCGGACGAAGACGAAACAGCGGCCATCGCCACCACGCTGCCGTCGCACGTAGCCGAGAAGCGCGATCTGTTGGGCAGCGTTTGCTACTGTCTTCACTTCGCGGTGATGATCTACATCGTCGCGGGGTGGCTTGCGCCGCTCCACGGCTCGCTCGTCTTTTACATGTGCTTCCTGCCGGCCGTTGCGGTGCAGTGGCAGTTCAACAAGAATTCCTGCGTGCTCAACAATATTGAATCGCTGATGCGCAGCGGCCGATGGCGCGATCCCAACAACAAGGAGGAGGGCGCCTGGCTGCAGACGCTGGCGCTGAACGTCACCGGCGTCCTGTTCAAGCCCTGGCAGATGGATGCGTTCACCTACTTCATTTTGGCGGTGCTGTGGACGGCCGGCTTGAGCCATCTTCTTTGGTGGTGAGAATCCGCCAGCCCGGACCTTGAACCCCTGTTTTGCCGTTCCTACGTACAGCTTGTCCGGGCGGCCTATAGGCGTCCGGCGCTTGAGAACAGCCTTGGTCCAATCGGACGGGGCCTCAAAAACCACAACGCTTTCAGGAGGTTGTACCATGCGTGACTTTTCCCCCTATTTCCGCTCCACCGTCGGATTCGACCACCTGTTCAACATGCTTGAGCAGGCCGCCGACGCGGGCAACGGCTATCCCCCGTACAATATCGAGCGCACCGACGAGACCCACTACCGGATCTCGGTTGCTGTCGCCGGCTTTGGCGAAAAGGATCTGAACGTCGAGGTGCGCGATGGCGTACTGACGATCACCGGCAAACGCGAAGACGCCGCCAAGCAAGGCTACCTGTATCAGGGCATTGCCGGGCGCACCTTCGAGCGCCGCTTCCAGCTTGCCGAGCATGTCGAGGTCCGCGCCGCGAAGCTTGAGAACGGCCTGCTTCATGTCGATCTGGAACGCGTCGTTCCCGAAGAGAAGAAGCCGCGCCGAATCGCGATCAACGCGCCGGAGCTCAAGACGATCGATGGGCAGGCTCGCGCCGCTTAACGACGTTTTTGCGAATGTGATGACAGAGGCCGGGTATGAGGTTACTCATATCCGGCCTCTTTCGCGACCATCCAAAATGCACAATAGGCAAAGTTCCTTTGTCGGCCGGTTCCTTCATATGGGACGCCGCAAGCCTGTCACGGCCGATACCGACATCGCCGAATTGCGCGCGCATTATGAGGCGATGTTCGAGCGTGCCGGCGCGCCACCGCGTGAAGCCACGTTCGAGCCCGCGCAGATCGGCCCGCTGAAGGGTGAGTGGGTTCGTCTGCCGAACAGCTCGCCAAACCGGCTTATCCTGTATTTTCATGGCGGGGGTTACATCGCCGGCTCACCTCAGACGCACCGCACTCTGGTCGCGCGGCTCGCGCAGGCAAGCGAAGCGACGGCATTCTCACTCGACTATCGTCTCGCGCCGGAGTTCGTGTTTCCCGCTGCCGTGCGCGACGGGATCGATGCCTACCGGCACATCACCGCCAAGGGCGTCTCGCCATCGTCGATCGTGCTGGCCGGTGACGGCAGCGGCGGGGGCCTTGCCTTCTCCGTGCTGCACGCCGTGCGCAACGCGAACCTTGCGATGCCGGCCGGTTGCGTGGCGATGTCGCCCTGGGCCGATCTTTCGCTTTCGGGCTGGTCGGTGATGCAGAACGCCAAGACCGACAATTTTCTTGCCTGGGATCTGCTGTTCGTCAATGCGCGCCAGTATTTGAAGAAGACAAATCCCTGCGATGCATACGCGTCGCCGGCCTTCGCCAGCTTCAAGGATTTTCCACCGATGATGGTGCATGCGGGCAGTCTGGAAATGCTGCGCGACGACGCTTCGCGTCTTGGCGATCGTGCCGCCGATGCCGGCGTGCCGGTGAGCGTCGAGATCTATGACGGCATGCAGCATGTCTTTCAGGCCAGCCGCGTGCCCGAGGCGAAAGTCAGTTTGCAGCGCCTCGGCCAATTCATCCGTACGCGCACGGCGGCGCAGCAGAACGCAGCCTAAATCGTAAAATGGGAATTACTTTGCGGCGTGCACCGGCGCCGGCGCCATGCGCGCGCCCGTGGTGATCGCATCCACAATGACGGCGCCAATCAGATTGGCATCCGTCAGGTTCGCGTAAGCCAGGTCCGTCCCGGCCATTATGATTTTGCTCAAATCCGCGCCGCGGAAGTCGGCGTAGCGCGCGCAGGCTTTATCCATGCGCGCGGCCAGCAGCCTCGCGTCCGAAATGATCAGCGGGCTGATCCGCGCGCCCCGCAGATCGGCATGATTCAGTTTCGCGCCCGTGAGGTTGACGCCGCGCAAATCCGCGCCGCGCAAGTTGGCCGAGCGCAGATCCGCCCCTTGCAGATTGCTGCCCTGGAGCGAAACGCCTTCCAGATCGAGACCGTACATAAGGGCTCCGGGTGCAATGAGCGCGGTGAGCGGCCGCTTCGACGGTACTTGGAGTCCGCGCAGATCCATGTTGGTGAGATCGGCGGGTTTGCCTTCGCGGCCGTCGCTTTCGACCCACAGCGAGTGCTGTGCGACCAACTCGTCGGCGGAGCCGGACAGTCCGTTCCATGCCTGACCGATCGCTTGTTCGGTGAGCGTATCGGCAAGGTTGGTTCCCTTGGTGGCGGCAAAGTCCATATGCGCGCCGATCAGGATCGCGCCGCTCAGATCCGCGCCGGTAAGGTTGCACCCCGACAGATCGGCATTTTCCAGATTGGCGCCGTTCAGCCGCGCCTGGCGCAGATTGGCGCGCACCAGCCGGCAGCCCTTCATCACCGCATCGGTGAAGTCGGCCTGGATGGCGATCGCGCCCGACATTTTCGCGCGCTCGAGATTGGCGGAGTTGAGCCGCGCCGTCGGCATTTCCGACGGACCGACATCGTGCTGCAGCACGCGCAGATTTCCGTAGCGGTCCTTCTCGGCGATTGTGCCCTCGCGTAAGTCCGCTTCGAACAAGTCGGCGCCCGTCAGGTTCGCGCCGCTGAGGCATGCGCCGCGCAGGTCGCCACGGCGGATGCTGGCATTGGACAGGTTCACGCGGCGGAGATCGGCGCCGAAGAAACTTGCGGAATCCAGACGCGTGCCCGCAAAATTTACTTCTTCCAGAATTGCGCCGGTAAAATCTGCGTCCGACAGGTTGCAATCGGACAAGTCCAAACCGGACAAGTCCGTGAATGCGAAGACCGCACGCGCACCGCCAAGGCGGCCGGAATAGAGCATTTCATGGCGCGCAAGGATGACCGACGCTTCCTTCTGGCTGAGTTTGGCAAAGCTGGTGCGGCTTACGGTTGTCATGGGAGGCGGCCTCACGACCGCAGGTACAGTTGGTGGCGGGGCATACTGGTGGCTCGCGGCTAACGGCTGATTAAAAAGCGGAAATTTGCGTTTCGGCCGTGTCACGGCTAGGTGAGGCGAACGAAATTGGTTATGGTGGTTTGCTGCGGCCGGTTCCCGGGGGTGAGGCCCGCAGCACAAGGCGATGAAAATCCGAAGTCGGGCCCCGGGCTAAACCACTTCGGAATCCATTTTTGGCCGTAGTTACAAGAGGTTCGACTTGAACAAGCGCACTCTCATGCTTTCGGCTGCCACGGCAGTTATTTTGTCCTCCCCGGCCCTGGCCGCGGCCCCCGTCGACAGCGTCGCAACCTCTGCGCAGAAGACCAGCACGCTGCCGAATCCGCTGACGATCCTAGCGGCTGGCGGCATCAAGCTGACCTCGGGCACCGCGCCGCTTCTGACGATCGACTCGAACGCGGCCGCAACCAATGGCGGAACATTTACGTTTACAGGAACAACGTCTGCGGTTGGAGTTTTGATCGACGGAACCAAGGCCACGGTCGGATCCTTCACCAACAGCGGCACGATCGATCTGACCGGTACGGGAACGAGCAAGATCGGGCTGCATCTGAGCGGGGCCGGTTCCTATACGGGCGGCGTGACATTCGACACTGCTTCGGTCGTCAAGATCGCGGGCGATCAGTCGACTGGCATTCTTCAGGACTCCGGTTTTGTGCTCAACGGCGACCTGTCGCTGGGCGGCAACTTCACCATGACGCCGACAACGGCGAACGGTACGACGGCGTCCTCGGTGGTTCTCGCCAGCCTGCTTGGAACGATCAATGGAAATGTGATTGTCAACTCCAGCTCCGTCTACACCGCGGTCGGCAATGGCGCGACCGGCATTTCGATTTCTGGGCACATTATGGCCTGCGCCACGGTCGGTTGCCCGGCCACCAGCATCGGCACCTTCGCGAATTCAGGATCGATTGTGGCCGCCGGCGTCGCGACGCGTTCGACAACCGGCATCAACGCGGAGTCGGGCTCCGCGGTCGTCATCGGCAACAGCATCGACGGCGGCTTTCTGAACAACGGCAGCGATGGCGTCACGGGCGTTGCGAACGCGGTCATTTCGGCAAACGGCGTTTCGGCGCCGACACTTCTGATCTCGCCGTCCATTCTGGCGACCTCCGGCATCGTCATCAAACCCGACACGGCCGACACAAACGCAGGGACATTCGGCTTCATCAACCGCGGTTCGATTACCGCCGCGGCGGAAGACAATAATAAGAATACGCGCGACGTCGTCATCGCGGGCGCTGCGTCCCAGACCGTCAACATCAACGGGGGCATTTTCAATTCCGGCATCATGACGGCGCAGGCCATCAGCGTCAGTCCCGGCAACGCAGTCTCCGCGACCGCGCTTCAGATCGATTCCTATGTCTCAATTCCGAACATCGAGGTTTCCGGCCAGAGCAACAGCGGCACGAACGGCAATGGCCGAATTGCTGCGTCAGTGAGCGGGACCCAAGGCGGTGTTGCGACGGCCGTTCTGATCGACGGGGCGCCGGTCAGCGGGACGACCGTGACGCTTGTCAACAAAATCACGGTCGATACGGGCGGAAGCATCTTCGCCACGGCCACGGTCACCGATCCGGCAAGCACTGCGGTGACTCAGCTCGTCGCAATCGGAATCGAGGACAGGTCGAACTCGCTCGCGAACATCAACAATTTCGGGACGATTTCAGCGCAGACGACAATCCTGACCAACGGCGCTACAGCTGTCGCTCATGCGGTCGACGTGTCGCTGAATACGATTGGCCTGGATTTCGAAAACAAGGGAAGCGTGGCCGGCGACGTCCTCTTTGGGACGGGCGACAGCAGCTATGTCCTGACCGGATCGGGATCGGGGATCGGTCAAGTCGCGACACAGGTCGGCGCGGTCAATTTCGCCGGCGGCAACGACAATTTGACGCTCAACAGCTTTTCGAACGTTGCAGGCGCGATCACGTCGCAGGGCACTCTGACCGTGAGCATTGCCGATCATGCGGCATTGTCCGTGCAAAACGTCGTGACCGGTAGCGGCACGAATCTGCTGGTCAAGGACTTCACTACGACTGGTGGCAATCTGAGCACCGTCAACGTCAGCGTGACGTCGGGTTTGGCCACCAGGGCGTTGATCCAGGCGACAGGTGTCATTGACTTCAGCCCAGGAACCAATCTTGGCATCACGTATGGAAGCTTCATCCCGGCCGGCGGCACGTTCATGCTGCTGTCCGCGCCCACGGGCAATCTGCTTATTACCCCAGGCGATCTGGCCAACTACAATCTGGCAGTCGGCGGCGCGACGTCGATTCCGTTCCTCTTCAACAGCACCTCTCTCGCGATAAACCCCATCGGCGGCAACGATGTGCTGGAACTCACGGTGGTTCCCAAGACCCAAACGCAGCTCGGCCTGACCGGTTACGCCGTGCAGATGTTCCCGCTCGCCAATGTTGCGATTTCGAGCGACGATGCGCTCGGCGCTGCATTGGTCGCCGGCATCAACTCCCAGGCAGATGCGCAGGCCGTTTATAATGCATTTGCGCCGGACGTTTCCGGCGGGACGCGCGCGGTCGCGATTTCGATCACCGACCAGGCTACCGGCGTCGTCTCGGCGCGCCAACGCCAGTTGCGGCTGTTCTCGAAGGAGCCGGGCGAACTGACGCTTTGGGGCAACGAGTTCGGCGAGTATCTGAGCACGCACGGACAGACCAAGCGCGGCGTAGACGGCGTCACGCTACCGACGGGTACCTGCACGACGAGTTGCCCGAGCGTGACGCTCAACGGCTTCAAGGATCACGGCTTCGGCTTCTCGCTCGGCCTCGACAGCGGTGCGCCTGAGGGCGGCTGGTACGGCGCGGCATTCACCTTCTACACCGGCGACGTCCAGGCCGGCAGCGGCACGACCGCGCCGACTTCCAAGACCGGCGAACTCTGGTACCTGCTCACTGGCTATACAGACTGGCGCGGACGCGGCCTGTTTGTCGATTCCCAGGTCTCGGTCGGCTATGGCCAGCTCAAGGGCAAGCGCTTCCTGGATCTGACCGTTCCCGTGGCCGGCACCACGAATACGACGACTTTTTCGCGCGAAGCCGACAGCAATCGCGCGGCTCTCGTCGGGACGCTTGGCCTGACGACCGGAGCGTTGATGAAGTTCGGCTCGACTTTCGTCACGCCGCAACTTTCCATCGACGGCCTGACGATGCGTGAAGAGGGCTATACGGAAATTAACGGCGGTACCGGCTTCGATCTCGCCGTGAAGCCCTATTACGCGAATTCGCTGCGCGCCTTCCTCGGCACCGAAGTCCGCCAGGACATCAACCTCGGCGACTTCTTCCTCCAGCCCTCGGCACGCGTCGGCTATCGCTTCGATTTCCTCAACGATCCGACGAAACTGCGTGCCGCGTTCGCGGACGTCAATTCGGGAACGGCCGGCAATCAACCTGGCGCGCCGTTTACTATCCAGGGACCCGATCCGAGCCGCGGCAACATCGTCGGCGGCCTCAACCTGAACGCGACGACCGACAACTGGACGATTGGCCTCTCGTATGACTTCGTGCGCGGCTCGAACAACGCGACCGAACAGACCGGCACGCTGTCCTTGCTGGGCCGCATCTAGCGGCAAGGGTTCAACCGTCGCGCGCCAATTCGATCAAGCGCGCGACGGCATCTTCCGGCGTCGCGAAGGACAGCATGAGCCGCGCCAGCGTCTTGCCGCCGGACGGGGCGCCCCAATCGTAAAAGTACGCGCCGTTCTTGCGCAGCTTTGCCGCCAGTGCGTCGGGCATGCGCGCGAACACCGCATTGGCCGATACCGGATGAACGATCTCGATCGCGCCCGATTGCGCCAGACCCTGCGCCAGGCGTTGCGCCAGCATGTTGGCGCGCCCCGCGCTCGCCAGCCAATGGCCATCTTTCAGATAGGCCTCGAGCTGCACGGACATGAACCGCATCTTCGACAGCAGATGGCCCGATTTCTTGCGCCGGTATTCGAAGTCACGCACATCCTTCGGATCGAAGAAGATGACCGCCTCGGCCGCGAGCGCGCCGTTCTTCGTCGCGCCGAACGAGAGCGCGTCCACGCCCGCCTTCCAGGTGAGTTCGGCCGGCGTGCAGCCGAGCCCGACCAGCGCATTGGCGAAACGCGCACCGTCCATGTGAATTTTCATCTCCCGCGTGTGGGCGAGCGCTGAAATTTTCTGGATTTCCGATGGCGTATAGACGGTGCCGAGTTCCGTCGACTGGGTCAGGCTGATCGCCGTTGGCTGGGCATGGTGCACAAAGCCCTTCTGGAAGTGGCCGAGCGCTTTTTCGATTGCCTGCGGCGTCAGCTTGGCATCGCCGCCCTCGATAGGAACAAGCTTGGCGCCGTGGGTGAAGAACTCCGGCGCGCCGCACTCATCGACCGCGATGTGCGCTTCGGCATGGCAGAGGATTGCGCCATGCGGCGGCACCAGCGTTGCCAGCGCCAGCGAATTCGCGGTCGTACCGTTGATCACCGGATACACCGCGACCTCGCGCTCGAAAATCTTGCAGAGCTGCGCCGTCACGCGTTTGGTCACGTCATCGTCACCATATGCCGGCTGCGGGCTTTGTCCGACCGCCGCCATCGCCGCGAGGATTTGCGGCGTTGCGCCATAGTGGTTGTCGCTGGCGAAATTCATTGCGCTTCCCCGCTGCCTGAAATTGTACCTACCAGCTACCGACGTTGGGCATAGAAACCCATGGCTCCTGCGTCGGTTTGCTCCCGCCGTCCTGCAGCAACTCGATGGAAATGCCGTCTGGCGAGCGTACAAAGGCCATATGGCCATCGCGCGGAGGACGGTTGATTGTTACGCCGCCGTCCATCAGGCGCTTGCAGACCGCGTAGATGTCATCGACCCGATAGGCGAGATGGCCAAAATTCCGGCCGCCGCCATAGTCTTTCTCGTCCCAGTTGTAGGTCAGCTCGACCATCGGAACGCCATCACCGCTCCCTTTTTCGGCATCTTGCGGAGTTGCCAGAAAAACGAGCGTGAAACGGCCCATTTTGTTCTCAACCCGGCGCAGCTCCTTTAGTCCGAGCTTGGCGCAATAAAAGTCCAGGGCGGCATCGAGATCGCTTACGCGAACCATGGTGTGGAGATAGCGCATGGAAGTGTCCTCACGGATTTCTGATCGGGCTCTTGTTTGCCTGCGCTGCTGCCGCTGCGCAACCGCACCCCTCGCCGCTAAAAGCTTATGTTGTCAACGCAATCGACATTCGCCAGGGAAATTCGATACCGCGTCAGCACGTGCGGGAACAGGGAATCATGGCGCTGCGTCATCACTCGGGCGCAATTCCGCCATCGGCCAAGACGAGTATTCTCTAGCACTTTAAGGCAAAGGTGGAACGATTAGCCGCATCCATTCGCACCAAAGGCTGCAACGCAGAATGAGCCCGGACGTTGAGTGACAAGCTTGCTCGTTTCAGGCTGAAATCACGCCGGAAATGCGTGTCACACCGCTGTCGCATAGGCTTGGCAAAGATGTTCGCTGTGCCCACAGCAGGGGACGGTTGGCACGGCCTTTACGATCGAACGCGATTAAATAGGGCCATCACGAAGTTGCGTTTCCCAAATCGAAAGACTAGACCCTCCGTGAAAACCGTGATTACGTTGGGTTTAAGAAAAATTGCACCGGACGGAAACCGGTGCCGGGAGGGGGACGCGTATTCGGCCCAAATCCGCCAGTCCCGGTGCCATCGCGCCGGGATTAGTTTTGTGTAGGCGACGGAAGATCCATGGAACAACCAGTTCACGACCTTAGATCACACATCCCGGCCGAGGCCCCCAATACGTCCCGGCGCACCGCCATTCTCATCGGCGTTGGAATTCTGCATTTCGGGCTCGTCTGGGCCCTTGTGGTCGGCCTTGCGTCCGGCTTGATCGAGAAACTTCCCGAAGAGCTCAAGGCTGAAGTTGTTCAGCCCAAGGACGAAGTGAAGCCGCCGCCGCCGCCGCCGCCAGATCTGGCCAAGCCGCCGCCGCCTTTCGTGCCGCCGCCGGAACTCAACATCGCCAACGATGCGCCCGTGAACAATGCGATCACGGCGGTTCAGGCCGTGGCGCCAACCAAGCCGGAACCTGTGCAGCCGACCGTCACGCCGTCCAAGGCCGTCGGACGGACGCATGACTGCGCGACCTACTATCCCGACCTGTCGCGCCGTCTGAACGAGTCCGGCGATGTGCTCGTGCATTACGATGTCGGCGTGGATGGATCGATCAACAATGTCGGCGTTGCCAAGTCCAGCGGTTCGGACCGTCTGGATCAGGCCGCGGTCTCTTGCGTCTCATCGCGCTGGCGTAACACACCCGCCATGAACGGCGACACGCCCGTCGCGTCGCCGAACCACCAGGCCATCGTTCGTTTCAGCCTTCACTAAATCGACGAGTTCTTCGTCATTCTGGATAATACGGAGTAGTAGGAAAATGATCTCGAAGCACCTGACGATTGCAGCCGCCATCGTCCTGATTTCCGGCCTCGGCTTCGGCCCGGCTGTAGCACAGACTGCCCCCGCGGCCCCGACAATGGCTGCTCCCGGAGGCGCTGCGCCTGCCGCCACACCTGCCGGTGGCACAATGGCTCCTGCCGCCGCTCCGGCGCCGGCCGCAGCTGCTCCTGCCGCTCCCGCAATCACGCCGCCTGCGGCTTCCGCGGCCCCGACGGAAAATCCGTACGGCCTCGGCGACATCGTTGCCAAGCGCAACCCGGTGTCGATGACCATTCTGATCATCCTGGCCGTCATGTCGGTCGGAACCTGGTACATCTTCTTCATGAAGTACTTCGAACAGTCGCGAATCCTCACGCAGGCGCGCACCGTCGAGAAGCGCTTCTGGACGTCGGGCACGCTGGCCGAAGGCGTCGACAAGCTGCCGAAGAATTCCATGTTCCGCAGCGTCGCTGATGCGGGTATCCGCGCCAGCCAGGGCGGCACCAGCCTCGTCGGCCTCAACGACTGGATTGCCATGTCGCTGACGCGTCAGCTCGAAGACGCCAATTCGCGTCTGCAGAGCGGCATCGCCTTTCTCGCCTCGGTCGGTTCGACCGCGCCGTTCGTCGGTCTGTTCGGTACCGTTTGGGGCATTCTGCAGGCCCTTATCGCCATCGGCGTCGCCGGTCAGGCTTCGATCGACAAGGTCGCCGGTCCGGTCGGCGAAGCGCTCATCATGACCGCCCTCGGCCTCGGCGCCGCTGTGCCGGCCGTGTTGCTCTATAACTTCCTGGTTCGCCGCAACAAGGTCATCAACGAGAAGCTTCGCGGCTTCGCGGGCGACCTGCAGACCTACCTGATCACGAAGAGCAAGTAGGCCTAGGAGCGCAAGAAGCGCGGAGATCACATCCATGGCCATGAACGTTCAAGCCGACGACCACAGCGGCGATCCGGATCTGAACACGACCATCAACACCACCCCGCTGGTGGACGTGATGCTCGTTCTTCTCATCATCTTTCTCGTCACCATCCCGGTGATCGTGAAGACGGTGCCGGTCCAGCTTCCGAACGCGCGCAACATCGCGACGATCACGAAGCCGGAAAATATCGTCGTTGCGGTCGATAAGGACGAAAACATCTACTACAACAACGCGCCGATCGATCAGGCCGAACTCAAGAACCGGTTCGAAGACGCGCTGCGCCGTGCGTTGGCCTCGGGTCATCCGCTTCCCGAAGTGCATATCCGCGGTGACAAGGATGTGCGCTTCGAAGCTGTCGGACGCGTGGTTCTGGCCGCTCAGATCGCCGGCATCCAGAAAGTCGGCTTTCTGACAGAACCCAGAAACGACTAGGCTCAGTAATCAAAGACCGGATTGAAGGTATCGCCACATGGCAATGAATGTCGGCAATGAGAGCGGCGAAGGCGAGGTGATGGTGGAAATGAACACCACGCCGCTGATCGACGTGATGCTCGTTCTGCTTACACTGCTCATCATTACGCTTCCCATCCAGACGCATGCCGTGAAACTCGACATGCCCAAGCCCAATGTGAAGCCGCCGCCGGTACCGCCGGTCGTCATCACGCTGGAAGTCGATTTCGACGGCACGGTCCTGTGGAACGGCACTGCTGTGGACCGCAAGACCTTGGACAGCTATCTGTCGTCGGCCGCGAGCGACGATCCGCAACCCGAAATCCATCTCCAGCCGAACCGGCTCGCGAAATACGATGCTGTCGCGAAAGTGTTGGCGGATGCCCAACGTATTGGCGTGGACCACATTGGATTCACGGGCATCGAGCAATATAGTCAATGATGTGACGGGCGACCGCGGAGTGGACCATGCGGTCGCATGCGTCCGGGACCGCGCCCTTTGAAGTGAGGTCTCTGATGTTTTCCAAATCGGTCCGCGCCGCCACGATGGCGTTTGCGCTGGGAGTTGCCGGCATCGCGGCGGCCGGCGTCGTTTTCACAGTCCCGGCCCAAGCCGCGATCCGCTCGGCGGTCGGCAAGCCTCTGAACGAAGCAAAGTCGCTCGCCGCTTCCGGCAATTACAGCGCGGCGCTCGCCCGGGTGAGTGCGGCCGAAGCCGTCGGCGGGTTGACCGCCGAAGAACGCGCCGTCATCGGCCAAATGCGCCAGTACATCGAAATTAAGTCCGGCCAGGGCGCGCTCGGCGTCAAGGCAAAGTTCGCCAACGATTACAATGCCGGCCGCTATCGCGAAGTCATCAACGACGGCGAGCTGCTGCGCAAGAACGGCGAGCTCGACGGCAATTCCATGCAGGTCATCGCGCAGGCCTATTACCTGCTGCGCGACTATCATGGCTGCAGCCGTTACATCATGAGCAATTTCGGCAGCGGCGCTGGCGAGGGCGTTCTCCAGCTCCAGATGCGCTGCGCCTATGAAAGCCAGGACAACGACTCCATGCGTACCGCGTTGGAAACGCTGGTCGCGCGCACCAACAAGCCGGAATATTGGAGCCAGCTTCTGAACACGGCGCAGGGCACCAAGGGCCTCTCCGACCACCAGACGCTCGACATCTACCGCCTCAAGCTGCTGACCAGTTCGATCTCCAAGGCGGACGACTACAATCTCCTCGCGCAGCTGGCATTGCAGCTCGGCTTTGCCGCCGAGGCGCAGTCCGTGATCGAGAAGGGCATCGCCGCCAAGGTACTCATCGGCGACCGCACCACGCGCCTGTTGACGATGGCCAAGAACCAGGCCGGCGCGAACGCAGCCAACAATGCAAAGGCAGCGGCGGCCGCCAACGCCGCGCCGAACGGCGACGCGCTGGTCAAGCTCGGCGAAGACGCCTGGGGTCAGGGCCGCTATCCCGACGCCATCAAGCTGATCCAGGCCGGAATCGCGAAGGGCCCGACGGACAAGGACAATGCGCTAATCCGGCTCGGCATGGCCTATCTCAGCGGCGGCCAGAAGGACCAGGCCGTTCGCGCCTTCGACAAGGCCGATGGCGATGCGAAGCAGAAGATCATGGCGCATCTCTGGTCGATCTACGCCCGCACGCACTGATCGGCTGCGCACGAAAAAAAGGGAAAGGCCGGACCTCGCGTCCGGCCTTTTTTGTTGTCCCGCCGCGCGCCGGCGATCCTGGATGCCGAATTTCAGACGGCAGGGGCCCTGCGTGGCATCGTGGTAGTTGCCGCGATATAACGCAACGGTCATCTTTCGGTCACCCGCCCCATGGACGCGATTCTGACGCCCGCTGAAAGCGAAGCGCTTTTCCTTTCGCTGCGGATCTCGTGCGTCGCCGTATTTTGCGCGTTGCCGTTCGCCTTCGCCGCGGCCTTGCTACTGGCGCGCACGCGCTTCTTCGGCAAGACGATCGTCGACGGCCTGATCCATGTGCCCCTCGTGCTGCCGCCGGTGGCGATCGGGTTCCTCTTGCTGACCGTATTCGGCACGCGTGCCGGTCTTGGCGCCTGGCTGTTCGGTCATTTTGGCATCCGCTTCGTCTTCAGTTGGACCGGCGCGGCGCTGGCGTCGGCGATCATCACCTTCCCATTTCAGGTGCGCGCCATCCGGCTTGCGCTGGAAGGCGTGGACAAGGGCTTGAACGAAGCGGCCGAAACGCTTGGCGCCGGCTGGTGGGACCGGCTGATCAACATCACGCTGCCGCTGGCGTTTCCGGGAATCGTGGCAGGCGCCGTCACCGCATTCGCTGCCAGCCTTGGCGAGTTCGGCGCGATCATAACCTTTGTGTCGAACATTCCCGGCGAGACGCGCACGTTGCCGCTCGCCATCTACACGGCGCTGCAGGCGCCCGGCGGCGAGGCCGAGGCGGCGCGCCTCTCCGTCCTCTCGATCCTGCTGGCACTGCTCTTCATGACACTCGCCGAGATCGCCGCGCGCCGGGCGCGCCCGTCGGCATGAGCATCGATGTTTCCCTGACCCATGATTTCGGCGGTTTCGTGCTCGATGTGCGATTCACGATCGCGCGTCCGGGCGTCACGGCTTTGTTCGGACCATCGGGAGCCGGCAAGACGACTATTGTCAACGCGCTCGCCGGAACGTTTCGCCCGCAGCAGGGGCGCATCGTCATCAATGGGCGCACCGCGTTCGACAGTGCAAAGGGCGTGTCGATCTCGCCAAGGCTGCGGCGCACGGGCTATGTGTTCCAGGACGCGCGCCTGTTCCCGCATATGAGCGTCGAGGACAATATTTTATTCGGCTGGCGCCGCGCGGCGACGAAGGCGAGCGCCGAGGAGATCGCCAACGTGATTTCGCTGCTCGGTCTGGAGCATCTGCGGCAACGCCGGCCGCAGGCGCTGTCGGGCGGCGAGAAGAGCCGCGTCGCGCTTGGCCGAGCACTTCTGTCGTCGCCGGAGATACTCTTGCTCGACGAACCGTTGGCCGCGCTCGATTCCGAGCGGCGCGCGGAGATTCTTCCCTATCTTGAAAGGCTGCGCGACGAGGCGCGCCTGCCGATGCTTTATGTCAGCCATGCCCTCGACGAAGTTGCGCGCCTGGCGCACGACATCGTCGTGCTGCGCAATGGCCGTGTGGTCCGCCAGGGATCGGTGTTCGAGGTGCTCACCGAGCTCGAACTGCCGGCGCTCGCCGGCACCTCGCCCGTCGGTGCCGTCATCGAGGCCAAGGTCGGTGAACGCCGCGCCGACGGCCTCACATCGCTCACCTTCGACGGCGGTACATTGCTTGTGCAGGAGCTGAAGCAACCGGCCGGAACGACGCTGCGCGTGCGCATTCGCGCCGAGGAAATCATGCTGGCGCTCGAGGAACCGAGGACCATCAGCGCCAACAATGTGCTCCTGATGCAGGTTCGCGAGGTCAGCCGCGATTCGACGACCCATGCCGACGTGCAGTTGTTGTGCGGCCGGACCCGCCTGGTAGCGCGGATCACGCGCGCGTCGCTGGAGCGTTTGCATCTCGCTGCCGGAAAGCCGGTTTTCGCCATCGTCAAGTCGGTCACCGTCGACACGCAAATGAGCGGACAAACGGATTAACCGGGTCCACCTCCCGTCCTTGTGATTGGCCCTTCGCGGCGGTCGCGCTATGAGGAAGCCGCAAGCCGGGGGCGCTCATGAACCGTCTTTCTTCGATGTTGGCCGGTCTGGCCGTGGCGACCCTCGTCAGCGCGGGCAGGGTGTGCGCCGGCTCGCTCGCATCCGATTCGCCGTTCGGCACCTGGGGCTTCGATCTGACGGCGCGCGATGCATCGGTGAAGCCGGGGGACGACTTCTTCGCCTATGCCAACGGCGCCTGGCTCAAGCGCACCGAAATTCCGGCCGACCGCTCCTCCTATGGCATGCACGCCGCGTTGGGGGAGCGCGTGCTGGTGCAACTTCGCAGCATCATGGAAGACACGGCTAGCCAGCCGCCGACAAGCCTGGCCGGCAAGGTCGGCGCGTTCTATGCGGCCTTCATGGACGAGGCGCGCATCGAGGCGCTGGGCGCCGCACCGCTGAAGCCGGCGCTGGATGCGGTGCGCGCCGCGTCGTCGCGCGAGGCGCTGGCCGCCCTCATGGGCCGCACAAACGAGGATTTCGAAGGCTCGTTTTTCTCGCTCGCCGTCGCGGCGGACGAAAAGGACCCGGCGCATTACGTGACCTATGTCAGTCAGGCGGGTCTCGGCCTGCCGGACCGGGACTATTATCTCGAGCCGTCCTTCGCCGCAAAGAAGACCGCCTATCAGGCCTATGTGGCGAAACTCCTGACGCTGTCCGGCTGGTCCGACGCGGATCGAAATGCGGCCGCCATCGTCGAGCTGGAAACGAAGATTGCACAGGTCAGCTGGAGCCGCGTGGAGGAACGCGACGTCGTCAAGTCGTACAATCCCATGGCGCTTGCCGATTTGGAGACACAGTCGCCTGGCTTCGACTGGCACGGCTTTCTGAAGGCCGCGGGCCTTGGCGGTGTCGACCGTCTCGTCATCGTCGAGAAAAGCGCCATTCCAAAGATCGCCGCGATCTTCGCCGCAGCGGATCTCGACACGCTCAAGGCCTGGCAGGCCTTCAACATCGCGGACAACGCCGCGACCTATCTCTCCAAACCGTTCGCCGACGCCACGTTTGAATTCCATGGCAAGACGTTGTCCGGGCAAGCCGAACAGAAGCCGCGCTGGAAGCGCGCCGTGCACGCGGTGGGCGGCGGCGACATTCTCTACGGCCTGCGCAGCGAGAGTTTCGGTTGCCTGCTCTGGGCGGTGGGAGATCTCTATGTCGCCAGGCATTTTCCGCCAGCGACGAAGGCGAAGGCGGATGCGCAGATGGCGGCTCTGAAAGAGGCGCTGCGAGCGCGCATCGCACGCGTCGACTGGATGAGTCCCGCAACGAAGAAAAAGGCGCTCGACAAACTCAAGACGCTGACCATGAAAATCGGTTACGGCGTGGACAAGCGCGACTATTCCAAACTTGCGATTGCGCGGGACGATCTGGTCGGCAACGTGAAGCGCGTCGCCGAATTCGAATGGACGATCCAAACGGCGCGTCCCGGCAAGGTTGTCGACCGGGAGGAGTGGGAGGAAACGCCGCAGACCGTCAACGACTATGAGAATCCGATTCTCAACGAGGTCGCGTTCCCCGCTGCCTATCTGCAGGCGCCGTTCTTCGACGCTCATGCCGATCCGGCCGTCAATTTCGGCGCCGCGGGACTGATGGCCCATGAGCTCACGCACGGCTTCGACGACGAAGGCCGCAAGTTCGACGCCGAAGGGCGCATCGCCGACTGGTGGACGGCGGACGACGCCAGGATCTTCGAGTCGCGCATCGCCGCGCTGGGCGCGCAATATTCGGCCTTCGAAGCACTGCCCGGATTGCATGTGAACGGCGACCTGACGATGGGAGAGAATATCGCCGATCTGGGCGGCCTGCTGATCGCACTCGACGCCTATCACGCCTCGCTTGGCGGCAAGCCGGCTCCGGTGCTTGACGGTCTCAGCGGCGACCAGCGCTTCTTCCTCGGCTGGGCACAGGTCTGGCGCTACAAGATCAAGGACGAATCCGCGCGACAGCGTATCGTCAGCGATCCGCATTCGCCGGCGCCCGCGCGCACGAACATCCCGCTGCAGAACATAGACGCCTGGTACGATGCCTTCGACGTCAAGCCCGGCGACAGGCTTTATCGCGAGCCCAGGGCGCGGGTGAAAATCTGGTGATCAGCGCTGCTTGAAAACAAATCTCTTCGACAGCGTGAAGTTGAAGACGAGGCCGACGCCGACACCGATGGCGGTGGCCACAAGCGGATTGCTGAACGGCGCAGGCGCAAAACCGACGCAGAGCGAATAGACGCCATAGTTCACCAGCGCGCCAACGCCGTTGGCGAGCATGAATTTGAACCATTCGCGCGCCAGTTCGAGCACACCGCCCGTCGCTGCGTGCTCGGCGAACGTCAGATTGCGATTGCCCCACCAGGTGAAGGTCGCGGCGCAGAGGATCGAGACGGCGCGCGCGCTGTAGCGGTCGATCCCGATCACATAATGCAGGATCGAGAGCACTGTCTCGTCGACAACAAAGCCGCAGCCGCCGACGAATCCAAAGCGCAGGAATGGCGAACGGGCCAGGGCGCGAAGACGTTGCTCCCATGTCACGGCAGCGAAAGGTCCTGCGGGCCGTGGATGGAGAGATAGGCAAGCCGCTTGTTCGCCCAGCGGCCGCGCGTGACCGTGTCGAGGATCAACCCGCTCATAAGCGACAGAAACGCGATGACCATCAGGCCGGTGGCCAGCAAGGCGGTCGGCAAGCGCGGCACCAGGCCGGTATGCACGAACTCGATCACGATGGAGGTGCCAAGGACCATCGCGGCCAGCGCGAGTACGAACGCAATCGCGCTGAAGAAGAGCAACGGCCTTTCCTCGCGCAGCATCTGTGCGATAGTGAACAGGATCTTGAATCCGTCGCGATAGGTGCTGAGCTTGCTGACCGAGCCCACCGGCCGCTCCTTGTAAGCGGTGTCGACCTCGGCCATCGGCATCATGAGGCGCACGGCGTGGACGGTCAGTTCGGTCTCGATGCCGAAGCCTTCGGCGGTGAACGGAAACGACTTCACAAAGCGCCGAGACATGATCCGGTAACCGCTCAGCATGTCGCCGAGTTTGACGTTGAACATCATCGCGGTGAGGCCGGTCAGCATCCGGTTGCCGAGGACATGGCCGGCGCGATAAGCCGCCGCCTCGGTGTGGATGCGCCGGCCGGTGACGATGTCGAGGCCTTCTTCGACCAGTCTTCTGATCAGCGCCGGCGCGGCCGACGCGTCATAGGTGTCATCGCCATCGGCCAGTACATAAATGTCGGCTTCCACGTCGGCGAACATGCGCCGCATGACATTGCCCTTGCCCTGGCGCATCTCGGTGCGAACGATGGCGCCGGCCTCGCGCGCGACCTCGACCGTGCGGTCCTTGGAATTGTTGTCGTAGACATAAACCTTGGCACCCGGCAGCGCGGCGCGGAAGTCGCGCACGGTCTTGCCGATGGCGGCTTCCTCGTTGTAGCAGGGCAGGATGACGGCGATTTCAGTCATTGGCGGGGCCATTTGAATAGCGGACAGAATTCATAGTCGCCGATGATGTTCGTGTCGAACACGGTGCACTTCAGCCAATCGATTCGCAGGCCATATTCGACCAGCGCATCGCGCGCGCGGCCCATGTCATAGGCGTCCGAGAGCACATAGACGTCCCCGCCATGGACCATGTGGCCCCAGACTCGATTCTTCATTGTTTTGGTGATCTTTGTCCCGTCCTGCGGCTGTACCATCCAGCCGTCGATGCGCAGCAGGGGAATCTGGTGCGGAAAGGACGGCGCGATGAAACCCAACGGACCGTTGCCCGTCAAAAGCACCATGGCCTTTTCGGGATGCACGATCTTGGGCACGTCGGCCTGCACGAAGGGATCGCTGATCGGCGAACGCTCGATATATTCGACATGCGTGACGGCTGCCGTGGCCAGGAACAGAGCGGCCAGCGTGATGTACTGGATGCGTCGCGGAATCGGCAGCAAGCCGATGGCGATCGCGACGATCAACGGTCCGAGCATTTCAAGGCCGACGATGTAGCGATAGATCGCGAACATCTTCAGCCAGACGAGATAGGAGACTGCGGTGAACGCCAGGATCGGGCGCGCCGCTTCCGGAATGACGAGCGGATCTTTCGAACGGCGTCCCGCGAGCCAGACGATGATCGCGATGATTGCGGTGACATAGGCGAGCATGACGCGGATGTCGCGAAACGGGATGTCGTCTGCAATCGCCCAGTTGAGCGAGAAGAGAATGGGAAACGCCGCCGCGATCCAGAAATGCGTCGGCAGGAAGCGCATGTCGCGATAGGGCGCAGGCAGGGCGAGCGGCGATTTGAAGACATCGTTGAAGTACGGAAACAGCGGATTGCCGGTGAGATGCTCCAGATGGATCATCCAGTAACCCATGAACGCCGCAAAGCCGATCGCGCCGCCAAGCCCGCCGGCGACAAGGCGCGTCGCCTGATGCTTCCAGCCGCCGCCGAGCGCGATCAAGGCAGCGGCAAAGCCGATGGCAAACGGCGCTTCCGGTAGCTTCAGGCCGACGGTGGTGCCAGTGAGGAACCCCGCGAACGCAGCGATGGTGGCGACCAGCCAAAGCGGTCCTTCGTTCAGGCGCTTTCGCTGCACGACAAGTATCACGATGCTCGACAGGATGAGGATGCTCATCGTGTTGTCGTGGTAGGTGGTGCCGAACATGTTGAGGCCGAGGCCGCCGGTCTGTCCGAGCAGCGCGAGCGCCGCCGCGCCCAGCTTGTATTCCTCTATGCGTAGGGTTTGCCGGCCGAGGAAATAGAGCGGCACGACGTTCGAACCTTGCACCATGCCCAGCGTGAACAGCGCGAACCAGGCCGGCGTGTGCATCGCCAGCACATAGAAGGGGATGTCCTGGAACGGATTATAGTAGGTGGCCTGGTGGGCCACGATCATGTCGAGCCCTTCGCGTCCGTTCAGGAAGGCGTAAGGGATGTACCAATGGTAGTTGCGGAAGTCCCAGGAGGTGTCCTTGCCGAGCCACAGGACGTAACACCCCCAAAACACGATGGTGATGCCCAGGAACAGCCATTCCTGGACGCTCAACCTGAGCGCACGTGAGTCGACACTGTCTGAGGACATGGAAATGGGGATACGCACGCTCGTGAAACCGGACATGGTTCTAGCGCGTCTTGGGCAAACGATAAATCAGGCTTCTTGCGGCTGTTCGACCACCAGATTGCCAAGGAACTGCCGGGTCGAAGCTTGCGAGCCGTGGTTGAGCACAAAGGGGCGGGCGAGGGCGCGTGGCAACGTAAGCGCCCTGCGGCAAGCGGCGCCCAGATCGTCGTCCAGCGCCGCTGCGGCGCAGGTTCCAACGACGTCCAGCATGACGTCCCGGGAAAAGGTGGCGACTGGGGTGCCGCAAGCGAGCGACTCCAGCATCACCAGGCCGAACGTATCGGTGAGGCTAGGGAAGACCGTCACGTCGCTCGCGGCATAGACACGCACCAAGTCTTCGCCCGACTTCGGACCCAGGAATTTCGCGGCCGGGTATTTGCGCGCCAGCGCTTTACGCGCCGGACCGGGGCCGACAATGACCTTGGTGCCGGGCAGGTCGAGCGAAAGAAAGGCTTCGATGTTCTTTTCAATCGCGACGCGGCCGACATACAGAAATATCGGCTTGGGGAAGGGCAAGGTCGCGCCGGCTATCGGACGAAAGTGCTCGATGTCCACGCCGCCTTCCCACAGACGGACATTTCGAAAGCCATGGGCTTCCAGTTCACGCTTCAATGTCGGCGTGCGCGCCATCGTGGCGATCGCGCCGCGGTGGAACCATCGTTCCAGCCGCCACACCAAACTCTCGGGTACGAAGGGAAAGCGCGCATGGACATATTCGGGAAAGCGCGTGTGAAACGCGGTGGTGAATTCGATACCATGCTTCAGGCAAATGGCGCGTGCGCTGAGCCCCATCGTGCCTTCCGTCGCAATGTGCACCGCGTCGGGCGCAAATTCGCGGAACACCCGCTCAAGGCCCTTGCGCGGAAAAAAGGCGAGACGAATTTCGGGATAGGTAGGCAAGGGCAACGTGAAGCGGCCTTCTGGCGTCGCATAACGCACCTCATGACCGAGCGTTTGCAACTCGCGGCCCAGCATTTCCAGTGTGGTGACGACGCCGTTCACCTGCGGCTTCCAGGCGTCGGTGACGATCAGGACCTTGAGATGTTCCTGGCCGGGCACCGGAAACCGGCCGGCGGGAATCAGTCCGCCGGCCGTCATGCGCCGAACCCTACGCGGGTACAGCCGTGGCTTCGCGAGCGGCGCCGAGATAGGCGGGTGTTGAAACGGCAGCGGTCCAACGAACGATCTCCAGATGTCCGCTGGCATCTTCGACAAGGGCGGTGCAGCTTTCAACCCAGTCTCCATCGTTGAGATAAAGGACGTTTCCGATCTGCCGGATCTGCGCCTGATGGATGTGACCGCACACGACGCCGTCCAGCCCGTGCAGCTCGGCGGCCTGGGCGACGGCGTCCTCGAAGCGGCAGACATATTCGACCGCGTCCTTGACGGCGTGCTTCAGCCAGGCCGAGAGCGACCAGTACGGAAAGCCCAGCATGTGGCGCACACGGTGCAGCATTTCGTTCAGCTGAAGCGCGCGGTCATAGGCCCAGGAGCCGAGATGGGCGAGCCACTTGGCGAAGTTGATGACGCCGTCGAACTGATCGCCGTGAATAACGAGAAGGCGCCGTCCGTCGGCGGTCTCGTGAATCGTTTCGCGCGTCACCTCGATGCCGGCATAGGTCCGCCCGCAATAGGGGCGCAGGAATTCGTCATGGTTGCCGGGAACGAAAACCACGCGGGTGCCTTCGTCGACTTTGCGCAGGATCTCGTGCACGACGCGGCTATGCGCTTCGGTCCAGAACCAGCGGCGCTTGAGCTGCCAGCCGTCAATGATGTCGCCGACCAGATAAAGCGTCTGGCAGGTGTTCTTGGCGAGGAAGTCGGCCAACAATTCGGCCTTGCAGCCGCGGGTGCCCAGATGAATGTCCGAGATGAAGATCGTGCGGTGATAGCGGGTGGGGCGCGCCGGATGGGGCGTAAATCGCGAGCGAGGCGGCTTCAGCGTGAGTTGGGCTGCGGGAACCAACCAGGCGATACCGGCCATCTGCCCCGCTCCTTGCTGTTTCCAAGGGCGCGAATCAGCGCCCTCTCGTTGGGCGAGTGCCTAGCTGCTTGACGCGAATCTTTTGTTGCGGCGCAACGACAATGGTGTGACTAGGTGCAGAAACCGCTAGATTTTGCGGAATTGGTAAATTGAATTTTGCAGTGCACCATTAGAAGAGTAATAGAGTGCTGCCGCGAAAAGAGGCGGAATGCCGCGGAAATGCTGGATTTTCATGGCCATTTGCCGAGATTTTGGACTTGCCTCGCCCGGGCCAGAGGTCCATATTGTTGCAGCGCGGCATGACTGACCTCCCGTTGCTTATGCCGCCTGCCCTTCCTGGGCGTTTCCTCCCTGAACTTGGCCGCTCCTTCGGGAGCGGCCTTTTTCTTGGGAAAGGGCCCAGCCTATTCGGCCGCGAAGCTCTGACGGGGGCGGGCGCGGGCCAGAAGCGGCGGGGCAATCGCCAGAAGCTGGCGAATGGCGGCGGTGAGACGGTGGTGGATCTGCTCGTAGCGCGGACCCCGCTCAATGCGTTCTTCGTCCAGATAAAGACCGCGGTTGATCTCGACCTGCAGCGCGTGCACGTCGCGGTCGCGCCGTCCATGCAGCAACGTCGTATAGCCGCCGGCATAGGGCGCATTGCGGGCATGGCTGAAGCCCTGCTTTTCGAATGCGATTTCGGCCGTGCGCGTCACCAGCGGCGCGGCTGCCATCCCATAGCGGTCGCCAAGAACAATGTCGGGAATGGCTGCTGCCGACGGCATGGAATGACAGTCGATGATGACGGCCACGCCGAAATTCTCGAGCGTTTCGCCGATCAGTTCGGCGAGTGCGGCGTGATAGGGACGATAGAGCCTGGTCAGGCGCTCTTCGGCGTCGCGCGGCGAGAGTTTTGCGCGATAGATTTCTGCGCCGTCGCGTACGATGCGCGGGATAACGCCAAGACCGGCCGTCACGCGCGGGCTTGGCGCGTCGACGGCAACGGGAAGGCGGCCATCGAACATCGCCGTGTCGATCTCGGCTGGCGCGCGATTGGCGTCCAAAAACGCGCGCGGAAACCGCGCCGCGATCATGGGCGCGCCCAGCGACACGGCACTGCCGAACAACTCGTCGACGAAGGCATCCTCGGAGCGGCGCAAAGACGTCGGCCCCAGCCGGCTCATTGCCACGAAGCTGTCGGGATAGGTGCGGCCCGAATGGGGAGACGCGAACACGAAGGGCACCGCCTGGCGGAAGGGGCGGTGGATGCGGAAGGGGTCGTCGAACAGCGCTGCCAGGCTGGCATCGGCCGTCGTGTCCTCGATTCTTGGCGTTCGTGCGCCCGGTTGGGCCATGACCATCCGATTCGTTGTTTACCACTGTCAGTGGACCATTAAGGAGGCGATGCGATCAAG
Source organism: uncultured Alphaproteobacteria bacterium (assembly GCA_963743765.1). Classification (GTDB taxonomy): domain Bacteria; phylum Pseudomonadota; class Alphaproteobacteria; order Micropepsales; family Micropepsaceae; genus Rhizomicrobium. Next base: position 145,004 of record CAVUQQ010000003.1, read on the forward strand.
CGTCACTGAGGCGCGTTAACTGCCATTTACGGTTTGCGGAATATACGGTCTAGTAGGCGGCAAGAGCGGGACCATGGCGCATATACTTCTGGCGGAAGACGACGAAAGTCTGCGTAAGTTCCTTGCGCAGGCACTGGTGAAGGCTGGCCATGCCGTGACCGATTTCGGCGACGGCAGCGATGCCTATGAATGCCTCAAGGGCTTCCGATTCGACCTTCTGCTCACCGACATCGTCATGCCCGGCATGGACGGGATCGAACTCGCCAAGCGCGCCGCCGAGATGAACGATGGGCTCAAGATCATGTTCATCACCGGCTTTGCCGCCGTCGCGCTGCATCCTTCGTCCAACGCGCCCAAGCAGGCCAAGGTGCTATCGAAGCCCTTTCATCTGCGCGAGATCGTCGCCGAAGTGGACCGCATGATCGCCGCCTGATCGCGGCTTCTTCGCGGCGCATCAATGTATTCGAAACCAACGCCAAGAGTTTCACCGCGCATTGCCGCGGCCTTGCCACAATCGCGCCCGCACGTTGCCGGAATCGAGGCCTATCAATTCAGCGTCCGGCGAAGAGCCTGAGACGACTCCGCCGGGCCGCCGGTCTGCACCAACGCGCCGGTGCAACGCGGGAGGAAAACATGCTGATGCCAAGACATGACATTGTGAGTGCAGGCCCAAGCGGTGTTTCTCCGCGCCGGGCCATGGCGATTGGCGGCGTGGGATTACTGCACGTCGCGGCGATCTATGCGTTGATCGCCGGAATGACCGGTGAGATCATCAAGGTCATGCCCGGCGATATTGCGGTTCGATTCCTTGATCCATCGACGCCACCCAGGCCGGCGCCAGTTCCGCAGCCGCCGCCGATGACTCATCCGACAGTCGACACCACGCCGGCCGTTCAGCCGCCTGTCTTCAACATCGTGGACCCTGCGGCATCGACAATTCGTGTGACGTCGGCATCGTCGCATACACCGCCTGTGCCGGACAGCGGCGCGATGGGCGTCAGCAACACGCACACCACGCCGCCCTATCCGGTGGACGCGCGCGCCCTTTCGCACCAGGGCACTGTTCTGCTGCAGATGACGGTGTCGCCGCAGGGTGATGTCGTGGCGGCGAACGTGGTTCAGTCGAGCGGCTTTGCAGAACTCGATGCGACGGCGGTGTCCTGGGTCATGGCCCACTGGAAGTACAGGCCCGCAATCCATGGCGGTATCTCAGTGACGAGCCAAACGCGGGCCGCCGTGAAATTCGACCTCAAACAGGTGCGCGGCTGACGATCGATCCCAGGTCCGCTTGACCGGCGGGGGCTCGGTAGCGCGATTTGGCGCTGCGGGGCCGCTTTTCGGCCAAAAGCTCGCTTGCCGCGCCAAGGCGTGGAGGCTATAGAGGCCGCCCCGCCGTCACTGGCACGGGCGCGTAGCTCAGCGGGAGAGCACTACCTTGACATGGTAGGGGTCACAGGTTCGATCCCTGTCGCGCCCACCAGCCAGTCTCGCCCTTGAGCGAGTGTCCCAATCCCGATCCCCAATGTCAGGCGATTTCCGTCGGTTAGCCTGACCGGAGAGCACAACGGATTCTCTCCGAGGTGGCCAATGTGCTAGATAGGAGGACGCTTTGGCGGCCCTCTCTCTTGGCCCTTTTCAAAAGTGTTCGTTTGCCCATGCTAGCGGGATTTCCCCCGTGATTTCCGCTCTCTTGGTACCCCAAAACACCGGTCGCTCACGAAGAGATTCGTCGGACTGCCGGACGAGCGAGGTCGAAAACTGGTGTCGCTGCCAAGGCGACCCTGCAAAACGCACACGCAACATGCGCATCCAAGCCGAAGAAAACTGGAGGCTGGGTTGTCCGGGCAAGACACCTCGATCCACCCCAAGAGCGTCGACCGTCGAGCTCAATTCTCGTTTGCAGGGAATTTTTTGCAATGCGTGCTCGTTTTTGCCATCGCAAATCGCGTTTTGGTCCCACAAACCCGCGCCGTTCGGCAACGTTTTCTATTTCATGAATGGGTAATTGAGTTTTTCTAGCAGGGAATTTTCAATTGCTTGCAGGGAATTTCAAAATTGTTGCAAGCAATTTTTAATCGGCTAGCAGCGATATGGTATTTCTGAGCGACACGCTTGGGCTAACTGAAGCTCGCGAACAGGGCGCGCTGCTCGCTCCAGTCCATCGGCATCGCTTTCTTGATGAGCGCGCCCAGGGTCAGGGTCCTGGGCTGCTCGCCATCCATGATGGCGGTCGCCAATTCTGGCGCGAGCCAGGCAAGCGGCAGGAGCTTGGCCGCATAGTGGTTGCAGAACCCATGTTTCAGGGCGAGATCGCGGACAGAAACAACTTGGCCCGAGGCGAGAAGCCCTGCCCAAGCCCGGGCGAGACAAAGTGCTCGGAGCAGGGCGCGGTCGAGACGGGGTGCCGGTTGTGGTGCACCGGGTGCTTCGATCACGATCGCGGTCTGGCGGTGCTTCAACCGGATGCCGATACTCAGCTCAATACCGTCTTCGACATCGCGGACACTGGCATGCTCAAGCTTTTGATCCGAGCTTGCGGCGTCCGCCCGCAGCACGATCGCGACGTGCTTGTCACTGACTGTCACGCGCAGGATTGCCGCCCGGACCCGGTCCTCGATCGACTCGCTGGGGCGCCAGTTTGGCGAGAGAGCTGCCGCCGAGCGCTCGACAACAAAGCTGTCCAAAGCACCGACGCTCATACGGGGCAAAGTGCCCGGGATGCCGCCTTCCTTGTGCAGGGCAGCGCTCGACACATAGTAGCGATAACGTTGGCCCCGCCTGGTGCTATGGACCGTCCGCATCGAGTTCCCTCGATCATCAAAGAGGATCCCGTGCAGCAGGTTTTCGGCGGCGAGGCGCGGCGAAGAGGGTAGGTCGGGAACATTGGCGTCGAGTTTGGCTCTCACCGCTTCCCAGAGTGTTTCCTTGATGATTGCGGGGTGAGAGTTCTCGTAACGAAGTTCGTGGTGACAGATCGTTCCGCGGTAAACCGGATTGGCGAGCAGGTGATAGAGCGCGCCGCGGCTGAATTGTGCGCCGCCGACCAGCTCGCCTTGTTTGTTGGTCCAGCGCTTCGAGCGAATATCTCGTGTCTTAAGTTCGGCGGTGAGGGTGAGGACCGAGCCAAGCTCCAGATAGCGCTCATATATATGCCGCACCAACTCGGCTTCTTCCGGGTTAATGACCAGCTTGCGCCCCTGACCGTCATAGCCGAGGGGAGGACGGCCGCCCATCCAAAGCCCCTTGGCCTTTGAGGCTGCGATCTTGTCGCGGATGCGTTCAGCGGTGATCTCTCGCTCGAACTGCGAGAAGGACAGCATATTGAGGGTCAGTCGGCCCATTGAGGTCGTGGTGTTGAAGGCCTGCGTGACCGAGACGAAGCTCGCCTTATGCCGGTCGAACAGATCAACAATTTTGGCGAAGTCCGAGAGCGAGCGCGTCAGGCGGTCGACCTTGTAGACGACCACGATGTCGACTTCACCGCGATGGATGTCCTTGAGGAGCTGTTGCAGCCCAGGACGATTGGTCGATCCCCCTGAATACCCGCCATCGTCATACTCTGAGGTGTTGGCGATCCAGCCCTCGCCGGCCTGCGATCGCACATAGGCTTCGCAGGCATCGCGCTGCGCATGAAGGCTGTTGAACTCCTGTTCCAGACCTTCCTCGGTCGATTTGCGGGTGTAGATGGCACAGCGAACCTTGTTCATTGCGCCGCTCCCTTGCGCTTCAGGCCGAAGAACACCGGTCCGTTCCACTTGGTGCCCGTGATGCGCTGGGCAACCTTCGACAGCGACCGAAACCTCTCGCCCTGATACAGAAAGCCATCGTCGACCACCGCGACTTCATGGCGGGTGCCGTGCCACTCGCGGATCAGTGACGAGCCCGGCATGAACGCCGGCACGGTTGAGGGGGTAAAGCTTCGATCCTGCGTGAACCGCTCGGCTAGCTCGGTCGCGCGGCGTTGTGCTGGGGCAGGGAGATCGCCGAAAGCTTCGGCCTGAATCTTGTAGGCTAGCGCTCGCGCCAGAAGGTCTCGCGACCGATACCCGGGTGGCTCGCCCCAGTGGCGGCGCCAAGTGGCGCGCAAAGCGTCGAGATCGAGGGCAGCTAATGCTCTCAATTTCAGAGGCGATGGACGTGTCGGGCGACTTTGTTGCGGCCATGAGGGCTCCGGTCAGATTGGGCCACGCATTTGCGCCGCCTGCACCGACCAAAGCCCCGCAGTCCGCGAGGCGCCAAATTCGTGACTGGGATCTCAGCCACGGCGCCAGTGATGCTCTCTTGCGCCGCGAAGTCCAGCGCTCAAACAGGCGCTGTCCGCGGAATTGGGGGCGGAATTGGCGGTTATTCCGCCTCGTGACGGATGAGACTGGCCGCATTCAACAGCGTCGTTGCCTCAAGGGTCGGCTGTTCGACATCCAGGAGAATGCGGAATGCGCTCTCGTAGTTGCCGGTTGCTGCGCAGGTTTGCGCCGCCGCCGCGATGTTGTGGGCTTGTTTAAGTCGCTCAGTGATCATCGGAAAGAGAGACGGAAGTGCGTTCGACAGCGCCGGATTTGCCATCGCGTGTTCCTTGCTTAAAGCTGGGGTACACACGCTTCCTTTCGCGACGAAGTCGAGCGGGAGAATTTGAGGCAAGGCAGAGACTTTAGGTGTCGAGCGGGAGTTAGTGCCATGTCCGCTCTCGACTCACTGGTGATCGTGCGGCCCGACCGACTTTGAATGAGCAACTTCGGCTCAAAGCTGACGTACTGGGCTTGGGAGGGTTTGGGCCAATGTCGAGTAATTGGGACCAGAAGTTCGATCTCAACGTTCTCCACGCAAAGCGTCTTCCTTCCGTCAATCCAATGGCGCAGGTGAGATTGAAGGATGTAGTGCTGGTGGCGAGAGGGCATGCAGCTTTTCGCGTCGGAATTGTGGTTGCGTATGGAATTATCTGGTTCATCCGCTTGGCGTTCACGCAGGCGAAGCCGACAATCCCGCACTGCGTCAGAACGGTATCTTGTCCCCTTCTTTCTGGAGTTCGGAAACGATCTTGAAGCCCAAAATCCTATACTTTGTGCCCGTCGTTCGCTGTAGGAATTTCAAGAGGCGGTCGCTGTTGTGGAGGTATATGGCGGCGTGAAGTTGATCGTTGGCCTCAAACGCCGCCCTGATCTGCTCGAACTCCTCGTCCGTCAATTTGTTCACGAGCCTTGCCATCCTGTCGAAGCGCGCACGGGCCTCGTTCCAGTTGGGTGCCGCGCAAAACGCGGTGATCAATGTGTGTTGAAAGCGGTTCGATTACGACTACTATCAGAACGTTCACATTCCGCTAGCGATCGCGCTCCTGGGGCCCGCCGTCCGCTCCGTGACCGTGGAGCGCGGTCTGGAGCTGGGAACGCCTTGGCCCAGTCCTGCATTTTTCGCCATCGCGGGCTTTGAGTGCGAATCCGTCGAGGCATACACCCGGGCGCTGGTTCCGCACATGAAGCGACTCCAGGATGACGTCGCCAACTACACCGATGTTGAAGCAATCATTCAGGTCAGCGAAATTGTGGAGGTTCATGTCAGCCCGTCGTGAAACGGAATTTGTTCACGGCGCGATGCCGCTAAGGAGTGGGAGGTCACAGCGACTCGCGTCGATATGCCCGCTTTGCGTCGAAAGCGGACATTCGGTTACGCGCCGATTGAACTACTCGGCCCGCAGCGGGATCAGAATCTCGTTGCGTCGGAGAAACCACGGCATGAAGGGTGGATCGTAGCGTGCCCAGATTGGTTCGCCATCGGGCGTGAGGTGCTCTCGCAGCAAGGCACTCTGGAGCTTTGCAAGGTTCGTTTCATATCGGTCTTTTGACCAAAAGCCCGAATAGCGGATTACGGCAAATCGTGCTGGTGCCACCTCGCGGAACCGAACACTGTGATCCTCCGGCATGGGTAGCGTCGCCAGTGTCCACTTTGCTGGCATCACGAACTGGATCGTGAAGCCACCGGGCGAACTCGCTTGAATGACGGGAGCGGCCATCTCAATCTTCAGCCCGGACTGAATGACGGGTGCCGCCATGGCGATGCTGGCCCGCTGGGCGTTTTTGCCGGAAATGTAGTCAAACAAACGCCTAAAGCCTTCGTCGCCCGCATCGGTGAAACTTCCTTTGACGGTCGTTTCGGCGACCAGATATGGCGCATATTCGCGCACTTCAATGTCTCCATACGAGTGAACAAGTTTGAATTTGGGCTCTTCGATTGCCGTCGCGACCTGCGTGAGGGAGAAAATGACGGCGAGCGAAAGAAGTGCGATACGCCACATGCAAGAACATCCTGTTGCGTTGGACCATTTGATACGCGGCTGGTTCGCTGTCGGATCAATGCCAACCACACCTGTGTGAGAATGTCCGCCTTCGACCCAGATCGGACACTAACGCAATCTTGGCCTGCACGATCACTAAGAGGCGCACCGTCTTCGACGAATTCAGCGAACGACTTTGATCTCGATCAAAGCAATCGCCAGCCAAACTCTGGAATAAAAAGCATCTCTGACGGTTTTCCAAAAAAATGCAGAGCCGGGGAAACGTTTCACTGGGCGGAACATTCAGGAGGTTATTTTGAAAATCGAGTTTTTGAAGTCCGGCGATCAGGTCAACTCGCGGCCAAGCTACAAAGAAATCATTAAGTCCGATGCTATTCCCGCGCCCAAGTTTCTGATTGCCGATTTAGTGCCTAATTTAGGCACCGACCCGGTCCCAGCGACGAACTACACGTCGGCCGAGTTCTTTCGCATGGAAATCGAAAAGGTCTGGCTCAAATGCTGGCAGATGGCATGCCGAGAAGAGGAAATCCCCAATGTCGGGGACTATCTCATCTACGATGTCGTCGGCCGCAGCGTTCTGGTAGTCCGTACGGCGCCGGATACGATCAAGGCGTTTCTCAATGTTTGCCTGCATCGCGGACGTAAGCTCGAAACCCATGATGGCTGCAAAAAACGGTTTCGTTGCCAGTTCCACGGTTGGGAGTGGAATGTCGACGGCTCGTTCCGTCACAATCCCCTGGCTTGGGACTTTCCACAACTTGATCCAGCCAAGTTGTCGCTTCCGGAGGTCAAGGTCGGATTGTGGGGGGGATTTGTTTTTGTGACGTTCAGCAAGAATCCGCCCGCATTGCTCGATGTCCTCAAACCAATTCCCGACCATTTCAAGTTGTACGCTTTCGAGGACCGCTCTATCGCCGTGCATGTCGCGAAGAAATATCCGGCGAATTGGAAAGCGACAGCCGAAGCTTTCATGGAGAGCCATCACAGCATCGCCACGCATCCGCAGTTCATGCCGTATTTGGGAGATGCGAATTCGGGATACGACGTTTTCTCGGACTACACGTCGCGCCAACTCACGGCGATGGCGGTCGCCAGTCCTTTTATAGATTCCTCAAGCCTGACCCAGACCGATATCTATACCGCAATGCTGGAGAGCTCAGGTCGACTCGCTGCAGGAACGACTGCGAACGTGCCGGACGGCATGACGGCGCGTGCCTTCGCGGCGGCAGAGCAGCGCAAAAATCTCTCAGCTCAGGATGGTTATGACTACTCGAAAGCGTCTGATGCGGAGATGCTCGATCCGATGCTCTATAACGTCTTTCCGAACATGTCGTTCTGGGCGGGATACGGACCCAATATTGTCTATCGCTGGCGACCCGACGGCGTCGACAGTTCTATCATGGACATCTACATGCTGAGACGTGTGCCCAAGAATGGGCCTCGCCCAAAACCAGAACCCGTTCATTGGCTAACGGATGCTGAACCGTTTTCGGCCGCGGCGGAACTGGGCTCACTCGGCGGCGTCTTCGACCAGGATATGGCAAACCTTCCGTACGTCCAGGAAGGCTTGAAGATGATGGGGGACGAGATTCCGGTTCAATTCGCCAAGTACACCGAAATCAGGCTTCGGCACCTTCATCAAACCCTTCAAAAGTTCATCGACTGATAGATCAGCCGTGCGTCATGCTTTGGCGGATTCTCGCTCGCGCATGCGGTTGAACCATGCCGTGATGTTCTTGAATTCCGGGTTGATCGGTTGGCCCACCTGATTGCCGAAATCCAGGAAGCAGAAAAGAAGAATGTCTGCAAGCGTCAGTCGCTTGCCGACGACATAGTCCTTGCCCGCCATCTGGCCGTCTAGCCATTTGATGCGATCCTGCGCGATCCGCTTCAGACCGTCTGCAGCTTCGGGCACAGTGACGATGCGGCTCTGGAACAGCGGCAAGCCCTGACTGAAACGGAAACCATTGGCGAGCGGCTCACAGATGTTGAGATCGATCCGGCGGGTCCACATCCGCGTTTCGGCTTTTTCTTCGGGCGTCGTGCCGATCAGGGCAGGTTTCGGATTCTCTGTCTTCGAGATACTCGCAGATCGCGGTGACCTCGGACAGAAATGCTCCATTGTCGAGCTCGAGCGCCGGCATCTGGCCGTGCGGATTGCGTTTGAGATGAGCGTCCTGCCGGTTCTCTCCTGCCATGATTTCCACTTCGTGAAGCGGAATCGTAATCCCTTTTTCCGCCATGAACATGCGTACGACCTTCGGATTGGGACCGAGCGAATTGAAGAACTTCATTTTGTGTCTCCCGTCGAGTGAACGAGATTTTGCCGCGTTGCCGAACCGGCCAGGCGACGGATCGAGACCGGAATGGCGCTCATGCGCGGGATGCCGGAGTAAACGTCATAGTCGGTATCGACCGGCGTAAGTCTTCCTGTGTTCGATCCCAGTGCGAGCGGATCGTCATCTTCGCCGGGATTTCCGCCCCAGGCGTGGCTCATGGAGATGCAGCCCGGACGAATTCCGTCTTCAGGGTCGACGATCGCCCGCAATGTCGCCCGGGATAATTCGATCTCGATCACGTCGCCCTTCGACAAGCCGGCCTTGGCCATATCGTCTGGATTCATGAACGCCGAATTGTATGCGACGCGCTGCCGCAGGATCGGCTCCTCGTGCCAGCATGAGTTGAGCACATCGTGAAGGCGACGGCTGATCATGCGGTAGGGATAGCGATCGTCTTTGGGGGGCGTTGCGGACTGCGAGATCTCGGCAAGCTCGGTCATCATCAAGGGATTGCCGATATCGAGCTTCGCCATCCAGTCGGCAGGCTTCGGCTGGACCGTGACCGGCGGCCGGTCGAACACAAACCCGGCACGGGCTTTCTCCTTTACCTGCGAAAGCGGCACCGGAGAGTTTTTCGTCAGCATCGCCCACACATTGTCGGCGGTAAGCTGCGCGGTCATGTCCAGCGTTGTTCCCTTCTCCTTCGCTTCCTTCGGATTGAGGAGCGAGAAGTCCTTGATCTTCAGCGTGACGCCAAGCCTTTGCGCGATGCCGTAGAGAATTTCCCATTCTTCAGTGACATCGGAACCCGCCGGCGGTTCAACGATCGGGTCGGAATATTGCGCATAGGGCAGGTGATAACCCCAGCCCGGCCCGAAATTGCCAAGCGTCTCGTTCAGCATGGTCGGCGAGGCGAATTCGAACGGCAGCTTCGGTGCGACGACATAGTGCGCAAGCCTGGCCGTTGCCGACATGTGCGGATCAAAGGTGACGAGAAGATCGAGCGTCTGCATCGCTTCGAATGTCTTCAACTGATCAGGCCATGCCACCATCGGGTTTCCGCCGAAAACAAAGAACGCTTTCACCTGTCCCTCACCGGGTATCAGGATTTCGTCCGCGGCGGCTGCGGTGGGAAGACCGGATACGGTATCAGTCAAATCCCGTACGCGAAGGCGCTCGCCGAAGCCGAAGGCACGCGACGGACCGGGGCTCGCCGCAATCGGCGGAAAGCGGTTCACAAGGACTCCGGGGTTGGCGATCCTGTCGCCGGGCCGGTGCCAATATCCCTTCAGCGTCGTCAGCACGCGCACAAAATACTCGACGAGATTTCCCCGCCCCGACATGTTTGGACCGGTGCCTGCCGAAACCGCGCCGCGCCGGCCTGCGCCGAACATCCGCGCCGCGCGAAGCAGTTCGTCCGCCTTCACGCCGGCGCGCTCGGTAACGAATTGCGGCGTGAACGGCGCGACGGCCTTTGACAGCGCTTCAAAACCGTTTGCTTCGGCTCGAACGAAATCGCCGTCGACCAGGCCTTCGGTGATGAGTACCCGCGCAATGCCGGCGAGTACGGCCGGATCCTCTCCCGGACGCGCCTGCAAATGGATGTCGGCCTGCTCGGCGCAATCGGTGATGCGCGGATCTATCACGATCAGCTTCATGCCGCGCTTTTTGGCTTCGTGAAGCTGGCGCGCCGGATTGACGCCAAGCCCGCCATTCATCGAGACGATCGGATTGGTTCCGACGAGAAGCAAAACGTCCCATCGATCGATGGTAGGAACACCGGCGAGCCATGGTCCGTGCAGCGACGTGGCGATACCCTTTCCCGGCTGATCGATGGTGACGCTCGTGAACATCATGGGCGAGCCGATGGCCTCGAGCAGTGCGTAGGAAAAAGCTTGCGTGGCGTAGTTGTTGTAGCCGTGGGTGCCGATATAGCCAGCGATGGCACGCGGCCCGTGCCGGTCGACCAGCAGGCGCACTTTGTCGGCGATCTCCGCAACGACGTTGACGCTGGAAATGGGAACGAAGCGTCCGTCCGGCAATCGTTTCTGCGATGTCAGAAGGCGCGACGGAAGGGTGTGATAGGACGAAAGCTGGCGGCCCTTGATGCAGGAATAGCCCTCATAGGCCGGATTATACCTGTCGCCGTGGATCTTGCCGGGCTTACCGTCTGTCATATCGACGAGCAGCCCGCACTGCGCATGGCAGGCGCGGCAAATGACCGGTTGGCGCGTCGGACTCATCTGGTATCGCTCCAAAGAACGGACGCGAGCGGCTCATGGGCGTCATAACGCGCCTGAATTTCTGCCATGTTCCTGAGTGCGAACGCGTCGCGGAACATCACCTGGCTGAGCTTCTGGTCGTTCTCGAGCCCCTCTGCGAGCGAAAGATCTTCGTCCTCGCGCAACATCTGCTTCATGCCCGCCAGCGCATAAGGAGGCAAGCTCACCATGTGACGTGCTATCTCCAGTGCCGCCGCAACGGCTTGCCCCTTGGGCACGACACGATTGATGCCGCCGAGCTCTATATTCTCTCGGCCGTCATCGGCCGGCCGGTGAGCACCATTTCGGCCGTCGCCGCACGGCCGATGAGACGGCGTAGGCGACAGGTTCCGCCGATGCCGGTGCCGACACCGATGATGACTTCCGGCTGGCTGAAGAGCACGCCAGTCTCGGCAATTCTGAGGTCGCAAGCCCAGCCGAGTTCGCAACCGCCGCCCGATGTGTTGCCTGAGATTGCGGCGATCGTGGCGACATTTTTGTTCGCCAGTTCGTTCGGCGCTCGGAACCAGCCGGACGGATCGCCGCTGGTGGGTTTGCCTTGCACCAGATTGCGCAAGTCGCCGAGGTGGGCGTGGTTGAGCCATTCCCCGGGAACTGCGCTGGCGAGAACGGTTACGCGCGCACCGCCCTCACGGGCGGCGGTCAAACAATCGGCGAGCGCGCTTACGGTTGCGAAGGTGATGTTGTGGTTGGGTGTCGCAGCATCATTGACCGTTACAATCGCAAGACCTTCTTGCGGCCATTCCAGTTTTGCGCGTTCGGTCATGCGATTGTCCCGTTTGATGGCGCTCTACTTCTTCAAGGTGAAGAAATCTGCACGCGGTTTTCCCTGCGGATCATAGACAGGCTCGAAGTGATCGACGCGGTACTTCTGGGTGACCGCCTTGACGATTCCGATGCCGCCGAGGTGGGCGAGCATGCCCTTGTAAGGCGCGCCGGCGAGATGAACGGCAAGATCGGGCTCGCTCTCCCATTCCTCGAAGACGCGAATACGCCCGGGTAGGTTCACGTCGGCCGTCCAGGAATATTCGACGCAACCTTTTTCTGCGAGCGCCGCGTCGATCAGCTGCTTGGCTTCTTTTAGCGCTTGCTCGCGCTTCTCGGGCGCAACGTCCACGGCTCCGGCAATCAAAATGCGCATTACATTCTCCCCAATGTCATGAACCCTGAAGGATGCGATAGGTCCGTTGTGAGAAAAGCCAGCGCCCAGATTGCTTGGTGAACTCGTCATCATATTGCCCGATGACGTGCCGGCGCTTTCCGCTCGTCTCGACAAGATCTTCCGCGGTGTAGACGCGCGCGCGGGCCTTGTTGCCGTCAACCTCGATGGCGCCCGGCGCCGCGAAAAATGCGACAAAGGAGAAGCCGGCCATCGCCTGTTTCCACATTCCGACGATGTTCGCCTTTCCCTTGACTTCCATGCCGGCGAGATTCCAGCTCGCCTCATCGGCCCAGTTCGCAGCCCAACGCTTCTCGTCGCGCTGAAAAACAGCGTCTGCATAGTTCTCGATTAGTTCGCGGATCGCGAGGCGATCCTCAATTGGTCCTTCGAACGCCATGGCGATCTCCCTCAGTCTACTTTCCTGGCCGTGCGATAGTCGCCAAACGCTCCGTCGCGTGCGTTCAGCGCCTGGGTCACGCCTTCGCGGAACTTTGCGAAAGTCTCGCGCGAGCTTTCCGCGGTCAGTGCGAGAGACTGGATTTCCGTTCCGGCGCGGATCGCGGCACGAAGACCCATGATCTCCATGGCACGGTGCACGGACCGCTTGTTCATCTGCTGGACGTCGGTCGGAATCTTCGCAACCCGCTCGGCGATGGTAAGAACTTCGTCTTCCAATTGCTCAAGCGGAAAGGCGCGGTTGGCAAAGCCAACCCGGACAGCCTCAATGCCGCTGATGGCATCGCCCGTCAGCATCATTTCCATCGCCGGACGCATGCCGCAGAGCCAGGCGTGGAACTGGTTGTCCGGCGGGCTCATCATGCGCACTGGCGGATAGCCGATCTGCGCGTCGTCGGCGACATAGACAAGGTCCGCGGCGGTCGCCAGTTCCGAGCCGCCGGCAAGGCACCAGCCGTGCACTTGCGCGATCACGGGTTTTGCGAGATCCCAAATTCGGAAACATCCCTCGACGACGTGGCGCGCCCACTCGCCCGCGCCTCCGGCAGTTTGATATGGAAGGCCCTGAACATGGCGCCCCAATTCGCGCGACAGATCGTAACCGGCCGAGAAGCAGGAGCCCGCGCCGCGCAGGATCGTTACGCGCACCTCGGGATCGCGGTCTGCATCTTCGAGGGCTTTGAACAGCGCGCCGCGTAAATGGTTGGACAGCGCATTGCGTTTGTCCGGTCTGTTGAGAGTCAGTCGGCGCACATAGGGGCGAACATTCTCGATGAGTACGAGCGGCGCGTCGGGCATCTTTTCCTCACCTAAAACATGGATAACGATCCCGGGTCGAGCGCCCGAGTGAGCCGCAATTCAAGCGCAGAATTTGGAAAACAATCAAGCTTGCCTTTTTCTTGACTGCGACTACCGTAGCCGCCGGACTGGCGGCAGCGACGGAAAAACGTCGAGATATGCGGAGGATTGGGCTGATGGCGCGCGATTTTGAGGAAAGTCCCGCACGTGGCACCGAAAGGTGCCCCGGGCCGGGTTGGGCCGAACTCTGCGAAGCCGACACCAAACCCGTTCCCGAGTTCCTGAAGAAGGATTCTTACGAATATATGGGTTCGCAGCCGCTCTCGGCGGCGCGCTACACGAGCCCCGACTTCTTTCGTCAGGAAGTCGAAAAAATGTGGCCGAACGTATGGCAGTTCGCCGCGCGCGAGGAAGAGCTGCCGGAGCCGGGCGATGTCGTTGTGTACGAAAACGCCGGACGGTCCTACCTGGTGGTCCGTCAGGATGACGGGAGCGTGCGCGCATTCCACAATGTCTGTCTGCATCGCGGCCGCAAGCTGAGACTCAAGTCGGGCTATTCCAAAGACTTCAAATGCCCGTTCCACGGCTTCACCTGGAACACCAACGGCACCTTGAAGGAAATTCCCTGCCGCTGGGATTTCAGCCATCTCAAAGACGAAAACATGAAGCTTCCGGAAGCGCGCGTCGGGCGTTGGGGCGGCTACATTTTTCTCTGTGAAAACGACACGGGCGTGTCGCTGGAACAGTATCTCGCGCCGCTGCCAGAACAGTTCAAGCGCTGGAAGCACGAGGACTGCGTAACGGGGCTTTGGGTCGGAAAAATCATCAAGGCAAATTGGAAAGCCGTCGCAGAGGCGTTCATGGAGGCGTGGCATTCTGTTGTCACGCATCCCCAGATCCTTCCGTTCACCGGCGATGCCAACACGCGCTACAACGTCTACGGAGATCACGTGAATGTCGCGCTCACGCCGTTTGCCGTGATGTCGCCGCACCTCGATCCCACGGCCAAGCCGCAGCAATGGATCATCGACGAATTCCTGAAATATAACGGGCGAGCAGGGGGGGCCGGTCTCGCCGTAAAAGTTCCCGAAGGCCAGAGCGCGCGCGAGGCAATGGCAGCCGTCAATCGCGAACGCTATACGCAGACGACGGGGCACGATCACAGCCACGCCACGGATGCCGAGTTGCTGGACGCCTTCACCTACAACGTGTTTCCGAATTTCGCGCCCTGGGGCGGCTTCATGCCGAACATCGTCTATCGCTGGCGGCCTCATCCCGACCAGGATTCGACGTTGATGGAAGTGCGCATCCTGATGCGCGTGCCGCCCGGCGAGAAGAAGCCGCGTTCGGTTCCGATGCACTTCCTGAAGGAGGACGAGACTTGGTCCTCGGCTGCCGAACTGGGCACGCTCGGAAATGTCTTCGATCAGGACATGGCGAATTTGCCTTATGTGCAGGAAGGCCTGAAGGTCTCCAAAAATGGAAAGGTCGAACTGGGCGACTATCAGGAAATCCGCATCCGGCATTTCCATCGCACTCTGGACAAATATCTGGCGAAGTACTGAGCGCCGAGCAGCAACGCAAAGATTGAGGAGAGGCTGACATGGCAGCGGTCACGCCCTTGCGCATGCCCAAATGGGGCCTTTCCATGCAGGAGGGCAAAATCGTCAGCTGGTGGAAGCCGGAAGGCTCCGACATTGCTGAAGGGGACGAGCTCGTCGACATCGAGACGTCTAAGATCACGAACGTCTACGAGGCGCCGTCCGGCGGCACGTTGCGCCGGATCGTGGCGCAGGAAGGCGACACGCTGCCGGTCGGCGCGCTGATCGCGGTGGTGGCGGAAGCCGATGTCTCCGACGCGGACGTGGACGCCTTTGTCAGCGAATTCCAGGCCAACTTCACGCCCGGAGAAGGCGTTGAGGAAGGTGCAGGCGCGCTCAAGATTGAAACCATCGAAGCGGGCGGACGCACGATTCAAATTGGCCGTACCGGTGAAGGCGAGGGCGCGCCCATCGTGCTCCTCCACGGATTTTCGGGCGACATGAACAATTGGCTGTTCAACATCGAGGCACTGGCAGCGCAAGGGCCGGTGATTGCGCTCGACCTGCCGGGCCATGGCGGCTCGTCCAAGGATGTCGGCGACGGGTCGCTGGCGACGCAGGCGGGGATTGTCGGAGAGACGCTCACTGCGCTTGGCGTGAAACAGGCGCATCTTGTCGGCCACTCACTTGGTGGCGCAATTGCCGCAAGGTTCGCTGCAGACAATCCTGTCAAGGTCGCGTCACTGACGCTGATCTGTCCCTCATCGCTTCCCGGGAATCGGATATCGGAAGAGTTCCTCACGGGCATTGTCGAGGCGTCACGCGCACGCGACCTTAAGCCTTTCATCGAGATGCTGTTCGCCGATCCGTCGATCGTCACTAAGGACATGATCGAGGACATGGTCCGCTTCAAACGCATCGACGGTGTGGAAGAAGCGCTGACGCATCTGCGCGACCGGCTGGTGGATGGCAAGGACGCCGCTGCGCTCGCCGCGGATCTGAAGAAGATTCCGGCCGCCACGGTCATCGCTTCCAAAGACGACAAGATCGTTGGCGCGCCGGACGAGGGCGCTCTGCCGCCGGGCTTCACGGTGAAATGGATCGAAGGCGCAGGTCATATGGCGCACCTGGAAAAGGCGGCGGAGGTCAACGCGATCCTCGCCGAAGCGACGCGCTAGTCAGTCGTCTTTCGGCGGGGTGTGAATGTCGCCCGTGCGCAGCATCAGGAGCACCTTGGCGACGAGATCGCGCAAAATCTGCTGGCGCTTCTTCTCGTTCCAGATTTCGCGGTTGAGCAACAGGCCTTCGATGGCCGCGACGCAGAAGTCCATGGCCAGCGCATAGGCCTCGGCCTTGTTGGCCCATTCCGGGAAAACGCGGAGAACTTCCTCGCGTTCGACACGGTCATAGCGGCGGGCCTTGGGCAGGAAGATGCCGCGAAGTTCGGGATCGGTGCGCGCCGCGACCAAGAGCTCCACATACGCGGCGAATTCATCGGTCAGCAGGCTTTCCCAGTAGCGCTCGACACCGGTGATGTCGTGAATACGCTGTTCTTCGGTGAGCGAACTGACGCCGCTCGTGAAGATCTCCATGCGTCTGTAGAAGGTGTAGTCGATGACCGCCGCGATCAGTTCTTGTTTGGTGGCGTAGTGATGCAGCATCGCGCCGCGTGAAATTTCCGCGACCTGGGCGATCAGCTGTGTGGTCGTGCGGGCATAGCCGTGCTTGGCGAGGCAGTCGATGGCCGCCTCCAGAATTGCAACTCTGGTTTGCGCGCTCTTGCGCTGCTGCCAGCCGTTGCCGTCCGCCGCCAGTCCTTCGGGCTCAAGTTCCGCGAGCGCTCGTGCGCCTCTGTCTTTCTTCATTCGGTCCACCGATGACCCGGCCGTTCGTTCAAAGCTGACGATTCAATCCTTGTCGGCCGAGTTGAGTTTAAAGTCCAAGGGCCAGCCGGGCCAAGATGTTCCTCTGCACTTCGCTTGACCCGCCATAAATCGTCGACGCCCTTGTATTGAGGTAACGAGCCGTCACGGTGGCGGCATAGTCCGGACCGATAGGCGCTTCGTTCGCGCCAAGGCCCAGCGCACGGCGCTGGTCGGGCCAGGCGTAGTAACCAAGGGCTTCCAACGCGAGTTCGGTTGCCAGTTGCATGGTTTCCGTGCCCTTAAGCTTGAGCATCGATGCCACCGAATCACCGGCATTGCGCCCCGTGGAGAGTGCGGAAATTACGCGGCGCTCGGTGTAGTCCACGGCCGCCAAGGCGATCTCGACATCGGAAAATTTCCGACAAAATGCCGCATCGTCGACAAGTGCCTGACCGTCGCCCGATCGTTCGGCCGTCGCGATTGCCTTCACCTGACGCATCATGCCGCGAATGCGGGACGCAAACGCGCTACCGCGCTCGAATTCGAGCAAGTACTTCGCGACGGTCCATCCGTCGTTTTCCTCGCCAATACGATTGGCGACGGGCACTCTCACACTGTCGAAGAAGACCTGATTCACTTCATGCTCACCCGACATGGTGATGATCGGCTGAACGGTGAGGCCCGGCGTCGACATCAGCAGAACCACAAACGTGATTCCGGTTTGCGGCTTGCCCGAGTTGTCTGTGCGCACCAGCGCGAACATCCAGTTGGCGAAATGCGCGTGGGTCGTCCAGATCTTGGTGCCGTTGATGATGTAGTGATCGCCTTCGCGCACCGCGCGGCATTGCAGACTCGCCAAATCCGAACCTGATCCCGGCTCTGAGTAGCCTTGGCACCAATAGTGTTCGCCCGAGAGAGTCCGCGGCAGATGGAACGCCTTTTGCTCGGGCGTGCCGAAACGCATCAATACGGGTCCGCACATCTGCAAACCCATTGCGGGCAGCGACGGCGTTCCGGCTTCGGCGCATTCGGTGTCGAAAATGTAGCGCTGCACGACACTCCAGCCCGTGCCGCCATATTCCTTCGGCCAGGACGGTGCGACCCAGCCGCGCTCGTAGAGCACCTTGTGCCAGCGGCGGTTGAGGTCGGCCTCAGCAAAGACACCTGCCTGCCGGCGGGTCGCCGCCCGCAGTTCGGGCGTGAATTTTTTGGCAAGGAATGCCTTCACCTCGTCGCGAAAGGCGAGGTCTGCCGGCGCGAGAGTGAGGTCCATCGCTTCTCCTTGGTATGGGTTGCCCACCAAACGGATATGGACGAGCGACTTTAGAACTCTATAATCGAGTCTGAAAAAAACAATCCATCCTGTCTATATTCTGGATTGGGATGCAACGGGAGGCGACACAATGGATCTCGAACTCAAGGGGATGAAGGCCATTCTGGCCGGGGCGAGCAAGGGTATCGGCCGTGCCACTGCTGAAGTTTTGGCCGCCGAAGGTTGTGATGTTGCGGTGTGCGCGCGCGGAAAGGAGGGCGTCGACAAGACTGTCGCCTCGCTCAAGGGCAAAGGGGTGAAAGCCTTCGGCGAAGCCGTGAACATGGCGAACGGCGCCGAATATACCGCGTGGGTCAAGCGCGCCGCCGAGCAACTGGGTGGTTGCGACATCTTCGTTTCCTTTGCGTCGGCCGGCGGTGGACCAGCTTCCGAAGAAACCTGGAAGGCGGTATTCGACCTCGATCTGATGTCCACCTGGCGCGGCATCCAGGCCGCGCTGCCGTTCCTCGAGCAATCCAAAGCCGGCTCGATCGTGGCGATTTCCACGACGGCGGCCGTCGAGGATTTTCTCGGACCGCAAGCCTACAATGCGATAAAGGCCGCCGTGATCAACCACGCCTCAGCGATGTCGCAGGCGCTCGCGCCCAAGGGTATTCGCGTCAATACCGTCTCGCCCGGACCGGTCTATATCGACGGCGGTTCGTGGGACATGGTCAAGACCCACATGAAGCCGATCTACGACATGACGCTGAAGGCCATTCCGATGGGGCGTTTGGGCAATGCCGAAGAAGTGGCCCGCGCCATCGCGTTCGTGGCCTCGCCGGCCTGCCGCTTCATGACCGGAACCAACATCGTGGTCGACGGTGCGTTCACCAAGCGCGTCCAGTACTGAGGCGCGCCATCCATGAAGGGGGAGCCAAAGAAGAAGATCAAGGTCGCGTTTGTCGCCGCCGGCAAGTACCACGACATCGACTTCGCGCGGCTGGAGATCCTTAAGATACTGGCCGAAGACGAACGCATTCGTGTGCGCGTGTTCGAGGATTATTCCAACATCGCGGCCATCCGCGAGAGCGATTTTCTTGTCACCTACACCTGCGATGTCATGCCGAGTCTCGACGAGCAGGAGGCGCTCAGGGCCTATGTGGAAGGCGGTGGTCGTTGGTACGCACTGCACGGCACGAATTCAATTCTGCGGTTTCTGGAAAACGGCAAAGTCGACTCGCCGCGTTGGGCCCCGCATTTCATGCAGACTTTGGGGACGATGTTCATAGCCCATCCGCCCATCTCGCCCTACACCGTGACGGTGGCAGATCCCAAGCACCCGCTCGTGGAAGGTGTGAAACCCTTTCAGACCAATGATGAACTCTATCTAGTCGAAACTTACGGCAAGCTTCACGTGCTACTGGAGACGGAGTTCGAGGGTGAGGCAACTGGCTTTATCGAAGACAAGTGGAAGAAGGCCAAGCACCCGGTCTTCTACCTGCATCCCATTGGAAGCGGCGCGGTGCTGTATCTGACGCTCGGTCATTGCCGCGGCCACTACGACATGCAGCCGCTGATGGACTATTATCCGCAGGTGGAACGGTGTGCGTGGGATCTGCCGGTTTTCTATGACCTGCTGCGCCGCGGCGTGGCCTGGGCCAAGGAGCCAGCCGTAAAGGGGGCCCTAGTGTGAGTGTTTACGTGCATGTGACGCTGGAGGTGAAAGCGGCCGGCGTCGCCCGCTTCGTCGAGGCGATGGGCGAGATCGTTCCGCTGCTCGAAGGATGGGGCTGGAAACTTTCCGGCGCATTCATGCAGCGCACCGGAAAGCTCAACACCATCATCGATCTGTGGGAAATTGAAGACCACAATCAGTTCGACAGCGTCTTGCAGAAATTCGCAGCCCATCCGCGCTTTCCGGCTCTGAAGGCGGTGTTGGACGAAACCGTATCAAGCGAGACAATCGTCTTCGCGAACAAGCTCACCTATCGGCGCTGAAAGGTCGACAATTCTGGCCAGCGCGCTTTTTCTCAGGCCATCTGACTCTGAAACTGACCAAGATCGAAATAGTCGCGCCAAGCGGAAATCAAGCCGTTCCTGAATTCGAATGTTCCCATCACACGCAGCGATAGAGTCTTTGGTCCCATCTGGAACACGTCCGTGCGCTCGGTGAGCACGACGCCGGCCTGACTTTCCGCTATGTGATGCACCGTCCAGCGGACATCCGTCGCGTTGGCGAGAAACGCGCCGAGCATACCGCGGATGGCTTCGCGTCCCTGAACCGGTTGCATCGGGATGTTGTGATAGAACGCGTCCGGCGTCATCAGGGAAAGAATCTTGTCAATGTCGCGCGCTTCCCACGCGGCGATGAAGTTCATGACCTTCTGCTGATTGGACACGGCGTTCACTCGGGATCGAAGTTGATGTGCAGCTCCAGAACGCCGCGCAACAGGATGTTCGGATCAAAGCGAAAAGAGTTCTTGCCGGCGGCCAGCCTGATGATTTTCAGCCGCTTCAGCAGGATTGGGAAAGCGGTGATCATCTCCTTGCGTGCCAGCTGGGCGCCGAGGCATGTGTGAATCCCGGCGCCGAAGGCAAGATGGGACTTCGCATTCTCGCGACCGACTTCAAACGCGTCGGCATGCGAGAAGTGGGCCTCGTCGCGATTGCCCGAGCCGTAGCGCAACAGGATCAGCTCGTTCTTTTTGATCGGCACGCCGCCGATTTCCGTGTCCTGTGTCGCCACGCGCCACATATTGTTGGTCGGCGTCAGGTAACGCAGCGTCTCTTCGACGAAATTCGGGATGAGCGAGGGATCGGCCGTCAGCTTGGTCATCTGGTCGGGATTGGTGAGCAAATAGTAGATCCCCGCCGTGAGCGAGTGAGCCGTGGTCTCGTTTCCCGCGACGAGCAACTGCTGGAGAATCGAAAGCAGTTCGGAATATTCCATCTTGCGCGGATCGCCTTCCTCCGAAAGGTCGGCATGAACGAGATCGGATATCACGTCCTCCGTCGGATTTTTCCGTTTCTCCTCGATCTTCTCGATGAAATAGTGCTGGAATTCGACGATCTTGCGCGCGGCGTCGATACGGACCGCCTTGTCGGCCAAGCCGCCCAATTGTGCAACGAACGCGTCCGACCAGCGGCGGAAGCGGTCCATGTCGGCGCGGGGCACGCCCAGCGCATCGGCGATGACCGTCATCGGCAGATGATTGGCGAAGCCCTTCTTGAACTCGACATAGCCGTCCTTGGCGAAGCGATCGACCAGCGCGTTTGTGACGTCGGCTACATACGCGCCCATCTGTTCGACGCGCTTGTAGGAAAAGGCCTTCATCGTCAGCTTGCGATAACGCGTATGCACGGGCGGATCGGCGGTGAGCATGGTGTTCACCACCAATACGCCCCCTCGAAGAATGTCGAGTTCTTCCGGATCGATTTGCGTCGTCGAACCGGAGCGCAACTGCTCGCTGAAATTATTCGAGAAAATCATCGGTTGGGTGTTGACCTTGTAGATCAGGTCATAGGTCGAGACCGAAACGATCCCCGCTTGGCGTCGCGGAACACGGGCGCTTCCGACCGCAGCCGCGCAAAATATGGATAGGGATCCTGGAGGATGTACGGATCGAACGCGTTTATCTCCTGGAGCGGGCATTTGGCGATGTCCGGTTTTGCTGCCGCATGGTGAGTCATGGTTTTTCTCTCCCGCTATGCCAGATATCCGCCGTCGACGGGCAAATCTGCTCCGGTGATGAATCCCGCTTCGTCCGACGCAAGGAAGGCGATGGCATTTGCCGTTTCCTCTGGCCGGCCAAGGCGCTTCATCGGATGCACTGAAGCGAAACCCTGGATGACCGCCTCGCGCGTTCCGCCCGCTGCGATGCCCGCCGCGACATAGCCTTCGACCATCTCTGTGTGGATGGCGCCGGGCATGATGTCGTTGACGCGAATGTCATAACCTTGTTCCGCGCAATGCAGCGCCACTGCACGCGTCAGCATTCTCACGCCGCCCTTTGACGAGGAATAGGCTGGGAATATCGCTCCTGCGCGCGCTCCAAGCGTTGACGCGACGTTGACGATGGCCGCTCCCTTGACCGACTTGAGCGCGGCCACGCCGTGCTTGCAGCCGAGAAACGTTCCGTCGAGATTGGTGGCAAGCGTGCGGCGAAATCCTTCGAGCGTCTCTTGCTCGATGTTCGCGGGAATCGACACGCCCGCGGAATTCACAATGGTCGTCAGTCCGCCGAAATGTCCCCGGGCCCTGGAGACCGCATCGGCCCAGGACGAGTCGGACGTAACGTCCAAGGGGACAAAAAGAGCCGAGTCGCCGAGAGAGCGGGCAAGTGCCTGACCCTTTTCAGTCTGGATGTCGCCGATAACGACGCGCGCGCCTTCGGCCACGAATTTGCGCGCCGAGGCTGCTCCAATACCGCTGGCCCCGCCTGAGATGAGGGCCATTTTATCTTTCAGACGCATTTCTCTCCCCACATAGCTGCCGCCGAGGTTTGGCCCCGACCTGTTGCAATCCAGCATCTACAGAATAAACAGATATTCCTGCTTATAACAATCTATCTTGACTTTTTTGTGTGCGCAGGACGAATGTTTGCGAGGGCCGCTAGCGCCGGGAGTCGCCTAGCCCAGTCCTGACCAGCTTGACGTACGACAATTCTAAAAATTCACGGGGAGGAATTGCCTATGACTAGGACATTGAAGGGCAGGGCGTGTTCGAACAAATGGCTCGCGGCAATGGCACTAGGGTGCACCGCGCTGACCGGACTACCGGCAACCGCATTCGCAGAGGGCGCGACCGACACGCACGGAATTGAGACGATCGTGGTCACGGCAACACGCCGCGAGGAAACCCAGCAAAAGATCGGCCTGGCGGTTTCGGCTGTCAACGACAAGCAACTTGATGCTATGGCCCCCAAAACGCTTCAAGATCTCAATGGCGTAGCTCCAAACGTCTTCATCGGTATGACGACAGCCGGCCCCGGTTCAAGCGCCATTTATATCCGTGGCCAGGGATATCAGGACGTCGAGAAGACACAGACCACGCCGGTCGGCGTTTCGCTGGACGGTATATTCCTCGGCAACAGCACGGGTCAGCCTGCTGGACAGCTTCGACGTTCAGCAGATTGAAATCAGCCGCGGGCCGCAAGGCATCTTCTTCGGCAAGAACACGACTGGCGGCGTGATCTGCGTCACCAGAACTGCGCCAACGCGCAAATGGGGCGTGCGCGCTTCGGCGTCCTACGGTTCGTTCGGCTCGGCCATCTTCAAAGCCGTCGCCAATATGCCACTGGGCGACGATGCCGGTCTGAAAATCGCCGGGACGTGGCGCGACTCCTATGGCTATTACAACAACATCTTTACGCACACCCACGCGGGCGGTGACCGCTATGCCGGCATCAACGCGGTTGTGGACTGGGACCCGACGGACTGGCTGAATGTGCGGGCCAGCTACGACCACATTGATGAAAAGGGCGGCGGCTCTCCTGCCCAGTACGGCAACGTGCTGGCGGCAAATGTTGTTGCAGGCTTATTTGGTCACACAACGCCGAGGTGTTTCGTGCGTCCACGCCGATCCTGTAACTGGCGGAGTTTACAACCCCATAACCGGAAGTCCGGCCGGTCTTGGCGTTCGGCAAATCGAACAGGACTTTGCCGGACAAGGACACGCTTGTCGAGGACATCTACAACTTGATCCTCAAGGCTGACACGCCCGTCGGTCAGTTGATTTCACAGTCCGCCTACATCGCTTCCAAAGACGTCGTGAACCAGGACTTCGATGGAACCTGCAGCCTGCTCGGGTGCATGTGCCCCGAATTTCGGTATCGCGGCCCTTGGGCGTGCCGTTCCTGCATACCATCCGTACCCAGCCGTACTCGCAGTTCACGCAGGAAGTGCGTCTCGCGGGAACGGCGTGGGGACAACTCGACTACCTGGCGGGATTTTACTACTACCAGCATACGCTGGGCATGCACCAGAACACCAATGTTGTGGTGGACCAGTTCTCGGGTGAGCACGACCATTCGTGGTCGCTGTTCGGTAACCTGGACTCGGCACGCTGCCGACGCGCTCAGTGCGTCAGCCGGCCTGCGCTACCTCTACGAGCAGGCGAACTTCCACACGCAGTTCTTTCGTGACACTTCCGCCGACAGTTCCCATCACGCCGGTCATTGCGGATCACCACGGCTGGGACAATGTGCAAACGCGCTTCGCAGTGAACTGGCAGGTGACGGAGAGACAATCTGCTCTACGCGTCGCGCTCACAAGGTTTCCGGTCTGGCGGTTACTCCATGCGCGGCACGGCGTCCGAAACAGTTCCCGGTCAGTCCAACTTTGATCCGTCGAACCCAAACGCGAACTTCCTGTCGTTTGCCCCCGAAAAGGTCACGGCTTGGGAAATCGGGTCGGGAACGAGTTTGTCGACAATCACATTCTGTTCAACGTCGCCCTCTATCAGAACCAGATCAGAGGCTTCGGACAGGGCAGTATTCGTTGTGATTTCCGGATACGGGCCGGGAATGAACACCTACATCTTGAACCTTCCCAAGGTAAGAACGCAGGGCATCGAG
Source organism: uncultured Alphaproteobacteria bacterium (assembly GCA_963743765.1). Lineage (GTDB taxonomy): Bacteria > Pseudomonadota > Alphaproteobacteria > Micropepsales > Micropepsaceae > Rhizomicrobium. The sequence goes on from CAVUQQ010000003.1 coordinate 169,503, forward strand.
TTCGAGGCGGTGATGAAGCCAGACTCCTGTCGGATGCGTTTGAGGGGTTGACGCTCAGCGCAAATCTCGGACTGCAAATCACGAAAATTGTGGACGGTCACGTCAACGGACGTGAAGTCGGCTTCCCGTCACTGGGCGGCGTTCCCGGCCAGACTGACTTTGACTATACCGGCATCACGATGTCGCGCATTCCGAAGCTTAACTACGCGCTTCGCGGAACTTACACGACGCCGGTCGGCGACGGCGATCTCACGCTCAATGCCGGCTATACCTACACTGGAAGATTTTCATTTGCGACGTTTGGCACGGCTCCGGACTATCAACCGGGGTACGGTCTAGTGGATGCGTCAATCGCCTATGACTGGAGTAACTATCGCCTGACAGTAAGCGGCAAGAATTTGACAGGCGAGGACTACCGCAACAATTCGCTACCGGTTGTCTTCTTCCAGGGCTGGGCCGCTCCGGCAACCTGGCAAGTTGAACTACAAGCACACTTCTGAGACTTGAGCAGGGCGTCGCGCCGGATTTCATCCCGCGCGGCGCCTTCTTTTTGGACGTTATGGGCTGAAAGTGGCTGCTGCTGAACTCGCAGATAAAATTGCCATCGTGACTGGCGCGTCGCGCGGTCTCTGGTTTTGCTATAGCAAAAAAATTCATCCTCTCCGGTGCCACGTGTGGTCATGACCGGGCGAGAAATCTACAGACCGGAGAAGCGGCAGCAGCGGGACTTTCCAAAACCGGCAATGCGACCTTTGTTGCTGCCGATCACGGGTCGTCCGCGGATTGGGACCGCGTCATCGAAACCGCGCTTTCACGATTCGGTCGCGTCGACATTCTTGTGGCCAACGCGGGTATTACGCATGCGACGCCGACAGCCGACATGACACTTGAGGAGTTTCGCGGCCTGAACCGCACCAATCTCAAGGGCTGCTTCCTTGGCGTGAAGCACGTAGTTGCAGCTATGCGCCGCCACGGCGAGGGCGGAGCGATCGTTTTGATGTCTTCCATCGTGGGCAAAGTCGGCATTCCCGGTTGCTCGTCCACTATTCCGCCGCCAAGGGTGGCTTGAGGTTGATGGCCAAGGCTGCGGCGCTGGAGCTGGGGCCGGAGAAGATTCGCGTCAACTCCCTTCATCCCGGCATGATCCGGACGGATATGACGGCGCCATTCCCAGAAGCGCAGATGGCGGCACGTATTCCGCTCGGCAGATTTGGCGAGCCGGACGACGTCGCCAATGCCGCACTGTTTCTCGCAGGACCGCGCGGACAGTTCATCACCGGAACCGAGCTTGTCATCGACGGTGGGTGGCTGGTCCAATGAGCGGAAAACTGGACGGCCGCACGATCATCGTCACCGGCGCCACCAAAGGCATCGGCCACTCGGACCTGCGTCGCGTTGGCGCGCGAAGGCGCGCGCATCGTGGCGACGGGCCGCGATGCGGAAGGCGGCAAGGAAACCCAGCGCCCGGGCAGCGGAAGCAGGCGGCGAGTGCATCTTCGTCACCCACGACGTTCGCCATGAAAACGAGTGGGAAAATGTGTTTGCACAAACCGAAAAGCGGTTTGGTGCGCCGGCCGGCCTCGTCAACAACGCCGGGACCTTTTTCGTCAAGCCGATCGCCGAGACGACCGAAGGTGATTTCGACTCGATCTACGAGATCAATGTCGAAGGCACCTTTCTGGGCGTGAAGCACGCTTTCCGTTCTTTCGCCAGGTCCAAGACCAGGGGTGTGATCGTGAACGTGTCGTCGCTGATGGGGCAGGTGGGCTATCCCAACGCCATCGCCTATTGCGCAACCAAGGGTGCGGTCACGGCCATGACCAAAACGGCTGCCGTCGAGGGTGCGGCGATGAATCCGAAGGTTCGCGTGAATTCCCTGCATCCGGGCGTGATCTGGACACCCATGATCACCGGTACTTTCGGGGACGACAAAGCGTTATCGGACGCATTCGCGGCCCCGACACGCCGCTGAGAATGATTGGCCTACCCCAATATATGGCGGATGCGATTTGCTTCCTGATCAGCGATGATGCCGCATATGTGACTGGCGCCGAACTGACCGCCGATGGCGGCCGCGGCGCCGACTGAGTGACCGGAGACGAGCGATGCAGCTGAGCCGCGATGAACTGAAGAAAGCCTATCGGCGGATGTTCACCATCCGCGAGTTCGAGGAACGTCTGCACGTGGACTTTGCCAAGCCGGTGACATTCCGGGCTTCGTGCATCTCTATGCCGGGGAGGAAGCCGCCTGCGGTCGGCATTTGCACGCATCTGGCGGACGATGATCGCATCGTTTCAGCACCCATCGCGGCCACGGCCATTGCATCGCCAAGGGCGTCGACGTGCCGGGCATGATGGCGGAGATCTATGTGGCAGGCAGGACGGGCTGTGCGGCGGCAAGGGCGGTTCGATGCACATCGCCGATCTCGATCAGGGCATGCTCGGCGCCAACGGCATCGTCGGCGGCGGGCCGCCGCTGGTGGTCGGGGCGGCGCTGACCGCCAAGACGCACGGCACCGGCACCGTGGCGGTGGCCTTCGTCGGCGATGGCGCCTCGAACCAGGGCACCACCTTCGAAGCGATGAACATGGCGGTGGTGCTGCAACTGCCGGCGGTCTTCGTGTTCGAGAACAACGGCTATGGCGAAGTATACCGGCGCATCCTATGCGGTCGGCAGCCGCGGATATCGCCGGGCGCGCCGCCGGCTTCGGCATGCCTGCCGTGAAGGTCGACGGCGACGACTTCTTCGCCGTGCACGAGGCTGGCGGCGCGCTGGAGCGGGCGCGCGGCGGCGGCGGACCGAGCGCGATCGAAGTCGATACGTGTCGCTTCTACGGCATCACTCCGGCGACCCGCAGCTGTATCGCGGCAAGGACGAGGTGCGGCGGCTGCGCGAGGAGCGCGACTGTCTGAGCATTTCCGCCGGGCGTGGCGAGGCGGCGCTGATCGAGAGGGCGGAACTCGATGCGGTCGATCGTGAGGTCGCGGCGTTGATCGACGAGGCGGTGGACGCCGCGCGGGCGGGTACGCCGCCGGATGCGAGCGCGCTGCTGACCGATGTGTATGTTCGTTATTAAGGGAGCCGCGCCATGCCAGAAAAAACCATTCGTCAGGCGCTGCATGAGGCGCTGGAGCATGAGATGCGCCGGATCCCGCGTGGTGGTTATCGGCGAGGACGTTTCGCGGGCGGGCACGCAGCGGCGGGCGCGATGTCGGCGGCGTTCGGCGTGCGCGGGCTGATCAAGGAATTCGGCCGAAGCGCGCGTCATCGATACGCCGATCACCGGATAGCGCGATCATGGGTGCGGCGGCCGGCGCGGCGGTGACCGGACTGCGTCCGGTCGTGGAACTGATGTTCTCGGACTTCCTCGGCGTCTGCTTCGATCAGATGTTAACCAGGCAGCCAAGTTCCGCTACATGTTCGGCGGCAAGGCGCGCACGCCGCTGGTGATCCGCACCATGATCGGCGCCGGCTGCAGCGCCGCGGCCCAGCACTCGCAGTCCGCTCTTCTCGATCTTGACGTCGATCCCGGGCTGAAGATGGTGCTTCCGTCGAATGCCTCCGACGCCAAGGGTCTGCTGATCGAGGCCATCCGCGACGACGATCCGGTGATCTTCTGCGAGCACAAGGCTGCTGTACGACATGAAGGGAGAAGTGCCCGACGAGGCCTACACGATTCCCTTTGGCGAGGCCAACATCTGCGCGAAGGCGATGACGTGACCATCGTGGCCTGGCGCGGATGGTGCACTACGGCGCGAGGCGGCCGACAATCTTGCCGCAGGACGGAATTGAGTGTCGACGTCATCGATCCGCGCACCACCTCGCCGCTGGACGAGGAAGCGATTCTCGAAAGCGTCGAGCAGACCGGCCGTCTGGTGGTGGTGGACGAGAGCCCTCCACGCTGCGAGCATGGCCACTGACATCGCCGCGCTGGTCGCCGCAAGGCGTTCGCAGTCGCTCAAGGCGCCGATCAGGCGGGTCACGGCGCCGCATACGCCGGTGCCGTTCGCGCCGGTGCTGGAAGAAGCTGTACATACCCGATCCGGAGCGCATCGCCGCCGCCGTACGGGCGGTAATGAAGTTCGACTGAAGCCGAAAGGATTTTCCAATGACAGTCTCGCAGATCGACCGCAAGGCCGGATGGCTGGCGCAGGCGCGCCGCATGGCTACGCATATCCGCAATAAGACGTCGGACCTTGCGCCGTCCGCGATGCGCAACTGATGTGGCGGTCTATACCGATCCGGTGCGCCACGCGGCGGAACACCAGAAGCTATTCCGCGAAACGCCGGTGGTAGCGTGTCTTTCCAGCGAGCTTCCCAAGCCTGGCAGTTACCGGCTGTTCGACGAAACGGGCATCCCGATCGTTGTGGTGCGCAGCAGCGACGGAGAGGTGCGGGCGTTCCTGAATATCTGCATGCATCGCGGTGCGCGGCTTGTCCGCGAGCGCTCGGGGACCGCAAATCTCTTCACCTGCTGGTTCCATGGCTGGTCATTCGACAACAAGGGAAAGCTGGCCGCCGTTCCAGAGCGCGAGCGCTTCGAAGGCGGCCTCGGCGCCAGCGAGCATCTCATCTCCGTTCCGGCTGCCGAGCGCTACGGTCTCGTTTTCGTTCAGGCGACGCCCGGCTCGACGATCGATATTGACGCGCATCTTGGCTCTTTCGCGCCGGTGCTCGATGCGCTCGAACTCGATCAGGCGGAGCATGTGAAATCCGGTCAGTTGCCGGTGAAATCCAACTGGAAATACGCGCTCGACACCTATGGCGAGGGCTACCATTTTGCAGCGCTGCACAAGGCAACGCTGGCGCCTTATTTCCGCAATGACATAACGGTCTACGACAAGTTCGGACTGGCATCACCGCGTGGGCTTTGCCAGCCGCGAGATGGAGACCTGGGCGAGCAAGCTGGAATCCGAATGGCCGATCGGTGGGCCCAGTGGGCATCCACGATCCCTTCTCCCAACACCATCATCTTCGTGGGATCGGTGCGCCCGGGTTTCAGCTATACGACACTGTTCCGCCACTTCCCCGGCGAAGAGGTTGGTGAAACGGTGACTCACAAATCGATCTACGCGCCGCGCGGCGTGAATTCCGATGAGTACCGCAAGGAAGTGGAAGCGGGCTTCGACGCCACCGCGCATGTCGTCGTGACAGAGGACTACGTCACGGCCGCCGAGGGCTGGCACAATCTGGCGATGATGCCCAAGGGTTCGACCATCGTCTATGGACGCCAGGAGATCGCGCTGCAGAACCAGCATCGCGACATCGCCGAAGCCATCGGCATGCCGCTCCCGGCCGCGACACAAGAGGCCGCCGAATGAGCCGCAAGAACTCGCTGACCGCGCTTGGCGAAGTGATGCAACTTGCCTATGTGCCGGCGGATTTCGATGCCGCGCTCAAGTTCTGGATTGAAACGATGGGCGCAGGACCGTTCTTCGCGCTCGATCACGTCAAGCTTGAAGACGTGAAGTACAGAGGCGCGCCGGCGGACATCGATTTCTCGATGGTCATCGGTTATTGGGGCGATGTGCAGATCGAGTTGATCCGCCAACACAATGGCGCGCCGTCGATCTACAAGACCTGGCGCGACGAAGGCCGCGAGGGCCTGCACCATGTCTGCATCCTCGTCGACGACATGAAGCAGGCGCGTAAGGCCGTTGCGGAAGCATGCGGAATGATTGCACAGGAAGGCAAAGTGCCGGGTGGGGGCGAAGTCATCTATGTCGATACCAGCGGCGGGCCAGGGACGATGGTGAGATTTTCAAACCCGCGCCGGGGCGGACGTGACTTCTTTGCGATGATGCGCACCGCGGCGAAGGATTGGGACGGCAAGGATCCGGTGAGGAAGCTTCGGCTGATGGCGGGAAGACTGAACGGCAAGACCGCCATCGTCACCGGCGGCGCCAGCGGCATCGGCGCATCGACCGCGCGTATCTTTGCGCGCGAAGGCGCCAAGGTCGTCGTCACCGACGTACAGGACGCCAAGGGCGAAGCGGTGGCCAAGGAGATCGGTGGCATCTACCTCCACCAGGACACAAGCGACGAAGCACAATGGACGCGCACGATCGAGGCAACGCTGGCCAAGCACGGACGGATGGACGTGCTGATGAACAATGCCGGCGTGTTCATCGGCGCGAACATCGAGGAGACGACGCTCTTGAGCTCTGGAACAAGGTTCTTGGCGTTAACCTCACCGGCGTAATGCTTGGCTGCAAACACGCCATCGCTGCGATGAAGAAAAACCCGGGCGGACCCAGGGGTTCTATTCAATGTCTGCCGTCGATCACCGGCTTCATCGGTCTCGCCAATGGCGCGGCGTACACCGCTTCCAAGGGCGGCGTGCGCCTGCTCACCAAATCTGTCGCGGTGCATTGCGCACGTCTGTACAAGAATATCCGCTGCAACTCGCTCCATCCTGGTGCGATCGATACGCCGATGAACCAGGCGGCGTTTGACGCCAGCGGCGATCCCGAAGGCACGCGCGCCTTCTTCTCCAGCGTGCAGCCGATCGGGCGCATGGCCACTTCGGACGAGATGGGCGAGTGCGCGCTCTTCTGGCAAGCGATGAGTCCTCGTTTGTGACTGGTACCGAACTCGTCGCAGACGGCGGCTGGCTCGCCGCGTCGGGACCGCTCTAAGCAACGCAGGGATTTGTCATGACCAGTATCAACCATCAATGGCTCATCGCCGACCGGCCCACCGGTCGTCCACTCAAGGACAGCGACTTTCAATGGGTCGAGAAACCCGTGCGTGATCCCGCGCCCGGCGAAGTGACGCTAAAGACGCTGTTTCTCGGCTTCGATCCAGCACAGAAGGGTTGGATGGAAAATGTCGGCGGCTATGTCGCGCCGACCGAGATCGGCGAAGTGATGCGCGGATTGGTGTCGCCGAGGTGGTCAAGTCGAACGCGCCGAACTTCAAGCCTGGCGACAAGGTCATGGGCATGCTGGGCTGGCAGGATCGTCCCACCTTGGCGGCCAAGGATCTGCTCAAGGTGGAAGACAATGATCTCCTAAGCGCCAATCTTGGCGTGCTCGGTACCACCGGCATGACGGCCTTTTTCGGCCTCAACAAGATCGGCAAGCCTTTCGCCGGCGATACGCTGGTAATCACCGGGAGCTGCGGGCGCAACAGGTTCCGTCGTCGGCCAGATCGGCAAGATTGCCGGCTGCCGCGTCGTCGGAGTCGCTGGCGGACTGGACAAGTGCAAGTGGCTCGTCGACGAACTCGGGTTCAATGCGGCGATCGACTACAAGGCCGGTGGCGTCTGCGCGCAGGTGAAGCAGCATGCCCCCGGCGGCATCGATGTCCTGTGGGACAATGTCGGCGGCAAGATCTTCAACGATCTGCTCGGCGAACTTGCCATGCATGCCCGCGTCGTCGTGTGTGGTGGCATCTCGCGCTACGGAGCTCGGTCAGATGCCCGCGGGGCCGGAGAATTACTTCAACCTGATCTTCAAGCGCGCGAAGATGGAAGGCTTCATCGTACTCGACTATCAGGGCGAATATGCCTGGGCGCGCGGCCGTATCACGCAATGGATTCGCGAGGGCCGCATCCGCTACAAGGAAGACGTGCAGGTCGACCTTAAGAACGCGCCGCGCACGCTCATGCGTCTCTTTGGCGGCGAGAATTTCGGCAAGCAGCTTGAAGGTGGCCTAGGCGGTACCTGCCCATCATCCGCTATGGCGAGGAGTTGAACGTCTTCGTCGCGGCGAAGGGCCATCCCTATCTTCGCGATCCGTTCATGGCGATGTTCGACGATATGCAGGGCGTGTCCGCCACGCTCGTCGAGCAGCCCGTGGCCGCCCAGTCGATGAATTCGGACGACATGAAGGGTTTCGACGCGCTTGTTCTGTATGATATGCCGGGTGTTGATTTCCGCGTCGCCGATCCGCCGCGTTATGTCGAGCCGGGCGAGGACTTCAAGAAGGGTTTTCGCGCGCTGCTCGATCAGGAGTCGGCGTGGTGGCGCTGCACCATGCGATCGCCGGGTGGCCGGCCTGGGAAGAGTATGCCGAGCTGCTTGGCGGGCGGTTTCTTTACAAGCCGGGAAAGCTGCGCGGAATACAACGACCGATTCGGGTTACCGGCACGACGTTGTGCATGAAGTGCACGCCGTCGATTCGACCCATCCTGTACTCGCCGGTATTCCCAAGCGTTTCACGCTGACGGACGAGCTCTTCTTTCCGAAGTGTTCGGAAGATTCGGTCACGCCACTTCTGCGTTCGAACCATCGCTTCACGCGCGACAATTTCTATTCAGCCACGATGGCCGTCTCTGGAAAGATGTTCTCCAACGAAGGCTGGTCGCACCAAGACGGATCCAACCTCGTCGGCTGGGTGAAGCGCGCGCGCAAGTCGCCACTTGTTTATCTTCAGCCCGGCGACGGGCCACCGACTTACGCCAATTCGAACTACCGCCGCCTGATCGCGAACGCGATCCGTTGGGTGTCTTCGCAACCGACCAAGGATTGGGCGAGGGGCGGGTAGGCTCGTTTATCCCGCAGGCGGCCGCGGCGCACCCGTATCGGTCCAGTTCTGGCGCTTGGCCCATTCGCGCATGGTCTCGAGCTTGAGTGGAATGCGCTTCAGCACCGGCTCCATATCCACGGCAAAGGGGTTGAACGAGGCTTCGTTGTTGAATCGGTAGAACTGCGCGATGCCCTTCAACGTCGCCTCACGCATCGATGGTCGAAAATCATCGCCGAATGCCTTGACCAGATTGGCGCTGAATTCCTCGGGCGTGCAGGGATCGTAACGCACCGGACGGCCAAGCGTATCGGACAAGATTCGCGCGACATCCTCCGGAAAAAGCCGCTCCGGACCGCCGATGACGACACGCGCGCCTTCCAGATCCGGCCGGTCCAGAGCCGCGATCATGAACCGCGCCACATCGTCGAGACAGATCCAGTTTGCCGCAAGCCCCGCGCGATGGGGATAGACGTAGCGGCCTTCGTTGACGATAAACGGGCGCGCCCAATTGGTCAGGAGGTTGTCCATGAACAGCACGGCACGAAACACGGTCAGCGGCACGCCCGACTCGGCGAACGCGTTCTCCATGGCGATGGCGTAATCGTAGGTCGGCTGGCCGATCGGCGCGTCCGGCACCCAGAGGCTCGGATTGAACACCAGACGTTTGACACCAGCTTCTTTCGCGGCACGGCCAACGCGGCGGATGCGCGCCAGCGGATCTGACGGCTGTATGAGCGGCCGCGTGAAGAAGACCGCTTCCGCGCCTTCTACAGCGCGCGTGAGCGAGGCCGCGTCGTCGAGATCGGCGGCGACGACTTCGGTGTTGGGGAACATTTCGCCATAGAACGGATCCGCGCGGCGGGAGATCGCGCGGACATGGCGCCCCGCCTTCACCAATTGCCTGACTTGCGCCAGACCCTGACGGCCGCTGACGCCGAATACGGTTACAAAGCTCATCTGACCCTCTTGTCTTTAATTTACACGACGCTCTTTGCCCGCCCAATAGGGCTCGCGTAGTTCGCGGCGCAGAATCTTGCCGCTCGGATTGCGCGGCAGGGTCTGGATGAAGTCGACCGATTTTGGCGTCTTGTAGCCGGCGATGCGCGCGCGCGCCCAGGCGATGATGTCTTCGGGCTTGGGATTGCGCCCGGCCTTCGGAACGACGCAGGCTTTTACCGCTTCGCCCCACTTTTCGTCCGGCACGCCGATCACGGCCACGTCGGCAACATCGGGATGGCCGAAGATCGCGTTCTCGACTTCCGCCGGATAGACGTTTTCGCCGCCGGTGATGATCATGTCCTTCACCCGGTCATGGATGTAGACGTAACCGTCTTCGTCCATGTAACCGGCGTCGCCGGTTCGCAGCCAACCCTCCTTGTCGATTGTCTTCGCGGTCGCCTCGGGCATGTTCCAATAGCCGGCCATGTTGGCAATCGAGCGCGTCGCAATCTCGCCGACTTCGCGCGGCGGCAGCGGGTTGCCTGCATCATCCAGGATCGCAATTTCTACGCCGGGCAGGGGCTTGCCCGCCGAGCGCATGCGTTCATTGCCGGCGGGATCGTGATCTTCCGGCGGCAACGCCACAATCGTGCCCGTAGTCTCGGTCATGCCGTACATCTGTACAAAGCCGCAGCCGAACACCTCCATGCATTCGCGCAGGAGATCGAGCGGAATGGGCGATGCGCCATACATGATGTATTTGATCGCCGAATAGTCGACCTCGCGCGCCCGTGGATGGCGGACGACGATCTGCATGGCGGCCGGCACCATGAAAATCTTGGTGATGCGGTCCTGTTCGATGAAGTCGAGCACCTTGTGCGGATCGAATTCGCGTGCGACCACGCCCTTGGCGCCGTTGACCAGACTGCTAATGCCCCAGCCGGACCCGCCGATGTGAAACACCGGCATGGCGACAAGGCTGACGTCGCCGTCTTGCCAGGTGTTCCATTCGGCCATCAGCTCCGGCGGATGCTGGCGCATTCCCAGAATGTTGGAATGCCTAAGCATTGCGCCCTTGGGCCGGCCGGTCGTGCCGGACGTGTAGAGCTGCACGACGACGTCGTCCCAGCCTGCGCCGACATCCGGCTCTTCGTCGCTTTGCTGATCGCGCCATTTCTCAAAGGCGGGCCACTCGGGCACGCCGCCTTCCATCGCGACGATCATCCGCACGGTGGAGAGTTCCGGCGCGATCTGACGGACGAGGTCGGTGAATTCGGGGCCGACAAAGAGAGCCTCGGCTTTGCAGTCGTTGACGATATAGACGATCTCCGGCGGTGCGAGCCGCCAGTTGACCGGCGCCATCACCGCGCCCGCTTTTGACGCTCCGATGAAAGCCTCGAAGTAGTGGTCGCTGTTCTTGCCAAGATAGGCGACGCGAGAACCCTTCTCGAGGCCGGCCGCGATCAGGCCGTTGGCAACCTGGTTTGCATGGGCGTCGAACTGGGCGAAGCTTGTTGCGCGCCCTTCGAACACGAAGGCCGGCGCGGCGCCCCGGGCCTCCGCCTGGATCCGGGCCACTTGGCCCAAGGTCCTGGCACTTCTTATATCCACCATTCCTGCAGTCTCCCGGTTTCCGCGCCTTGTTCCGGCGCTAAAAAAATCTTGTTGTCCTGTATAAGTCAGAAGTGACTTTTTTGTCCAAGGTGTTATCGTACTCGGAGGGATATCACGCTGGGGCACATGATGGCGGACCGGCCGATCGCGGCGAACCTGTTCGAGGAAAACGGCACTGGCCTCCATCTTATCGGCGGCCGCCGCAAGAGCGACGGAAAGATCGTCTTTCCGCTCCCCGGCGGCGTCGAGGGTGCCCAATATGAGCCGGTCCAGCTCGCGTCCGAAGGCACGCTCTGGTCGCACACGGTCCAACGCTTCCGGCCCAAGTCGCCGCCCTATGCGGGCGTGGACGATGAGCGCAGCTTCAGGCCCTTCGCCCTCGGTTACGTCGAACTGCCCGGCCAGGTGATCGTCGAGACGCGCATCGACGTCGATGATCCTTCCAAGCTCAAGATCGGCATGAAGATGAAGGCCGGGACCCAGAAATTTGAGCGAGAGGGCGGCGAGCCCGTTCTCACCTACGTCTTTCGTCCCGCAGCCTGAACCACAGGGAAATCCAGAATGAGCGAAGTTCACATTGTCGGCGCCGGAATTCATCCTTTCGGCCGCCATGACGACAAGACCGGACTGGACCAGGGCGTGTTCGCCGTGCGCGAAGCGCTCACCGATGCGGGTGTCGAATGGAAGGACATGCAGTTCGCGTTCGGCGGCTCATCGGCTGCCGGCAATGCGGACTTCAATGTTGTCGCATCTGGGACTGACGGGCGTTCAGTTCATCAACGTCTCGAACGGCTGCGCCACCGGCGGCTCGGCATTGCTATCCGGCTATTGGGCCATCAAGTCTGGTGAGTTCGACATCGGTGTGGTGACCGGCTTCGACAAACATCCGCGCGGCGCGTTCAACCCGGATCCCGAAGCCTGGGGCCTGCCAAAGTGGTATGGCGAAACCGGCATGATGCTGACGACGCAGTTCTTCGCCATGAAGATCACGCGCTATATGGGCCTGCACGGCATCACGCCGATGACCCTCGCCCGCGTCGCGGAAAAGGCATTTGAGAATGGCGCGAAGGCACCGCATTCCTGGCGCAAACAGCCGGTCGATGCCGAAACCATTCTTCACTCGCAGATGGTCTCCGACCCGCTGACCAAGTTCATGTTCTGCTCGCCTGCCGAAGGCGGCGCGGCATTGGTTCTCGTCTCCGACAAAAAGATGCGAGAGCTCGGACTATCCGGCCCGCGCATTATGGGTGCCGCGGTACGCACGCGGGTGAATGGATCGTTTGAGGTCTTTGCGCCGTCGCTCGACGTCGAGCGCGGACCGTCTCCGACGCAGATCGCATCCAAAGCGGCCTACGCGATGGCCGGCGTCGGGCCCAAGGACATCGACGTCGCCCAGATTCAGGATACAGAATCGGGCGCCGAGGTCATGCACATGTCCGAGAACGGATTGTGCGCCGACGGTGAGCAGGAAAAACTCATCAGCGATGGCGCGACGCGGATTGGCGGCGTGCTGCCGATCAACACGGATGGGGGCTGCCTCGCGTGCGGCGAGCCCATCGGCGCGTCGGGCCTGCGGCAGGTCTATGAGAATGTCCAACAGCTTCGCGGCCGGGCGCAGGGGCGTCAGGTCGAAAGAGCCAAGATCGGCTACAGCCAGGTTTATGGCGCGCCGGGTCTGTCGGCTGTCGCCATCCTCGGAGCCTGAGCCGTGAACCAACCCGTTCTGCCGTTCCGCGCCGACCGGCATCCGTCGAAATCCTACGGAGACATACTGGAGCGCGACACGCGCCCGGTTCCGGATTTCCTGCGCGAGAAGAACGTGCCCGAGATCGGCACCGATCCGGTTTTGGCCTCGCGCTATTACGACCCTGCTTTCTTCGAAAAGGAAGTCGGCCGGGTGTGGAGCCGCGTGTGGCAGATGGCCTGCCGCGAGGAGGAGATTCCGAAGGTCGGCGACTACCAGATCTATGAGGTTGTCGGAAAATCTCTGATCATCACACGCACGGCGCCAAACGAAATCAAGGCGTTGTACAATTCCTGCCTGCATCGTGGCCGCAAGCTGGTGACAATGCCGGGCTCGAAGAGCGAGTTCCGCTGCCCCTATCACGGCTTTGCCTGGAACTGCGACGGCACGTTTAAGGAAAATCCCATTCCATGGGACTTTCCGCAATGGAAGGACCGCGACATGTCGCTGCCCGAGGCCAAGGTGGCGAGTTGGGGCGGCTTTGTTTTCGTCAATTTTGATCTCACGGCTCCGGCGCTTGAGACGGTGCTGGGGCCATTGGCGAAGGATTTCGAACGCTACGACTTCGCCAACCGTTACAAGGCCGTCCATGTCGCCAAGGTCGTGCGCGCCAACTGGAAGGCGGTGGCCGAGGCGTTCATGGAGAGTCACCACTCCATCACGACGCATCCCCAAATCCTGCCATTCCTTGCGGACGCCAACAGCCAATACGATCTCCTCAACGATTATGTGAGCCGCCACTTCTCCGCCAGTGGCGTGCCAAGTCCTTTCATCGCCGACAGGAATCTCAGCGATAGCGACATCATCCGCGCGATGGCGGCCGGCGGCGGTGGAACGCGTCGGCGCGTGTCGGAGGACAACACGGACGTGCCAAGCAACATCACGGCGCGCGCCTTTGCAGCGGAGGCCGCACGTCAAAGCCTGGCGGTGGAGGACAGCTGGGACTATTCGAAGTGTTCTGACGCCGAGATGATCGACGCCCTTCTCTATAATGTTTGGCCCAACATGAGCTTCTGGGCCGGCTATGCGCCCAATCTCACTTATCGCTGGCGTCCAAACGGCCGCGACCCCGAAAGCGCGATCATGGATGTCATGATCCTCAAGCGCGTTCCGAAATCGGGCCCGCGTCCCGTTCCCGCGCCGGTGCATTTCCTCCGCGAGGACGAGAAGTGGAGCGATGCGCCGGAGCTGGGCAGCCTTGCCGGAATTTTCGAGCAGGACATGGGCAATTTGCCCTATGTGCAGGAGGGCCTGCACGCCTCGGGCACGGGCACGGTGCATTTTGGGCGCTACACGGAAATGCGAATTCGCCAGCTGCACCGCATGCTCGATCAATTCATCGGAAACGACTGAGACTTACGCCTTCGCCTGCTGTGCGGTCATCGCCTTCATGACAGCAGCGCCGATTTCCTCGCGCGACGGATTGCGCCGGAGCGTCAGTCCGCCGTTCACCTGCAGATTCTGGCCGGTCATGAAGCATTCATCGCTGGCAAGCCACACGGCTGCAGCCGCGATGTCGTCCGCCGTTCCAATGCGTCCCAGCGGGTAGCAGGGCGCGAACGCATCGAAGAGACCGGGCGTCGCCTTTGCTTGCGCCGTCATGGGCGTATCGGTCAGGCCGGGCGAGATCGAGTTTGCGCGAATGCCCTTGGCGCCGAATTCATTGGCGACGCAGCGCACCACGTGATCGATGCCTGCTTTCGTGCCCATATAGGCCGCGTGATCGTTGAGCATGATTGTGGCGGTGGCCGAGCTGATTTGGATCAGAGAACCGCCGCGATCCATCGCGCCCGCCATTACCTGCAGAAACTGGAACGGGCCTTTGAATTGCAAGTCCATCATCGCGACCAGTTCTTCGTCGGTGGTTTCCAGAAAGGGCTTGAGCAGGCCCCATCCCGTTGCGTTCAAAGCTATGTCTATGTGGCCGTATTTCTCTATGGCAAAGGCCGCGAGCTTCTCGAGGTCGGCGCGCTTTGTAATGTCGCAAGTGCAAGCCGCGGCGCCGATCGTGGCGGCAAAGCGCTTCAACTCGTCGAGATGGCGCCCGGCGACTACAACCTTCGCGCCCTCTGTCGCAAACCGGGATGCGATGTGCTGGGCCATATTGTCCCGGCCGGCCGCGCCTAGAACAATGGCAATGTTACTGTCCAGCTTCCCCATCAAAATCTCCTGCGCTACGGATCGAAGACATTCCAGTACACCTTTGAAAAACATTCAATAGTGATGGAAACAATCGTATTGGAACTGTCAGCTTAACTCTCTAAGGGCGCATATGTGCAGGGCAGGGTGCGACGCTCAGGCGGCAATGGTCGCCGCCGCCACGCTTGATCGGCTTCGGCTCTGAAGAGGCGAAGGGTGGGTCGGGGATCATGTGAGGCTGAAAATTGAAGGTGTTGTAGACGGCAGCGTGGGTGGCGAGGAATCTCTGGGCTGAAGCCTTGCGATTTGAACTTTTGCTGTTTGCGCTCCCGTCGTCGAATGACCAGATGTGAATTCTCCGCCCGGTTGTTGCCGATCATGCGCCCCGGTCGATGGCGCCGAGACATTCCCAGCTCTCGCGCAGCAGCCCGATAGGATGCCAATCGATCGGTGCTGATGCGTTCTGGACGGACACCGGTGTTCTTCAGAAGCTTTCGGAACAGACGCATCGCGGCCTTGGTATTACGACGTTTCTGGACGAGGACATCGAGGACTTCGCCTTCGTCGTCGACCGCGCGCCAGAGCCACATCCGCTTTCCCGAGATCTTCACGACCATCTCGTCAAGGTGCCAACGGCCGGTCGGCTTGGGTCTGGATCGTCGAAGGTTCTGGGCGAAGAGCCGGCCGAATTTCAGGCTCCAGCAGCGGATCGTCTCGTAGTTCGTCTCGATACCGCGCTCGGCCAGCATTTCCTCGACATCGCGCAGGCTCAGGGTGAAGCGGAAATAGAGCCAAACGGCCTGCCGAATGACGTCGGGCGGGAACCTGTGCCGTTTGAACGAGACTGCCTGCATGGGCACTCCCCAATTCGGTCGCCAATGCTGGCCCGAAACGGAGAAAGTTTAGAGTTAGACTGACAGCACCACCAGTAATTGTCTGAAATACCAAAGGGGACTGTCAGGGCAACTCGATAGAGGCACAGTAATGCACGGCAGGCGCGGCGGTCAGGCCGCGACGGTCGCCGTCCGCCACGTCCTGAATGCGTCGCCACGAAGGAGACGAAGGGTAGGACGGGTGGTTAGGTGACGCTGAGTATTAAAGGTGTTGTAGACGGCGGCGTGAGTGGCGAGGAATCTCTGGGCTGATGCTTGAGATTTGAACTTCTGTTGCTTCCGTTCGCGTCGCCGAATGGGCAGGTGTGAATTCTCCGCTCGGTTGTTGCCGATCATCCTGTCCTGGTCGATGACGGCGAGATATGCCTAGTTCTCGCGCAGCTGCACGATAGGATGCCAATCGATCGGTGTGAATGCTCTCAGGCCGGACGCCTGTGTTCTTCAGAAGCTTCCGGAACAAGCGCATCGCAGCCTTGGTATTGCGACGTTTCTGGACGAGGACGTCGAGGACTTCGCCTTCGTCGTCGACGGCCCGCCAGAGCCACATCCGCTTTCCCGAGATCTTCACGACCATCTCGTCCAGGTGCCAGCGGCCGGTCGGCCTGTGGTCTGGATCGGCGAAGGTTTTGAGCGAAAAGTCGGCCGAATTTGAGCGCCCAGCATCGAATGGTTTCGTAGTTCGTCTCGATCCCACGCTCGGCCAGCATCTCCTCGACGTCGCGCAGACTCAGGGTGAATCGGAAATACAGCCAAACGGCCTGTCGGATCACGTCGGGCGGGAACCGGTGCCGTTTGAACGAGACTGCTTGCATGGGCACTCCCCCAATTTGGGGGCGAAACTACCCCCGAACCGGAGAAATATTAGCGTCTGCCTGACAGGATCCGGATGTGAGGTTTGCAGGGAGACCTGCATAAGAGAGAGCTCCGCCTTGGTCAGCGCAAGCAACCCTCTCGACTTGACGGAGTAACGCTCATGTGAGGCCGAACAGATGACCGCATCCGACAGATCTGCATCAGACCAACTTCACTCTTGCATCGCAGGGGCCATCCACAGATGACAGCACCTGGATTAGCTACGAAGAGACCACAGTTCTCGCAATTTCCATGCCGCAAGCCGATCAGAATAACCTGCTATGCACGGAAGCGGGCAACGGCCGCGGAATCGAAATATTCGTCGAGTCTCGTGATCCGACCGTTTTCAACGAGGCAAACGATGCAGGCTGTCAGTCGAACCGCGACACCGTCCTTGGAGCGCACGCCACTCAGGGTGTGCTGATGCACAAAGCCGCCGGGGAAAGCGTGCACGCGCCGGTCGCCATAGCGGCGATCGCGAATACGAGTGACAAATCCTTCAAGGGTTTGGACGTTCTCGACGGGTGTCTGTTGAAGTTCGTCTGTGTTGTGCCAGATCTTGGCGTCGGGCGAGTAGAATTCCTTGAGCGCATTGACGTCACCGCGCTCGACCGCGTTGAAGAATTTTTTCGCCAGTTCGATATTTGCGTCCACGGTGCGTTTTCCCGTCGTTGAATTTTGAGTAAGCGCATCACGTGATGTGCCGATCAGGCGAGCAGGGTATTTGTGAGCATTCAAAAAGTCTAGAATATCGCGCGCAACGCGACATCTCTCTGTGACCTCGGCGCATGGCCGGGATCGTCCGGGGTGCTCGCAAAGTGAATTTGCGGGCCGACAAAAAAATTACTTAGAAGTCTATCTGGTAGGGAATAGGGCATCGGTGCTATGGTTCGCGCCAAATGATCTCCGGGAGGACGCTGGCCATGACAACGGTGCACAACAGGATTTTCGATTTTCGCGGCATCAACCATCTAGCACTGGTGTGCAAGGATATGGCGCGAACGGTGGAATTCTACAGCAACACGTTGGGAATGCCGCTGATCAAGACGATCGATTTGCCGAACGGCATGGGACAGCACTTCTTCTTCGACATCGGAAATGGCGATTTCCTTGCCTTCTTCTGGTTCCCGAATGCGCCGGAGGCAACACCGGGCGTCGCGGCGGCGGGCAATCTGCCTGGCAGCGGCAAGAGCATTGCGTCGGGCCACGGCTCAATGAACCATGTCGCGTTCAATGTTCCTGAAGACAAGATCGACGAGTATCACGAACGGCTGCTCGCCCGGGGTGTGGAGTGCACGAAGGTGGTGAACCACGACGATTCGCAGCGCCAAATCAGCGAAACGATTTCGCCGTCGACCTTCGTCCGCTCGATCTACTTCTTCGATCCGGACGGCATCTGCCTTGAAATCGCAGCCTGGACGCGCGTCCTGGACCCGAAGGTCGAGGTAAAGCACGAACCCGTCGACGCGGAAGGCAACAAGCGCGCGGTTGCTCTCGAGCCGGCGGAATAAGGGCGAACCGCGCTCCCATGCCTAAGCAGTTACGGCAGCCGCCGCCGCCGGAAGGCCAAGTTCACGACGCAACCAGCACCGAAACGCCTGCACCAGCGGCGCTTCGGCGGAGGAAGGCTGCGTGACGAGCCAGTAGGACGTCTTGCTCGGAATGCGCAGGCGGAACGGTTCAACAAGCAAACCTGCCTTCAGATAAAGGTCGATCAAGGGCTTTCGGCCGATCACGACACCCATGCCTTCGATCGCGGCGCTGGTCGCCATCTGGATCGTGTCGAACTTGCGTCCGTGGTTCGGGTCAACGCCGCCGGTGACGTCCCCGTATTGTTCTGCTGCCGCAAGCCACTCGGGCCAGCCTTCAGGACGCCGCGAAACGATAAGAAGCGTGTGCGCCGCCAGATCGCAGGGTTCGCGCAGCGGCACCGGTCCGGCGAGCAGCGAAGGCGAGCAGACCGGGAACATTTCCTCGTGGACGAGTTCTTCAGCGGCAAGACCAGGCCATTGCGAGGCATTCAAGCCGACACGGATCGCGACCGAGTTTGTGGTCCTCGCAACTGTGGACGGATATCCGAGATCGCCCACTGTATTGATTTCGACCTCGACCTCGGGATTCTCGGTATAAAAGGTCGACAAGCGCGGCAAAAGCCAGCAACTCGCGAAGCTCGGCAGGCTGTCGATCAGCAGAATTCTTTTGCCAGATCCTTCGCGGATCTTTCTCGCGGTTTCATCGAGCGAACCGAACGCGCTTGAAACGGCTCGGTAGAGTTCGTCTCCCGCTTTGGAAAGGGCTACGCCCTTCGCAGCGCGATTGATGACATCAGTGTGCAGATCCTCTTCCAGTAGACGCAGCTGGTAGGTCACGGCGGCGGGAGTGACGTTGAGCTCCTGCGCTGCGGCTTTGATGCTTCCAAGCCGGCCGACCGCCTCAAAGGTGCGCAGCGCCGTAAGGGAAGGTATCCGGTACATCAAACTGCTCTCTCCCCACCAGGCGCAAGCCTACACCATGGCTCGTGGACGTCTCAAATTGCGTGCGCGGACCTGCAGCAAACCGGAGTCCTGTGTCCGCACTTGGGTCAGGAAAAGTGAATCCATGCCGCAGCGCAACAGACGAGCGAATTCAATTTGCTTGGAACTAAAATTTTATTTCGTTGCACTGTAACACTTAGAAATCTTAGGATTCTTACAAGACGGCGAAACGCCGGAAAAATGAGCGATGCCTGCGCTGTGCGCGGGGATCGGGGGGAAACTCAGAGGGGCATAAAATGCATATTCGTTCAGCATTGCTGATGAGCGCGGTCATTTGCGGAATGTCGCTAATGGCGGGCGGCGCGATCGCGGCGTCGGATGATTCGACCGTTGTCGCCGCCAACACCACGAACAACGGGGGAACCGCCACCAGTGCGTCCTCCAACAATAGCGCAAGTGGCGGGATCGAGACGGTGACCGTCACCGCGCGCCAATACGCCGAATCGATCCAGACGGCGCCTGTCTCGGTGACGGCGCTGAATGCTGACCTGATCGCAAAATTGTTCGTGCACAACCTGACCGACATAGACCACCAGGCGCCAAACTTCACGATCGAAGGGGTCGGCGCTATCCACCGCAACGCCGCCGTGATCTATTCGCGCGGCATTGGCTATTCGGGCGTCGACATGGGCCAGGATCCGGCCGTCGGCGTTTCGATCAACGGCGTCTACGAGCCGAGCAACGTCGGCATGCTCACCAACACGTTCGATATCGACAGCATCCAGATCTTACGTGGGCCCCAGGGTACGCTGTTCGGCAAGAACACGGTCGGCGGCGTGATCAACATCACGACCAAGTTGCCGGGTGACCAACTGGAATATGACGCCATGGTCCGCGCCGGAAACTTCGGCCGCATCGACTTCTCGCTCGGTGCGGATATCCCGATTACCGATACGCTCTCCGCGCGCGTCTCCGTGCAGAGCCAATATTCTAACGGCCCGTTTAAGAATGCCTATACCGGCGGGACCAATCTGACTTTGGCGTTGCCACCAGGCGCGCCTACATCCGTTCCAAAATATCTGGGCGGCGACAACATCAAAACGGCTCGCGGCACACTCGTCTGGAAGCCGACTTCCAATTTCGAAGCGGACCTCGTGGCGAGTTACGCCAAGGACAGAAGCCCATCGGTCGGCGGCCAGAACGGTTCGATACCGCTGTCTCACATTACAAGCAACGGCGCTTGGGACTATCTCGCGACGTTCTACGGTCATCCGGGATATGACTATCGCACGCCGGGCCAACCCTATCCGATCGGCCCCAATCCGCCCTACACGGTCTATCGCAACTTCCCGAGCGGCGATTTCCAAGATACGACAAACATCTCGCTGAACATGCGCTACCATGCGGACTCGTTCGACGTGGTGTCGGTGTCGGGTTATGTGCGTGACGGCAATCTGAGTTACAGCGACTACGACGACACCGAACTAAACTTCTTTCAGTCGATCTTCGGTCTCGACAATAGGCAGTGGAGTCAGGAGCTTCGCGTAGAATCAAACGACAGCGATTCACCGCTGAAGTGGGTTGCGGGCGCCCTCTACATCGGCAAGAACTGGCATGGCCAACAGCTCTTCTATTCGAGTTTTGCGACGCTGAATGACTATATCGACTATGCCAAGCAAAACGACGAATCCTGGGCGCTGTTTGGACAGGCCGACTACAACATCACGCCAGATCTTCAGCTTACCGCCGGCATCCGCTACACCGATCAGAGAAAGGATATTACGCGCGTTAACTCTCACCTCGCGGCGGGTGCGTCGGATTGCGACCCGAGCAATCCCTACTTTATCACCCATCCATTCAACACGACGCCACCGCAGAACGCGGTTCCGACGATGGCGTGTACGTTCCACTTCTCCAAATCGTGGTCGAACGCCACCTACCATGCTGGCATTAACTACAAGATCGACGAGGACAAGATGGTTTACGCCAGCTGGTCTACGGGCTTCGTCGCGGGAGGCTTCAACAGCCGCGTCGACTCCCAATTCCTGACCGGTCTGGCCTATGCGCCGGAAACAGCGACGGCCTGGGAAATCGGCCTGAAATCCGAATGGTATGACCACCATCTGCGCGTCAATGTAGCCGCCTTCCTCAACAAGTACGCCAACCTGCAGGTCGGCGCGTTCATTCCGGGCGGCGGCTTGCAGTCAGCGATTGTGAACAACGCCTTCGAAAGGGCGCAGGGCGTGGAACTCGAGGTGACGGCGCTGCCGCTGGACCATCTGACGCTGAATGCCAGTGTGGGCCTGCTGGACGCGAACTATACGAACTTCTTCTCCAACGTATTCGGCTCGGGCGCGGCAAACTATGCTTCCTTGCGGCCAACCCGTACACCCAAATGGACGATGAACTTCCAGGGCGCCTACGATATTGACCTCGCCGGTAATGGCACGCTTACGCCGTCGGCGTCGGTTCAGATCGAGACATCGCACTACACGGATCTGACGAACAACCCAGTGGGCTTCCAGCCGGCCTATGCGATGTTCAATGCCAGTCTCGTCTACAATGAGCCGAACGACCGTTGGCAGGTTTCGCTGTGGGGCAAGAACCTCAACAACGCGCGGGTTCGTCTATCCGCCGTGCCGAGTTCGGGCTACTTCACGCAACTCTATTTCGGCAACCCAGCTACGTATGGAGTGGATCTGACGTTAAAGCTTTGATCGATTAAAGCGCTCAGGTTGAACCATTTGAAGAGGCGTGCGTGACCGCAAACCGGCGTCGCGTGCCCAGTTCGCCCCGCGCGCTTCTGTCATTCTGAAGCTTGCAAGGGCAGGTTCCACTCGTCCACAATTTTCAAAGCCCGGAGTGTGTCATGACGAAAGACAGCCCCAACAAGCAAAACGAAGAGTCGATGGAATATCGCGGCGTTAATCATGTGGCGCTCGTCTGCCGTGACATGGCCGAGACCGTCGAATTCTACGACGGCGTGCTTGGCATGAAGCTGGTTAAGACGCTCGACCTTCCCAACGGACGCGGCCAACACTTCTTCTTCGATTGCGGGATGGGCAGCTCCATCGCCTTCTTCTGGTTCCCCAATGCGCCCAAGGCAGCGCCGGGCATCGCGTCCATGCATCCGGACTACCTCACCAAGGGCACGCAGACCGCCCACGCGTCGATGAACCACCTTGCGATCAGCATCCCGATCGAAAAGTTCGACGAATATGCGGAGCGCCTGAGGGCGCGCGGCATATCCTTGCGCATCCTCAATCACGAGGATTCCGACCAGCACTCGTCGCAGACCGTGACGGACAAGACCTGGATCCGCTCCATGTATTTTACGGATCCGAACGGCATTCACATGGAACTTGCCGCGCTCACGCGACCCTATCGCGCCGACGACATTCGCCATGACCCGGTAAACGCTGCTGGTGAGCGTGTGCGGCTCAAAGAGCGGGCGGCCAAGGGCAACGCCAGACGGCACGTCGCCCACACCAGCTCATGACGTTGACCACTGACGCTCAACCGTCGGTCCTTTCGGGGCTGGCGGCAGACATTTCGTTGCCTGCTGCGAATGAGCCCTATCCGGCGCGCAGTCAGGCCTGGTTCGTCGTCGGGGCGCTCGCCCTGACCAACATGATGTCTTATGTCGAGCGCCAGATTCCGACGCTGATGTTCGCGCCGATCAAGCACGATTTCCACCTCAGCGACACGCAGGTCAGCCTGCTCGCGGGATTCGCCTTCGTTCTGTTCTATGTCGGCTTCGGGTTGCTCGTCGGGCGCCTCGCCGACCATGCCAACCGCAAGCGGATCATCGCCGTTGGCATCGTCTTGTGGAGCATGGCAACGATGTCCTGCGGCCTGGCGCAAAGCTTCGTCCGCCTTTTCATCGGGCGCGTGATGGTGGGCGTGGGCGAAGCGACGCTGGGGCCGTCGGCGATTTCGCTGATCAGCGATTATTTCCCGCGCGACAAGCTCGCAGGCGCCCTCAGCATCTACACGGGCGCGCAATATTTCGGCGCAGGCTTTGCGCTGGTTGTCGGCGGCCTTGCCATTCAGCTGGTGAGTGCTCTGCCGCAACCGCATCTGCCCTTCCTCGGTACGCTCCATCCCTGGCAGACCACATTCCTGGTGGTCGGCGCGGTCGGCATGGCGGTGATCGTGCCGATGCTCTTCGTCAAAGAGCCGCGGCGGCGCGGACGTTTGGAGTCGAAAAAGGCCGCGCTGCCGCTGTCGCAGACTACAGCGTTCATGCGGCAGAACTGGAAAACGCTCGGCGCCATTTATGCGGCCTTTTCGATAAGTTCGGCGGCCGGATTCGGCACGGTCGCCTGGATGCCGACCTACTTTGTCCGCGTGCACCACTGGGCGGCCCACGATATCGGCTATGTCTATGGTCTGATGCTGGCGCTTCTGGGCGGCGCGGGCGTTCTGACCGGTGCGCGATTTGCCGAATGGCTGGCCGCACGTGGATACAAGGACGCCTATCTGCGCGCGCCGCTGATCACGCTGACGGTGGCGGGCATACCGGCCATACTTGCAACGCTCATGCCCACGGCGCAGATATCATTCCTCTTTCTGGTGTTTTCGACGTTCCTCAGCAGCTTTCCTGTCGCCGTGGTCATTGCGGCATTGCAGCTGATCACGCCCAATCAAATGCGCGGTCAGGTCGTGGCGCTCTACTTCTTCCTCGCCAACATCTTCGGCGTCGGCCTGGGGCCGACATTGGTCGCGGCAATCACCGACTATGTCTATCGTGACGAACTGGCGGTGGGCTATGCGCTCGCAACCGCCATCGCCGCCATCACGCCAATCGTCGCGTTGATCGTCTGGCTCGGCCTTGCACCCTATCGCGAGAGCTTGGCGCGCGCGGCCGTCTGGGCGGCTCCATCGGACCAACACGGAACCGCATAATGTCACGCGCGCTTCAAGGCATCACCATCCTGGATCTGACCCATATGCTGTCCGGTCCATACGGCACCATGCTGCTGGCCGACATGGGGGCGCGGACGATCAAGGTCGAACCGCCCGAGCGCGGCGAGGGCACGCGGCGCCTCTTGGAGGGATCGCAGCTCTATTCCAAGTCCGGCATGGGCGCCTATTTCCTCACGCTCTGCCGCAACAAGGAAAGCGTCGCCATCGATCTCAAATCGGAGGAGGGGCGCGCGCTCTTTCTCGGGCTCGTGCGCAATGCCGACATCGTGGTGAGCAATTTCGGCGCCGGCGTCCTCGAACGGCTCGGTATCGACTATGCGCAACTCAGCAAGGTGAATCCGCGCATCATCACCTGCGCCATTTCCGGTTTCGGCGAGACCGGACCCATGCCGCACCGGCCGGCTTTCGATCTGGTGGCGCAGGGCATGGGCGGCGGTATGGCGCTCACCGGCTATCCCGACGGAGAACCGCTGCGCGCCGGTATTCCCATCGGCGATCTCGCAGGCGGCATGTTCGGCGCCATCGGCGTGCTCTCGGCGCTGCAGGCGCGCGAGAGAACCGGCCGCGGCCAGCATGTCGATATTTCCATGTTCGACTGCCAGCTCTCTCTCCTCAATTATATGGGCACCATGTTCCTGATGTCGGGCGTTGCGCCGGAGCGCTCCGGCAACGGCCACTTCGTGCATGTTCCGTACAATACTTTTCGCACCAAGACGCGGCACCTTATCATTGCGGTGATTACCGATAATTTCTGGGCGAACCTTGTGGACCTGCTGGGCGACGAGGGATTGCGGCGCGACGAATTTGTCACCCAACCGGGCAGACTCGCGCAGAAAGCATTCATCGAGCAGCGTGTGCAAAAGGTTTTCGAGACGCAGACGTGCGAGTACTGGCTTGAAGCGTTGGCGAAGTACCGGATTCCGGCCGCCCCCGTGAACGATCTCGGTCACGCGCTTTCCGATCCTCAGGCCGTTGCGCGCCACATGACAGTGAGTGTGCCACTGCCCGATGGAACCACCGTCGAAGAGCCGGGCAATCCCGTGAAACTGTCCGACACCTATGAAGATGTGTTTGCGGCGCCGCCGCTGTTGGGCCAGCACACGCGCAACGTCCTCAGCGAAATGCTCAAACTGAACGATGCCGAGATCGCGCGACTCGCAGAGCTCGGCACGATCGGGGTCTAACGATGGCGACATTGGTCGAAATCATAGAAGTCGGTCCGCGCGACGGTTTGCAGAACCAGGACGTGGTGCTCGCTGCGCCGGATAAAACCGCGATGATCCAGCGGCTCATCGCCACCGGTGCGCGGCGAATCGAGGTCGCAAGCTTCGTCAACGCGGCGCGCGTGCCGCAGATGGCCGATGCGGAAGCGGTGATTGCCTCGCTTCCCCGGCGCAAGGATGTGACGGCGATAGGGCTGGTGCTGAACGAACGCGGTCTCGACCGCGCGCTCGCCACCGTGATCGACGAGATCGGCGTGGTTGTCGTTGCGTCCGACACATTCGGCCTGCGCAACCAGAAACAGACGTCCGAGCAATCTGTGGAGATGGCCGTCAACGTGATCGCGCGGGCGCGCGCGGCCGGCCGGCGCGCCCAGGTGACGATCGCGGTCGCCTTTGGCTGTCCGTTCGAGGGTGAGGTGCCGCAGGCACGCGTCGTCGCGATGGCGAAAAGACTGGCGGAGGTCGGCCCGCTCGAAATCGCCGTTGCCGACACGGTGGGCGTCGGTGTTCCCGCGCAGGTCAAGGCACTCATCGGCGCGCTGAGCGAAGCGATTCCGCAAATCCCGTTGCGTTGCCACTTTCACAATACGCGCAACACGGGCCTGGCGAATGCGTTCGCAGCCGTGGAATCGGGCGTGAGGCGTCTTGATGCCAGCGTTGGCGGCATCGGCGGCTGTCCTTTCGCGCCCGCCGCGACCGGAAATATCGCAACGGAAGATCTCGTCTACATGCTGGAACGGTCCGGATATGCGACCGGATATGATCTGAGAGGACTCAGCGCGATGGCGCCCTGGCTCGCCCAGCGTCTTCAGCTTGACCAGCTTCCCGCGATGGTGAGCCGCGCGGCTATGTTTCCTCCGCAAGGCAGCAATGCCGCGGCGCAGTCTTAGAGCGCCGGACCGCTCGCTCGCGCGAGTGCGTGCGTTCGCGTATGTTTTAGATCGAACGCGCACTGCGCTCGGTCATTTGGGCGTAAGAGGAATTTGAGTCCGTGAAAACGCGTGTCACGTCGGTGATGGCTCGGCAGATCTGGGATTCGCGCGGCCGTCCGACCGTGGAGGCCGAAGTGGCCCTCGCCGGCGGCGCGCGGGGACGCGCGGCGGCGCAGGCCGGCGCCTCGCGCGGGCGCAACGAAGCGATCGATTTGCGCGATGGCGGAGCGCGCTTTGGCGGCTACGGCGTGACGAAAGCTGTGGCGAATGTAAACGGCGCGATCGCCCACGCCCTGACCGGACAGGATGCGGCAGACCAAGTGGCCATCGACAATCTCATCACGCATCTGGATGGCACGCCCAACCTGGCGAAGCTTGGCGGAAATGCCTGCGTCGCTGTTTCGCTGGCCGTTCTGCATGCCGCGGCTGCGGCCGAAGGGCTGCCTTTATGGCGGTATCTCGCCGATGAAAAATTGCCTCGTATTCCGCTGCCGGAAATTCAAATTTTCGGCGGCGGTGCACATGCCGGCCGCCGCATCGATATCCAGGATCTGATGATCATGGTGCCGGGCGCCGAAAGCGTACGTGATGCGTTGGAAGTCACTGGCGACGTCTATCGCGCCGCCGGCGAACTCATGGCTAAGGCTGGTTCGCTCGCGGGCACGGCAGATGAAGGCGGCTGGTGGCCGAATTTCGAGTCGAACGAAGAAGCCCTCGAAGCGCTGACTCGCGCGATCGATGCGTCGGGTCACGTCTCTGGTCAGGATGTTTTCATCTCGCTCGACATTGCTGCGAGCGAGTTTTTTACCGACGGGCGCTATCGGCTGGCACTCGATGGCTTAGAACTGGATTCGGGCGGGATGGCTGATCTCATCCAGAATTGGGCGCGCCGCTTTCCGATCATTTCCATCGAGGATCCCGCGGCGCAGGATGATGCGCCGACCATGGTGAGCATCACAAAAGCCCTTGCCGTACAGTCACAGATCATCGGCGATGACTTCCTGGTGACCGATGCGGCGCGCGTCGAACAGGCTGCGGCGGCCGGCGCCTGCACGGCCGTGCTCATCAAGGTCAATCAGGCGGGTACAGTGAGCAAAGCCAAGCGTGCGCTCGACGCGGCGAAGGCGCGGGGCTGGGCCACGATCGTCTCGGCGCGTTCCGGTGAAACGGAGGACACATCCATTGTCGACCTTGCGGTCGGCTGGGATGCAGGCCAGCTCAAGGTCGGTTCCTTCGCGCGCTCCGAGCGCACGGCGAAGTGGAATGAATTGCTGCGCATTGAGGAGGCGATGGGCGCCGACGCAAATTTTGCCGGCTGGAGTGCGTTTCCGGCCTCGATGAAATCCCATCCGGGCGCCGCGCAGTGAACGTCGTTCTGCATTACCGCGCCAGCGCCGGGTTCCGCGCGCTTCTCGAGGCGGCCAAACTCAAGAGAATAACTCTCACCATCGTGGACGAAGCCGATGACGCCGCTTTTGCTGCGGCGATGCGGACGGCGGAGGTCCTCCTGCATGTGCTGCGTCCCGTTACGCCAGCCGACATTGCGGGCGCGCCGCAACTCAAGCTCATTCAAAAGATCGGCGTAGGGGTCAACACGATCGATCTCGACGCAGCAAAAGAACGCGGCGTCGCCGTATGCAACATGCCGGGCACCAACAGCCGCGCGGTGGCGGAGATGACGCTGATGCTGATGCTGGCGGCCCTGCGGCGCGTCATGGTGTTCGATCCGTTGACCCGGGGCGGCGCTGGCTGGAGTCCGGACCCGGTGCAGCTCGACCAGGTCGGTGAAATCGGGGGACGAACGGTGGGTTTCGTCGGCTTTGGGGCGGTACCCAACTCCCTCGCACCGGCCCTGCGTGCGCTCGGAGCCGAAACTGTTTACACGGCGCGAACGCGCAAAGCCGATGCTGCGGCCCGTTTCCTCAATCTGGACGAGCTGCTTGCCCAATCCGACATCGTGTCTTTGCACATTCCCTCTACGCCGCAAACGCGCGGGCTGATCGGCCAGAGCGCCATCGCGCGGATGAAGAAGGGCGCCACCCTGATCAACACTGCGCGCGGCGATCTCGTCAACGAACCCGCGCTGGCGGAAGCTTTGCGCAGCGGTCACCTTGCGGCCGCCGGCCTCGACGTGTTCGCCCAGGAGCCCGCGTCACGCGACAATCCGCTATTCCAGCTGCCGAATGTGGTGCTTACGCCGCATATCGCCTGGCTCACGCCGGAAACGCTGCGGCGGAGCATTGTGGTGGCGATGGAGAATTGCCGCCGGGTCATGGTCGGCGAAACGCTTCTGCACCGGGTAATCTGACGTGGCTGCCAAACGCCCGCCCGTTGTTCTCATCAGCGGACAGCTTTGCACCGAACGCCTGTGGCGCGAGCAGGTCCCGGCGCTGGAAGCCCTGACAGATGTTGCTGTGTCCGTTCAGCGTGACCATGACAATGTCGGCGCGATGGCAAAGACAATCCTGGCATCACAGCCGGAGCGCTTCTCGATTATCGCCCATGCGATGGGCGGCTTCGTTGCATTCGAAGTCCTGCGCCAGGCACCACACCGCGTCGCCGGTCTCGCGTTGCTGAGCACCTTGGCATCGGCGGATACGCCTGTACAGACCACGCGCCGCAAAGGTTATCTGCGCCTCGTCGAGGCCGGAAAGTTCGCCGGCGTCGTCGAGGAACGCATTCCAATTCTTTTGCATCCCGCGCGGCGCAGTGACGAAGTGTTGGTTTCAGTCGTGCGCAAAATGGCTGAGGATACCGGCCCCGACGTTTTTCTGCGGCAGCAACGAGCCATCATGACGAGGCTGGACAGCCGGCAGGATCTGGGCGCCATCACGTGTCGCACGCTCATCCTCTTTGCGCGTCAGGACGGCATCGTGACTCTCGAAGATCAAAAGGAAATGAGCGAAAGCATTCCCGGCGCGCGCGTCCAGATTATCGATGATTGCGGACATCTGATGACGCTGGAGCGTCCGCAGCTGGTCACGCAAATTCTGGCCGACTGGATTGCTGCGACCTGAGGGTCAGCCGAGTTCGGCGCGGACGATCTTGGTGCCGTCGACCATCGCCTTCAGCTTGCCGAACGCCGTCTCGCGTGAAAGATATTTCATGCCGCAATCGGGCGCGATCATCAGCCGTTCGGCCGGCACGTTGCGCAACGCGGCGCGGATGCGGGACGCGACTTTCTCAGGCGTCTCGACGTTCGGATTATTGAGGTCGATGACGCCGAGCATGATCGTCTTGCTCGGCAGATCGCGCAGCACGGCCGTATCCAGATTGGGCTGGGCGGCTTCAACCGAGATAATGTCGATGCCGGAATCTTCCAGTTCGGCAAGATAGGAGTAGCCGTTCGGCTTGGCCGCGCCCTTGTGCACATGCGCATAGCCAAAGCAGATGTGCAGCGCCGTCTTGCCTTTGACGCCCTTGATGGCTCGGTTCAGAGCCTTGACCGCGTAAGCGCGGGCTTTGTCGGCGCGAGCCTGCAGATAGGGTTCGTCGAGCTGGACGATATCGATGCCGGCCGCAAAGAGGTCGTGCATCTCTGCGTTTACTGCGTCCGCGTAGTCGAGCGCCAGTGACTCATCGTCCTTGTAATGATCGTTCTGTGCTTGCTGGGTCATCGTAAAGGGACCCGGGATGGTCATCTTGATCGGGCGCTTTGTGTACTTCTTAAGAAGCGGTACGTCCTGCGCTTCGATGGGTCCGAGGCGACGGACCGACCCGCTGACCCTTGGAACGGGGTTCGGCGCGCCCGTTCTGTCCATTGCCGTACCGGGATTATCGATATCGATGCCGCTCAAAGTCGTAGCGAGCCGGTTGGAATAGCTTTCGCGGCGCATTTCGCCGTCGCCCACAATGTCGATGCCTGCGCGTTCCTGATCCACGAGCGCGATGATCGTGGCGTCATCCTGCGCCTGCGACAGGAACTGTGCTGGCACGCGCCACAGTTCCGTCGCGCGGATTCGCGGCGGGAGTCGGCTCTTCAATTGTTCGCGATCAATCAGCCAATCAGGTTGGGGATAGCTGCCCACGATGGCCGTCAGAAGAAGGGGTAAATTCATGGCCCTAAAATCCTCGCAAGCAGGCGTGGAACCGACGATTTGTGATTTTCCGCCAATTGTCAATTTACTTAGAAATCTATGGGTCGTTAACCTTGTAGGGCCAAAGAGGGTTCAGGGTGGCCACGCGGGCCGGGTTTGCCTTTTTGCACGTGCGCCCATATTCATGGCGCGCGGCGCAGATGGATGGTCCTGCACAATGGCGAGTCGGAAACGGGCTCCCTCAGTCGAGCACTTCGAGAACCCCTTAAACAGCTTTGGGTATATGCTGAGGATCGCGTTCCGCTCCTTTTCCCGGGCGCTGGAAAGGCGAACGCTGCCGGTCGGGATTACCAGCGGGCAATGGCGTTTTTTACGCGTGCTCTGGGCCGAGGATGGCCTCACACAGATCGAGCTGAGCCGCCGCGCCGGCATGCGCGAGCCGACAACCGTGGCCGCCGTAAATGGTCTGGAGCGCGCCGGTTACGTTGTGCGGCGCAAAAGATCGACCGACCGGCGCAAAGTGCATGTCTACCTCACGACGCGCGCCAAGCGGCTCAAGGCCAAACTAATTCCGTATGTCGCCGAAGTGAACGCGCTGGGCCTGAAGGGGCTCACCCCGCAGCAGGTAACGACGCTACGCAAGGCCCTACTCAAGATCATCGACAATCTCAGTCGCGACGATGGTGATTCCTATCAGGACGCCGGATTCCGCGGGCGCGGCTCGGACGCCGAAGGCTAGCACCCTCAGCTCTTGCTCTTGATCCAGTCGACCATCAGGTCCACGACGGCCTCGCGATGGGGCAACGAGTCTTCGAAATAGTGCGCGCCCTTGACCATCTCCAGCCGCTTGTCCTTGGAGCCGATGAAATCGAAGATCTTCTTCGCATCGGACGGAAACACGCCCGTATCGCCCGTTCCCTGAACGACAAGCGCGGGCGCGGTGAATTTCGCCAAATGGTCGCGGCCCTGACACTTCGATTCCGAAAGACTCCACATCGACAGCCAGGTCTTCAGCGTATTGGCACGGCCGATGCCGGGTGTGCGGTTGGCCTGCGCGGGATGACCGCGATAGCAGGCGGGACAGATCCGGTCCGACCGGTCGATCGCCGGATCCATGAAGCGAAGATCGCCCCATGTCCGGTACAGCGGAAAGAGAATGTCGGGAATGCCCGCGGCGTTGACACGCGCCAGCTCTTTCTTGGTCCAGTCCGTGATGCGTTGGTTTCGCGCGTGCTGCGCAACGCGGTACTTCGCGATGAAGGTAGCGCTGTAGGGCGGGCCATTGTCGAGATTGAACGGATTGAGCGATTCATCGGTCTTGGTCGGATCGAATTCGTCAACCACCGACGCGTCCATCCAATCGGTCAGCACTTCCGGGCGGCCCTGATGCGCATTGAGCGAGATGTAGAGATCTGCGCCCTGCAGCGCATGCAAGGCGTCCTTCGCGACGCCCTTGGCGTCGTGCACAAGTGTGGGCGCCAGTGTCTCGGCCTGGTAGGCACCCATCAGCGAGCCGCCGCCGGAATTGCCCAGAATTACGATCCGTTCGACTCCGGCCCTTTCCTTTAGCCAGCGCACGCCGACGCCGATGTCGATCAGCGCATGTTCGAGCAGGAACTGGTCCTCCGCGCCGCGATAGCGTGTGTTCCAGCCCAGAAAGCCAATGCCGCGCGCCGCGAAGTAGGCCGCGATATAGTGTTCGGTGAAATCGACATTGTAGTGCGTCGCGATCAGCGCGATCTTCGGGCGCTTGCCTTTCGGCGTCCAGTAGATGCCCTGACAGGGATGTCCGCCAGCCTGAATGCGCGGCGCGGTCGGCGACACCATTCCGATGAACTGCGTATCGACTTTCGCCAACAGATCGGCATCAGACATGTGAGCACTTCTCCCCTTATGCGGCGCAGTAGCATTCCGCGCTTCTTCCCGTCGCCGTGGACGCTTAGATATCGAATGAATAGTATCGGCGGGAGATTGCCGATGTCCAGATCGGCGGGCACAACTCCGCTTGAATTCTGACCCAGCGGCAAGAGCGAACGGAAATATTATCATGCAAGGATTGATGCAGAACTGGCCGTTGACGGCCGACAAGATCATCGACCACGCACAAGCCTGGCACGGACGCCGCGAAATTGTGTCAGTCTCAGCCGAGGGCATGAAGACGCGAACGAATTTTGCCGCAGTGCGCGCGCGCGCCAAGAAGGTTTCCAACGCGCTTCTCGCCGAAGGCATCGCGCGCGGCGACCGCGTCGCCACCATGGGCTGGAACGGTGCGCGTCACCTTGAGGCCTGGTATGGCATCATCGGCATCGGCGCGGTGTGCCATACGCTCAATCCGCGGCTCTTCGAAGAACATCTCGTCTACATCACCAATCACGCCGCCGACCGGATCATTCTCGCCGACGTCGCCTGCGCACCGATGCTGGAAACTATCCTGCCGCAGTGCCCGACCGTCGACAAAGTCATATTTTTCGCCGATCGGCCGGAAGTGCCGAAAACGTCGTTCAAGGCTGTCGATTTCGAAAGCTGGATCGCCGGTACGTCCGAAACCTGCGACTGGGGCGGGTTCGACGAAAATTCCGCAGCGGGGCTTTGCTACACCTCTG
Source organism: uncultured Alphaproteobacteria bacterium (assembly GCA_963743765.1). GTDB lineage: Bacteria > Pseudomonadota > Alphaproteobacteria > Micropepsales > Micropepsaceae > Rhizomicrobium. Next base: position 202,354 of record CAVUQQ010000003.1, read on the forward strand.
GCACCACGGGCAACCCCAAGGGCGTGCTCTATTCGCATCGCTCGAACTACCTGCATATGCTGATGACTTTGCAGAGCGATGCGCTGCGGCTCTCGGCGCGCGATACGGTTCTCCTCGTCGTGCCCATGTATCACGCCAATGCCTGGGGCGTGGTGTTCTCCGCGCCCGCGGTGGGCGCCAAGCTTGTGCTACCGGGGTCCCGCATGGACGGCGCATCGATTCATGAATTGATTGAGTCCGAGGGCGTCACCTATTCCGCGGCGGTGCCGACTGTGTGGCAGATGCTCCTTCAACATCTGAAGTCGACAAAAGGCAAGCTGACCAAACTTAACCGCGTGACCATCGGTGGTTCGGCGTGCCCGGAGTCAATAATTCGCATCTTCCATGATGACTACGGCGTCGATGTGATTCAAGGCTGGGGCATGACGGAGACGTCGCCTCTCGCAACGGTTTCGGTTCCAACCGCCGAAATTGCGGCGCTGCCCTTTGAGGAACGGGTTCCCTACAAGCTCAAGCAGGGACGGTTGCTTTGCGGGCTGGAATTGAAACTCGTGAACGACGAGGGCAAGCGGCTTCCACATGACGGCAAGGCATTCGGCCGTCTGAAGATAAAAGGCGCGACCGTCGCGCGGGCCTATTACGGCGGCGATGGCGGCGATGTTCTCGACGAAGAAGGTTTTTTCGACACCGGCGATGTCGCCACCATCGACGTCGACGGCTATATGCAAATCACCGATCGCGCCAAAGATGTCATTAAGTCCGGCGGCGAATGGATCAGCTCGATCGAAATCGAAAACATTACAATGGGCCATCCGTCCGTGGCACTCGCTGCGGTGATCGGGATTGCGCATCCCAAATGGGACGAGCGTCCGTTGCTTGTCGTGCAGCTGTACGCGGGCGCGAAGGCCTCAAAGGAAGAGTTGCTGAAGTTCCTGGAAGGCAAGATGGCCAAATGGTGGATGCCCGACGACGTCGTCTTCGCGGATGAAGTCCCACTGGGCGCGACAGGAAAGATCGACAAACGCCGCATCCGCGAGTCACTGAAGGGTTACGCACTTCCTTTCTGAACCGGCCCGACGCGCACGTGGCGCGAGAAGAGAAATCGCCTGCCGCGCTTGAACACGAACTTTGACACGACCGCTTACGCGTTCTCGAAAACCACGCCTTGGCCTTGGCGCCGCTCGCCGTCATCGCTTCGTGCGCGACGTCGGATGGTTTCAACGCGCCCGTCCAGCAAGCGAACTCGAGGCACACGCCGTCGGGATCGTAGAAATAAAAGGAACGGGTATAGACGCCTTCATTCATTTCCGGGCTGATCTGCCTCGGAGAATTTTCTTGATTGCGAATCTTGGTGCCGTCCACACCCTTGGCTTTCAGCTTGGCGTGATACTCCTCGAACTTCTCGACCGGCACATCAAAGGCGAGATGATTCATCGAGCCGTCCGCCGTGACGAACGAGCCAGCACCCGGCAACGCCGTCGGAAAGGAGACGTCCGTTTCACCCGCCGGGGCATCCGGAAACCAGAAGAACGCAAGCGAGTCGCCTTTGCCGATGTCGAAGAAGAAGTGCTGTCCCATGCCGAGCGGCAGATCCAGGGTCTTGACCAGCGGGCATGCCGAGAACGTCGCGATAGAACTTCACGGTCCTCGCCATGTCCTTGCAGACAAGCGCCACGTGATTGACGCCGTGATACTCAAATTCCGGTCGCTCTTCCGTGCCATTCAGTCCTCCCGAGAACGAATATGTCTACAAAAGGCAGCCTTTGAACGGGTGTAGTGTCAATCTAGTTGACAATATGGAAGTGAGACGCGCTAGCGACATCCGCCCAACCCGCGAGGCGGCAAGCAGGAAGAAGGAAACTTAGAGATTTAACCGTGCGCGTTGTGGCCCAGTTTTCGCTTTTTCTTAAGGACGGTCGGCGGCTGGCCCCAATCCGCCGCAAAGGCGGATTGGAGTGCAGCGACTTGCCGGTGTCCGATGCGGTCGCCCAGGCTCTGGTCAGGATCTCCATGGCTTCCTGGGCATCACGGCGCATCGCCTGGCCGGTCGCACTGATGGCGACCGTTTTCCCGCGCTTGTTATGCAGATCCTTGCGCAGCTCGAGTATGCCCGATGGTAACGTGAGTCGCCTGTCGGCTGATGCCAAGATTGCGGGCAATGTCGGTCGGACGCGTGACGCCCATCACGACATTCGCTATTACCATGGACGGGGCGCGCGAAACGCCGGCTATCCTTTGTGCTGCAGGTAAGCCTGAAGGCCCTCGTCGAACCAGTAAAAACCCTTCAAAAGCGGAACGACGAGGTGCCGTCTCCGCTGCTTGGCGCTTGCGAATTTGGATTTTGCCATGGCGGCAATATCGTCCACGACCATATGACTGCGCAAGCCGACGCGCCGTGCCCGCGCCGCCCGGTCTCATTTGCTTCGCTTTAGGTTCAGTCCGTCTTGCGGTTGGAATCGAGAAAGTCCGTGCCGCCGAAATTCTCGGGCGCGGCAACTTCAACGATCGGATCATCGCGATCGTCGAACTCAAGCCGGAGCGCTTTGGTCATCACGGCGTGCATGTCATAGAGACACGTGATGTAGGTCAGCTCCAGAATTTCCTCGTCCGAGAGAAAGGACTTCAGCATTTGTACGACTTCTTCGGGAACGCGGCCACCGGCCAGGACGAGGCAGTCGGTGTAGGCAAGAACCGCGCGCTCTTGCTCATTAAAGATTTTCGAGACCGTCCAGAACGGGATCGCAGCAATCTTGTCGTCCGCGACCTTGAGGCCGCGCAGCGACTTGCAGTGCTGAGAGAAAACAAACTGACAGCCACGCGCCCATCCCGCGCGAGTCTGGCCGAGTTCGCGCAGCACCGGATCAAGCTTGCGCACCGGTGCGCGATACAGCCCAAAGCCCGACACGGCATGCTCAAAAATATCGGGGACCAGTGCAAAGACCGTCCACCAATCACCTCGCGTTCCCGTGGCGGTGCCCGGCTGGCTTACCGGATCGCGCGATCCGAACAGGCGGTCATAATAGGTCAAGATGGTTTTGTTGGTCGCCTTTGAGCGTGAAATCTGGCGCAGCCTGGGCATGGAGCGGTCCTCCTCGATTTTTTCGCTTCTGTCAATTTAACTGACGCTATCGGCTTGCGCCAGCGTTCAACGGATCTGGAACATCCAGTGGCGGATTCCCCAGCTCATGCGCTGGCCGCAGGCGACGGCCAGTACGCCGTTCAGCCATTCGTAACGCGCATCGCTGGTTTCGAACACGGGCGCAATCCGGATGTAGTAGCGCGACGGATCGACGGGACCGGCGTTCGGATCGCGAAATTCCTTGGCGACATCTTCGGGTACGACGCTGCGTCCCGAATAGGTGACATAGATCATTGCGCCGTCATGCGTTCGCCACACGGTGCGTGCATCGAAAGCGCCATAGGTGTTGCCGTCGCGCGGCTCACCGCTCAGGGACCAATTGCCGCCACCAGGCCGGATTTCGCCCGACAGCTTGGCGCCGGTGAATTCGCCGCCGGTGATGTAGCCGACGCGGCGCTCGCTGAACGGGCTACGGCCCATGGACATGACCGCGCCTTCGACGCGGAAGTCTGCTACGCAAAGTCGCTGTGACACCAACTCGGTCCAGGTGAACGCATCGTCAGCCATGTTTAGGTGTCCTCGCAGATTCCGGCCAGAGCAAAATACTTCGAATTGAAAGTATTGTTCAACTGGTGTTGTCAGGTTAAGTAACCTGGAGTTGAAATTGAGCCTTGGCGACGTTCTTAGAGAATTGATTCTATTCGCTCCATTTTCGCGCTCTGGTTGCGAGCTGAGTTAACCTGACAGTACCCCCGCAACGAACAGCTTGAGCGATCTGGAGATGCTCACATCGGCACCCGCAAACCACTTGTGCGATGCTGAAAGTGGTTGCCACGAGTCAAGATCGAGCGACGAATAAGAGTTCTCGAATCAAAACCCGTACGGGTCTTTCAGAATATAGTCGGCGATTTCCTAAGCATCTGCGTCCGGCTGAGGGGGCAGCTTCGGCGAAAATCTCTGTTCAAACGGCATGCCGTGCAGGTCTGAATACCGGCGATGATCGGAGCGCCAATGGAACGACCATCGCGACAGGGCCTCTTTGATTACTCGCCACATAGAAAAACATTAGCATATAAAAAAGTCGGTGCACCACTGTTGCAGCTCAACAGGTGTACAGCTGGTCTGGCTTCGAGGTCGGCCAGTGGGATTCCAGATAGCAGCGGCTTTAGCCGGCGGTCGCGGCGGCCTGTTGAATACTGACTTCGGGCAGATCGTATGCTGATATTCGGAGCTTCTGAGCGAAGACCGCTCTTTCCGGAGCTGCGAAGCGCTGGGCGGAGGTCACGGCCGGCGCACGCGTCGCGTAGGGCGCTCCGAAACGGGCTTCGAATGGCGTGCTAACCGGAATGCGGACGACCTCGGTACCATGACGGCATCCATGCAGACGAGCGCATTTGGAAAATGCCGCCAGCGTGCGAGCTTGCCCCCAAGCCGAGCTGCTGCGGGATCCCATTAGAAATTCGGGCCCATCTGGATACCAGCTCCGATCCCCATAAACGCTGCAGTCTGCTCAAATACGCAGATGGGCCGGCCGATGCGGGCCAGTGCAAGAGCCGTCCCCAACGGTGCACTCGCCTAACGAGCTCAAAGCGCTGTTGCGTCTATTCGACGGCGCACTGGTGTTGCGCGAACAGGATACGTCGAAGCCAAACGGTATTGGCGCCTCGAAACACCGTCACCAAATGCGAAGTCAGCCAGAGCAGGACTGGGCATTTGCCAGACAGATCGAGACGATAACGACGGTCGGGAGGCACGCTGATATCCATCGTTTTCTCATCCGGCGCTTTCCAGTGCTCGAACTGTGTTACTAGGAAGCACATATTGTGCTGAACCGCAGCGGGTTGGGCGTACAGCGGTTCGACAGCGAATGGCATGAAGAGCAGACTGGCGAGATCTGCGAATTGCTCCGTCTTGCCTTTAGGCCCGGTCAAATGACACCATGTCTGATGACTCGCCCTGCACAATCACGAAAGCCGCTGAAGCTCGATCCCGAGAGGAGCCTCGGCTACCAAGTGCGGCGATGCCATCGCCGCTTCGATCGCTTGCTCGCAAACTACCTCGCGCGCCATGGTCTCAAAGTTGGATTTTGGTATTACCTTCGCGTGCTCTGGATCAGAGACGGCGTGACTCAGAAATTTCTCAGCGACGCTACCAATGTTACTGAAAATACGACCGCGACTTTAATCAACGGCATGATTAAGGCCGGCCTCGTGACACGTGAGCGAGACCCGGACGACAGCCGCAAGATGTGCATCAGGCTCGCCCCCAAGGGGCGGCAATTGGAAGGTCAGCTCATGGGATACGCCATTGAAATCAACAAGGTTGCAATCAAAGGCATAGCACCGCAGGAAGCCGAAATCTGCGCGAGCGTGTTGAGGCGAATCTCGACCAATCTTCAAACTGAGTTCGACAAGGTCGCCGCTCGGTAGAATCGGGACAACGAACTCCACTTCAAACCGCTTTCTGATAAGCAGTCCCTTTAATCCGCTTCTCCTCGTCGGAGACGTTGATGGTGCGCCAGTCCACGCCCTTTGGCACCATGCCTTCAAACGACGCGAGCTTGATATGCGGAACAAGGGGCTCAGTCGATCCAATCGCGGGTTCACCGCGCTGGACCGCTTGTGCGGCGCGATACATCTGTGCACGAAACGTAGCTATGGCCTTATCGCTTGAGGCCAAGCGGTCGGCGCTGCGGTCGGCAATCGGTCCCATCGATTCCCACATCGCCATGTCCTGTACTGGAATCCCATATATGCCCGTGAAATCGCCCGCTTTCATCGCCTTGCGATCCTGCAAGTGTCCGTTCTCGAGATTGCGGACCTTTTTGAAGGTCACCGGTTCGACGTCCTTTCCGATCTCGGCGCCGCAGAATCGCCTCCAGTCTTCTTGCGCGATACCTTTCGTCGGATGCCAAGCGATCCAGTAGAACATGGTATTCACGTCATCGATTGGGACGAGCATCTGGCTCAGGTGGTACTGATTGTTCGGCGGGATGTGCACGGTGAATGGCGCCACGAACAGGGTCATCCGAACATAGTCTTGCTTGTCCGCGTCCATAATTGGCTTCCGAATCGCCACATAGCGAAAGCCGAACGGCGATTTCTCAACTTCAAGCCGGGGTGCTTTGTCTTCGGAAGGGCGGAGCCAAGCAGTATCGGTCGCGGTGGAACCGCTGACGTTCTTCGCCGCAGGCATGTTGCTGGAGTGCAAACTCGAGCTGTGTGCGGAGTCGATTGAGCCTTCAAGGACTTGCGCCCAATTGCACGCGGCATGCATCTTGACGATACTGATCTTTTCGGACGGCGCGGCCGTCCAGTTTGGCGGGTCGAAGGGACGGACTGCATTGGGGTCTCCCATCCAAACCCAAACAAACCCGCCAGCCTCCTGCACAGGATAAGCCTTGGTCTTCATTTTATTGCGGACCACCGCGTCAACGGGTTCCGAAGACATATCAACGGCATTGCCGTTCACGTCAAATTTCCAGCCATGATAGAGGCAGCGGAGGCCACACTCTTCGTTACGGCCATACAGGAGTGAAGCGCCGCGATGGGGACACGCCTCTTGGAGAGCGCCCACGCGCCCGCGAGAGTCCCGAAACAGGACCATGTTCTCGCCCAATAGGCGCACCCGCAAAGGAGTACCGTCAGGCTCACTCACCTCTTCGATCATGCTGGCCGGAAGCCAGTGCTGGCGCATCAGCTTCCCCATCGGCGCATCGCCTTCCACACGGCAAAGAACGTCGTTTTGTTCGGGAGTCATCGCGTGTACCTCCTAACAGCGGCTCGCAGCTTGAAAATACTTCTATATGGAAGTATACTGGAATTCAAGCCTTTGCTTCATTGTGATCCGTCCCTAAATACGGGAGCGGTCTATGGGGTCGCTAGTGCCGTCTCGGGGATCGCTCGCGGAATCTGCCCTAGGCCGTAAGCCTAGATTCGGAATTCGGCAAAGGTCTCAACCGCAAACAGCTCTTCGACAGTCAGGCGGCGGGGCGATAAGCCTTGCTCATGGTGGTAACGGGTGAAGGTCTCGATGACGTGCCGGTTACGATCGATTCCATAGGGCCACCATTCGCGTCCCAACGTCGCTATCGTGTCTTCGACGGCGGCGATCTGCCACGGCAACATGGTCTTGAGCGAAGCCGATACTCTGAGCTCTTGGTAGCAGCGACGTTGTGCTTCGATAAATGCTTTAGTCAATGCTTGCGCTACCCACCGGTGGCGCTCATAGATGTCGCGGCGCAGCGCAACGACATGCATGATCGGAAAAATGTTGGTCTTCACAAAATAGGCTTTTTCCACTTCGACAAAGTTGCCGAATAGCCGCCGCACATTGTGTGGTTCTGAATAGAATGTCGAGGGTGCGCGCGCCGTATGCAGCGCATCGATCTCGCCGTCGGCGAGCATGCGTGACAGCGTTTTGGTTGGCCCGATCGGCGCGACCTTGAACTTCTTCGGTAAGTTCAGCTTCAGCTTCTCCTCGCGCCCCGGCTCTTCCTCGCCGCCCGTCACATAGATGACGGAAGCCGGGTCAACGCCGTATTCGTCCTGGAGTATGCCCCTAATCCAGACCGGGGCCGTCATCTGGAACTCAGGCACCCCGATCCGCTTGCCAATTAAGTCTTCAGGTTTTCTGATACCGCTCTTGGTCGATACGAATATGCACGAATGCCGGAAGAAGCGGGAGGGAAACACCGGGATGGCGATAAAAGGTGGGTTCTCTCTGCCTAGTGTCACGCAGTAAGACGACATCGACATTTCGGCGATGTCGAACTCCCTATTGCGCAGCATCCGGAAAAAGGTCTCTTCGACGTCAAGCACCTGACAATTGAGACTGATGCCGTCTGGCTGCACCTCCCCTGAACGAAGCGCTTCGGTCCGGTCATATCCCCAGCAGGCGAATGAAAGATCCAGTTTGCTCACGGACCGTTTGGCTCCCCTAATTGACGTATGATCGATGCCGGCTCGATCTCTCTTCGACTTCTGCTTGATTCGAGCAAAGCTTCGCAGCAGGCCATCGTTTCCAATCCCCACCATCCGTCGTGTATGGGCTTTCGCTCGCCCATCACTGCTCCGACAAACTCGGCCAGAACCTCGTAACGCGGATGCTTCGGTGGAGCGAGGTCAAGGACGCGGCGTTCCGAATCGCCATAAATGACGACTCGCTTTGGCGAGAGTTTGAAATCGGCGCGCTCGCAGTTCACGAGAATGAAACCGAAATGCTCATGATACGGTGGAAGAGCGGAGGGTTTTGAGCTACCTCGGGCGCCATATGCTCGACTGAGCTTTGCCTGGACCTCGTCTTCGGCTGAGAGGTTGGCTAGCTTCCGCCTCGCATCGCCATAAATTGACGGATCCTTCACATAGCCGAGTTCGGAAACCCAATCGACGAGCTCATCGCTATCATAGTGGGCGTAGCCGCTGTATGTCAGCGTGGCGCAGGCGCCGCCGTCGAAATTTAAGAGTGCCGCATAAGCCCCTTCACTCGGGCGACTGCTATCCCAGTTTCCCGCGGTCGCACGGATCGAGGAAACTGCACGGCCGACGATGCGACGCACGACGTCGATCTGATGCGCAGCCTGGCTATAGATCACGCCGCCGCCCCGCCGGGTGTCGAGTTCCTCAGGACGCCGCGGCCTGAACATGAAATCGGTGAAGTTCAGCGCCGTGACCATGCGAACTGCGCCGAATTCTTCTGAGCCGACAAGTTCTGCGGTCCGCTGTACGGGCGCATCAAATCCGTGGCTCGGTCCGACCACCAATGATTTGCCGGATGACCGGGCTGCTGCTTCCATCTCGAGGCAGTCTGCAACAGTGGTTGCCATTGGTTTTTCAACCAGCACATGCTTGCCCGCGTGCAATGCTGCAATCGCCTGCTCTGCATGAAATTCATGTGGCGTTGCAATATAAACCGCATCGACGTCGCTTGATGCGAGGAGAGCCCCAAAACTTTCATAGGCGCTCGCCCCGAATTGGGTGGCAAAATGCTGACGCGCGTCAATCCTTGGGTCAGACGCTGCCGTGAGCTTGATATGAGGGTTTGCAAGAAGCGCCGGCAGCGTAAGCATGAAGCCCCGGCCAAGACCGACTACCCCTAATCGTATCATGGTTATCGTCATCCGAATCCACCCAGTATAGCCTAGGCTCGCATTCTCTCATACACACTTCTATATAGAAGTATATACTGGAATCCAGGCGGAGAGGGGAGCTGTCAGCTTAACTCACCAAGGGCGTGATGGCTTTGACAAGTTAACTGCAAAGTTTGACCGTTTGGGGTCGGTGGCGATCCGTTAGGTCCCAGCCATTCCTTTGGCTGCAAGGTTTTGCGCCTCCTCAGAACGAGGAGGAACGCAAAGAGGCGACCGAATCCCGTTAACTTGACAGTACCATCTGGACCAAATTTGCGTCGCGATGATTCAACATGCTCCGTCATACTGAATCATTGTTGCGCAGAATCAGCTCCGAAGTGTTCGCCGGGGACTTTTTCAACACAATCGACCCGTAGCGGTCATTCGCGTGTGGATGGCCTACGTCGAACGCGAGGCCAAAGCCGCAAAAACCGGCTAGGCTTCATATGCCGATCGGACGCTACCATCCTGACGGCATCGACGATCTGACCAAATCCGGCGGGGCAAACTACTATGCCGCATCTCGTCTGTCCGACCGCGCTCGTGGAAGCACCCGTGGAAGCTGTTTGGTTCTTGCTCACGCAGCCTGCCGGATGGGGAAACTTCTACGACATACGCGTGACGGCGGTGGTTCCGGGCGGTCCCGCCGTTGTGGGACAAGTCATCGAAGGAGAATCTGGCCGACAGTTTCTGCATCTGAAAATCGAAATTCGCTTAGACGAGATCGACACTGCCAGCCATCGGCTCGGACTGAATGTGAAATTGCCTTTTGGTATCACGGTCCGTGAGAATATGAATTGTATTCCAATTGGTACCAATCAATGCTGCGTGAACTATCGTTGCGGCTTCGAGTTTCCGGCGGGATGGCGCGGCACGCTCCTGCGTTTTGTGATGCGACGCGAACTTGATGCCGGACCGCTCAATTCGATCATCCGGTTGGAGCGAGCGGCAGAGCAGCTAGGGCCTTCGATACCTTCGCGACCGCATCCGCTTTGATGTGCCGCTGCAAATAGCCACTGAAATCCACTGTCGGCTTACGATGCAGGACGAGGCGCGCGACATAGACGCCATAACGATCCACATCGGTGGCGGCGGTTAACCGCTGACGTATTGCAGCGCTCGTCGCCCTTCAACTCACTGAATGCAAATCAGCGACCCGATTCGAGACAGTCAAAAGTTGCCACGCCCAATATTCCGCGAAGTTGTGAGTGGCACGGGGCTTGCTACTGATCGACCGAGGCAAATCAGGTGTAGCGCGATGAGAGGGTTAACATTCCAAATTCAGCCAACCGCCACGCTTAGGGGTTGCAGAGCTGCGGAGATCTCGGACCCGCTTATGTGGGCCCCGAACGTAAGGACCCCGAACGCGTTAAGAAACCAAGTTTTTCATAAGACAAATCCAGAAGAGCCGCAGTCCGTGGTCGCGTCACTTCCACCGTCGATGACGACAGCCTGAAGGATGTTCGCGGATGACCAAACAGATGTGCTCCAGGTGCTGAAGACCGGCGCAAAGGTGGTACTGAACCGTGCGCTTCTGACTTTGCCGCAGCAGGCACGCCAACGGTTCAAGGAGTATCACGAGCTGCGCTATTGGCGCGGCGTCACAGCCTCGATGGCGCATGACCGTTCGAAGCAGGAGCATGAGCGCGCGCACTATGAGTATTTCTTCACCACGTTCTTCGGGTTAACCGCTGCCGACTACGCAGGCCGCTCGATCCTCGACGTCGGTTGCGGTCCCTGCGGCAGTCTGGAATGGGCGATAAATGCGCGCGAGCGCGTTGGACTCGACCCGTTGGCCGGCCGCTATCGCAAACTAGTCGAGGACGATAAACAGGCGATGACGTACTGCGCCGGACGGTCCGAAAAGATTCCCTTTCCCGACGGTCACTTTGATATCGTATCAACCTTCAATAGCTTGGATCATGTCGATGACGTCTCGGCCACGATCCGCGAGCTCAAGCGCGTAACCGCTCGTAAGGGCAGCATCCTCGTGGTCGTCGAGATTGGACACGCACCAACGCCCACCGAGCCCCATTGGCTGGATGAAGGCGTCATCGATGCATTCGGCCCGGAGTTCAAGCCCACGAGCGTCCGCCTAACCGGCGTTGGCAAGGTTCACAACCTTTGGGCCTCGCTAAAACACAACGTGCCCTATGTCAAAGGAAAGCCGGGCGTGCTTGCGATGCGCCTGAAAAGTACTTGAACTAACTCTCTCTACACGAACGTCCGTCGTCGTGGTTTTTGGAGGTCACGCGGTTCGCTGCTGTGCCGCCGGTTCTGGCGGGGAATCGGGACCACAACTCTTCGATATCCACTGCGTGACATTGATGCAGTCGCGGAGCATCCGCCTGTTCTTGATCGTCTCCTGCGTATAGCTTCACAGCTCATCCAGAATGCCGCGCGTCGCCCGGATCGCGTCCTGTAGCAGTCTGCACGTATCGATAGTCTCCTGGCTGCTAAAGCCGTGCTTGTAATTACCGTTCCGCTGACCCTTTGACGCCCCACCGCCTGTGCCATGCATCCGGCATGACGCCATTCATCAAAAGCCGAGCGCGACGACAAGCGTTCGGCAGGTCATGAAGATGAGGATGACTGAGCCGATGGTCCACAACGTGGCACGCGTGTCGTGCGTGCGTGCGGTGACATAGGCGGCGAAGTGCAGGAGCCGCGACACCACATAGCCGTACAGCAGCCAGCGCGCGAGAAGCAGCGATGGCTCGGTCAGGACGAAGAGAAAGCCCGCAACGAGGAAGAACGGCAGGTTTTCAAGGTCATTCAGGTGGATGCGCCGGATGCGTTCGACCCGCTCGTCGGGCGCAAGTTGCTTTGGATTCGGGTTTCGGTTGAGAGGCGTATTCTTGATGTCTTCCGGCGAGCGGAAGCCGCCGTTCACTTGCAACATCCGAACCACGGTGAGCCAGGACATGCTCACCGCCTTCAAAATCATGAGCGTGGCGGCGATTGCGTAGGTGGCGAATACCGGATTGTGCAGGCTCACCGTATCCATGGTTCTTCCCTCAGCCTGACTTGTCAGGAAAAAGAGCCAGCGAGTGAAACGGCAGACGTTCCGAAGGTGGGAAGCCTATCGCGTCAAAGGGCCCGCTGGCAGAGCATCGATTTCACGCTCACCAGCCAAGGGAGTCAATTCGGGCTTTGATCGGCACCAGCGGGCTGCGGGGTTCCACATTCCTGACCTCAGGAATAAGTCCCCCACCTGCTTCCGAGCATACGGTGCCCGCTGGCACGATCCCATCAAACCATCACGCAACAGGGAAATATTGATCCGGGTCAACATTCCGATTCGGAATCTGGCTTCAATAATATATGGGAAGGTTGTGATCCGATGGATACGGACTGGAGCAACCGCTACTCAGAGATTTCCGAGGCTCCGGATGGGGCGCGCTGTGACTATTGCGGTGGTGCATCCAATTCTGAAAACGTTCTGCTGATGTTTTCTGCGCTTAGCAGGCCGGCCGTTTCTGTGCATCGACGTTGCTATATCCACTGGGCGTTTCAGCAATCGGAGTCGAGCGCCGATGCCGACGAGACGAACTGATTCATAGATCATGTCACGCCCGCGCCATCAACCCTCCCCAAACGAAAACGGCGGTACGATGCCCGCCGTCCTCATTCCCCCACATGGTACTGTCAAGTTAAGCAACCGCAGCGTGAATTCGGTCTCGGCGGTTTCTAAAAAATCCAAAGAAATGCAGGCACTGTAGTGCACGCTGAAATTGCAAGAATACTTAACCTGACAACACCGACGGCACCGCTCAAATTATCCTGTCAAGGCTTTCCGCGCTTACCATTTGATCGCCCGAAAGATATTGGAGAAATCGTCGGTCCAAGGCTGGGCGCCGTGCTCGGTTGTCATGGCCTGCCACCGCTTTTCCGGAGCCAAGAAAGCGAGATCCGCGTCGGTGGCGGCAATCGCAATCCATTCCGAGGCGGCCGCGCCGTCGGCTACTTCCTTCGCGGACGGGAAGAAGATCTGGTGGCGGCCGGCGGCCCCGACGCTTTGGACCAGGGTGGTCAGCACCGGCACGAGGCGCAAATACTCGTTGCTGACGTTGAACAGAATGATCCCGTGCGATTTCAACTTGTGAAGATAAAGCGCGATCGCCTCCGTCGTCAGAAGATGCATGGGGATCGAATCCGAGCTGAAGGCGTCAATGACGATTAGATCGTAGTGCCGATCCGGCACCGCCTTTAGCGAGAGCCTGCCGTCGCCCAGAACAACCTTTGTTGAGCCGCCGCAATCGGCGAGATAGTGGAAGTAGCGCGTATCCCGTGCGATCCGCTCCACCGCACCGTCAATCTCGAAGAAGGTCCAGGTCTCACCCGGCTTGCGGTAGCAGGCGAGCGCGCCCGTGCCGAGACCGATCACGGCCACGCTTGGTCGCGGACCGGCCAAGGCCAGCGCTTGTCCGACCGGACCCGACCGCGCATAATAGGCCAATGGTTCGCGGTGCAGTTTGGGATCCGTGAACTCCGTTCCATGCATCGTCGTGCCGTGGATCAGCGCGGTCTTGCGGCCGCCGTCGATGAGCTTGACCTTGTTGATGCCAAAAAAACTGCGTTCCATGTGCAACACATCGACCGAGCCTTGAACGAGGACGGCGCTGCCGATCACCGCCGCCACGCCCAGTGCGAAGCGAAAGGGTCGCTCGGCAAAGCTGTAAAGCGCAATCCCGCAGGGAACGAGAAACGCAATCCGGTCGATCAGACCGAGCGGACTGGCATCGACCGAACGATACGCCACCGTGGCGACTACGAGTGCTAGCGCCAGCGGATAAAGAAAATCGCGAGCTTTGAAATCCTTTCGTTCCGTGCCCACAAAACTGCGCAAGGCACAGGCGGCGACGAGGGCCAGGTAATATTCGTAGTCGGACGAGAAAATCACCGGCGCGATGAGCGCATTGAAAATACCGCCGGCTGCACCGCCGATCGACATGCAGAAGTAAAACGCAGTCAGGCCTTCCACGCCGGGCCGGCGCTTCGCGAGTTCGGTATGGCAGACCACAGCCGTTACGAAGAACGTCAGCAGATGGACGGATGCGACGAGGAGGACAGAGCCGCCCCGGCCAAAGATTAGGACCAGCATCACCATCATCGAAACAATGAGAATGCCGAGGGCCTGCGTTTTCAGCGTCCATTCCGGTTTCAGCAGAGAGCGGCGCGCGAAGGCAACGATGAAGGACAACAAATACAATGCGAGGGGAACCACCCAGAGCAGCGGGGCCGAGGCGATATCGCTGGTGATGTAGGTCGTAACGCCAAGCAACAGGCTCGAGGGAACGAAGGCCAGTGCGATCCAGGTCAGGCGCTGGCGCCAACCGATCGTTGACGGCGCGGCAGGTTTTATGACGGAAGACTGCGAAGCCTTCGCGTCCGTGCGCAATAGAAACGCGCCGGCGGCGATTAAGACCAAAAACAAGCCATAATATCCGAATCTCCAGGCGTTGCTCTGCCCAGCCAATGTCAATTCGGGCTCGAGCAAAATGGGAAAGGACAACAGGGCTAGGAGGCTGCCGAAATTGCTGGCGGCGTAGAGAAAGTAGGGATCGTCGCTCAATTGGTGTCGGCTGCGCGCGAACCAGGCCTGCAACAGCGGCGCCGACGCCGACAGCGCAAAGAAGGGCCAGCCCACCGAAACCGCGAGAAGACCGACAAGCCAGGGGATCGGCGATGCTTCCGTTGGCGGCGTCAGACCGCGCGAAACTGCAAACGGCAGAAAGACCGCTCCGCCGGCAGCGACGGCGCCATGAATCAGGAATTGCCAGCGCAGCTTGCCGATATGGCTGGTCAGCAGATGGGCATAGCCGTAGCCGGCGAGTAGCATGAGTTGAAAAAACATCATCGCCGTGTTCCACACGGACGGCGATCCGCCCAGGAACGGCAACACCATCTTGGAGAACAGCGGCTGTACCCAGAACAGCAGGAATGCGCTGACGAAAATCGCCGTGGCAAATATACCGATTGGCATCGAACCCCCACCTGGATGGGCGCCTCGCCCCGACATGCCGCCGTGAATCCGGCCTGACAGCGAGCCGGAACTAGCCTAAGCGGTCAAATGCTAAATTTCGTTTACCAGATGCAGTTTGTCCGGCCCGATATGGTATCGGCGAAGAAGGCGCGAGGGATCGACAAATTAACCCACTAAAGGCGCAGCGATCCAATACGAGCCCAATCGGTCATGCAGCCGCTGTCGCAGCGGCCCATGTCCGATCAGCTCCGGTCCGGAAGAGGCGAAGCGTCGATCGGCGGATCGGTGTTGACAAGTTAAGTCCCTGCCTGACGGCACCATTACTTTCGATACATCGCGAAAAGATCGGAAAGCGGCGGTTTCCGTGTGTGCTTGAGTCGGATGCCACCCCAACTAACAATTGCACAATGGGCGCCCCAAGGGGCCGCGGTTACATCGCGGTTTCAAGTTGGCCGGCCACCGTGCTTCAGGACGTGAAGGTCGGCGCGGGCGCGCTCCGACGCATAGCCGCAGAATTCGCAATCAGTCCTGAGAGGAGGCAGAGATTCGCTCTCCAAACAGGCCTTGAGATCGTGGAGCGTGCTTTCCACCCAACTATCGCTGCCAGTGTACGGAAGCACCTTCACAGAGAATTCAATTCGGCCGTCAAAGGCCTCGGCGTCCCGCCCATTGCAGTAAACGAAATAGCCTGTGTCGGACACCTTGAGCCCCTGCCGTCGGGCGAGCCACTGGTACACCTCCAACTGGCGTTTGTACGCGTCTTGCCAATCGGCATCGATCGTTACTTCGCCATCTTTCGCGGTCGCTTTGTAATCGACAACCATGATTTCGCCTTGAGGGTCTACCCACAGGTCGTCGACTGCGCCCGTCACGAGAAGATTCGTTGGAGCGTGGAGTGTTTGAATGCCTTTGAAGTTTTCGCGCCATTGGTCAATGTCGGGGTGCTGAAAGGGAACGGCGTTGACGGCATACGCTTTCATAAGAGGATGCGCTGTTCCGTGAGCGCGGTGAACGTCAAATTCCTTCTTAAGCAATTTGTCGACGAGCGAATTTATGTTGAAGGGCGGACCCGAGGGCCGGCGAATACCCAGTCTGTGATTTATGTAGAAGCAGCGCGGGCATTCGACGAACAACTCAATGCCAGACCGGCTCACTTTGAACGGCTTGCTGGAAGCCTTGTCGAAGAGGCCGCGAGATTTTGTTGTGAAAGTTTTCTTCAAGACGGGACCCGTTCCGACCGGTGACGTATGTTTCAATACTAAAGGTCTTAGCTCGATGCGCTAGAGGGCCGCAGGTTCGATACCTTTCGCGCCCACCACCCAGTCTCGCCATCGAGCGAGTGGTCGATTCCGACCCCGCAATATCAGGCCAATTTCAAGATCGTGGGTTTGCCTGTATTCCGGCGAATAACGGAGAAACACCGCTGCGCTGGCGGAGACAAAATCCAACCGAGACGACGAAAGTCAACTATGACGGCTGCTTAGCGATCGTCTAGTGCAAGAGGCACTAGGAAAAAATCGTCAAGCTCATCAGGTCGCGCCAACCGCATCATTTGCAGATGGTTTCAGTGCGAAACCGGCATATCCGCTGGCAGCGACTTCGTTGCATTTCTCGACATAGGGCGGAAACCCAATATAGGGCATAAAGACCCGTGGTTTGCCCGGGACGTTGGCGCCCAGATACCAGGAATTGGCCGTGGGAAATAGCGTCGCGTTGGCGACGTCATTGACATGTGCGACCCAAGCGTCCTGCGCGTCCAGCGTCGCTTCGATGCTGCCAATTTGTCGTTCGCCCATATATGCGATGCAATCAGTGATCCAGTTTACATGCTGCTCGATAGACGGAAGCATATTGGTCAAGACCGAAGGGCTTCCTGGTCCAGAGATTGTGAACAGATTTGGGAATCCCGCGGTACCCAGTCCGAGATAGGTTCTCGGCCCGGCAGACCACGCCTCCTTCAACGTCAGGCCGTCTCGTCCACGAATGTCGATGCGCTCGAGCGCCCCGGTCATCGCATCGAACCCTGTTGCGAAGACAATGCAATCAAGCTTGTAGAGTCGCTCGCGTGTACGAATACCCTGAACGACGATCTCCTCGATCGGTGATCGCTGAAGATCGACCAGCGTCACGTTCGAGCGGTTGAAGGTCTCATAATAGTTGGTGTCGAAACAGAGTCGTTTGCAGCCGATCGCATGCTGTGGCGATAAGAGTTCGGCGACAGCAGGATCGCGAACAGTCTCGTGGATTTTCTCCCGAACGAACGTCGCGGCCACATCATTGGCGTCCTTGTTCAGGACGATGTCATTAAACGCGCCTTGGAAACGAAAGCCGCCGCGCTGCCATCGCTCCTCGAATGCACGGTGCCGCTCCTCAGGACCAACTGCCATGGCAGGCGCGTCATTCATATCGACTTCGAGTGAGAACGCTGTTTGAGCGATGCGTTGTCGAAAGCCTTTGTAGTCTGATTTGATGCGCTCAATCTCCTCGCGCTCGAGCGGGCGATTGCGCGCCGGCACGGAGTAGGTGGGGGTGCGTTGGAAGACAAAAAGATGTTTGGCCTGCTCAGCGATGATCGGAATGGATTGAATTGCAGAGGAACCTGTGCCGATCACGCCAACCGTCTTTCCAGTAAAGTCAACGCCTTCATGCGGCCATTGCCCCGTGTGGTAGGTCGCGCCTTGAAAACTTTCAACGCCCGGAATTTTCGGCATGTTCGTGGATGACAGGCATCCCGTCGCCATTATGCAAAACTGCGCGCTAACGCGGTTTCCGGCTTCGGTCTCGATCAACCAGCGTGCGCGCTCTTCATCGAAGATTGCGGATTTGACCCGTGTATTGAATTGGATGTCTTTGCGCAGGCCGAACCGATCGGCGACGTGGTTGGCATAACTCAGGATCTCCGGTTGGGCAGCATAGCGCTCCGTCCATTCCCATTCCTGTTGCAGCTCGTCGGAGAATTGGTACGAGTATTCGACGCTCTCCACATCGCAACGCGCACCAGGGTAGCGGTTCCAAAACCATGTGCCACCGACGCCACTTCCGGCTTCGAATACTCGCACCGACAGACCCAGTGCGCGAAGGCGATGAAGCATGTAGAGCCCGGCGAATCCGGCGCCGACGATCGCCGCATCAAAGTCCTCGTCGATGTCCGCCATGTCGTGGTCCTCCAACTGGGGGATGGTCAATTCAGGTTAGCAGATCGGGCCGACGATTGAAGCCTTGCTGCGTGGGCATTTGGCCGTTTCGGAGACCCTGAACCGGAGAGCTTCGGTGTCGTTTGGTCATCCTGACAAAGCTCCTACCTTCCGAGCCATGGTTGGTGCGACGCAACCTCCAAACGCTCGCCCGCGGCGCTTGCCGCGGTCGCGGATTTCACCGAGGCGTCTCGACATTAGCGGCTTGTCGTCTCAGGCGAGTTCAAACCACTTGCTCTGCTGCTACCATGGCGCTCGGCTTGAATTCTGAGTAGGCGGGACCCATGAAGTTCAGAAACGCTTTATTTGGCTTTGTGATTTTCCTGTCGCTGCTCGGAGGGTTGGGCTACGCCCTGTTAAAGCTGCAGAAATTAGAGGGCGGGCCGAAGGGGTCAAATCCAGACGGAGTGATCGCCGCCGGCGACCAAGGCGCAGGATCGGTTGTGCCTCCACATAAAGTAAGCTTTTCCTGGCGCTACAATGAAACGCCAGACCCGATGTACAACGACAAAATTGTGCTTGCGTGCGTTAGGTCAACCGATGACGTCCAACTTACGTTCCCGAACCATAGCGTCCCGGCGGAATTGTGCCTAAGAAAAACACTCCGGTTTGGCCTGGATGCGTATGTTCAACTTCAAGGCGAGGGTCAAATTCTCTGCGATATTGAAGGCTGTTCGGTTCGCGCTAAATTCGATGAGGGACGGATTCGCTCATTTCCAGCTAGCGGTGCAGCGGATCATTCTACCAATATAATCTTTATCAATCGGACGCACGCACAGTCGTTCTTGTCAGCTTTGAAGAAATCATCTTTTGCGATTGTCGAAATTTCTCTTTATAAGAACGGCGCGCAGGAACTGACATTTAACACGGCGAATTTAGTCTGGAAGTGAACGCGTCGCCGGGACAGGCCGGCAGACGATACTGTCAAGCCAAGCAACCGCGGCGTGAATTTGGTCTCGAGGGCTTCTCAATAAGAAACCAAAGAAATCCGTTCACTGCAGTGCACGCTGAAATTGCAAAAAGTACTTAACCCGACAGCATCGCCGGAGTTCAGCGAGAGACGTGGATGCAGTCGCGGAGAATCCGTCGCGTGGCTTGAGGTTGTCGAGGAGCATTGGCCGGTTCTTGATCGTCTCATTCTCGTAGAAGCGAGTCGAATAGTGATTGCCGCCTTGGCCTCATAGCCTGGAGAGAGTGCCGCTTGCCGATCGTATGACATCGCGTAGCGGTCTACGGACATCGCCGGGTTGAGACGCGGTCCGCTGCGGCCCGAAACGCCGAGTCCGGGGCGGTCGCGTATCTTACAGAAGCATCAGTTGCACCTGTAGATTGAGTAAGATTGAACCTTTGATTGGTAACGGCCTTGAATGTCGGACCAGCACTTCCCACATTGAGGTGGCGCAGTTAGTTGCGCGCCCGGGTTTTGCGGTTCCAAGAGCGCAAAGACTCGTTGATTCAGGATCGACATCCTGGGTGTGCGCAGTGGTCCGGATTTTCGACCAAACCCCAGTCTGACGGCGCGAAGACAACATGAATCCGGCACCGGGCGTGGCTGTCCACCAACTAAAGAGAACTATGACCTACAAAACCGATAACTCCACAACGAGGCAAAGAGCTTCGAACGCCCCGCATGCCAAATTCAGACCTAATTTGCCTACAAGCCAGCGCCAAGATGGACCGAGTCAGTGGCAGCGTCGCTACGAGCACTATCGCAACCTCGCACAACAGGTCGGAGACATCGACAGCGTAACCCGCGAACATTATTGGCAGCATGCTGAACATTTTTGCCGCCTTATGAACGGGTCGGCAACGCAACAGGGATGACGTTACTTGCGCATGTCAAAGGACAGGCTGCGCAGCGCTCTGCGGTTTCGATCCCGTCCACGACAGGAGAAATTTTATGGAACGGATCCCCGCAAAACCGGATTTGTCGAACGATGAAATGACTTCGCTTCGGGAGATTGTCGCGCGAAGCTTTATGAGCGCTCGGACTGTACCCATGCTGCGCAAAATGCGGTTGCTCGAACTAGGTCTAATCTTGATTGCGATGGGTGGGCTGATGCCGACACCAGCCGGTCAAATCGTGGCCCGCATGTAGCTTGGGGGAGGAAACCGGGGCTGCATCACGCATGAATACTGACTACTTTTGCACCTGGCTGGACGCGATCAAGAGTTTCCGAAAGTCGAACTGAGGCGCGATCCGCTGCGGCCAGTAGTACTGAGTCCGGAGCGGTCGCATAGGGGCAGTACCTTTCCGCCTGGGACGTTGCTGATCTCAATCAAATTGACAAACGGATTCGGCGCGAAACTGTCGGAACACTTCGAGGTGGCTGAGATGGCCGATCTCCCTGAGCCGACGCGAAACAATCTTCCGGTTGAAAACTTCGACGTGGAGGTCCCGCCGTACGGTCTTCCCGGTACCTTACGCATCCCACAGCATTGCTTTTGCTTGGTGATCTTTGCGCATGGCAGCGGCTCAAGCCGGCTCAGCCCGCGCAACATGATGGTTGCGGACGCGCTCAACCGCCACGGAATCGCAACCCTTCTCTTCGACCTGCTCAGACCCGAGGAAGAAGACGCCAACAACCGCGCCAAGGTTTTCGAAATTCCCTTGCTGGCCGACCGCCTGACCGATGCCATTCGTTGGGCACAGGACGAAAAGCTGGTCCGGAATCTTCCCTTGGGGTTGTTCGGCGCCAGCACCGGTGCAGCGGCGGCTTTGGTTGCTGCGGCACATCTCCAAGACATTGGCGCCGTGGTCTCCCGCGGCGGAAGACCTGATCTGGCAGGGCGAGCGCTGCTGGCCGTCCGCACGCCGACACTTCTGATCGTCGGAGGCGCCGATCATGGCGTGATTGAACTGAACGAAGAGGCCTATGCCCAGCTCGGCGGTCCGAAGGAACTGGTGATTGTGCCCGGCGCGACCCACTTGTTTCCGGAGCGAGGAGCTTTGGAACAGGTCATTGCACATGCGGAGCGCTGGTTTGACAAACATCTGCACGAGGTCGCGCACCGGCGTCGCAGTTAGGAGGCAACCGTGTCATTTTTGAATCGCACTGACGCGGGGCGCCAACTCGCTCAAGCACTGTCCGGGTACAAGGGTCAGGCGATCTGTGTATACGCACTGCCGCGCGGCGGCGTTCAGGTTGCGGCGGAAATCGCAGAAACTCTCGGCGCGCCGCTCGATCTTCTTCTCGTGCGCAAGATCGGAGCTCCGATGCAGCCCGAACTGGCGGTCGGCGCCGTGGTAGACGGTGGTGCGCCCATCATCGTGCGCAACGACGACGTCATCCGGATGACGGGCACGCGTGACGCCGAATTCGACCGGATCTGCAAACAAGAGCTCGTCGAGATAGAACGCCGCCGCAAGCGCTACGTGCAGGACCGGCCGGCGCTGGATCCTAAAGGAAAGATCGCCATCGTTGTCGACGACGGCATCGCAACCGGCGCCACAATGCGCGCCGCGCTTCAGGCAACGCGCAGGCGCGACCCGAAAAAGCTTGTGCTGGCCGTTCCCGTGGCCCCTGCTGAGTCGCTCGAATCATTGCGGACAGAAGTGGATGAGGTTGTTTGTCTCGAAGTGCCGGAATATTTCAGCGCGCTTGGCCAATTCTATCAGGACTTTCACCAGCTGTCGGACGAAGACGTGATCGACACGCTCAAGCGTTTCCCAGCCGCATCCGTTCACGATTGACACTGCATGGACATGCGCTGGCCGACAATTCACGAACCACCGGAATTGGGCAGCCAGCAGCCCAATCTGGCCGACTACGACCGGACCTGCCGGCACTTTTCCTGGCACGACGCACGGGCAGAACTCAGCGGTTTCGCAGATGGCGGTCTCAACATAGCTTATGAGGCCGTGGATCGTCACCTTCTGGACGGCGCGGGCGGCCGGTTGGCGTTGCGCTGGCTCCCGAAGGACGGCTCTGCAAGAGATTTCACCTACGCAGACCTCGCTGAGGCGAGCAATCGGTTCGCCAATGTCCTGAAAAGCGCCGGGCTCGGTAAGGGCGACGTCGTAGTTTCGCTCGCGGGACGCGTTCCCGAGTTGTACATGGCCGCCCTGGGAACGCTGAAGAACGGGAGCGTGTTCTGTCCGCTCTTCTCGGTGTTCGGTCCGGAGCCGGTTCGAACACGTATCGAGCGCGGTGAGGGCCGGGCTCTTGTCACCACACGGCAGCTTTACGAGAAGAAGATTGCTCCATGGCGTGCGCAAGTCCCATCGCTCACGCATGTGTTTTTGATCGACGCAGATACCACAACAGCTCCGCCGGGAACGATCAGCTTGCCGTCCGCCATGAGCGCTGCGTCGAGCGCCTTCGATATCGTTCACACGATGCCGGAAGACAACGCTTTGCTGCACTTTACCAGCGGGACTACAGGACGGCCGAAAGGCGCGATCCATGTCCATGAAGCAGTCGTTGCCCATCACATCACCGGGAAATACGCTCTCGATTTCCACGAAGGCGATGTCTTCTGGTGCACCGCCGATCCGGGTTGGGTAACGGGAACGTCCTACGGCATCATCTCGCCGCTCACCAATGGCGTCACACTCATCGTCGACGAGGCGGATTTCGATGTCGAGCGTTGGTATCGCATCCTGCGCGAGCAGAAGGTGACTGTCTGGTACACCGCGCCCACGGCGATCCGCATGCTCATGCGGGCAGGCGCGAAAATCATCCCGGCGGGGACATTCGACAAGGTGCGATTTATGGCGAGCGTCGGCGAGCCGCTCAATCCGGAAGCCGTGGTCTGGAGCAAGGAAAAATACGGCAAACCGTTCCATGACAATTGGTGGCAGACCGAAACCGGCGGCATCATGATCGCGAACTTCGCCGGTCAGGACATCAAGCCGGGGTCGATGGGTCGGCCGCTTCCAGGCGTCGAGGCGGCGATCGTCGAGCGCCTCAAGGACGATGTTCGCGTCGTCACTGCGCCTATGCAAAGCGGCGAACTCGCGCTCAAACGCGGTTGGCCATCGATGTTCCGCGGCTACATCCACGAAGAAGAGCGCTACAAGAAGAATTTCGCCGGAGACTGGTACCTGACTGGCGATCTGGCCATGCGTGACGAGGACGGTTACTTCTGGTTCGTTGGCCGAGCCGACGACCTGATCAAATCCGCCGGCCATCTGATCGGGCCATTCGAGGTCGAGAGCGCGCTCCTGGAACATCCGGCAGTGGCGGAAGCGGCGGTGATCGGCATTCCGGATCCCGTCGCAGGCGAAACGGTGAAAGCCTTTGTCGCCCTCAATCCGGGTTATGAGCCGGGCGAAGAGCTTCGCAAAGACATTCACGCGCAGGCGCGAAAGCGCCTGGGTCCGGCGATAGCGCCCAAGGAGGTTGTGTTCCGAAGCAATATTCCAAAGACCCGCAGCGGAAAGATCATGCGGCGCCTTCTGAAGGCGCGCGAACTCGGGCTGCCCGAAGGCGACATCTCGACACTCGAAAGCGACGAGAAATGAGCGAGCCCAAACTCCACCTTTCCCACGACAGCCTGCTGAAACTGCTGCATCAGATGGTGCGCGTACGGCGGTTCGAGGAAAAATGCGACGAGCTCTATCAGAGCGAAAAGATTCGCGGGTTCCTTCATCTTGCGATCGGGGAAGAGGCCATCTGCACCGGCGTAATGGCGGCGCTTACGCCCGAGGACGGGGTGGTGGCAACCTATCGCGAACATGGCCACGCATTGGTTCGTGGCGTGCCTGCGAACGCAATCATGGCCGAGATGTTCGGCAAGCTCGAAGGCTGCTCGCGAGGTCGAGGCGGCTCGATGCATCTCTTCAGCGCCGCACACCGTTTCTATGGCGGCTATGCCATCGTCGGCGGCGGTTTGCCGCTCGCAGCCGGTCTCGCGCTTGCCGACCGGATGCGCGGCGAATCCAAGGTCACGGTCTGCTTCTTCGGCGAAGGTGCCGCCGCGGAGGGCGAATTCCACGAGACCATGAATCTCGCTGTGTTGTGGAAACTCCCGCTGCTCTTCGTCTGCGAGAACAATCTCTATGCTATGGGCACGCGCCTCGACCTCTCGGAGTCCGAACCGGACATTCACAGCAAGGCGCAAGCCTACCGCATGCACTCCGAGAGCGTCGACGGAATGGACGTTGTCGCGACAAACGCCGCCGCGATGCGGGCGGTTGCGCGAATTCGCGAAGGCGGCGGCCCCTCTTTCATGGAATGCCGGACCTACCGCTTTCGAGCCCACTCGATGTTCGATCCGCAACTCTATCGCGCTAAAGCGGAGATTGAAGAGTGGAAGAAGCGCGACCCGATTCCGCGCCTGTCCATGTGGATGAATTCCGCCGGTCTGCTGCATCCACACGACCTGGACACGATCGAACGCAGTGTCGCAGCCGAAGTGAATGCAGCCGTTGCATTCGCCGAAGCCGGTCAATGGGAACCCGTTGAGCAGTTGACGAAGGACGTTTACGCAGGAGCCACGCCATGAGCGCGGCGCCGACCCAAATCACCTATCGTGACGCGTGCCGTGCCGGAATCCGCGATGCTCTGCTGCGCGACCAGCGTGTGTTCCTGATGGGCGAAGATGTCGGCCGTTACGGCGGCTGCTATGGCGTGAGCAAGGGCCTGCTCGAGGAATTCGGGCCCGAGCGAATCCGCGACACGCCGCTTTCGGAATCCGGTTTCACCGGCATGGGCATTGGGGCCGCGATGAACGGCATGCGGCCGATCGTTGAGATCATGACGGTTAATTTTTCCCTTCTGGCGCTTGACCAGATCGTGAACAACGCCGCTACCATCCGGCACATGTCGGGCGGGCAGTTCGGCGTGCCGCTTGTCATCCGAATGGCGACGGGTGCCGGTCGCCAGCTCGCCGCGCAACATTCGCACAGTCTGGAAGGGCTTTACGCCCATATTCCCGGCCTGAAGGTTCTCACGCCGGCGACACTGGAAGACGCGCGCGGGATGCTGTGGACGGCGCTCGAAGATCCCGACCCGGTGCTAATCTTCGAGCATGTCATGCTCTACAATGTGGCTGGAACTCTTGCGGCCGATGCGGGTCCCGTGCCCATCGACAAGGCCGCCGTGCGCCGGGAAGGAAAGGACGTCAGTCTGATCACTTATGGCGGATCGCTGGCGAAAACGCTTGAGGCCGCACGCCAACTCTCGGCCCAGGGCGTCGAGTGCGACGTGATCGATCTGCGCACGCTGCGCCCGCTGGACGATGAAACGATCTTCGCGTCCGTCCGCAAGACGCATCGTGCCGTGATCGTGGACGAGGGCTGGCGTTCGGGCAGCATCTCCGCTGAAATCAGCGCGCGCATCATGGAAAATGCGTTGTGGAGCCTGGACGCGCCGGTGGCTCGGGTCTGCTCCGCCGAAGTTCCCATTCCCTATCCTCGTCACCTGGAAGAAGCATCGCTGCCACAAGTGGCAACCATCGTCGCTGCGGCGCGTCATACTTTGGGCTGACGCATGTACGAATTTCGCATGCCCTCTCTCGGCGCCGACATGGAAGCGGGCACGCTTGTCGAGTGGCTGAAGCATCCTGGCGACGGTGTGGAACGCGGCGACATCGTGGCGGTGGTGGAGACCGACAAGGGCGCCATCGAGATCGAGATTTTCGTCAAGGGCACAATGGGCAAGCAGCTCGTACCGCTAGGCGCGAGCGTGCCTGTGGGTACGCCGCTTGCCCTCATCGAAGGTGTGGTGGAGGAAAAGCCCGTGCACGTACCATCGGCAGCGCCCGTCGCTGCACCGGCCGCGCCCTTGCCGGCGATCGCACGCGCTCCAATTGGCGAAGGCGGCGTCCATGCGTCTCCAGCAGCACGAAAGCTGGCGTCGGAGCGCGGCATATCGCTGGCGGCTCTCAAAGGTAGCGGGCCGGACGGCACGATCGTTCTACACGATGTGGAACAGGTTGCTGGCGTTCCTGCGCATCGCGGCCTGGATCTCGACAAGATGCGCCGAGCGATCGCCGAGGCGATGGCGCGCTCCAAACGCGAAATCCCCCACTATTATCTCGGTACCGACATAGACATGTCGGCGGCGCTGAAATGTCTGGAAGACAGGAATGCGCCGCGTGTCCCGGGCGAACGGCTTCTTTCATCCGTTCTGACGCTCAAGGCCGTGGCGCTTGCCGCGCGCAAGTATCCCGCATTCAACGGTACGTATGATCACGCGACCGGCTTCGTACCAAATCAAAGCATCCACATAGGCGTCGCCATCGCGATACGCGGCGGCGGACTGGTGTCGCCGGCAATCCATGATTGCGACGCGCTGACGCTCGACGAATTGATGGCAAAGTTGCGCGATCTCGCTGCCCGCGCCCGTGAGGGCCGACTGCGCAGCTCTGAAATGTCAGATGCGACCATAACGGTATCGAGTCTGGGCGACCGCGGTGTCGAAAGCCTCTATGGCGTCATCTACCCTCCACAAGTCGCGATCGTTGGATTCGGACGAATCTCGAAAAGACCGGTCGTGGTCGGCGACACGATCGAGCCGCGCTCCATCATCACGGCCACGCTCGGCGCCGATCACCGCGTCAGCGACGGACATCTGGGAAGCCTCTTCCTCCGGGAAATCGGCACCCGGCTTCAGGAACCGGCAAAGCTATGAACGAAACCGAGCTCCGCGTTCTTGTCATCGCCGAACTGGGCAACATCGCGCCAGAGACGGATGCCGCCCACATCGATCCGGACGCCGATCTTCGCGAAGTTCTCGATATCGATTCGCTCGACTTCCAGAATTTTCTCGCCGCGGTTAACAAGAAGACAGGCGTCAACGTTCCCGAACGCGACTATGCGAAGTTGGCGACGTTGAACAGCGCGATCGCGTATTTGATGAAATCGCTGACCTGACGACGGAGCGCGGCGGATTGCGGCAGAACTGCAACTAGCGTCCGGTCAGGTTGACGAGGCTGACACCCACAGCGACCAGCGAGGCACCGGCCCCCTTCTGCACCAGACCGTGCCATGCAAGATCCTCCCGGCCCAGCCATGGGAAGAAATACGTCAGAAGGATTCCAAAGGCGAACACGAAGAGCGTCGACGTCGACGAGATCGCTGAAATGAGCGCCACCGGTGCAAGCAAGGATGCGTATCGGACGCCAAGGCCTCCGCCAAGATTGATGAGTTCGTTGGCGCCGTTGATGGCGATGACGGGTCCGGGATTTCGCCGGAAGAGCGACTGGAACTGCCGTCGATAGCGCGGAACTGCGAGGATACCGAAACCGAATAGCGCCTGGCCCACATTGGTCCAGAAGGTCGTGATCCAAAACTCGTCGCGCACGGCAAAGAACTTGAAGATCACCGAGGACAGCGCCAGCACGAAGGTGCACCCGAGCATCGACAGAACGAGTTTCAACTTAAATCGCCGGAACCGAAACAACTCATCGAGCGACAGGACAAGAGCGCCGCAAAGAATGAGCGCGCCACCGCCCAACTCCGTTTCAGTCAGAACTTCGCCGAGGAAAACGAAGGCAAGCGCCAATGTGAAGACGGTCGACGCCTGAAACAAGGGCGCGACGACGGAGGCTTCTTCCGATTGAATTGCCCGGAGATAAAAGAGCATTGCGCCCATATAGAGGATTCCCATGCCCGTGAGGACCGCGATATCCAATGTGGCGACTGCGGGCACACCGGGCTCAAGCCACCAGATAAAGGGCAGCATGACCACGCCTATCAGCGCGGTAAAAACCATGAGCACGGCGGTGTCGCTGTTTTTGAAGTAGCGCTCGACAAGATACTTGTCGATGTGCGTGGAGGCTGCCCACAGAACCGGACCAGAGAAGGCGAACAGCAGCCACATCTATTGTTTTCGATCCCGCGTGCCATCAGGTTGAGATGGTTCTGCAAATCTTTGACCAGAGTGTCTCAGCTTTGTCCCGGCGCCAGCGCTGCCGCGACTGCGTCTTCAACACGCTCGAGCCAGATGAATTCCAGTTTCTTGCGTGTTTCGTCCGGAATTTCGTCATAGTCCCGTTTGTTGCGCGCCGGCAGCATAACCCGTGTCACGCCGGCGCTTGCGGCGGCAACGACCTTTTCCTTGATGCCCCCGACGGGAAGCACCAGTCCGCGCAGGCTGATTTCACCCGTCATCGCGGTGTCGCTGCGCACGGTTCGCCCCGTCAGCAATGACGTCAACGCCATGAACATGGCTACTCCCGCGCTCGGCCCATCTTTTGGTGTCGCGCCCGCCGGCACATGGACGTGAATGTCGCTTTTCTCAAACAGCGCGGGGTCGATCCTGAGACTTGCGGCGCCGGATTTGACGAGGCTGAGCGCGGCCTGGACGCTTTCGCGCATCACTTCACCCAATTGTCCGGTAAGGATGAGCTTTCCGCTTCCCGGCGTGCGTGCCGCTTCGATGAAAAGGATGTCGCCGCCGACCGGAGTCCAGGCGAGGCCCGTCGCCACGCCCGGAATGCTGGTGCGCATGGCCACCTCGTTTTCAAAACGCCGTCCGCCGAGAATGACCGGAACGTCATCGGCGCCGATGTGAACATGCTTCGCGCTGCCTTCCGCAATCTTCACGGCGGCGCTGCGCAGCAGGCGGCCGATCTCGCGCTCCAGACTGCGCACACCCGCTTCGCGCGTGTAGCCTTCTATGACGGCGCGGATTACCGCCTCGTCGAGTTCGACCTGTTCGGGCTTCAGGCCGTTTGCCTCGAGTTCGCGCCTGACGAGATAGCGCTTGGCGATCTCCAGTTTTTCACCGCTCGTGTATCCGGTGAGCCCAATGATCTCCATACGGTCGCGCAACGGTCCGGGGATCGTTTCCAGCATGTTGGCGGTCGTCAGGAATGTGGCGGCGCTGAGGTCGAACGGCACGCCCAGATAGTTGTCCCGGAACGTGTTGTTCTGCTCCGGATCGAGCACTTCCAGGAGCGCCGCCGAAGGATCGCCGTGGATGCCTGAGCCCATCTTGTCGATTTCGTCGAGCATCATCACGCAGTCGCGCGCGCCGGCACGGCGAATGGCCTGGATGATATTTCCCGGAAGTGCACCGATATATGTGCGCCGATGGCCGCGAATCTCGGCTTCGTCGTGAAGACCGCCAAGGCTAACGCGCACGAATTTTCGGCCCATGGCACGGGCAATGGACTGCCCAAGCGAAGTCTTGCCGACGCCGGGCGGACCAACCAGGCACAGGATGGGTGCTTTGCCGGCCGGGGCCAGCTTGCGCACCGCGAGATATTCGATGATGCGCAGCTTGATTTTCTCAAGCCCGTAATGGTCAGCGTCGAGTATCTTGCGTGCCTCCGCTATGTCGATCGGCGGAGCCGGCGCGACGTTCCAGGGCAGCTCGATCAGCCAGTCCAGATAGGTGCGGACCATGCCGTATTCGGCAGAGGCTTCCGGCATGCGTTGCAGGCGGCGCAATTCCTTGCGTGCCTGAGAGGCGGTTTCTTCCGGTAGTTTGGCGTCCGTGATCGTTTTTTCCAGTTCGGCGAGCTCGCGGCTTTCACCGTCACCCTCTCCAAGCTCGCGCTGGATCGTGGCGAGTTGTTCGCGCAACACGGCTTCGCGCTGACGCTTGTCGAAAGAGGCCTGTGTCTGCTGTGCGATATTGGCGGAAAGCCGCATGACTTCGATTGCGCGCGCCAGTTTGCGCGAGACGCGCTCGAGGCGGTCGTTCAGATCCGTCGCCTCCAGGATCTCCTGCTTTTCGGGTGCCGGAATATCTATGTAAGCCGCAACCAGATCGGCCAGAGCCCCAGGTGTTGAAGCTCCGGCAACTGTGGCGCGCAACTCCGCGGGTGCCTGAGGAATGAGCTCAAGCGCCTGCATCGCCTGCTCTTTAAGGAGACGGAACCGCGCCTCGACGTCCGTGCTGAGCGTCAGGTCGGCTGCTTCCGGCAGGTGCAGGCCTCGCGCGACAAGGTACGGCCAACCTGACAAGAATTCGGTTATGCGAAAGCGTTGTACCCCCTGGCAGACGAGATGGTTGGCGCCGTCTTGCCCTGTTATGTAGCGCAGAACGTTGGCGAGCGTACCCACCTTGTAGAGATCGTCGGGCGAAGGACTGTCCGCCTCGATGTTGCGCTGAAGAAGCACAACGATCTGACGCTGTTCGCGCATGGCCTGCTGAGCCGCGGCGATCGATGCAGGACGGCCGATCGTGATCGGAAACACCAGGCCGGGAAACAGCACCATGTTCCGCACCGGCACCACGATCTGCGCGTCCTTTGGCGGTGAAGCGGACTCAGGAACCTTTGCTTCGCGATTTTCGCTCTGATCAATCATGTGCCGCTCCCGCCCAGCTTGCGCAGACTGACGACGAGACAACCGTTCACATGCGTGCGCTGGGCCAGGTCGTATCGGCCGGCCGGTAGTGCCACGCGCCGCTCAAAGCGGCCCTGCGGAAGTTCGATCCGGTGGATTCTTGCTGTTCGCAGTTCGCGTGGAAACGTTCGCGAGCCGGAAATCACCAGAACGCCGGACTCAATCACGGCCGTCACGTCTTCCGGCGCGACGCCGGGAAGCGCCGTCAAGATGAGCACTTCGCGAGGAGTCTCCAGCACATCGATTGGCGGTTCCCACCGGGGTTCCGCACCCTCAAGCGCGGGGCGAAAAAACTGGCGATGGAGACGTTCGGCCTGATCGAGCATCTCCAATGCGTCGGACCACATCCAGTCCTTGGGATAGCTCATGGTTATCTCCGTTTCGTGCAGGAACAGCCGGGTTTGAAACTATCCAAGCATAGCAACACTCACGCCTCGTTTCAGCGAAGACAGGCTAATCGCGGGCGTCAGCCTTTCAGATGTGCCTCGATCTCATACAGCGGCATCTTGACGTAATCGCGGTCGAGTTCGGCGACCAAGACGTGCTTTGTGCTTGCTGAAAGCGCTGGACGGATCATGCCAAGCGCCCGGGCAGGCGCGACCAGGATGAGAGCCTTGATGCCGTGATCACGCGTATGAAGCTCAAGACACTCTGCAAATTTCACCAGAAATGCCCTTTCATCCTGGTCATGGAAATCGGGCTGCTCAACAGACCCTCGACGGCCGCCAGCGGTGCTAAAGGCCCGGCCCGGAGCCGACGAGCCCTGAACATGCGTCGCAGCGCTCTTATGTTCAAAATGTTCGCGTGTCTCGAGCTTGGGGTATTCGGCGCTGCCCTTGTTCTCGAGCAGAAGCGCCTTGCGGCCGTCGCAGACCGCCACCCAGGTTCCCTGACGAAGCATGTGTCCGGTCATGGTGTTGCTCCCTGTTTGCGTTGTTTGGAGGATGGTCGCAAAATACGCACTGTACTCGCCTGCGGACCTTTCTCGCCAACTTCCTCATGAAACGAGACGCGATCCCCGGCTGCAAGGTGGCGGAAATGTCCACCCAGAACACTGTGCGCGTGAAAATAGATGCTTCTGCCGTCTTCCGTCTCCAGAAAGCCGCACTCGCGCTGTGGTTCCACCCTGGTGATCTTTCCAACTGGCGCTTCGCTGTGTTGCTTGATGTTGCCCTGCAATCTGCGCGTCTTGTCCCGAAGCTGGCGGGTGGCCCGGCGGAAGGCATCGTTGATCGCGAAGCTTATGTCGGCATGACGGCGGTCTAGACCTTTCGAGGTTTGGCCGACACTGACTTCCCCGCTGTTCGGCAAAGCCATATGGATCGTCACCGCAAAGGGCTCACCCATGCGGTGATGCGCACCAGGCGCGCGAACGACGACGTTGCAACTGGTGATGCGACCGCTCCGTTCTTCGAATTTACGGATGTTGGATTCAATGAGCTCCCGCACATGGGCCGACGGCTCAAATCCTTGAATTTCAAGCTTTAGCGGCATTTCCACGGTTCACCTCCATATTAGCTTCAAAACTATTGGCCATTTGAGGCCAGCAGTAGTTGATCGAACGCAATATCGGGATGTCGTGCTGCGCGCATCATATTCCTTACACTTGAGGAATCCGACATGAGCACGCGAGGCTTGGAAATGTTGGATCATACGGTCCAGCTGACACACCGGTGGATCGACGAACTTGATCAGAAACTTGGTTGGACCGACAAGCACAGAAGTTTTCGCTTGTTGCGCGCGGTGTTGCAGACGCTGCGCGATTGCTTGCCGGTCAACGAGTCTGCCGACTTCGCGGCCCAGCTGCCGACACTGTTACGTGGGATTTACTTTGCGCAGTGGCGACCGGGTCAGGCGAAGAGTAGTCACTGGACTCTCGATCAGTTTCTTCAGCGGCTTCACGAATCCTTCCGCAGCGATCCCATCGAAGACGTGGCAGATGTCGTCTCGGTCGTCTTTGCGTTCATTTCGGAAAAAATCAGCGCCGGAGAAACTAGAGATGTCATCGGATGCTTGCCAGGGGAAATTCAAGAGTTGTGGCTGGTTCAAGCGGATGGCGCGGCGCGAGCCGTGCCGGAAAGTGTGGCTGAATTCGAGCCACGAATGGCAAAAACAGGAGGAACGGTCATGAAAGTCAAAGATGTCATGCATAAGGGCGTTACTTGGGTTCCACCTACGGAGCTTCTCTCAAGCGTGGCCAGGAAGATGCGCAAGAACGATATCGGTGCCATTCCTGTGGGCGAGAATGATCGCTTGGTTGGAATGGTCACCGATCGCGATATTTGCTGTCGCGGAATCGGAAGCGGGCGCGACGCAAAGAAGCTTACTGCGCGCCAGGTGATGTCCAAGCCCATACTCTATTGCAAAGCCGAACAGGACGTCAAAGCCGCCATCCGGATCATGAAGAAGGCCAAGGTTCGGCGCCTTCCCGTCATCAACGAAAAGAAGCGGATGGTGGGCATGCTCAGCTTGGGCGACGTCTCGGCCAAGGCAACGCGCGCTGCTTCCGGCATGACGCTTAAGGCGCTGGCGGCGCATCACGCCTGATCGCTGCACGCAGTAGACGGGGCGTGTCGCAGGCAGCCGAGCCTGCGGCGGCTCCGGGATGGAGGATCAGATGGATGTGTTCGATGCGATCCGCGGTCGTCGCTCCGTTCGGGAATACAAATCCGAGCCGGTCAGCCGGGAGTTGCTGGACCAGTTGGTCGACGCAGCCGTTCAGGCGCCGAGCGCCGTCAACGAGCAACTCTGGTACTTCACGGTCGTCACAAACCGGTCGGTACTGGACAGCATTGCCTCGAAATCGAAAGCGTACATGCTGGAGGATGTGGCCGAACAGCCCGACCATTTCCGGCAGATGCTCAGCAATCCTGAGTTTCACATTTTCTACAATGCGCCGGCACTGATTGTGATTTCTGCGCCGGCCGGCGCTCGATGGGCTGTGGAAGACTGCGCACTGGCTGGGGAAAACCTGATGCTGGCTGCTCACGCCCTCCGTTTGGGAAGTTGCTGGATCGGCTTCGCGCAGAGTTGGCTCGATACTGACGACGGTCGCTCCGCGATCGACCTCGCACAGGACCGACGCGCAGTTGCGCCCATCATCGTCGGACATCCGAAGACGGCCAGCGCCGCTGCGGCGCTGCGCAAAAGGCCGAATATTCGATGGATCGAATAGAATGCACCCGCGTGATGTGATGAACGGCCGATACTGCCGATGTGAGGAGAATACGATGAAGAAAGATCTGATCGCGACGAATCTTTCGACAATGTCAGAACAACTTCCGACATTCACAGCCGAACGCGTTTCACGTCCTGGCAAGCGTCCCGAAATATCGAGCTAGAGCGGTTTCTGTTTCGAAGGGGTCAGATATGGCCAATACCCGCATCGCCAGATATCGACAGGCAAGCTCCGACGATCAGGTTGTCGACGCTCTCCAAATCGCGGCGGAAGACCTTCCGACTCCGGAGCATGCGGAAGAATTTGGTGCCAAATTCGCGCGCTATGGAAGTGCAGACGTGGTTCTGCTCGGCGAGGCAACGCACGGCACAAGCGAATTCTACCGCGCTCGCGCGGCCATATCACGTTTCCTGATCCGGAATTGCGGATTCAACATTGTCGCCGTGGAAGCAGACTGGCCGGATGTTGCGCGGATTGACCGGTACGTCCGACACGGCCGGCACGTCCCCTCACAGGAACAGGCATTTGACCGCTTCCCAAGCTGGATGTGGCGCAATGTTGAAGTACTGGAGTTCGTCGACTGGCTGAGACACGAAAACGAGCATCGTCCGGACACGCAGCGCGTCGAGTTCCGTGGACTTGATATCTACAGTCTACGATCCTCGATCGCGGCTGTTCTCGCCTATCTCGATCGCGTGGATCCCGAAGCCGCTCGCGTGGCCCGGCACAGATATGGCTGTCTGACTCCGTGGCAGTCGGATCCTGCGCGCTACGGCCATCGTGCCGCGATGGGGGGCGACACGTGCGAAGCAGTCGTGCGCGAACAGCTTCTCGAACTTCTCAACCGCCGCCTTGAATATGCGACGCGGGACGGCGAGAGGTTCTTCGATGCGACGCAGAACGCGCGTATCGTGCGTGCAGCGGAACAATATTACCGTATCATGTACGAAGGTTCGCGAGAGTCCTGGAATCTGCGCGATCGCCATATGTTCGACACGCTACAGACTCTGATGCGGCAGCGCGGTCCAAAGGCAAAAGCTATCGTGTGGGCACACAATTCCCATATCGGCAATGCCGCCGCCACCTCGATGGGATGGGAGGGAGAATTCAACATCGGCGAACTTTGCCGCACCGCCTATGCTGACCGGCTGGCGGCTATAGGATTCGGGACGGATCGCGGAACCGTGGCGGCCGCGTCGGACTGGGATTCGCCGATGGAAATCAAGGACGTTCGGCCTGCACGAGAAGACAGCTACGAATTCCTGTTTCGCCGGGCCGGGCACGCTCGTGCCCTGACGGACTGGCGAACCGCAGATCGCGGGTACTTGCGGGAAATTCTCTCGGAACCGCGTCTTCAGCGTGCGATCGGCGTGGTCTATCGCCCAGATACCGAGCTGTTGAGTCACTATTTCGAGACAGTGTTGAGCGAGCAATTTGACAGCTACGTCTGGTTCGAGATGACTCGCGCGGTTACGCCCATTGGTCACGACCGCCCAAAGGACAGGCCTGAGACGTACCCGTTTGGACTCTGAAAATGTGGTGGTGACCGCCCAATTCACCAGGCGCGCGTTTGAAGGACCTGAACTTGTCAAATTATGGGCCGCTGTCACCTCGTTCGGAAGTGACGGCGCGTTGGTCGAAGCACCAGATGACGTTGAGCCATTTCGGCGCGTCGAATATCTTTGGCGATTGGAGATGATGTAGTCGAAACTATTCTAGTTGCGAAGTGGAATGATCACGGGGAGCGTCTCGTACCCTTTGACAAATATCGAATGGGTACGCGTTGGTTCGCCGACCAGCTCGACGGAAGGGAAGCGCTTTAAGATTTCTTCCCAGATAATGGTCAGTTGCAACTCGGCCAATCGATTTCCAACACATCTATGAACACCAAAGCCAAAGGATATGTGTGTCCGCGGCCGCGCGCGATCAATGATGTAGCTGTTAGGGTGCGCGATCACGTCGTCATCCCGATTGCCGGAGACGTACCACATCACGATCTTGTCCCCTTCTTTGATGAGCTTTCCGCCGAACTCGAAGTTGCAGGATGCAGTCCGGCACATATGCGCAAGCGGAGTCTGCCAGCGGATCGTTTCGGAAACCATCGAAGAAATGAGCGAAGGGTTTGCGCGCAGCTTGTCGTACTGCGATGGATTGTGGTTCAGCGCATAGATCGACCCTGAAATCGTATTTCTGGTCGTGTCGTTGCCGCCGATGATGAGCAGACCGACATTTCCGTAGTATTCGTTCATCTCCATGTTCCGTGTGGCAGGACTGTGCGCCAGCATGGAGATCAGGTCGAACTTGGGCTCCGAGTTCACTCTCTCAGTCCAGAGTTTGGCGAAAGCCGCGAAGCATTCCGAAATTTCGTCTCGTTTCTGGTCCCAGCTCGTTACTGGTCCGAAACCGGGTGCGTTGGTCATGACGTCCGACCAGTGAGTCAGTCGCCTGCGTTCTTCGAATGGAAAGTCGAAAAGCGTCGCCAAAGTCATGGCGGTCAATTCTTTGGAGACCTTGTCGACCCAGTCAAACTTCTCTCCGATCGGCAATGAATCTAAGAATCAGACCAGCGCGTTCGCGGATAACCGGTTCCATTTTCTGCAAGTTGGCCGGTGCCACAACTGGGCTCACCGCCTTGCGTTGCTCATCGTGTTTTGGCGGATCCATGCTGATGAAGCTGGGCCGGACCGGACGCTTGGCATTTTCTGCGGCCGCTTCAAGACTTTGCAGAACGATACCGTGTGCTGACGAGAACACGGAATGGTTTGTGTCGACGGCCATGATGTCGTTGTATTTGCTGACCGACCAAAACGGACCGTAGCTGCTTTCCGGCGTGTAGTGCACTGGCGCCTCGGCTCGCAACCGCGTGAAATAGGGCCAGATCGTGTCGTCCTGGAACAACTTCGGTTGGGCTGGGTTCAGGGATTCCAGCGGTTCAGCATAAGCCTTCGAGCGGACTTCGCGTTTGGCGTCGACCAGGACATCACTCATGACCATTTCCCTTCGGGCGCCCGCCGTGCGCCATCGATTGCCGGCGAAGCTGGGACACAAATGCGCTACTTGCTGCCATTCGGCCTCTTTGGACGGTGACGCGCAAGTCTTTATTGGTCGGGGCAAAAAGCCGGCTTGGCGTGAGTCCAACCGGGGCCGGCTTCCAGCCAAGGTGCGCTAGCCGCGCTAAACCTGTTCACGCAGCGTCGGCACCGCGCTTCTGGATGGCTCGCCATACGCGTTCGGGTGTGGCCGGCATGTCCATGTGCACCACGCCGATCGCATCGCAGATCGCACTGATCACGGCGGGCATGGCGCCCACGGTTCCCGCTTCGCCACAGCCCTTTGCTCCCAGCGCATGCGTCTTGCAGGGGATCTCTTCATAGGCGAAGTCGATGTCCGGCATGTCGTCGGCACGCGGCATGGCGTAGTCGCTGAAGCTGGCCGTGAGGAGTTGCGAAGTATTGGGATCGTAGATGCAGTTTTCCAGAACCGCCTGGCCCAGACCCTGCACGATGCCGCCATGGACTTGTCCCGCAACGAGCATCGGGTTGATGACTTTGCCGAAATCGTCGAGCACGTGATAGCTGAGCAAGACTACCTTGCCTGTCTGCGGATCAACCTCGGCCTCGCAAACATGACAACCGTTCGGAAAGGTCGATGCCGAGCCCTTGTAGGTGGCGTCGCTGTCAAGACCATCTTCAAATCCCGGAACCTTGTCGCGCTTCAACGTCACGGCAAGTTCGGTGAGACCAATTTCGCCGCCGCCGGCCGCAACGCGGAACTTCCCAACGCCGTCGAAGACTTCAAACCCGACATCCCTGCCGCCGGCCTGCAATACTTGGCCCGCAGCGACAGTACCCTTCTTGATCACTTCATCAGAGGCACCGAGCAAGGCGCCGCCGCTCATGTTGAGCGAACGCGATCCGCCCGTTCCACCGCCGTTCACCCAATTGCTGTCGCCCTGCTTCACAGTGATGGATTCGAATGGCACGCCGAGTTTTTCGGCAACGAGTTGCGCAAACGCGGTTTCATGGCCCTGGCCGTTCGATTGCGTTCCGACATAGAGCTCGACGGCGCCGTTGTCGGTGAACTGCACGCGTGCCGGTTCGCTGCCCATTGCGGCTGTGATTTCCACATAATACCCAAAGCCGAAACCGCGAAGCATGCCACGTTTTTTCGACTCCGCGCGCCGTGCCTCGAAGCTATCGAAGCCCGCGCGCTTCAAACCCTGTTCCAGCAGACGCGGATAGTCGCCGGAGTCGAATGGAATGCCCCACCAGTTCCTGTAGGGCAACTCTTCGGGCTTGATCAGGTTGCGCCGGCGGATTTCGACGCGGTCTATGCCGGTCTTGGCAGCGGCCGCATCCATCAGCCGTTCCATCATATAGGCGGCTTCGGGTCGGCCTGCGCCGCGATAGGCGTTGATCGGCGCAGTGTTGGTGTAATAGCCCTTGATGGCCACGAACATCGTCGGCACCCGATAGACGCCGCCGAGGATGCGCCCTCCCGCGAGCGTCGGGATGAACGGCGCAAACGATGACAGATAGCCACCCATGTTCGCGGTGCCGGTGACGCGCACGGCGAGAAGCTTGCCGTCCTTGTCCAGTGCAGCTTCGGCCTTTGTCCAGGTGTCGCGGCCGTGTTGATCGGTGAGGAACGCTTCCGTGCGATCCGACGACCAGCGCACCGGACGACCGGTTTTCTTCGCCGCAATCAGGACAAGCGGCTGCTCCGGATAGGCGCCGGCCTTCATGCCGAAGCCACCGCCAACGTCCCGGTTGACGACACGCAGCTTCGAAACATCGATATTGAGAATGCCCTTGGCGACGCGGTCGCGCAGGCCCCCCGATCCCTGATTGCCCGAATAAAGCGTGTAGCTGTCGCTTGCCTTGTCATAGAGGCCGATTGCGTTGCGCGTTTCCATCGAATTGACGACAACGCGGTTCTGCACGACGTCGATCTCGGCAACGTGCGTTGCCTTCGCAAATGCTTCGTTGCAGGCCTCTTCCTTGCCGTCGATCCAGTCGAAGCTCTCATTGCCGGGGACGGATTCCCAGATCGCAGGCCGGCTGGGTGCGACCTCGAGCGTACCGGCTGCGGGC
Source organism: uncultured Alphaproteobacteria bacterium (assembly GCA_963743765.1). Classification (GTDB taxonomy): domain Bacteria; phylum Pseudomonadota; class Alphaproteobacteria; order Micropepsales; family Micropepsaceae; genus Rhizomicrobium. The sequence continues at coordinate 241,258 of CAVUQQ010000003.1, forward strand.
AGTTCTTCGAATTCGATGGCGACGAGTTCGGCGGCGTCGCAGGCCTGCGGATAAGTCTCGGCTACAACCATCACGATCGCTTCGCCCGGAAACGTCACATGATCTTTCGCGAGCAAGGTCTTCGGCGCGGCCTTGGGGCCCGAACCGTCGCGATTCTTCAATGGTGCCGCGTTCGGCATCGGCTTGGCGCCGAAAGCCTCGACATCGTCATGGGTCAAAACGGCGACCACGCCGGGCGCTGACGTTGCGGCGGAAATGTCGATGGAATTGATTTTGGCGTGCGCGTAGGGGCTGCGCAGAAAGGCGGCAAAGGTCTCCTTGTCGAAATGATAGTCGTCGGTGAATTGGCCTTGTCCGGTGACCAGGCGGATATCTTCCGTACGCTTAACCGATTGTCCAACGCCGAATTTCATTTTGTGTCCCTTAGACGGATCTCCTCCAGAGAACTTTGGAGTGATAGCCATGCTAACGACTTGCTGCACGGTGCGGAATGACCTGACCTGGCCTTTTTTGCCGGCGTTGTTTGACAAAGAATTTCTGTGAAAGGCGTTCGCTTGGCCTGCGTTGGCGACTTGGTCCGCAGCGTGGCGATCAGCGGCTAATTGCGGGCCGCAACTTCGGCGGCGACGCGGTCATGTGCCGCGCGCCACGCGACGAACAGCGGACGCCGGTACAGTGACTTCCAGTCCGCATAGTCGAAGAAGGTGGGTGGCACTATTTTCTCGTTCGGCAATAGAACGAGCAGATATTCCTTGCTCTCATAGGCGCGTTCGAGCCACTGGATTGCGCTTTTATTTTCTCCGACAATGGCATAGCCCTCGCCGAGCTCGGACGCACTGGGTCCGCCTTGCAAATAGGTCAGCGCGAGGCGGTCCAGAATCTCCTTCGCCGCGCCAAAGCGTTTTTCGCCGACCGCAATCTGGAACAAGCAGAGTTGTGCGTCGCGATCGTCATGAGCGCGCGCCAGTCTCGTCGCGACGGAACGTGCTGTATCCAGATCCTTTTCGTATGCCGAAGCCGTACATAGAATTGAAAGAACAAGCGTTGGATCATGTTCGAGCGCCAGTGCCGCGCGCGCTGTGGTGGACGCTTCGGCGAACCTACCATCATGCAGAAGCGCGGCAGCGACGTTGAGGCGATCAACAAACGAAAGCGGATCGAGTTTGGCGGCGCCGCTGGCGGCCGCAAACGCTAGATCGGGAAAACCGAGAAACTGATAAAAGCGAAACATTTCGTGCAGGACTGCCGCGCTGTTCGGATTCACGGCCTGCATCAAACGCGCATCCGCGATCGCCGACGGCCAATCAAGTTTGTGCAGCGCAAGGTCCAGGTGCGAACTGAGAGCACTCACATTCTTTGGGTCCAGGGCAAGTGCGCTTCGGAGGTCTTCTTCGGCGGCAGGAATAAGATCGGCCCGTTCAGGATGATATTCGGCCAGATTGATCTTCGCGCGCGCCAGCGCGGCAAAACCGTCCGCAAATCCTGGAGCACGCATCGTGACTTTCTGGAACAGAGCAAGCGCGGCTTCTGCACCATCTTCTGTGCGCGGCGCCAATTCGTGCTTGCCGAGCAGATAGTCTTTGTAGGCCTCCGGATCGATTTGCTGCGACTTCTGCGGTTTGGGGGCGCTGGGTGTCGGCACCAACTGGTGGGTCAGCGCGGCCGTGATCGCTTCCGCAATCTCATCCTGAACAGCAAGCACGTCGGTGAGGTCGCGGTCATAGGTTGCCGACCACACGTGATATCCGTCCTGAGCGTTGATGAGCTGGGCGGTGATCCGGATATGGCGGCCGCTCTCGCGCACGCTTCCTTCAAGAATGGAACGCACTGCAAGGATGCGCGCGATGTCCCGAATGTTCTCGTTCCGGCCCTTGAACGCGAAGGATGACGTGCGCGCCGCGACCAGAAGGGAAGGAATGTTGGCCAGATCATTGAGCAGTTCTTCCGAAATTCCATCGGAAAAATATTCCTTGGTGGGATCGCCGCTCATGTTCACGAAGGGGAGCACCGCGATGGAAGACCTTGCCGGTGCCTCGGCATGAACAACAGACTGTTCCGGCAATGTTGTTGTCGCGCGGGAGAGCAGGTAGGAAAGGCCGGCTGCGACGACGATGATGATCGCGCCAAACAGCGCAAGGACCGCGTGCGCGCGGCTCAGCCGGCCGGCCTGGTGCTCATCGCCGAAAAGGTGAGGCGCGGCAAACCAGGCTGCCACAATCGTGATCGGAAAACCCATGAGGACAAAGATGATGATGGCACGGAGCGCCCAGACCGGCGCATCGAAGGTTGGCAGGGCAATCGAAGCGGCCTGCACAACGAGCCATGCCGCCACGGCATATCCGACCGCAATACGGTCCAACCGTCTCGCCCGCAATGTTCGGATGACCGCTTCCATGAACTCCTTCAGCATGACCGTCATCAATCGGAAATGTGGCTGCTGTTATGGCGAATTCACGACCGGCGAACCAGTTTTACTGCTTGATCAATTTGGTCGAGTTGACCCAAATGACACGGTCAATCAGATTGTATAGCATGGCACTCTGTTCTGGGGGCTATCAACCATGAATCGTTCCATTGCATCCGCCGCATTGATCTGCGGTTTCCTTCTCGCATTGCCAACTATCGCTTGCGCCCAATTGGGCGGCGGCAAGGGTGGTGCGAAATCTGTGACCGCTCCCATGTTGGGCTCAAGCCCATCGTTGCCCGTCAGCTGCAAGGTCGATGCCGTCGACGCGAAAGCGTTCCAGTTTTCCTGTACGGGGCAGCAGGGCAGCCAGACCTACAAAGTTTACTCGACAACGGTTTTTCAGCTCGGAACTTCCGGTTCAAGCTTTTATGACCTTAAGGCAGGCATGGCTGTCCAGGTGCAGACGCATATTTCCGGCACCACAATCGTTGCCGACAGTGTTGCGACTTCCCCCTGAGTGGCATAGTGCGGCCGGTTTCGGGTTGGCGCCTCCTGCATCATGGTCTGGGGATGGATTTTCATTTTCCCGGTTCCTGCCGGCACCCGTTTCGGCGGCGATCTGGCGGGCTTTCGCGCCTGAGGTTGTGCGGCGCTGCGGCGTCCGTACAATCTGCACCTTAGTCACAGGACGGACGGACCCTATGAACATGCATCCTGAGATCACTGCGCTGGTCGGCAACATCGATTTCGAGCCCGATACGCTGAAGTCGAAGTATCTTAGCGAACGCGACAAGCGCCTGCGCCGGGACGGCAACGCGCAATATATCGAGGTCAAGGCGGAGTTCTCGCGCTATGTCGAGGATCCCTATGTTGAACCGGGCTTCACGCGCGCACCGGTTTTCGACGATGTCGAATTCGCGATTATCGGCGGCGGATTCGGGGGCTTGTTGATGGGTGCCCGGCTGCGCGAAGCCGGCTATCAGCGCATTCGCGTGGTCGAGAATGCGGGCGACTTCGGCGGTACCTGGTACTGGAATCGCTATCCCGGTGCCATGTGCGATGTGGAGTCGTACTGCTATCTGCCTCTGCTCGAAGAGCTCGGTTACATGCCGAAACACAAATATTCCTTCGCACCGGAAATTCTCGAGCACAGCCGCAACATCGCGCGGCACTACAATCTCTACGACGACGCGCTGATGCAGACGGGCGTGACAGAGCTACGCTGGGACGAAGCGTCGGCACGCTGGGTCATCAGCACGAATCGCGGCGACCGCTTCACGGCGCAGTATATCGCGATGGCAAATGGCCCCCTGAGCCGTCCGAAGCTGCCCGGCATCCCGGGCATCAACGATTTCAAGGGCTATACGTTTCACACCAGCCGCTGGGACTATCGCTACACGGGCGGCGACAGCTACGGCAATCTCACGGGCCTGAAGGACAAGCGCGTCGGCATCATCGGCACGGGCGCAACTGCGGTGCAGTGCATCCCGCATCTCGGCGAATGGTCCAAGGAGCTCTTTGTCTTCCAGCGCACGCCATCGTCGATCGATGTGCGCAACAATGGGCCGACGGATCCCAAATGGGCCGCGTCGCTCGAACCGGGCTGGCAGAAAAGGCGCATGGAGAATTTCAACATCCTCGTTAGCGGCGGCGATCAGGATGAAGACCTGGTGATGGACGGCTGGACCGATATTTTCCGCAACCTCACGGGAACAGCCGTGAAGGAGGCCGCGCGCAAGCTTGGCCGCAGGCTCACTGGAGAAGAGCGCGCAAATCTTATCGAGATCGCGGACTACAAGAAGATGAATCAGATCCGCGCGCGCGTGGACGCGATCGTCAAGGATTCCGCCACTGCCGCGGCGTTGAAGCCCTGGTATCGCCAGTTCTGCAAGCGGCCCTGTTTCCATGATGAATATCTGCAAACCTACAACCGGCCAAACGTGACGCTGATCGATACGAATGGACACGGTGTCGAAGCCCTCACCGGACGAGGTGTCATGGCGAACGGGCGGGAGTATGAGGTCGACTGCCTGATCTTCGCCACGGGGTTCGAGGTGGGAACGTCGTTCACTCGCCGAGCCGGCTACGACATCGTCGGCCGCAATGGACAAACGCTTTCGCAGCATTGGGCCGACGGTTTGCGCACGTTGCACGGCCTGACGACGCATGGCTTTCCGAATTGTTTCTTCCTAGGCTTTACGCAGACCGCAATCACCATCAGCGTGCCGCAAGCGCTCAACGAACAGGCGCGGCACGTCACGCATATGGTCACGGAAGCGAAAGCACGGGGCGCGCAGGTGCTGGAGCCGACCGCCGCTGCGGAGAATGCGTATGTGCAGGAGGTTCGAAGCCTGGCGCGGCTGGGTCAGCGTTTCTACACAGAATGCACACCGGGCTACTACAACAGCGAAGGCGCCACGGGAAACCGCAACGGGTTCTTCTCGGACATGTATGGCGCGGGCCCTTTGCGCTTCTTCGAGGTCCTGGAGGAATGGCGCGCCAACGGAAAACTCGACGGCCTGGAGTTGCGCTGAGGTGGTGTGAACGCAGGATCACCTTCAGCTCTGCCGGAACCTCGGGCGCATATGCTTGGCTGAAATCGGGGTTCGCCGCGCTATTTTGGGCCGTCCCAATCCTGTGTAATCGGTGACCATGCGTTGGCGCGCGATTGCGCTTGCGACCAGTCCGTTGCCGTCAGCGCACTGTCCAGCCGCGCCTGCATTTCGGGCGAAATGTCCGGAAGACTGATGACGAAGCGCGAGCCATTCGAATGATAGATCAACGCCCACTTGCCGGCCTCCACAGGGTCGCTGACAACGCCGGTGCCGTCCAGATACATGGACACCAGTTTGAGCTGCGCGTTGGCGAGACCGGTATTCGCCGCTTTGATGACATCGTCGGCGGCCTCGCGCCGGAGGCTGGCTGCGCGCTGTGGGTCAGGCTCGGCCTTGCTGACGTCAAACAGACATAGCCCCAGATTGAATTCGGCGATCTCAAAGCCGGCCCGGGAGGCCAGCCGGCGAAAGATCGGAATGGCCTCGAAACACTTTCCGGCGAGCCGGAGGCCCTCTGCTTTCGCTTCCGGTTCTGGCGGCAGTTCCACGGAATTGCCTAGCTGCGGAATATGGCCTCCAGGATCCACGGTTTCGGTGTCCGCATGGCCCGGCGTGTATTGCGCAAGCGCCTGTGAGGCCGCGCACACCGCCAGCAACATAATCACAACGGCCAATTTGCGATTCATCCTGCCCCGCCCTTCGCGCCTGACACAGATACAGCCTCCCGTTGCGCGTCCGGACTTTACTGAAGCGGCTGTGGCGGGCAAGCGCCGAGACGAAGCCGCGCTTGCCCGCTTACGCGCTTACGCTCGCCGCTTTGTCCTGCACGACGAAACCCTTCCAGCCACTCATATATTTGATGAAGGCCGGACCGAGCCGCTCTTGTTTCAGATATTCGCGCGTCACCGGCAGCGAGATGGCGCGGAAATTCGGATCGGCCGCCGCCTTCCGCGGGAAGTCGTGATGCAGGATCGCGGCGCGCCCCAGTATGGGAAAGTCGGCGCCATGCTCCAGAACGCGGCGGCAGTCGTCGACACTCATCAGCTTGCCGGCCACGCCCAGTTGAGTCTGCCCGCGCGGCAGGTCCGTGAACCAATCGATCAGCGGCTTGGCTGCGAATTCGGCTTCGACCGGCTTCTTGAAGACGTCCCACAGAGACATGTCGAGAAAGTCGAGATCGCCGGACGCCAGCACTTGGGCTGCAAAGGCGCGCTGTTCCGCCAACCGCAATCCGAAGCGCTCTGGCGAGAGGCGTAGACCGAGCTGAAAGTCCGGCCGGGTGCACCGACGCACGCCCTTGATGATCTCGAGCACGATTCGCGCACGGTTTTCCAGCGAACCGCCATAGCGGTCGGTACGCTGATTGGTTTCGGAACTGAGGAACGCACAAAGAATGTAGCCATGCGCGCCATGCAGTTCGACACCGTCGAAGCCGGCCTTCTGTGCCCGCACCGCGGCAGCGATGAAGTCTTCGATGAGCGCTTCGATCTCACGCTCGCTCATGGCCCGCGCGTTGAATTCCGCGTTGTCCGACGGACCTTGAGGCTGCTCGCCGATCAAAGCGGCGGGAGAGCGAATGCCGGCGTGGTGCAATTGCACCGAGGACACAGCACCCTCGGCGCGGACGGCCGCCGCAAGACGCGAAAGGCCGGGAAGGTGCTCGTCGCCGAAAATGCCGAGTTGGCCCGGAAAGCCCTGTCCCACGCGCTGCACATGCGCGGCGCAGGTCATCACAAGCCCGAAACCGCCGGTCGCCCGATAGGTCAGCCAGTTGTACTCGTCGTCCGACAACCTTCCGTCGTCGTGGCTTTGCGAATTGGTCAGCGGCGCAAGCATGAAGCGGTTCTTCCAGGCGGGACCGCGCGGAAGCGATATGGGTTCGAACAGCTTGGTCATGATGATGGTCTCGACAGGTAGTTTGGGATGGCGGTTCGACTGACAATCACGAAATAGATTTCGCGGTCAAGATTTCAGGCAGCCCGGACCTTTCGCCCCGGCAATTCGTGACTTGACGTCACCGGCGCGCCTGCAATGACATTTCGCCGCCGCGTCGCCCGTTCAGAACGGCGGATTCTCCATGTCTGACTGCGAGATCGGTCGTTAGTCGCCCCCCCGCCTGACGCGCGGCGACGTATCCGGAACGGGTTGACCCAGGTCAACGAACCGCTCTGCCGATGGCAGTCAACTGAAAATAGTTTCGTTTTGCCTGTCGGCACGAGGTGATGGCCATGGCAGTCCTTGTCCACGATAGAATTCTGGAACTTCTCGAGGCCGAAGGACTGAAAACACTGATCGGTATTCCCGATCCGAGTTTTGTCGGCATGTTTATCGCCGCCGAAGCGCGCGGTTGGCGCGTTGTCGCGCCGCACCATGAACAGGCCGGTGCCTTCATGGCCGATGGCATGTGGCGCATGACGGGTAAGCCGGGCGTCGTGGTCGGCAATCAGGGACCCGGCGTTGCCAATCTTGCTGCGGCGGCGATTTGCGCGGCCAAGGAGAACACGCCCACCATCTTCATCGCCGGTCAGCGCCAGAGATTGTTCGACCAGCGGGTGCGCAAGGGACGTTTCCAGTATACGCGTCAGCCACGCTATTTCGAAGAAGCGATGAAATATGTCGGTGCGATCGAATATCCCGAGCAGACAGACGAAATCGTGCACGAGGCGTTTCGCCGGGCACTGAGCGGCACGCCGGGACCCGTCTATATCGAATATCCCATGAATGTGATGGCCGCGAAGCTCGATCTGCCGCCGGCAGCTGCACCGGACGCCTATCGCCTGACGCATCAGGCGGCCGATCCGTTCCGCATCGCAAAGGCCGTCGAACTCATCCGCGCGGCGGCCCAGCCGATCTTGCTCGTCGGGCAGGGCGTTTTTGTTTCGCGCGCGCATGACGCCGTCGCGCAGCTCGCGCGGGTTCTGGAATGTCCGGTGATTCAGACACCGGGTGGTGCGGCCTATCTGCCGGGTCTTGATGCGCGGACATTTCCATACGCGTCACCCGCTGGAACCGATGCGGTCGCGAACGCAGATCTCGTGGTGGCGGTCGGCACGGAAATCGGCGAGCCCATTCACTACGGAATGGGCCGTCATTGGGCGAAGGGCAATGCAAACCGCAAGTGGATCTATATCGAACGCGATCCGCTCTCCATCGGCGTCAACCGCCACATCGATGCGCCGCTGGTGGGCGATTTGCGCGACGTCGTGCCGCAACTGGTCGAAGCGTTGAAGCCGGTCAGGCGCACGGCCGGCGCCCGCCTTCCCGCGTGGGAACGGGCGCATGCAGAATTTAAAGCGCAATTGCTCAATGCGGCGCCGGCACGCTCGGTGCCTGTCCACCCCGCACGATTTGTCGTCGAAGCGACGCGCGTGCTGCCCAAAGATGCGGTTCTGGTCCGCGATGGCGGCGCCGTGAGTATTTTCACTTGGGCCTATGCGCAATTTGCGCCGCGCGATGTGCTGTGGTGCCAGAACTTCGGTCACCTCGGCACTGGGTTGCCGCATGCGATCGGTGCGCAGATGGCGGTTGGTGCGGATCGACGCGTGATTCTCATCAGCGGAGATTCGTCGTTCCTGTTCCACATCTCCGAGCTTGAAACGGCAGTGCGGAAAAACCTCCCGATCGTGTGCATCGTCGGCTGCGACTATGCGTGGGGGCTGGAGGTTGCTGTGTACAAGAGTTCGTTCGGGCCACAATCCCCGGAAACCGAAGCACACTGGGGAAAGCAGTTGCGGCTGGACAAGGTGGCTGAGGGTTTCGGCGCGCAAGGCGAATTTGTCGAGCGTGCCGAGGATATTGCGCCCGCCGTGGAACGGGCGCTCGCCTGCGGACGCCCCGCGGTCGTCCAGGTCGCAATCGACGACGTGGCCAATGCTACAGAAGTGCCCGGCTTCGAAGAATTCGCGTCCTGGTACGGCGACGCCGGCTATTGAGCGACAGCCTTTGGTCGACCGGTGCTTGCCACACTCGTTCCTCAGGCGCACTTTTGCCGCTGAATTTTAAGCGAGGAACTTGTCGTGGCGCGCGCTTTTCTTGAAGACGCCTCCTTCAATCAGTCGCCGGCGTTTGGCGACATGGATTTGTTCGCGTCAGATCGACCGCTGGTCGATGCGGCGAATCTGTATGGCCTTGATGCCGTCGCGCTTTCGGCTTGCGGACGGGATTTCGGCTCGGCGGAAACGTTTGAGCTTGGAAGGATTGCAAACGAGAGCCCTCCGCGCCTGCGCACGATGGACGGCAGGGGCAATCGCATCGACTCGGTGGAGTTCCATCCGGCCTATCACGCACTGATGGCCAAGAGCATCGGCTATGGCATCCATTCTTCTGCGCATGACGGTTCCGAACCCCATGCGCCGATGACGCAGCGCGCGATGCGCCTCTACATGGCGACGCAGACCGAAAGTGGGCATTTGTGTCCGATCACCATGACCCATGCCTGTCTCGGTGCGCTGGCGGCTGAACCCGATCTCCTGAGTGATTGGAAGGCGAAAATACTTTCGCGCCTCTATGATCCCGCGTTGAAACCGTGGCCATTGAAAGCCGGCGTTACGATCGGCATGGGGATGACTGAGCGCCAGGGCGGCACCGATGTGCGCGCCAATATCAGCTACGCGGTGTCCAAGGGCGATCACGTCGAGATCACCGGGCACAAATGGTTCATGTCGGCGCCAATGTGCGATGCGTTTCTCGTCCTTGCGCAGGGCGAGGGCGGCCTTACCTGCTATCTGATGCCGCGTTTCGGGCCCGATGGATCGCTCAACGGACTGCGATTTCAGCGGCTGAAGGACAAGCTCGGCAACAAATCGAATGCGTCGTCCGAAGTGGAGTTTCACAGTGCATATGCGAGGCGCATGGGCGGCGAAGGGCAGGGTGTGCGCACGATCATCGAGATGGTGCAGCTGACGCGCATCGATTGCGCGATTGCTTCGGCCGGACTCATGCGTATCGCGCTGGCGCAGGCGATTCATCACATTCGCAATCGTTCGGTGTTCCAGCGCCGGCTTGCCGACCAGCCTGCGATGCGCGCGGTCGCGGCCGACCTCGCCCTGGAGCTCGAAGCCCACGTCGCGCTCGTCTTCCGTCTCGCGCACGCCGCGGACCATCTTGCCGATGCCAAGGAGGCGGCCTGGTCGCGGCTGATGACGCCGGCGATCAAGTATCTCGTCTGCAAGGGCGCGCCACAATTCGTCTACGAAGCGCTCGAATGCTTCGGCGGCAATGGTTACAGCGAGGAACTTCCAATGGCGCGCTATTATCGCGAGGCGCCGCTGAACGCGATCTGGGAAGGTTCGGGCAACGTCATGGCGCTCGATGTGTTGCGCGCCGCCTCGCGCCAGGGCGATGCCACGAGCGGCGTCGTCGACCGCTTGGCGCGCACCGCGTCTGAAGTTTGCGATGTCACCGGGCTTGTCGGTGAGCTGAAACAAATACTTCAGTCGGGCGACGCCGAACGCCGGGCACGGTTCCTCTGCGAAGGTCTGGCGCGGCTTGGCGCTGTCGCTGCGCTGGTCGAGGCAGGTTCTTCCTATGCCGGGATTTATGCCCGCACACGCCTAGCCGGTGCGCCCATGGCTCAATTCGGCGCGCGGGATCTTGGTTTGCGCACCGAGACAGACCTCATGGAGCGTGCTCTGGCGGTGTAGGTCAGTGCGCGCCGTTCGCTAATGCGGTGCGTATCGAATTTGTCTGACAAACGCACAGGCTTGCGCCAAGATCGAGGACGGAGGCCACGCCATGACTGAGTCCGCTACCCTCTCCCGCCGCAGGACGCTGCGCTTTTACGGCTGGGGTTATGCCGATGAAGCGTTGTCGCCCGAAGAAGAATCCCGCGTGCGCGAAAGCGTGAAACGCTTCGGCGCGCCGGTGGAAGTGCCCGTGCCGCGCGAAAACGAATTTGCTTTGCGCGCGCCGCGGGTCTCAGTTCCCGCATCACTCGCGCCGATGGTTTCGACGACGCCTTATGACCGGCTGGTTCACAGCTATGGCAAGTCTTATGCGGATATCGTCCGGATGTTCATGCGCGATGTTCGCCAGCCGCCCGATCTTGTCGCTTTTCCGAAATCCGAAGTGGACGTCGTCGCCATTCTCGACTGGGCCTCGCGCGCAAACGTCGCGGTGATTCCGTTCGGAGGAGGATCCAGCGTGGCTGGTGGCGTGGAGCCGGACGTCGGGGCTAGCTATGCCGGAACGGTTTCACTCGATCTGCAATACTTGAATCGTGTGCTGGAGATTGATCGCACAAGCCGTGCGGCGCGCATCCAGGCTGGCGCGCTCGGCCCGGAACTTGAGGACCAGCTCAAGCCGCACGGTCTCACGTTGCGTCACTTCCCGCAGAGTCTCCAGCTTTCGACGCTGGGGGGCTGGATTGCGACACGCAGCGGCGGTCACTACGCATCGCTCTACACGCATATCGACGACTTCGTGGAGTCGACGCGCACCATCACGCCAGCCGGCACGATGGAAACGCGGCGGCTTCCGGGCTCGGGGGCGGGCCCTTCGCCCGACCGGCTCATCATCGGCTCGGAAGGTATTCTCGGCGTGATCGTCGAAGCGTGGATGCGGCTGCAAGACAGACCCGTGCACCAGGCTTCAGCCAGTGTCGCGTTTCCAACCATGGCCAAGGCGACCGCGGCTGTCCGGGTGCTGTCGCAGTCCGGCCTCTTTCCAACCAATTGCCGCCTTCTCGACCCTGCCGAAGCGCGCAACAACGGCGTCGGTGACGGCACATCGGCAATTCTTGTCCTGGGGTTTGAATCGGCCGACCACCCGCTCAACGCCTGGATGAAACGCGCACTTGAACTTGTTGCCGATCATCAGGGCCTGTTTGATGCAGAGGCCGTCGCGCGGTCTCTGGCGCCAAAGAGCGGCTCAGCGGAGCATCGTCAGGGCGCGGCCGGTCAGTGGCGCAATGCCTTTATCAGAATGCCTTACTATCGTGACCTGATGGTCGCGTTGGGCGTCATCACCGACACGTTCGAAACGTCGATCACGTGGGATCGTTTTGAGAATCTCTACGAAGGTGTGCGTGAAAAGACGTCGCGTGTTCTTCGTGAAGTCTGCGGCCATGACGCAGGCATTTCTTGCCGCTTCACGCACATCTATCCCGATGGACCGGCGCCATACTTTTCCTACTCCGCCCTGGGCACATCAAACGGCAAGCTTTCCGATTCGCTCGCGAAGTGGCGCGAGATCAAGTTGGCGACGAGTGAGATCGTTGTCGGACTCGGTGGAACTGTCACGCACCACCACGCCGTTGGCCGCGATCACCGCAGTGGTTATGAGCGTCAGTCGCCACCGCTCTTTCGAATGGCGCTGACAAGCGCCAAGAAAACCCTCGATCCGGCCGGCATCCTGAATCCGGGCGTCCTGATCGACCCCGCGGATCGTGCGGTTGGTATTCGCGGTGCTTTGGGTTAAGCGCCTTTTTCGACTGGACCTTATAGAGGATCGCGACATGTTCGTAACCGTCAACGGCGCCCGCATTTTCTTCGATACTGTGGGCGCGAAACTCGCCGTTGACGGTGAGCGCATGGTTGAACGGCCGACTCTCATCGTCATGCATGGCGGGCCGGGTTTCGATCATTCCACCATGCGCCCTTACTTCGACCGCTTCGCCGACACGCATCAGGTCGTCTACATCGATCATCGCGGCAATGGCCGCTCGACGGGGACGCCGGATACGTGGACGCTGCCGCAATGGGGCGACGATGTGAAATCGCTTTGCGATGCTCTCGGAATCGAGAAGCCGGTCGTCTACGGCAACTCGTTCGGCGGCATGGTGGCGATGGCCTATGCGGTGCGACATCCGGAGCATCCGTCGAAACTCATTCTCTCATCGACCGCGGCGCGCATTCGCCTTGATGTGACCTATCGCATGATGGAGGAACGCGGCGGTGCAAAGGCGCGCGCGGTTGCCGAGCGATTTTGGACGTCGACGGACGAACAGGCGATGGCTGAATACATGGCCGTGTGCATGCCTTTGTACAATTCCACTGCCGGCGAAGATCAAGCCGCCGCTCGGCGGCGCGCGATTGTGCGGGGCGAGACGACCCGTCACTTTTCCTTGGGCGAGATGCGTCAGATGGATGCACGCGCCGGACTTTCGCAAGTCCGTTGTCCCACGCTCATCACGGTGGGCGACTATGATCCCATTACACCGGTCGTGTGCTCGGAGGAAATTCTCGCCTCGCTGCCCAACGGCGTCGGCGAGCTGAAGGTTTTCAAGGGCGCAGGCCATGGCGTGCATCGGGACGACCCCGAAGGCGCGGAAAAGCTCATGCGGCGGTTCCTGTCCGGCTGATCATGCCGGGAACCGAAAGTTTCCCGAGCGGTGGCGCCGATATGCGTCTGCGGGTGAGCGTCGTTCGATCCGGCGCGGCGCCTGGAAAAGGGAAGGTTGACTCGGACGCCCGGCACTCGCACGTTCCGCGTAAATCAGTGGGGAGTGACGGCAATGGAAGACCGGATTCGCGTTGAAATGCATGGCGGCGTCGCCGACGTACGTCTGGTGCGCACGGACAAGATGAATGCGCTCGATGATGCGATGTTCAACGCGCTTGTCGAAACGGGCGAACGCCTCAAGACGCAAAAGGGCGTGCGCGCAGTGGTTCTGTCCGGCGAAGGCCGCGCCTTTTGTGCCGGTCTCGATATGGGCAATTTCGGCAAGATGGCGTCGGGTGAGCGGCGCGGCGGCGCGGGGCTTGTCGACATGCCGCGCACGGCGGGCGGCGCGAACCGCGCGCAGCATGCCGTAATGGTGTGGCGCGAACTACCCGTGCCGGTCATTGCGGCCGTGCATGGCGTTGCGTTCGGTGGCGGCTTTCAGCTCGCACTGGGACCCGACATTCGGATCGTTGCGCCCGATGCGCGAATGGCGGTTCTGGAGATCAAGTGGGGCCTGGTGCCGGACATGGCCGGTCTCGTGCTGCTGAAGGGTCTGGTCCGCGACGACGTAGCCCGCGAGCTCACCTACACGGGTCGCATCTTCACCGGCGAGGAAGCGCTCGCCATGGGCATCGCGACTCGCGTGTCGACGGATCCGCATGGCGACGCCATGAAAATGGCGACCGAGATCGCCGGCAAGAATCCGGATGCCATCCGCGCCGGCAAACGTCTCTTCAACCTCGTCACCGACGCGGACCAGAAAACGATTCTGCTGCGCGAAAGCAAGGAACAAGGCGCGCTCATCGGATCGCCGAACCAGGTTGAAGCGGTGATGTCGAACATGCAGAAGCGCGCGGCGAGTTACGCCGACTGAGCGCGGCGTGAAACGCTTCTCGCGCCGTACACTGTTGCTCGCCGGCGGCGCTATTGCCGTCGGCACCGGCATCGCGCTGCGGCCGGGCGACAAAGGTCAGGGCGGGCATTCTTCCTATTTCGCCGGCATCTCTGCCGCGTTGAAACGGGCCGGCATCGCACAGCCGACCTTGGTGATCGACCTCCAGCAGCTGGATGCGAATATCAAGACGGTCCGCAACACGCTCGCTCCAACCGGTCTAGGGCTTCGCGTCGTCACAAAGTCCCTGCAGGCGAATGCGTTGCTGCAGGCCGTTTTGACGGGATACAAGACCGATCGCCTCATGGTCTTCAACGGCGTGATGCTCGACGAGATGGTGCGTGTTCAACCTGCGTCCGACGTTCTTCTCGGAAGACCGCTGCCCGCGATGCAGGTCGACGAATTCCTGCAGCGGCATTCGGCCAATCCTGCGCCGGCCGCGCACCCACAATGGCTGGTCGATAGTTCCGAACGATTGCGTCAGTACGTCGACATCGCCCGCGCGCGTGGTGCAACCATCAAGATCAATCTCGAAATCGACGTGGGTCTGCATCGCGGTGGCCTTCCCGACGCAGGTGCGCTTGCCGGTTTGCTTGACCTCGCGAATAGGGAAAAGCTAGTCGAGGTAACAGGATTGATGGGCTACGACGCGCAGGTTGAAGGCGTGCCGTTTCCGCAGGCCGAAATCGCGCGCGTTCAGCAGCGTTATGCCGATGGGCGTGCGGTGCTAGCGGCGAAACTCGGGCGAGACCCGGGTGTGATGACTCTCAACACAGCCGGCAGCGCGACTTACACGATGCATCTGCACGACAAGGCCGCCAACGAGGTCGCGCTTGGCTCAGGTTTCGTCAAGCCGCTCAACTTCGATCTCGAGAGCCTCGCGCAGCATGTTCCGGCGGCCTTCATCGCGGAACCGGTCTTGAAGGCGATGGACCAGTCGCTCATACCGACAATTGAATCGCTTGCCGGTGTGCTTGATGTCATTGATCCCAACAGCCGAAAAGCGTTCTTTGCCTATGGCGGCTATGGCGACGCCGAACCCGTTTCGCCCGTGGGCCTCGAGTTCAGTCCGCTCTATGGCGGTCGCGCCATGCTCACCGGTTCGGCGAAGGTCGAGCTCAATCAGGACGACTTCATCTTCTTTCGCCCACGCGAAAGCGAGGGCGTCTTTCTGCAGTTCGGCGATCTTGCTGTCTATGACGGGGGTGAGATCGTCGCGCGCTGGCCGACTTTCCCTGTAGCCGCGTGAGCGCATAGTGTTGACGGGATCAATTGCGAAAAGTCGCACGGTGGCCGATGATGGAACGCCTCAAGTGACAGTTTCTGGAAATGTTCAGATGGCGTCGGCCGTCGCGCTGGCACTGGCTGTTTCTGGATGCGATGCCGGTCCACCGTCCGCGGCGCAGCTGGCAACCTTGAGGCCTGCCGACGCTCGCCTGGCGCAGATGTATGAGCACAGCTGCAAGGCGTGTCATGCCATGCCCGGCTCGGGCGCACCCCTGGTGCACGACAACAGCGCATGGAATCCGCGCTGGGCGAAAGGTCTGGCTGTCTTGCGCGATCACGCCATCGTCGGCTTTCAGGCGATGCCTGCGGGTGGCCAATGCGCGGTCTGCACACCGACAGACTATGAACAGCTGATCCGCTTCATGGCGGACCGGGAGGAAAAATGAAGATTTCCAGACGTGCTGCATTGTTTGCGGCAGGGGCGGGCGCGGTTGTTGTCGGCGCTGGTGCGATCGGCGTTACAGTTGCCAACCAGGAACTCCCGGAGCCGACGCCACCGCCCGCGATGGATGGAAAGGGACATATCGTCTGGCGCAACTGGTCGGGCATTCGCCACAGCTACCCCCAATCAAGGATCGCTCCATCGTCGGAAGACGAGCTGGTGCATCTGCTGAAATCGTCACCGGCGCCCATTCGCGCGGTCGGTGCGGGTCATTCCTTCATGCCGCTGGTGCCGACCAACGGGACGCTGCTTTCGCTCGATGCGATGTCGGGACTCGTGGGAGTCGATGGCGACGTAGCAACCGTGTGGGCCGGCACGCGCCTCGGCGATCTCGGACCGGCACTCGCCAGCCGCGGCCGCGCCATGGCCAACCTGCCCGATATCAACAAGCAATCGCTGGGTGGCGCACTAGGCACGGCGACGCATGGCACCGGCAAAGCTTTGCGAGCAATTCATGGCGACGTCACCGCGCTGCGACTCGCAACCGTCGACGGAAATATCGTCGAGTGCAGTAAGGAGACGAATCCAGACTTGTTCGACGCGGCGCGCGTCTCTTTGGGTTCACTCGGCATCATCGTTCAGGCCCGGCTTAAGACCATTCCAAGCCGCCGGTTGCATCGCCGGGTCTGGCTTAAATCGTTCGAGGCGACCCTGGCGGCTGCCGAGCAGCGCTGGAACACCCACCGCAATTTCGAATTCTATGCCGTGCCTTTCACCGGCCTGGCCGCCAACATCACGCATGACGAGACCAACGAGCCCACGCGTCCGCGTGGACCGGAGACGGACAGCCAGTTCCTCGACGCACTAAAGATGCTCAGAAATCTGTTCGGCTTTTCCAATTCGCTCCGCAAGACTGCGGCGCGGGTCTTGCTGGCGTCGTCCGAAGCGAATCCGGAAGAAGCGGTCGATGAAGGCTGGAAACTTTTGTCGACCGAAAGACCGGTGCGCTTCAACGAGATGGAATTCCATCTTCCGGCCGACGCGCAACTCGCGGCCTTGCGCGAAGTCGTCGAGACAATCGAGAGGAGCCGGCCGGACATTTTCTTCCCTATAGAGGCGCGCAGGATCGCTACCGACGATGCGTGGCTGTCTCCATTTCAGGGCGGGCCACACGGATCCATCGCGGTTCATACTTATTACAAGGACGAATACGAATTTCTCTTTCAACTGATCGAGCCCATCCTGCGCCGCCATGGCGGACGGCCACATTGGGGTAAGCTGAATTCACTCAAAGGCGTCGACTTCGCCGCGCTCTATCCCAGGTGGAAGGATTTTCTCGCCTTGCGCAGATCGCTCGATCCGGAGGGTCGTTTGCTCAACGACTACCTCAAGAGGATATTCCTTGGCTAGGAACGTCGCGTGCCTCCGAACCTGAAAGAATTGACGAGGCTTGCGCTGGAAATAATTTCGTAAACGCAGGTTCATTTCACACGCAAATGCGAAGCGGACCGGTTTTCGCCTGCAGACGGCGCAGCATTCGGTACGCGGGCGCACTCAAAGCCACCCGCTTTTTTGTTCCACGGCTCTGCGGTGCTGGTTCGCTGACAAAATGGACATGGCGAAGCCTTAAAACCGAACTTTCTCGTTAATCACACGATAAGCCACACGGGGTGATCATGGTGGCCCGTGCCTGGATCGTTCGATGCAAAGTAAGAAGACTTTCGGCCGACGTCCGCAGCCCGAGCTGCCACGTCAAAAAGCGCCTATACCGGCGGCCACGTTCCTCACGCGTGCCGATTCTGCCAAGCCCACGGTCGCGTCTCTGGTGCCAGTATCTGACGAGGAAATTCCCGACGTTGACCGCGAATTGGAAGAGTGGAAGGCCGCACGCAAGGTGCGCAAGCGGTCTTTTCGCGAACCGTGGCGCTCGCTGTCGATCGCGGCGACGATCGGGTTCGGCGTATCGTCCTGGCTGCTGCCGGACTCGGTCGCCGATGTCGCACAGGTCGTCACGGCGGGGTTGGGAGCGGCGAGCTTTTTCGCGGGCATTCGCGGCAATTGGCAGACACCGTCAGTTCCTCACAGCGGTTCGGCCAAACCGCAGACTTAAGGGCGCATTAACCATGAGCGCCGACAATGGAGTCCGGAAACGCCCGGCGCTCCAATTCCCATGCTTCAGAAATTCCACGCACACGTTTTAACAGCGCGTTGCCCGCAGAGTTTTGCGTTCGTGCGGCTTGTGCTGATTGGCCTGACGGTGTCGCTGGGCGCCTGTACCTATGACGTTGCTCCGCCCGCTCTGCCGGCGCTGGAAGTTCCGTCGGGCTTCACGAACAAAGTGAACGGAACCTGGGCGCTCGTCATCGACAACAAGTTGCTGACCGCGCACATCGATCCGCCAGGATTTGCGTGCGGCGCCTTCGACTATCCGATCGACATGAACACCTCATTTCAGCGCTCTTTGGTCCAGGTCTTTCGTCAGGTTGCGAACGAAGTCGTGTTGTCCGATCACAAGCTCTCTGCGGCGGAGCTAAAGGTGCGGGGATATTCCGGCCAGATCGAATTTGGCGAACTCGCGTTCACCCCGGACGTGACGTTCAACCAGATGTCCCTGACGGCCAAGGTTGATGTAAGCGTCGAGTTGGACGCGATATTGACGGTGAGAAGTACGAGCAACGTTCTCCTGACAAAGCAGTTGGCGGCCAGCGCGGTGGCCAACACGGATGCCGGAATTATCTGCCAGAACGCGCCGCAAGCCATCACAAGGGCCGTCGGAACCGCGATGCAGCAGCTGATGGTCAATTCGGCAAGCGCATTCGGCGATTCCCGCGACGTCCGTCTGATGTCAGGCGTATGGCAGCCGAGCGCGGCCGCTCGATAATCTCCGAACGGCTTGGCTTTCGTCCGCGCCAGATTCTGCTAAGAACTCCGAAGCGGCCGTGCGCGGCCAAAACCGGAGTCGCCTGATGAAAAAACGCCGTGTCGGTTCGTTTGAAGTGTCGGCCATCGGCCTTGGCTGCATGAGCCTTTCTCACGCCTATGGTCCGCCGCCGCCGCGGGAGCAAGCCGAGCGTGTGCTCAAGGGTGCGCTCGACGCGGGCTACACCTTTTTCGACACGGCCGCTGTCTACGGACTCGGTCACAATGAACGGCTGATCGGCGAAGTGCTGAAGGATCGCCGCGGCGAATTCGTGCTTGCCTCGAAGTGCGGCATGACGCGCGGCGAGGAGCGGGACTTGAACGGTTCGCCCGCGCGGCTGAAGCAAACCTGTGACGAGAGTCTCGCCCGCCTGAAGGTGGACGCGATTGATCTCTACTATCTGCACCGCTGGGACAAGCGCGTGCCGATAGAGGAAAGCGTCGGCGCGCTCGCCGACCTGGTGCGCGCCGGCAAGATCAAGAGCATCGGGCTGTCCGAGGTTTCGGCTGTCACCCTGCGCAAGGCGCATGCGGTTCATCCGATCGCGGCGCTGCAGACGGAATATTCGCCCTGGACGCGCAATCCCGAGATCGCCGCGCTGGATGCATGCCGCGAACTGGGCGTAGCGTTCGTGGCGTTCAGTCCGGTCGGACGTGGGTTTCTCGCCGGCGGCGTGCGCAATGTTGCCGAACTTCAGCCGGGGGATTTCCGTTCAGGCATGCCGCGGTTCCAAGGTGACGCGTTTGCGACGAACCTCAAACTCTTCGATAAGTTCGCCGCGCTGGCCGAATCGGCGGGCTGCACACCGGCACAGCTGTGCCTCGCCTGGCTGCTGCAGAAGGACAAGATCATCGTTCCGATCCCCGGCACCACCCGGCCCGATCATATGACTGAGAACGCAGGTGCCGCAGAGATCACTCTCAGCGCACAAATCGTTGCCCAGCTTGAATCGCTTGTGAACGCCAACACCGTCAGCGGCCCACGCTATGCGCCGGCCATGCAGGTCACGGTCGACACCGAAGATTAGAGTGCGGAACCGGGCCGGACGCCGGAACCTAGCGCTTGCGGGCCGTAGCGCCCGGGTGTAGCGCTGCGCTGTACTCAACGGCTGACACCTATGGATCTTTCGCAGGCCGATCAATCCACCTCCGCGCCGTTCGCGTTCGACAATTCTTACGCGCGCCTGCCGGAGCGTTTCTTCGCACGTCTTTCGCCAACGGCGGTTGCCAGACCGCAACTCGTCAAACTGAACACCGAGCTCGCGCGGCAATTGGGTCTCGATCCCGAACGGCTCATGTCGCCGGACGGCGTCGAGATGCTGGGCGGCAACCGATTGCCTGAGGGCGCCGAGCCAATCGCGATGGCATACGCAGGTCATCAGTTCGGTAATTGGGTGCCGCAACTGGGTGACGGTCGCGCGATCCTGCTGGGCGAGGTGCGCGATACAGGCGGCGTCCGCCGCGACATTCAGCTCAAAGGCGCGGGACCAACGCCATTTTCGCGCAATGGCGATGGCCGCGCTGCGCTCGGTCCGGTTTTGCGCGAGTACATCCTCAGCGAAGCTATGGCGGCGTTGGGTATTCCCACGACGCGGTCGCTTGCAGTTGTCGCGACGGGAGAGCAGATCCTGCGCCAGGACGGACTTCTGCCTGGCGCCGTACTTACCCGCGTTGCCCAAAGCCATGTGCGTGTCGGCACGTTCGAATTTTTTTCCAATCGCGGCGACGTCGAAGGCGTCCGCCATCTCGCGGACTATGTGATCGATCGGCTCTACCCCGAGGCGCACGACAGCGCCGAACCCTATCGTTCGCTGCTCGACGCAGTGATCGCGCGCACGGCAAGGCTTGTCGCAAGCTGGCAACTCGTCGGGTTTATCCACGGCGTCATGAACACCGATAACATGGCAATATCGGGCGAGACCATCGACTACGGCCCGTGCGCGTTCATGGACACGTTTCATCCCGCCACGGTCTTCAGTTCAATCGACAGCGGCGGCCGCTATGCCTATGGCAATCAGCCGCGCATCGCACATTGGAATCTCATTCGTCTGGCACAGTCTATGCTGCCTCTGCTGGCGGACGATGAGAACGCGGCGCTCGCCTCCGCGCGCGAGGCGATCAATGCCTACCCACCCGTTTTTGAGTCAGCGATTTTTTCGGGCCTGCGGCGAAAGCTTGGCCTGGTGGAGGAGCGCGAGGACGACGTCGCGCTTGCCGGAGACCTGCTCGAACAGATGGCCAGGAACAAGGTCGACTACACGCTGTTGTTCCGGCTTCTGTGCGACTCGGCTGAGGGTGGGTGCGAATTCGATGAGCCTGCCCGCACACTTTTCGAAAATCCGGCCGATTTTGACGCGTGGGCGGTGAAGTGGCGCGAACGTCTTGGCCAGGAACTGCTGGATCCTGGCGAGCGCGCGACCGCCATGCGCCGCGTCAATCCCGCCTTTATTCCGCGCAACCACCGCGTCGAGGCGGTGATTGCGGCGGCGCAAGAGAGATCGGACTTCACGCTCTTTGAAGAGCTGCTGAAAGTTCTGGCCGCGCCCTATGACGACCAGCCGCAATTCGCGCACTACGCAGACCCCCCGGCTCCCGACGAAATCGTGCACCAGACATTCTGCGGAACCTAGTCCCTCACGCCGGGTGCGGTAGACCCACCTGATCCGCCTCTGTTCCCTATGCGTAACTGGAACAATGGAGCATCGAGCGGGGAATTCTCCGCAAATAGTATTGTGAGACGTTGCGATCTTCCGTCGCTTAAAACCGCCTCAAGCGGCTGCAGCAACTCGTGGCCGCGTAGCGACCGAGACGGCAGCAAAGAAAGCCACGGCGACCAAGCCGCTCATTGCGTCGGCTGCGAGCAGGCCGTTCGCTTGCCAGCGGTCATAGGCCCAGCCGTCGACGATGGTCATATAGGCAATCGGCATGTTGGATAGCGAGGCGTAGAGATTGTACTTGGTCGCCGCCGCGCCTCGACCTATCGCTTCCAGCACGACGGCGCTGAACGAGGCGTAGTTGAATCCCTGCACGAATGCGTAAAGCATCGTGAAGGTGATGAACATTGTCTGGCTGCGCGCCGCCGCCGCCATCGCAAGAGCGGCAGCCGCCAGAAACACTCCAAAAAGCGCGTAAGCGAATTTGCGATCCATGCGGTCGCACAAATGGCCGCCGATGACGCAGCCAAGAGCCGAAACCAACCCGCCCATCACGCCGTTGACGAGTGCAATCGTGTCGGCAGTCGCATGCCATTCGCCCGCCACCGCGGCCCACAATCCTGTCGCGGCGCCCGAGCCGATAGGAAGGAAGCAAATCAGCAGCGCAAGAAACCCCGCACGCGACTTGGCCGTGTTCCAGACATCGCGGATGACATTGCGAAGGGTTTCGCCATAGCGCAGCTCGCGATGGCCTTGCTCCGGTTCGGCCACAAAGAAGAGCGCCAAGCAGCAAACCAGAAACAGGGTGGCCATCGCAGCGCCCGGAAGCCAGAAAATCGAGGAATGTTGCGCGATCCAAAGTGCCGCGCCGCCGCCAATGCCCTGACCACCCAGATTGCCGGCCTGGTACCAGCCTCCGGCGCGGCCCTTTTCACTTTGGTCGGTGGCGTGCGCCATCAGGTTTTCGGCCGCCATGGCGAGAAAGCTCACGGCGATGCTGTTGACGAATACCAGTGCGGTTATGACGAACAAAGTCGACGGGCTGGCCGGAAAGAATCCGATTGCAGCGAGCGTGATGGCCGTAACCAGCGCCGCGATGAGATACCAGCCCTTGCTCGTAAGAGTGGTATCGACAATTGGCGCCCACAAACCCTTCCAGGTCTGCGGCAACAAATTGATTGCCACCAATCCGGCCACCGCCGAAACGCTGACGCCGGCATGCGACAGGAGATAGGCTAGGGTGACGATCACATATCCGCCGGTTGCGCCGAACGGCGTGCAGAGCACCAGGTAAACAATCGGGTGGGTTGCGACCGGCTTCGCTTCGCTCAAATCCAGTTCCACCACTTGCGACAACTGAGCTTAACGGGACAAGTGCGGCCTGCAAACGCGCCTGCGACGCTCATGCAGGAGATGTTTTTGGTTGCGCTTCGGACCAAAAACGCTCTGACTGGTAACAACGCCCGCACAGAGGCGTGTTTGGGGAGACGAAAAATGGCTGATTACGCGCCGGTTTCGACGGCTGCCGCACCTATTCCGCTTGGGCGCATCGCCACCTTCGCCGCGGGCGCTTTGCCGGTCGGCGCGTTGGTGACCACGCTGGGCGTCTATCTTACAAACTACTATGCCAGTCACATTGGCATCAGTCTCGCCGCCGTTGGCGGTGCGTTTATGATCGTTCGCCTGCTGGACATAACTGTCGATCCGCTGCTCGGCATGGCCATGGACTGGACGCGTACGCCGATCGGAAAATACCGGCCATGGCTAGCCGCGTCGGCGCCCGTCCTGCTCCTCACAGTCTGGATGGTCTATTTCCCGGAAAAGGGTGCCGGCACCGGATATCTGATCGGATGGTTACTCGTTCTTTATCTCGGCTATTCGATGCTGACGCTGTCCCAAGCAGCGTGGGGTGCGGCGCTTGTCGCCGAGTATCACCAACGTAGCCGCGTCTATGGCTGGATTCAGGCTGTCGGCGTGGTCGGCGCAATCGGTGTGCTGCTGGTGCCCGTACTTTTGTCGACATTCTGGAAAAGCATTCCTCTCAAGGGCGTTCCGTTGATGGGATGCTTCATCTTCGGAACGATCATTGTCGGCGTATTGACGACGGTGCTGTTTGCACCTGAGCCGGAGAAGGCCATCATCGCCAAGTCGGAACGCTTTGGTATCAGGGACTATATGGCCCTCGTCGCGCGCCCGGAAATGCTGCGCATCATGTGCGCCGACATGTTCTGCACATTGGGCCCGGCGATTACCGCGCCGCTCTATCTCTTCTTTTTCGAGCAGGCTCGCGGTTACACGTTCGCGCAGGCAAACCTTCTGCTGCTCTTCTACATCGTCGCCGGACTGGTGGCACCAACCTTCTGGGCGCGCGTGGCACGGCGTTTCGGCAAGCATCAGACCATCCGGATTTCGAGCGTTTGCTATGTCGTCGCACAATCGACGCTGCTCGCACTACCCAAGGCGCATCTTGTTCCCATGATGGGTGCGATGTTCACGGTGGGCTTTGTTGCCAGCGCCTTCGGCTTTCTCGTGCGCGCCATGATTGCCGACGTCAGCGATGAAGTGCGGCTTGAGACCGGCAAGGATCGCACCGGTCTGCTCTATGCTCTGGTGACGAGTACGAACAAGATTGGCGGCACAATCTCAGTCGGCGTCGCCTACGCAATCCTGCCCTTGTTCGGATTCATTCCCACTGAAGGTGCGGTCAACACGCCGGATGCCATCTGGGGATTGCAGGCGTGCTACCTCGTGCCGCCGGTTCTGTGCGTTCTGATCGGCGGCCTCGCCATGTGGGGATACAAGCTTGACGAAAAGCGTCACGCCGAAGTGCGCGTTGCTCTGACGGCGGCCGATGCGATCGCCGGCGCCAAGGACGCACTGCAAAGCCTCACCGGCGAACCGCCCGAGCCGGAACAAGGCGTACTGAACGCGGGGGAGTGAGCGGACGTACGTCCTCAATTTCCACTTGCTGCTTTTTTTCGCAGGCTGCTCTGGTTAAGCGCGTTTTCAGCATACCAGCTTGCCAGACTGCGTCCCCAATGCGGAATTTAGTTGCACGAATGGAAAATCCCGTCTGAACTCCCGTCACGAACGTCCGCTAGAGACGTCGACAGGGAGAAGATTCGTATGAATGCGCGTTCGCCGGAGACGGCTGTGACGAACAAACTTCCAAGCTGGCTTCTGGCGCCCTTTGCAAGCGCAGCGATGCCGGTCGCGGCTCTCGGTATCCCGCTCACCGTCTATCTTCCGAATTATTATGCGAGTCATATTGGTTTGTCGCTGGCCGCCGTCGGCGCCGCTTTCAGCATCGTTCGCCTGATCGACATAATTTTTGATCCCCTGATCGGCGTCGCCATCAACGCGACGCATACACGGTTCGGCCGCTTCAGACCCTGGATGGTCGCCGGCGCGCCACTGCTGATGATCGCCACCTACATGATTTTCATGGCCGAACCGGGCGTGTCGACGACCTACATGGTCAGCTGGCTACTCGTGCTCTACGCGGGATTCTCGATGCTGACGCTTGGACACTCCGCATGGGCCGCAGCGCTGGTGCCGGAATATCATCAGCGCAGCCGTGTCTATGGCTGGATGCAGGCTATCGGCGTCGTGGCCGTCATGGTCGTGCTGACCTTGCCGGCCGTCATGGCGTCGGTCTGGCACAAGTCGATTGCGGAAGGCGTTCAGGCGATGGGGTGGTTCGTGATCGCGATCACGCCATTCACCGTTCTGCTTTGCACGTTCGTCGTTGGCGAACCAAAACAGGTTGAAGTGCGCCACCGCGTCACGCTGCGCGACTATTGGACCATGCTGGCGAGGCCTTCATTGCTGCGTATCCTGGCTTCGGATCTTGCATTGGCGCTTGGGCCGGCGATCACGGCGGCGCTTTACATCTTTTTCTTCACGCAGGGACTGGGCTTCACCCGCACCCAAGCCACGTTGCTGCTTTTGATCTACATCGCAGCGGGCCTGCCGGGCGCACCGGTTTGGGCGCTCGTGGCAAGGCGCTTCGGTAAGCATCAGACCGTGATGCTGGGCTGTGTGCTCTATGGCTTTGCCCAGGCACTCGTCTTCGTCATGCCGCACGGCAACATGACGACAATGATCCCGGGAATGTTTTTTGCGGGCTTTGTCGTGAGCTGCTTCACCTTCCTGATCCGTGCAATGGTCGCGGACATCAGCGACGAAGTGCGCCTGGAAATGGGCAAGGATCGCGCAGCGCTGCTCTACGGCCTGATCACAAGCACGTCTAAGGTCGGCTCGACACTGTCTGTCGTCACGACATTCGGCATTCTGGCCGTGTTCGGCTTCAACGCCAAAGAGGGTGTCGTGAACACGGGCGTTCCACTCGACGCGCTGGTAGCCTGCTACGTCATCGTGCCCGTGCTCACCATGTTCGTCGGCGCTGCAGCCTTGTGGGGCTACAAGCTGGACCAGGAAAGCCACGATGGCATTCGCGTGCAGCTGGCCACGCGCGATGCCATCGCCGGCGCCGCCGGCGTTGCCGAAAGTCTGACTGGTTCAGAGCCCCCCATGGGCGCCGCACCTGCGTTGCAAGTCACGGCAGGAGACTAGAACTCAGGCCCGCTTTGGACGGTAGGCGTTCGTCAGCACGCGCGAGGCTTCATCGCTGATCAGGTCGAAATCGTATTCCGGTGTCAGCTTTCCTGCGAGCTTGAGCACGATCGCGCCGTGCAGCGCGGCCCAGAACACGTGGCCGATCAGGCCCGCATCGCCTTCAAACTTTCCTGCGTCGATCATCAGCCGGACATAGTCCGTCATCGTCGCCCGCGCGCGCGAATTGGCTTTGACCAGATCGGGATAAAGATTTTCGTCCGGCTGCGTGAGATCGAACATCAGTTTGTAGGCAGCGGGTTCGCCAAAGGCGAACGTGATATAGGCGCGATAAACAGCGTGTTCGTCCTGCGCTTCGACTCCGAGTGCCTCTTCAAGGGCCTCGGCAAACCGGTTGAAAGCCCTGGCGCGCACCGCGGCCAGAATATCTTCCTTGTCCTTGAAGTAGCGGTACGGGGTCATGGCGCTGACGCCGAGTTCCGCTGCGAGCTCGCGCATCGTAAAGCCTTCCGGCCCGCGAGCGTCGAACATACGGGTTGCGGCTACGCAGAGCCGCTCACGGAAGTCAGCTACGTCTGACTGGCTAAGAATACGAGGCATGGTGAATCCTTTTCAAAGCTGTGCTTTGCCAAACGCAAAACGTTTATGCGATACATTTAAGAGATACGTGATCACAGTTTCGGGAGGTCTCGTCATGGATGCTTCTGTTCGGACTAATCCCTACCTCGCAGGCAATTTCGGTCCGATCGCAAGTGAGGACGACGTACAAGACTTGCGAGTTACTGGTGAAATTCCGCGCGAACTGAACGGCACGTTTTACAGAAACGGACCCAACCCCCAATTTCCGCCGCGCGATCCGAACCATCATTGGTTCGCTGGTGACGGCATGCTCCACGCGTTCACTCTCGGCAGAGGTCGTGTTGGTTACAAAAATCGCTACCTACGTACGCCGAAATGGGAACTAGAGAACAAAGCGGGCAAAGCGTTATTCGGAACGTTTGGCAATCCAATGACAACCGATCCGTCCGCGCTCGGCCAAGATAGCGGCGTGGCTAACACAAATGTGATCTGGCACGCGGGAAGATTGCTCGCACTCGAGGAAGGTCATCAGCCCTTCGAAGTTGACCCCGCGACATTGGGACCGTGCGGTTACGTACAGTATGCGGGCCACGCAAATCGATTCACGGCACATCCCAAGATCGATCCGGAAACAGGCGAGCTAGTTTTCTTCGGCTACGGTGTTGGCGCAATGCCGTTGTCAGCAGGCATGGCCTATGGCGTTGTCGACAAAACCGGCAAGGTGACGCGCCTCGACACGTTCAGTGCGCCCTATGCCAGCATGGTTCATGATTTCCTCGTGACACGGAAACATGCGCTCTTCCCGATACTTCCCCTTTCGGCAAGCCTCGAGCGCGCCATGAATGGCAAGCCGCCCTTTGGCTGGGAGCCCGAATTGGGTAGCCATGTCGGTGTTCTGGCGCGGAATGCGGGCGTCGAGACGATCCGCTGGTTCAACACCGACCCCTGCTACGTCTTTCACCCCATGAACGCATGGGAGGAGGGCGACAAGATTATTGCGGACGTGATGCAATACGAAAACGCTCCGCTCTTTCCGAATGCGGATGGTTCGCCCGGCAAACCGTCTTCCGCAAAGCTCGTGCGCTGGACCTTCGATCTCGCGGACAACACGAACTCGATCAGGCAGACACCGCTCGACGATATGGCGGGTGAGTTCCCGAGATTCGACGAACGCCGCGCCGGTCTTTCCTATCGTCACGGCTATTTTGCTGCCGATACGCTCGATACGGGTAAATCGGTGTTCAACGGCATCGCGCACTATGACACCAGGACCGGCAAGCGTGTCGTGCACACGTTTCCTGCGGGCGATGTGCCGGGCGAGCCGATCTTCGTCCCGCGTGAACCTGACTCAGCGGAAGGCGATGGGTGGCTGCTGGCGCTGATCTATCGCGGCTCCGAGGATCGCAGCGATCTTGTCGTTTATGACGCCGGCGATATCGCCAAGGGGCCGATCGGTGCAGCGCATCTGGTCAGGCGCGTGCCTTTCGGCTTTCACGGCAACTGGCGTCCGGGCTAGATCAATTGCCGGCGTCACGTTTTACACCATTCAGCCGCACCCACTGTGCGGCTGCGAACAACTTGCCACTATCGGACACGGTTTAATCGACCGTCCGGTTCAAGGCAGCTTTGCATCGCCGTCCGCCACCAGGGCGAATGTGAATGTAGCCGGCTGTGTTGCGAAGATCGCCACGAACAACATCAGCCCCTGCGAATAGTTCCTGAGGCGAAGCTTCCCAGGCCGATAGAAAAAGCGAATTTCCGAAAAGAAGTTGTCTTGATACCAAGACACGGTCCAATACTTCGGAAGATTCCCGTGCCGCGATGCGGACCTAGTCTGTTTTGGATGCAGATCGTTTTGCTGCATAGTAACGCAATGAAACGATATTTTTTCGCACTCGCAGCATTTCTGTCGTCGGCTGAATCGCATGCTCAAGTTGCACCGTCGTCCTGGATCCAGCTCGCGCCCGGCGGCGGAGCGGAGGTCCGTGCGGTGGTGAGCGACGCTTGTCCCGGCGTCGAATTTGACGGCGCTCCCAAGCCCGTCGCAATGGCCGAACGGGCAGCTGCGAACCCCAACTTCCCGACTGTCTGCAGCCTTGCGGTCCCTGCGGGCGCCAAGTCCGTCCGCGTCATCATGCCGGACGGTTCGGCGACAACGCTTGCCGCGCCGGTCGCCGACCCGGAGCGCATTCTTGTCCTTGGCGACACGGGCTGCCGCATCAAAGGCGACTACCTGCAGGCCTGCAACGATCCCGTTGCCTGGCCGTTTGCCGGCCTCGCCAAAGCCGCTGCTAGTCTAAAGCCGGACCTCGTCATCCATCTGGGCGACTATCTGTATCGCGAGTCTCCCTGTCCGGATGGCAACGCAGGCTGTGCTGGTTCGCCCTATGGCGACAATTGGGCAAGCTGGAGTGCCGATCTCTTCACGCCGGCCGCGCCGCTTCTGGCGGCGGCGCCATGGCTGATCGCGCGCGGTAATCATGAGGATTGCTCGCGCGGTGGTGCCGGTTTTCTTAGGTTGCTCGGACCGGTCGCATTCGATCCGGCTGCGCCCTGCAGCGAGCATCTGTCGCCCTACGCGGTCACGGCAGGAAGCCAGGTCATCGCGGTGATGGACAGCGCGAGTGCGTCCGATACCAGCGTCAACGACAAATCGCTCGCCGTTTATCGCGCTGATTTTGACGCGCTCAAGGCCATCGCCAACACCGGTGCGGGACACGAATTGTGGCTGGTGGGCCATCGCCCAATCTGGGCGGCGATCAGCGGCCCGCTCGGAATTCCCATCGGCGGCAACGCGACCATGATTGCAGCTGCAGGTGATCTCAGCCCCTTTGCCGCGATTTCGCTGATGCTATCGGGGCACATCCATACTTTCGAAGCCATCAACTATAACGCCAAGCTGCCGCCCCAGATCGTGGCCGGCCATGGGGGCGACAATCTCGATCCGACGCCCGCAAACCTTCGCGGCACGATCTTTCAGGGTCATTCCGGCGTGAGCGTAAAAGACGGCCTGTCGGTTGGCGGCTTCGGCTTTCTGATGATGACGCGCAACACCGGCCAAAACGGCTGGACGATTCAGCTCTACGACTCAGCCGGTACGCCGGAAAGGCAATGCGTGTTCGCAGGTGGCCGCGTTTCTTGTCCGTTGCCGAAATAAGACGGATTTATTTTCACGGCACGCGCAATTCGGTCGCGTTTGTCAACATCCCGCCTTTATCCGCGCCGAACGTAGGCGCCGCGAATTGCTGCGCTGTCTGCACAGCGATAGGCTCCCGAGGCGCTATGGTGGGGGAATAAGGTGGGCGGAAGCAATCGGCTTTTTCTGATGGTGGGCGGCGGCGTGCTGGCCGTCATCGCCGTCGTGGTGGCAACGCTCTACTTCATGGGCGGAGCCGGCACACCGCTCGGCAGCGGTTTCCTCGCCCGACTGCAGAACGGCCTGACGGCGGTCACCGGAAGCATGACGCCGGCGCAGATGGCGCAAGCGCCGGACTTTGCCTTCCGCCGTCTCGAAATCGACACGAGCAAGCCGCAGGCCGAAGCGTGTCTCGTCTTCACCCGCAGCCTCGATGCTTCCGGTCGCACTCACTATGAAGACTATTTCTCCATTGATCCCGTAACGCGCGTCGCAGCGCATGTAGTGGACGACCGTCTGTGCCTTTCCGGTCTCGAATTCAACAAGACATATAACGTGACGTTGAAGGAAGGCCTGCCTGCCGCGACCGGCGAAAAACTCGCGTCCGAAGAAACCGTTCCCGTGGAATTGCGCGACAAGCCTTCACTGGTTCGCTTCGCCGGTGGCGTCATCCTGCCGCGTGACAACGCCGAAGGCGTTCCCGTCACAACGGTGAACATCGCCAAGCTGCGCCTCAAGGTGATCCGAGTTGGCGATCGTCTCCTGTCGCAGATCGAAAGCGGTACGGTCGATCAGACAACGCTTTATTCCTGGAAGGACAGCGACCTCAAGAATTCTCAAGGCACTCTAGTTTGGTCGGGCTCGATGGACGTGGCCAACGTCAAGAACGATTCCGTCGTTACGCTGGTGCCGATCCGCGACATCCTCAAGGGCAAGCCACCGGGCGCCTATGTCTTGATCGCCATGGATGCGACGAAAGATGCAGGCCAGGATTATTACGACGAAGGCACGATCGCGGCACAGTGGGTTGTCGATTCCGACATGGCGATCACGACGTTCCAGGGCGCAAGCGGCCTGACTGTGTTCGCGCGTTCATACGCGACCGCGCATCCGCTGAGCGGCGTGAAGCTGACGCTGGTTGCGAAAGACAACAATGTCCTCGCCACGGTGAACACCGACGGTGACGGACGCGCGGACTTTGCGGCCGGCTTGCTGCGTGCCACAGGTGGCGATGCGCCTGTCGTGGTCATGGCCTATGGCGCTGGCGGCGATTTCAGCTTCCTGGACCTGCGCCGTGCGGCCTTCGATCTCACCGACCGTGGCGTGGGCGGACGCGCGACGCCCGGTCCCGTTGATGCCTATCTCTATACCGAACGCGGCGTCTATCGCCCCGGCGAAACCGTGCAGTCGACGACCATGCTGCGCGACCGTGTCGGTGTTGCCGTGACCGCGCCGCTTACCCTGGTCGCGACACGGCCCGACGGGCTGGAGGTTTCGCGCTCGACCGTGGCCGGCGCGTCGCTCGCTGCCGGCGCCGCGACCTGGTCGCTGAAGCTCAACAACCGCGCGCCGCATGGCCGCTGGCAGATCGCGGCCTATATCGATCCCAAGGGTGATCCGGTCGGCCGCGTACAGTTCGACGTTGCGGACTTTGTGCCGCAGCGTTTGAAGGTCACGCTCACTGCGGAAACGCGCGTCGCGCACGCCAACGCAGATATTCGGATCAGGGCGGAGAGCCGCTTCCTCTATGGCGCGCCGGCGTCCGGACTGTCGGGCGAAGGCACCGCCAAGGTCATGATGGATGGCGCGCCGTTCCCGGCCTTCAAGGAGTATCAATTCGGCCGCATCGACGACACGTTCCAGAACGTCGAAGTTCAGATGAACGTGCCAGAGACGGACGCGGCCGGCGTGACGGAAGCGACAGGCTCCATCGGCGATCTTGCCGACACGACTTTGCCGCTAAAAGCCTCGGTCACAATTTCGATTCACGAACCGGGCGGGCGCACGACCGACAAAAACGTAGAAATTCCCGTCCGCACGCATGATGTGATGATCGGCCTGCGGCCGAACTTCGACGAAGGCTCGGTTGCCGAAAACGCGCGCGCCGGATTCGAAGCCATCGCGGTCGATGCGGACGGCAAGCGCGTCGCTCTGAACAACCTGAGCTATTCCTGGGTGCGCGAAGATACGACCTATCAATGGTATCAGAGCGAAGGATTCTGGAAGTACCAGGCTGTCACGCGCGATCGTCTCATTACGAGCGGCAAGATCGACATCGGTGCCGGTGCGCCCGTGAAGCTGGCGCAGGCGCTGCCCTATGGCTCCTATCGCCTGACGATCACCGATCCGGCGTCCGGCACCGCATCGTCCTATCGCTTCTATTCCGGATGGGCGGCGAGTTCGGCGGGCGACAGGCCCGACCGCATTCCGGTCGCCGCCGACAAGCGGAGCTATCGCGTCGGTGAGACGGCGCACGTCCAGATCAAGCCAACCGCGAACGGCAAGGCCTTAGTCGTCGTGGCCGGCGACCGCGTGTTTTCCTCTCAGCTCATTGACGCGCCCGCTGGCGGGACGAGTGTCGATGTGCCGATTTCAGGCGACTGGGGTCCGGGCGCCTATGTGCTCGTGACCGACTATCGTCCGCTCAACGAGGCTTCCGGCCGTGAACCGGTTCGCTCGATCGGTCTCGCATGGCTGCAGGTCGACAATTCACAGCGCACGCTGACGACACTTATCGGCGGACCGCAGAAGATGCTGCCGCGCCAGAAAGTCACGATCCCCGTCACAATCAAGGGACTCGGTGATGGCGAAGATGCGTATCTCACGCTCGCCGCGGTGGACGAAGGCATTCTTCAGCTCACCAACTTTGTCTCGCCAAGTCCAAACGATTGGTATTTCGGCAAGCGGCAGCTTGGCGTCGGCATGCGTGACGACTATGGCCGGCTGATCAAGCCTGAAAAGGGTGTGATCGGCGCGATGCGCGAAGGCGGTGACAACTTCGGTGGACGTCCACTCGCCGTCGTGCCAACACGCACGGTGGCTTTGTTCTCCGGCCTTGTGAAAGTCGGCCCCGGCGGAATCGCCAACGTCACGATGGATGTACCGGACTTCAACGGCGAGCTGCGCCTGATGGCCGTCGCGTTCACGGCCAACAAGCTTGGTCATGCGGATCGTCCGCTCACCGTGCGCGATCCGGTCGTCGCCGACTTCGTGCTTCCACGCTTCATGGCGCCGGGCGATCACGCCTCGGCCGCGATGAACCTCAACAATGTCGAAGGCAAGTCTGGCAACTATGTCGCCACACTCACAACATCGGGTCCTGTTGGCTTGCCGAATGGCGCGAAACAGACGGTCGTCACGCAGTCCCTGCGTGTCGGTCAACGTGTTCTGGTGCCGATGCAGATGGAAGGGCGTGGTATTGGTATTGCGACGATCACGCTCAATGTGAAGGGACCGGGCGGTTTCAACGTCACGCGCTCCTGGCAGATCGAATCGCGCGCGCCGCAACTTGATATTGCGCGCGACCAGACTGCACCGTTTGCGCCAAACGCGAGCTACACCGCCAATGGTCAACTTGTGGCGGATCTCATCCGCGGCACGTCGACGGTAGGGCTGACGGTCTCGTCGGCGCATGGCTATGCGGATGTGCCCGGGCTTTTGAAGTGGCTCGACAAATATCCCTATGGCTGCATCGAACAGACGACAAGCCGCGCCATGCCGCTGCTTCTCTTCAATGACCTTTCCGACCTTGCAGGACTGCCGCGCGATCAGGCGCTGCGTCCAAGGGTGCAGGACGCGATAGATGCGGTGCTGGATATGCAGAATTACTCCGGCAATTTCGGCATGTGGGCTGCGGGTTCGGATTCCGATCCCTGGATCAGCGTCTTTGCGCTCGACTTCCTCTATCAGGCCAAGGAGAAGGGCTTTGTCGTGCCCAACGACGCTCTGAAGCGCGGCTCATCCTGGTTGCGCACGGCGGCGTCGAGTGATTCCAACACCGATTCCGCCCGCGCCTATGCATTCTATCTCCTGGCGCGCACGGGCCAGGTGAATCTGTCCGATCTGCGCTATTTCGCAGACACGCGCGGGCCAGAGATGAACGCCGCCATCGGCGAAGCGCTGATGGGCGCAGCCGCAGCATCGGCCGGCGATCGTTCGCGCGCTGCTTACGGTTTCGGCCGAGCACGTGAGATTGCCTTGAATGCCCACGAGTTCAGCTACCCGGTCGGCGATTACGGCTCGTTGCTGCGCGACCTCGCCGGAACCACCGCGCTGGCGGCGGAGAATGGCCAAACCGACCTGATCCCCGCGCTGATGCAGAAAAGCCAGGAAGTCGACATGACTCTCAACGCAACAACCACGCAGGAAAAAGCCTGGATGTTGCGTGCGGCTTATGAACTGACGCGCCAGCGCGTCCCGCTGAACATTGCGATCAACGGTCAGCCGGCAACTCCACGCGCAGGCGCGATCCGGCTTGCGCCTTCGACGGCGCAGTTGGCGGCAGGTATCACGCTGCTCAATCGCGGCGACGCATCCGTGTGGCGTACGACGTCGGTTCAGGGCACGCCGTCTGCACCGCTTCCGGCGGAGCAGAGTGGCCTGACGTTGACCAAGACGATCTGGACGATGAGCGGCGCGCCCGCCGACATGACCAGCCTTCATCAGAACGATCGCGTGATCGTCGAAATCACGGGCAAGATGCAGCACAACACCTATCGCCAGATGGGCGTGATCGATCTGCTTCCGGCAGGCTTGGAGATCGAGATGCCGCTGTCGGGTGAAGACGGGAAACCCTATCCGTTCCTGAACACCCTGTCGGACACGAACATGACCGATGCGCGCGACGACCGGTTTGTGGCTGCATTCAATATCGGCTCGCAATATGTCAGCGATGAGGACAAGAAGAAGCCGGAGCCGCAACCCGTCTTCCGTCTGGCCTACATCGCGCGCGCGGTGACGACGGGAATCTTCGTCCTGCCGGCCGGGGCGGTGATGGACATGTATGCGCCTTCGATCCACGGCCGCACGACGATGGGTACCGTGACGATCGCGCCGTAACTGCTTTCCTCCCCCGCGAAAGCGGGGAAAAGGATAGACCGTGCGTTCTAAGACGCTGCAATCTTCAGTCCTTGTCGCGCTGTTTGCGCTGCTCGGCGTCGCCTGCGCGATCGCGACGGCGGACACAGCCAATCCGCCCGACATGACGCGGGCGGTGAACGTGTCGCCGGAGGTCGTCGATCATAGTGGCGTTCTGCTGCGCGCGTTCCTCACGAAAGACGGCTATTGGCGCATGAAGACGAGCGCGCGCGACGTCAGCCCGCGCTATCTTGTCATGCTGAAAGTCTATGAAGACAAACGGTTCGACGCGCATTGGGGCGTCGATCCCATTGCCGTGCTGCGCGCCGGTCTTCAATTCATCTCTGCCGGACACATCGTCTCCGGCGGTTCGACGTTGACGATGCAGGTTGCACGCATTCTCGAGCCGCCTCGTTCGCGCGGCATCGCCACGAAGCTGTTCCAGATGATGCGGGCCTTGCAGCTCGAAGAGCGTTATTCGAAAGACGAAATCCTCTCGCTCTATCTCACACTCGCGCCGTTCGGCGGCAACCTGGAAGGCGTGCGCGCTGCTTCTTTGTCCTATTTCGGCAAGGATCCGTCGCGCATCGATCTGTCGGAGGCAGCGTTACTCGTCGCGCTTCCGCAATCTCCGGTGAAGCAGCGCCCTGATCGTCATGCCATCCGCGCGGCAAAGGGGCGCGACAAGGTGCTGGCCCGCATGGCCGCCGAAGGCGTGATCACGCAAAGCGATGCCGATCTCGCGCGCCGCGAAGGTGTACCCTTTGCGCGACAGGCGATGCCGCTTTCTGCGCCGCATCTCGCCTCGCGCCTGCACAATCGCTCGTCTGCCGCTCGCATCGTCACGACAATCGATGGGCCGCTGCAGGGTTCGGTCGAACGCATGGCGGCGCAGGAAGCACCGTATTTCGGTGACGGGGCTGCGCTCTCGATCGTCGTTGTGCAGAACCGCACACGTAATGTGCTCGCCTATCTGGGTGGCGTGAACTATTGGGGTCCTTCCGGGCAGGTCGATCTCGCGCAGCGTTCGCGTTCGCCGGGTTCAGCGCTCAAGCCGTTCGTCTATGGCCTTGCCTTCGACAATCTGTTCCTCCATCCCGCAACGATGATGACGGACGCCCCGACACTGTTCGGCGACTATGCGCCCAAGGATTTCGACGGCGCGTTCCAGGGCGCTGTGACGGCGCGCGATGCGCTGCGCATGTCGTTGAACGTTCCCGCCGTCATGGTATTGGATCGTGTCGGCCCGCTGGCCTTCACCATCACGCTTCAGAACGCGGGCGCGCGGCTCGCATTTCCTGCCGGTGGTGCAGCGCCGACACTCCCGGTGGCTCTGGGTGGACTCGGCATCAGTCTTGCCGATATCACAATGCTTTATTCCGGTATCGCGAATGGTGGCGAGGCGCGCGGCCTGCGTTTTCTTGCCGGTGCGCCCGATGCGCCCGATCACCGGCTGTTCGGCCGAGCGGCGGCGTTCTATTTGAAACAAGTCTTGCGGGGCGTCGCGCTGCCGGACGGTTGGGCGATGGGACAAGGCCTAACACGACAACGCGCTGTCGCGTTCAAGACAGGCACCTCGTACGGTTATCGCGATGCCTGGTCGGTGGGATTTTCCAACGACTACACGGTCGGCGTCTGGGTCGGGCAGGCCGATGGCTCGCCGCGGCCGGGCCGTGTCGGGCGCGATGCGGCTGCACCGATTCTGCTGAAAACCTTCGAACTGCTTCCCGCCGATGTTCATGCCGACGGTCCTCCGCCATCGGGCGCATTGCTGACCAATGCAACGGATCAGTTGCCGCCGTCGATGCGCATCTTTCGCCGCGAGACGGCGAACGCACCGGCGCAACAGGCAATCGTGCCGCCGCCGACGATTTCGTTCCCACCGAACGGAACAATGGTGCCGCTGCCCGCCGCGACCGCGAAGGACCGGACCATCGTGCTGAAAGCAGATGGAGGGCGCGCGCCTCTGACTTGGCTGGTCAACGGTCAGTTGCTCGGCAATTTCGATCGCCTTCAGCCGGTACTTTACACGCCGGACGGAGAAGGCGTCGCACGTATCACCGTGGTCGATGCGCAGGGACGCAGCGACTCGTCCGA
Organism: uncultured Alphaproteobacteria bacterium; assembly: GCA_963743765.1. Taxonomy (GTDB): domain Bacteria; phylum Pseudomonadota; class Alphaproteobacteria; order Micropepsales; family Micropepsaceae; genus Rhizomicrobium. Next base: position 278,199 of record CAVUQQ010000003.1, read on the forward strand.
GGTTCGCTTCAAAAAGGCGAAATAGTCACTCGCGTTCGATTTCGGTGAGCGACACCGAATTGCCATCCGGATCGCGATAGCGCGCCGTGCGGCCCCAGGGTTCGTCGCGCGGCTCGACATCGACGGTAATGCCCGCTGCGCTCAACTGCGCATGCATCGCGTCCAGATCGCCGACCGGAAAGCCAAGCTGAACGTCGCGCGTGACGATACCTTTGCTCTTATAGAGGGCGAAGTGGAAAAAAGAGTCGTGCCAGGAATGTGCCGCATGATCGCCGGAGATCCAGCGATCCGTGCCACCATGATCAAGGTCGCGGCGTAAAGGCACACCCAGAAGATCGCGATAGAAGTGCAGCGAACGCTCGACGTCCTCGACTTCCAGAACAAGAAGAATAATGCGGCCGACGGGCATGCGTGATTTCCCCTCTCAAGACCTCAGAATAGCGCATTCGGGGTACGCGCGTATTGCGCCTTGACGCGATGGACGGATTGAGGTGTTTTCGGGCGAAAGCAGATCGATGCCGCCGCACGAGTCCCCAGACCCTGAAGAAATCCGCCACGCAGAGGTTCTGCGCGAGGAAATCGAGATCGCGCATGACTTTGCGCGAGTCACGACGCCGGCCGAGCGCCGCCGCGCCTTCGGCATCCTGTTTGTAAGCTTGGTGTGCATGGGCGCCGGCCAGACCGTGTTGTTCAATATCCTGCCGCCACTGTCACGCCAGCTTGGCCTATCCACCGTACAGACGACGAGCGTTTTCGCCGTGTCTGCGGCGGTGTGGGTTGTCACATCGACCTTTTGGGGACGCAAGAGCGATCGCTGGGGCAGAAAGCCCGTGATGCTTTTGGGTTTGCTGGCATTCGCCGTCTCCTTCGCGCTGTTCGCTACGGTGATGTTGAGCGGGCTGAAGCACTGGATTCCCGCCATTGCTATATTTCCGCTGATGATCGCGACGCGTTCGATCTATGGTTTGCTCGGCTCGGGCACGCAGCCGGCCAGCCAAGCCTACGTCGCCGACAGAACGACGCCCGCCGAACGGCTGCAGGGCGTCGCAACCGTCGGCTCGGCCTTCGGCTTGGGCACGACGGTGGGGCCGGCGATCGCAAGCCTCTTTGCCGTCATCGGATTGCTCGCGCCATTCTATTTCATCTCCGCGCTGGCACTGGCAAGCGCGGCCACGATCTGGTTCCTGCTGCCGGAACGCACGCCGCCCAAGGAACGCGAATACGTTCATTCGAATCTGAAATGGTACGACCGGCGCATCCTGCCCTTCGTGATCTTCGCGATCGGCTTGTCCACCGCGAGCACGGTGCCGATCCAGACCATGGGTTTCTTCTTCATGGACGTGTTGCATGTGAAGCCGGAAGCGGCGGCCCAGTTCAACATGATCGGGCAGATGTCGTCATCGATGGCCGCGCTGTTCGCACAGCTCGTTCTCATCCAGCGCGCGCATGTATCCGCGCGTGCGATGACCAACTGGGGCCTCGGCGCCGCCCTGGCGTGCAGCCTGATCTTTCTCCTGTCGGGACAGTTCGGGCCGCTCGTCGTGGCGCTGGCTTTGTCCGGTCTCGGCTTCGGCATGGCGCGGCCGGGATTCACGTCAGGCGCGTCCCTGTCCGTTGCCCCGCATGAACAGGGCGCCGTTGCCGGTATTATCGGCGGCGCGAGCGCGATGGGCTTCATCGCCGGTCCCCTGATCGGCTACATGTACGAATGGTCGCCCTACATTCCTTACATCTTCATGGGCGTATTGCTGATCGGACTGTTCATCTTCATGTGGCTGTCGCCGACCTTGCGCAACGCCGGAATCATCGAGACACATCACGAAGTGCTGGAAGAGTCCGCCGAGACACCGGTCGCGAACGCCTAAAACCCTTTCTGTTTCACTTCAACGAGCATGGCGGCGAGCAGACCCATCGTCGGAAAGCCATCGGCCGGAATGTTGTGTGTCTTCTGATAGAGGCGGAGCGCCGATTTGACGGCACGGCCCAGAACGCCATCGATCTTACCGGGATCAAATCCCAGCTTCACGAGCGCGTTCTGAAAGGCGATGCGTTCGTCATGCGACAGCGGCTGCTCGTCGCGCGGCCAGCTCGCCAAAATGCCGGGCCGACCAGCGATGAGATCGGCCAGTTCGCAGACGGCCAGCGCATAGGATACGGCGTTGTTGTATTTGAGCACGACCTTGAAATTCGAGAACGCCATAAAGGCGGGTCCGCGCATGCCGGCGGGAATGTAGAGCGAGCCGTTCTCGACGTTCGGCGGCAGCGGCGTGCCATTCGCGGCGCGCACACCAAGCTTTGCCCAATCGGCGATCGGCTTCAGCGTGTCGCCATCGGCGAGTTCATACGGGAAGTTCGCAGGCAACTGCACTTCGTAACCCCAGACATGGCCTGGCTGCCAGCCCGCGGACGAGAGTTCCGATGCGGCTGACGCCAGCGCGTCAGCCGACGAGTGCCAAAGGTCGCGTTTGCCGTCGCCGTCGCCATCAACTGCGCTCTTCAGGAAGGTGGAGGGCAACATCTGCATTTGTCCGAAGGCGCCGGCCCAGGATGCTGGCATCTGCTTGGGATCGAGATTTTCCTGCTGCACTATTTTCAGCGCGGCCAGCAGTTCACTGCGGGCGAACTCGGTTCGCGTGCCGTCATAGGCTAATGTCGAAAGCGCTTCGAAGATGTCGAAGCCGCCGGTGTCGCTGCCATAGTTGGTCTCGTTGCCCCAGATCGAAACCAGAATCTCGCGCGGGATTCCGAACTTGGCTTCGATGGCGGAAAGTGCGGCCGCCTGCTCCGACATTTTGCGCTGGCCGTCGGCCACCCGGCGCGGCGAGGCGGCGCTGTCGAGATAGAACCAGATCGGCTGGATGAATTCCGGCTGCGCCTCGTTGAGCGCTTCGATGCGCGGATTACGGTGGATAGCGCTCATGGCAGCGTCGTAGGTGGCCGGCGCGATCCCGGCCGCGAGCGCCGTGACACGGAAATCCTTCACAAATTGATCGAACGCAATGTCCTTGGGATCGGGCATGGGGGCAGGATGATGGGCTTGGTGCGCATCGCTCGGTTCCAGCGTGGCGCGGGCCGATAGCAGGGCCAGGGACACCAGGATCGCGGTTCTCGTGAGGGCCTTTACCAAGAGTTGTATCCCCGGCATTTCACCCGCTTTTGTCCGGAATCATGCGGAAGGCTTGCCATAGCATGCGCCGAACGGCCAGAAAAATGCCGGAAAAGTTGGGTTTTTGTGTGGTTGACAGTGCGGGGCCTGCCGCATAGTTTCCGCGCCTCTTTGCGGGGCCTTCAGGCCCAAACAGGGCCAAGGTCATGAAAGTTCGTAATTCGCTGCGCTCGCTCAAGAAGCGCGACAAGGATTGCCGCGTCGTCCGCCGGAAGGGCCGCGTTTACGTGATCAACAAGAAGAACCCGCGCTTCAAGGCTCGTCAGGGCTGATCTCACCCTGTGCTAGCGTTCGTGCGTTTCTGAACAGGACGCGCGCGTGGAACTGCCACAACCCAATGCCGACATCATCGCCCATGGCGCGGACATCATCGCCGCCTTGCGCGCGCTCGTGCCCGATGGCGTCGTCGGCGACTCCGCAGGACTCGCCGCATTCGACGGCGATGCGCTGACCGCATACCGCCAGAAGCCGCTCGCCTGCGTTCTGCCGCGCAACAAAGACGAAGTCTCGGCGGTTCTGGAATTCGCCGCTGCCCACAACATACCGATCGTGCCGCGCGGTGCCGGAACCTCACTGTCAGGAGGGGCGCTGCCGCGCGCCGACGGAATTCTCCTCAGCCTGACGCGCATGAACCGGATCCTTGAGATCGATCTGGACAATCGCTGCGTGGTGACGGAACCGGGCGTGACGAACCTTGCGATCACGCGCGCGGTCGATACGCTCGGCTTTTATTATGCGCCCGATCCGTCGAGCCAGATTGCCTGCACAATCGGCGGGAATGTGGCGGAGAATTCCGGCGGACTGCACTGCCTGAAATACGGCCTGACGACGAACAATCTTCTGGGCGTCGAGATCGTATTGGCCGGGGGCGAACGCGTCACGCTGGGCGGCAAGGCGCCTGGCGCGCGTGGACTCGATCTGCTCGGAGTTGTTGCCGGTTCTGAAGGCCTGCTTGGAATTGTGGTCGAGGCAACGCTGCGCCTGCTGCCCAAGCCACCCGCGACGCGCACGCTGCTGGCCGCGTTCAACTCGGTGCCCGAAGCCGGCCAATGTGTTGCCGACATCATCGCCGCCGGCATCGTTCCAGCCGCGATGGAGTTCATGGACAAGCGCTGCATCGACGCGGTGGAAGCGTATTCCGCGCCCGGCTATCCGCGCGACGCGGAAGGCGTGCTGATCATCGATGCTGATGGCATCCAAGCGGAAGTCGATGACGCGATCGGGCGCATCGGCGATATCGCGCGCAAGAACGGCGCAACCGTGCGCGAGGCGACGAACGAGACTGAGAAGATGCGTCTGTGGGCCGGACGCAAGGCGGCGTTTCCCGCCATGGGGCGTCTCGCGCCCGATATGCTCTGCATGGATGGAACGATCCCGCGCCGCGCGCTGCCGCAGGTTCTGGTGCGCATGAGCGAATTGGCAAAGGAATACCGCCTCGGTTTCTGCAACGTGTTTCATGCCGGCGACGGAAACCTGCATCCGCTCATAACATTCGACATGATGAAGGGTGACGAGCTCGCGCGCGCCGAAGCGTTTGGAAACGCGATCCTTCGCCTCTGCGTCGAGGTTGGCGGCGTTCTGACCGGCGAACATGGCGTGGGTCTGGAAAAGCGCGATCTCATGCCCGCGATGTTCACGGAAGCCGATCTCGCGCAACAGCAGCGGCTAAAGTGCTCCTTTGATGTCGATGGACTTCTCAATCCCGGCAAGGTGTTTCCGATCCTGTCGGCCTGCGTCGAACAGGGCCACATGCATGTGAAGGATGGCCGGCTTCCGTTTGCAAACCTTCCGCGATTCTGAACGCATGACCGAGATCGCCAGCGAAAACGAAGTAGTCGCGGCCGTGCGCGAGGCGCGCGCCACGAATTCGCCGTTCGAGATCGTGGGTGCCGGCAGCAAACGAAAGCTCGGTCGCGCCTCCAGCAACTCGACCACGGTACTCAATGTTTCGGGCATAAAGGGTATCGTCGCCTACGAGCCTGAGGAACTCATCCTCACAGTCCGGCCCGGAACACCGGTCGTCGAGATCGTGACCGTGCTTGAGGCGAAGGGACAGCGCCTTGGATTCGATCCGCCCGACTGGGGTCCTTTGCTCGGTGCTGCGCCCGGGATCGGGACCATCGGCGGCGCGATCTCGGCCGACGCCAGCGGGCCGGCGCGCGTGCGTTACGGTGCGGTGCGTGATCAGCTACTCGGATTTCGCGCGGTGAACGGGCTTGGGGAGGCGTTCAAAGCCGGCGGCAAGGTGGTCAAGAACGTCACTGGCTTCGACATTCCAAAACTCGTTTGCGGCGCGTTCGGAACGCTCTGCGTGCTGACCGAAGTGACGCTGCGCGTCTTTCCGAAGTCCTCGCGCTCACAGACGTTGGTAATCAGGGGCGTCGCGCCGGAAGAGGGTTTTTCGTTGCTTCGCAAGGTGTGGGCGAGTCCCCTGGAGGCTACCGGGCTGGCCTATGCCGATGGCTCCGCGCTTTTTCGACTGGAAGGCGAGGAAGCGCCGCTCAGAGAAAAAATTGGCATGTTGAAGATTTTGTGCGGCGGACGCGAAGTGACAGCTGGCGAAGAAACCGCGTTTCGCGGCGTCGCAAATGGCGACACATTCCTCCAATCCGGTGTGTGCGTCTGGCGCATCGCGGTCCCACCGTCGCACGCACCTGCCGTGGTCGAAGGAATCGGATCGTCCTTGTGGGTCGGAGACTGCGCGGGCGGTATTCTCTGGATCGCTACGAACGACCATCAGCGCGTGCGCGGCGCGGCCAAGGCCGCAGCCGGTCACGCAATTCTGCTGCGTGCAGATGCGCAAACGCGTGCAACGATAGCTGTTTTCGAAATCGAAGATCCGGTGCGCGCGCAACTGACGCGTTCGGTAAAGGCTGCCTTCGATCCGCTGGGCCTGTTCAATCCCGGCCGGATGTGGGACGGCGTCTGATGCGCACAAGCTTCACGCCGACACAGCTGACCGATCCGCATCTCGCGGAAGTAGAAAAGAACCTGCGCGCCTGCGTACATTGCGGCATCTGCACGGCGACATGCCCGACCTATGTGCTGCTCGGCGACGAACGCGACGGGCCGCGCGGACGCATCGTGATGATTCAGAATATGCTGGAGGCCGGCGGGTCGCCGTCCGCGGAAACGGTTTTGCATGTCGATCGGTGCCTGTCGTGCCTTGGCTGCCGCACGGCCTGTCCTTCGAGCGTCGACTATGCCCGGCTGGTGGACGAAGCGCGCGTCCATATACAGACGACCTACCGCCGGCCGCTTGGCGACAAATTCCTGCGCTGGCTGATTGCGACCGTGATGCCGCGTCCGGCGCTGGTGCGCGCAGCTTTGTTCCTGGCGCGATTGTCAGCGCCGATTGCCTTTCTGTTGCCCGGCCGTCTGGCACTGATGGCGGCAATGGGCGCGCATGTGCCGGCGAAGCCCGTCGAGGCTCCGTTGCGCGCGATCATACCCAATGCAAGGCGTATCGCCTTAATGCCGGGCTGCGTGCAGCCGGCGCTGGCGCCACAGATTGATCAGGCTGTGGCGCGCCTGTTGGCCCGCCGGGGCATTGAACTCGTGCCTCTCGAAGGCGCGGGCTGCTGTGGCTCGCTCGTGCATCATCTGGGTCGAAGCGAAGATGCAAAGAACTGGGCGCGGCGCGCTATCGAGGCGTTCGAACATGCCGGCGGCGCGCATGCCTTCGAAGGCATTCTGATCACTGCGACAGGCTGCTCGGCACATCTGAAGGATCTGACGCATCTGTTCCTCGACGATCCATCATGGTTGCCGAGGGCTCGCGCTTTCGCTGCCGCCACGCGCGATTTTCTGGATCTGGCGACGCCCGCCGCGAGTTCGCCGCCACGGCCGCTGCGCGTGGCGTGGCAGGTTGCCTGCTCGCTTCAGAATGGACTGAAGCCCGCCTCGAACGGCGAGGCGCTTCTGGCGTCTGCCGGTTTTGAAACACTCTCGATTCCGGAGGGCCATCTGTGCTGCGGCTCGGCCGGAAGCTATTCGATCCTGCAGCCTGAAATCTCCGGCAGGCTTAGGGCGCGCAAGCTTGGCAACATCGCGCTCCTGAATGCCGATGTGATTGCGACCGGCAATATCGGCTGTCTCAATCACCTGGCAGGTTCGGACGCGCCGCCGGTCGTGCATCTGGCGGAGTTGCTCGACTGGGCGGAAGGCGGGCCGGAACCCTTGGCGCTGGCACAGCGGAACGGCTAGAATTTCATGATGCGCATCGCGTCAATCCTCTTCGCGCTGTTCGTGCCGCTTGCCGCGCAGGCGGCAACCGCGCCTGCGCATCCGGTGCCAAAGCCGCCGCTCGAGACTTTGTTCGGACAATTGGCGCAGGCCGGCTCGCCCGAAGATGCCAAGCTCATCGAGGATCGCATCGGTGCGATCTTCCTGCAGTCGGGCAGCGCCAGCGTCGATCTTTTGATGTCGCGTCTCGCAGCTGCGCAGGCGGCCGGCGACAAGGACGCGGCCAAAAAGCTCGTCCAGGCCGTGACCGATGTGGCACCCGATTTTGCCGAAGGCTGGCACAGCCGCGCCAACTTTCAGCGTGCGATAGGTGACGATGCAGGCGCGATGGTCTCGTTGGAGCATGTCATCCTGCTCAATCCGCGCCAGTTCGCCGCGCTCTTTGAGCTTGGCAACATGATGGAGGATTACGGCAACAAGGCTGCGGCCCTGAAACTCTATCGCAAGGCGCTGGAACTCGATCCTCAACTCGATGGCGCCCGCCGGCATGTCGATGCGCTGACCCGCGACGTTGAAGGCCAGGGCATCTAGCCGGTCGTGGGGCCGACGAAGGTTACGCGCAGCATGTTGGTCGATCCCGGCGTGCCAAGCGGAACGCCCGCGGTCACGACGATGCGATCGCCGGGTTTTGCAAAACCTTCCTGAAACGCGATACGCGCCGCGCGGTCAACGACATCGTCGAGGTCATGCGCATCTTCCGTCGTCACGCAATGCAGTCCCCAGGTCAGCGCGAGGCGCCGGGCCGTTTCGACGAGTGGCGTGAGGACGATGATCGGCGCTTCCGGCCGCTCGCGCGCCGCACGCAGGCCGGTGGAACCGGATTTGGTCCAGCAAACGACGGCGCGGGCATGAATCGTGTGCGTGATCTGGTGCACCGCCGCCATAATGGCGTCGGCCGTCGTTTCCTCCGGCGCATTGCGTTGCGACTCCAGGATGGAAACGTAGAGCGGATCGCCTTCCACCGATGCGGCGATGCGGTCCATCACCTGCACGGCTTCGATCGGATAGGCGCCCGAGGCGGTTTCAGCGGAAAGCATCACGGCGTCGGCGCCTTCGAACACGGCGGTTGCCACGTCGGAAACTTCGGCGCGTGTGGGCACCGGCGAACCAATCATGGACTCCAGCATCTGCGTGGCCACGACAACCGGCTTTCCTGCCTTGCGTGCGGTCCGGATGATCTGCTTCTGCCGGCCGGGAACGGCTTCCAGCGGCAGTTCCACGCCGAGATCGCCGCGCGCCACCATCAGCGCGTCGGCCATTTCGAGAATTTCGGCAAGCTGATCCAGCGCCTTGGGTTTTTCGATCTTGGCCAGAACGGCTGCACGCCCCGCAACGATCTTCTTCAGTTCGGCCACGTCTTCGGCCCTCTGGACGAACGACAACGCGATCCAATCGACACCCAGATTGAGCGCCGCGTCGAGGTCGCTGCGATCCTTTGGCGTCATCGCGGGGATGGGCAGGATCGTGTCGGGCAGATTCACGCCCTTGCGGTCCCTGATCTCGCCGCCAACGACGACCATGGCCTCGGCCGAACTGTCGCCGGCCGAAAGCAGGCGAAGACGCACCTTGCCGTCATCGATCAGAAGAGTGTGGCGCATCTTGATCGCGGAAAAAACTTCGGGGTGCGGAATGGGAATGTCATCGGGGTCTTCGGCTGAGACCTTGCGCACCAACCTTACGCGTTCGCCTTCCTTGAGCAGCCTCGGACCACCCGAAAGCGTGCCAAGCCTGATCTTCGGGCCCTGCAGATCGACCAGAATGCCGATTGGCCGGCCGACCTCGGTTTCCAGCGCGCGTACGGCGCGATGAAGTTCGCCGAGCGCGGTGTGCGAGGTGTGGCTCATATTGATGCGAAAAACATCGACGCCCGCATCGAACAGCGCGCGAATCCGCTCCGGTGCTGAAGTGGCCGGACCGAGTGTGGCGAGGATTTTTGTTTTGCGGCGGCGTCTCATCGTCAATCCGAAAGGGCTTGGGTCCAGTTGAGTTGATTTCCCGTGTCGACTTCAAAGAATCCGCGGCGGTCGAAGCCGTGTGCCGGACAGGCGCCGCGCCCGGCGATCGAGAATTTGTCGGTCGTACCGACGCAAAAATTCGTGCCGCCGTCCCATGTGCCCGACGCTCCATCTGTTGCGTAGAGATAGTAATAGCGTGCGTCGAGACGGCCGGTAACAACCTCGGCACATTTCTTAGCGGCAACCTGCCACCAGCCTTCGCTGGCCCAGCGCATGCCGTTGAAATGTCCGACCGCTACTTTCACCATATGCGCACTCTTGTTGCAGACCGACAGTCCGGCATCGGCCGGACCTGCGGCAGCGATCAGAACGGCGAGGGCAATCACAAGGCGCATTGAGCGATCCGGTGTCGCGCATGGCAGGCGGGCTGTCAACGCGCTTGCCGCTGTGGGCGGGGTGCAGGATGATCGAGCAATGAGCGAGCCGCCCTTCGAACGCCAACCTCCGTCGCGCGCTGATTCGCGGCTGCTTTTCGTTTGCGATCATGCCTCGAACGCGCTTCCCCCGGCCTATGGCACGCTCGGGCTGGAGCCGGCCTTGTTCGCCAAGCACATCGCATCGGACATCGGCGCTGCCGAAGTCACGCGGACGCTGGCCGCGGAATTCGGGGCGGCGGCGATTCTGGCGCGCTGGTCGCGCCTGTTGATCGACCTCAATCGCGGCGCGGACGATCCCACGCTTGTCATGAAACTGTCGGACGGCAACATCATTCCGGGTAATGCGCGTATCGATGCTGCCGAAATCGCTCACCGGATCGCGGCCTTCTTTGCGCCCTATCATACGGCTGTCGCGCAGGAAATTGCCACGATGCGTGCGGAGGGCATCATTCCGGTGGTCATTTCAATGCACAGTTTCACGCCAGTGTGGAAAGGCTGGCCGCGGCCCTGGGAGGTTGGAATCCTGTGGGACCGCGATGCCCGTCTGGCGCGGCCGATGATCGATCGTCTTGCAAAGGCCGGTTTTGTTGTCGGCGACAACGAGCCTTACTCCGGCGAACTGGAGAATGACTGCCTCTATCGTCATGGCACAATGCTGGGCCTTCCGCATGTCCTGATCGAGGTCAGGCAGGATCTCATTGCGGATGCTCACGCCGCGCGGGCGTTTGCGGCGCGCCTGAAACCCGTGATCGAAAGCGCGCTGGCCGAAATGGGTCCGCCCGCTATACAATTTACGCGACCTTTGGCAACAGCCGGGAATGAGACCATGGACGAACGCACCTGCGAACAACTCGAAGCGGCCGTATTCCGCAGATTGGTCGCGCACTTTCGAAGCCGGACTGATGTGCAGAACATCGATCTGATGACGCTAGCCGGGTTCTGCCGCAATTGTCTCGGCGACTGGTATCGCGACGCGGCGGCGGAAAAAGGCATCGCCATGGATAAAGATGCGGCGCGCGAGCTTGTCTACGGCATGCCGCAAAGCGAATGGAAGAAGCGCTACCAGAAGGAAGCGACGCCAGAACGGCAGGCCGCGTTTGAGGCGGCCTCAAAGAGCGTAGCGGCAGGCCATCAAAAGCCAGCACAAAAGACCCACAGCTAGTAGCGGGCGCCGCCGTTGCGCCGGCGACCCTTGAACCCTATTTGTCATGGCCCGCAAAAGCGGGCCATCCAGGCGAAAGAAGATTTCTTTCCGCGCGCATATGCGCGTTGGGTGGATGGCCCGGTCAAGCGGGGTCATGAAGATTATGTGGAGGGACTAAAGTGGCCAAATCCGGCTTCGCGAAAGAACATCTGCGCTCCTTCATCGAGCGCATTGAGCGTCTTGAAGAAGAGAAGAAAGCGCTCGCCGACGATATCCGCGAAGTTTACTCCGAGGCCAAGGGCACCGGTTTCGACACCAAAGTCATGCGCCAGGTCATTCGCTTGCGCAAAATGGAAAGCGCCGATCGTCAGGAGCAGGAAGCGATGCTCGATCTTTACCTTGGCGCATTGGGCATGCGCCATTAAATCAGCCCGCGGCGTGCCGCGGCTCGTCGGGGCTGTCCACCGTCATCTCCGCATCGCTCGGCTCGAGGCCGAGCTCTTTCAGCTTGCGATAGAGCGTGGAGCGCCCGATGCCGAGCCGGCGCGCGACTTCGGACATGTGTCCGTCATAGCGCGAGATCGCCATGCGAATGACTTCGGACTCGATGTCTTCCAGCTTGCGCATGTGGCCTGAACCGTCCGTGCCCGACAGCGCGTAAGGCGAGGAATGGGCGAGCATCGGTGCAGAATAGGATGCGCTGTGATACGTCGCAGGCGCCGTGTCGGCCGAAACCGGCGGGCGCTGCACCTTGGCCTCGATGCCCATCGCGGCTGCAATCTGCGGAAAATCGCAGACATCGAGCAACTCGTGGTCGCACAGCACCACGGCGCGGAAGATCGTGTTCTCCAGCTGGCGCACATTACCCGGCCAGTTGAAGCGTTCGAGCAGGTCGTTTGCCTCGCTCGTCAGGCCTGAGACCGGCTTGTTCTCTTCAGCGGCAAAGCGCGCAATGAAGTGGCGCGCCAGCGCCGGTATGTCGACGCGGCGATCGCGCAGCGACGGCACGACGATGGGGAACACGTTCAGGCGGTAGTAGAGATCTTCGCGGAACAGACCGTCGCGAACGAGTGCTGCGAGGTCCCGGTTCGTCGCCGACATGATGCGCACATCGACCTTGACGGGGCGCTTGGAGCCGACCGGATCCACTTCGCCTTCCTGCAGTGCGCGCAGCAGCTTGACTTGCATGTCGAGGCGCAGTTCGCCGATTTCGTCGAGAAACAACGTGCCGCCATCGGCTTCCTGGAACTTGCCGAGATGCTTGTCGGTCGCGCCGGTAAACGAGCCCTTCTCATGACCGAAGAGGATGGATTCGATCAGGTTTTCCGGGATCGCGCCGCAATTGACGGTGACGAACGGCCTTCCTGCGCGTTCCGACGAGCCCTGAATCGCACGCGCAATCAGTTCCTTGCCGGCTCCGGATTCGCCTTCGATGAGAATCGGAATGTTGGATTGCGCGGCGCGCAGTCCAAGCCGGAAGACTTGTTTCATCTCGCCCGACTGGGCGACGAGATCCTCAAAGGTGAGGCGGTTGTCGGTTTTCTTCTTCAGACGCGTCACTTCGCCCGAAAGCGTGCCGATCTTGAGTTGGTTGCGGATCGAGATCGCGATGCGTTCGGGGCTGGCGGGCTTTACGAGGAAGTCGTTGGCGCCGGCGCGCATGGCTTCGACCGCGGAATCAATGCCGCCCTTGGCGGTCAGGACAATCACGGGCAGGTCGGGATTGGAGGGCCGCAGCTTGGCAAGAACCTCAAGGCCGCCGACGTCCGGCATCACCAGGTCGAGCAGAACGAGGGCGATCTGTTCGCCGCGTGGGCCATTGATCAGGTCGAGCGCGGGGCCGCCGCCGGGCGCGGTGACGACCTGCATGCCCGAACGCGTGATCGCGGCTTCGAGAAGCCGGCGTTGCACCGGATCGTCGTCGACAACAAGAATCGTCTGCGCCATCTGTTCTTTCCCAAAATCGAACAGCGCATGTTCGCGCAAGACCGGTAAATGCCGCGTTTAAACCTGTCCTATCGCGGAACAATTGGAATAGTCTTAATGAGTGGTGAACGGACGGAACTATGAGCGCAAAGGTTGCCGACTATTGGACATTTTTTGCGGATGACGCGAAGCGAACCGGAAGCCTGCTATATTCGCGGCTCTCTGAAGGCATCGGGCAAGACCAAGGTTTGAAGGCCCTCTGCGCGCATGCTCGCGCCGGCCAGCCGCACGCCAACATGATCCTTGGAGCCGTGCACTTTCTTCTGCTGCGCGGCGCCGATCATCCGTTAAAGCGCTTCTACGCCACGACCCGCGGGACAACGTCGGCACAAAACGAAGACCCTTTTCCGGATTTTCTGGATTTTGTGCGCGCAAACCGCGCGACCATCCAGCGTCTCATCGAAACTCGGGTGACCAACACCAACGAGATCGGCCGCAGCGCGCTCCTGCATCCGGGATTTCGTTTCATCGCAATGCAAGCCGACGCAGCCCTATCCCTGATCGAAATCGGGCCGAGCGCGGGGTTGAACATGATCTGGGATACGTACGGCATGCGGTACTGCAAGGACGGCAAGATCGCGGCGTCGATCAATGAAGGCGCGCCGCTAGTCATCGAAAGCGAGTTGCGTGGCGAGCACTTGCCGCCCACAGGACCCCTTCCGGAGATTGGCGGACGTGTCGGGCTGGAACTCAATCCGGTCGACTTGTCCAATGCCGACGACCGTGACTGGTTGCGGGCCCTCATCTGGCCCGACCAGAGTGCGCGGCTCAAGCGCATGGACACTGCCATCGAACTTTTCATGCAGCACAAGCCGGTCATCCGTACCGGCGATGCACTGGAGCAGCTGCCCGATGCCCTGGCGGACGTGCCGCGCAGCCAGACCGCCTGCATCTATCACACGATCGCCATCTATCAGTTCTCGCGCGAGATGAAGCAGGGGCTGGAAGACATCCTGACAGTGGCGGGACTCAGGCAGCCGATATGGCGACTGTCGTTCGAATATGACGGTGCGCGCTATATTCTGTCTGCAATCCGCTACAGCGACGGGGTACGGCAGGAAAAACGCCTCGCCAGCGGTCATCCGCACGGCACATGGCTTGAGTGGCTGGCATAATCGGTGAGAATGCGGCCATGAGCGACGACCTCTTTGACTCCGAAACCACAACCGTCCCGCCGGGCTTCCAGCCTATGAACTGGTCGCGCGGCTTCGGCCGCCAGATCGGCCCATTCTATGAACGCAATGAGCCCGATGGAGGCTTTACGCGCGCATTCCTGGTGGCGGAACACCACACCAACGGCATGAACAATTGCCATGGCGGCATGCTGATGGCCTTCGCAGATACTGTCTTCGGTCATCCTGTGGGCGTGAAAAAGCACAGTCACTATTGGGTTACCGTCCGTATGCTGACGGATTTTATTTCTCCGGCGCGGCTCGGCGAATGGGTTGAGGGAACGGCCGAGGTGGTCGGTGAAGTCGACGATCTATACACGGTAAAGGGCCGTATCTGGACCGGCGACCGTCTCATCATGTCGGGCACGGGCGTATTCAAGATGATCGCGCCGCGCGCGGAGACCCGCTGATGTCCGACACGCCGATCATGCCGCCCATTCCTGGCGAACTGCCCGATACCGAAAAGCAGATGTTCAACATCTCCGCCACACAGGGACCGCTTGCGCCGCTCGACGGCGCGCCGCCGCCAGCGCCAAAATGGTTCGAGGAAGCGCTGGCAATCAAGCCCGAAAGCAATTTCATCGCGGTGGGTGGCGCGCGCATCCATTATCTGCGTTGGGGGGATCGTTCGCGTCCCGGCCTTCTGCTGGTGCACGGCAACGCCGCACACGCCCATTGGTGGGACTTCATCGCGCCGTTTCTGGCGCGCGACTACAACGTCGCCGCGATGGACCTGTCCGGCATGGGCGACAGCGACTGGCGCCCGGAGGGTTATGCGATGGAACTTTTCGCCCGCGAGGAGATCGCCGTCTGCGAAGACGCAGGCATGTTCAAGCTCGACGAGCCGCCCGTGATTGTGGCTCACAGTTTCGGTGGCTTTGTCACGATGCTGACTGGTGGCCTTTACGGCGACCGGCTGGCGGGTGTCGTGATCGTGGATTCGCCGGTCAATCCTCCCGACCGGCCTGGTGGTCCGCCAAAGCGCGAGATCAAGCCGCACAATGTCTACCCGTCGCTGGCCGCGGCCATGGCGCGGTTCCGCCTGATGCCGCCCCAGACCTGCGACAACCTCTATATCGTCGACTGGGTGGCGCGGCATTCGCTGAAAGAAGTGGACGGGGGCTTTACCTGGAAGTTCGATCCCGCCATCTGGCAGCGCTTTTCGATCGGCGACACGGCCGAGCGGTTGAAAGCGACGCGGTGCCGGATAGCGGTTTTCCGCGGCGAGCATTCGGTCCTGCTGCCGCCCCAGATCGGCGAGTACATGTTCAACCTTCTGGGCCGCTCGGCGCCGATGGTCGAAATCCCCCAGGCCCAGCATCACATCATGCTGGACCAGCCGCTGGCGCTGGTGGCGGCGTTGCGCGCGCTTCTGGCCGACTGGGAGCATTCCACCGCCACCCGAAAGGTCCTGTAACAGCGGCGTTTTGAGCGTTGTGCACCTGCGTTCAATTGCTATAGTCCGGCCTGCTTGATTTGGGGACACAAATGGCCGCACACGGCGATTCAAACAGCGAACACGGATCGATGGACATCAGCCAGCACGTAAAGGCGTGGGCGGGCTTCACCACCTTCGTCAAGTGGTCGATCGTCTTTATTGGTCTGGTGATGGTTTTCCTGGCCATTTTCCGCACGCACGGCTGATTTTTCCTCCATGAAGCTTGCCATCCTCAAGGAGCGCCGCGACGGCGAAACCCGTGTTGCGGCGTCGCCCGAAACCGTCAAGAAGTTCAAGGCGCTCGGCCTCGACGTGGCGGTGGAGACTGGCGCAGGCGCCGCGGCGCGGATGGCGGATGCGGATTATCAGGCGGCCGGCGCCACGATTGCCGCTGACAGCGCCGCAGTTCTGGGCGGGGCCGACATCGTCCTTTCCGTTCGGTCACCCGATGCCAGCCAGATCTCAGCGATGAAAAAGGGCGCGGTGCTTGCCGCGCTGCTCGCTCCGTATACGGATAAAGACACGCCGGTGAAACTTGCCGCACAGGGCGTCGACGCTTTTTCCATGGAATTCCTGCCGCGCATCAGCCGCGCCCAGGCAATGGACGTTTTGTCGAGTCAGGCCAACCTCGCCGGCTACAAGGCGGTGATCGACGCGGCGGCCCAGTTCGGCCGCGCCATGCCGATGATGATGACGGCCGCCGGCACGATTGCGCCGGCACGTGTTCTGGTGATGGGCGTTGGCGTCGCAGGTTTACAAGCGATCGCAACTGCACGGCGCCTCGGCGCCATTGTGTCGGCAACCGACGTGCGTCCGGCGACCAAGGAACAAGTGGAATCGCTCGGCGCAACCTTCGTTGCCGTGATGGACGAAGAATTCAAGAACGCACAGACCGCCGCTGGCTATGCCAAGCCGATGTCGGCTGAATACCAGGCGAAGCAGGCGGCGCTCACCGCTGAAACGATCAAAAAGCAGGACATCGTTATCACGACGGCACTGATCCCCGGCCGCAAGGCGCCGGTGCTCGTGACGGAAGACATGATCAAGACGATGAAGCCGGGTTCGGTTATCGTCGATCTTGCGGCGGAGCAGGGCGGCAACACGCCGCTGACGAAACCCAACGAAGTGATCGAAGTCCATGGGGTGACGATCATGGGCTACACCAATCTTCCCGGGCGGCTGGCGGTGGATTCCTCGTCGCTCTATGCACGCAACCTGTTCAATTTCGTATCGCTCATCGTCGACAAGAAAACCGGCGCGCTGGCGCTGAACTGGGACGATGAGATCGTGAAGGGTGCCGGCCTGACGCGCGACGGCCAGGTCGTGCATCCGGCGCTGAAGGGCTGACACATGGAACTGGTCGATCCGATTGTCTTCCGCCTGACGATCTTCGTGCTTGCGATTTTCGTCGGCTATTTCGTGGTGTGGAGCGTGACGCCCGCCCTGCACACGCCGCTGATGTCGGTCACCAACGCGATTTCGTCGGTGATCGTGGTTGGTGCACTGATCGCCGTGTCTGTGCACGCGCTCGGCACGGCATCGTGGATTTCCAAGGGCCTCGGCTTCGGCGCACTGGTGCTCGCATCCGTGAACATCTTCGGCGGCTTCCTTGTCACCTCGCGCATGCTGGCGATGTACAAGAAGAAGGAAAAGAAATGAGCGCCGCGCTGCAAGCCGATCTCGCCGCGCTCGCCTATCTCGTTTCGGGCGTTCTCTTCATTCAGGCCCTTCGTGGCCTGTCGTCGCCCGTGTCGTCGCGCGCCGGCAATCGCAACGGCATGATCGGCATGGCGCTCGCAATCGCCACGACCTTGTGGGTCGCTGGCGTGACCGATCCGCTGACATGGGGCCTGGTTATCGGCGGTCTCGCAATCGGCGGCGGCATCGGCGCTGTGATCGCCCGCCGCATCGCCATGACGGACATGCCGCAGCTTGTGGCCGCGTTCCACTCGCTCGTGGGTCTCGCCGCCGTGTTGACAGCCGGCGCCGCGCTTTATTCGCCCGATGCGTTCGGGATCTGCGTGAACGATGCGTCCGGCATCTGCACCGGCGTGATCAAGACGCAGAGCCTGATCGAAATGTCGCTCGGCCTCGCCATCGGCGCCATCACCTTCGCCGGCTCGCTGATCGCCTTCGCCAAGCTCAACGGCAACATGTCCGGTGCGCCGATCATCCTGCCGGCGCGTCATGTGCTGAACATCCTGATCTTTGCGGCCATCCTCGCGCTCGTCGTGCTGTTTGTGATGCAGCAGCCGCTATGGGCCTTCTGGGCGATTGCGGTGCTGTCATTCATCTTTGGCATCACGCTGATCGTTCCAATCGGCGGCGCGGACATGCCCGTTGTCGTTTCGATGCTCAATTCCTATTCCGGTTGGGCGGCCGCCGGCATCGGTTTCACGCTGGAAAATTCGGCGCTGATCATCACCGGCGCGCTGGTCGGCTCGTCCGGTGCGATCCTGTCCTACATCATGTGCAAGGGCATGAACCGCAGCTTCATCTCGGTGATCCTGGGCGGTTTCGGCGGTGAAACCACGATTGCAAGCGGCGCGGTCGAGACGCGGCCCGTTAAGCAGGGTTCCGCCGAGGACGCCGCTTTCATCATGAAGAACGCGGGCTCGGTCATCATCGTTCCCGGCTACGGGATGGCGGTGGCGCAGGCGCAGCATGCCGTGCGCGAAATGGCCGACAAGCTGAAGGCCGAAGGCGTGAAGGTGTCCTACGCCATTCATCCGGTGGCGGGACGCATGCCAGGCCACATGAATGTGCTTCTTGCCGAGGCAAACGTGCCGTACGACGAAGTGTTCGAGCTTGAAGACATCAACTCGCAGTTCGCGCAGGCCGATGTCGCTTATGTCATCGGCGCGAACGACGTGACGAATCCGTCCGCCAAGTCCGATCCGAAATCGCCGATCTTCGGCATGCCGATCCTGGACGTGGAAAAGGCCAAGACGGTTCTCTTCATCAAGCGCGGCATGGGCTCGGGTTACGCCGGAATCGAGAACGAGCTCTTCTTCCGCGACAACACGATGATGCTGTTCTCGGACGCCAAGAAGATGACCGAAGAGATCGTCAAAGCGTTGGGTTGAGTACAGACCGGTTGCGAACGCGCCGAAGTGGCAGCGCATTTTCATCCGAGGAGCGAATTTTCGCGATGACCGGAAACGATGCGAACATTAAGGGATTGCGGCGGGAGTGGCTTGCGGCACGGATCATTGCGGTCGTTGGCGGACTGCTGATAATCGCCGTTTGCGTATTGGTCGCTGTCGGAGTGCAGAACGGTCCGGCGCCGGGTCAGGATTCTGCTGAAGCCCGGCGCCAGATTGCAATTGCGCTGTGCAGCGCGGGACTTGCCTCGACGCAAGGCTTCGCGATCGTGCCGGCCTATACCAAGCTTGCCAGCGACTTTGTTCAGGCGGGCTCGGTCAGCGGCCGCTATACCTGTTTCGCGCAGACCGATGCCGCGAAATACCAGATCACGTTTGACCTGATGTGCAAGGATCTGAACGATCCCAAGTGCATCAATTTATTCAGCGTGACGCAGGATGGTACGGGCGCGATCTATCAGCACCGCTAGCGTTCGCCGACACCGCCGATCTTGCAGATGTGTTTCCACTCTTCGGCTGTGACCGGCTGTACCGAGAGACGCGAGAACGTCACGAGTGTCATCTTCGCAAGCTTCGGATCCGCCTTGGCCTGCGTCAGCGTCATGGGTTTCGACAGGCCCGTGACGGCCTTGACGTCGACCAGACCGAACTTTCCGGTTTCATCCGTCGGATCGGGCCGGTATTCGCCGATCACCTCAACGATGCCGACGATCTCGCGTGCATCGCCGGAATGGTAGAAGAACCCGCGCTCGCCCTTTTTCATCTTCATCATGTTGAGCTTGGCCTGGTGATTGCGCACACCGCTCCACGGCTCGCCCTTGGGCCCCTTCTTTTTCTGCATTTCCCACGACCAGGTCTCAGGCTCGGACTTGAACAGCCAATAAGCCATCGCGTCTCTCCTAGAGCTTGGCTTCGCAGCCGTTGAAGGTCGGTTTCCAGGGCCGAACGTCTGAACGCGCGAACAGCCCGGCCTTCACGATAGGGATCATTCGCATGCCATGTCTTCGCTACGTCGAGGTCCGCCGCCTCGACAATCATCATACTGCCGGCCATGTCACCCCTGGGGTCGAGAAATGGCCCGCCGAGCCGAACACAGCCGGTTTCGCGGGCATAGGCGAAGTGGGCTTCGCGCGTGGCGAGGCGCAACGCGAGCGAATTTTCCTTGTCGATGGCGGTGACGACGAACAGCATGACGAAATTCCCCGATGAGATGAGACATGATCTTACCGCGTCCGACGCGGCGTCAAACGTCTTTGTTCCTACTCCGGTTTAAGTGGCCTGCTCATGAGCCGCTCGAGCGCCGAGGCCGGTGGCAGCATTCCGTCCAGCACGGCTGCGATCGTTTCGGCGATCGGCATTTCGATACCATGTTTGCGTGCACGAGCGACGAGAGCGGGTGCAGTTTCCACGCCTTCGGCCAGCGGAACGCCTGGCGCCCGAAGCTGCGAAAGCGGCGTGCCATGGCCGAGCTTTTGTCCAAACGCGAAATTGCGCGATGACGGACTGGTCGCGGTCAGCACCAGATCGCCAAGACCCGACAATCCCATGAAGGTCTCTGCCCGACCGCCCAAGGCTTCGCCCAAACGTGTCAATTCGGCGAAGCTGCGCGCCAGTAGTGCGGCTCGCGCACTTTCGCCAAGACCAAGCCCGTCCGTCACGCCGCAACCGATCGCGTAGACATTCTTGGCGGCGCCGCCTAGCGCAACGCCTATAAGGTCGTCGCTGGCGTAGGGGCGAAATTGGCCATGGCCGAGCGTCGCCTGAAGGCGCTGCGCAATGTCGATGCGCGCCGCGATGGTGACGGCCGTCGGAAGACCTCGGGCGACATCGCGCGCAAAGGACGGGCCGGACAGAATTGCCGGCTGCGCGCCCGGCACGAGCTCGGCGAGGATTTCGGTCAACAGCATCGCGCTGTCGCGCTCAATACCCTTGGCGCAAAGCATCAGCGGCGTGCCCGCCGCCAGCAGCGGCGCCAGATCGGCGAGCGTGGATCGCACGTGTTGGGCTGGTGCGACAAGCAAAAGCGCCTCAGCGCGTGCCGCCTCTGCAAGCTCGTCCGTAGCTTGAATTTGGCTCGGCAAAGCGATGCCTGGAAGGAATCGCGCGTTGACGCGCGGCCTGACGGATCGAATCGACCACGTCGGATTCCCTCGCCCAGAGCGTCACCGAACGGCCGGCTTGGGCCGCAGTCAGCGCCAGGGCGGTTCCCCATGCGCCGGCGCCAATCACCGCGATATTTGTGTAAGACAGTTGATTTATAAATATCTTCTGGCATTTCACATCTCATTGATGCAGTGCGGAAGATTGAACGATTTGTTGATTATTCAGAATTTGTCACTATCTTTCGGTGTGAAAAGAAAAAAATCGCTGGGGTAGGAAACAGAACATGAGCGAGAAGGACTCCGTGCGAGAGCAGATCGTGGACGCCGCCAAGAAGCGGTTTTCGCATTTCGGCTACGCCAAGACGACCATGGCCGAAGTGGCAGGCGACTGCGCCATGTCGCCCGGCAATTTGTACAGGTTCTTCCCCGGCAAGCTCGACATCGCCGAGGCGATCGCGACCGAGGATTATTGCAAGCATCTTGACCACCTGCGCAAGCTCGCGGTGTCCCCCGGCAAGGATGCCCGCACACGCCTGCATGACCTGCTGTTTGAGGAGCTGCGCCGCACCTATCACAAGCTGGAAAAGGATCCTCGCGCTTACGAGATGGCGCGCGTGATTTCCTCCGAACGCCCGAAATTCGCCAATTGGATGCTGGAAAACGAACGCAAGATCCTGATCGACCTCTTGGAAGAGGCCGAGCGGCGCGGCGAATTCTCCATCGCCGACAAGGAATTTACCGCGGAAATGGTACAGGCGGCGACGATGAAGTTCCGCTATCCGCAGCTCTGGTCCAAGCTGACGCTGCCCAAGCTCGAGCGCGAACTGGAAGGCGTCATGAACCTGCTGATCGACGGCCTGTGCCCGCATAAGGCGTCAGCGCGCAGTGGCCATCAGGAAGCTGCTGCGTGAACAAGGCCTAGCTACCGCCACAAAGCTTGCGTAAGAGAGCGCATGCGCCGTTTTGGCTTCGCACTTTTCGTTCTTTTCGCCGCCCCCCTGTTGGTGGGCGCCGGTCAGCCCGCGCCTGAGCGCCATCTCGATCTCAGCGAGGCCGACCGCGCAGCGCTGGACGTCATCAGCGCCAATCTCAATGGCGTCGCGACGCTCAAAGGCGCCTTCGTGCAAATTGATCCGAGCGGCGATGTCGACCAGGGCACGTTCTACATTTCCAAACCCGGCAAGATGCGGTTTGAGTACAAGCCGCCATCGCCAACGCTCATCGTGTCCGACGGGCGCACGATCGCCGTCACCAATACGCGTCTCAACACCGTCGACCGTTATCCGCTTTCCGAAACGCCGCTCGGTCTGGTGCTCGGAAACAACATCGACCTGCGGCATAATCCGGCGCTCGTCAGCGTGCAGCATGAGCAGGGTTCGATCGTAGTCGGCGCGCGCACCAACAACGGCATGAAACGCGCCAATATCTCGCTCGTCTTCTCGGACCCGGGATACGAATTGCGGCAGTGGACGGTGATCGACAACCAAGGCCTCACGACGACCGTTGCGCTGCGCGATCTTGTGCCCGGCGCGGTGCTGTCGCCGTCGCTGTTCCTGCTTCCAGACAGAAATCCCTTTGCGCGTCACACTCAGGAGTGAGCTGCGATGACACGCCCGCCCATCGTCGGTTTCCCGTGCGATCGCCGTCTTCTTGGCAAGCATCCCTATCATCTGGTCGGCGAGAAATACGTCACGGCCGTGCGCGATGGTTCGGACGCGCTCCCGCTGCTGATTCCCGTCCTCGAGCCACCGCTTGCGGCTTCGGATATTCTGCGCAGCATCGACGGGCTACTGTTCACGGGTTCGCCGTCGAACGTCGCGCCCAAGCACTATGGCGGACCCGCGCCGCGCACCGGCGTGCTGCAGGACGAACACCGCGATGCAACCGCGTTGCCCTTGCTCAGGGCCGCCATCGATGCAGGCAAGCCGGTACTCTGCATCTGCCGCGGCTTTCAGGAACTCAATGTCGTGCTCGGCGGTACCTTGCATCAGCACGTTCAAGAAGTTCCCGGCCGCAACGATCACCGCTCCAACGACGACGATCCGCTCGACGTCCAGTACGCGCCATCCCATCCCGTTCAGGCGCAGGACGGCGGACTGCTCGCCCGGATGACGCGGGACAAGACATTTTCGGTCAATTCGCTGCACTCGCAGGGCATCGACCGGCTAGCGCCGGGATTGCTGGCAGAAGCTGTGGCGCCAGATGGCCAGATCGAAGCGGTATCCATGCCGTCCGCAAAAGGCTTTCTTTTCGCGGTCCAATGGCATCCCGAGTGGGGCTGGTCGGAGAACCCGGTTTCGCGCGCCATCTTCGCGACATTCGGTGCGGCGCTGCGCGCTCAGATCGCGGCCTGAACACGGTTAAATTTATGCGGTCTTAAGAAGTCGGAACGCATCTTCACGGCCATACCGAGGCCGCCCCCAGATAACCGACGCTGTCCGCTTTCTGGGCTTCGCATTCGCCAATGCCGATTTTCTTCTCGAGATCGATGGAAAAGGCACCATCGTTTCCGCCACCGGCGCCGCGAGCGAATTCGCAAACGAGAAGACCGACGCGCTGGTCGGCAAGTCTTCCGGTCGTCTGTTTCAGCCGTCGGACGGAACAAAATTCTCGACCTTCACGCGCATGCTGGCCATGGGCGATCGCGCCGGACCGTTTACGCTTAAGCTTGCGGGAGGCAAGGAAGCGGCCGTCGCCATGTTCCGGCTGCCGATGAACGGCGACAAGATTTCCTGCACCTTCTTGCGCACCGGTCTGCGTGCGACCATGGCCGAGCGGGACCCCAAGATCGGCCTCGCAACGCGCGAGTCGTTCGTGGCGGCCGCCGCGCAAATGAAAGGCACGGACTCGGCGATCACGTTGGTCGATGTCCCGGGCCTTCCAGACGCTTGCGCCAAGATGGCCTTGGTGGCGTGGACAAGCTGCTCCTGCACATCGGTGCGGCCGCTGTCGATATTGGCGCCAAGGCCGCGGCGCGACTGTCGGTTTCGAGTTTCGGTGTCATCGCAGATGCCGTCCGCGGGAAGACCGATCTCGGCACGCGGCTACGGACACCCCTGAAAGAAGGCGGTGCCGGTGATCTGCCGGTCGAAGAAGCGCTGGTGTCGCTCAAGGGCAAGGATCTCAGCACGGACCGGCGCATGCTGGCGCTTCGTTATGTCGTCGATCGTTTCACCAAGGGCGATCATGCCGACGTGAACGACATGGAATCGGCGTTCCAGCAGTTGATGGACGACACGATCACGCGTGCCCGCGAACTGACGGAAACAGTCGCGGACGGTGCATTCTCGATGGCCTATCAGCCGATCGTCGATTTGAACACGGGGGAAGTCTCACACTACGAAGCGCTCACGCGCTTCGCCCAGCCGGGCAATACGGGCGAGACGGTGGAGTTTGCAGAACGCTTTGGAATCTCGGACGCCTTCGAGCTCGCGGTCGCGGTCAAGATCGTCTCGGCGGCTGAAGAATCGGCGGCGCAGAATTCACGCATCGCATTCAATATTTCCGGCCGCACAATCTCATCGCCCGCAAGTTTCGGTCTGCTGGCGGGTATGCTCGCGCGCAAGCGAGCGCTTGCTCCCCGGCTCATGATCGAGATCACGGAGTCTTCGGAAATCGCCGATCTTGTTTCAGCCGACAAGGCGGTCCAGACCTTGTGCGCCATGGGCTTTCGTGTCGGCCTCGACGATTTCAGCGCCGGTGCTGCCTCGCTGCGCTATCTGCACGCGTCGACCGTCGACTTCGTGAAGTTCGACGGCAGCCTTGTGAGAAAGATCGGCCGCTCGAAGCGCGACGAAACCTTGCTCATCGGCGTCATCAAGCTGTGCCGCGAGCTCCGCGTGCACACAGTCGCCGAGTATCTCGAAACGCCCGATCAGGTGGCGCGCGCCAAGGAGATGGGGTTCGACCTGGGGCAGGGTCATTACTTCGGCGCGGCCGGCCAGAGTCTCTCCATGGCGTCGCCAACGGTGCGCAAGCTGAAGCGCAAGGGTGTCCAGGAGACCTGGGGCTAGCCCCTTTGCAATTTCAGAAGCGGTATGTTGACAGTCCGTAAGTATTTTCTTACGGTAAGTTATGACTTACGGGAATGCCCTAACTGCTCTTGCCAATCCCACAAGGCGTGACGTGCTGGAAAGGTTGCGCTCAGGCCCGCGGGCCGTAGGCGACATCGCACGTGGAATGCCCGTGAGCCGGCCGGCAGTGTCGCAGCATCTCAAAGTGTTGAAGGAGGCGGGCCTGGTGACAGATCGCGCCGAAGGAACACGTCGTGTCTACTACATAGATCCCAAGGGGCTGGCGGCGCTACGCGCATGGCTCGACCAATTCTGGGACAATGCATTGGCGGCGTTTCAGGAAGAAGTCGAAAAACCTCTGGACGGGGACAAGCCCAAATGATCAAGACCTTCACGATCGCACCTGTGCGCAAAACGCTTGTTGTCAATGCAACGCAAGCCCATGCGTTCGATGTCTTCACCAACCGGCTCGACAGCTGGTGGCCGAAAGGCCACAGCATCGGTGCTCTGCCGGTGAAGCAATCGTTTATCGAACCGCGCAAGGGCGGCCGCTGGTACACGACGCATGACGATGGCAGCGAGTGCGTTGTCGGTCACATGAAGGTGTGGGAGCCGCCGCACCGCATCGTCTTCAGTTGGGAGATCAGCGCCGACTGGAAGCCCGATCCCTCCGTTGCCTCGGAAGTCGAAATCACTTTCGTGGCGCGGGATGCCCGCACCACGCGCATCGAGCTCGAACACCGGAATTTCGAGGCTCTTGGCGAGGAGGGTGGCGAGAAGATGCGCGGCGGCGTCGAGGGCGGTTGGTCGAGCCTGCTGGAGATTTTCAGGAAACAAGCCGAAGGTTAACGCGCACAGGGGGGCGGCCATGCGGCGCATCGCACACGCAATCGCAGGATTTTTGATTGCTTCGGTTCTGACGCAGCCAGCCTGCGCGGCCGTAAGCGACTCGGCGGCGAACGGCTTTTCTGTCGTCGAGAAGGTTCACATATCCGCGCGGCCGGACAAGGTCTATGCCGAGCTTGTCATGCCGTCGCACTGGTGGAGTTCGACACACACCTTTTCCAAGAGCGCCGGCAATCTCTCGCTCGATCTCAGCGCGGGCGGCTGCTGGTGTGAAAAGCTCCCCAATGGCGGCTCAGTCCAGCATCTGGTTGTCGTGTATGCCACGCCCAATCAGGCGCTCGTGATGCGCGGCGCGCTTGGTCCCTTGCAGGGCCTGGGCGTGGACGGCGCGATGACCATCACGTTGAAGCCCGCGTCGGATGGGACCGATCTGTCGCTCACCTACAATGTCGGCGGTTACTTGAAAGATGGCCTCATAGGCTGGGCCGGGCTGGTCGATACCGTGCTTGGTGAGCAGGTGGCGCGTCTGAAGTCGCTCATCGAAACCGGCACGCCCGATCTCAGAGCCGAGTCGCATTGAACCCCGTCGCATTTTACCAAGGACAAACGCCATGACCATCAAGCTCCACGTGTTCCCGCTCAGCCCGCGCGCCTTCAAGGTATTGTTCGCCGCGAACCATCTCGGCATCGATTACGAGATGGTGTTCGTCGATTTCGGCAAGCAGATCCAGAAGACGCCCGCCTTCACGGCACTCAATCCGAACCAGCGCATGCCGGTCCTGGAAGATGACGGCTATGTCCTGTGGGAATCCAACGCCATCGTTCAGTACCTGGCATCCCTGAAACCGGAGTCGGGCCTGCTGCCTGCGGATCTGAAGGCGCGTATGACGGCCGTGAAGTGGCAGTTCTGGGAGAGTTCGCATTTCGACCCGGCGTGCGCGATCTTCATGTTCGAGCGCGTGGTGAAACCGCTGTTCGGGCGCGGGGAAGCGTCCGAAGCGGAGATCAAGCGCGGCGAGGAAATGCTGACCCGGCTCTGTCCGGTTCTCGATGAGGCTTTGCAAAAGACACGCTATGTCGCTGGCGACAAGTTGACCGTCGCAGATATTTCCCTTGGCGCTACGCTGGTCGCCGCCGACCAGGCGAAGATGCCGATCGAACTCTATCGCGGAATTCAGCGCTGGCGAACGGATCTTGCTGCGCTTGCCGGCTGGAAGAAGGCCACGGCGCTCATGCGCCCGCCCGGTTAGCACAGCCCGCGTGACCTATCCAGCCGTCGCTGCTAGGCTCGCGGCATGAATGCGAAGCGCGCCCTTCTCATACTCTGCGCGCGGATCGGGTTTAACCCGTAGGGTCCGCCGGGCGCGTGCGCGCGTCCGGATTTCGGACCCTTCCGATCCCCCCATTTGGAGTACGCGCACCATGACGGCTCGCGGCAGCAATCAGACGAAGCACTGGCAGGCGCTCGACGCAGCGCATCACGTTCATCCCTTTTCTGATACCGCCGCGCTGAACAAGGAAGGCGTGCGCGTCATCACGAGGGGCAAGGGCGTCTATCTTTGGGATTCCGAAGGCAAAAAGATCATCGACGGCATGGCAGGCTTGTGGTGCGTGCAGGTCGGTTACGGAAACGAGGAACTGGCTGAGGCGGGCTATGAAGCGCTGAAGACGCTTCCCTACTACAACCACTTCTTCAAGACATCGAACCCTTGGACGATCGAACTTGCGGCCAAACTCGCCTCGCTGCTGCCGCAAGGCCATGAACAGGTGTTGTTCGCCAATTCCGGCTCGGAAGCCAACGATACGGCGCTGAAGCTCATCCGCTATTTCTGGAATCGCCAGGGCAAACCGAACAAGAAAATTCACCTGTCGCGCGATTATTCCTATCACGGGGTGACGTTTGCGGCCGCCTCGCTGTCAGGCCTCACGCCAATGCATCCGCAATGGGATCTGCCGCTGCCGGGATTCGAGAAAGTGCCTGCGCCTTACTGGTACGGCGCCAAGGAAGCCGGCTTCGGCGATATTGGGCCGGACAAATTCGGTCTGCTGATCGCCAAAAAGCTTGAAGAGAAGATTTTGAAGATCGGGGCCGACCGAGTTGCATCGTTCTCGGCGGAACCCGTTCAGGGAGCGGGCGGCGTGATCTTTCCGCCGGCGACCTACTGGCACGAGGTGCAGCGCATCTGCGCCAAGTATGATGTGCTGCTGCATCTCGACGAAGTGGTCACCGGTTTCGGCCGCACGGGCGAATGGTTCGGTGCCCAGACCTATCGGATCGCACCCGATATCATGACTATGGCCAAGGGCCTTTCGTCAGGCTACCAGCCGATTTCGGCGATCTCGCTCGGCGCGCGTATGGCCACTACAATCCTCAATTCTAACGAGGAGTTGGTGCACGGCTACACCTATTCCGGCCATCCGGTGGCGTGTGCCGTGGCCTTGAAGAACCTCGAAGTGATCGAGCGCGACAGGCTTGTGCCGCGCGTGAAGAATGAAATCGGGCCCTATCTCCAGCGCCGCCTGCGCGAGACGTTTGCGGATCATCCCATCGTAGGCGAAGTGCGCGGCACCGGGCTGCTGGCCGCCGTTGAACTGGTGCGTGACAAAGCGGAACGGCGATTCTTTCCTGATCCGGGAAATATCGGGACGCACTGCCGAAATTACTGCTTCAATGACGGCCTGATCTGCCGCGCGATTCGCGACACGATGGTTCTGTCGCCGCCGCTGATCATCAGCGAAGATGAAATCGAGGAAATTATTCTAAAACTGAAAGCGGCAATCGACCGCACGGCCAAGGATTGCACCAAGCTCTGATCGCAAATCCGGAGCCTTGGTCTTTCACGAAGTACCGCCGTTTGGCGGAAAATATTCGCCGGAAATCCAACTTTTTCGCGGCTAAACGGACCGATTTCGCAGTGACTGATTTGCATCAGTCATTAAAAATAATCAAAAAACCCAGAATCTGGAAAAAATAGTTGCAATGTGTGTCTTCGGTGCATAGGTTCGACCTCGAAGGATGGATAAACGTCCAGCAAGCACTGCCCCCCCGCTCGCAAGCTGGGCAACATCCTTCGCGGTGCCGGTCATCCCCTCCCGGCACCAGCGTGTAAAAGCGCACAAGGCGCCCGGTCGGCCCCCCGACCGGGCGTCGTTTTTTTAGACCATCGGATCCGTCACGCGGCGCAGCGTCAGATTGATCCTTCCGCCGCCCGGAACCAGCGTCGAGCTGCCGGCAGCCACGCGATCGATCCCGTGGAACATCCGCCGCGCGGGCCCTCCAAACGTCAGAACATCGCCGGAGAAGAGCTTCACGCTCTGTGTCGGCCCCTTGCGCGTGGTTCCGCCGAAGCGGAACAGCGCCTCGTCGCCCAGCGAAACCGAGACGACGGGCGCTCGGGTCGCGTCTTCGTCGCGGTCCTGGTGTGGGCCCATTTTTGCGCCCGCGCGATAGAGGTTGACGAGACAGCACTCTGGCGCAAGCGGATAGTTCGCAACGGCGTTCCACAAATCCAGCAACGCAACCGGAATGGAGGGCCACGCTTTGCCTGTCGTCGGATGGGCCGGCACGTAGCGATAGCCGTTCACGTCCGACATCCAGCCAAGCGGCCCGAAATTTGTTTCGTCGACGGAGAATGGCTTGCCTGAGCGCGGCATGAGCGGGCGATAGAACGGCGCGACCTGCGCGCGCTGCATCACTTCAGCGACAAGGCTCTGCTGTTCGGGCCGCGCGAAATACTCGCGCCACAGCATCACGCCGGGCGCAAGCTCAAGCGGCGTCACCACTGCCATTTGCTGGCGACAGGCCGTTCGAAAATGCCCCGGAATGTGCCGGCATGGCCGTGTGCTTCAAGCCAGTCTTTCAGTCGCGAGGGCTCGTAGCTGTCGCGGGCCCAGTCCGCAATCGGCCGGCCGGCCGCGTCTTCCTGCGCGAAGGCGAGGAACGGCCGGAGCCAGCGCTGATGCTCCTTAGGAAAATGCAGATAGGGAAAACGGTCGAATTGCGCGAGCGCCTGATCGCGCGCCGCCCAGTCGCCTCGGTGAACAAGATAGAGGGCAGCCGCGAAGCTGGTGCGATCCTGGCCGCCGGAACATTTGATCAGGAACGGCCGCGGCGCGCGGTCGAACGCATCGAACAGCGCCACCAGCATGTCGCGGCGCGGCAGGTTGCGCGAATCCAGCATGACATCGAGATGTTCGATGCCGCGCGCCTGTGTGACATCGCGCTCATAATGCCACCAGCCGAATTTCGGATTGGCGCCGCGCAGATTGATCAAGCTTTTGATGCCGTGACGCGTGAGGAACGGGCCAAGAAATCCCGCATAGGCCTGCGCCGCACGCGCCGCCTCGCCGGGGACGATCCAGTGGAAATTGTAGAGGATGTCGCCGGGGCCGCGCATGGCGCCTGTGTACCGGCGCGCGCTATCATCCGCAATCAGCTTGGAAGGGGGCGTTCGTGCCGTTGAAGACCTTGTTGCTCCGCTGGCAGTGGATCACGATTTTTGCGATCGTTGCCTTTGCGATCCTTTATTCCTTCGACACCGGGCTGAAAGCGGCCACCGGCTTTGGCACGGTCGATCTGCAATCGGCCCAGACCGCGATGGATTTCAAGCAAGTCTTCGCCGCCTGGATTGCGCGCCAGCACTCGGCGGCGGCAGGTTTCAGCCTCGGTTTCGACTACCTCTTCGTGCCGCTGTACGGTTTCGCGTTCTACTATTCCGCCATCATTGCGCGCGAGGCGTTCACGCCGAAAAAGGGATTGGCGCGCCGGTTCATGAACTATATCGCGCTCGTGCCGGTGGCTGGCGCGCTCGCGGACGCGGCCGAAAACGCGCTGGAATTCTCCATGATGATCAACGGGGCGACCGACAGCTCGGCCCAACTGGCCTTCACTGCCACGAACGTAAAAATGGTGTGCTTCTATGTCGGCCTTGTGCTTTTGGTCGCCGCGATTGCCGGTTTCTTCAAGCTGCGCGCGCCGAAGAAGGAAGAAGAGGCATGACAATCCAGTTCACGCTTTTTCTTGTCGCGGCAGGACTGCTCGCGATCACGCCCGGCCCAGGGCTTTTCAATGTTGCCGCCAGAACGCTTTCCGGCGGCCGGCGCGACGGCCTGCTGTCGATCCATTTTAACAATTGAGAGCGGCCATGTGGACGCTCTTCAAAACTTCAATCCACAACGACCAATTCGTGTCGTTTGCTGTGGTGTGCGTAGGTGTTCCATGTAATGTCATACTGTTCCGCCTGATTTCCCCAAGCCGCCCACTTTGGTCGCGTTCCGCGTGCAAAAAGTTCGAGATAAGGACCAGGACTGCAGGCCTCAATCAAATCATACAATTGATCTGGCTTCCGGCTGTGTTCCCGCTTTTGGCTGCTGATGAGGTTTACTTGACGCCGCCCTGGCGCGAGCGTTCGGGCATTTTTACCCTTCACTCCAAATAGAACCAATTCCGTTACGTTCCGGAAGTAAAACCCGACCCCACGACCATCCGACCCGCCATCTTTTCGAACTTTGTGCCAAACCAAGTTCGATTTGTATTCAAAGCCCCACGCGCGCGATACTTGGATACCGTCTGGCAGCAAAGCGTTTGGAACCCAGAGATACAGGTGGGCAGTGGCCGCTGTACATTCCGGGACGGGGAGGGCCATAATTTCGGGCAGCTCCATCGTTCCATACCTGCTAAGCCGCCTATGTTCCGGTGCCATTTTTCCGGTCCGGTTCTGAAATCTCCACGGAGGGTCAGCCAGCACCGTGGAGAAATTTGATCCAGCAAGCGAACTCCGAAATTCTGCAATTGGATCATTCTTCATGTCCTTCTCTCCAATCCGTTATGCAGTGAGGTTTGATTCCAATTGCTAACACCGGGCACCCGCCGTTTCGGCCTGCGTTGAGTCGATACAATAGCTTGCCCATCCAAGTCGTGCTCGCGCCGTATTTCGCCGCTGTTGCGCGTGGGGTGCCGTCCTTTGTCACTTCAATTTCACCGCTCTTGGTAAGCGCTGGACCAAGCTTTCGAATAACGGGAGTGAGCGATGAGCCTCGCGTTACAAGAACCGCAGCATCGACAACTCCGCATTGAGCAAATGCGCTGAAGGCATACAGGTCGCGATCAAATGTCTGATCCTTGCTGTTCCACTCCAAATCAAAGGCTACTCGACCCTTCACGTAATCAATCTTGTGGCCATCAAGAAATCTCGGGCGGATAATCTCGTCTTCACGCGGACGGAACCGTGGCTTGCCCTTCTTGTCAGTTCCGACCTGTTCCTTCCGTGTCCGCTTGAGATGCAAGTCGCCTTGAACGCGCGTTTCATCCCAACCCTTCGGACGGAGGATGGTCGAAAATAGCTTCGGGATATCTGACTCGTTCCCACCCGCCATCCGGATCATTTTCGTAGTGAGTTTGAATTTGCGAAGTGCATCCAGAATTTCCTCAAATTCGCCCTTTCGCGTTTCGCTTAGAATCACCGCAGCGTTGCGATAACTGTGGACCTCAAACTTGGCCCTAATATCTTCTGGGACTTTGGCATCAACGATCCACTGCGGGTCCCCGCTTCGTTCGGCTCGACCGCAATTTCATCATCGACATCCTCTTCTCCGAGGTCTTCTTCGCCATCATCTGCGTTCGAATTGGTCATCTGACTAGACATGGAGCGGTTCGGCGTCTGACGGTATGCTCAACTGGATAATCATTGTTCCCTATTTGTTCGAACTTTGTCGAGTGATCAAGCTTCGCCTTGACCCCAGAACTTCCCTCAGTATATTGCGCGGCTCCCAAAGGACTCGGGTTCTTTGGGAAATTAAATCTTTTCAAGGACTTAACCAATGTTCGCGGTAATCCGCACCGGCGGCAAGCAGTACAAGGTGGTCAAGGACGATGTCCTTGTCATCGAGAAGGTTGCCGGCGATGTCGGTTCGACCCTCAAAATCGTGGAAGTGCTCATGCTGGGCGGCGACAAGCCGAAGCATGGCGCGCCGCTGATTTCGGGTGCGTCCGTTGCCTGTGAAATCGTGGCCCAGGGCAAGGGCGAGAAGGTCATCGCCTTCAAGAAAAAGCGCCGCAAGAGCACGCACCGCAAGCGCGGTCATCGCCAGCCCTTCACCAAGGTGAAGATCACCGGCATCAACGCGGCTTAGGAAATTCGGGATACGACGTCATGGCACACAAAAAAGCAGGCGGCTCTTCGCGCAACGGACGTGACTCAGCGGGTCAGCGTCTTGGCGTGAAACTATTCGGCGGCGAGAAGATCGCCGGCGGCAACATCATCGTGCGCCAACGCGGCACCAAATTCTGGGCCGGCGAGAATGTCGGCATGGGCAAGGACCATACGCTCTACGCGCTTTGCGACGGCCAAGTCGCATTCAAGTCGGGCTTCAAGCGTCGCACCTACGTATCGGTGATTAACGCAACGAATCCGGCGACGAAGAGCGCAGCGGAATAGGCGGCTGAAGACATAGGCCGCCAAGAAATTGGCGGCCCATTACGGGAGGGAGATGGTCCGCCGTCTCCCTTTTTTGTTCCTCCCGAGCCGGAGGAACTGTCATGTCCATACTTGAAACCGAGAGACTGTTGTTACGACATCCCGAGCGGCGCGATATTTCCGCATTCGTGCCGCTGATTGCGGATTTCGAGGTCTCCAAGAATCTCGCAAATGTGCCGCACCCTTACGCGGAAAAAGACGCGCTGGAGTGGATCGCGCGCCTGGAAGAACGCCGCGCCAACGGCGAGGGGCATCAATTCGCCGTCACGCGCAAGAGCGACGGCGCCTACATGGGCGGCTGCGGACTGCATCGGCACAAAGGCGAGCTGGAGCTCGGCTATTGGTACGGCAAGCCCTATTGGAAGATGGGCTATGCCACAGAGGCAGCGCGCCGCGTGGTCGAGTTCGCATTCGATGACTTGCAGGCGCCGGAAGTTTGGGCCGGCTGGTTCCACGACAACCCGAACTCGGGGCACGTCCTGGCGAAAGTGGGCTTCAGGCCAAAAGGCTTCGAAGCGCGATCCTGCATGGCGCGCAGCATGGACGTCGGCTGCAACATCGTCACGCTGACCCGCGAGGCATTCGTCGAAAGGAGGCTGTCATGAGTTTTCATCCGACGACACAGCGCCTGATCCTGCGCGCGCCGATGATGTCGGACACGCAGGACGTCATGCGGATTCTGAACGACTTCGACGTCGTGAAGAATCTGGCTGTGGTTCCCTTTCCTTTCACCGAAGAACACTTTCGCGCTGCTCTCGCCGAAACTGAGCAGAAACGGCGCTGCGGCGACTCGCGGATGTTTGCTGTCACGCGCGCCATGGACGGAGCCTTCATCGGGATGTGCGCCTCCGATCGCATGGCCGATGACGTCTGGGAGTTTGGTTACTGGTACGGCCGATCCTATTGGCGGCAGGGCTATGCCACCGAGGCTGCGTGGGCGGTCATGCGCCATACGTTCGAGGACATGGGCGCTCTGGCGCTGACCGCGGGTTGGTTTGTAGACAATCCGGCCTCCGGTCGTGTGCTGGAAAAGCTTGGTTTTGTGCCATCCGGGACGATTCAGCGCCACTGCCTCAGCAGGGGAAGCGTCTTGATGTCGAACCGTATGCTGTTGACGCGGGACGAATTTACGCGAAAGAAGGCCGCATGAAACGCATGAAACTTACGCGCCGGGCTGCGCCATGAAGTTCCTCGATGTAGCCAAGGTCTATGTCCAGTCCGGCAACGGCGGGAACGGCTGCGTCGCGTTCCGGCGCGAGAAGTTCATTGAATATGGCGGTCCCTGGGGCGGCAACGGCGGCAAGGGTGGCGAAGTCTGGGTCGAAGCGGTCGACAATCTCAACACGCTGATCGACTTCCGGTATCAGCAGCATGTCCGCGCCAAGAACGGCGAAGGCGGCATGGGCAAGGAGATGACCGGCGCCAATGGCGACGACGCCATCATGAAGGTCCCGGTCGGAACACAGATTTATGAAGAGGACGGCGAGTCTCTGATCGCCGATCTCGCGACCGTGGGCCAGCGGGTGAAACTTCTGCGCGGCGGAAATGGCGGTTTCGGCAATGCGCATTTCAAGAGCTCGACAAACCAGGCGCCGCGTCACGCCAATCCCGGCCAGCCCGGCGAAGAAAAAATCATCATCCTCAAGCTGAAGCTGATCGCCGATGCAGGTTTGATCGGCAAGCCGAACGCCGGCAAGTCGACGTTCCTGTCGCGCGTCTCGGCGGCGCGGCCGAAGATCGCGGACTATCCGTTCACCACGCTGGAGCCGCAGCTCGGCGTCGTGCGCATCGACAGCACGGATTTCGTACTCGCCGACCTGCCGGGCCTGATCGAAGGCGCGCATGAAGGCGTCGGACTCGGCGACCGTTTCCTCGGTCATGCGGAGCGGTGCAACGTCATTCTCCATCTGATCGATGGCACCGAGAGCGAAATCGCAAAAACCTACAAGACCATTCGCGCCGAGCTGGAAGCCTACGGAAAAATATTGATCGACAAGCCGGAGATCGTCGCGCTGAACAAGTCCGACGCAATCCCGAAGGAGGCGATCGCCAAGAAACGCGCGGCGCTCGAGAAAGCCTGCGGCCACAAGGTGTTCGTGATCTCGGGCGTCTCCGGCGAAGGCGTGGACGATGTGCTGCGTGCCATCGCCGGAGAAATCGTCAAGCGTCGCGGCACTAAAGTCATGCGAAAGGAAGCCAAGCCGGAGTGGTCGCCGTGAGTGATCTTTTTGCATCGGCCAAGCTCATCGTCGTCAAGGTCGGTTCGGCGCTGCTCGTCGATTCCGAAAGCGGACTGTTGCGTCGCGACTGGCTGAAGTCGCTGTGCGCCGACGTCGTGGCGCTTCGGCGCGAAGGCAAGAGCATCATTCTTGTTTCATCAGGCGCCATCGCGCTTGGCCGGCGCGCTCTGAAATTGCGGCCCGGACCTCTAAAGCTCGAAGAGAGCCAGGCTGCTGCTGCAGCGGGACAAGTGCGTCTGGCTGAAGCCTATGCCGATATTCTTGCGGGAGCGGACATCGTCGCCGCACAGATCCTGCTTACCTTGGACGACACCGAACAGCGCCGCCGCTATCTCAACGCGCGCGCGACGCTCAAGACTTTGATCGAGCTCGGCAGCATTGCCGTCATCAACGAGAATGACACGGTCGCAACGGCAGAGATTCGCTATGGCGACAATGACCGGCTGGCCGCGCGCGTCGCCAGCATGATGGAAGCCGATCGCCTCATCCTGCTGTCCGATGTCGATGGTCTCTACACCGCCGATCCGTCGCGCGACGCAAAGGCCGAGCACATTCCCGATGTCGCCGCCATCACGCCGCAGATCGAGGCGATGGCGGGCGACTCCGTATCCGGCGTCGGCCGCGGCGGCATGTCGTCGAAACTTGCGGCCGCCAAGATCGCGACAGCAGCCGGCTGCGATGTCATCATTGCGAAAGGCAAGTCGGACCATCCAATCGCCGCCGTCCGCAACGGCGCGCGCGCCACGCGTTTCGCGGCCAACGGAACGCCGGCGGCGGCACGCAAGCGCTGGATCGCCGGCGTATTGAAACCGGAAGGCACTCTCATCATCGATGCCGGCGCGGCCAAGGCGTTGGCCGAAGGAAAGAGCCTGCTGCCGGCCGGCATCCGCCAGATCGACGGCCGTTTCGAGCGCGGCGATGCCGTGCTGGTGAAGGACCAGTCCGGGCGCGAAATCGCGCGCGGACTTGCGGCCTACGGCGCCGGCGATGCGGAACGCATCGCGGGCAAGCGATCGCTCGAGATCGAAGCCATTCTCGGCTATCGCGGCCGTGACGAGATGATCCATCGCGACGACCTCGCACTCACGGGGCTGGTGTCGTGAACGCGCCGCAAAACTCTGCTCTTTCCGACGAAATGCTGGCGTTGGGCAAGCGCGCGAAAGATGCGTCGCGCGCCCTGCGCGAGGCGTCGACGGAGACCAAGGACAAGGCGTTACGCGCCTCCGCCGCCGCCATTCGCGCCCGAGCGAAAGAGATTCTCGTCGCGAATGCGCAGGACATGCGCGACGGCGAAGCGGCCAATCTCTCACCAGCTTTGCTCGACCGCCTGATGCTGGACGACAAGCGCATCGAAGCGATGGCGAAAGCCGTCGAAGACGTCGCCGCGCTTCCGGACCCGGTGGGCCGCGAACTGGCGCGCTGGACGGTGCCCAGCGGCCTTGACATCACGCGCATCGCAACGCCCATCGGCGTGATCGCCATGATCTATGAAAGCCGGCCGAACGTGACGGCGGATGCGGGCGCGCTTGCATTGAAGTCGGGCAATGTCGCCATCCTGCGGGGCGGCTCGGAGTCGGCACGTTCCTCCGCGGCAATTCACGCAGCGATGGTCGAAGGTTTGCGCGCTGCCGGCCTGCCTGACGCCGCGATCAGCCGCGTGCCGACGATGGATCGCGCGGCTGTCGGACTGATTCTTTCGGGACTCGACGGCGCGATCGACCTCATCATTCCGCGCGGCGGCAAGGGTCTCACCGGGCGAGTGATAGCCGAAGCGCGCGTGCCTGTGCTCGCCCATCTCGAAGGCATTTGTCACGTCTACGTCCATGAAAAGGCCGATCTCGCCAAGGCGCGCGCCATTGTTCTGAACGCCAAGATGCGCCGCACGGGCGTCTGCGGCTCGGCCGAAACGCTGCTCATCGATCGCGCCGTCGCGGCGTCGCATGGTGTTCCGATCCTGGCAGATCTTGCGAAAGCCGGTTGCGAAATTCGCGGCGACGATGCTGTGCGCGCGATCTTCTTCAGTGCAAAACCAGCGACGGAAGCCGACTGGTCGACCGAATATCTCGACGCCATCATCTCCGTGAAAGTCGTTGACGGCGTGGAGGACGCGATCCGCCACATCGAGACGTTATGGCTCGCACCACACCGAGAGCATAATCACCGAGGACAAGGCGGCGGCCGAGCATTTTCTGTCCGCGCTCGATTCCGCCATCGTGTTGTGGAACGCCTCGACCCAGTTCGCAGACGGCGCAGAATTCGGCATGGGCGCGGAGATCGGCATCGGCACGGGCAAGCTGCACGCACGCGGGCCCGTCGGTGTCGAGCAGCTGACGACTTTCAAATACATCGTGCGCGGCACCGGCCAGGTGCGGCCATGAAAACCGCGCTTCACCGACCGCGCGCCAACTGGGTCCGCCCTCCCGGACCGATCGCGCCGGGCATGCGCATCGGCCTGCTTGGCGGCTCGTTCAATCCGGCGCATGAAGGTCACCTGCATGTCAGCGAAGTCGCGCTGAAGCGGCTTGGCCTCGACTATGTGTGGTGGCTGGTGACGCCGCAGAACCCGCTCAAATCCATCGCCGGAATGGCGCCAATCCAGAATCGCGTGCGCGATGCGCAGAAGGTCGCGCATCATCCGCGCATCATCGTGATGGACATCGAACATGATTTTCGCACGCATTTTTCGTTCGATACGCTGTGCGCTCTGCAGAAGCGCTTTCCTCAGGTCAATTTCGTCTGGCTTATGGGTAGCGACAATCTCAACATTTTCCGGCGCTGGCATCGCTGGGCGGAGTTTGCGCAGCGTGTGCCGATCGCGGTGATCCAGCGCCCGGGCACCGTCCTCGCGGCGCTCAACGCCAAGCCGATCCGCCGCTTCGGCCAGACGCGGGTGGAACGCGGCCTGTGCCTCACGCGCACGCCCGCCATCGCCATCATCGACGGCAAGCGCAACGCGCAGAGCGCCACCGCCATCCGCGCATCCCAACGTTTTGCCGAAGGCTTTGTGGGCGTCATTCCCACGTGATAGATTGATTATACCGTGCCTCCGCTGGGGCACGCTGGAGGATGAAAACTGACCCGTAAGACCACCGGCGCCAAGAAGGCGCCCGCGAAATCCAAAGCCGCTGCCAAGCCGGCGGCCAAGAAGCCCTCAACCAAAAAGCCGGTTTCCAAGAAAGCCGCCATGAAAAAGGCGGCCAACCAGCCCTTGTACGCGGTCGACCGCGCGCTGCTGGAACGCATTCGCGCCTCGCTCGACGACGACAAGGCGGAAGACGTGGTGACCATCGAGCTGGAAGGCCGCTCGTCCCTGGCCGACGCGCTGGTGATCGCGACGGGCCGCTCGTCGCGCCATGTCGCTTCGATCGCCGAACATCTGGCGCGCCGCCTGAAGGATGCCGGTTACGGCACGCGCCCGGTGAACGGCGCGCAGCAGGGCGACTGGGTTCTGGTCGATGCCGGCGACGTTATCGTCCATGTCTTCCGTTCGGAGGTGCGCGACTATTACGACCTTGAAGGCATGTGGTCGGTGAAAGAGCCACGGCGCAGCCGCGCCTGAACCATGCGCCTGCACATCATCGCCGTCGGTTTCGGACGCGGCACGCAGGAAGGCGCGCTGACCGAGGATTTCGTCGGCCGCGCCGCGCAGATGGGCAAGCGGATGGGTATTCCCGCCGTCCTCTGCGAAGAGATCGCCGTTTCGAAAGATCGCGAACTCAAGAAGCGCATGGCCGATGAAGCCGAAAGGCTGGCAAAGCGCGTGCCAGACGGCGCACACATCGTCCTGCTCGACGCCAAGGGCAAGGGCATGACCAGCGAAGATTTCGCGGAAATGCTCGGCGCACTGCGCGATGCCGGAACAAAGGATCTGGCCTTCGTCATCGGTGGACCGGATGGGCTCGCGCCGCTGCCCGGCAAGCGCGCCGGCCGCAGCCTCGCCTTCGGTCCGCAGACCTGGCCGCATCTTCTGGTACGCGCGATGTTGAGCGAACAGATCTATCGCGCGCTTACAATCCTCGCGGGCCATCCGTACCACCGCGCGTAGTGCGCGTACTGTTATCCGTTCCTTAACCATGATGCGCGATGCTGTCGTGTCGTAATGGGACTGAGCACCCATGGAAATCAAAGGACCTGGACGGATCGAATCGGGCGTCGTGCGCCGCGTCGCCAAAGGTGCGTCTGGCACGAGCAGCCCGTTTCAGGTTTCCGACCCCGGCGAAGTGCGCGGCGCCATCGTCAGCGGCCCCGGCCCGATCGGTGCCCTCGATTCAATCCTCATGCTGCAGGGCCTGGACGATTCCACCGACGGCCGCTCCAAGGGGATCGCGCATGGCGAACAGCTTCTGGACATGCTCGATCAGATTCGCGACGGCTTGCTCGCAGGCGGCGTGCCGCGCACCACACTCAATCGCCTCGCCAACGCGGTGTCGCGCCGCCACGATGCGTTCAACGATCCCAAACTGCAGGTTGTTCTCGACGAGATCGAACTGCGCGCCCATGTCGAGCTTGCAAAGCTCGAGATGATGGACAAACGCGTCGCTTGATCTCCGTCATGGCCGCCCTTGAGGCGGCCGTGACGGATTGGTTTTGAACGCAACTGTCGGGATATAGCGCAATTGGTGATTGGACCGTAACGGTTCAAGAGCTGCCTGAATTCTTATTCTGTAATTCTTCGGAAAATTTCTGGCGACCGGGAGTTATCCAACACCTGTTGCGAAGAAAGCCGCGCGCAGCCCGGGAAAAGCGTGAGAAGGCGTTGGATAAATTCCACCAAATTGTCATCCCCGGCGAGCGCGAACGAAGTGAGCGCAAGGGAAGGGGACCCAGGACTCGACATTACTGAGTTGTGTGGAGGCCTGGGTTCCCTTCCCCTCGCATTGCTACCGCAATGCTCGGCCGGGAATGACAGTGGATTTTAAATATCCAGCAACAGGCGTTGCGGGTCTTCCAGATTTTCCTTTACGCGCACCAGGAACGTGACGGCTTCGCGGCCGTCAACGAGACGGTGGTCGTAGGACAGTGCCAGATACATCATCGGACGGATCACGATCTTGTCGCCTTCCGCAACCGGGCGCGGCTGGATCTTGTGCATGCCGAGGATGCCGGACTGTGGCGCGTTCAGGATGGGCGTCGACATCAGCGAGCCGAAGACGCCGCCATTGGTGATCGTGAAGGTTCCGCCCTGCAACTCTTCGAGCTTCAGCTTGTTGTCGCGGGCGCGCAGGCCGTAATCGTGGATCTTGGCTTCGATCTGGGCGAGCGAGAGCTGATCCGCATCGCGCACCACCGGCACGACGAGGCCGCGCTCGGTCGAGACCGCGACGCCCATGTCGTAATAGTTCTTGTAGACGATGTCGTCGCCTTCGATCTCGCCGTTGACGTTGGGCAGTTCCTTCAGCGCGGCGATGCAGGCCTTGACGAAGAAGCCCATGAAGCCGAGGCGCACGCCGTGCTTCTTCTCGAAACTGTCCTTGTACTCCGCACGCAGCGCCATGACGTGGCTCATGTCGACCTCGTTGAAGGTCGTGAGTTGTGCGGCCGTATTCTGCGATTCCTTCAGGCGCAGCGCGATCGTCTTGCGCAACCGGCTCATCGCGACGCGTTCTTCGCGATCGGCGCGGGCGCGCGGACCGGCATGAACCGGCGCGGGGGCAGGGCGCGACGTACGCTCGGCGGCGCGCGCTTCGAGCGCCTCAAGCATGTCGCCCTTGGTGACGCGGCCATCGCGGCCCGAACCGGGGACGCGCGAGACGTCCACGCTGCTCTCTTCGGCGATGCGGCGCACCGACGGCATGACAGGTGCCGCGGCGGCGGGCGGTGCGGGAGCTGCTGCAGGCTTCGGCGCTTCGGCCCTGGTTGCAGGAGCCGGTGCAGGTTTTGGCGCCGCGGGCTTCGGCGCAGCGGCCGGTTTGACCGCGGGCGCGGCAGACGCAACGCCTTTCGCGTCTTCTGCGATGGCGCCGAGGATGGCGCCGACCTGAACCGTGTCGCCTTCCTGAACGGAGATCGATTCGATGGAGCCGTCGGCGGGCGCCGGCACTTCCACCGTCACCTTGTCGGTTTCCAGTTCCAGAAGCGGCTCATCGCGCTTGACCGCGTCGCCCTGCTTCTTGAACCATTTGGAAACCGTCGCCTCGGTGACGGATTCGCCCATCGCGGGAACCTTGATTTCAACGGTCATCTTGTTCTCTCGAAGGAAATGGGATGGCACGCGGAGTCGCGGAGTCGGAGAGCAATCCTACCGCGTCTCCGTGCCTCCGCGTGAGCTTGTTTTGCACAATCACAGCGTCAACGCTTCTGCGAGGAACGCCTTCAATTCGGCATTGTGCTGACTCATAAGACCGGCGGCCGTGGACGCATATTCCGGCCTCCCGATATAACGCGGGCGGGCATTGCCTCCCAATTGAGCAATCGTCTGCTCGATATGCGGGGCGATGAATGTCCAGGCACCCTGATTTTTCGGTTCTTC
Source organism: uncultured Alphaproteobacteria bacterium (assembly GCA_963743765.1). Classification (GTDB taxonomy): domain Bacteria; phylum Pseudomonadota; class Alphaproteobacteria; order Micropepsales; family Micropepsaceae; genus Rhizomicrobium. The sequence goes on from CAVUQQ010000003.1 coordinate 319,991, forward strand.
CTGGCACCAGACGATGTCGGCCTTGGGAAAACGGTTCAGTTCCAGCGCCAGCACATTCTCCGGGAAGGGATAAAGCTGCTCGATCCGGATGATCTGAACGCGGTTCTCATTGAGCTTGTCGCGCGCTTCCATGAGGTCGAAATAGACCTTGCCGCTGCAAAGCACGACGCGCTTGATCTGGCTGTCGTCGGCCAGCTTCGTCGTCCATGCACCCGGAACGACTTCGGCCTGGTCGCGCAGAACGCGATGGAATGAAGCGCCGGACCCGAAGTCCGCGAGGAAAGAGGTGCAGCGCTTGTGGCGCAGCAAAGACTTCGGCGTCATCAGGATGAGCGGCTTGCGGAACGGCCGGTGCATCTGGCGGCGCAGGACATGGAAATAGTTCGCCGGCGTCGTGCAGTAGGCCACCTGGATGTTGTCCTGGGCGCAAAGCTGCAGATAGCGCTCGAGGCGCGCGGACGAATGCTCCGGGCCCTGACCTTCATAGCCGTGCGGCAGAAGCATCACCAATCCGCACATGCGAAGCCATTTGGTTTCGCCCGAGGCGATGAACTGGTCGATGATGACCTGCGCCCCGTTGGCGAAGTCGCCGAATTGCGCTTCCCACAGGGTCAGCGCCTTGGGCTCGGCCGATGAGTAGCCGTACTCGAAGCCGAGCACCGCTTCCTCGGACAGCAGCGAGTCGATGATTTCGAACGGCGCCTGTCCCTCGCGCACATGCTGCAGCGGGTAGTAGCGCGCTTCGGTTTCCTGATCGATCAGCGCGGCGTGGCGCTGCGAGAAAGTGCCTTCGGTCGAATCCTGTCCGGAAAAACGAACCGGAATCTCTTCCAGCATCAAGGTGCCGAACGCCAGCGCTTCGGCCGTTGCCCAGTCAAAGCCTTCGCCGCTTGAGAACATCGCGGCCTTGGCTTCGAGCTGGCGGGCGATCGTCCTGTGCAGGTTGAATCCGTCCGGAACATACGTCAGCGCGCGGCCGACTTCGTGGACGACTTCGAGCGGCACGGCTGTGTCCCCGCGCCGATCGCCCTTCGGCGCCGCGGCGAGGCCCGACCAGCGTCCGTCCAGCCAGTCGGCGCGATCGGGGCGATGCGTCTTGGACTCCGTAAGCTCGCTATCGAGCCGTTCCATGAACCCCGCCAGCATCTCATCGGCTTCGGCCTGCGTCAGCGTGCCTTCTTCGACGAGCTTCTTGGAATAGATCTGCAGCGTGGTCGGATGGTCCTTGATGACCTTGTACATCAGGGGCTGCGTGAACGTCGGCTCCAGCGTTTCGTTGTGACCGAAACGGCGGTAGCAGACCATGTCGATGACGACATCCTTGTGGAAGAGCTGGCGGAATTCGGTGGCAATGCGGGCGCAGTGCACGACCGCCTCCGGATCGTCGCCGTTCACATGGAAGATCGGCGCCTGCACCATCAGTGCGATGTCCGTGCAGTAGGGCGAGGAGCGCGAATAGGCCGGCGAGGTCGTAAAGCCGATCTGGTTGTTGATGACGAAATGGATCGTGCCGCCGGTGCGGAAGCCCTTGGTCCCGCTCATCGCGAAACACTCCGCGACCACGCCCTGGCCGGCAAACGCCGCATCGCCATGGAGAAGCAGCGGCATCACGCTCGAACGGGCCACGGTGTCGTCCTGCTGCTGCTGCTTGGCGCGCGCCTTGCCGAGCACGACGGGGTCGGACGCTTCCAGATGCGACGGGTTCGCCGTCAGCGACAGATGAACCGTGTGGTTGTCGAACTCGCGGTCGCTCGATGCGCCGAGATGGTATTTGACGTCGCCCGAACCCTGCACTTCGCTCGGGTTGGCGCTGCCGCCGGAAAATTCGTGGAACAGCTGGCGATAGGGCTTGCTCATCACATTGGCGAGCACGTTGAGCCGTCCGCGATGGGCCATGCCGATGACGATTTCCTTCACGCCGAGCTGGCCGCCGCGCTTGATGATCTGCTCCAGCGCCGGGATCATCGCTTCGCCGCCGTCCAGGCCGAAGCGTTTCGTGCCGAGGAAGCGCAGGCCGGCGAACTTCTCGAAGCCCTCCGCCTCGACCAGCTTGTTCAGGATCGCCTTCTTGCCTTCAGGCGTGAAGACGATTTCCTTGTCGGGTCCTTCGATGCGGCGCTGCAGCCAGTCCTTTTGCTCGGCATCGTTGATGTGCATGAATTCGTAGCCGATGCGCCCGCAATAGGTGCGCTTGAGGATCTCCGTCATCCGGCGCGGCGTCGCGCTCTCGAGACCGAGCACGCCGTCGATGAAGATCGGGCGATCCAGGTCCTCGGCGTGGAAGCCGTAGAAGGTCGGGTCGAGCTGCGGATGCGGCTGCTTCGGCGTCAGGTTCAGAGGATCGAGATCGGCCTCGAAATGGCCGATGACGCGATAGGCGCGCACCAGCTGGATGGCGCGGATGGATTCCTGGGAGGCGAGACGCAGATCCTTCTCGCCGGTCGTGATCTTGCGCGCGGGCCATTGACCGGTCAGCGCGCTGACCAGTTCGCCATTCTCAAATTGTGGTTTCTGGTCGCGCCGCCATTCCGGGCCGCGCCCGACCTGGGCCGGTTTCAGCGCCGGCTGCCCAAGGCTCGAAAAATAAATGCGCCAGCTTTCATCGACCGCGTCGGGGTTTTCGAGATACTGCGCGTACAGCGACTCGACGAAGGCAGCGTTGGTGCCGGAGAGGAACGAGGTCGCCTCGAGCAGGTCGTTTGAACTGCGATTCAGGCGATCCGGTGGATTTTGACTTGTCATTTCAAGGGCTTAAGACGGGGCTTGTTGGGTCCCGCCCGATCCAGTTGCGGCTGAGTGCCGGAAAGCGTGGCGTGTAGCGCCGAACACGTGCCAATTCAACGCTTGATAGGGTTAAATATGGGTTCAATACGACCGGATTGCGACGGGTGACGGTAATCAAAAGACTGACCGCACTCGATGCGCTGCGCGGCGTGGCGGCCCTTTCGGTCGTTGCTTGGCATTGGCAACATTTCTTCGCGATCTCGGGCGACTGGCAGCCGGGCTGGTCGCGCTCGATGCAGCCCTTCTACTGGCTCCTGAAGCCGCTCTATGTGCAGGGCTGGGCGGCGGTCGACCTGTTCTTTGTCCTCTCAGGCTTCGTGTTCTTCTGGCTGTATAGCCAGTCGATCCGCGAACAGCGAATGGACGCCGGAGCGTTCTCGCTGATGCGGTTCTCGCGTCTTTATCCCTTGCAGGTGCTGATGCTGGTCACGGCCGCCGTGCTGCAAGCGGTGTATTTCCAGCGCATCGGCACGTTCTTCATCTACAAGGACAATGACTGGCAACATTTCCTGCTGCATCTCGGATTGGTCCAGAACTGGTGGCCCAACATGCCGCAGAGTTTCGACGGGCCGAGCTGGTCGGTTTCGATCGAAGTTCTGCTTTATGTGCTGTTCTTCACGGCCTGCCGCTTCGGTTTGCGTGCCGGATGGCCGTCGCTGCTCGTCGCCATCGCCGGCGCGCCGCTGATGTGGTTCGACGAACATATTTGTCGCGGTGTGATCGGCTTTTTCATGGGCGGATTTGTGTACGCGCTGTGGGAACGCTTTCGCGCTCACTCTTCAGCCGTCACGGTCACGCGTGTGTTGGGTGGCTTGGCGCTCGCCGGCTGGGGTGTGTTGCTATTTCTGCTCTACAGCGACAATCGGGTTCTGGATGGCGGAGAGGTCAATGTGGGCTTCCTCTATGCTTTCGATTACCTCCTCTGTCCGCTGACGGTGCTCGCGCTGGCGCTCTATGAGAGCACGAGCGGCCGAAGCTTTGCGCGTCTCGCCTTTCTCGGAGACATCAGCTACTCGACCTACATGCTGCATTTTCCGATGCAGCTTGCGCTTGTGCTGCTGGCCTTGCGCATCGGGCTGGCACCGGCGTTCTTCATGCAAGGCTGGGTGATGGTTGCGTTCCTGGTTACGCTGATCGCGCTCGGAGGCTTGTCTTACTTTTATTTTGAAAAACCGATGCAGGCCTGGCTGCGCCGCGGAACCTCGCCGCGCGCGGCGCCCGCCGAATAGTCAGCGCTTGCGCGGCAGTATGCGCAGGCTTGCCGTCGCCGTGGCGACGATGTTGCCGTCGGGATCACGCAATTCGCCGCGCGTGGTGACGCTGCGCTCATCACGCGACATGAGCCAGGCTTTTGCCCGAAGCACTGTCAGCGGAGCGGGGCGCAGGAACTCCGTTTCCAGCTTGACGGTCATCGATGTCAACTCCGGCGGCAACTGCGCGAGAAGCACGGCCGATGTTGCTGAGTCGAGCATTGCCGACACGAGGCCGCCCTGGACCGATCCATGCCGATTTGCGAATTCGGGGCGCGCGAGAAAGCGCGCATGAAGCGTGCCGTCCGCATCGATGCGTTCAATCTCGCGGCCGAGCAGGCGCGCGACCGGCGTAAGTTCGGACAGATGCGTATTCGTCACTTGCCGCTGAGCAGTTCGACCAACGTCGTGCCGAGCGCCGCCGGATTGGGCGACACGCGGATGCCGGCCGAGCGCATCGCTTCGATCTTTGAGTCCGCGCCGCCCTTGCCGCCGGAGATGATCGCACCGGCATGGCCCATGCGCCGTCCGGGCGGTGCGGTCAGGCCAGCGATGAATCCGACCATCGGCTTCTTGGTCTTGTTGTGCTTGATGAAGTCGGCGGCGTCTTCCTCGGCGCTGCCGCCGATTTCGCCGATCATGATGATGCTCTTGGTCTCGGGGTCGGCAAGAAACATCTCCAGCACTTCGATGTGCTCGGTGCCCTTCACCGGATCGCCGCCAATGCCGACGCAGGACGATTGGCCAAGGCCGACCGCCGTCGTCTGCGCCACGGCCTCATAGGTCAGCGTGCCGGAACGCGACACGATGCCGACATTGCCGCGGCGATGGATGTGACCGGGCATGATGCCGATCTTGCACTCATCCGGCGTGATCACGCCCGGGCAGTTGGGACCGACGAGACGCGTCTTCGAGCCCTGCAGCGCGCGCTTCACCTTGACCATGTCGAGCACCGGAATGCCTTCGGTGATGCAGACGACGAGCGGGATTTCAGCATCGATCGCTTCCAGGATCGCGTCGGCCGCAAACGGCGGCGGCACATAGATCGCGCTCGCGGTAGCGCCGGTCTTCTCGACGGCTTCGCGCACCGTGTCGAACACGGGAAGGCCAAGATGCGTGGCGCCGCCTTTGCCGGGCGACGTGCCGCCGACCATCTTGGTGCCGTATGCGATGGCCTGTTCGGAGTGGAACGTGCCCTGGTTGCCGGTGAAGCCCTGGCAGATGACGCGCGTATTCTTGTCGACGAGGATGGACATTACTTCTTTTCCTTCACCGCTTTGACGATCTTCTGCGCCGCATCGGCGAGATCGCTGGCGGAGAGAATGGGCAGGCCGGATTCGGCCAGGATCTTCTTGCCGAGTTCGACATTGGTGCCTTCGAGGCGCACCACCAGAGGAACCGACAGGTGAATTTCCTTCGCGGCGGCGATGATGCCTTCCGCGATGATGTCGCATTTCATGATGCCGCCGAAGATATTGACCAGGATGCCTTTGACGTGGGGATCGGAGACGATGATCTTGAACGCCGCCGTCACCTTTTCCTTGGAGGCGCCGCCGCCAACGTCGAGGAAGTTGGCCGGCTCGCTGCCATAGAGCTTGATGATGTCCATCGTCGCCATGGCGAGGCCCGCACCGTTGACCATGCAGCCGATCTCGCCGTCGAGCTTGATGTAGGAGAGGTCGTATTTGGACGCCTCGACCTCCATCGGGTCCTCTTCTTCGAGATCGCGCAAGGCCTGGATGTCCTTGTGGCGATAGAGCGCGTTGTCGTCGAAATTGATCTTGGCATCGAGGCAGACGATCTTGCCGTCCTTGGTCACGACCAGCGGATTGATTTCCAGAAGGCTCATATCCTTGGCGATGAACGCGTCGTAGATGCTCTTGATGACGCCGCCGATCTGCTTGGCCTGGTCGCCCTTCAGCTTCAGCGCCGAGGCGATGTTGTTGCCGACATAGGGCGAATAGCCTGCAGCCGGCTCGATCTGGAAAGTGTGGATTTTTTCCGGTGTGTTGTGGGCGACGGCTTCGATGTCCATGCCGCCTTCCGTCGAGGCGATGAACGCGACGTGCGACGTTTCGCGGTCGACGAGCGCGGAGAGGTAAAGCTCGCGGTCGATGGCCGAACCGTCTTCGATGTACAGCCGCTTCACGACGCGGCCGGCAGGACCCGTCTGATGCGTGACGAGCGTCATGCCGAGCATGCGCTCGGCTTCCTTCTTCACATCGTCGATGGATTTGACGACTTTCACGCCGCCGCCCTTGCCGCGTCCGCCGGCATGAATCTGGGCCTTCACCACCCAGACCGGTCCGCCCAGTTCCTTGGCAGCCGCGACGGCTTCTTCGACCGTGAAGGCGGGTTTGCCGCGCGGCACGGGAGCGCCGAAGCCACGGAGCACTTCCTTGGCCTGATATTCGTGAATGTTCATGGGGAGCCTTGGGCGTTTGAATGGCGGAATGCGCGGCACAATAGCAGCCGACCTTACCCGTGCAAGCCGGGGAATCCTTGCGCTAGGGAGGGATTTGCCGCAGGGGGCTAAACGCCCGCCGGCTGGGCGTCGATCGCGACCGTGCTGTCTGCGCGGGCGGCTGAACGGATGACGCGGTTGGCGAACAGGACGGCGAGGACTGCCACCGCGAATCCGGCGAGAACGTCGACGACATGATGGCCGCCCTCGATCGGCGTCGCCACGAGCACGACGGCGTTCAATCCGAGCGCAAACCAGCGCACGATCGCCAACTCTCTGGCATGCCAGGCGACGAAGAGCGCCATCACGGCATGGAAAGACGGAAACCCGATCAGGCCCTTCGCGTCGGCCGGCGAGATATGTCCCGGACCGTGCGCGAGCAGCGCGACGAGCGCCTTCGCATAGTGTCCGTCCAGAGCGAGCGGCAAGTGACGCGATACATTGGCGGGCAGTTCATAGACGCTGAACGCACCGAAAGACGGTGCGAGAGTCCAGACCGTCATCGAGATCGCGGCGCCGGCCGACAGCGCGAGGCATAGTGAGTAGATATGCTCATGCTTGCCGTGCCAACCCAGCACCGCCACGAGCACGGCGAGCTGCGGCAGGACCGAGATGTAAGCGAGCTGCATAATCACCGCTATCAGCGGATGCTGCGCAGCCATTGCCATCATCGCCGGCCAGTCGACACCAATGACGCGGTCGAGCGCGGCGAGCGGAATGTCGATGCGAGGGCCCGCGACGGTAAGCAGAAGATAGTTGAGCAGGCTGAAGCTCGCAGACATGCCGAGCAGAAAGCTTGTGCCGAGCAGCATCGCGGCAAGACGTTCTTCCCTGCGCACGCGGTCGTAGAAAACGCCTGCCGCCGCGAAGATCGCGGTCAGAAGCGCAATGCCGCCATAGGCTCGTGCATCAACGCTGAAATGGCCGGCGCCCGTCCACGTCAAGTCCACCGCCGCGACCGAAGCGACGATGCCGAGCAGAACGAACTGCACACGAGAGACCACGGACCAACCATGTTCGGGGATTCCCGTACATAGTAAGTTACCATAGTAAACTATTGCTTAGTAGCCGGAGTTGTCGCCCACGCCGCCATCCAGCGTCAGGCCGGAGACGTCAGCCGGGGTTTCGGCATTGTCCGCGGTGTGGGACTCGGTCACGCAAACCTGACCGCGGAACGAGAAGAAGAAGTCGGCTGTGCCGTAACGGCGCAGATTGGTCCGCTCGGTGCAGTCCGGAACCGCGATGGCCGGCGCGCATTTGACCATGCCGTCCTTGAAGTGGCGCAGCGCTTCATGGGCGCCGCATTCCAGAACCTGGCCATGGTCGTAGGTGCCCGCGAGTCCCTGGTCGGACTGCAGAACCTCGCCGATGACGATCTTCAGGTGCGAACCCGGAATGCAACGCGCGACTTCGCCCTCATAGGCGCTGTCGATCCAGGTGTCGCCCGTCATGTGCGACGCCGGAAACTCGCGGCCCTCATAGGACACGCACACCGCGTGGATGGATTTGACGACTGTCGCTTCCTGCATGTGGCAGGCGCCGCCGGCATGAACCGCAGCGATCGCGATGGCGCCACCGGCGCCGTGACTGTTGTAATTGATGATCTGATAGCTGCCGCTGTAGATCGTGACATTGGCCGCCGCGCCCGCTTGCGCTGCCGCGGCCGCCGTTGCGAATGCCGACGCTTCGGCAGACGAGAACGCGTTCACCTTGTTGATCACGACGTTTTTGTTGATGACCACGTTCTTGTTGATGTTGATGTTCTTGTCAATGTTGATGTTCTTATTGATGTTAATGTTCTTGTTGATCACCACCGGCTTGAAGATGTTGATGTTCTTGTTGATGTTGACCGGCTTGAAAATATTGATGGTGCTGCCGTGACCGCCATTGTTGTTGGGGCAGGGCGGAGGAGGCATGTGGCTCGTGCCGCCGCCATAGCCGCCGCCCATGTTGCCGGCAAGCGCAGGCGAAAGGGGCGCAAGCGTCACGGCTGCGCTGACAAGCGCTGCGATGAGGCTGTTGAGGTTGCGCGACATGCTATGGCTCCTTCGATCCGGCTGACTACATCATGCCCAGAGCCCGGAACGGCCGGATGCCTGGACAAAGCCTTAATGACGGTGCCCTTCGCTTCACAAAATGTGCCATGTTCGAGGGCGCTCGACGCCCTGGAGTTGCGCCAAAACGGGACAGCGCCGCGCCCGGTGCGCCAGAGGACTGACGCATGATCCCGATCTCGGACGACAATCCCGTCCGGACAACACCTTACGTGACCCTCACGCTGATCGGATTGTGCGTCCTGGCATTCCTGTGGGAGCTTTCACTCAGCAGCAAGGCCGACAGCGCGCTCGCAGTGCTGGGCTTCACGCCCGATAACCTTGTTCATCCGGAAGATGCGCGGGCGCCGTGGCTCGGCATACCGCCCTGGGCGACCATTCTGACGTCGATGTTCCTGCACGCCGGCTTTCTGCATATCGCGGGCAACATGCTCTATCTGTGGATCTTCGGGAACAACATCGAAGACGCCATGGGACATGTGAAATTCACCTTGTTCTACTTCGCCTGCGGTATCGCCGCGGCACTAACCATGCTGCTCATGGATCCTGCATCGCGCACGCCGATCGTCGGTGCATCGGGGGCCATATCGGGCGTGCTCGGCGCCTACATGCTGCTCTATCCGCGCGCGCGCGTTCATGTGGTGGTGCCGCTGGGTATCATTTTGTATCCCTTCTGGATTCGAGCGATCTGGGTGGTCGGCATCTGGTTCGCGATGCAGCTCGTGACGGCCGCGCTGACGCCGCCGTCCGAACCCGGCGTCGCCTGGTGGGCGCATGTCGGCGGATTTGCCGTCGGCCTGATGCTCACCCCGCTGCTCAAGGCGCGCGATGTGCCCTATTTCGGTCCGGTCGATTTCCGCGGGCCTTGGGGCAATCGCTGATGTAAATGCCAGGCAAAGCGGCCCGTTTCTGCGACGGTTCGTTGTAAAAGCGCCTTGGCACGCCTTTCGCTCTCCTGATTGTCCAACAGCCAAGCGGCGTTCCGAAACGGGAAACGCCGAGAGAAAACAGGACGATCACGGTCATGAAACACAAGAACAGCCATCTTCTGGTGGGATATTGGAGCCGACAGCGCCAGGGACGTGCGGTTCCGGATCAGACCGATATCGATCCGCGCGCAATCAAGCGCATGCTCTCCTCCGTCTTCATCCTCGATGTCGAGAATCCGTCGCGCCCGATCTACCGGCTGGCGGGCACGGCGCTGTGCGAGCGCTTCGGCTTTGAGCTGCGTGGCACGGGCTTCCTCGCGCATTGGGAAGCACAATCGAGTATCGCGCTCACCTCGCTGCTGCGTCAGTCACTGAAGTTGCGTCAGCCGGTTTGCCTGTCTTCCATCGGCGCCAGCGCCGATGCCGGCATGGTCGAGCTCGAGACCGTGCTTGCGCCGGTCAGCTTCAATGGCGGCGAACCGAACCGCTTCATCGGCATGATCCAGATCCTCAGCGACCAGACGATGCTTGCCGGCAAGCCCATCGCCTTCCAGCGTCTCGCCGGATCCCAGCTCATTCGCGAAGACGATCCCCTGCCGGTGTTCGACGATTTGCCGCCCCCGCCGCCAGCGTCGGGACTGCGCGCCTTGCGCATCCATCCGCGGGCGCCGCATTTGCGTCTCGTCGTCTCGCAACCGAAACCGCAGACGGTTCACTTTGCCGACGAGAGTGCGCGTGAACTCCTCGCGGTGCTGGGAGCGGGTTTGACGAGGCCGCGGCCGGCCTAGAGCGCAGCCGCCAGCACCGCGATCAGGGCTTGGGCGGTGACGCCGGCGACGTCGGCGATTGCGCAGCCGCGGCCGGATCCTGCGTCACGGGCTTGTCGACCGGATCGTTGTGCAGGATCACGCGATCGAGCTGCTGGCCGTTTTCGCGACCCTTCATGTAGGGGATTTCAAACTTCTCGACCTTGGCGCGATAGGCCTCGAAATCGGCTTCGTCGGACGGCAGACGCTTGTCGCAGCGATCCGGCGCCAGGTGCTGGGTTTCCTGGCACCACAAGTCGAAATTCATGGTCTTCAAGTCATAGGGTCCGCCCTGTCCGGCGGCAGGAGCGGCAAACACCGTCATTGCGGCGGCAAGGAGCAGAACTGTTTTTTTCGTTTTCATTTTCACACCCTACTCCGCGCCAACCTGCACGCAAAGCCGCCGACGCTTCACGTTTAACAGGATACGACGCAAGTGCGACGTATTTGTCAGGCCCGGAGACGCCGTCGCTTACTCGGCCGCGGTGGCGCGATCCTCGGCGACCTGCACATGCTCCGCCGGCAGCGGTGCGCGGCCCAGGATCATGTCGGCGGCTTTTTCGGCGATCATGATCGTGGGCGCATTGGTGTTGCCACTGACAAGCGTCGGCATCACCGAGGCGTCGATGACGCGCAGGCCTTCGACGCCATACACTCGGAGCTGTGCGTCGACGACGCTCTCCGAATCCTTGCCCATCTTGGCGCTGCCGACCGGGTGATAGATCGTCTCCGCTGTCCGGCGCACCCAGGCGTCGATCTGTTCGTCGCTGCGCACATGCGCACCGGGCATCAGTTCGGGTCCGCGATAGGGATCGAAGGACGCCTGCGCAAAAATTTCGCGCGCGATCTTGGTGCCTTCGCGCATGGCGCGGCGGTCTTCCTCGGCTTCCAGATAATTCGGCTGGATCACCGGCGCCACCAGCGGGTCGTTGGACTTGATCGAGATGTAGCCGCGGCTCTGCGGACGCAACTGGCAGACATGCGCCATGAAGCCGTGGCGGTCGGACTTCTTGCGGGTATGGTCCGTCATCAGCGCGGCGATAAAGTGAAATTGCAGGTCCGGGTTTTCAAGATCGGGCCGGCTCTTCAGGAACGCGCCGGACTCAAGGCCCTGTCCTGTCGCAAGTCCCTTCTTGAACAGCATGTAGTTCAGGCCGGTCTTGAGCGCGTTCACGGGGTTGGACTGGCTGTAGAGGGTGATCGGCTGGCTGCTCTCGTACTGGATCGAGGCGTCGAGATGATCCTGAAGGTTCTTGCCGACGCCCTTCAGGTCCGCGACGACCGGAATGTCGAAGCGCTTGAGGATCGCGGCATCGCCGATGCCCGACAGCAAAAGCGTCTGCGGACTGTTCACCGCGCCGCCCGAAAGCAGCGCTTCGCGCGTCACCATCACGCGCACGGGCTGCTTGCTCTGGATGAACTCGACGCTGTTGACGCGGTTGCCGTCGAACAGGATGCGCGAGACATGTGCGTTGGATTCGATCGTCAGGTTCTTGCGGTCGAGAATGGGCGTCAGATAGCCCTTCGCCGCGCTCCAGCGCTGGCCTTCATGAATCGTGAGCTGATAGGGGCCGAAACCTTCCTGCTGGTACCCGTTGAAATCCGGCGTGTGGCGGAAACCGGCGTCGACGCCGGCCTGCACGAAAGCGCGGAACAAGGGATTGGTCGAGCGCCCGTTGGAGACGCGCAACGGTCCTTCGCCGCCATGGAAATCGTCGCCGCCATTCTCATTGTGTTCGGCGCGCTTGAAATAGGGCAGCACATCGGCGAACGACCAGCCTTCGAGACCCAACTGACGCCAGCCGTCATAGTCGCGCGCATGGCCGCGGATATAGATCATGCCGTTGATCGAAGACGATCCGCCCCAGCCGCGGCCGCGCGGCCAATAGAGGCTGCGCCCGTTCAGATGCTGCTGGCCTTCGGTCTGGTAGTACCAGTTGTACGGATTGGGCTTGCCGATCAGCGCCGGAATTCCCGCCGGCATGTGGATCATCATCGACTTGTCGCGGCCGCCCGCTTCGATCAGAAGCACTTCGACATTCGGATCTGCGGAGAGCCGATTGGCGAGAACGCAACCCGCGCTGCCCGCACCGATGATGACGTAATCATAAGCTTTCATGTCGCAACCCTGGCATGACCCACGGGCTCGACAATACCGAAAGTTGACGCCTGTGTCGCGCTTCGCAAGCCCGCGTTACGTCACGGCATCAGCGTCACGACGGCGCGCCGGTTCTTGGCTTCCTTCACGCCGTCTGGTGTTTGCACGGCAAGGTCGGTTTCGCCCACGCCCGTGGTCTGAATGGCGTCGCGCCGTGCACCCATGTCGACGAGCGTTTCGGCGACGACATTGGCGCGCTTTACCGAAAGCGCCTGATTGTAGTCGGCCGATCCTGAAGTGTCGGTGTGGCCGACGATCGTGATGTGCGTCTGTGCGCCCGCGCGTGCCGCCGCGATGGCCTGCTGCAGCGTCGTCAGTTGTTCGCCCGTGAGCGTCCAGGAATCGAAGTCGAAATATACCGTGTAGTTCGCAGACGGCGCGGCCGTCATGGGCGGCGGCGTGAACGATCGCGGACGCAGATCCTGTTCGAGGCGGGCGAGCGTTCCGTTCAGCGACGCGCGGCATTGTTCGGCGGCACTGCGCTGCGACGGGACCGTACTGTTCAGCATCCAGCAGTCGAAATCGGCCTGTGCGCGTGCGGCATCGCTCGGGAAGCGGTCCTTGCCGTCGGCCAGCGCGCGGACGAGCCGGTCGCGCAGGGCGCCGGAATCTTCGTTTGCGGGTTCGGGCTCAACCTCGACACCCTTGGCCGCGATCAGGGCTTTTGTCGCGAACGTTTCGGCCAGCGTGTCCGTGTCGCTGCCGAAATCGAAGATCGAACTGTCCGTGTCGAGCGCGCCGCCGGAGCTGCCCTGACCGAAAGATCGCGCCAAATAGGCATAATTTTGGAAAAGGGCCTGTGTAAAGGGCGATCCCGTCGGCGTCGCCCCCGCCAGTTCGTCGAGGGAGGAGGAGCTGACACAGGCACTGAGCCCAAGCCCTGTAGCGGCCAGGACAAAGCCAGCCGTCAAACGATTGAGAAGCCGTACTGCCTGAAACATGTGTCCCCCGATCGAAATGTCCCAAAACTGGACAGGCCGAGCCCCAAAAAGCCGGACCAGACGTATAGCGCGAGGCGGGCCCGAGGTTAAGCGCGCGAAACAGCCTCCTGAATTCGTGACCGGCGTGTCCGGGCGGTAACGAGCTGTTGACCTAAACGTCGCAAACTAGCCTGAGATTCGAAGTCTGGAGTGCCGGCGGCATGCGCGGCCAGCGATTGGCGTTAGAAGCGGAAGATCCCATCCTTGAGAAAGCACGCGCGGAGCGCCGCCGCTTTCGCAGGGTGCGGGTGGATCTGCCCGGCCGCCTGTTCGTTCCGGCGGAAAGCCGTGAGGCGGCCTGCAAGATCGTCGACATGTCGCCGGGCGGCGCCTCGGTCGAGTGCGACGTCATTCCGGAAACGGGTAAGCCCATCATTCTCTACGTCGATACTCTTGGCCGCTTCGAAGGCGCCGTCGCACGCCAGAACGCGAATGGCTTCGGCGTGCGTTTTTCAAGCACCCAGCTCAAGCGCGAACGCACCGCCGAGCAGCTCACATTGCTGATGAACAAGTCGCTGCTCGACGAGGCCGATTTGCGCCGCGACGATCGCACGCCGACCAAGGCCCTCACGCGCTTTACGCGCAGCGACGGCACGATGATCAAGTGCGAAGTGCTCGACCTGTCCACCAGCGGCGTCTCGCTCAAGACGGAAATCAGGCCGCCGATCGGTGAATTCGTGCTGATCGGCCAGATGGCCGGCCGCGTGGCGCGTCATCACGGCGACGGCATCGGCATCGAGTTCGTCGGGCTTGGACAGGAGCGTCCGACAACGGACGCCATCCACGCCAGCATCCTGCTGCGCTAGAGCCGCTGCAGCCAGCTCGCCGCCTCGCGCGGTGTTTTCAGCCGAACATAGTTTTTCATCGTCGCCGCGCGCAGGGCCTTGTCGATGAACGGACGTTCCTTCTTCCACAACACCCAGTTCAGCGTTTGCCAGCTGAATCGGTCCACGCAGCCATCCGGCATCTCGGGCCGCCGGGTGCCGCGCAGCATGCGTGTCAGCACGCGCGCCGCGCACTGCCAGCCCGTAAAATCGAGATCGATCACCAGATCGGCAGCGTCGAGGCGTGCGACGCGCTCCGGATCGATCCAGCCTTCGATGATCCAGCGCGGCTGCGCGATCCAGGTTTCGTGCAGCGCCGTCAGTTCCCTGTCGGGCCGCGCGCCCCAGTTTGCGAGCCAGTCGAGCTGATCGCCGTGCTGCAGCGGCAGTCCTGTGCGCGCCGCAAGCGCTCGCGAGAAGGTGCTCTTGCCCGATGCGCTGATGCCGACGACCGCAACGCGGTCAAACGTCATCCACGGTCTCCACGATGCCGAGCGATGCGCGCAATTTTTTCGTCAGGCCGCGCGCGACGATCCCGTGCGCGCGCGTCAGATACGCCTTGAGCTGCTTGTCCGGCAGTCGATCGAGCCGGTCGAGGCTCACCCATTGCGCGCGTGCAAGGTATCTTGCCGGCGTGATGCCGCGCATCCTGGTGAGGACGCGGAAGCTCATCTCGTCGGCCTTGAACGAGATGCCGTGCGGCTTGCGTTCGCTCGGACCCATGCCGGCGAACATCTTGCCGCCGACCTTGAAGATGTGGTCGTCGCCCCACTGAACCGAAAGCGTTGCCCCCGGCAGCGAGAGCATGTGCTTGCTGATGTCCGCATACCCCATGCGCAATTGTCGCCGGATAGGCCGCCGCTGCCAAGAGTTGGCCAGTTCAACTTTCTGGTTGGGGTTCTGGAATGTGCAGCGCCGCACGGGCGCGCTTGCGATGGCTGTCCTTGAGCTGGCCCGCAACCAGCGAGATCGCCATCGCGAGAACCGCCGCATCGTCGGTAAAGCCGAGCCCGGCGACAAAATCGGGAATGACGTCGAACGGCATGACGAAGTAGGCGAGGGCCGCGAGCAGAATCGCTTTGACCTTGGATGGCGTCTGCGGGTCGACCGCGCAGAAATAAGCAGCGGCTGCGTCCTCCGCGAACGGGATTTCCCCCGCCACTTTCAGGAGCTTTTCCCAGAAACGCCGTTCGACGATGCGCTCGTTGCGCGCGATGGTCGCGGGCAATTGAACGGCGGCGGGGTTGGGCGTCTCGGTCGTCATCGCGCTAGAATATCGCAACGAAATGATGGCGGAAAAAGGGGTAACGATGCAGATCGGGGAGCGCATTCTGGCCAATCAGCCATTTCCAAGCCTGATGGGCGTCGAAGTCCTCGCAGCCGAAAAGGAGGTGGTTCGGGGAAAACTCCTTGTCCGCCCGGATGTCTGTACTTCCGGGCATATCCTGCATGGCGGGGCGATCATGGCCTTTGCCGATACGCTCGGCGCAATCGGCGCGTTTCTCAATCTGCCTGCCGGAGCCGGCACGACGACCATCGAGAGCAAGACCAACTTCATCGGTTCGGCCAAGGAAGGCACCACGGTCATGGCCGAAACCACGCCCGTTCACATCGGCCGCCGCAGCTCGGTGTGGCAAACCAAAATCACACGCGAGGACGGCAGACTTGTCGCAATCGTCACGCAAACGCAGATGGTTCTGCTTCCCTAACGTACGCTTTGCGCGAGCGCGCGCGCCGGTCTAAAAGTCGCGCCAGCCAACAGGAAGGTCACCACCATGGAACTGAATTCTTCGATTGCCGCCGTCGTCACGGGCGGCGCATCCGGTCTCGGCGAAGCCACGGCACGCGCACTGCGCGCCAAGGGCGTCAAGGTCGCGCTGCTCGACATGAACAAGACGAAGGGCGAGGCGCTCGCGTCGGAAATCGGAGCGGTGTTTTGCGAAGCCAACGTCACGAGCGAAGAAAGCGTGCTTGCCGCATTCGAAAAGGCGCGCGCCGCCAACGGGCAGGAACGCATCCTCGTCAACTGCGCCGGCACGGGCAACGCGATCAAGACCGCTTCGCGCGACAAGAAGACCGGCGAGACGCGCCGTTTCCCGACGGATGCGTTCAACTTCATCATCCAGATCAATCTCGTCGGCACGTTCCGCTGCATCGCGATCTCGGCGCAGGGCATGCTCTCGCTCGATCCGCTGCCGGGCGGCGAGCGCGGCGCCATCGTCAACACCGCCTCGGTCGCGGCGCAGGATGGCCAGATCGGCCAGGCCGCCTATACCGCTTCAAAGGCGGGCATCAACGGGCTTACGCTTGTCGTCGCTCGCGACCTCGCGCAGGAAGGTATCCGCTGCAACACGATCATGCCGGGCCTGTTCAACACGCCGCTGCTCGGCGCGGCGCCGGAAGCGGTCAAGGCCGCCCTCGGCGCGCAGGTGCCGTTCCCGGCCCGTCTCGGCAATCCGCCGGAATACGCCTCGCTCGCCGTGCAGATGATCGAAAACGCCTATTTCAACGGCGAATGCGTCCGTCTCGACGGCGCGATCCGCATGGCGCCGCGCTAGACCAATTGCGTCCGGTCATGGCTGCGCTACCATCGCAGCCATGACCGCAGATGCACTTCTCGGCTGGCATGATTTCTTCGCGACGATCGCGCAGGTCGGCGCGACGCTCGCCGGCCTTCTCTTCGTCGGCCTCACCATTTCCCTGCCGCACGTCCTCGGCGTGAACGGCTATCTCAGCCGCGCCTTCGCCGCTTTGTTCCTGCAGTTCGAGATGCTGGTGATCGGCCTGTGGGGCTTGCTCCCTGCGCAATCGGGCTTCGCACTCGGTGTTGAGTTCATCTGCACGGGTGTCGCTTTCGCGATCGGAATTTCGATCTTCGCGTGGAATTTTCCGGAAGACGGTCAGTCCGTGCTCGGCGGGCTGGGCCCGCGTCTGGTGCGGATGGTGCTGGGACTCGCAGGCACCTGGCTGCCGGTGATTGCCGGCGTCGGCCTCGTCGCCGATCGTCCCAATGCGCTCTACCTGCTGATGCCGACGGCCGTGTGCTGTCTTTATCTCTCCATCGGCAATGCGTGGGTATTCGCGGTCGAAATCCCCCGCCGCAAGCAACAGAGCTAGCTAGCGCGACGCGAGTTCGCGGATCTGACTGTTCGCCAGCGTCAGCTTGGCAATCGACAGATCGCCGCTGCGCTCCAGCGCATCGAGGAACGCCTTGGCGCGCGCCAGCGGTTCGCCATGCGCCTCTGCCCAGGCCTTCACCGCCGCCATGCCGTCGGCGCGCGTGCCATGGGCCTTCGACGCATCGAGCGCAGAGAGCGCTTCGGCCGTCAGCGCGCGCTGGCCGGCGAAGAGGTCGTCGGCGATGCGCCGGATCGCGAGCCGGTCCCAGTGCTCCTTTGCGACGATGCGGCTTGCGAGACTGCGCAGGCGATCGATGCCGACCGCCGTGCCCATCGCGAAATATGCACCGGCAACCAGATCGACGCCCAGCGCGCGCGTCCGCGCCAGCTGCGCGATCTCCGGCGCGCTGCCCATTAGCGGCAGCACGGCGACATCCTCGGCAACGTCGAGCGGCGCACCGGCCTTCTGCATCTGGACGATGCGGTCTTCTGTGTCCTGGGCCTCGAACGGCGAGATCAGCGAACTGAAGGTGCCGCGCAGGCTTTCGACGCCCGCACGATAGAGCGCGATCGTCGGCGCCAGATCGGCATTCGCCGGAATGTTTGCAAGGAACCAAAGGCCGAGCCGCCGCAGGATTTCGGCGATGCCTTCATACATGCCGGTCTGGGTGTGCGCGTCGACCTTGCCATCGAGCGCATCGATGCGCGACTTCAGCGCCTCGAGCCCGAACGCGCCTTCCGCCACGACGAACGCGCGCGCCACATGAGCGCCATTCGCGCCCGACATTTCCTTCATGCGGGCGACGAACACAGGCCCCGCCAAATTCACCAGACGATTGGAGAGACACGTCGAAATGATCTCGCGCCGCAGGCGATGCTGTTGCAGCGCTTCAGGGAAACGCTCGACAGCGGCCGGCGGGAAATAGCCGGCGAGTACGGATTCGAATGTCGGATCGTCCGGCAGCTCGCTCGCAACGATTTCGGCGTCGAGATCGAGCTTGGCATAGGCCAGGAGCACGGCGAGTTCCGGCCGCGTCAAACCCTTGTTCTCGTTCTCCAGCCGCTGAAGTTCATCATCGGCCGGCAGGAACTCGACCGCGCGATCAAGACGCCCGCGCCGCTTCCAGGTCACGCATGTATCTACCATGCGCATCGAGATCCTTGTCGGCGCGCGCCTGCGCAACCGATAGCGCCATCGTCTGATCGTAATTGTCCTTCAGCACATGCGCCGCGACGTCGTCGGTCATGGCGTTGAGCAATTCGTCGCGTGCCGTGGCCGTAAGTGCACCGCGCCGCTGCGGTCCGCCGAGCAGGATCTTGAGGTTCACTTCGTGGTCGGACGTATCCACGCCGGCCGAATTGTCGATCGCGTCGGTGTTGATGCGTCCGCCCTTGCGCGCATATTCGATGCGGCCGAGCTGCGTCGTGCCGAGATTGGCGCCTTCGCCGATCACCTTGGCGCGCAGCTCGCCGCCGTTGACGCGCACGGCGTCGTTGGCGCGGTCGCCCGACGTCGGCGTTGCTCTGCGCCGCCGACTTGACGAAGGTGCCGATGCCGCCGAAGAACAGCAGATCGACTTCGGCCTTCAACAACGCCTTGATGAGTTCGGCCGGCGACAGCTTGTCCACAGTCACGCCGATGATGCGCCTTCACCTCCGGCGACAGCGGGATTTCCTTGAGCGTGCGCGGAAAGACGCCGCCGCCCTTGGAGATCAGCGACTTGTCGTAATCCGCCCAACTCGAGCGCGGCAGGTCGAACATGCGCTTGCGCTCGGCCCAGCTCGCGGCCGGATCGGGATCGGGATCGAGGAAGATGTGGCGGTGATCGAAGGCCGCCAGCAAACGCGTCTGCTTGGACAGCAGCATGCCGTTGCCGAACACGTCGCCCGACATGTCGCCGACGCCGATCGCGGTGAACGGTTCGTTCTGGATGTCGCGGCCCATCTCGCGGAAGTGCCGCTTGACCGCTTCCCACGCGCCGCGCGCGGTGATGCCCATCTTCTTGTGGTCATAGCCATGGCTGCCGCCGCTGGCGAACGCATCGCCGAGCCAGAAGCCGCGCTCTTCGGCGATGCGCGTTGGCGATGTCGGAGAAGGTGGCCGTGCCCTTGTCGGCGGCGACGACGAGATAGGGATCGTCCTCGTCGTGGCGCACGCACATCCTGCGGCGGCACAACGGAACCGTCGGCGTTGAGATTGTCGGTCACGTCGAGCAGCGCGTTGATCAAGCGTCTTGTAGGCCGCGATGCCGGCTTCCTGGACCGCTTCGCGGGTGCCGTTGACCGGCAACTGCTTGGGATAGAAGCCGCCCTTGGCGCCGACCGGCACGATCACGGCGTTCTTGACCTGCTGCGCCTTCACCAGGCCGAGAATTTCGGTGCGGAAGTCTTCGCGCCGGTCGGACCAGCGAATGCCGCCGCGCGCCACCTTGCCGAAGCGCAAGTGCACGCCTTCGACCTGCGGCGAATAGACGAAGATCTCGACATGCGGCCGCGGCAGCGGGAAGCTCGTCGAGATTCTGCGAGTTCAGCTTGACGGCGATATAAGGCTTGTGGTGGCCGCTCGCGTCGTTCTGGTAGAAATTCGTGCGCAGCACATTGACGATGACGTTGCGCAGGCGACGGATGATGCGGTCGTCGTCCAGGCTCTGCACGTCGTTGAGCGCGCCGTCGATGCGCAGCGCGATCGTCTTGGCGTCATGCTCGAGATGCTGGGCGCCCTTAGGATCGTTCAGTACGTGGAATTGTTCGACCAGCAGCCTGGCGAGATCGGGATTGCGCGCCAATGCCTGCTCGACATAGTCCTGGCTGAAGGCGAAACCAGCCTGGCGCAGGAATTTCGCGAACGTGCGCAGGAGCGTCACGTCCCGCCAGGCGAGGCCGGCGGTCAGCACCAGCCGGTTGAATCCGTCGCTTTCGGCGTGGCCCGAAACCACGGCGTGGAATGCGTCTTCCAGCGGCTGCTTGACGTCCTCGAGCTCGGCCGCGCCTTCGTCGGCGCGCTCCATCATGAAGTCGAGCACGGCCGCCTCATGCGACCAGCCATCGACCATCTTCAGCGTGACGGCGAATAGAGTCCTCCGCAATGACGCGTAGGCCCAGATTCTCGAACACCGGCAGCGACGCCGACAACGGCAGGACTTCGCCGAGAATGTAAAGCTTGAGGCGCAACGCATTGTGCGCATCGGCCTTCTTGCGATAGACGCGGGCGCGCAGCTTGAGCGGATGCGCGGCCGAGGCGAGCGAGGCGATTTCGTCAAGATCGTGCACCGCTTCCAAGGGCGAGAACACGCCGCGATAGCCGGGCGAGAAATGCGCCTGGCGCTCCTGCAGCAGCTTCAGGCCTTCGGTCTCGCCATGCACGCTTTCCAGCGCTTCGGCGAAGCCGTCTTCCCAGGTGCGGATGGCGTCGCGGATCTCTTCTTCAAGCTGTTGCACGCTGACATGCGGCCGCGCGCCTTCGTTGCGCCCGACGATGTAATGCACGCGCGCCAGTACCGAATTCGTCGATCGTCGGCGTGGAGGACGACATCCGTCCATCGAACGCCTGGGCAAGAATGTGATGGATGCGTTCGCGCGCATGCGTGTCGTAGCGGTCGCGCGGCACGAAGACGAGGGCGGAGACGAAACGGTCAAAACGGTCGAAGCGCAGGAAGACGCGCACGGTGGGCCGTTCGCCGAGTCTCAGAATGCCTTGCGCCGTCGCGAAAAGCTCGTCTTCGGAAATCTGGAACAGCTCGTCGCGCGGATAGGTGTCGAGGATGTGGGACAGCGCCTTGCCGTCATGACTGGAGGGCGGCAACCCGGCGCGCGCCACGACGTCGGCAACTTTGCGCCTGAGCAGGGGAATGTCGCTGGGCCGGCGGCTGTAGGCGCCCGACGTGAAAAGACCGACGAAGCGGCGCTCGCCCGTCAGCTTGCCGTCCTTGTCGAATGTCTTGATGCCGACATAGTCCATGTGCACGCGGCGATGCACGAGGCTGCGTTCGTTCGATTTGGTGATGATGAGCGGCGAGGGCTGGGTGAGAAACGCCCGCACCTGCGGCGTGATCGCGGCGCGGTCGGGCCCGCGGCGAATGACGCGCGCATCGCTGTCCGCAAGAACGCCAAGTCCGGTTTCGGCGATCGGTTCGAGCGCGCCTTCGCCGTTGGGATCGAAACGATAGTCGCGCGCACCGAGGAAGGTGAAGTGATTGTCGCCCAGCCATTCGAGGAAGGCGATATTTTCGTTCAATTCCTCGGCGGGAACTTTGGGCGGGTGCGCCTTGAGCTGTTCGATCGCTTCCCCGCCGCGGACGAGCATGGCGCGCCAGTCGCGCACGGCGACGCGCACCTGTGCAAAGGCCGCCTTGGCCCCATGCACCATTGCTTGCCGCCCCGCTTCGCTCACGACAGGTTCAAGCACCAGCACGATGACGCTGACCGCCTGGCCGTCGCGGTGCACGATCGGATGGAACACGGCGCGCAGACGCCCGCCGGTGGCGGTCACTTCTGCGATCAGGGAGTCAAAGAGAAACGGCATGTCGTTATTGATTGCGACGAGCAGTGTGTCGTTCTCGGCATAGGCCGGATCTTCGTCGCGCGGCGTGAAGAGCCAGACTTCGCTCTCACCCTTCTTGCGCGCCGAGATGCGCGCAAGCACGAGTTTCGCCAGGGCTGCTGAGCGAGCGTGGCTCATAGCGGTTCACATCGTCGGGCGCCGCATGGGCGTAGAGCACATCAAAGAACGTTGAGAGAGCCGGGTCGCCGGAAAGCCTTCTGGCGGCATTGAGCCGCTCTTCGGCATCGACCTCGTTCTGATGGGTAAGGCGTGCGGCATCGTTTGACGAAGCGAAGGCAAGCGACATGGGTGTCCTCATCCGGCGAAAGACTGAAGCCTAGGCCGCGGGACATTAACCTTGCGTGAGGGTGGAGGAAACCCTTGAAATCGCTCGACTTAGAGTGACGACGTCGCCTGCGCGCGGGCATTGGCCCGGCGGCGGTCGGCGGCGACCAGCGCGCCTGCCACGATCGCGCAGGCGATCAGGACAAGTGCGGCGTTCATCGCGCCGGCCGCGAACGGGCGCAACACGCAAGCGAATGACGTGAGCGTGGCAACGGGCGCAAGAAACAGGACGACCGCATTGCGCTCGCGCAACAACAGTCCAAGACCGAGCGCAGGCGCGGCCGCGAAGACCAGAGCCGATCCGATTGGCGCCGTGTTGGCGAGGACGAGGAACGCGCCGGCGCCCCAGGCAAAGCCGGCATACAGAATGACAGCGCTCAGATCCTGCGCAAAGGCGTGAAGGATCGCGCGCTCGAAAGGCTGGCCGATGGCGGAAGCATAGGCGCGTGCAATCGAAAGGCTCGCGACGATGACAAGCACGGCCCATGCGACGCAGGGCGCCGTGCCGACGCCTGATGAGAGCCAAATCGTGAGACCGGCCGCGAGAGGAAGCGCAATAGCCACAAACGGCGAACGGCCCAGAAGGTTGGAGAGGCGCGCGGTCTCCTCCGCCTCGGCATGCAGCATCGCAAGCCTGGCGATCGCGCTTCGCGGCTCCGTACGAGCATCATCTGCGAGCGACTCAATCGGTGCGGCGACGTCGAAGAATGGGTTGGCGCGCGCGGCCATTCTGGCCTCCGTTGCTTATCGTGCTGCATACGCTCGGCTGACGGTATTAAGAATGTATTAATGTTGCGAAAGACTATGATTCGCAGCTCTGTTTCGGCGCTGCCGTCCACAGAATCGATTCCATGTCGCGCGATGCCGCCGTCATTTTCGATCTTGAATTTACGGCCTGGGAGGGCTCGATGCGCCATCGCTGGCTCAGGCCGGGCGAGTTCAAGGAAGTGGTGCAGATCGGAGCCGTGAAAGTCGATGCCGAAACGCTGACGATCCTCGACAGCTTCAACATCATCGTGCGTCCGCGAATCAATGCACGCTTGTCGGCTTACCTGGAAGACCTGACCGGGATCACCAACGAAGCGGTGAAAGCGTATGGACGCGACTTCGTCGAAGCCTATGATCGCTTTCTGGACTTCGCGCGCGGCGCGTCGATTTCGGCCTTCGGCCGCGACGATCTGGTGCTCAGTGAAAATTTGCGTCTCTACGGCATTGGTTCCGTAGAGGACTTGCCGCTGTTTCTCGACGCGCGGCCCTGGTTCCGGGCCAATGGCTTCGACACGCGAGGGCTTCATTCCTGCGACATCGGACCCAGGCTTGGCGTTCCGTTCTCGGGCCGCAAGCACAATGCGCTCGACAATTCGCGCTCTATCGCGCAAGGCATGAAGGTGCTGATAGAGCGCGGCGCGCGCAGCCTGTTTGCCTGACGGCAACCGCGGCTGTAGAAGCGTGGCGTGAGCGACGCAGCCGATTTCCTCATTCGTGAACTGAATCTTCGCCCGCATCCCGAAGGCGGGTACTATCGCGAAGTCTTTCGCGATGTGCGCGGCAGCGACAATCGTGCGCGCTCGACCGCGATCTATTTCCTGCTGCGGGCGAGCGAGACGTCGCACTGGCATCGCATCGACGCGTGCGAAGTCTGGCACTGGTATGGCGGAAGTCCGCTCGCGCTTTCGATTGCGCCGGGGCGCGGCGCGCCCGTCGTGCATGTCCTTGGCAGCGACATTGCCGCCGGACAGAGGCCGCAGATCGTCGTGCCGGAACGGGCCTGGCAAAGCGCAAAGACGCTGGGCAGCCATACGCTGGCGGGATGTACCGTTGCGCCGGGATTTGATTTCGACAAATTCGAACTGGCGCCGGACGGCTTCGAGCCGGCCTGACGCTTCAGTTCACCATCGGTACGGAGAACAGCTGTCCAAGCGCTCGCGCGATGCCGCGCGACGAGGCGCGTCCGGAAAAACCCTGGGCCGGATTGAATGTAATATTCAGCGTCCGTCCGCGCAGTTCCAGCAGAGGCCGCCCGCCCGTGACGATCTGCACGAAGTCCACCTTGGCGTTCAGCGCCGCCCGCGCCGCGCGGTTGGCAGCGAAGCGATCGATGCCGCGACCTGCATTCTGCATGGCGTCAAAAGCGAAGGCGCGCATCTCCGGATCGCCCGCCAGTGCGGGCCAGTCGGCGCTGAAACTGAGATGGACACGCCGCGTATAGGCCAGATGCCTGGCTTCGTCGTCGGCCGCAGTCTGCATGTCGTGGAGCGAGACTTGCGCCACCGTCGGCAGGCTGCTGGCACCCGTGCGCTCTGCCGGCAATCCGCTGGGCTCGGCGTCGGTGTAAAGCGTGATCGCGCCCCAACCGGAGACTTGCAGAGCCGTGGCGCCGGAATCGTATCTCAGCACCCGCCCGCCGAGCGAACCGTGATCGGCATAGAGCACGTAGACTTCAGGATTGCCCGCAAAGCGAAGCAGGTACCGATCGAGATAGTGGTTGAGCGAGAACTCGACCTGATCGCCAGCAGAATAGGTGCCGGTGTGGATGTCGCCGATGCGTTCCAGCGACATGCGCGCGCCGAGATCGTCCTGCGCTGTGGCTACGCCGGAGATTGTCAGCATCGCGACAAACGCGAACAGGGTCACGCTTCTGGGCATTGGCCCTCTGGTTCCGTTTCCCTCGATCGCGCCGGCTGAAGCCGACTCGTCTCCATGCTCGAGTTATTCGTCGATTAGGGCGAATTTGAGACTGGCGCTAGAGATCGTCGAACCGTCCGCCGCGGCCCTTGCCGCTGGCGAAGCGCGCCGCGCCGCTGCGGGCCTCGCCGGTCTGCAGCGTCGCCGTGCCGTGGGCGAACTCCTTCATCATCGCGTGCTGGTAGTCATGGTCCCATTGTTCGTACACGGACAATCTGTCGCCCTTCATGCAGGTCTGCGGGAAGCGCGCGATCTGGGCGGCGAGTTCTTCGGCCGCGTGCCTGCTCTGGCCCTTGGCCACGACGCGGTTGGCAAGACCGAACGCGAAGGCTTCCTCGGCGCCGACGGGGCGACCCGTCAGGATCATGTCCAGCGCGCGCGATTGGCCAATCAGGCGCGGCAGGCGCACCGTTCCGCCGTCGATCAGCGGCACGCCCCAGCGACGACAGAAAATGCCGAACACCGCATCTTCTTCCACCACGCGCAAGTCGCACCAGCAGGCAAGTTCCAAGCCGCCCGCCACGGCATGTCCGGCCACGGCCGCGATCACCGGCTTGTTCAGCCGCATCCGCGTCGGGCCCATCGGCGCGTCGCCGGCATGGGGATCGTAATGCTGGCCGGGCGCGCTCAAGCGGTTGCCGCGCCCTTCGCTCATGCCTTTCAGATCGGCGCCGGCGCAGAAGGAGCCGCCCGCACCCCACAGCACGGCCACCTTGGTGCGCGGATCCGATTCGAATGCCAGGAATGCCTTGACCAGCGCATCTCCGGTCGGACGGTCGACGGCGTTACGCGCCTGTGGCCGGTCCAGGATGATAGTCGTCACGTCGCCATTGTGGTCGACGCGCACATGCTCTGCGCCCATTGTTTCCTCCCCCATTTTTCACAAGCTTGTCATGAGGCAGGGTCAGGGGCCAACCGTGTCGCAGCGGCAGCGTCGCGGAAAGCTTGGATTCTTAAGGAATCGGGACTAAACCGGCCCACTTCAACCCACCTTTCGAAGGGCGCCCCGTGACCCGCAGCCTCGACACTTTCAAATCCCGCCGCACCCTGACGGCGGGCGGCAAGACCTATGCCTATTACAGCCTGACGGCGGCCGAGAAGAACGGTCTCAAGGGCATTTCAAGGCTTCCCTATTCGTTGAAGGTGCTGCTCGAAAATCTGCTGCGCTACGAAGACGGCAACACCGTCACCGCCGACGACATCCGTGCGATCGCGGGCTGGCTCACCAAGAAGACATCGGACCGCGAGATCGCTTTCCGTCCGGCGCGCGTACTGATGCAGGACCTGACCGGCGTGCCCGCCGTCGTCGATCTCGCCGCGATGCGCGATGCGATGAAGAATCTCGGCGGCGATCCGGAAAAGATCAATCCGCTTGCCGAAGTCGATCTCGTCATCGACCATTCGGTGATGGTCGACAATTTCGGCGGCAAGGATTCGTTCAGGAAGAACGTCGTCATCGAATATGAGCGCAACATGGAGCGCTACCAGTTCCTGCGCTGGGGCCAGCAGGCATTCGCGAATTTCCGCGTCGTGCCGCCCGGCACCGGCATCTGCCACCAGGTCAATCTCGAATATCTCGCCCAGACCGTGTGGACACGCAAAGAAAAGGACGCCAAGACCAAGAAGACGGTCGAATATGCGTTCCCCGACACGCTCGTCGGCACGGACAGCCACACGACGATGGTCAACGGCCTGTCCGTTCTCGGCTGGGGCGTCGGCGGAATCGAGGCGGAAGCCGCCATGCTCGGCCAGCCGATCTCCATGCTCATTCCCGAAGTCATCGGCTTCAAGCTGACCGGCAAGCTGCGCGAGGGCGTGACGGCGACCGATCTCGTCCTCACCGTCACGCAGATGCTGCGCAAGAAGGGCGTGGTCGGAAAGTTCGTGGAGTATTACGGCTCCGGGCTCGACGACATGTCGCTCGAGGATCGTGCCACCATCGCCAACATGGCGCCGGAATATGGCGCGACATGCGGCTTCTTCCCGATCGATTCCGAGACCGTGCGCTATCTGAAGGACACTGCGCGCAAGCCGGCCCGTGTTGCGCTGGTCGAAAAATATGCGAAGGCGCAAGGCCTCTATCGCACGGCCAAGAGCGCCGATCCTGTCTTCACCGACACTCTGTCGCTCGATCTGAACAGTGTGGAGCCGAGCCTTGCGGGCCCCGCGCGTCCGCAGGATCGCGTGCCGCTCGGCGATGCGGCGCATGAATTCGCCGTCGCGCTGCTCAATACCTACAAGAAGGAAGCCGATGCGAGTAAGCGCGCCAAGATCGCCGGTACGGAGCATACGATCGGTCATGGCGACGTCGTGATTGCGGCGATCACGTCTTGCACCAACACATCCAATCCGTCGGTTATGATCGGCGCGGGTCTCGTCGCCAAGAAGGCAGTGGAGCGCGGGCTGAAGGTTCGCCCGTGGGTAAAGACATCGCTCGCGCCCGGCAGCCAGGTCGTCACCGACTATCTGGAGAAGGCGGGCGTCAACAAATATCTCGATAAGCTCGGCTTTCAGCTCGTCGGCTATGGCTGCACGACCTGCATCGGCAATTCCGGCCCGCTGCCGGAGAATGTCGCCGAAGCCATCACGTCGGGCGATCTCGTTACGGCGGCGGTGTTGTCCGGCAATCGAAACTTCGAGGGCCGCGTTCATCCGCAGGTGCGCGCCAACTATCTGGCCTCGCCGATGCTTGTCGTCGCCTATGCGCTCGCGGGATCGATGAATCTCGACCTGACCAAGGAGCCAGTCGGATACGACACGGAGAACGAGCCGGTTTATCTCAAGGACATCTGGCCGAGCGCCAAGGAAATCTCAGCCGCGATGCGCAAGGGCATCAAGACCTCGAGCTTCAAGTCGCGCTACGGCAATGTGTTCGACGGCGACGTCAACTGGCGCAAGGTGAAGGCGCCGAAGGGTCAGACCTACAACTGGCCGATGGGGTCTACCTATGTGAAGAACCCGCCCTTCTTCGAAGGCATGACGATCGAACCGCAACCGGTCAAGGAGATCGCGAAGGCGCGCATTCTTGCGCTGTTCGGCGACTCCATCACCACCGATCACATCTCCCCCGCCGGCAACATCAAGCCGACGGCGCCTGCCGGTCTCTATCTCGCGGAACGCCAGGTCCGTCAGCAGGATTTCAACTCCTATGGCGCGCGCCGCGGCAATTTCGAGCTGATGGAGCGCGGCACCTTCGCCAACATCCGCATCAAGAACGAGATGATGGGCGGCAAGGAAGGCGGCAACACGCTGTATTTCTCCGAAGACTCGCCGTCCGGCGAGACCATGTCGATCTTCGACGCGGCCGAGCGTTACAAAAAGAACAACATCGACACCGTGATCGTCGCAGGAAAGGAATATGGCACCGGCTCGTCACGCGACTGGGCGGCCAAAGGTCCCAAGCTGCTCGGCGTGCGCGCGGTGGTAACTGAAAGCTTCGAACGTATCCATCGCTCGAACCTGATCGGCATGGGCATCGCACCGTTCGTCTTCGCCGAGGGCAAGACGCGCCGCGACTATGCCTTCACCGGCCGCGAGGCGATCGATATTCCGGGCCTCTCTGGCGAGATCAAGCCGCAGATGAAGGTCATGGCGACGATCCACTATCCCGACGGCAAGACGGCGGCGCTGCCGCTGGTGCTGATGATCCTGACGGCGGACGAGGTTGCCTACTACAAGAACGGCGGCATCCTTCAGTACGTGCTGCGCAATCTGGTGGCCGCTTAGGTTCAGCGGGCCCTGGACGTCGCCGCATAGGCGGCGAGCTCGTGCGCCAGATGATCGAACAGCAGGCGCATGCGGTGCGTGCTGCGCAGGTCCTTGTGCATGACAAGCCACATGTCGATCTCGAACCTGAAGTCGCTGTGCAGCACCTGCACGAGTTCGGGATCGCGCCGTGCGATGCCGAGCTGGCAGACGCCAAGGCCGTAGCCCGCGCGCAGCGCGGCGAGCTGCGCGAGATCGGCGTCGCAGCGCAGCGAGAACATGTCGCGCGTCAGCTTGAGACCCTTGTTGCGCAGGGCGCGAACGACGGCCGTCTCTCTGTCGAATCCGATCAGCGAATGCTGTGCGACCTCGTCGAGCGCGCGCGGGATGCCGTGGCGTTCCAGATAGCGGCGATGGCCGAAAAGGCCGAGCGCGATGCGCCCGATCTTCCGTGCCACCAACGCCTCCTGCTTCGGCTGCACCATTCGCACCGCGATGTCGGCGTCGCGGCGGAGCAGGTCTTGCGTCACGTCGGACAGAACCAGCTCGATCGTTATGCCGGAATGCTTCTCGCGGAACGCGGTGAGAATGGGCGGCAGCACCTCGCCGCCGATCATCACGCTCGCGGTCAGCCGAACCGTGCCGCGTTCTTCCGCGTCGGCGCCCGACGAGGCGCGCACCAGCGCATCCGCCGCGCTCGCCATCGCCTGGGCGTGGGGCAGCAATTCGCGCGCCGCCTGGCTCGGAATCAGGCCCGTCTGCGAACGCGTGAAGAGTGAAAGATCGAGATCGGCCTCGAGCTGGTCGATGTGGCGGCCGATGGTCGGCTGCGTCAGCGCCAGCTTGCGCGCCGCCCCCGAAAGGCTTCCCTCGGTCATCACCGCAAGAAAGGAGCGGTAGGTTTCCCAGTCCGGTTCGCTGCGCGCCATACGCAATTGTATAGCAGAGGAGCGCTTTCGGCGAAGTGCGAAGCAAATCGCCGTAGGCAGCGCGACCGGAAGTGGAGTCAGCTTCCCGTACTTGTGTAGTGCCGGATGCCGCCGCGCCAGGCCGCGAACGCAACCCCAAGGAACACAAATCCGGTCAGCGGCGTCACCGCGCCGACCCACGGCGCAACACCCGCCATCTCGCTGCGCCCCAGCACCGTGGCGACGGGGAAATAGACGACGCAACCCAGCGGCACGACGAAGATCAGGAATTTGCGGAACCAGGCGGCATAGATGTCGAGCGGATATTGCGCCGCCTCGATCCCGCCATAGGTCAGCGTGTTGACGATCTCCAGGCTCTCGACCGTCCAGAACGACAGGGTCGCCTGCAGCAGCAGAATGCCGAAAAACAGTGCGAAACCTCCCGTCACCGCCCAGAGCAGCAGCGCGACTTTGAAAAGCGTCCATTTGACATGCAGCAGCGCCACGCCGATGCCGAGCGCGAACAATCCCTGCAGCACGCGGCCGAGAGAGGTGAAGCCGAATTCGAATCCCATCAGTTGCAGGACCTCCGTGCGTGGACGCAGCAACAGGCGATCGAAATCGCCCGTTTTGACGAATTGCGGACCGAACATGTCGAAGCCGCGCGACGTCGTGTCGGAGAGCGCAAACGCGACGCTGACCACGCCGTAGAAGAGCGCAATCTCCGGAAACGTCCAGCCGCGGATATGGCTGAAGCGCAGGAACAGCGCATAGAGCCCGCCGAATTCGGTGATGGTGATCAGGAACTGCGAGACCAGCCGCAGGGTGAATGCCGTGGGATACAGCATCTGCGCGCGCAGGCAGTTGCGGATATAGCTGAGATAGAGACCCAATCCGTTCATGCTCAGCTCCCCTGCATGTCGACGCGCGCCATCACACGGCTCATCCAGGCGCGTCCGATGACGATGAAAAGAACAACCCAGAGGCACTGCGCGGCGATGCCCTCGAGCGCGCCAAAGCCGACGAGATTTCCAAAATAGATGCGATAGGGAATGTCCACGAGGCCCGCGAAAGGCTGCCAGAACAGGAACGGCTGCATCCAGCCTGGCATGAGCGCGAGCGGCACGATCATGCCCGACAGGGGCGTGACCAAAACGGGTGCGATGTTCGCGGCCCTTCGTGTCTTCAACGCCGTCACCGCGATGTTCAGCAGAACCGTGAAGCCCGACGACAGCAGCACCGTCAGCGCGATCGAGAACGCAAACAAGGACGCCGCGGTCAAAGTCGGCGGCAGGCGCCAGCTCCATTGCGGCAACCCTGCAAGCGGCAGGATCAGGGCGGCCACGACGAACATGGGCACGAGGCGAAGGCTCGTATTCGCCGCGCGCATCGCTGCGGCGCGCGCGAACCACAGAAGATGCGTGTCGACGGGGCGCAGTCTTTCGTAGCCGACATTGCCGCTTTCGACGGCTTGCGAGATTTCGCCATCGGCCTGCCAGGGCAGCAACGCAAGGAACGCCTGGCCCAGCCAGGTGTAGGTGATCGCCTGCGCCAGGCTGATCGGCTGGTGCGCCGCGCCCGTGTAGAAGGCGGCCAGCACCATGACCTTGATCACGCCCCACCAGCATTGCGTGGCAAAGCCCGCGAAGGCCGCGGCGCGGTACTGCAGCATCAGCACGAAGCGCGCGCGCAGGATCGACAGATAGGGCAGGGCGGCGGCACTCATGATTCCACCGCGCCGTGCAGCGTGTAGAAGCGTGCGATCACTTCCTCGATCTTGGGGTCCTCGACGCGGATGTCGAGAACCTCGTGTTCCGCGGCGATGCGCGCGATGAGCGTATGCGCCGCGGTGCGCGCGGGATCGAAGGCGAAGTCAACCGTGCGGCCGTCGCGGGCGCGGATGCTGGCGCCTTCGATTGCGATGTCGCGCGCGTCCTCAGCGAAATCGACGATCAGCCGCCGTTCGCCCAGCACTTCGGTGCGCATGGATTCGAAACTGGAATCGCGCAGTACCTTGCCGTTGCCGATGATGATGACGCGCCGCGCCAGCGCCTCGATGTCGTGCATGTCGTGCGTGGTGAGGATGACGGTAACGCCGTCGGTGCGGTTCAAGTCCTTGACGAATTCGCGCAGCGCCAGCTTCGACACCGCGTCCAGACCGATGGTCGGTTCGTCCAGAAACAGGATCGACGGCGAATGCAGCAGCGCCGCCGCAATCTCGCAGCGCATGCGCTGGCCGAGCGAGAGCTGGCGCAGCGGCGTGTCCAGCAGCGGCGCGATCTTCAGCATTTCGACCAGCCGGTCCCTGATCTGGACGAATCTCGCTTCGTCGACGCGATAGATGTCGCGCAGCAGCGCGAAGCTCTCGACGATCGGAAGGTCCCACCAGAGTTGCGTGCGCTGGCCGAACACCACGCCGATTCGCGCCACATGGGCGATGCGCTGTTCCCAGGGCACGAGCCCGTCCACATCGCAGCGTCCGGAGGTCGGCCGCAGGATTCCCGACAGGATCTTGATGGTGGTCGATTTGCCGGCGCCGTTCGGACCGATGAAGCCGAGCAACTCGCCGCGCTCAAGCGAAAAGCTCACATCGTCCAGAGCTGCGATCTCGCGCTGGCGCCGATGGAAGAGGCCGCGCACGGCGCCGGCGAGTCCGGGATCGCGCACCGCGACGCGATAGGTCTTGCTCAGGTTTTCGACGCGAATCTGTGCCATCGGTGCGCTCCGCCCCAAACGCCATCGCGGCGGACGGGATTTCCCGCCGCCGTGGACCTTTTAAAAATGGGCGCGGAAGCTATGAGGAGGTCCGGGCGGCGTCAACGGTTCGCTGCGCGCCCGGCGCAATCTGTCGTGACCTGATGCCGCGCCGACACAGAGTTGTGATCGGTTTTGGCGGCAATTCGAAATGCGATCCGCGGCGATCCCGCTGAAAAGCCGGGCCTTTCCGACCATCAACGGCCGCCGGGGGCCCTACAAATTGAAGTGACTGGAGCGCGCGCCGTCCGCGTCCTATGTTCGCGCCATGACCATGATCTTGCGCACGCTCACTCTTGCGGGACTTCTCATGCTTGCGGGTACCGTGGCCCAGGCGGGTGCGCGTCCCGTCGTGGTCGAGCTCTATACCAGCCAGGGCTGCAACTCCTGTCCGCCGGCCGATGCGCTGATCGGCAAGCTCGCGCAGCGTCCGGACGTCATCGCGCTTAGCCTTCCCATCACCTATTGGGACATGCTCGGCTGGAAAGACACGCTGGCAAGCGATGCCAACACGCGCCGCCAGAAGGCGTATGCCGCGGCGATGGGTCATGGCGGCGTTTACACACCGCAGATCATCGTCGATGGCGTGCAAGACGTTGTCGGCAGCCGCGTCGCAAGCGTGGAAGCGGCGATCGACGCCCGCGCGCAGGCGATCGATTCCGGCATGGTGATGGCGGATGCGCGCATGGCGGAAGCCAACGCGCCGCGCGCCGCTTCGGCCGGCAATGTTCAGCCGGCGGCACCACCTCCGCCGGCGCTGTCGC
Source organism: uncultured Alphaproteobacteria bacterium (assembly GCA_963743765.1). Taxonomy (GTDB): domain Bacteria; phylum Pseudomonadota; class Alphaproteobacteria; order Micropepsales; family Micropepsaceae; genus Rhizomicrobium. The sequence goes on from CAVUQQ010000003.1 coordinate 353,060, forward strand.
GTGGCGCCGACCCCATCGTTCCGGTGTCGGTGAGCGAAGATCGGCAGGAGATGCACATCAACATCGGAGCGGCCGACGGTGCACACAATGCAACCGTCTGGCTGCTTCATCTGCGCTCGGCGGTGAATGTCGCGATCAAGGCGGGCGAGAATGAAGGACGCATGATCACCTATCACAATGTGGTCAGCGATCTCCGCGCGGTCGCCGTGTGGAAAGGCAGTTCGCTGTCGCTGACGCTGCCGCGCGCCGCAATGGCCGGCCTGCCGCATGACGGCGTGGTGATCATCGTCCAGCAGGGCGGCTATGGTCATGTCATCGGCGCGGCCTATGTCGCGCGGCCCGAGTTCTATCCCGAGCACTAGCGTTTTCACTCTGCACGAACGCGCGTAGACTCCGCGGTCTGATGGCACTGTTTTTCGAATTCGGCCTGGTTCGATGCGCGGCTGGAGGCGTCCGGGCTGCGGCGCACCGATGTTGCGGCGGCTCTCGGCCTCAGCGCCGGACAGATTTCCGAATTGTGGAAGGATCAGCGCGAACTCAGTGCGGCCAATGTGCGCACGCTGTCCGCGCTTCTCGGCGTTCCGCCGGCGGAAATTGCAAGCCGAGCCGGCGTCTCGACACCCGTTCCGAAAGAGTTGCCGCCGGACGCGCTGGCGAATCTGAACGAGCGGCTCGATCGCGTGGAGCGCACGCTTGCCGAGATCAAGGCGCTTTTGCTCGATCTGCGGACCAAGCCGCCATGATCGTGCTTCTCTGCGCACTCCTGCTTGGCGTCGCATCGCTCGCTGTGTGGTTCCTGGCGTTGGGCGCGCGTCCGCCCGCGCGGGTTCACTTGCGCTTTGCCAGCATGTTGTTTGCGGCATTGGCGGCGGCCGCATGGATCGCACCACCCGTTGCGGACGAAGTCGCCCTGATCGTCGCCGCGATCGCGTTGCCGGTTCTCGCTTTCGGCGCGTATGCGGGTTTCGAGAAGTCGCTTGCGCCGATGCCGGTCACGCTTTTGCTCGGCATCGTCTGTCTCGGCGGACTGGCTGCAGCCGCGACCGGCATCATTACTTTCGCGCTTGTGCCGGCGTCGCTCTCGGTCGCCGCGATCTTGCTGATCAGTGCACGCCAGTTCGATGTCGCGCGGTTTTCGTCGGTTCAAGGCATGCTGTCGGCACTGGCGTTGCTCGCAGCGGCGTCGTCGTTCGCCCTTGAAGGCACCGGCAGTGCGCATCTGCTGTTTTCGGCCGCGGGATTGCTGGGCCTGACGCTGGCTTTGTCGCGCGCGTCAAATATTGCCGTCGAGGAGCAGAGCAGCCGGGATCTGCGCCACGCCGCGACCATACGCGACGCGGGCTAGGCTCGCCGCCTGGTCGCGACGATCCATCATCACCTGACCGAGCACCTGTGCCACGAAAGCGGGACGCAGGCGCGGACCGTTCCAGAGCGGGGCGTATTCGATTGTGCCGTTCTGGCACGGATGGGCGGGATCTCTTGTGGCCAGACGGTGCGTCCCGCGGCGTTCGAATGCTGCGTTATGCTCATCTAGAGTCTTGGAATGATTGTAGTTCCCGGCCGGGCACGGCCGGGCGACGGCGCTTTTCGTCAGCGCTCTCGCCAGTACCGGTTGTGCCGTCAGAAGGCTCATAACCTTCTCTTAAGGCAAACCGCATACCGCGCCCGGGCCGCAGACGTCTTGCCTCAGGAGTTACGAGTTTTTTAAGGCCGGCACACCACACTCCATCGACAAGGCCGGCAAACGGCCGGGATGGTGGGTGTAGTGAGTCAGCCGCTTCAGAAGAAGCCTGCAGACGGTCTGGATGCGTTGAGCGCATCCGAGCGCGCCGAACGGCTGCGCTATGCGATGCTCGGCGCCGGCGTCGCATCCTTCGACTGGACGATTTCGGATGATCGCATCGGCTGGGACGGCGCGATCGATATTCTGCCCTACCATCACGACGAGTTGCGCCTGCCGCGCGGCGCATCGTTTCTCGCCTGGCTCAATCCGGATTCGCGCGCATGCGTCACCTCGATGATCGAAACGCGCGCGGCGCAGCAGTCGAATTTCGAATTGCCCCTCGAAGCGTCTTCGGCGATGGGTTCTCTTTGGATCACCATGGTCGGCATGCGCCAGGGGCGCGCCGACGGCCGCACCGAGCGTCTCTCCGGTCTGGTACGCGTCACGACCGAGAAGCAGCGCGAAACGCAACGCCTGACCTATCTCGCGACGCGCGACGAGCTGACCGGCCACCTCAACCGCAATTCCCTGCGGGCCGAGCTCACGCAGACAATCGAGAAGGCCAGCGCCGAAGATAGGACCTGCGCCTTCCTCGTTGCGTCCATCGATCGTCTTGCCATGATCAACGATGGCTACGGCTTCGACGCCGGCGATGAAGTCATCGTCGCGATCGGCGAGCGGCTGTCGCGCACGCTGCGCTCCAGCGACGTCATCGGACGCACGGCCGGCAACAAGTTCGGCGTCATTCTGCGCAACTGCAAGGAACGCGAGATCGCGGTCGTCGGCGAACGGCTGCGCGCGGCCGTGCGCAACAGCGTGGTCGACACGCGCTGCGGCCAGGTTTCGGCGACCTGTTCGGTGGGCGCGGTGTGGCTGCCGTCGGGCGCTGCGTCGAGCCAGGAAGCCATGCTTCGCGCCGAAGAGTCGCTGGAACGCGCGCGCAGCGCCGGCCGCGACGGATTTACGGTTTATGAAAAGTCGCCGCAGCGTGAAGGCGCAAGACTGCGCATGATGGCGATCGCCGACGAGGTGACGTCGGCGCTGGACGACGACCGGCTTCTGCTGGCCTATCAGCCGATCATCGATGCAACCGACCGCAAGATCGTGAAGTACGAAGCCTGCTGCGCATGATGCGCAAGGACGGCTCGCTCGCCACCGCCGGCCATTTCGTTCCCGCCGCCGAGCAACTGGGCATCGTCCGACTGATCGACCGCCGCGCCGTGGAAATGGCGGTCGCAACGTTGCGCGCCAATCCGGACGTCAAGCTCGGCGTCAACGTGTCGGGCACGACCGCCAGCAATCCGGCCTGGCTCAACAGCTTTGTCGACTATGTGCGCGCCAACAAGGACGTGGCATCGCGGCTCAACGTCGAGCTCACCGAGACCGCGGCACTCAATCACTTCGAGGAGAACGCGCAGTTCGTTTCGCAATTGCGCGAGATGGGCTGCACCGTCGCCATCGACGATTTCGGCGCCGGCTACACCTCGTTCCGCAATCTGCAGATGCTGCATGTCGACATGGTCAAGATCGACGGCATCTATTCGTGAAGGGACTGTCGAGTTCGCCGGAGAACCAGGTCTTCGTGCGGACGCTGGTCGGTCTGGCCAAGAACTTCAACCTCAAGACCGTCGCCGAGTGGGTCGAGTCCGAGGAAGACGCGCAGCTGCTGCAAAGCATCGGCGTCGACTATTTCCAGGGCTTCTTCTTCGGCGAACCGGAAATCGCGCCCGACTGGGTCAAGTAGTACGGCGGATTATTTCCGCTGGCTCAGCTCCGCGAGCTGGCGGCGCATCGCTTCGATCTCGCTCTTTAGTTCGCTGATCTCTTCGGACGGCTTGGTGCGGCCGGCGTCGGGCGCGCCGTTCGCCTTGGCATCGCCCTCGCCACTCTTTTGCGTGCGCGTGGCGGCGAAAGGCGAGAACATCTGCATCGCGCGTTCGAACATCACCATGTTCTGGCGCGTCATGTTCTCGATGACATGCGTGCTGCCGCCGAATGCTTCGGCCAGGCGAGTGCGCATCGCCTCCTGGTTCTTGGTGAAGCCCGTCCATGCTCATGTCGAGATAACCGGGCACGAAAACTCTGTAAACTGTCGCCGTAGAAGCGGATGAGCTGACGCAGGAACTTGATCGGCAACAGACTTTGGCCCTTGGCCTCTTCCTCGAAGATGATCTGGGTCAGCACCGAACGGGTTATGTCCTCGCCGGTCCGCGCGTCGCGGACTTCGAACTCGGTTCCTTGCTTCACCATCTGCGCCAGATGATCGAGGGTCACATAGGTGGACGTCTGGGTGTTGTAGAGCCGCCTGTTCGCATACTTCTTGATGACGACAGGGGCTTCAGCCTTGGGGCTATCTTCCGACACGCGTGTTTACCGTTGATTTGAGGGTGTTTTGCGCTTCTCGGGGCGTCTTCTTCCCGCAAGCTCAACATCACTGTTCCGCCCCTGTCCAGTGCCATTTGAGCAGGCGCAACATTGCCTTGCTCAAATTGTGGGCACTAAGCCACTGATAAATAAGCGCGTTTTGCCACAGTTTACCGATGCTCGCATTCGCGGCATTTTGGGCGAAAGCCGCAACAAAGAGAAAGAACGGGGAGGTTCTGGTGGAAGAAGTCGTCATCGTTTCGGGCGCGCGCACGCCTGTCGGCGCATTCAATGGAGCCTTCGCGTCCGTGCCGGCGCATGAGCTGGGCCGGGTCGCGATCAAGGCTGCGCTCGAACGCGCCAACGTCAAACCCGAAGACGTCTCCGAAGTCATTCTGGGTCAGGTGCTGACCGCGGCGCAGGGACAGAACCCTGCGCGCCAGGCGGCGATCAACTCCGGCGTGCCGGTCGGCGCGCCTGCCTGGTCGGTCAACATGGTGTGCGGCTCGGGCCTTCGCGCCGTTGCGCTTGGTGCGCAGGCGATCAGAAACGGCGACAGTACGATCGTCGTCGCCGGCGGACAGGAATCGATGAGCCAGTCGACGCACGCTGCCTATCTGCGCGCCGGTCAGAAGATGGGCAATCTCGAATTCATCGACACGATGATCAAGGACGGTTTGTGGGACGCCTTCAACGGCTATCACATGGGCGTCACGGCCGAAAACGTCGCGCGCGAATGGCAGATCACCCGCGAGCAGCAGGACGTGTTCGCCGTTGCCTCGCAGAACAAGGCCGAAGCGGCGAAGAAGGCCGGCAGGTTCAAGGACGAAATCGCGCCCGTCACGGTGAAGGAACGCAAGGGCGAGAAGATCATCGACACAGACGAATATATCCGCGACGGCGCGACGCTCGAAGCGATGGCTGGCCTTCGTCCCGCCTTCCAGAAGGACGGCACGGTCACCGCTGCGAATGCATCGGGCATCAATGACGGCGCCGCCGCGCTTGTCCTGATGAGCGCGAGCGAAGCCAAGCGTCGTGGCCTCAAGCCTCTCGCGACGATCAGGTCCTGGGCCCAGGCCGGCGTCGATCCGAAGGTGATGGGCTCGGGCCCGATACCCGCGTCGCGCAAGGCTTTGGAGAAGGCCGGCTGGAAAGCCACCGATCTCGACCTCGTCGAAGCCAACGAAGCGTTCGCGGCGCAGGCCTGCGCGGTGAACAAGGACATGGGCTGGGATACGTCCAAGGTGAACGTCAATGGCGGTGCCATCGCCATCGGCCATCCGATCGGCGCGTCCGGTGCGCGCGTGCTTGTTACGCTGCTGCACGAAATGCAGCGCCGCGATGCCAAGAAGGGCCTCGCCACGCTCTGCATCGGCGGCGGCATGGGTATCGCCATGTGTGTGGAGCGCTAGTCAGCGCGTCGCTGACCTTCGATTCGAATCCGGGAAGAGGCGGCGGAGGCGATCTGTCGCGGCGGCAGTTTATTGCGTACTGACAATCGGCCGCGCTATGTGTGCTAAACAAACAGAAAATTGCGGAAATTCGTGGGGAGTTGGAAATGGCTCGGGTTGCATTGGTGACGGGTGGAACGCGCGGTATCGGCGCCGCCATTTCCCTTGAGTTGAAGAGCTGCGGCTACAAGGTCGCGGCGAACTATGGCGGCAACGACGAAGCCGCCCAGAAGTTCAACGCCGGGACCGGAATTCCCGTCTTCAAGTGGGACGTCGGCAACGCCGCGGCGTCCGCCGCCGGCATCAAGGACGTCGAAGGCGCGCTCGGCCCCATCGACATTCTCGTCAACAATGCCGGTGTCACCAAGGACGCCATGCTGCACAAGATGACCGCCGAACAATGGGACGACGTCATCCGCATCGATTTGGGATCGATGTTCTACATGTGCCGTCCGCTGATCGACGGCATGCGCGAGCGCAATTTCGGACGCATCATCAACATCAGCTCGATCAACGGCCAGAAGGGCCAGATGGGCCAGACCAACTATTCCGCCGCCAAGGCCGGCATCATCGGCTTTACAAAGGCGCTGGCGCAGGAAACCGCCAAGAAGGGCATCACCGTAAACGTGATCTGCCCGGGATACATCGACACCGAGATGGTGATGGCCGTGCCCCCAAAGGTGCTGGAAGGCATCATCGCGACGATTCCGATGGGCCGCCTCGGCAAGTCCGGCGAGATCGCCAAGATGGCCGCGTTCCTCGCCTCCGACGACGCCGCCTTCATCACCGGCGCCACCATGACGGTCAACGGCGCGCAATATATTGCGGGATAAACCGCTTTCATGATGGCCGGGCTTGACCCGGCCAGCCATCCCGCGCACGTCAGTGCGCGAATGACTCTGGGATGGATGGCCGGCTCTGTGGCCGGACATGACGAAGTGTGGTGACAGTCGAAATTTCCGCCATCAGTTCACTCACAATCAGCAACCTCACCTGCATTCGCGGGGAGCGAGTGCTGTTTCGCGATTTGAGTTTCGCGGCAGCGGCGGGGCAGGCGCTGGCGATCGAGGGGCCGAACGGTGCCGGCAAGACGTCGCTCTTGCGGATGATTGCCGGGTTCATCGCGCCCGCGTCAGGCAACATCGTTCTCAAAAGTGGCGGTAAGATTTCCGATCCGGAAGAGCGCGGCAAGCTGATCGGCTGGCTTGGCCACCAGGACGGCGCCAAGCCGCAACTGACACCAACCGAAGTCCTGACATTTTTCGCGCAGCTTTATGGTTGCGCGGCGGATGTTGCGGCGGCGCTCGCAAGTGCGGGTCTGGAGCGCTGCGCCACGCTGCCCTGCCAATATCTTTCTGCGGGACAGAAGAAGCGTCTCGCACTCGCGCGGCTGAAACTTTCGGACCGTGCGCTTTGGCTGCTCGACGAACCGCTCGCTGCCCTCGATACGAACGGCAAGAAATTCGCAGCCGATCTCATCGCGTCGCATTGCGCGGCAGGCGGCATCGCGCTCGCCGCCACGCACGAACCGCTGGGCATCGACTGCGTGCGCCTGACATTGGGTGGGGCATGATCGGCGCGCTACTCTGGCGCGACATGCGTCTGGCGACGCGCGCCGGCGGCAGCGCCGCGCTGGCGCTCGCATTCTTTGCCGCCGTCGCGACGCTCGTGCCGCTTGGAGTCGGTGCCGATCTCAAGCTTCTGGCGCGCATCGCGTCGGGCGTGCTCTGGGTCGCGGCAGTCCTTGCGGCGCTGCTGTCGCTCGATCGGCTTTTCCAGGCGGATTTTGACGATGGCAGCCTCGATCTTCTTGCGCTGTCGCCGCTACCGCTCGAAACGGTGAGCGCAGTGAAGATCGCGGCGCACTGGCTGACCACCGGCCTGCCGCTCACGCTGCTCTCGCCGCTTCTGGGCGGGATGTTCGGCTTGCCGATGGCCGCGACAGAAACGCTGGCGCTCTCGCTTCTGATCGGCACGCCGTCGGTCAGCGCGCTCGGCGCCATCGGGGCAGGGCTTACGCTATCCATCCGCCGCGGCGGTCTGATCCTGCCGCTCCTGGTGTTGCCGCTGCTCGCGCCGGCCGTCATCTTTGGAGCAGGCGCGGTACAATCGACGCTGGACGGACTGTCGGATGGTGCGCTTCTATTTCTCGGCGCCTTCTCGGTGGCCGCCACTTTATTGTCGCCGTTTGCCGCCGCCGCCGCTGTGCGGCTCAATCTCGCAGGTTGATCCAGATGCTTGCGGCCCATGGAGTGACAGCCTAGATGGCCAGCATGTTCGCCCTCGCCAATCCAAAGCGCTTCATGGACGCAAGCACGCAGTTCCTGCCCTGGCTTGCCGGTGCGGCCGGTCTCGCGCTGGCTGCAGGCTTGATACTCGGCTTCCTCGCGCCGCCGGATTATCAGCAGGGCATGACGGTCAAGATCATGTTCCTGCACGTGCCGGCGGCGTGGACGGCGATGATGGCCTACGGACTGATGGCGGTGACCTCGCTGTTCAGCCTGATCTGGCGTCATCCGCTCGCCGATGTCGCGGCGAAGGCGGCGGCGCCCCTCGGCGCCATCTTCACGGTGCTGGGTCTTGTCACCGGATCGCTCTGGGGCCGGCCGATGTGGGGCACCTACTGGGTGTGGGACGCGCGGCTGACGTCGTTCCTTCTGCTGCTGTTCCTGTATCTGGGCTACATCGCGTTGTGGAACGCGATCGAAGATGAAGTCCGCGCCGCGCGCGCTGCCTCGATCCTGGCGCTGGTCGGCGCCGTCAATCTTCCGATCATCGAGTTTTCGGTGAACTGGCACACGCTGCACCAGGGCGAGAGCATCGTGCGTGCGGACGGCCCGCAGATCTCGTCCGTGTTTCTCTGGCCGCTCGGCTTGACCGCACTCGGCTACACGCTACTGTTCTTCGCGCTGTGGACTGTACGTATACGGACCGAAATACTCGAGCGCCGCACGCGGTCGCTGATGTTGTCGGGTCAGACATGAGCGCTCTACTCAATATGGGTGGCTATGCGGCCTTCGTCTGGCCGGCTTACGGCATCACGGCCATCGGGCTGGGCGCGGCCATCGTATTCACCTTGCGCGCCTACGCACGCGCCAAGTCGCGCCTTGCCGCGCTGGAGAAGCCGTGAAGCGCCTGATCTACATCCTGCCCGTCGTCGCCTTCGCCGCGCTCGCGTGGTTTCTTTACCAGGGCTTGCGTGCGCCGCCGCCGGGCGAGCTGCCGTCGGTGCTGATCGACAAGCCCGCGCCGGCGCTTACGCTGCCCGCTCTGGATGCAACGACGCGAGGTTTCGGTCCGAGCGATCTGAACGGCGGCCGCGTGACTGTGGTTAACGTCTTCGCGTCCTGGTGCGTGCCCTGCCGCGCGGAGGCGCCGCAGCTTGCCCAGCTCGGCCGGGCGCGGGGCGTGCAGCTCTTCGGTCTCGTCTGGAAGGACACGCCGCAGAAGGCGCGCGCGTTCCTCAACGATGTCGGCAACCCCTATGCGCGCATCGGCTTCGACGGCGAGGGGCGCGCCGGGATCGAATGGGGTGTGTACGGAGTACCGGAGACTTACATCATCGACCGGCACGGCGTCGTACGCGAACGCTTCGTCGGACCGATCACGCCGGACAGCCTCGTCCTCGACATCCTTCCGGCCATCGCCGTCGCCGCGCGAAGCTGATCTTCAGATTCTGTAAACCATGTTTGGGCAAGGTGGCGCGATGCAGCTCAGCGCCGCAAACCTTCTCATCGCATCGCAGCAGATCGCGCGCGGCGTACAACAACCTTCGCCCGACGCACAGGCAAAGTTCGCGGCCGCGTTGGCGAAAGAAAAGGCGGCGCCTGGCGCAGCGGCGTTCGAGCCGCTGGAATTTACGAAGGCTGCGAGTTCGCCCGCGTCAGCTCCCGCGGCCTCGGCAACGCCGGCAGCCTCGACGCCCGCGACGGCCTATGGACGGGCAAGCCCGCTTGGCGCGAACATCGATATTCGTGTGTGATTAGAAGGGGCTAAGCCCGCTTGCGGCGGCTTTTGCCGCGCGGGGCGGCCGGGCCATTGGCGGCAAACTCTTCGCCGGCGCCTGCGATCTGGGCCAGCAGGCGCACAAAGCGCGGCCGTTCTGCGAGCGGCAGGGCTTCGAGCAAAGCCTTCTCCGCGCGTTCGGATGCGGTGCGTGCCGAGCGCAATGCCTTGCGCCCCGATGGCGAAATCGCGACGGCGTTCGCGCGCTGATCTTCTTCCGTGCGCTCGCGCGACAGCAATCCCTTGTCGAGCATGCGGCGCACCATCTCCGCCAACGTCGAGCGATCGATGCCGGTGATATCGACAAGCGCAGTCTGGCTCACGCCTTCATTGTGCTCAAGCGCGGCAAGAAGAGTGTATTGCTGTTTTGTGAGTTCGCTCGCGCCGGCTTCGTGCGCGTACAGGTCACCGAAATATTGTGCGCAGCGTTTGATGAGGTGTGAGGGCGACTCCGACAGATCGAAGCCTCCGTTCGCCCTGCGCTGCGCCTTCGTCATTCGCTTCCCCTGCTCAACAACCGGCCGAACTCTTGTCGGTTCCAAATTGTCAGCCACCCAACCGGGTTCGCTCGCCGATAAAAAGATTAGACGGCCCCGTCTCCCGTCACAACAATCTCTATCGCGTTTGCGCTGGCGTTTGCAACGCAAAGATTCGCATTCGCACTTCCGTTTCCAACTTGCGTTGGGCAGAATTGCCGCCATGACCGGTCATCGCACTGCACCACCGCCGCCCAATCCGCGCTTCGTTCGGCGTGTGCCGGATGGAGACACGGCAGAACGGTACGTGTGCGGCGACTGCGGCCACGTCCACTACACAAATCCAAAAATCGTTGTGGGATCGGTTGTTACGTATCGAAACAGGATCTTGCTCTGCCGCCGCGCCATCGAACCGCGAATGGGGTTCTGGACGCTGCCGGCCGGTTATCTGGAAGAAAACGAAACGCCGGAAGACGGCGCGCGCCGCGAAGCTCGCGAGGAAGCGGAGTGCGACATTGTTCTCGAAGGATTGCTGGCGGTCTATTCCATACCGCGCATCAGCCAGGTGCAGCTGCTGTATCGCGCCCGTCTTGACACGGAGCAATTTGGCGCGGGCGCGGAAAGTCTGGAGGTAAAGCTGTTCGATTGGGACGATATTCCGTGGACGGAGATTGCTTTCCCGAATGCGCGCTGGGCACTGGAACATAACCACGAAATCGGCGACCGGAAGGTTTTCGCGCCGTTCTCAAATCCTCCCGGCCAGAACGGAAATTTCCCGCAAGCGCGGTGACGCCGCATGCCTCCGCGACAACCTACTCCGCAGGTGGTTCTTTCACGATCTGGTGCTTGAGCAATAGTGGTGCCTGCAGCGCGCCGAATACCAGCACTAGTGGCAGGATGATCCACACCTTGAAGACCACCCAGTGCGCGGTCGAAAAATTGCGCCAGACGATCTCGTTGAGCACCGCCAGTCCGCCGAAGAATACCGCCCAGCGCCATGTCAGCGTGCGCCAGGCGCTTTCCGGCAGTTCGAACTCGAACGCCAGCGCAAACTTGATGAAAAGCCGGTTGAACATCATCCCGCCCAGGAGCACGGCGCAGAAGGTGGCGTAGATGATCGTCGGTTTGATTTTTACAAACGTGTCGTTCTTCAGGTAGAGCGTCAGTCCGCCGAAAACCAGAACGATAGCGGCCGTGAAAAGTGCGACGGGCGACACTTTGCCGTCCAGCGCGTACCCCGCTGCCAGTGCCGCCAAGATCACCACCATGAACACGGCGGTTGCGGCAAAAATGCCGAAGAACTGGAAGGTTGCAAAGAAAACGATCAGCGGACCAAGGTCCAGCGTCAGGCGCCGCAATTGCGTGTTCATTTCGACCCCGTGAGCGCCTTGGCAAAGTTTTCCGCGTTGAACGGCTGCAGATCGTCCACGCCTTCCCCGACGCCGATATAATGGACCGGGATGGTGAATTTCTGCGCCAGCGCCGCCAGGATGCCGCCCTTGGCGGTGCCATCCAGCTTGGTCATGACAAGGCCGGTGAGCGGCACCACGCCCTTGAAGGCCTCAACCTGTCCGATCGCGTTCTGTCCCGTCGTGGCATCAAGCACGAGCAAGGTGGCGTGCGGCGCGGTTGCGTCCAGCTTGCGCATCGCGCGCACGATCTTTTCCAGTTCCGCCATGAGGCCGGCCTTGTTCTGCAGGCGGCCGGCCGTGTCGACGATCAGAATGTCGGCGCCCTGCGCGCGCGCCGTCTCCAGTGCCTCGTAGGCGAGGCCGGCAGCGTCCGAGCCTGCCGGGCGAGATATCACCTCCGCCCCCGCGCGCTTGCCCCACACGGCGAGCTGTTCGATGGCCGCGGCGCGGAACGTGTCGCCGGCCGCCAGTACAACTTTTGCGCCGTTCGCGGTCAGCTTCTTGGCGATCTTTCCGATCGTCGTCGTCTTGCCGCCGCCGTTGACGCCCGCGACCAGGATGACGAAAGGTTTTTTTGTGCCGTCGATGGAAAATGGTTTTTCAATCGGCTTGAGGACTTTCGCAATTTCGCTGCACAGGATTTCGCGCACGTCGTAGTCGCTGATCTCCGCGCCATATCGTCCTTCGCCGACAGCCTGTGACAATCTTGAAGCCAGCGCCGTGCCCATGTCGGCCTTGATCAGCGCCTCTTCCAGTTGCGCCACGCTTTCGGCATCCAGTTTCTTCCTGGTGAAAATGCCGGTGATGTTGTCCGACAGTCCCGCGGTGCTGCGCGACAGGCCTTCCTTCAGCCGCTCGAAGAATGTCGGCGGCGGGGGTGCTTCGCCGAAATCTCTCATGATGCGAGTTCTGCCCTGAGCTTGCCGCCGGAAACGCCCGTGATGCGGGCACGAACCAACGTGCCGGGCGCTGCGTCGCCAAGAAAGACTATCGGCGTGAAGCACTCGCTGCGGCCCATGCCGCGTTGTTCGACGAGCAGCGTCTGTTCGCTGCGCGCCAGCGACAATTGCCGCCGCGCGGTCGTCACTTCGCCCTTGGACCGCAGGCGGGCGGCGCGTTCCTTGATAATGCCCTTGGCGACCTGCGGCATGCGTGCGGCCGGGGTGCCGTTGCGCGGGCTGAAGGGAAAGACGTGCAGGTTCGTCAGTCCCGCCTCGTCGACCAGGCGCATGGTCTGCTGGAACATGGTTTCGGTTTCGGTGGGAAATCCGGCGATCAGGTCGGCGCCGAAGGCTGCGTTGGGCCGCGCGCGGCGGACAGCTTCGCAGAATGCGATCGTATCGGCGCGCGCATGGCGGCGCTTCATGCGTTTCAGGATCATGTCGTCGCCGGACTGAACCGAGAGATGGAAGTGCGGCATCAGCCGTTCTTCCTCGGCGATGGCGCGCATCAGATCGGCGCCGGCCTCGATCGTATCGATGGAGGAAAGACGCAGCCGCTTCACCCCGGGCACCAGCTTCAGAAGCTTGCGGACAAGCTGGCCCAGCGTCGGCGAACCCGGCAGGTCTTCGCCATAGGACGTCATGTCGACGCCGGTCAGGACGATCTCTGGAACGCCCTTGCCGGTCAGCCGCCTTGCCTCGTCGATTACCGCGCCCATCGGCACGCTGCGGGAATTTCCGCGGCCGTATGGAATTATGCAAAAGGTGCAGCGATGGTTGCAGCCGTTCTGAACCTGCAGGAAGGCGCGCACGCCGCGCGTCGGTCCCTCGAAGCAATCGACCATCTGGCTGGCCGTCTCGCGCACGCTCATGATGTCGTTGACGCGCACGCGCTCTGCCGCGCCAACGCCGAAATCGGCATAGCTCGCCGCGTCGAGCTTTTCGCTGTTGCCGAGAACGAGATCGACTTCCGCCATGTCGGAGTAGGTCTGAGGCTCGATCTGTGCCGCGCAGCCCGTGACGATGATCTTCCTGTCCGGATGCTCGCGCCGCGCCTTGCGGATCGCCTGGCGCGACTGGCGGACCGCCTCGGCCGTAACGGCGCAGGTGTTGAAGATTACGGCGTCCTGCAGACCGGCTTCGGCGGCGCGGGCGCGAATGGCCTCGGACTCATAGGCATTCAGGCGGCAACCGAAGGTCAGTATCTCGGCGGTCACGACGTCAGCGCCTCGAGATCGATGTCGCCGGTGAAGACGAGTGTCGCGGGACCCGTCATCAGGATGTGATCGTCGATCTCGCGCAATTCGATCTGCAGCGTGCCGCCGTCGAGCAGGATTTCGACCTTGCGGCCAGTCAGTCCGCGCCGGAACGCGGCAACCGCGGTGGCGCAGGCGCCGGTGCCGCAGGCGCTGGTGATGCCGACGCCGCGCTCCCACACCCGCATGCGCAGCTTGTCGTCGCGATGCACACTGACGAATTCGACGTTGGTGCGCTGGGGGAACATGGGATGCGTCTCGATCCGCGCGCCAAGCGCGGCGACAGGCGCGGCGTCCGCGTCGTCGACGAACAGGACGACGTGCGGATTGCCGACCGACACGGCGCTGGCGACATGGTTCGTTCCGTCGACATTGAGATGGAACATGTTGGTGTCCGCGGCCTTGGCGAGCGGCACTTCGTTCCACATCAGCTTGGGCGCACCCATGTCGACCGTGACAAGTCCGCTTCCGGCATCGCTGCAGACGAGGGCGCCGCCAACCGTATCGATCCGCACCGTGTCGCGCCCCGTTTCCTCCATCAGCAGGCGCGCCACGCAGCGCGCGGCATTGCCGCAGCTTTCCACCTCGCCACCGTCGGCGTTCTGGATCTTCATCACGGCGTCGAATTCGCTGTTTCCGTTTTCGATCACGATCACCTGATCGCAGCCGATGCCGAAGCGGCGGTCGGCGACGGCGCGCGCGGTTGCAGTGTCGAGGGCGCACCCTTGCGTTCTGGCATCGAACACGACGAAGTCGTTGCCCAGGCCGTGCATTTTACGAAAAGACGTCATGAGCCTGTATATAGGCGGCAGGACCCTTCGGGACCAGTGGCGCATTGACCGCAGGCTGGATGCTTTTTGAGGGCCGGCCCGCCGGAGCTTGGGGAATGAGAGCTGGTATCTGGATTGCCGCCGCGGTTGTGGCCGTGGCGGCCGCAGTCAAAGGAGCGAACGGCGTGGACGACCCCTACATCTGGCTTGAAGACGTGCATGGCGCAAACCCCCTCGCCTGGGTGGCGGAGCAGAACGCGCGTTCGACCGGCATCCTGAAAGCCGATCCGGATTACCGGAAAGACTACGACACGATCCTGAAGATCATGGATGCGCCGGACCGGATTCCGTCGCCGAGTCTTTATCGCGGCACGGTCCGGAACTTCTGGCAGGACGCGACCAACCCGAAGGGTTTGTGGCGGCGCACGACCATCGCCTCCTACGAAAGCGCGAACCCGCAATGGGAGATACTTCTCGATGTCGACAAGCTCGCTGCGGACGAGAAAGAGAACTGGGTGTTCGCCGGCGTCACCGGCTCGCCGAGTTTCAAGCACGCCTTGCTGTTTCTGTCGCGCGGCGGCACGGACGCGCGCGTGACGCGCGAATTCGATCCCGAAAAGAAACTTTTTCTGACGGGCGGCTTCACACTTCCGGCCGCAAAGTCGGACGCCGCCTATCGCGGCGACGACACAATCCTGTTTGCCACCGATTTCGGCCCGGGTAGCATGACGAAGTCGGGCTATCCGCGCATCGTGAAGCTCTGGCGCCGCGGGACGCTGATCGACTCTGCCGTGACCGTGTTCGAAGGGACGATCGAGGATGTCGGCGCCAGCCCTTTCACTTTGCTCGACAGCGATCGGAAGGATTACGCGTTTGTGGTGCGCAATACGGACTTCTTCAACGCGGACTATTTCTATGTCAGCGACGATGGCCACGCCCTGCAATTGCCGCTGCCGCGCACCGCCAGCGTGACCGGGCTGTACGACGGGCAGTTGCTGTTCACACTGCGCAAGCCCTGGAACGATGTTCCGCAAGGCGCGCTGGCGGCTTTTTCCTTCAACGAATGGCTCACAACGAAGAAACTTCCCAAACTTTCGGTTCTCTACACGCCCGATGCGCGCAGCAGCATTGCGCACGTCGCCACTGGGCAGAGCGGTCTTTATGTCAGCACGCTCGAGAATGTGAACGGGCGCGTTTACAAATTCGCGCACAGGCAAGGCGAATGGGTTCGCTCTTCGATCGCGCTGCCGTCCGGCGGATCGGCCGATATTTCGTCGGTCAACGACTATGGGCCGCAGATCTATTTTTCGTTCGAATCGTATCTCGTTCCATCGACCGTCTTCGCCGATGACGGCGACGGCACGCTGCGCGCCATCAAATCGTTGCCTGCGCGCTTCGACTCCAGCGGCATGACGACGGAACAGTTCGAGGCGGTATCGACCGACGGCACGAAGATTCCCTATTTCGTCACGCGCAAGGCCGGCGTTGCCGGTCCGCAGCCGACGGTGCTCTACGGCTATGGCGGTTTCGAAGTCTCGCTGACGCCCTCCTATTCGGCGACATTCGGAAAGCTATGGTTGGAGAAGGGCGGCGTCCATGTCGTCGCCAACATTCGCGGCGGCGGCGAATTCGGGCCCGGCTGGCATGACGCGGCACGCGCGGAAAACCGGCAGAAGGCCTTTGACGATTTCGCGGCCGTCGCGGCCGACCTCATCAAGCGCGGCATCACCACGCCCAAACAGCTCGGCATCATGGGCGGATCGAACGGCGGGCTTCTCGTCTCGACGGTGATGACGCAGCATCCCGAACTTGTCGGCGCCGTCGTCTGCCAGGTGCCGCTGGTCGACATGATCCGCTACACCGGCATCGGCGCGGGCGCGTCATGGGCCTCCGAATATGGCGATCCGGCGGATGCGAAGGCGCGCGAATGGATCCTGAAATATTCGCCGTACCAGAATGTGAAGCCCGGTGTGAAATATCCTCCGGTCCTGTTCACGACGGCGACCAGCGACGACCGCGTCACGCCCGTCCATGCGCGCAAGATGGCCGCGAAGATGGAGGCGATGGGCGACGATGTTCTCTTCTTCGAAAACACCGACGGAGGCCACGGCGCCGCCGCCGACCACAAACAGGCCGCCGAGATGTGGACGCTGAGCTTTATCTATCTCAAGCAGAAGCTGGGGCTCCAATAACTCACCATGGCCGGGTCAAGCCCGGCCATGACGGCTTTGGATGAAGGTTTGACTTGCCCCGAGGGCAAGCCTAAAACCCGCGCCATCCGGAAATGCCCCAGGCTTTTCCGGTCCTGGGCTCGGCTCAGGATCGCCCCCAGGCAGCGCGTCGCGCCCCCTGGGGTTGTTTTGCTTTGGGAATTTGAGAACGCATGTTCGACAGTCTGCAATCCCGCCTCGGCGGCGTGTTCGACCGGCTCCGCGGCCGCGGCGCGCTTTCGGAGGCTGATGTCGATGAGGCGCTCGGCGAAGTCCGCAATGCGCTGATCGAAGCCGACGTTGCGCTGCCCGTCGTCAAGACGTTCATCGACAAGGTCCGTCCGCGCGCCGTCGGCGAAGACGTCATCCGTTCCGTCTCGCCGGGCCAGCAGGTCGTCAAGATCGTCCATGACGTTCTTGTCGAGACGCTCGGTGAAGAGAACACCTCGCTGGACCTTGGCTCGCCGCCTGCGCCGATCCTGATGGTCGGCCTGCAGGGCTCGGGCAAGACGACGACCTCCGCAAAAATCGGCTTGATGCTGCAGACGCGCGAGAAGAAGCGCGTGCTGATGGCCTCGCTCGACGTCACGCGCCCGGCCGCGATGGAACAGTTGCGCGTGCTCGGCGAGCAGGCCGGCGTCGCCACGCTTCCGATCGTCGCCGGACAAGGCCCGGTCGATATCGCCAGGCGCGCGATGGCGTCGGCGAAAGTCGGCGGCTACGACGTTCTGATTCTCGACACCGCCGGCCGCCAGCATATCGACGAGCAACTGATGCTCGAAGTCGCCGCAATCCGCGACCAGGTGAAGCCGCATGAAACGCTGCTCGTCGCGGACTCGCTGACCGGCCAGGACGCGGTCAACATCGCCAAGTCGTTCAACGACCGCGTGCCGCTCACCGGCATCATCCTTTCGCGCGCGGACGGCGACGCCCGCGGCGGCGCGGCGCTGTCGATGCGCAGCGTCACCGGCGCGCCGATCAAGTTCCTCGCTACCGGCGAAAAACTCGACGCGCTTGAGCCGTTTCACCCAGCACGCGTCGCCAACCGCATCCTCGACATGGGCGACGTCGTTTCGCTGGTCGAGAAGGCGGCCGAGACGATCGACAAGGAAAAGGCCGAGAAGCTCGCCAAGAAGATGAAGAAGGGCGAGTTCGACATGGACGACCTCGCCGACCAGCTACGCCAGATGAAGAAGATGGGCGGCATGAAGGGCGTGCTCGCCATGCTGCCGGGTGTCGGCAAGGTGAAGAGCCAGCTCGACGCTGCCGGCATCGACGACAAGATCCTCACGCGCCAGGAAGCTGTCATCCTGTCGATGACCAGGCAGGAACGCGCCAAGCCCGACCTCATCAACGGCTCGCGCAGGAAGCGTATCGCGGCCGGCGCCGGCGTCGACGTCAGCGACGTCAACAAGCTTTTGAAAATGCACCGCCAGATGTCCGACATGATGAAGAAGATGGGCAAGGGCGGGCGCAATCCCTTCGCCGGAATGATGGGCGGCGGAATGCCGGGCGGATTGCCGCCGGGCATGAACCCGCCGCGGCGCTAGAAATTATCTGCACACGGATCAACTAGGAAGGACTTACTGCAATGGCTCTCAAGATCAGACTGGCGCGCGGCGGCACGAAGAAGCGCCCGCACTACAACATCGTCATCGCCGACTCGCGCAGCCCGCGCGACGGCCGCTTCATAGAGAAGATCGGCTTCTACAATCCGCTCCTGTCCAAGGACCATGCGGACCGCGTGAAGCTCGACCTGGAAAAGGCCCAGGAGTGGATGAAGAAGGGCGCGACTGCGTCCGACCGCGTCCATCGCTTCCTCGCCAATGCCGGCCTCGTGAAACCGCTCAAGAAGAACAATCCGGAGAAGGCCAAGCCGAAGAAGAAGGCGCAGGAGCGCGCCGCGGCAAACGCTGCCGCCAGTGCCAAGGCTGCTGCCGCGCCGGCCGAAGAAACCGCGGCGTGATTTCTGATGCCACCATGGCCGGGCTTGACCCGGCCATGGTGGACTAGGTGAAACCCATGGCTCGCGACGTTCTTCTCGCGGTGATCATCGGGGCGCAAGGCCTCAAGGGTGAAGTGCGCGTCAAGGCGTTCACCGAAACGCCGGGCGCAATCGCGAACTATCGAACCCTTCATGCCAAGGATGGCCGGCGCTTCACCGTTACCGCGGCGCGCGCCACAAAGACCGGCGAAGCCGTTCTCACCATCGCCGAACTCTCCAGCCGCAGCGCCGCTGAGGCGTTGCGCGGCACCGAACTCTTTGTCGATCGCTCGGCGCTGCCGCCGGCGGGGCAGGAAGAGTATTACCACGCCGATCTGATTGGCTTGCGCGCGGAGGATTCCGAAGGCCGCTCGCTCGGCACGGTGCAGGCGATCCACAATTACGGTGCAGGCGATGTGATCGAAATCGCGCGCCCCGACGGCGATACGGTGCTGCTGCCCTTCACGCGCGAGACCGTGCCGCATATCGAGATCGACAAGGAACGCATCGTCGTCGCGGTTCCCGAAGAAGTCGAAAGCGGCGAACAGGGAAACGTGGAATGAGCGTGACCTTCCGCGATGCTCGCGCGCGCGATCTCTCCGTCATCGTCGCGATGCTGGCGGACGATGGTCTTAGCCGGGGCCGCGAGAAGCCGCAGTCTCCCGAGCTCTACTCGCTCGCGTTTGGCCGCATGGAAGGCGACGTCAACAATCGCGTCATTGTCGCCGAACAGGATGGCCGGATCGTCGGATGCTTTCAGATCACGTTCATCCAGGGCCTTTCGCGTGCCGGCGCACGCCGCGCCCTGGTCGAAGGTGTGCGTACAAGCTCCGAGAACCGCGGCCAGGGCATCGGCGAGGCGATGATGCGCCATGCGATCGAGTTGGCGCGCGCCGCGGGTTGCGCGTTGGTGCAGCTCACCTCCGACAAGTCCCGCACCCGTGCGCACGACTTTTACGTGCGGCTCGGCTTTGAGCAGAGCCACGAAGGGTTCAAGCTGGACCTCAAATGACCTGGCCGGCCACCGTGCTCACGCTGTTTCCCGAGATGTTTCCCGGGCCGCTTGGCGTATCGCTGCTCGGCAAGGGTTTGCAGAAAGCGCTCTGGTCGCTCGACGTGCGCGACATCCGCGAGCACGGCATCGGCCGGCATCGCACGGTGGACGACACGCCCGCGGGTGGCGGTCCCGGCATGGTGATGCGTGCCGACGTCGCCATTGCGGCGATCGATGCGGTTCCGCGCGCGGGGCGCCCGCTTATCTATTTGTCGCCGCGTGGTTTGCCGCTCACCCAGGCACGCATCGTCGAACTGGCCGCGGGACCCGGAGTCATTCTTCTATGCGGCCGGTTCGAAGGGCTCGATCAGCGCGCCATCGATGCGCGCGGAATCGAAGAAATCTC
Source organism: uncultured Alphaproteobacteria bacterium (assembly GCA_963743765.1). Lineage (GTDB taxonomy): Bacteria > Pseudomonadota > Alphaproteobacteria > Micropepsales > Micropepsaceae > Rhizomicrobium. Next base: position 373,052 of record CAVUQQ010000003.1, read on the forward strand.
CCTCGGCGACTTCGTGCTCGCGGGCGGCGAGATTGCGGCGATGGCGGTGATCGAGGCGTCGGTTCGCCTGATCCCCGGCGTACTGGGCGACGCAGCGTCGTCGACCGAGGAGAGCTTCTCGGCGGGCCTTCTGGAATACCCGCAATATACCCGTCCTCAAACGGTCGAGGATCGGACCATTCCGGACGTGTTAAGCCAAGGAAATCACAAGGAAATCGCCAAATGGCGGCGGGCGAGGGCCGAAGAACTGACGAGGTCACGCAGGCCGGACCTCTGGACCCTCTATGAAAAGCCAAAAGGCTAGGCTATACGCGCGCCTCTCATCGCCGAACATAATGCCCGGAGACCAATGAAATGAACCTCTTGCAGACGCTCGAAGCCGAGCAGATGAAGGCCGTCCGGGCCAAGGCGCATCCCGAGTTCCGCGCCGGCGACACGCTGAAGGTCAACGTCAAGGTCGTCGAAGTCTCCTATGACGAAAAGGCCAAGGCCGAAAAGCGCCGCGAACGTCTGCAGGCGTTTGAAGGCGTGTGCATCGCCCGCCAGGGCGCCGGCCTGAACGAGAGCTTCACGGTGCGCAAGATTTCGTACGGCGAAGGTGTGGAGCGCGTGTTCCCGATCTACAGCCCGCTGGTGGATTCGGTGCAGGTCATCCGCAAGGGCCGCGTTCGTCGCGCCAAGCTCTATTATCTGCGCGATCGCCGCGGCAAGTCGGCCCGTATCGCCGAGCGCCAGGACGCCGAAACCGTCCGGACCTGAAGAATCTGCATGGCTGGGTTGCGAACCCGGCCATGACGCGTGACGGAAGCGTTTCGGCAACACCGGACACATTTCCGCTTCGCCCTCTTCCAAACAAAATCCACGCGCCTATTCTCCGCGCCCCTTTGAATTGGGGTCACGAGTTCGTGCCGCGCGAGATACCAACCGAAGCAATAGTGCATGCCGCCGAGCCGCTGGACGAAGCGGTCTCGATCGCGCGCGTGCCCGGCACGCCCTTCGCGTTCATCTGGTTCCTCGTGCGCGCGCACTTTCCCGGCAAAGTCGCGGCGATGGCGGGCCTCGCGCTCCTCGCCACCTCGATTGAAGCGTTCAGTCCGGTCGCGTTCTCGCATCTGGTGAATTCGATCGCGGCGGCGGTGAAACACCATGGCGATTTTTCGCTGGTCAGGCCGTGGATCGTTTGGCTCGCGGTCATCTGGTTTGCCAGCGCCTGCGCCTATCGCGCCTATGAGATGGTGGACGTGAACACCGGACCGCGCATGCGCGGCCTCGCGCAGAAATATCTCTTCACCTATCTGCTCGGCCACAGCCCGCGTTATTTCCAGGACAATTTCGCCGGCAAGCTCGGCCAGAAGGTGAAGCAGGCGGGCCAGTCGGTGATCGGCATCCTCGGCATCGTCTGCATGGACGTCGTGCGGGTGATCGGCCTCATCGTGCTCGGCGGCATCCTGATGGCGATCCAGGCGCCCACCTACGCCATCATCCTGCTGATCTGGACGGCGCTTTATCTCGCGGTCGTCTTCGCGCTGGCCCGGCGCTGCGTTGTGCTGTCCAAGGCGCTGTCCGACGAAGTTTCGACCTCGACGGGCAGGTTGATCGACGCCATCTCCAACGCCGATCTCATCCGCGCTTTTGCCAAGGCGGTGTATGAGCGCAAATTCATCTCGTACTTCCTGGCGGACGAGATGAACGCCTCGCGGCGCTTTCGCTGGTTTCTGATCACCATGCGCATGTTCATGCAGTCGGCGACCTTGCTGCTGCTGGTGGCGCTGATCTGGGTGACGGCGAAGGACATTCTGCGCGGCGCGATCTCCCTCGGCGCCTTCACGATGATCTATCTCCTCGCCAACCAGATCGCGCGCGGCGTGCAGGAACTCTCCTTCCGCATGCTCGACTATTTCGAGCAGCTCGGCACGCTGTCCGAGGCACTCGATCTCGTCAGCGCGCCGCACGAGATCACCGACAAGATAGACGCACGGCCGCTGGTCGTCGCGCGCGGCCATATCCGCTTTGAAAATGTCTGCTTCCGCCATCCCAACGGCTATCAGGTGTTCGAGAATCTCAATCTCGACATCCAGCCGGGCGAGCGGGTCGGCCTCGTCGGCCCGTCGGGCGCCGGCAAGTCGACGCTGGTGCGTCTCCTGCGGCGTCAGTTCGAACCGCAGAAGGGTCGGATCCTGATCGACGGCCAGGACATCGGTCATGTCACCTGGGATTCGCTCAACGAAGCGATCGCCGAGGTGCCGCAGATGCCCGGCGTCTTCCATCGAAATGTGCGCGACAATATCCGCTATGCCCGTCCGCTTGCCCAGGAAGGCGAGGTGGTCGAAGCCGCGCGCAAGGCCTTTGCGCACGACTTCATCTCGGAGCGCGACGAAGGCTATGACATGATCGTGGGCGAACAGGGCATCAAGCTGTCCGGCGGCGAACGCCAGCGCGTCGCCATCGCCCGCGCGCTCGTGAAGGATGCACGCATCCTGGTGCTCGACGAGGCGACATCGTCGCTCGACTCGGAGTCCGAGCATCTCATCCAGTCCGCTTTGTGGACTCTGGTGCAGGGCCGCACGGTGATCGCGATCGCGCATCGCCTGTCCACCATCGCGGGCATGGATCGTGTCGTCTATCTCGACAACGGCAAGATCCTGGAAGACGGCCCACACCGCGAGCTGCTCGCCAACAACGGACCATATTCGCGCCTCTGGAACCGCCAGATGGGCGGGTTTATCGACGCGGCCTAAGCTGGAACGCTGACTCGCGCGATCTCCAGCATGCCGTTCGCTTCCTTCGCGCCCAACACGGCATTGGACGTCGGCGCCGTCGCGATCACAAGATCGCGGCCGTCCGCTCCGCCGAGCGCGCAGGAATAGGCGAACTGCGAGGTTTCGACGCGCTCGAGGATTTTTCCGCCCTCAGCGATGCGCACCGCTTCGCGGCCGAGCGCGTTCGCGCACCAGATCGCGCCTTCGCTGTCGGAGCAGATGCCGTCCGGCACGATCGCCGGAGGATCCTTCGACAAAGTCGCCCATGGGCGGCGATTGCTGAGCGTGCCGTCCGCGGCGAGATCGAAGGCGGTGAGGCCCGGAATGAGGCACTCGGCGACGACCAACGTGCCGCCGATCAGCGCCATGCCATTGGGAAATTTGTGATCGGGGGAGGCGATCTTCGCTTTGCCGTCCGGCGTTACCAGGATGATCGGCGCTTTGGGCGGGCCGGGCTCGGCAAACAAGGATCCGGTGCCGTGCTCCTCGATGAAGGCGTCGATATCGAAACCGAAGCAGCCGATGAACGCGTTGCCGCGGCTGTCGACCAGCATGTCGTTGGCGTGGAATTTCGCCAGGCCCTTCAAATCGGCATGCAGCACAGCGCGGCCATCCGCTTCGCGCCGCAGCAGGCGCTGACTCAACATCGCCACGACCAAAAGCCTGCCATCCGGTAGCCAGCCGAGGCCCGACGGCCGGTCGTCGATCTCAAGCTCGACACGGACGCTGCCGTCCGGCGCGGCGCTTGAAACCCGGTGTTGGTGGAAATCGGAATACCAGAAGCGGCCGCCGTGCCAGCGCACGCCCTCGCCGAAATTCAATCCGCGAACGAATGGCTGCGCTTTCATCGCCGTCTCCTGTGAACGTGTCCGGACGCTGGGGTTCCGGCCGGGCTGAGTCAATCGGCGGGCTTCGCAGGCGCGTCGCGAGTGACGCCTCTCTCTATAATAGCCCCTGAAATCAGGCTTTCCCGCTCTTGGGTGAGTCGCGCGACCGCAACGCGTCAAAAATCCCCTTTATTTATCGCATTTTCCGTTGACGGGACGTGCTATGCGCGCGGGAAATGCAGTAAAATCAGGCATTGTTTGATTCGCAAAAGGAGCAACGACAATGGCAATAGCTGGAACTGGCGCCCCGAAGGCCGCCAAACCAAAGGTCGATACGGTGAGCACCCGCCAGCTTGGCGCCGCGCTGGCCGAGAAGCATGAGATGTCCCACAAGGCCGCGAACGCGATCCTTGAAGACACGATCGGCCTGATCACCAAGCACCTGAAGAAGGGCGCTCGCATTCGTCTGAACGGTCTCGGCATCCTCGTCGTGCGCAAGCGCGCCGCGCGTATGGGCCGCAATCCTGCAACGGGCGAAGCGATCAAGATCAAGGCGTCCAAGAAAGTCGCCTTCCGCGCCGCGAAGGAACTGAAGGAATCGATTTAACCGTCGATTGATTTCGGAAGAACAAGCCGGGCCGGCGCGAAAGCTCCCGCCCGGCTTTCTTTTTTTTGCCGTCTACAGCTTCGTCCAGCGCAACCGCAGCGCGTTCGAGATCACCGATACCGAACTGAGGCTCATGGCGGCGGCCGCGATCACGGGACTGAGCAGCACGCCGAACGCCGGATAGAGGACGCCCGCTGCAATCGGAACGCCAATCGTGTTGTAGACGAAGGCGAGCACGAGGTTCTGCGCGGATGTTGCGCATCGTGGCTCGGCTCAGGCTGCGCGCCCGCGCGATGCCCGCGAGATCGCCTTTCACCAGCGTCACGCCGGCGCTTTCCATCGCGACATCGGTTCCAGTTCCCATGGCGATGCCGATATCGGCCGCGGCGAGGGCGGGCGCATCGTTGACGCCATCGCCTGCCATCGCTACGACCCGCCCCTGCTCGCGCAGCTTTCGCACGATCGCGTGCTTCTGATCGGGCATCACGCCGGCTTCCACATCGGCGATCCCGAGTTTGGCCGCGACGGCTTCCGCCGTCGTGCGGCTGTCGCCGGTCAGCATGATGATGCGGATGCCGCCCGCGCGAAGATCGCGGATGGCCGCGGCCGTTGTCGGCTTGATGGGATCGGCGACTGCGAGAATTCCCGCTGCGTGTCCGCCCGACGACACGAACAGGGCCGTCGCGCCATCGCGGCGCAGCTCTTCGGCCCGCGCTTCCAGCGCCGCCACGTCGACGCCAAGTTCGGTCAGATAGGATGCGGTGCCCACCGCCACGCGTTCGCCGCCGACTGTGCCGGTGATGCCCTTGCCGGTCAGCGATTTGAATTCGTCGGCATCGCGGATTGGTGCGCCGCGCTCGCGGGCGGCGGCCAGGATCGCGGCGGCGAGCGGATGCTCACTCGACCGTTCCAGGCTCGCGGCAAGCGACAACACCGTGCGCTCGTCGAATCCGGCCGCCGGCACAACGGCCGTGACGCGCGGCTTGCCTTCTGTGAGCGTGCCGGTTTTGTCGACGACCAGCGTGTCGACTTTCTCGAAGCGTTCCAGCGATTCGGCGTTCTTGATCAGGATGCCCGCGGTCGCGCCTTTACCTACGCCCACCATGATCGACATGGGCGTCGCCAGTCCGAGCGCACAGGGGCAGGCGATGATGACCACGGACACCGCCGCCACCAACGCGTTGGCGAATGCGGGCGGCGGCCCCCACAGCATCCACGCCCCGAACGCGAGAACGGCAACGAGCAGAACGGCAGGCACGAACCACGCCGCGACAAGGTCCGCGAGCCGCTGAATCGGCGCGCGGCTGCGCTGCGCCTCCGAGACCATCGCCACGATGCGCGCGAGCATGGTCTCGGAGCCGATTTTCTCGGCGCGCATCAAAAGCGCGCCGGTGCCGTTCATCGTGCCGCCGATCAGCCTGGCGTCGATGTGCTTTTCCACCGGCAGGGACTCGCCTGTGACCATGGATTCGTCGACGGCGCTGTCGCCTGCGGTCACGACGCCGTCGACCGGAATGCGTTCACCGGGGCGAATGCGCAGACGATCGCCGACCTGAACGTCTTCGATTGCGATGTCTTCTTCTGTGCCGGCGTCACGAACGCGTCTGGCGCGCGCCGGCGTCAGTTTCAGCAACGCGCGGATCGCGCCGCCGGTCTGTTCGCGCGCGCGCAGTTCCAGGACCTGCCCAAGCAGGACCAGAACGGTGATGACGGCGGCGGCCTCGAAATAGACCGGCACCATTCCGTCCACGCGCATGGCCGCCGGGAACAGTTGCGGCGCGAACGTCGCGACGACGCTGAACAGGTAAGCCGCGCCCGTGCCGAGCGCGATCAGCGTGAACATGTTCAGCGAACGATGGACCAGCGAAGCCCAGCAGCGCTGGAAGAACGGCCATCCTGCCCACAGCACGACCGGCGTGCTCAACGCAAATTGAATCCAGATCGATTGGTTCATTCCCACGAACGGGCTGGGACCGAAAAAGTGACCGCTCATCTCCAGGCCAAACACGGGCAAGGTCAGCACAAGCCCGATCCAGAACCGCCGCGTCATGTCGATCAGTTCATGATTGGGAGCCTCCGCCGCAGTGACATGGAGCGGCTCAAGCGCCATGCCGCAGATCGGACAGGAACCGGGACCCTTCCGGCGGATTTCGGGGTGCATGGGGCAGGTGTAGATCGCGCCGGTGTCGGCCGTCCCTGCGGCCGTCGCGTGAGCGTCATGATGCGTGTGACTTTCCGAAGGCCCGGCAGATTGGGCGATGTATTTGCCCGGCTCGGCGACGAACTTGCCGAGACAGCGCGCGCTGCAGAAATAGTACGGCTTTCCCGCCTGCTCGGTGCGATGTTTTGCGGTTGCGGGATCCACCGTCATGCCGCAGACGGGATCGCGTTCCATCGCACTACTTACCATAGCGGCTGAACAGATCGACAAGTTCGGAGAATTTCCGCGTCTGGTCCTTCGCGTCGCCGCTCTGGATGGCGTGCGCGACGCAATGCGCCGCATGATCCTTCAGAACCTGTTCCTCGACGCGCTTGAGCGCGGATTTGATCGCCTGCAACTGGATCAGAATGTCGATGCAGTAGCGATCTTCCTCGACCATGCGCGCAACGCCGCGAACCTGGCCTTCGATACGCGATAAACGCGTCAGGAGTTTTCGATCTGGCTTTTTTGTCATGCTCGTCACGCTTGCATACCCCCATAGGGTATAATACGAGTCGGGGCCATCGCAACGGAAATTTTCAAAACGGATCGAAACATGCGCTCTGTTCTCACGGCGGCGCTCGCCCTGCTTTCAACTCCGGTCTTTGCCGACGACATGCCAGGCATGGGCGGCATGAACATGTCCGGCATGGACTCGATGCCCGAGATGGCGTCCACGGGCGTGCTTGGTCCCTATCCGATGACGCGTGAAGCGTCAGGCACAAGCTGGCAGCCCGATGCAGCGGCGCATCGCGGCATCCACCTTATGGCGGGCGACTGGATGTTCATGCTCCATGCACGCGTGCTTGGCATCTACGACACGCAGAGCGGACCGCGCGGCGGCGATCAGTCGTTCGGCTCAGGCATGCTGATGGGCGCAGCGCGGCGCGATTTCGCAAGCGGCGATGCGCTCAGCTTCCGCGCCATGCTCAGTCTCGATCCCTTTATGGGCCGGCGCGGCTACCCGCTGCTGCTGCAGACAGGCGAGACCGGCGACGGCGTGACGCCGCTGGTGGATCGCCAGCATCCGCACGATCTGCTGATGGAATTATCGGCGTCATACGGACATCGTCTGTCGGACGACAGCAGCGTCTTTGTCTATTTCGGCTATCCGGGCGAACCGGCGCTCGGCCCGACCGCCATGATGCATCGCGTCTCGGCGCAGGACATTCCGAGCGCACCGGTCACGCATCACTGGCTCGATTCCACACATGTCACGTTCGGCGTCGTAACGGCGGGCCTTGTCGAGGGCGACTGGAAACTTGAAGCCTCGCAATTCACCGGCCGCGAGCCCGACCAGTTCCGTTTCAACTTCGATCCCGCCCGCTTCGACAGTACGTCGGTGCGTCTCAGCTGGAATCCCGATCCGCATTGGTCGCTGCAGGCGTCCTGGGGCTATCTCAAAAGCCCGGAACAGCTTGAACCGGCGGTAAACGAGAACCGCTACACGGCGAGTGCAACCTATTTCACGCCGCTGGACGGCGATGGTTCGTTCGCGGCGACGCTCGCCTTCGGCCGCAAGCAACTGTCCACCGGTGTCGGCGAGAACGGCTTTCTGGCCGAAACCGAATACAAGCCGGCGGATGCGTGGACGCTCTTCGCGCGGGCCGAAGCCGTCGAGAGCGGCGAGCTCTTTCCGGCCGCCGGCGTCAAGACGGCCGAGGAGCTGACCCTTGGCGCGATTCATGATTGGCGCGTCGGCGAGCACGCCAAATTCGGTCTCGGCGGACTCTATACATTCGATTTCGTACCCGGAACGCCAACGCCGTCCTATGGCGGCGATCCGCACGGTGCGATGGTTTTCCTGCGCCTGATTGCGGAATAGTCTGTTCGCAACTCAGGGGGCGATGTCTTTGCGCTTCAAAGCACTCGACAGTTGGCGCGGCATTTGCGCGCTTCTGGTCGCCGCCCATCATCTGGAAGTGCACGGCTTTGTTTATTGGCAGCCGCTGGTGCGCAATGCCTGGCTGTTCGTCGACTTCTTCTTCGTGCTCAGTGGCTTTGTGATCGCGCATGCCTATGGCGAGAAGCTTTCGCAGGGGCCGGAAATAAAGGCGTTTGTCATCCGCCGGTTCGGCCGGTTGTGGCCGCTGCATGTCACGATGCTGGCCGCGCTCATCCTCCTTGAACTCTCGCGTTTGGCCATCGGCCACTGGCACCCGATTCCCGGCGAGCGCGTTGCGTTCACCGCAGATCGTTCGGTGTATGCGGTGATCACCAATCTGTTTCTGGTACAGGCGCTGGGCGTGCATCCCTACGAGACGTGGAACGGCCCCGCCTGGTCGATCAGCACGGAGTTTTTCACCTATCTGATCTTCGCAGCCGTCTGCTTCGCGGCGCCGAAGCGGCAGGCGCGTCTCGTCGCATCGCTCGTGCTCGCGTTCGCCGGCGTCGCCGTACTCGCACGCTTCTCGCAGTTCGGCATGCGCGAGACATTTCACTGGGCGCTACCGCGCTGCATCTACGGCTTCTTCCTCGGCACGCTCACCTATGAAGCGTGGCGGCGCGGCGCATCGAACGTCGTCGGCGGAACGTTCGCGGAAGGTGCCGTGATACTATTCGTTCTTGCCTTTATCACTTTTGTACCGGGTCACGCGGCGCTGGAGTACCTCGCGACGCCGCTCTTTTGCATTGCTGTGCTCGTGTTCGCGGGCGAGCGCGGGGTCCTGTCGCGCGCCCTGGCGACCCGCGCCCCGGCCGCGCTCGGCCGTTGGTCCTATTCCATCTACATGGTCCACACGCTGGTGCTGGTTGTGTTCTTTTCCAGCGTCCATATCGCCGAGATCGTCCTCAGACAGCATTGGCTGATTCATCTGCCGAACGGCCAGGCGATCGTGGATCTGGGCGACGGGGCGGCCAATTCCTTCCCGTTTGTCATCTATCTCGCCGCCACGGTCGGGTTCGCTGCGCTGACCTGGCGCTTCATCGAGCGGCCCGGACAGGCGTTTTTCGGCACTTTCGCCGGTCCGGTGCCCGTTGTAACACGCCCTCAAATGACGTGATCGGGTGGGGGCTTCTGCTTCCTTGCCCCGCCGCCCTGCGCGCGCTACTTAGCGCCCCGGCTTTTCGCGAAAGGATTCCTTCATGGCCCGCAAGAAAATCGCCCTCATCGGCGGCGGACAAATCGGCGGCACGCTCGCCCACCTCATCGGGCTGAAGGAACTGGGCGACGTCGTCCTGTTCGACATCATGGAAGGGCTGCCCCAGGGCAAGGCGCTCGACCTTTCGCAGGCCGGTCCCGTCGAAGGTTTCGACGTCAAGCTCAAGGGCACGAACTCCTACGCCGACATCAAGGGTTCCGACGTCGTGATCGTCACTGCCGGCGTGCCGCGCAAGCCGGGCATGAGCCGCGACGATCTTCTGGGCATCAACCTCAAAGTCATGGCCGCGGTGGGCGAGGGCATCAAGAACAACTGCCCGAACGCGTTCGTCGTGTGCATCACCAATCCGCTCGACGCCATGGTCTGGGCGCTGCGCCAGTTCTCAGGCCTGCCGCACAACATGGTGGTCGGCATGGCCGGCGTGCTGGACAGTGCGCGCTTTCGCCACTTCCTCGCCGAAGAGATGAACGTCTCGGTGGAAGACGTCACCGCCTTCGTGCTCGGCGGTCATGGCGACACGATGGTGCCGATGCCGCGCTTCTCCACCGTGGCCGGCGTGCCGTTGCCCGAACTCGTCAAGATGGGCTGGATCAAGCAGGAAAAGCTGGACCAGATCACCCAGCGCACGCGCGACGGCGGCGCCGAAATCGTCGGCCTGCTCAAGACCGGTTCCGCTTTCTATGCGCCTGCCACCTCCGCCATCGCGATGGCCGAGAGCTATCTTAAAGACAAGAAGCGCGTGCTTCCCTGCGCCTCCTATGTCAACGGTCCGTACGGCATCAAGGATCTGTATGTCGGCGTTCCGGCGGTGATCGGCGAAAAGGGCATCGAACGCATCGTCGAGCTGGAGCTCACGGCGTCCGAGAAAGAGCAGCTCGCCAAGTCCGCGGACTCCGTCAAGGGTCTGATCGACGCCTGCAAGAAGCTGGAACCGAAGCTGGCCTGAAAAGCGCGAGCGGGACGATAGGACGGATCTCGTGTTTCGATTTCTCCTCGCGGGCCTGCTCGTGCTCGCTGTTGCGCCTGCGTCCGCGGCGCCGCTCGCGACGTTGATCATCAAGGTCGAGAAAGTGTCCCCGCGCGGCGGCGACGTCCGCGCGGCGCTCTATACAAGCACGAGCTATCCGCTCGACAACGCCGATCCGGTGATCGATGGCGTCGTGCCGGCCAAGCCCGGCGAAACCATCGTGACGATGACCGGCATCAAGCCGGGCCAATATGCCGTGAAGCTGTTCCAGGACTTCAACCGCAATGGCGAGTTCGACATGAACTGGTTCGGCCTGCCGCTGGAAAAGTTCGGATTTTCCAACGACGCCCGCCCGACCTTCAGCGAGCCGCCCTTCGACGCCACCAAATTCGATTTGCGGCCCGGCACGAATACGATCACCATCCATCTGCAATAATTCAGCCGGGGTACGATAAGCGGCCGGCGGCCTTTCGATCGGCCGCTGGTGGCGCCTTGAGATCGGCTGGACGCTCGGCAAATCCTACTGGGGCAACGGTTACGCGACCGAGGCGGCGGCCGCCGCGATGCGCTACGCCTTTCTCACCCAGCCGGTCGACCGCTTGATCTCCAACATCGATCCCGGCAATACGCCGTCTCAGGCCGTCGCCTTGCGGCTTGGCGAGACGAAGGGTGCGCGCAGCGCGCTCAAGGTCGCCGGCAAGGACTATCCGATCGACATCTGGGCGATTACGCGCGACGAATGGCAGCGCCGCATCGCAGCGGCTTGACGGCACGGACCTTATCGCGCTCCCTGCAGCCATGACGGACTCGACGCAAACGGTCTATCGCGACCGCGACTTTTACGCCTTCGTGTCCGCCCGGTTTCTCGCCACGGTTGCCATGCAGGTCCAGTCGGTCGCCATCGGCTGGCAGATATACGCGATCACGCACAGCACGTTCGCGCTCGGTCTTGTCGGCCTTTGCCAATTCGGTCCGATGTTCCTGCTCACGCTGCCTGCGGGCGACATTTCCGATCGCTTCGACCAGCGCCGGATCCTCAGCACGACTCAGGCGATGCAGGGTGTTTGCGGTGTACTGTTTCTGCTCTTCTCGTTGTTTCACAGCGGGTCGGTGTGGCCGCTTTATGGAATCCTGTTGCTGTTCGGCGCGGCGCGCGGATTCTACGCCCCGGCCTCGCAGTCGCTGCTGCCGTTCCTGGTGCCGCCGGAAAAACTTCCGAAATCGATTGCGCTGAGTTCTTCGGTGTTCACGACTGCGGTGATCGCGGGACCGGCGCTCGGCGGTTTTCTCTACGCGCTCGGGCCGGTTGCGACCTACAGCGTCTGTGTCTGCGGATTTCTGGGTGCGTCCGCATTGATCGCGAGTTTGGGCGGCAGGCGAAGACCTGCCCATGTCGACACCGGCGCGTCGCGGCTGGAGCGCGTCGCCGAAGGCGTTCGTTTTGTTCGTCATCGTCCCGTCGTGCTCGGCGCAATCTCGCTGGATCTCTTCGCCGTGCTCCTGGGCGGGGCCACGGCGCTCCTACCCGTCTATGCGCGCGACATTCTGCATGCCGGGCCTATCGGTCTTGGCGTGCTGCGCAGCGGACCTGCGGTCGGCGCAGCGTTGATGGCGTTCTACCTCGCACGCTGGCCGATCGCGCGAAGCACCGGCATCATCATGTTCCTGGCCGTGGCGATCTTCGGCATCGCCACCATCGCCTTCGGCGTGTCGCGCAACTTCTATGTCTCGCTCGCGGCGCTGGCGACGCTGGGCGCTTCCGACATGATCAGCGTCTTTGTGCGCTCGGCGCTCATCCAGTATGCGACGCCGGACGAGATGCGCGGCCGCGTCAGTGCGGTCAGCATGCTGTTCGTCGGCGCGTCGAACGAGCTGGGCGAATTCGAGTCCGGCGTCACGGCCGCCTGGTTCGGCACCATTCCGGCGGTCGTAATCGGCGGGCTCGGTACGCTCGCGGTCGTCGCTGGCTGGATGTGGCTGTTCCCGCCCTTGCGCAGGGTGGACAGGCTTTCGGATGTCGCCGTCCACAAGCCGGCCGAATAATTAGCGCTGAACCCAACCAGTCAGCGTTGCGTGGTCAAGTGCGGTGCGCGCGAGTGCGGCGGACACAGCGCTCGCTTTCGCATCCGGTGCGATCGATGTGGTTGCCGCAGGCATCGCCCAGATCGTGATCTGATAGTGATGCACGCCTGTGCCAGTCGGCGGGCAGGGGCCATCATAGAACCGATCGCCGAAATTGCCTGCCACGGTCCTGGCCGTGCCGGGAAGCGTGCTGACGCCGCGCACCAGAGACGTCGTGCCGGGCGGCAGGTCGGCCACGATCCAGTGCGACCATTGCGCGGGCTTAACATCGGTGTCGATCATCGTCAACACGAAGCTTTTGGTGGCGGCCGGCGCGCCGCTCCAGGACAAGGCGGGCGAGATGTTCTGGCCGCCGCAACGCGGATAGATCTGCGCCACTGCGATCGGCGCGCCGGGCGCGATGTCGCCGCTCGTCAGTTCCATGGCGACGGCGGGACCTGAAAGCAGAGTCCAAAGCGCCGCCAGGGCCGCCAGGATTTTCGACATGATCGCTACCCGATAAGAGTTGCCGTGAAACTATTACCCTGACGCTGCAACCAGGCAATCGGAAGTCGCAGGCGAGATGAACAAAGGCACTGTCCGACGCCGCGGCGAGCCGCTCGCTCAGGCGGCGTCAACGCCGAGACTCAAAGACAAGCCAGGGGCGCACCCGAAGATTGCATGCCGAAACATTTGCCGATTGCGGGTGTGACGCGGCGCACTGGATTTTGCCGTGCGATACGGGTCAAGTTGCGCTTTGTCCGTTTCTGCGCACGAAGCGGAATCGGTGCATTGTGACGACGTAAGTGGTGGGGGAAGAATGGCATTCGACTCGTTGAGAGGCTGGAGCAGCGCGCAGAAGCATGTCGTCGCGGCCTCCTATCTCGGCTGGACGCTCGACGCGTTCGATTTCTTCCTTCTGGTCTTCGTGATCAAGGACGTCGCCGGCGAATTCGGCACGGCCGTATCCGACATCGCGCTCGCCGTGACGTTGACGCTTGCGCTGCGTCCGGTCGGCGCCTTCGTCTTTGGCCGCCTTGCGGACAGGTTCGGCCGGCGCCCGATCCTGATGCTCGACGTCGCGCTGTACTCCGTGCTCGGCTTTGCGACGGCTTTCGCTCCCAACCTCACGGCCTTTCTCGTCATCCGCGCGCTGTTCGGCGTGGCGATGGGCGGGGAGTGGGGCATCGGCGCATCGCTGACGATGGAGACGGTGAAGCCCGAAGCGCGCGGTTTTGTTTCGGGCCTGCTGCAATCGGGCTATCCGTCCGGCTATCTCATCGCGTCGGTGGCCTATGGCCTTTTGTATGCGCATATCGGCTGGCGCGGCATGTTCATGATCGGAATTCTTCCGGCCGTTCTCATTCTCTACATCCGCCGCAACGTTCCGGAATCGCCGGGCTGGGATCGCGAGCGCGCCTCTGCCGCGACGATCGTCGATGTTCTCGCACGTCATTGGCAGCTCGCGCTCTATGCCATCCTCCTGATGACGGCGTTCAACTTTTTCAGCCACGGCACGCAGGACCTCTATCCGACGTTCCTGCAGAAGCAGCATCATTTTGGCCATCTGACCGTCAGCACGATCGCCGTGCTCTACAATATCGGCGCGATCCTGGGCGGACTCTCGTTCGGCGCGTTCAGCCAGTCTTTCGGGCGCCGGCGGACGATGATCGTGTCAGCGCTGCTGGCGCTGCCGGCGATCTGGCTGTGGGCCTATTCGGAGACGGCGACGTTGCTCGCCATCGGCGCATTCCTGGTGCAGTTCTTCGTGCAGGGGGCCTGGGGCGTGGTGCCGGCGCATCTCAACGAATTGTCGCCGGCCGAAGCGCGCGGCACGTTCCCGGGCACCGTCTATCAGCTCGGCAATTTCATCGCGTCGTCGAACGCGGTGCTCCAGGCCAGGATCGCGGAGAACCACAACAACAATTACAGTCTGGCGCTGGCCGGCGTCGCGGTCGCCGCTGCGCTCGCCGTCGCGCTGCTCGCCTGGCTCGGCCGCGAGGCGCGCGACATCGACATGGCGAAGGCGCGCTAGCCGCGAACGAACACGTCCACGCGATCGGTGGCGCCGCTGTCGTCCGCGCCGCCCATGGCGCGCACGTCGATCTTCTCGGACGGCACGCCGTCTTCGATCAAAAGCTCGCGCACGACGAGCGCGCGCTTCAGCGAAAGCCTGCGCGAGTCGGACGACTTGTCGCCGCGCGGCCCGCCATAGGCATCAAGCTGGACGCGTGTTGCGCCCGCGGACAGAGCGGTGCTCAGCGACGCCGCCAGCGCATGGATCGCGTTCACATCGGTCGACGCCGGGCTGCTCGCGCCCGCGGCGAAGGAAATCATCGTCTGCTTTTTCAGACCGGCAGCGGCCGCGCCCGACGGCGTGGTCCGCGCAGGGGGCGTCACGCTGGCGGTTCTCGCAGGCGCGGGCGGCGGGCTGGCTGCAACGGGCGCTGCGGAAGGTCCGCCGAACGAAAAGGGTACGGTTGTCGCGCCGGTGTTGCCCGCAGGCGCACTCGCAGCCGGAGGCGGCGTCGCGGCTGTCCGCACAGGTCTGGCCGGCGGCTTGGCTGCCGGTCCCACCGCGTTTGCGCCGACGAGGCGGGCCGCGCTGTCTTCGGGCAGGGCGCCGGGATCGGAAGTGACCGTAGCCTGCTTGGCCGGCTTGACCGCCTTGCGCACCGGAGCAGCAGCAGGTGCTGCATCGGACGCCGGCAGCGATGCGACGGGCGCCGGCTTGGGCTTGTGAGAAGACGCAACCTGCGGACGATGCGTCGGCATGTGCAAATGAATGACGGCGCCTGGTTTCTCGCCCGGCTGCAGCAATTGCGGCACCGAACGGCCATATTGGCCGCCGGGATAGAGCAGATAGGTGCGGCCGGCTGCGCCGGTGTTCACCGTGACGTCGTCACCGGGATAAAGCTGCGCCGCGGCCGGAGCCGTCAGCGCCGCGGTCAGCAGCAGGGTTGCACAAAGCGTACGCGTAAACTGCATGTGGTGCCCGTCTGATCCGACGCAGCGGACCTTACTGGTCAAAGCGCCGGCCCTCAACCTTTGGCGGCGCGCGCTGCGTCCTTGAGAAGTTTCAGGACTTGCGGATGCAACAGCTCGTTCGAGGCGAGAATATGGCCGGTCTCCAGCGCGCGTGCGCCGCCGTCCAGATCGGTCACCACGCCGCCCGCTTCGCGCACCAGAAGCATGCCGGCCGCAATGTCCCAGGGCGACAGGTTGCGCTCCCAATAGCCGTCAAATCGTCCTGCAGCGACATAGGCCAGATCCAGACTCGCGGTGCCGAAGCGCCGTATGCCTGCCGTCTGGCTCATTGCAGCGGCAAGTTCGGCGAGGAACAAGTCATGATCGCCGCGCGTCTGCCATGGGATACCGGTTGCGAGAATGCTCTCGTTCAATTTCTTGCGTGCCGCGACGCGCAGGCGCTTGTCGTTGAGAAAGGCGCCCTGGCCTTTCTCGGCGACGTACATTTCATCGGTCACCGGATTAAAGACGACGGCGGACACGAGTTGTCCTTCGCGTTCCAGTCCGATCGAAATCGCAAAGTGCGGGATGCCGTGCAGGAAGTTCGTCGTACCGTCGATGGGATCGATGATGAAGCGGTGCGACTTGTCCGGCCCGTCGACGGTTCCGCCTTCCTCCAGCAGGAAGCAATAGCCGGGGCGCGCGCGGGTCAGTTCTTCGAGAAGCTGGTTCTCGGTGCGCTTGTCGGCCGTGCTGACAAAGTCGCCCGGACCCTTCATCGACACTTGCAGATTCTCGATCTCACCGAAGTCGCGGATCAGTCCACGCCCCGCCTTGCGGGCCGCATTCACCATCACGTTCAGGGCAGGGGAGAGATAGGGCATTATTCCGCCCGCCTGACGTACGCGCCGTCTTCGGTCGAGACGACGACCTTGGTGCCGGCATTGATGAAGGGCGGCACCTGGATCTGCATGCCGTTCTCGAGCTTGGCGCCCTTGTAGGACGGCGCGGCCGTGCCGCCGCGCATCACCGCGTCCGCTTCGACGACTTCGAGCGTTACCTGCGCCGGCAGCTTGATGCTGATCGGCTTGCCCTCATAGAGCTGGAGCATGACCTTCATGCCGTCGGCCAGGAACTGCGCCTGGTCGCCGACGAAGTCCTTCTGGAGTTCGATCTGGTCGTAGGTTTCCACGTCCATGAAAGTCAGCATGTCGCCGGTCGCGAACAGGAAGGTGAAATCCTTCTTGTCGAGATAGATCTCTTCGACCATTTCGCTGGAGCGGAAACGTTCGTTGAGCTTGGTGCCGTTGACGATGTCTTTCAGTTCGACCTGCGCATAGGCGCCGCCCTTGCCGGGCTTCACCGCCTGCGTCTTCACCGCGACCCACAACTGGCCCTGATGTTCGATCATCGAACCGGGGCGGATTTCGTTTCCGGCGATTTTGGCCATGAGTGTCGAACGCCTCCTTGGGCGCGGGTCGGGTTTCGAACTGAGAAAGAGCGCGCGGGTGATAGCAGGGGGGCCCCCACTTGTCATCCCCGGCGAACTTCGCGCGCCTGGCGCGCGAAGTGAGGGAAGGGGACCCAGGAATCCACACAGCGCTGCGGTTTCCAAGCCTGGGTCCCCTTCCCCTCGCGATCCTTACGGATCGCTCGGCCGGGGATGACAAGCGTTACTCCGGCACCTGAAACGCGAACACCCGGCCGCGCGACTGCGGATCCCAGCCGGCTTCCATCGCTTGGCGGATACCCGCCGCGATGCGTTGCGGCAATATGCGCTCCTTGTCCTGGCGCGGGCCGGGCTTCCACCTGGGATAGGGAAATTCCAGCAGCAGCTCGCGATGATTGGCGTCGTCTTCGAGCCGCACCGAAAACGCCATGCCCTTGCCGCCGTCATTCGTCGTCCATTGCGCCTCGCGCTGAAGTGTCCAGCGCAGGCGGAAGCCGTCGATCTCGACGGTCGCGTCGACCGATCGCTTGCGCGCTTTCACGCGGCGAACAGCGCGTTGAACGCCTTGACCGCGGCTTGCGGCCCGTCCTTGAAATCCCACACGCCGGACGCGACGGCGAGGAAGTCGGCACCGGCCTCGATCAGCGGCTTGCAGTTTTCCACCGTGATGCCGCCGATGGCGACGCACGGTACGATCATCATCTCGGCCCACCAGCGCAGCGTTTCGATCTCGGCCATTTCCTTCGGCTCTTTGGTCGCGGTCGGAAAGAACGCGCCGAACGCGACATAATCCGCGCCGGCTTCCGCCGCCGCGATCGCGAGATGGCGCGAGTTGTGGCACGTCACGCCGACGATGCTATCGCGGCCTACCGCGGCCCGCGCATCGGCATAGCTCATGTCATCCTGGCCGACATGCACGCCGTCGCAGCGCAACTCATAGGCAAGGTCCGGACGGTCGTTGAGGATGAAGGCGACGCCACGCGCCTGCGCGACCGGCATCAGGATTTCCGTGGCGCGGCGGATCTCGTCGTCGCCGACGTCCTTCAGGCGCAGTTGCAGCGAGGCGACATCGCCCGCACCGAGCGTGCGCTTGAGCGTCTCGGCGAAACTCTGCGGCTCAAGCTTCGGCGGCGTAATGAGATAGAGGCGGCAGCGATCGCTCACGCCGCCTTCTTTTCTTCGGCCGCTGTCCACGCGCCGGTCGCGGCGAGCGCGTTCATGCGCGCGCGATGGGCGAAGGCGCGCTGCGCCGCGGCGACGTTCTCAGCCTTGCCGCTCCACGCCTTTTGCGGCGCGGCCTGCAGCGCGCGGCCATAGGAGAAGGTCAGCGCCCAGGGCGGCGTGCTGCGCGCGTTCATGGCCGAGAGATGCGCGGTGGCCAATTCGTCCGACTGTCCGCCGGAGAGGAACGCGATGCCCGGCACGGCCACCGGCACGCAGCGCTTCAAGATCGTCACCGTCTTGTCGGCGACTTCCTCGACGCCTGCCTGCTTGGCGCACTTCATGCCGGAGATCACCATGTTCGGCTTCAGCACGATGCCTTCGAGCTTCACCTGCGCGTAGTAGAGCTCCTGGAATACTTCCTTCAGCACCCATTCGGTGATCGCGGCGCAGGTGTCGATGTCGTTGTCATAGTCCATCAGCACTTCCGGCTCGACGATCGGCACGATTCCGTTTTCCTGGGCTAGCGCGGCGTAGCGCGCGAGCGCGTGGGCGTTGGCGTTGATCGAGTTCCAGGAAGGCTTCGTCGGGTTGTAGGTCGCGCGCCACTTGGCGAAACGCGCGCCGAGCTTGTGATATTCGACGAGCCGCTCGCGCAGGCCGTCGAGGCCTTCCGTCACCGTCTGGTCGGGGTCGAGCGCCATGGGCTTGGCGCCGGCATCGACCTTGATGCCCGGAACCGCGCCGGCGGCTTCGATCAGCTTGACCAGCGGCGTGCCGTCCTTGGCCTTCTGGCGGATCGTTTCGTCGAACAGGATGACGCCGGATATGTGCTTCATGCCCTCGCCCGCGCGGAACATCAGCTCGCGATAGTCGCGGCGATTGGTTTCGGTATTCTCGACGCCGATCTTGTCGAAGCGCTTCTTGATCGTGCCCGTGCTTTCGTCGGCTGCAAGAATGCCCCGGCCCTTGGCCACCATCTTGTTGGCGATGGAATTCAGTTCCGCGAGATTCATGGTCACTCTCCCTTGATCGCCAGTGCGGCAACACCCGGCAATTCTTGTCCTTCGAGCCATTCGAGAAACGCGCCGCCGGCCGTCGATACGTATGAGAAAGCGTCTGCGACGCCGGCAAGGTTGAGGGCCGCCACCGTGTCGCCGCCGCCCGCCACCGACAGCAGATTGCCGGCCTTCGTCGCTTTCGCGACGAGCCGCGCGGCGGCAACCGTGCCGACATCGAAGGGCGGCGTCTCGAAAGCGCCGAACGGTCCGTTCCACACCAGTGTTCTTGTGTTGAGCAGACGATTCCCGAACGCCTCGATCGTGGCGTGGCCCACGTCGAGTATCATCTCGTCCTTCGCGACCGCGCGGACATCGACGGTGCGGTGCGCGGCGTGCGCCTTGAACTCCTTGGCCACGACAACGTCGGACGGCAGGAACACGGCGCATCCGGTGTCCGTCGACATGCTGATGACGCGGCTCGCGGTCTTGAGATGATCCGGCTCGTAGAGCGACTTGCCGATCTCGATGCCTTCGGCCGCAAGAAATGTGTTCGCCATGGCTCCGCCGATGACCAGCGTCTCGACGCGCTGCACCAGGTTTTCAAGGAGCGCGATCTTGCTCGAAACCTTTGCGCCGCCCACCACCGCCATCACCGGCCGCTCGGGGTCGCCGAGCACCTTGTTGAGATGGGTGAGTTCCTGCTCCATCGACCGGCCCGCCGCATTGGGCAGCAGATGCGCCAGCGCCTCGGTCGAGGCGTGCGCGCGATGCGCGGCGGAGAAGGCGTCGTTGACATAGAAGTCGCCGAGCATCGCAAGCTGTTTGGCGAAGTTCGGCTCGTTCGCCTCTTCGCCGGCGTGAAAGCGCGTGTTTTCGAGCAGCAGGACGTCGCCGTCCTTCAGTTTCGCCACCGCCGTCTTCGCGACGTCGCCGATGCAGTCTTCGGCAAACGCGACAGGCTTGCCCAACTCGCGCGACAGCGCCGCCGTCACCGGCTTCAGCGACATGGACGGCACGACCTTGCCCTTGGGCCGGTCGAAGTGGCTGAGCACGATGACGCGCGCGCCCTTGCCGGCGAGTTCGCGGATCGTCGGCGCCTGACGCTCGATGCGCATCGCGTCGGTGACGACGCCGTCCTTCATCGGCACGTTCAGATCGGCGCGCACCAGCACGCGCTTGCCCTTCACCTGAAGGTCGTCGAGCGTGCGGAACGTTGCCATCAGATCAACTTGCCCATCGCCACGGCGGTGTCGGCCATGCGGTTGGAGAAGCCCCATTCATTGTCGTACCAGCTCATCACGCTCACGAAGTTGCCGTCCATCACCTTGGTCTGGTCGAGCGCAAAGGACGACGACGCCGGATTGTGGTTGAAGTCGCTGGAGACCAGAGGCGCGTCGACGATGTCGAGAATGCCCTTGAGTGCGCCCGCGGCAGCGATTTTCATCGCGTTGTTCACTTCTTCCACGCTCGTCGCGCGCCTGGCGATAAATTTCAGGTCCACCAGCGAGACGTTCGGCGTCGGCACGCGCACCGAAATTCCGTCGAGCTTGCCCTTCAGTTCGGGCAGCACGAGGCCGACGGCCTTCGCCGCGCCCGTCGAAGTCGGGATCATCGACAACGCCGCGGCGCGGGCGCGATAGAGGTCCTTGTGCATCGTGTCGAGCGTCGGCTGGTCGCCGGTGTAGGAGTGGATCGTCGTCATCATGCCCTTCTCGATGCCGACGGCGTCGTGCAGCACCTTGGCCACCGGAACGAGGCAGTTGGTCGTGCAGGACGCGTTGGAGACGATCAGGTGCTCCTTCGTCAGCTTGTCGTGGTTGACGCCAAAGACGACCGTCAGGTCTGCGCCGTCGGCCGGCGCCGAAACGAGGACGCGCTTGGCGCCTGCCGTCAGATGCGCGGAGGCTTTTTCCTTCGACGTGAAGAGGCCGGTGCATTCCAGCGCGATGTCGATGTCGAGTTCCTTGTGCGGCAACGCGCCCGGATCCCTGATGGCGCTGACCTTGATCTTGTGGCCCGCGGCGACGATGTAATCGCCGTCGACGGTCACGTTGGCCGGAAAGCGGCCATGCACGGAATCATAGCGCAGCAGATGGGCGTTGGTTTCCACCGGGCCCAGATCGTTCAGCGCCACCACTTCGATGTCGCGGCGGCCGCTCTCCACGATGGCGCGCAGCACAAGACGTCCGATGCGGCCAAAGCCGTTGATCGCAACGCGGATTGCCATGTCTTTTCTCCCTTAATGCGATGCAACGCATCGCATGATCAAAAATCGTCATGGCCGGGCAGCGTCAGCGCGACCCGGCCATCAAGGCCGAGCGCGCAGCGTCCGCTGCCGCCTCCGGCGTGATCCCAAAATGCTTGTACACATTTTTATACGGCCCGCTGGCGCCGAAGCCATGCATTCCGACAAAACGGCCATGCGGCGCGATGTACCGGTCCCAGCCTTCGCGCACCGCCGCCTCGATGGCGATCTTAACCGTACCCTTGCCGAGAACCGCGTCACGATATGTTTCGCTCTGCTGCTCGAACAGACTCCAGCACGGCATGGAAACGACGCGCGCCGCGATGCCGTCGGCTTTCAGAATGTCGCGCGCCTTCATCGCGAGATCGACTTCCGATCCGGTCGCGAGAAAGGTTATCTTCGCGCCGTCGCTTGCGGCGATTTCGTACGCGCCACGGTTAACGAGATTGTCGCTCGTGTGCTCAGTCCTCAGTGTCGGCACGTCCTGGCGCGAGAACACCAGAAGGCTCGGCCCCTTGGTGTGGTTGAGCGCAATCTCCCACGCCTCCGCCGTCTCCACCGCGTCGGCGGGGCGGATCACCGTCAGGTTCGGAATGGCGCGCAGCGCGGCCAGATGTTCCACCGGCTGGTGCGTCGGGCCGTCTTCGCCGACGCCGATGGAATCGTGCGTCATCACGAAGACGACGCGGATGCCCATGAGCGCGGCGAGGCGGATCGACGGGCGCATATAGTCGGAGAACACCAGGAACGTGCCGCCATACGGAACGATGCCGCCATGCAGCGCCATGCCGTTCATCGCCGCCGCCATGCCGTGCTCGCGGATGCCGTAATGGACATAGCGGCCCTTGAAGTCGCCCGGCTTGATGTCGTCGATGTTCCTGGTCTTGGTGTTGTTCGACGGCGTGAGGTCGGCCGAACCGCCGACTGTGGTTTTCAAAACGCCGTTGACGGCTTCGAGCACGCGTTCCGAAGTGCGGCGCGTGCCGGCATTCGGCTTCTCGGCGCTGAGCTTGTGCTTCAGTTCGTCGATGGCGGCGTTGAGCGTCTTCGGCAGTTCGCCCTTGATCGTGTCGTCGAAGTCTTGCGCCTGCGCCGACGCTTTCTTGCGCAAAGACCACGCATCGAATGCAGCCTTGCCGCGCGCACCAAGTGCCCGCCACTCCTCGAGCACACCGTCGTTCAGCGTGAACGCGGCCGCGGGAAGATCGAGCGCCTTTTTGGCGCCGGCGATTTCCTCGGCGCCGGGCGCATCGCTGTGCGCCTTCTGTGTCCCGGCGCGCGTCGGGAGGCCGAATCCGATCACCGTCTTGCAGGCAATGAGGACCGGACGCTGCGCCTTTTGCGCCGCGCTCAAGGCGCGATGCACGTCGACGGCATTGTGGCCGTCGCACTCGTCGGTGACCCAGCCCGCCGCCTCGAAGCGCTTGCGTTCGTCGGTGGAGTCGGACAGCGAGATCGCGCCGTCGATGGTAATCTTGTTGTCGTCCCACAGCACGATGAGGTTCGCCAGCTTCAGATGACCGGCAAGCGAGATCGCCTCGTGCGAAATGCCTTCCATCAGGTCGCCGTCGCTGGCGATGACGTAGGTCTTGTGGCTGACGAGATCGTCGCCGAAGCGCGCGTTCAGGATGCGCTCGGCCAGCGCCATGCCGACAGCGTTCGCGATGCCCTGGCCGAGCGGGCCGGTCGTCGTCTCGATGCCGGGCAGGTGGCCGAATTCGGGATGGCCTGCGCAGGGGCTGCCGACCTGGCGGAAATTCTTGATGTCGCCGAGCGTGGGGGCGGAGTAGCCGTTCAGATAAAGTAGTGAATAGAGCAGCATCGAGCCGTGGCCGCCCGAAAGCACGAAGCGGTCGCGGTCGGGCCAATGCGGGTTGGCCGGGTCATATTTCAGAAAATGCGAATAAAGAACGGTCGCGGCGTCGGCCATGCCCAGCGGCAGGCCCGGATGGCCGGACTTCGCCTGCTCCACCGCATCCATGCTGAGCGCCCGGATGGCATTGGCCAGACGGCGGGTCTGGGCCTGCTCCGGCGGAGCGTTTTGCGAATCCATGGGTCACTCCGTATGAACGGGAGGCTGGCCTTAGCGACCGGGCGGCTGAGCCGTCAAGGGCGCTTGATGACGCCCTGTCAAACCATCACCAGAATGCGCGGTTGAGACAAAAAATAGCCGTGCAGAACCTCAGGTAGATTATGCGTTGACCCCCTTTCCCGCCGAAGCCTAAGGTCCCGTCGAACCGCAGGAATGAGACGCGCATGAGCAGGCTCGATATCGCGGCAGAGCGCTTCAATGCGGCGCTCCAGGCACTGGAAGACGCCACGGCGCCGCTTGCCGGGCTGCGGACCGAAGCTGCCGCGGCGCAGGCCAGGGTCGCCGAACTGACCGAGGAACGCGAACGCCTCCTCGCGCGCATCGCCGAACTGGAAGACGAAAACCGTTCGCTTGCCGGCATCGCCGAGGAAGTCGAGGGCCGGCTCGACGGCGCCATCGGCGAAATCCGCGTCGCGCTCGGCCGCTAGGAGAAATTTATGCCTCTCGTGAATGTCATGGTGAACAGCCGCGCCTACACAATCGCCTGCGACGATGGCGAGGAAAACCACCTGCGCCAGCTCGCCGAGCATGTCGACGACAAGGTGAAGGAACTTCTCGGGTCCGTCGGCCAGGTCGGCGACCAGCGCCTTCTGCTCATGGCCGCACTGCTGATCGCCGACGAACATCACGAGGCGGCGGGCCAACTTCAGCTGCGGATGCAGGAGCTTGGCGAGCTTTCCGGCAGCCATGACGCCGTCGCCGAACGGCTGGCCGAGTCCGAAGCCGTCGCAGCCAATGCGCTCGAAGCGGCGACAAAACGCCTTGAGGACATTGCCGGACGGCTTGCGCACGCTTAGGTTAGAGACGGACGGATACTGCTCCGCGCGTCAGGTTAGCGATGCCCAGGGGCCTTAATGGTACTCACCGGGAGCTGTCCCTGGCCAGGATCGTGGTCTTGGTCATATGGCGCCCACCTGCGCATGCAGGCCCGTGAGGATCCAAACACCAACGGCGATTGCGGTTCCGTCCACTTTCCTTTCAGCGCGGCGAAGTTCACCACGCGTCAAGCGCGCATGCGTCTGCACGCCGCCGCCCCGCGCCGCGTCCGGCCGCAAAGCCTGTGCTAGCTTTTTTCGATGGACCAGAAACAAAAAGCCCGCACCGAAGCCCGTGCCCGCAGAGCGACGCTGACCTGGCCGGCGTTCGCCGACCATGTCGCCGCCTTTGCCAAAGATCTCGACCTGCCGAAGGGCGCGATCGTCGCGGGCTATCATCCGATCCGCGACGAAGCCGATCCGCGCGCACTGATGTCGGCGCTGTCGACGCTCGGTCATCCGCTGGCGCTTCCCTGCGTCGTCGCCGCGCGCTCGGCGCTGGTTTTTCGCAAGTGGAAGATGGGCGATCCGATGGCGCCCAACACCTATGGCATCGCCGAACCGCTCGCTTCCGCGCCGGAAGTGATGCCCGGCGCGGTGCTGGTGCCGCTTCTGGCCTTCGACGCCGAAGGCCACCGCCTCGGCTATGGCGGCGGCTATTACGACCGCACCTTTGACCGGCTGCCGGGAATGCGCCTGATCGGCGTCGCCTACTCGGGACAGGAAGTCGCGACGGTGCCGCGTGAAGAACACGATCATCCGCTCGACATGGTCGTCACCGAAAACGGCATCCGCCGTTTTCACCAGACGTAAGGCACAAGCCGCCAAGGCACGCGCGTCATATATTCTGCGTAGCCGGTCAGGTTGCGACGGAGCACTTCCTCCTCCTGAACCGCGCGCCACGAAATGCCGAGCACGATGAACACCGCGCCGATCAGCCCGTACCAGGAACCCAGCAGCAGCGGCACGCCGAACAGGTAGAGCATCGACACCGAGTACATCGGATGGCGCACCAGCGCGTAGGGCCCGGTGTCGATCACGTGCTGGCGGCGCTCCTCCTGCACGCGCACGACGGGCGCGGCGAATGTGTTGACGCTGAAGACCGGCACCACGGCGGCGAAGCCGATCACGATGAGAACGCCGCCCACTACTTCAAGCCATACCGGCACATGCGACGTGTGCCAGCGCCGGGCATCCAGCGCCATGAGCACGAGCCACAGGTTCCAGCCCACCAGGATCGACCCCATGAAAAGGCGATCCCACAACGGTTGCTCTTTTTGCACAACCGAACCCATGCGCGCGGCAAGCAGCGCCGGATCGCGCCGCAGGAGCCAGGCGCAGAAAGCCGCCGATCCGGCAGCGAAGATTATGAGAAACGACCAGGCCTCCATCCAGCGCCACGTGCCCGCGGCCACGAACAACAGGACCGCCATGAACGCCAGCCACGCGGAGGTCTGAATGAGGATTCGAAAAATCATGGCGCATGGACTTTCTGTGCTATGACGCCGCGATGCGCATTCTGTTCATCGGCGATGTGATCGGCAAGCCGGGCCGCGACGTGGTGGCGGCCGAATTGCCGCGACTCAAGGATTCCCTTTCGCTCGATCTCGTCATCGCCAATGGCGAGAACGCGGCGCACGGCTTCGGCCTGACGCAGTCGATTGCGCGCGAGTTTTTTGCCATGGGTATCGACGTCATTACGACGGGCAATCACTGGGCCGACCAGAAGGAAATCCTCTCCTTCATCGATGACGAGGACCGCATCCTGCGCCCGCGCAACTATCCGCATGGCACGCCCGGCCGCGGCGCCAATCTCTATCAGACGAGAAGCGGCGCGCGCGTGCTCGTCGTCAATGTGATGGGCCGCGTCTTCATGGATGCGCTCGACGATCCGTTCGCGGGCATCGAGGCGGAGCTTGCGGCCTGTCCGCTCGGCGAGGCGGCCGACGCCATTGTCGTCGACATGCATGCCGAAGCGACGAGCGAGAAGATGGGCATGGGCCATTTCTGCGACGGCCGCGTCAGCATGGTTGTGGGCACGCACAGCCATGTGCCGACGGCCGATGCGCAAATCCTGCCGGGCGGCACCGCGTACCAGACCGATGCGGGTGCCTGCGCCGACTATGACAGCGTCATCGGCATGGAGAAGTTCCAGCCGGTGCAGCGCTTCGTCACCAAGATGTCGAGCGGCCGCTTCACGCCCGCCACCGGACCTGCAACGCTTTGCGCCGTGTTCGTGGAAACCGGCGCCCGCGGCCTTGCCACGCGCATCGAGCCTGTGCGGCTTGGCGGCCGGTTGAAGCAGACGATGCCGTCGCTCTAGTTTATTCTCCCGTGCACGGGAGAAGTGTCCGCCGCATGCGGACGATGGGGAGGACCTGCATGCCGCAAAGCAACCCACCCTTCACGCTTCGCGCCATCGACCATGTCGTGCTGCGCGTCCGCGATCTTTCGGCGAGCCTGCATTTCTATTGCGACGTACTCGGCTGCACGCTCGACAAGGTGCAGGAGAAAATCGGCCTGTGGCAGGTGCGCGCCGGTTCCTCGCTGATCGACCTGGTGCCGCTTGACGGAATGCTCGGCAGACGCGGCGGCGCGGCGCCGGGCGCGCAGGCGCGCAACCTCGATCACTTCGCCATTCAGGTGACACCCTTCAACGAAGAGAAAATCCGCGCGCATCTGGCCGCGCAAAAAATCGAAATCGTCGAATCCGGTCAGCGCTATGGCGCCGAAGGCACCGGCCCGTCGGTCTACATTCTCGATCCCGACGGCAACACGGTGGAACTCAAGGGGCCTGTGGGGGCGTAGTGTCGGGCTGCTTCTGACCGCGCCAGTTCGGTGTCGAAGTCGAAGAACAGTTGTGCCGCTTCGTCGTCCAGACGCCAGTCGGCTGATTCGCGCCGCCGCATCGCGTTCGAATGGCCCCTTTTTTTGTTGGGATTTGTCAAATTCAGAACGCGATCGACTAAGTTCGGTATGAGCGGATCGACGCTGTGTCGAGTTCTGACGAAGGGACGAGCTTGTAATGTCTTTCTTCCATCACCCTCACTTCGTCCTTCTGAAGCTTCAGCTCGAATAGCGCTACAACTCCATCGGGCAGAAACTGGGCTGCGATGGGCCTACAGCGCATGCCTGGAAACTTCTGGTCGCAATAGCGGATATCTTGAGCAGTTTGCACCACGCCAATCTGGTCCCGGCCACCCTTGGCTTGGACTGGAATCACGTAGTGACACCCGTCACTGTCGAGGCCGACATAAAGTTCGTCTATCTCAATTTGGCCCACATCTTTGACAGTCGTGCGCAGGTGATTCTGAAGACTGAAGGTTGTGAGTCCAAGGAAGATGTCGATTAGCCGGTTGTAGCGCACGATAGCGAGTAGTGCCTGCTCGTCGTCCAGTTTGTAGAGTTGAATAACCTCGGGAGTTGCGTCGGGTATCGCAATCCATGCCATGTCCTCGCGAGGGCGAATGCGATTCGCAGGCACCAATTTGAACCGGTACTTTGCTCTTCCAGCTCCTTCAATAATCCACTCGAAGCCTTTTGGTTGCGCGTCAATAACTGCCTTTGGGAGCGGCGTGCGATATCTGATCGCATAAACTGCGTCGCCTTGATTTTTGGGAAGCGCTAACTTCAGTTGGTTGGCGGCGTCCTCGATTTCGGAGCGCAGAAATACAAATTCTCGCACTCCCTTTTCCCAATGATCGAAGAAAATCCGCTGAATTATCGCCCTATATCGATTAGTTTCCACGCTTATATCAGGCATCGGACACGGCCATTGTCGCTAACCGCGCCGCTTCCACTTCATGCTGCCTGCGCTTCTTTGCGCCACTCTTTCGATCTCGGCGTCCGATGATACGAGGTACCTCAAAGTGAGATGCGGCATCGGCCATTTCCATTTTGAGCAATCGAGTGTTGCCAAGCGACAGCGTCTCTTTGGGCCGTTCGACTTCGAGCCGTAGGGCAGCGATCACTTCTTTGGCCACCGCTCTTGCGAGCGGTGGCGGAACCGCATTTCCGATTTGTCTGGCGCCATGCCATTTCGTCGAATGGAAGCGGAACCAGTCCGGAAATCCATGCAACCTCGCCATTTCGCGAACTGTAATGCAACGAGAGAATTCGTAGTGAATTGGGCGCGGGCTCGTGAACGCGCCGCGCGCCGAATCCGTCCCGGCTCGAAGTGTGTTGGCTACTCCGTCCTTAGCAAGCCGGAAGAATCGCGAAATCGGTTCGATAGTGCCAGGGACAGTCTCGTCGAAGCGCCTGTGCGATATCGCAGAATGTTTGGTTCGCATGCTTGACGTCAGCACGCCAGGATTCCATGCGCGTTTGTATCCGAAGTGCCAAGCGTCGTTTGTAAGCGCTCGCATCTCGGACGCGTAACGGCTCGGCCTATTCCATTTCGAAACACACACCTCATCGTCTTCAAAGAGGTGTTCGTGCGCATCGGCATTTGGAAGGTCGCCCAACGCGTCCTCGCATGTCGGACCCGGAACGAGGCCCTCGGACGGCCTGCGCATTCCTGGAAAGCTCGTAAGCGGTTCCGGATATTTCGGAAGCTCCTGACGCTTCTTCGCTCCAAGAAGAAACAGTCTCTCGCGACTTTGTGGCACGCCATAGTTGGCTGCGTTCAAGACTTGCGGCTGCAATCTCACTTTGTATCCAGCCGCGTCGAACGCGTCGATCAGCTCTTCGAGAAACGCTTTGTGCTGGCCCACTGTAAGCCCCTTGACGTTTTCAAAGACAAACGATGAGGCATTCAATTCCGCCACAAGGCGGACAAATTCGAGCACGAGTTCGTTGCGAGAATCGTCTAACGCGCGGTGTCCAATAAGCGAAAACCCTTGGCAGGGCGGTCCGCCGAAAACGACGTCGATTGGCTTGTTGCCGATGCCCGCCGCGTCACGGATCGATTTGGCCGAGAGGCCAGACACTGAACGGGGGATCGTTGCGCATTTGGGAAAGTTGAACTCATGTACGGCACAATGAATGGGATCGATTTCGACCGCAGCGGCTATATCGAACCCGGCCTGCTCGAAACCCAAGCTCATGCCGCCTGCACCGGCAAACAAATCGATTCCGATCGGTCGCATGCCATTTCCCCAATTTGTTCACGTTTTATTCTAGTGGGCAGCCAATCTCAAGATGGCTCGATTCTCTACGCTTCGACAAACCGCCGAAGCCTCTTCTGAAGAACGTCGAGCTTCTTCGTTTCGCACTGCCAAACCACCAAGGTCGCCCAGCCAAGCTTCCGCAACGCCTTCAAATTTGCACTGTCCCGTTCCTTGTTGCGCGAGATTTTTTCCGTCCAGTATTTGACTCGGGACTTGGGAAGACGACCTTTCGAGCAGCGGTGTCCGTGCCAGAAACATCCATGAACGAAGATCGCTTTCATTCTGCTCGACAAAACAATGTCAGGCGTTCCAGGCAACGACTCCCTGTGAAGTCGAAAGCGATAGCCATTTGCATGAAGGAGACGACGTACGAGCAACTCAGGACCCGTGTTTTTCGTTCCGACGGCTCTCATGATTGCCGAGCGTTGTTCGGTCGTGCGCGTATCGGTCATCGCGTGCTCAGCATCTTTGCCGACTGCGGGGATTTGGCTACGCGTTCGTCCATACGTCGTAAGAGAAACACTTTCGCGCACGATCCTATTGCAGATTCGGAACTAATTCCTATATTTGTGGCACTGAAATCACGAAAGCTGAGAGCGCGGCTAGATGCTGATATGGTCGAATACTTTACATCAATATTACCGTGAGCGATCAAGTAGTTATGCTCGATTCAGGCTATTTGATCCTCAAAATAAAAATTATAACGGGCAGGGCTGGTAGCGGAATCTCGAAAAAGGCCTTCGAACGCAACCACCACGGCGTTTGTCGCGGGCTTCGCCTCTTGAACCCTTGGCGCCCACACGGCTATCTCACCGGCCGCACCCAGAGATCCGGCAGCGCATGGCAGGACATAGTCAGTTCAAGAACATCATGTTCCGAAAGGGCAAGCAGGATAAGGAGCGCTCCAAGCTCTTCTCCAAGCTCGGCCGCGAAATCACCGTCGCCTCCAAGTCGGGCCTGCCGGACCCGGCCCACAATCCGCGCCTGCGCACCGCGATCATCGCCGCCAAAGCGCAGTCCATGTCCAAGGACACGATCGACCGCGCCATCAAGAAGGGTCAGGGGGGCGATGCGGAGAACTATGACGAGGTGCGCTACGAAGGCCGCGGCCCGGGTGGCGTCGCGCTGATCGTGGAAGCGCTGACCGACAATCGCAACCGCACATCCGCCGACGTGCGCTCCACCTTCGCCAAATATGGCGGCGAGATGGGGGCCGCCAATTCGGTGTCCTTCATGTTCGATCATGTCGGACAGGTGACGTATCCGAAGGACAAGGGCAGCGACGATGCGATGCTCGAACTCGCCATCGAGGTCGGCGCCGACGAATGCATCTCGACCGAGGAGGGGCACGAGTTCCTCACCAGCCTCGACGATTTCATTGCAGTGCGCGATGCGCTGGAGGCCAAGCTCGGCGCGCCGTCGTCGGCCGCGTTCACCTGGCGGGCGCAGAACATGGTGGCGGTGAAGGACGACTCCGCCGAAAGCCTGATCAAGCTGATCGAAACCCTCGACGACCATGACGACGTGCAGAACGTCTACGGCAATTACGAGCTGTCGGACGCCGCGATAGCGAAGCTCTCGGGCTGAGTTGTGTTCCGGGCGGCTAGGAAAGTGCCGAACGGAAGGGGTACAAAAGGCCGATGAGCGCGCCGATTCGCATCCTTGGCCTCGACCCGGGTCTCGCCCGGATGGGCTGGGGCGTGATCGCGGTTTCGGGCTCGAAACTGAGCCATATCGCCCATGGCGTGATCGCCACCCGCGCCGCCGACGGGCTCGGCCTTCGCCTGCTGGCGTTGCACCAGGCCTTGGAAAAAGTGATCGCGGAACAGAGACCGGCGGCCATCGCCGTCGAACAGGCTTTCGTGGCCAAGGATCCGTCCGCCGCACTCAAGATCGGCCATGCCCGCGCCGTCGCGTTGCTCGCCGCCGCGCAGGCAGGACTCGAGATCGCCGAATACGCGCCCAACCACATCAAGAAGTCAGTCGTCGGCGTCGGCCACGCGCAGAAGGAGCAGGTGCAGGCGATGGTGCGCCGTCTGCTTCCCACGTGCGGCGTGGAACAGGCCGATGCCGCCGATGCGCTCGCCTGCGCCATCGCCCATGCGCATCTGGCGGGCACGCGGGCACGAATGATCGTGGCGCTCGCATGATCGGCAAGCTCACCGGCATCGTGGATTCGATCGCCGAGGATCACGCGATCCTCGACGTCGGCGGCGTCGGCTATCTGGTGCAGTGCCCAAGCTCGACACTATCGAAGCTCGCGGCCGGCGCGCATGTCTCGCTGATGATCGAGACGAAAGTTTCCGAGGACGCGATCCGGCTCTATGGCTTTCACTCCGCCGAAGAGCGCGAATGGTTCCGCCTGCTGCAGACGGTGCAGAATGTCGGCAGCCGCGTTGCGCTCAACGTGTTGTCCGCACTGTCGCCGCGCGAACTCGAACGCGCGCTCGCTCTGTCGGACAAGGCCGCCATCGGCCGGGCACAGGGCGTGGGGCCCAAACTTGCGCTGCGGATCACGACGGAACTGAAGGACAAGGCGCCGGCAATGATGCTGCGCGGCCATGCCGATGACGGCCACGTCGTGGCGCTGGCGCCGCGCGGTCCCGAGGCTGACGCCGTCGCTGCGCTCGTGAAGCTCGGCTATTCGCCCGGCCAGGCATCCGAATCCGTCGCGCGCGCCGCCAACGATCTCGGCCAGGCAGCCCCGGTCGACGTCCTGATCCGCGAGTCGTTGCGGGCGATGGGGCGATAGATGGCCAAGCAAGCTGTCGACCGCCTCGTCACGCCGGAACGCTCCGAAGAAGACTCACTCGAATCGTCCATGCGTCCCAAGAAGCTCGCCGATTTCGTCGGTCAGCAGCAGGCGCGCGAAAATCTTTCGATCTTCATCCAGGCGGCGAAGGCACGTCAGGAAGCGCTCGATCATGTGCTGTTCTCCGGCCCGCCGGGTCTCGGCAAGACGACGCTGGCGCAGATCGTTGCGCGTGAGCTGGGTGTGAATTTCCGCTCGACTTCGGGACCGGTTCTGGCCAGGGCCGGCGATCTTGCGGCGATCCTCACCAATCTCGAACCGCGCGATGTTCTTTTCATCGACGAAATCCATCGTCTCAATCCGGTGGTGGAGGAAATCCTCTATCCCGCGATGGAGGACTACGAACTCGACCTCGTCATCGGCGAAGGGCCGTCGGCGCGCTCGGTGAAGATCACGCTCAATCCGTTCACTTTGGTCGGGGCCACGACGCGCTCGGGCCTCATCACGACGCCGCTGCGCGACCGCTTCGGCATTCCGGTGCGGCTCAATTTCTACTCGCCCGACGAACTTGTCTCCATCGTCGAGCGCGGTGCGCGCGTGCTGAGCCTCGAACTCACTGCCGATGGCGCACGCGAGATTGCCGGCCGTGCGCGAGGCACGCCGCGCATCGCGGGCCGCCTGCTGAAGCGCGTGCGGGATTTCGCCTCCGTTGCCGGCCATGCACGCGTCGATGCCAAGATTGCAGATGCCGCGCTGACGCGCCTGGAGGTTGACGCGCGCGGGCTTGACGCCTTCGACAAACGCTATCTGAAACTCATCGCCGAAGCCTTCAGCGGCGGACCGGTCGGCATCGAGACGATTGCGGCCGCGCTCGGAGAATCCCGCGACGCCATCGAAGATGTGGTCGAACCCTTCCTGATGCAGCAGGGGTTCGTCCAGCGCACGCCGCGTGGACGTCTGCTCGCCGGCGCGGCCTATGGTCATCTGGGCCTTGCGGCGCCGCCGCGGGATCCTTCGCAGATGGGCCTCTTTGCGGACGACAAGGATGAGTGAGCCTGCCGGTCTCGGCCGCTTCGACGGCAAGGTGCACATCCTGCCGATCCGGATCTACTACGAGGACACCGATCTTTCCGGCGTTGTCTATCATGCCAACTATCTGCGCTACATGGAGCGCGGCCGCACCGAGTTCTTCCGTCTCGCGGGAGTCACCAGGATGGCGATGCTCGAAGAGGCTGAACCGGCCGCATGGACACTTCGTAATGCGTCGATCGACTTCTTCAGGCCGGCGCGGCTGGACGATCCGCTTGAGATCCGCACCACCTGTCCGCTGCTCACGGGAGCGCGCATGAAGGCCGATCAGAAAATTTACAGCGGAGACACATTGCTTGCGCACGGTAAGGTCGAAGCGTGTATCATGACGCTCAGCGGAAAGCCGCGGCGAATTCCGCAGGCGGTGCGCGACAAACTGCTTCCTTTCGTATTGGAAACAACCGCTTAACCTTTGACGCCCAAATTCGGCCACCTTTGAATGACTTTTGCGCCGTTCGCGCCGGTCAAGACGAGCGATGGCTTCCGCTCCTCGTTGAAAGAGGTCCGTTGATGAAACTGTTTCGCTTGGTCGCTGTCGCTGTTGCGGCGCTCGCTTTTTCCGTCGCAACGCCCGCGCTGGCGCAACGTGCTCCGGCCGCGGCGCCTACCGGCAGCGCCGCCGAGAGTCATGATCTCGCCGCACCCGATGCCGCGCCGACGACGTCCGTCGAGTTATCGCCGATCGGCGTCAGCGGCGATACTTCCATCGGCAGCATTTCCGTCGTGCACATGTTCATGAGCGCCGACTGGATCGTGAAATCGGTGATGATCCTCCTGCTCATCGCCTCGCTCTGGTCGTGGACGATCATCATCAACAAATGGCTGGCCCTGGGCACGCTGCGCCGCCGCGCCACGAAGTTCGAAAAGATTTTCTGGTCCGGACAGTCGCTGGACGAGCTTTATTCGAAGTTCTCTGCCAATGCCGATCATCCGATGGCGGCGGTCTTTGTTTCGGCCCTGCGCGAATGGCGCCGGGCTTTTGAAGGCGGCACGCCGCGCGAAGCGCTCCTGCCCGGCGTCAAGGAACGTATCGAGAAGGCAATGAGCGTGACCATCATGCGCGAGGCCGACGGGCTGGAGCGTTCGCTCGGGTTCCTCGCGACCGTTGGTTCGACCGCGCCGTTCATCGGCCTCTTCGGCACGGTGTGGGGCATCATGAATTCCTTCTCGGCAATCGCTGCAAGGCATGACACGACACTTGCCGTCGTTGCGCCCGGCATCGCCGAAGCGCTGTTCGCGACGGCCATGGGACTTCTTGCCGCCATCCCGGCCGTCATCTTTTACAACCGCTACGTCAACGACATTGGCCGCTACAGCACGCGGCTCGATGCCTTTGCCGACGAATTGTCCGCCATCCTGTCGCGCCAGCTGGACGAGAAGGCGCGCTGATGGCGGCGGGTATCCAGCCACGCGAGCGTGGGCGGCGCGGCCTTCGCCGCCGGCCACTGTCCGAGATCAACGTCACACCTTTCGTCGACGTGATGCTGGTGCTTCTGATCGTCTTCATGGTGACGGCGCCGTTGCTCACTGTCGGCGTTCCGGTGGACCTGCCCAAGACGCGCGCGCAGGCGCTGGGTCAGGATCGCGAGCCGCTGTCGGTGACGGTCAAGCGCAACGGAAAGGTCTATATCCAGAACACGCCGGTCGGCGAAGACGAGCTTGTGGCCAAGCTCACCGCCATCGCGGCCAACGGCTATGACCAGCGCATATTTGTGCGCGGCGACAAGGCGGTCGATTACGGCCGCGTGATGGAAGTCATGGGCCTTCTTTCTGCCGCGGGCTTCACCCATATCGGGCTGGTTACCGATGTCGCAAAGCCGAAGCCAGAGAAGGAATAGATACACGCCGACCACGGCGCGTGGTCCGCGCGTGGGCGTGCTTGGCGCGCTGCTGCTGCATGGCCTCATCGCGGCCGGCGCGATGTTCACGTGGCAGCATCGTCTCGACGTCACCGATGAAGCGGCACCGATCGTTCCCGTTGATCTTGTGACGATCGCCGACAAGACCAACATCGCGCCGACGGTGCAGCGCCAGCCCAAGGTCGAGCCGAAGGATATCCAGACGCCCCCGCAGCTTGAGACTCCGATTCCGAAGCCGGCGCCGGCACCGCCGCAGCTTGAAGCAGCTCCGGATCGGGCGTCGTCCGAACCGGCGATCGCCAAACCAACGTCTGCGCCCACGCCGATGAAGAAGCCGCAGGAAGAGCCGCTTGCGCCCGACCAGAAAAAGCCCAGGAGCGACGATTTCAGTGCGTTGCTGAACAAGTTGACTTCACCCGCTGCCGCGCCTCGTAACGCTAAAACCGCCGATCGAACGGTTCGCGGCATCGGCGCAATGAACGCGATGACGATGGATCTGTCCGATGCGCTCAAGAACCAGATTGCGCAATGCTGGAACCCGCCGGTCGGCTCGCCGCACCCCGAGCGTCTCATTCCTGAGTTTGAACTCTTTCTCGCGCCTGATGGCCGCGTCGCACAGCCGCCACAATTGGCTGCAGACTCTGCTTCACAGGCAGCCGGGGATCCGTTCATGCGCGCCGCTGCGGACGCGGCGCGGCGCGCGATTTACACGTGCCAGCCTTACAAATTGCCTGCGGACAAGTACAACGTCTGGCGCGACATCACGATCGACTTCGATCCGCGCAAGATGATTCAGTGACTGGAGACAAAAGTGGAGGTTAGTCGATTGTTCCGGATTGTTACTGCCATTGCGGCCGTCACGTTGGTGGCGCTCCTTGCCACGACGCCTGCGCGTGCCGAGCTTCATGTTACGGTGGATCAGGGCAACGCCCAACCTCTGCCGATCGCCATCCCCGATTTTTCGTCGCCGAATGCGGGCGATGCCGCGGCGGCGCAGAACATCGCCAAGGTGGTGCGCGCCGATCTCGAACGCTCGGGCCTTTTCCGCCCGCTCGATCCCAAATCCTTTGTTGAGAAGATCACGAACATAAACGTACCACCTCAGTTCGGCAGCTGGCGCGCGATCAGCGCCCAGGCCCTGGTTGCCGGGCAGGTTCAGGCGCAACCGGATGGCAGGTTGCGCGTTGACTTCCGGCTCTGGGATGTGTTCGGCGAGACGCAGATGATCGGCCAGCAATATTTCACCACGCCTGAAAACTGGCGGCGCATCGCCCACATCATCTCGGATGCGATCTATCAACGCATCACCGGCGAGAAGGGCTATTTCGACACCCGAATCGTCTTCATCTCGGAGTCGGGTCCGGCCCTTGCGCGCAAAAAACGGCTCGCCGTGATGGACGAAGACGGAGCCAATCCGATCTTCCTGACGCGCGGCGATTATCTCGTGCTCACGCCGCGGTTCAATCCGACGGCGCAGATGATCGCCTACATGTCGTATATCGGTTCCAAACCTCGCGTCTATCTGTTCGATCTGGAGAGTGGACGGCAGGAAGTGCTCGGCAACTTCCCCAACATGACATTCAGCCCGCGCTTTTCACCAGACGGCAACAAGGTTGCGCTTACACTGGAAACTGGTGGCAACTCCGACATCTATGTGATGGACCTTCGAACGCGAGCGCTTACGCGGTTAACCAGCGATCCGGCCATCGACACCGCTCCGTCCTATTCGCCGGATGGCGCGCAGATCACATTTGAATCGGATCGCGGCGGCAGCCAGCAAATCTATGTGATGAACGCCGACGGCTCCAACCAGCATCGCATCAGCTTCGGCGCCGGGCGCAACGGCACGCCAGTCTGGAGTCCGCGCGGCGATCTGGTCGCGTTTACCAATCAAAGCGGCGGATTCCACATCGGCGTGATGCATCCCGACGGTTCTGGCGTGCGCATCATCACCAATGGCTGGGAGGATGAGGGGCCGACATGGGCGCCGAACGGCCGAGTCATTATGTTCGGACGTACATCGCCGGGCGGACGTGGTTCGCAAATCTGGTCAATCGATGTCACGGGCCGCAATGAACGTCGTGTAACAACACCCGGTGACGCATCCGATCCGGCGTGGTCACCCTTGATCCAGTAGCCCTAATGTTTCTAAACTCTGTATAGTCTGTTCTTGGCACGCGTTTGACATCAAAGCGTATGACACTGAGTTCACTGGCGATGCATTGCGGATTTGCTGCAAGTTGCATGGCTAACTCGCTGGAGGAGCCTGAATTCCGATGACGAAATATTCCACCGCAATGACGATCGCCGCGTTCTCGGCCGCGCTGATGCTCGCCGGCTGTTCGACACCCAAGCCCGTCGCGGAAACGCCGCCGCCGATGGCCACACATGAAGCGCCCGCCGTCACGTCCAGCATCGTCCCCGGCAGCGCGGAAGATTTGCGCGTCAACGTCGGCGACACGGTTCACTTCGCCTATAACGAGTACAACATCGAGGACAACGACAAGTCGACGCTGCAGCGCCAGGCGACATGGCTGCAGAAATATCCCTCGATCAAAGTGACCGTCGAAGGCGATTGCGACGAACGCGGCACGCGCGAATACAACCTCGCGCTTGGCGCGCGCCGCGCCAATGCCGTGAAGGAGTATCTCGTCAGCCTCGGCGTTTCGGCCGCGCGCGTCGAGACGATTTCCTATGGCAAGGAGCATCCGATCTGCACGCAATCGACCGAAGACTGCTGGGCTCAGAATCGTCGCGGCGTGACGACTGTCTCCGGCGGCGCGAACGCCTAAATTCGCGCGCAGAAATTGCAAAGGGGCGCTCGCTGCGGGCGCCCCTTTGTTTTTTCGCCGCTGTAGCAGGATTCCGGCGAGCCTCATTTTGGGCTAAGTCTTCGCAAATGAATGGCCTTTACCAAGGAGGCACGGCATGACCAAGGCTGGATTGTTGGGCGCATGTTCCGTCGCGCTGTGCGCTCTTTTCGCGGCGACGGGCACGGTCGGCGCGAGCGCGGTCCAGACGCAAGCCACGCGATATGTCGCGCCGCGTAGCGCAGCCGGCGGACTTGTACGCGTCGCCGACCTGTTCGGCGAAAGCGATGAGGAAAAGGCCGCGCGCCTGCAGAAAGAGCAGAGCCAGGACGATGCGATCAGCCGGCTGAACGACAGGGTGCGCGATCTGGAAGACACGGTTCGTAACCTGACGGGTGAAAACGAAACGCTCACTCATCGGGTTCAGGAACTGGACGACAAAGTCGATCGCCAGAAAAAGGATTTCGAATACCGTCTGTGCGCGATGGCCGCGCAACAGCTTGGTGCAGGCACGGGGCAGGGCGATGCGAACGCCGTTCCATGTCCGGGCAGCGGAACTTCGAGCTACGCTACTCCGCCACCGCCGGGCGGCGGCTCGAACGACGCGCCGCCGTCGCGCAACGCAGGAGCGCCGCAGCGCCTCGCGCCGGGACCCGGCGTGCTCGGAACGCTTCCGTCCGGCGGGTCAACTCCGGCTGGCACGGCCGGAACGGGCGACACGCAGGCCGAGTTCTCGACCGCGATGAACCTTTTGGCCAAGGCCCGCTATGACGAAGCGAGCGCAGCTTTTCGAGGCTTCGCGGACACCCATCCCAAGGACGACCTTGCGCCGCAGGCGGTGTACTGGGTCGGCGACATCGCCTATGTCCAGAAAAACTATGACAACGCGACGCGCGCCTTTGCCGAAGTGATCAAGAAATATCCCACCTCCAGCCGCGCGCCGGATAGCATGCTCAAGCTCGGCCAGGCACTGATTGCCTCAGGCCAGAAGAAGGAAGGTTGCACCGCTCTTGCCGCGCTCCCGGCGAAATACCCGCACGCTTCGGCGGCCGTCCTCGGCCAAGGCAGCGACGCCCGCAAAGCCGTCTGCCGCGGAGTCTCTTGAAGCAAGCTTCGCCCAGGCGATGGACGGGCTCATCGCGGCCGGCGCACCATGGCCCGGCGCGGTCGCGGTTTCTGGCGGCGGCGACTCCATCGCGCTGATGCACCTTCTCGCAGCTTGGGCGAAGAAGTCGCAGCGTCCGCAGCCGCATGTGGTCACGGTCGATCACGGGCTGCGCAAGGAGTCCGCCGCCGATGCCCGCAAAGTCATGCGCTGGGCCAAATCCGCGGGGTTGAAATCCAAGGCCCTGCGCTGGCACGGGCCGCATCCCAAGTCCGATATCGAAGCCGCGGCCCGTGAAGCGCGCTATCGGCTGATGGGCGAATGGGCGCGAAAGAACAAGATAACAGCGCTCTATGTCGCGCACACCCGCGACGACCAGGCCGAGACATTCCTGCTGCGTCTGATGCGCGGCTCCGGTCTGGACGGGCTCGCGGCGATGCGCGCGGTGACGTCCTACCCGCTCGGCGAATTCCGCGAACTAAGCATTGTACGTCCTTTGCTGACGCTGGAGCGCGCGCAGGTCCGTTCCCACCTGGAGTCGCTTGGGCATGACTGGCTTGAGGATGCCATGAACGCCGATGAGCGCTTTGCGAGGGTCCGGCTGCGTAAGGCCTGGGCAGCACTTGAAGAGGCCGGACTCAGCAAGCAGCGCCTGGCGAGTGCGGCATCTCATCTCGCCCGTGCGCGCGAGGCGCTGGACGCGGTCACCGAAGCGGTGCTGCTGCGCGCCTGCCGGCGGTTCGGCAGCGGCGTACAGGTCGATCGGGCCGCGCTTGTCAGCGCGCCGCGCGAAATCGGCCTGCGCGCGCTCGCCCAATTGCTGATGATCGTTTCGGGGCAGGCCTATCGGCCCCGATTCGAGCGGCTGGAGCGGCTTTTCGACCAGCTTGCTGCCCGTTCCATCGGCGGGGGCTGCACCCTCCACGGGTGCCGCCTCTATTTTGTCCCCAAGAAGGACGGGGCCTTTGGCGCAGAAACGCTCGCAATCGTGCCGGAAAATGTGCCGCACCGGCCCAAAAGCACCAAAAGCCGTCAAACGGCGTCACTGAGAGCGGTCATCGGCCGTTAATCGGCTTTTGGCATCGCGATTGCAGCGGTGATACAAACTTCTTAACGTTTTGAAGTCTGGCAATACGATAGAAGTGACCTATCTATAAGGTGGGTTTTTTGAGCGCCAGAACTTGGCCTTGGCCCCGCGTGAAAGGACGGCCCTTTGAACAATCTTAGAAATCTCGCGCTCTGGATCGTAGTCGCGCTCTTGCTCGTGTTCCTCTTTAACCTGTTTCAGGGCACGGCGCAGCATGCCAACGCGCAGAACATCACCTACTCGAAGTTCGTGGACGAGGTGAATCAGAGCCAGGTCAAGTCCGTGACCATGCAAGGCGACGCCATCAAGGGCGAACTGGCGAACGGCCAGCCTTTCACGACCATGGCGCCCAGCAGCGACACGACGCTCGTGCCTCTGATGAAGTCGCACAACGTCAATATTTCCGTCAGCCCGCCGGACGACGGCTTCAACCTGATGGCCGTGCTGCTCAACGCGCTGCCAATGCTGCTTCTGATCGCAGTGTGGATCTTCTTCATGCGCCAGCTTCAGGCTGGCGGCGGCAAGGCAATGGGCTTCGGCAAGTCGCGCGCCAAGATGCTGACCGAGCGCACGGGCCGGGTCACGTTTGAGGACGTTGCGGGCGTCGACGAGGCCAAGGACGATCTCAAGGAGATTGTCGACTTCCTCAAGGATCCGCAGAAATTCCAGCGCCTCGGCGGACGCATTCCCAAGGGCGTGCTGCTGGTCGGCCCGCCGGGTACCGGCAAGACGCTGCTCGCGCGCGCCATCGCGGGCGAGGCCAACGTTCCCTTCTTCACGATCTCGGGTTCGGACTTCGTCGAAATGTTCGTCGGCGTCGGCGCCAGCCGCGTGCGCGACATGTTCGAGCAGGCCAAGAAGAATGCTCCTTGCATTGTCTTCATCGACGAAATCGACGCGGTCGGCCGTCATCGCGGCGCCGGTCTCGGCGGCGGCAATGACGAGCGCGAACAGACGCTCAACCAGTTGCTCGTCGAGATGGATGGTTTCGAATCCACCGAAGGCGTCATTCTGATCGCCGCCACCAACCGTCCGGACGTTCTCGACCCCGCGCTGCTGCGTCCGGGCCGGTTCGACCGTCATGTCGTGGTTGCCAATCCCGACCTCGGCGGTCGCGAAAAGATCCTGCGCGTGCATCTGCGCAAGGTTCCCCTGGCACCCGACGTCGAGCCGCGCACGATCGCACGCGGCACGCCCGGTTTCTCCGGCGCAGATCTCGCCAACCTGGTGAACGAGGCAGCTTTGCTGGCGGCACGCCGTGGCAAGCGCGTCGTCACGATGAGCGAGCTGGAAGACGCCAAGGACAAGGTGATGATGGGTGCGGAACGCCGCTCCATGGTCA
Organism: uncultured Alphaproteobacteria bacterium; assembly: GCA_963743765.1. Lineage (GTDB taxonomy): Bacteria > Pseudomonadota > Alphaproteobacteria > Micropepsales > Micropepsaceae > Rhizomicrobium. Next base: position 414,460 of record CAVUQQ010000003.1, read on the forward strand.
TGAGCGAGGACGAAAAGAAGCTCACCGCCTATCACGAAGGCGGCCACGCGATCATCGCGATCGCGGTCGAAGGCTCCGACCCAATACACAAGGCGACGATTATTCCGCGCGGCCGTGCGCTGGGCATGGTCATGCGTCTGCCGGAACGCGACCAGCTTTCGCTGACGCGCCAGAAGATGCTCGCCGACCTTTGCGTCGCATTCGGTGGCCGGATCGCCGAAGAACTCGTTTTCGGCCATGAGATGGTCACGACGGGCGCCTCCAGCGATATCGAACAGGCGACGCGCATGGCCCGCGCCATGGTTACGCGCTTCGGTATGTCCGACGATCTCGGCCCCATCGCCTATTCCGAAAACCAGGAAGAAGTGTTCCTTGGTCACTCCGTCTCGCGCACGCAGAATATCTCCGAAGCGACGGCACAGAAGATCGACTCGGAAATCCGCCGCATCATCGACGAATGCTATCGCCGTGCGTATGGCATCCTCAGCTCGCGCATCAACGATCTGCACACGGTGGCGAAGGGTCTGCTGGAATATGAGACTCTCACGGGCGACGAAATCGTCGGGCTGATGAAGGGCGTCAAGCCGATCCGCACTCCGTATGAAGAGCCGGCGCCGGATCGTGGTCCTGGGCCGAGCGTGCCGGCTGCAGGCCGTCCGCGCGGTCCGTTGGTCCCCGAACCGCAGCCGGGCCACTGATCTGATTCTGACTTGTGGCGCACTTTGCAGTGACGATTGAGAGTATCGTCGGGGCGACGTGCGCTGTCGGCACAGCGCCTCGAACCGTGACGCGCGCATGACCAAGATTCTCGGCATCCTGAACATCACGGAGGATTCGTTCTCCGACGGCGCCAAATATCTCGAGCCGGCGGCGGCCATCGCCCATGGCCGCGCGCTTGTGTCGGAGGGTGCCGACGTCCTTGATCTTGGTGCGGCCTCGTCCAATCCGGATTCCAAAGGTGTTCCGGCAGAAGTCGAGATCGCGCGCCTTGCGCCGGTCGTGGCCGCGCTGAAGGGCGTTGCACTCTCGATCGACAGTTTCGCGCCAGCCGTACAGCGTTGGGCCATTGCACAAGGCGTGGCCTACATCAACGACATTCAGGGCTTTCCGGACGTGTCGTTCTATCCGGAACTTGTTGCGTCCTCCGCGACGCTGATCGTGATGCATTCTGTCCAGGAGCGCGGCGCCGCCACGCGCGTCGATGTTCCGGCGGGTGAAATCATGGATCGCCTCGCGCGATTCTTCGAACTGCGTATCGTCGCGCTCGAACATGCAGGCATTGTACGAGGGCGGATTGTTCTCGATCCCGGCATGGGTTTTTTCCTTGGCACCAATCCCGAGACGTCTTTGACCGTGCTGCGGCGGCTGCCGGAGCTGAAGTCGCGCTTCGGACTTCCGGTTCTGGTTTCTGTGTCGCGTAAATCTTTCTTGCGCCGCCTGACTGGCCGCGATGTCCAGTCGGCCGGCGCCGTCAGCTTGGCCGCGGAACTGTTTGCCATTCGTCAGGGCGCGGACTATATCCGCACCCACGCGCCTGGTGCGCTTCGGGACGCCGTGTTACTCGAAAAAGCCCTGCAACGGCCGGATTAACGTTTGCCGGGCCCAGACTTAAGCCTTTGTTCGGAAATCACTGCGAAAAATCTGATAACATTCTAAAATACAAAAAATAGCACGGATGGCAGGGGAGCGTTTTACATGAGCCGGAAATATTTCGGCACCGACGGGATCCGCGGTCGCGCCAATTCCGGCGCGATGACGCCTGGCGTGGCTATGCGCGCCGGCATGGCCGCGGGGCGCATCTTCACGCGCGGCGACCATCGCCATCGCGTCGTGATCGGCAAGGATACGCGTCTCTCCGGCTATATGATCGAATCCGCGCTCGTCGCGGGCTTCACCGCGGTGGGCATGGACGTGTTCCAGTTCGGGCCGCTGCCGACGCCGGCCGTCGCCATGCTCACGCGTTCGCTGCGCGCGGACATGGGCGTGATGATCACCGCCTCGCACAACCAGTATCAGGACAACGGCATCAAGTTTTTTGGCCCCGACGGCCGCAAGCTTTCCGACGAGCATGAAGCGGCGATCGAGGCGTTGATGGACAATGGTCTTGAGTCCGGCCTTGCCACGTCGCCCAAGCTCGGCACGCGCCAAGCGCATCGACGATGCACAGGCGCGCTATATCGAATTCGTCAAGAATACTTTCCCGCGCCGCCTCACGCTCGAGGGTCTGCGGATCGTCGTCGATTGCGCCAACGGCGCAGCCTACAAGGTCGCGCCCGCCGCGCTGTGGGAACTCGGCGCCGAAGTCGTTCCCATCGGCGTCACGCCGGACGGCTTCAACATCAATTCCGGTTGCGGTTCCACCGACACCGAGACCATGTCGGCCAAGGTGCGCGAGATGCGCGCTAATTTCGGGATCGCGCTCGACGGCGACGCGGATCGCGTCGTGATGTCCGACGAACATGGCCGCATCATCGACGGCGACCAGATCCTCGCGCTGCTGGCGCGCTCCTGGTCGAAAAGCGGCCACCTTAAGGGCGGCGGCGTGGTCGGAACGGTGATGTCGAACGCCGGCCTTGACCGCTATCTGAAATCGCTTGATCTGAAACTTGCGCGCGCGCAGGTGGGCGACCGCTACGTCATCGAGCAGATGCAGAAGGGCGGATTCAATGTCGGCGGCGAACAGTCCGGCCACATCGTGCTCAGCGACTTTTCACCGACCGGCGACGGGTTGATCGCGGCGCTTCAGGTTCTGGCCGTTTTGGCCGCCGAAAAGAAGCCGGCCAGCGAGGCCGCGCACCTGTTTGAGCCATTGCCGCAGGTGATGGAAAATGTCCGTTTCCAGAAGGGCTCGCCGCTTTCGAATGCTCGCGTTACAGCCTGCATCAAGGATGGCGAAGCGCGTCTTAACGGTTCGGGCCGCTTGCTCGTGCGCAAATCGGGCACCGAACCTGTCATCCGCATTATGGCCGAAGGTGACGACGAAGCGCTCATTCGTTCTGTTGTGAACGATGTGGTGAGCGCGATCCAGGAGGTCGCGGCTTGAAGCCAGTTCGGCTTCTCGCGATTGCCGGATCGGATTCAAGCGGCGGCGCCGGCATCCAGGCCGACATCAAGACCGCGACGGCGCTCGGCGCATATGCCATGACCGCGGTCACAGCGATTACCGCTCAGGACACGACGGGCGTTGGCGCAGTTCATCTCATTCCCGCCGGGATCGTGCGCGAGCAAATTGAGCGCTGCCTTTCGGATATCGGCGCCGACGCAATCAAGATCGGCATGCTTGGTTCGGCCGAGATCGCGCAAACCGTCGCCTCCGTACTCGCGAAGCGCTCGCCTCTCACTCCGGTCGTCGTCGATCCGGTAATGGTTGCGACCAGCGGCGCAGCCCTCGCGGACGATGGCGTGATAGAGGTACTCAAGAAATCCTTTTTCCCGGTGCCGCGCTGATCACGCCCAATCTGCCGGAAGCCGAACGGCTGTGCGGATTCGCGCTCGAGTCCGGCGACGATCTGTTGCGCGCCGGTGCAATGCTGCTTTCGCTAGGACCAAATGCGGTTCTGCTCAAAGGCGGTCACGGCGGCAGCGACACGGTCACCGATCTTTTGTTCACGCCGGATGCGAGCCCGCGCGCCTATATCGCCAAGCGCGTCGACACGTTCCACACGCACGGCACAGGCTGCACGCTCGCGACTGCCATCGCCTGTGGATTGGGTGAGGGGATGCCGCTCGGCGACGCCGTCCAGCGCGCGCATGATTTCGTGCAACGCGCGATCCGCACCGCGCCGGGCTTCGGCGCTGGCAGCGGGCCGATCAATCATCTGCTCCAGCCCTAAAGAAAAAGGGAGCCGGCTGCTACGCCGGCTCCCGTCACAATACCTTCGCGCTGCTGTCAGGCCACCATCTTGTCGAGACGGGCACGAATGATCTGCTGAGCCTCGCTTACGATGCGGGCTATCAGTTCCTTGCAGGTCGGAATGTCGTGAATCAGGCCCTGCGTCTGACCGGCCGACCAGATGCCGTAGTCCGTATCGCCCGTGTCGTAGACTTTACCGCCGCGCGTGCCCGCCACGAGTTCGCGCACATCCTCGAACTTCGCGCCGCCGCGCCTCTCGATCTCCACTACCTGTTGACTGACTTTGTTCCGCGCCACGCGCGAAGAGTTGTGCATGGTGCGGAAGATCATATCCGTCGCCCGTTCGTCGTTGGCGACAAGAGCCTCCTTCACCTTCTGGTGGATCGGGGCTTCCGTCGTCGCCATGAAGCGCGTCCCCATGTTGGCGCCTTCGCAGCCCAGCGCGAGCGCGGCGACAAGGCCGCGTGCATCGGCAATTCCTCCCGACGCGATCACCGGAATTTTCAACTTCGAGGTCGTCACGGGAAACAGCACGAGTCCGCCGATGTCTTCCTCGCCGGGGTGACCGGCGCATTCGAAGCCGTCGATAGAAACGCAGTCGACGCCGATTGATTCCGCTTTCACCGCATGGCGTGCCGTGACGCATTTGTGGATCACCTTGACGCCTGCGGCCTTGAAGGCGGGAAGATGGGGCTGTGGATTGTTGCCCGCCGTCTCCACGACCTTGATGCCGCTTTCGATGATCACCTGGCGGTATTCGTCATACGGCACCGGGTTGATTGTCGGCAGAATCGTGAGGTTGATGCCGAACGGCTTGTCCGTGAGGTCTCGCGTCTTCTTGATCTCCTTGACGAGAAGCTCGGGCGATCCGGGCGTCAATGCGGTGAGGAAGCCGAGCGCACCGGCATTGGCGACGGCGGCGATCAGTTCAGCCTTGCCGACGCGGGTCATGCCGCCGCACGTAATCGGTACCTCGACGCCGAACATTTCCGTGAAGCGTGTCTTGATCATAGGCGTAACCCCTTACCTGTTATATCTGGCGCGAGCCTGCCGCGTTTTTGCCGCCAACGGAAGTGGCCAATGCCGCTACGGAAATCTCGGCTAGCCCACGAACGGATCGCGCACCGTGATTGTGTCGTCGCGGTCCGGGCTGGTGGAGAGCAGGGCGACTGGCGTGCCGATCAATTCCTCGATCCGGCGCACATACTTGATGGCATTGGCGGGCAGCTCGGCCCAACTGCGCGCACCGCGCGTAGAGCTGCTCCAGCCTTCCATGGTCTCATAGATCGGCACCAGCCGGGCCTGATCGTTGGCGTCGGCCGGCAAGTAATCGAGCACCTTGTCCCCCAGACGGTAGCCGACGCAGACATCGATGGTGTCGAACGCGTCCAGGATGTCCAGCTTTGTCAGGGCGATGCCGTCGATGCCACCGGTGATCGCCGTCTGGCGCACCAGAACGGCATCGAACCAGCCGCAGCGGCGTTTGCGCCCCGTCACGGTGCCGAATTCAAGACCGCGCTCGCCGAGCTTTTCGCCGATCGCGTTTGTTTGTTCGGTCGGGAAGGGGCCTTCGCCGACTCGGGTCGTGTAGCTTTTGGTGATGCCGAGCACGAAACCGATCTGGCGCGGCCCGATGCCCGAACCGGCCGCCGCCTGTCCCGCGACGGTGTTCGACGAGGTGACATAGGGATAGGTGCCGTGATCGATGTCGAGAAGCACGGCCTGTGCGCCTTCGAACAGGATGCGTTTGCCTGCGCGACGCGCCGCGTCCAGCTCACGCCAGCTTGAACCGATATAGGGCAGGATCTTGGGCGCGATCTCGGTGAGCGCCGCCAGCAGCTTGCCAGCGTCGATCTCGTCGAAGCCCGACCCGCGGCGCAATGCATTGTGATGCGCCAGCAGCCGGTCGATCTTCGTCGGCAGGCTCGCAAGATCCTTCAGGTCGACGACCCGGATAGCGCGCCGGCCGACCTTGTCTTCATAAGCCGGCCCGATGCCGCGTTTGGTTGTCCCCAGCCGCTGCAGGGAGTTGGAAGATTCGCGCACCTCGTCGAGCTCGCGGTGGATCGGGAGCACAAGCACGGCGTTTTCCGCCAGCACCAGCGTGTCGGGCGTGACCTTGAGGCCGGCGGCTCCGACGCGCGCGATCTCTTCGATCAGGGCCCAGGGATCGACGACGACGCCGTTGCCGATGATCGAGCGCTTGCCCTGGATCACGCCCGAAGGCAGCAGCGAGAGTTTGTAAGTCTTGTCCCCGACGACGATCGTGTGGCCGGCATTGTTGCCGCCCTGGAAACGCACCACCATCTCGGCGCGGTTGGCGAGCCAGTCGATGATCTTGCCTTTGCCTTCGTCGCCCCACTGGGCGCCGATCACTGCGACGTTGGACATGTTCCGTACCCGGATGAACTGAAAAACAAAACGGATTCGCCGGCCTGCCAAGCCGAAGCTGCGCAGGCCATGCCCGCCTTCACCCTTACGGGCGACGGCGTGGCAGCCTTCTCCGTTTCGCGGCGAAGGCTGGGCACGGTGACCACTTATAGCGCGTCGTAGTGGGGGCGCGAACAGATTTGCTGCACTGCGACGATCCGGCCTTCCGCGGCGACGGTCAGGCTTGCTAGTCTGGATTCGGGGCATTTTTGCGGGCTTTGATGGCTCAGAGGCGGCGCATTCCGGTTCAGCTGTCGCCCTATCAGGGCGAGCAGCCGCGCATCGGGCATAATGGTGGACCGGAGCTCGATCTGTCGTGGGAAGCCTGGCTCTGGCGGCGCGCACATGCGCAGGCCTGGAAACCACCGCGCCGGGACATTGCGCTTCATCGTCTCAAGCGCGCCGAGCGGCTTGGCCTCGACTACAGATCCTATGCTGGCGTTGTGATGAATCGTGGCACGCATCTTGGCGCTGCGATTTTCCTGCTGGATGGATTGACCGGCGAAGAGATCAAGGCCGCGTCGGAGCGGATCGCAGGTATCTCCGATTGCCGCGTGCTCATCGGCGTGAACTGCCGCGACAGTGTCGATCGTTTGTTGAGTGAACGCGCCGACACGATTGTCGAGAGCGACAACGGCCGGACGCTGGTTCGCGCCATCGACCGATTTCTGCTGACGCATCGGCTGACGCCGGGCGGGACGTTCCTGGTCGGATCGTCGTCGGTGCATCTGCGCGCTGCGGAAGACGCAGGCCTCGCGCTCTTTCTCTGGGCGCGGGACTATTTCGGCCGGAAAACGAATTAGCGTCACGAACGAAGACTGGCTCGCCAACCGGAACGGCGCGAACCAGTGCGTAGCCCTCCTGCGCACCCGCGGGGTTTCGGCGGGCAACCTCCGCTGTTGCGCAGCGCAGATTGGAGCGGGCGAAGGGAATCGAACCCTCGTCAGTAGCTTGGGAAGCTACAGCTCTACCATTGAGCTACGCCCGCGACCCCGGCTGGATAGCACAGGAATGGTAACGTGGGCAGGGGAGACGGCACCGGACCCCCTCAGACTCTCGCTGAAAATGACCGCCGCGCCTTCAGGGTTAGCTGGCGAGGCGCTGTGTCCAAACCGGTGCATTGGCGCGTTCGTGCCAGCCTTCCGATTCGTCCTCGGCATCGACGATGAAGCGGCCGGTAAGTTCGTCCAGTGTACCGACGTCTTGGTTCATGCCGTGCGTGATCTGCGTGGTCTGCTGGACCATGGCGGCGTTTTCCCGGGTGGCCTGATCGATCCGGTTCATGGCGGTGTTGACGCGATCCAGATTGTCGGCCTGCTCGCCCGCGGAAGATGCGATATGCGCTACAAGCCCGTCGATCTCACCGACTTTCTCGACGATGCGATTGAGTGCCTGGCCGGTGAACTCCACGCACTCTGCGCCGGACGTCACGTGTTCGCGAGACTCCGTGATGAGCGAAGTGATTTCGCGTGCCGCCTCTGCCGTGCGATTGGCCAGGGCGCGGACTTCGCTGGCCACCACCCCGAAGCCACGGCCTGCGTCGCCGGCGCGCGCTGCCTCTATGCCCGCGTTCAGGGCGAGAATGTTGGTCTGAAATGCGATTTCGTCGATCAAACCAACGATATCGCCAATCTTCTCGGATGAGGACTTGATCTTGTCCATCATGCCAACGGCGTCCCGCACGACCACATTGGCCGCGGCGGCTTCCTTGCGCGCGTCGGACACCATCGTGGACGCCTGTTGCGCGCCACCTGCCGATGTCTTGAGCGCGCTCGTTAATTCGTCCAGCGCAGCAGCCGTCTGCTTGAGATTGACGGACTGGGCGTTGGTGCGCTCCGACAACGCGGTTACGGCTGCAGCCAGACCGTAGGAACGCGAGCCGATGCTGCCCGAGGCCCCTGTGATGGCACGGATCAGCGATTGCAGCGATTCGGTCGCGGCGTTGAAATCGACGCGAATCCGGTCATAGCTGCCGGGGAAATCCTGCAGAATGCGATCGCGCAGATTGCCGGCGGCCATAGACGACAAGGCCTCGGCGATCGCCTCGACGATGCGGTTGGAGGATTCCGATGCCTGACGATCCTTTTCCCGCGCCAGTTGATCCTTTTCGTGCTGGCGTGTCTGGACTGCTTCCCGCATGTGCGCGATGTCGTGCATGAGTTCGGCAAATTCACCGCGCCCTTTGACATGTACGTCTTCGGATGTGACGCCGCTTGCGACGCTGCGCACGACCAGTCGCACCTGGGCAAGCGCCGTGAGCAGATTGCGCGACAACAGGAAGGCCAGAATTGCACCTAGCAATAACGTCGGCGCAATCGCGAGCACAATCAGATCGTGTCCCTTCGATGCAACCGACGCGATGTCCAGGCGCTTCTGGAACACCGCCATGTACTGGCTGTCCACCGCGTTCTGGAACTTTTGATCGGCCTCATCGATCGCCGCGTGTGTGCGATCGCCCTTGGCAATCTTGTCGATCGCGGCAGCAGCAGCAACAGCCGCGCTGTGTGCCTGGGCATCGCTGAGGCGCGCCGGAAAGCCATCCGCTGTCGTGGCCAGACTTTGCAGGCTCGCCGCGAGTGAGGCCGGTGGTGTGGCGTCGGTCAATTCCGGCGCGACGGTTTTCAGAGTGACCTCGGCCGCACGCATGTCGTCGAGCGTGGAGACTTCGGTTTCGTCGAACTTGGCCCGCAGGTCGATGAAGGCGCCATACTGGACCGCGCCGTAGACACCCATGCCTGCCGACATGAGGAGCGTGAGACCGCCGCAGAAAGCGAGCTGCGCCACAAAGGGCATGCGATTGATCAGCGTGTTGGGCACGGGTGGGCGCAGCATGCGGTCCACGACCCAGATCTTGCGGACCACGGCGTTGAATCCGATCGCGCCCAGATGGATCGACACGAGTGAGATCAACGTGTAGGCGATCCATTTGTGGATGCCTTCAAGCGTCTGGCCAGTTTCCATTCCTAAGCGCACAAGCGCCGGAATCTTGATCAGACCGAACAGCACGACGTCATCGCCGCGCGACCAGGCTACAAGAAAGCCAAGCACCGGCTGTGCGACGAGCAGCGCCACCATGCCCAGATGCACTGCATGCGCCGCGAAGGATTGCCAGCGCGGGAAATTTGCCGTCTGTGGCGGCGGCTTGAGCCAGAACATGAGGACAAGGCGGACACAGACGAGAATGAGAACCAGCGTGCCGCATTGGCGGTGGGCGCTCAGCACGAACTGGCCGTAGTCCACCGATTGCAGACGATGAAAGACCAGGATCAGGGCAAGCTGCAGCACGACCAGCAATGCGATCGACCAATGCAGCAATCGCAATAGGCGTGGATAGTGCATTTGCGCAACCTGTCCGGCTTTTCTGCAGTCACGGAACGTGAATGGTCAGCTTCATCTTGGGGTGAATTGCGCACGTGACCTGGAACGTGCCCGATTTGATGAACGGCGCAGAGAACGTCTGACCCGGCTGCTGCAAACCGCCGTTCAGCGACAGGCCATCGCCGCTGATGAGAATGTTGTGCGAGGTGTTATCGCCGTTGTTGAACGCGACAATATCGCCCTTGTTGACCGTCAAGTCGGTCTTGTCGAACGAGAGGTTGTGCTGATCGACCGAGACCGTTGCGGCCTGGCACGTGCCGCCAACGGCGCAAATCGCCAGCGCGGCCGCCATTCGCTTCATCATCGTCTTGATCCTTTGGTTGGCTAATAAGGAAGGGCGGGTACGGTTACGCCGCCGTCATTGCTGGTCAGCGTGTGAAGGAAAGCCACGAGGTCTTTCTTGTCCCGTGTCGAAAGGTGAAGCTGCTTCACCTCGGGCGAAAGCGAGCCGCGCTGCACGAAGCCATGATCGTAGTGATCGATCACGTCTTCCAGCGTGGCCATCGAGCCGTCATGCATGAAGGGTGCGCGGCCGTCGATGTTGCGCAAGGATGGCGTTTTGAACGCGTGGTCGAGAATGGGCACGCCCGGAATGATCTTCGCCCGGCCAATATCGTCGCCGCGAAGACCGATATCGTGGAAGCCATTGTCGCTAAACCGCCAGCCCGAATGGCACGCCGCGCAGTTGGCCTTGTCGTTGAACAGCGCAAAGCCACGCTTGGCAGAAGGAGAGATCGCGTCGTCGTCGCCTTCTACCCAACGGTCGAACGGCGCCTGCTTGGATACAATGGTGCGTTCGTAAGTGGCGATCGCGATGGCGACTGAATCGATGTCGATATCGTGGCCCGGGAAGACGGCTGCGAACTGTTGTCTGTAACCCGCAATACTCTTGACCTTCTTGATGACTTCGGCATGCGGCATGTTCATCTCGGCGGGCGCGGCAAGCGGTCCCTTGGCCTGATCTTCAAGCGTGGCGGCGCGGCCATCCCAGAACAACGGCTCTGCCCAAGCCGTATCGATGATTGTCGGCGTATGGCGGCCGAGTTGTGAGCCGCGATGGCCGATTCCCTTGGCCAGCCCGTCCTGCCAGTCGAGTGCCGGATTGTGACACGACGCGCAGGAAATCGCGCCGGAGCCCGAAAGACGCGGATCGAAGAACAAAGACATTCCCAACGCCGCTTTTTCCGGGGTGATCGGATTGTCGGATGGCGCAGGAACGTTTTTTGGCCGATGATAGGCTTCGATCCATTTCGCAAGCGTTGCGCGCGACGGCGCGTCGTCGCCGAGAACGCCGGCGTTGCCGACAATGCTCGCGCTGCAAATCAAACTTGAGAGAATTGCGACCGTGAAAGTGATGCGTTTTGTGCGTGACGCTCGTGAGTGAAACACGACCAGCCCCCTGAGCCGCGGATTGCATGCGCATGTTTCATTCTCGGGTCTTACAATCGCGTTAAACGCGCGCGCCTGAAAATATTCGCGTTCGATAGGCGATGTCGCGCACAAAAATTTGCTTTAAGCATTCAAATTCAACGACAAATATTGATCGACGGAATTCGCGCTCGCAATTTTTTGCGACTCGCGAGCCATGGCCATTCAAACATTTACTCCGTATACAGACGAAAAAGAAAACCGCCGAAGATGTTTTTACCGCGGACACGAAATTCGCCATCCGGATCGGTGATAGATTTTGGAAGCGTCGAAGACAATCTTCTGACAGCCCGTGTCTCGCCCACCAGCGAGGATCGCCACCTGACGCGCGGGCCCAACCTGCTCAAATTGGTCTGCGTCGAATGCGGGGTGCCGCCCGCACGGCTTGCATCGGGCACTGCAGCACCGTTCGGAACCGCCGCAATACTGTCTAAAACGGCACCTAGCCTGATCGGATGTGATGATCTAAACTTTTTGTCACGTTGTTCGGATCGGTGTCGGGCACAGCAATTTAGGGGGTTCGTTCATGTCATCTTTGTCCAAGAAATTCGGCACGGCCGCTCTGTTGGGTCTGGCTGCGCTCGCGGCGGTTGCAATGGCCACCCCGGCACAAGCACGCGGGACGGTCACCCTGCGTGTCTGCAATCGCACCCACGACTCGGTTCTGGTCGCCAGCAGTTACATTCCGATTGGCGGTTCGGATTGGCGCAACAAGGGCTGGACGCGCGTTCGTGCTGGAGGATGCGAAGACATCTTCAAGACAGAAAACCGCACATTTTATGCGCGCGCCGAGGTGAAGGGCGATTCGGACCAATACTGGGGCGCCGACATCAAGCAGTGTGTCGAATATCCGGGCCCGTATGACTTCTTCACCGGCTCGGACGACACGACTTGTCCAGAGGGTGAACCGGCGGAGTTCACGACGTTCCATTCCGACGGCCGTGCCGTCTACGTGTGGAACCTCGATCCCTGAGCCGCGTCCGAATAAGGCAGAAATAAGTTGCAGAAGGCATTTTGACGACGTTCGCCAGGATGCGTTCTGGCTTCCCATCCGGCGAAACTGAACGCTCAATCGGTTCAGACTGGGTTCATGTGCAGGCCGCCATTCTCGACGGCGGCGATGCATGAATGTGCCGCCGGGTTCCGACCGGAGCCGTGCCACGGAAGGATTCTACGACCATGAAACGCATTCTTTGTGCCGCTCTTGCGCTCACATTGCTGGGAACGACAGCCGCTTCGGCCAGAGGCTGGGATCACGGCGGTTATGGCGGCCGTGGCGATGGTGCGGCCATAGCGTTCGGTCTTGGCATACTCACGCTGGGCATCATTGCGGCCGAAAGCGCGCACGATCTCGATCGTTATCGCGACCGGGATGGCTATTATGATCGCGATGAATATCGCGACAACTACAGCGGCCGGTATCGCAACGGAAGCGAAGACCGCGGCCGCGCCTATGACGACCAAGACGATGGGAATGGCTATTACGGCGGCAACGGCTACTACGGCGACAATGGCTACGACGGCGACAACGGCTATTACGGCGACAATGGCTATTGAGCTGCAACAACTGACGGCGCGCTGAATCCGAGCCTCCCCAAGCAGGTCGAGGGCGCTCAGGTCATTACGCGTCCATAGATCAAGCAGTCGCGGCGGACGCCTTCACGGATGACGTGTCCACGCTGCGTGCCCTCATGCGAAAAACCAAGTCTCTCCAGCAAGCGCCTTGAAGGTTCGTTGCCCGCATGGAACCGAGCCCACAGCCGCTCGAGCCCGAGATCGTCGCGGGCGAAGGCGATCACGCGCTCCATCGCCTCTCGCGCATAGCCCTTTCCCCAGGCGTCGCGCCGGAACAGAAACCCGACCTCGGCGCGCTTGTGAGTCATGTCGATCTCGGACAAGTCGCACTCGCCGATCGCCGGCCCGCGCGGGGACAGCGAAACAACCCACCACTGGGTTGCTCCGCTATCGATCTCGGCCAGGTGGTTCTGAATGATCGACCTGACTTGTTCCGCACTTTCCTGCGGCGGCCAGTCCCAATAGTGCATCACCTCTGCGTCGCCGCGCCCCACGAAAAGGTCCGGAGCGTCATGTAGCTGGACCGGACGCAGGAAGAGACGGGGGGTCTGAAGGTTCATGGCTGACATGCTGCAGCCAAACTTGGATCCTGCAAACGGCTGCTCGTGCGGAATCCTGTCGGAATAATGAGCCGACTATTTCCGCCTGATTGGATAGCTAGAGGCGTCGCTGCCGTGGGCTGGAAGATCATGAGGCGGCCGGCGCCTTCGCGCCGTAGCCGCCTCACGCTGCCCCCTTCAAAGCGGACCCTAGTAACCGCGAGGCCTAGCCCCCAAGCCGTTTGTACCCGCGGCGGCGTAACTGTGACGGGACCGTGTGACGAAGCAACGGGCGACAAGCCGTGTAGCTTAATTTTGCAATGGTCTGTTGATTTCCGGCAACATGTTGGGTGACGGAACCGTCAACCAGAGCGCGAGTCATGGCTGTTTGAAGTGCTTGGACAGCTTCAGACCCTGCCGCTGGTAGTTCGAGCCAATGCCCTGACCATAAATTTCCGGCGGCGGGTCGGTCAGCCGCTCGAACACCAACCGGCCGATGACCTGACCGTGTTCCAGGATAAACGGTACCTCGCGGGACCGAACTTCCAGCACACCGCGCGCGGCCGGCGGCTTGCCCGGCTCATAGCCAAAACCGGGATCGAAGAAGCCGGCATAGTGAACCCGGAACTCGCCCACCAGAGGATTGAACGGCACCATTTCCGCCGCATGATCGGGGGGAATGGCGACTGCCTCGCGGCTGACCAGGATGTAGAACTCGTCCGGGTCCAGGACGAGATGGCCCTCGGGATGGGCTTCGATCGAGTCCCAATAGGCACTGGGTTCCAGCACGTCGTGCTTGTCGACGTCGATGATCCCCGTATGGCGCTTGGCGCGCCAGCCGATCCGACCGCCGCCATTGCCGCGCAGGTCGATGCTGAGCGCGAGGCCGTTGTCGATATCGGCTTCGCCGCTGACCAGTGGGCTTTCGGCATGCAGGCGGCGCAGCTGCGTATCGGTGAACTGGGGCGAACCGTGGCGCACCCGAAGCTGGTTCAGGCGCGAGCCTTTGCGCACGAGAACCGGAAATGTCCGCGGGCTGATTTCGGCAAAGAGCGGACCGCGATAGCCTGTCTCGATCCGGTCAAAGGACTGCGCCCGGTCGGTGATGAGCCGTGTGAAGACGTCGATTCGGCCGGTGGAACTCTTTGGATTCGCCGTGCCCGAAACGCGCGAAGAGAAATCGGCGACTTCCAGAAGTGGCACGATATAGACGCAGCCGGTCTCCAAAACTGCGCCATGCGTGAGATCGATCTCATGCATGAAGACTGAATGCAGCCGGTCATGCACGGTCGCATTGGGGCCCGGCAGAAAACTCGCCCGCACGCGCCACGCAACGGGACCGAGCCGCAAATCGATGCTTGCCGGCTGAACTTGCGAATCCTCGATGTCTTCGGTCGCAAGAATCTCTCGCCGGGCGCGGATCAGCCGCTTCAGAACGTGGCTCGGCAGGATGCCGGTCGAGAACCGGCCGTAGGTGTCGCCTTCCGACGCTTCGCCGAACAAGAGTGGGTCCGCCTGTGTCATGGGGGTCTTATAGAAGCGTGCAAGGGCAGGGTCACTTGGCCGGCGCAAGAAACTCACGGATATCTGCGATGGCCTCGGCAAGGCCGCAGCGTTTGACCGGCGCGTCGGGTGGAAATGCGCTCAAAAGCCGCGTCGGCGTGGCACCTTCGAGGATAACGAAGCAGCCCATGTCGCCGGCGCCGCGAATCAGCCGGCCGAACGCCTGCTTCAGGCGGAACCGCGTCAGAAGGTCGTCATAGCCCTTGCCGAAGCGCACGCGCCTCGCCTTGTGCAGGATCGTCGGCTTGGGCCACGGCACCTTGTCGAACACCGCCAGGCGCAATGAGCGGCCCGGCACATCGACGCCATCGCGCAGCGCGTCGGTGCCGAGCAGGCAGGCATTTTCTTCGGCGCGGAAAAGATCGACCAGCGCGCCCGTGTCCAGCTTGTCGACATGCTGGGCGTAAAGCGTAACGCCAGCCTCGTTGAGGGGGGCCGCGATGCGCTGCTCGACGGCGCGCAAGGTACGAACCGCGGTGAACAGTCCGAGGGCGCCACCGCCACTCGCCAGGAACAACTCGCGATAAGCCGCCGCGACCTGATCGATGTCGCGCCTGTTCACATCTTTCACGACGAAGATGCGCGCCTGTTCTGCGTAGTGGAACGGCGAGCCAAAGCTTGCACGCCTGGGCGGTTGCGGTAGATGGCCGGCACCGGTGCGCACTTCTGCGCTCGCCCAATCGTCGACACCTTCGGAGACGTCGCGCAGCGTGGCGGAGGTGATGAGCGCGCCATGCGCCGGCGCCAGGACATCGCGCGCGAGTGGAATGGTCGGATCGACCCAATGGCGTTCCAGGCCGACATCCATATCGCGTCCGTCCTCGCGCGCGATCTCGAACCAATCGACGAAATCGGCACTGCGTTCGCCTTCCAGAGATTCAAGCATCTGGATCCAGGTTGGCACGACGAAGCGCCCGCGCCACACAAGTCCTCGCGCCGCCGCTTCGATCCGCGCGCGACTGTAGCTTTCAAGCTCAGGCGTCTTGTCGTCCATCTGCTTGCGCAACAGGGCGGCGAGCGCGACAAGTGGTTGACAGAGCTTCTTCAGACCGATCGCCAGATTGCGCGCCGCCGCCAGCAAATCATCGCCGAGCGGCTGCGTGTCCGCCTCAAGCGTATAGAAGCTTTCGCTGTCCTGGCTGCGCGCGCGGACATGTTGATAGGCGATGGCGAGGAACGTTTCGCCGGACCCGCGCGGTCCACCGCCATGCAGGCGCGACATCCAGCCTTCACCTGCCAAGGCGCCGGCTGCGGAGATGCAGGCATCGAGTGCTTCTTCGGCCTTGGGATCGTCGAGCGTCAGATCGCGCAGGCGTTCCTGCAGGCCGCGCATCCGGCTGCGTGCACGCCCTTCAGGGCCCCGGATCCAGCGGCGCAAATCGGTCATCTCGACGCCCGAGAGAAGCGGCGCAAATCCGGAGTCCGCCGCATCGAAAAGATGATGACCCTCGTCGAAGACATAGCGCACGCGGCGTTCGGGCGGCGCATCGGTCGTCTCGTCGATTGCCATCCAATCCTGCGACGCTTGCGCGATCACCAGCGCATGGTTCGCAACGACGATGGGCGCGTGGCGTGCGCGGCGGATCGCCCGTTCGATGAAGCAGGTGCGATAGTGCGGGCAGGCGGCATAGACGCACTCACCGCGCCGGTCCGTGATTTCGCTCAAGGGCATGGAGGCGCCGAGAAACGCCGGAAACCCTGCCCCCGACACATCCCCGTCCGAAGTAGCACCAACCCAGCGCGCGATGAGGCCGAGCGCGACGGTGCGCTGTCCGGGCGCAAGCGCAGTACGCTTGGCTGCTTCCTCGAAGTTCAATACGCAGAGATAGTTCTCGCGGCCCTTGCGCACGACCGCCTTTTCGCTGCGTTCCTGGGGATCGGGATAGAGATGGGCGATCTCCTGCACGATCTGGCGCTGAAGGTTGCGGGTATAGGTCGAAATCCAGAGGCCCGGGCCATTCTTCTCCGCCCACAGGCTCGCCGGCGCGAGATAGCCCAGCGTCTTGCCGACGCCCGTGCCCGCTTCGATCAGCGCGATCTTGGGCGCACCGGACTCCTCGCGCGCGCCGAATGCGTAGGATGCGGCATCGGTGTAGGACGCCTGTTCGGCTCTTTGCTCACCGCCGGCGCCGACAAGCTGAGCCAGTCTTGCGCGCGCATCGTCAGGCGAGATGGGCAGCGATCCAGGCTTTTCGGGCACCTGATCGTCCTCCCATTCCGGAAGACTGCGCCAGGATTTAAACCCTGCGAGCGGCGACGGCTTGCCGTCCGGAGGGCCGAGCACCTGAAGGATCGCGGCTGCCCAGCGCCAGCCCGCTCGCTGCAGCGATCCGGCGAGCGCACGAAGTTCGGGTCGCGCCGCTTCGGGTATGTCGCCGGCAATTGCAATGAGCGTCTGCGCCGCTTCACGCAGCGAACGCGCCGAATCTTCCTGCGATTGCGGCGGCAACAGTCCGAGCGCACGCGCGAGGCCGAGCGCGCTCGGCACGCAGGGCGCGCCGGGCCGCACAAAGGCGAAGAGCTCAAGCACATCGAACAGCGCAGCAGCCGGCGGCGTTTTCAGACGGCCGGAGATGAAGGCTGCATGCGCGACGAGCACGTCACCGCTGCGAAACAGTTTGCGCGCTTCCTCAAGTCCCGCGCGACGGCACCCACCGTCGCTGGCGCAAATCACCGCTCCGCCCGGCGCCGGCACCAAAGCGGGCAGGTTGCGCCAATCGCGCGGGGAAGCAGATTCGATCGCCATGCGCGCGGATCATGCGGAGTCTGGACCGGAAAGAAAGCGGAGTCTTTCGGCGGCCCCAATCGTTACCGCGTTCTCGATTCCGCGCGGCTGCGTGTGAGCAAACGTTGAGATTTCCGCATTCCTTGATGCCGTGGATGGCTCGACTGTGGTCATTGACGCCTTCGCCCGCCAAGCCTAGCTTCGGCCGCCTTTCCCAACGCCCAAGTTCGAGCAGTTCCAATGCCTTCCGGCACTTCCGTTCCCTATCGCCCCGATCTTGCAGAGGCCGCGAAAGCTTGGCCGTTCGAGGAGGCGCGCAAGCTGCTTGCCCGCGTCGAGCGCAAGAAGGCTGCGGGACAAGAGCCGACGGAGGTCATTTTCGAGACCGGTTACGGCCCCTCGGGATTGCCGCATATCGGCACCTTCGGCGAAGTTGCGCGTACCACATGGGTGCGCCAGGCATTCCAGATGATGTCGCCGCTCAAGACGCGGCTGATCGCGATCTCCGACGACATGGACGGAATGCGCAAGGTTCCCGACAATTTGCCGAACCGGGAAATGCTGGCCGGCTATCTCGGCATGCCGCTCACGTCTGTCCCCGATCCCTATGGGACGCATGATAGCTATGGCCACAACATGAATGCGCGGCTGCGCGCGTTCCTCGATCACTTCGAGTTTGACTACGATTTTCGCAGCGCGACCGAGATGTACAAATCCGGCGTCTACGATGCGGCGCTGCTGCGGGTGCTCGCGAACTACGACAAGGTGATGGACGTGATGCTGCCCACGTTGGGCGATGAGCGGCAGCAGACCTATTCACCTTTTCTGCCGATCAGCCCGCGCTCCGGAAAGGTCTTGCTCGCCAAAGTCGTTGCCCACGATGCGGCCAAGGGCACCATCACCTACATTGAAGAGGACGGAAGCCAGGAAACCGTCCCGGTCACCGGCGGTCATTGCAAGCTGCAATGGAAGCCGGATTTCGGCATGCGCTGGGCCGCGCTCGGCGTCGACTACGAAATGTACGGCAAGGATCACTTGCCGTCGCAGCCGCTCTACGATGCGATCTGCAGGATCGCCGGCGCGCAGCCGCCGGAGCATTTCGTGTACGAGCTGTTTCTCGACGAGAAGGGACAGAAGATCTCCAAGTCGAAGGGCAACGGCCTGACCATCGACGAGTGGCTGACCTATGCGCCGCGCGAGAGCATCTCGCTCTACATGTTCCAGAAGCCGCGGGTCGCCAAGCGCCTTTACTTCGACGTGATTCCCAAGGCGGTCGACGACTATATCGCGCTGCTCGAGGCCTATCACGCCAACGAGACGAGCGAAGCGGAGCGCCTGGAGAATCCCGTGTGGCACATCCACAACGGTAATCCGCCGGTGGAACGCTATCCGGTCAGCTTCGCGCTGCTGCTGACGCTCGTCACGGCGTCGAATGCGCACAATCACGACGTATTATGGGGTTTCATCCGCTCCTACGCCCCGCATGCGTCGCCTGAGGCCAATCCGGGGCTCGCGCGGCTGGCGGACTTCGCGATCCGCTACTATGAAGACTTCGTGAAGCCGACGAAGAAGTATCGCGCGCCGACAGAGAAGGAGCGCGTCGCGCTGGCCGATCTTGCCACGCGGTTCGAGACGATGGCAGGCGAACGCGACGGTACGAAGGTGCAGGACGTCGTCTACGAGGTAGGCAAGGCGCACGCGTTCGAGCCGCTGCGCGACTGGTTCAAGGCGCTCTACGAAGTGCTGTTCGGCCAGACGGCCGGTCCACGATTTGGCTCGTTCGCCGCCCTTTACGGCTGCCGGGAAACCGCATCGCTCATCCGCCGTGCTCTGGCCGGCGAATTCACCGCCGCCGCATGAAGACTGTACTTGCGCTTCTATTCGCGCTTGTCGCGTCGCCTGCGCTTGCAGCGACGCCGTATGAGATTTACGCGACCGGCCGCTACGAAGACGCGATGAAGGCGGGCGCGGCGACGGGCACGGCTGCCGGGTTCACCGTCGCGGCGCGTGCGGCGCTGGCCGATGCAACGACCAGGCCGTCGCCGTGCCTCGAATGCCTGCGCCGGGCCGAAGATTTCGCGCGCAAAGCCATCGCCGCCGATTCACGCTTGGCGGAAGGTCACGTCTATCTCGCCGTCGCCATGGGTTACGAGGCGCGCATTGTCGGCCCCGTCTGGGCGCGGGCGCACAACTATCCCGGCCATGCCAAGGACGAACTCGACACCGCGCTCGCCATCGATCCGAAGAGTCCCTGGGCGCTGGGCGCGCTCGGCGGCTGGAATGTCGAGATCGTGCGCACTGGCGGCGACAGGCTGGCGAGCTGGATCTATGACGCGACCGTGGACGAGGGACTTGCCGCGTTCGCCGCCGCGTTCAAGTCGGCGCCCGACAATCTCTCCGTCCGCTATCAATACGCGCTGTCGCTTTCGGGTTACGACGCAGACAGGTTCCGCCATGAGATTGACGACGCCTTCGCACGCATTGCGAAGGAAAAGCCGGCGACAGCCTATGAAGCGCTGGCGCGTTCGCGCGCCGCCGAACTTGCTGCATTGCTGAAAAGCGGCAACCGCGATGCGTTCGACGCACGCGTGTACAAGTACCAGGGCTATCCCTGACTACTGGCTGGCCCAGATGATCCGGTGCATGAATGCGACCTCGCTGAGCGCGAAGCCGCGATCTTCGAACGCCGGATTGAACGATTTGAGTTCGATGCGCTGCGCCGTGTGGCGCGACAACTGCTTGGCCATCACTTCGCCAGCCTGGGTTTTCACCACCACGCGATCGCCGCGGCGGACGCTTGCGGACGGCGACACGACGATGCGGTCGCCGTCGCGATAAACCGGCAGCATGGATTCGCCGGTGATCTCCAGCGCATAGGCGTGCTCGTCCGCCAGTTCGGGAAACGGGATCTCGTCCCAGCCTGCGCCCGCCGGAAATCCCGAATCGTCGAAGTAACCGCTGGTGCCCGCTTGCGCCAATCCGATCAGCGGAACGCTGCGCGCATAGGAGCGCGTGGCCGCTCCTTCGCGTCCGACCAGCATGACGAAATCGTCGAGAGTTGCGCCCGTCGCGCGCAGAACTTTCGACACGCTCTCGGTCGACGGCCAGCGCAGCTTTCCATTGGCGCCACCGCGCTTGCTCTTGTTAAAAGTCGTCGGGTCGAGTCCGGCGAGCTTGGCAAGGCCGGAGGGCGAAAGCCCATGCCGCGCCGCCAGCGCGTCGATCGCGCCCCAGATTTGATTATAAGTCAGCATTCCTGCACTCCGTAAGAAGCTGGTCCGCCGTGAGGGGTAATTGTTCCTATAAACTATTAATACTAGGAATTACCACTCCCCGTGCCATCTGGTCTAGGGGGCTCTGCACAGGAAAGCTATCCTGCACTCGGACCAGCCTGTCTGTACAAAAAATATTTCATGTTATCAAAGGCTTACGGACGGCGCGCGGCGTCGCTCGGCTGACATCGCGGGCGACGAATGCAGCGAGAGACTGTTGTTTTTCCCGCTCGGGCTCGGCTCACGGAGCATTTTGCCACGGCGACTTCAGCGAGGACTTTTGGACTGCCGGCGAACTTCCTGCGGTTTGTCCTTCGTTCGCCAAGACTTCTTTGCGCCGCCGTCGAAGAAATAAGACGTCGGGCAATATGTACCCAATAAACGACCAATAGTGTCCGAAACAATCTACGGAGCTCGTCTGACGGTTTTTCCGGCGGCTGCGGGTCACGATGCCGATCGCACCGGATTCCGGGCCCCGAACGGGATACAAGACACAGACGAGCCAGGGGAATCGACATGATTTTGGACGCCGCGGCCTCGGTTTTGCGGCTTTTTCCAGCGGAAACGGCGCATCTGGCGACGATTCGCCTGGCGCGAACGTTCTGGCCCCTGATGCCGGCGGCAGCGGCCTCCGATCCGAGACTCGCGATCCGCGCCTTCGGCCGTGACTTCGCCAATCCCATCGGCCTTGCGGCGGGCTTCGACAAGAATGCCGAAGTTCCCGATGCGATGCTCAAATTCGGTTTCGGCTTTGTAGAGTGCGGCACGGTTACGCCGCGGCCGCAGTCCGGCAATCCGCGCCCGCGTCTCTTTCGACTGGTCGAAGACCGCGCCGTCATCAATCGCATGGGCTTCAACAATGAAGGCATGGAAGCGGCCGGGGCGCGCCTCGCCGCGCGCCGCCGCAACGGCATCGTCGGCATCAACATCGGCGCCAACAAGGATTCGGCCGATCGCATCGCCGACTATGGCGCCGCATTTGTCCGGCTCGCACCACTCGCGGACTATGTCGCCGTCAACGTGTCGTCGCCCAACACGCCCGGGCTGCGCGGCCTGCAGAACCGCGACGAGCTCGCCCGGCTTCTTGCGACGCTGACGGCGGCGCGCGCCAAACTGGCGTTGTCCGTTCCGCTGCTCCTGAAAATTGCGCCCGACCTCGATGGCCACGCGCTCGACGATATTGCCGAGGTCGTTGTGGCGTCCGGTATAGAAGGGCTCATCGTTTCCAACACCACGATTGCGCGACCACCGGCCTTGAGGAGCCCCTTTGCCGCCGAGACGGGCGGGCTGTCGGGAGCGCCGCTGTTCGGCCCATCCACACAGATCCTGCGCGAGATGTTTGCGCGCGTCGGAACCAAACTCATTCTGGTCGGCGCGGGTGGCGTCGGCTCGGGTGCCGACGCCTATGCGAAGATCCGCGCCGGCGCGAGCCTGGTTCAGCTTTACTCTGCGCTAGCCTATGAAGGTCCCGGACTTGTCACGCGCATCAAGCGCGAACTTCTGGACTGTCTTGCACGCGACGGATATGCGCGCGTGAGCGATGCGATCGGCGCCGGCAAATAAACGGACGGTGACTTCCTCAGGGCAGCAGAAAATGTCCGCGCAACGCCGCGATGGGCTTGGCCTCGTCTTCCTGCCACATCTGCGCGTGTACGTTGACGACGCGGCGTCCCTGCCGGGCCAGCCAGGCGCCGGCGTAGCTCGTCACCGCGCGTCCGGTGCGCAGATAGTCGATCGTGATGTCGACGGGCTTGGGGAGTGCCGCGCTTTTGGTATCCCAGATGGCCTGCACGATGGCCGCCGTTTCCAGCAATGAGCCGATGACGCCGCCATGAATGGCCGGAATGATGGGATTGCCGATCAACTTGGTATCGAACGGCATCTCGAGCACGACCCTGCCGTCCTCGAGCTTTGCGCTCAGGCCGAGCCAGGCACAGTAAGGCACGGCGGCGATCAGCGCATTCACATCGGGAGCAACGCCGTCCCGCGCGGCACGTGCCAGCAGTTCCATGTCCTCAGGCTTTCACGTCGGCGGCAAGGCGCGGTTCGGTCATGACGAAGGTTCTCGTGTCTGCGGCGACAAGGTTTTGGGTATCGTACCGATAAGCCTGTTTGTACGCGACTACGATCTCGAACGCGACCTTTTACCAACAAGCGAGAAGTGCCGCTCACGCGGACGTTCGGCCGGGCACCAATTGACGTTTCGGCAGTTGGATCGATCGGCCGGTGCGCAAATCGGACAGGCGGTGGCAAGAGATGTCCAACACAATATTTGATGAGCACAGGTTTCGAGGCCAACGGAGACAGTCTCAATCCCCAGCGCAATCGGGCTGTGTTCACGCGCGTCGTTCTTCCCGGCACCAAAGCGCGCCTGATTGCGACAGCAAGGTTCTGGAACGCGTTTGCATTTTGCATTTCAGGAATCGTTTTGAACTTACGTACGTCGAAGCAGATGTCCTTCGTATTCTCGATCGCGTAGCTCACGATTTCGCGAATGTCGACGTAAAAAATATCAAAGCTCGTGGCCGGTAATCTCTTTTTATCAACCTCGCGATTAAAGCTTTTCCCGACGACGGTTCTGTAGCCGCCGCCGAAACGTAAAAGCTTTCCCGTGATGCGAGCGGCGTCGGTGCTTACTCCCGACGCGTGACCGTGCCGCATCACCAAACTGTGTGCGCGTTCCCGCAACCTTCCAGAACCGGAGTCTGAGCCATGTCCAAATTCGCCGACCTGAAAATCCTCACGAAAATTCTGTCGCTTTTGATTCTACTTGGTTTTGTTGCGGCCGGAACCGCCATTTTCATGGGCACAAACATGTCGAGCAATGCCGCCAGCTTCGAAGCGGTGGTAAACGGTCCGATCGAAGCGAATCTCCTGCTGGCGGAAGCCCAGCGCACCTACGTCGTTATCGACAAAGCTGCCATGGACGTCGCCGTGGCATCGAACGAGGCCGAGGATAAAAGGCTGTTCGCCGTAGTCAGCGATCAGCAGAAACTGCGCGACGACTTGATCGCGCAAGCTACACCGTTGATTCCGGAACATGCCGCCGAGCTACAACAGCTTCGAACCCTGGGGGCTGCTGCCGACAGTACGTGCGCCGATTCCATCAAGTATGCTGCCTCCGTCACGACCGATGCAGAAGATGTCAAGGCGGCGCACCGAATAGAAGCGGAGTGTTCGCCGCGCGTGCAGGAAGCGGCGAACCTCACCAAGAAAATCAGGGACGATGTGCGTAGCGCGTCCCAAACCGCGACGAAGAATGCCCGAGAGTTTGCCACGCGAACGATCACCATTTCCTATGTGGGCGTGTTGATCGGTCTTCTCGCCGTATTGGGGCTCGCCGTTTTCCTCACTCGTTCCGGCATTGCGATGCCAATCCAGAAGGTTGCCGACGGGCTGTCCGAACTGGCGAAAAACAACCTGTCGGTCCAGGTTGAGGGCGACAAACGCAAAGACGAGATTGGCACAATGGCCAAGGCGTTCGGCAATTTGCGCGACAGCCTGACGCGTGCGCGCGAACTGGAAGACGCGCAACGCACCGAAAATGAACTTAAAGCCAAACGCGCCGAAAAGATTGCCTCTCTGGTTCGCGGCTTTGAAGGGATGATCAGGGGGATCGTCACCGGGCTTGCCTCGTCCGCGACGGAACTTCAATCCAATGCAGCATCCATGTCGTCAGCTTCGCAGCAAACGCAATCACAAAGCACGACCGTTGCATCAGCCGCCGAAGAAGCTTCGACCAATGTTCAGGCGGTTGCCGGAGCGACGGAAGAAATGACTGCTTCCAGCCGCGAAATCGGCACCCAGACGGACATCGCGTCGAAGATGGTCCTCAGCGCCGTGGAACAGACCAATCGCACAAGCACGATCGTCGACGGCCTGGCGCAGGTTGCACAGAAAATCAACGCTATCGTCGAACTGATTCAGCAGATTGCCGGACAGACCAATTTGCTTGCCCTGAATGCGACGATTGAGGCCGCCCGCGCGGGCGACGCGGGCAAAGGCTTTGCGGTTGTCGCCAGCGAAGTGAAGTCGCTTGCCAATCAGACAGCCAAAGCGACCGAAGAAATCGGCGAACAAATCAGCGAGGTTCAGCAGTCGACCAGATCCACCGTCGATGCAATCAAGGCTATCGGCGCGTCGATTTCCGAAATAAGCGAGGTCTCCACCTCGATCGCGTCCGCCGTTCAACAGCAGATTGCTGCTACCGGAGAAATAGCAGCCAATGTCAACCAGGCCGCGGCGGGTACTGCCGAAATATCCCGGAATATCGTTGGCGTGTCTCAAGCTGCCGAACAGACAGGCTCGGCCGCCAGTATGGTTCTGACGGCGTCAAACCACCTTTCCGAACAGGCTGAAACCTTGAGCAAGGAAGTCGATCAGTTCCTTGTATCGCTCAATGCGGCGTGAGCAGGACGTGGAGGCAACTTCCAGCACGCTCGAAATCGTGCCGGACGGCATGCGAGCAGGATGACTGAAACGGTGTAGAGGAAGCGCGGGCTGAATCGAGAAGTGTCTCGAAGTCCTTGATGAGGCGGCCCGCGCGCCTCGCGCCAGCAGTTCCGGGGCCTCAGCCTTTCGCGCCGGCCGCTGGCCGCAGTTCGGTCAACATGAAGGTCCCGGTGGCGACCGCGATAAGGTCGTCGGCATTTTCCTGATAGGCGCGTCCGCGCGCGAAGACGATCTGGCGCGTGATCTTCACGCACTCGGCGACGACAAAGATGTCCGAGCCGGGCTTGGCGGCTTTGAGATAGTCGATGCGCAGATCGAGCGTGGCGTAGCTTGTTGTATTTCGGCGCTCCTGGTTTCCGAACGTGACGCCCAACGCGCTGCCCACCGCCATGCCGCAGGCATGGTCGAGCAGGCCGGTAATGACGCCGCCATGGACGACGCCGGTATCGGGATTGCCGACGATCTTTTGGGAGTAGGGCAGGCGCATCGTGGTCTGACCGGTAACGGCTTGCGTGACCTCTGCGCCCAAGGCCTGGATGTACGCGGTGGAACCTTGGGCCTCCAGCAGCGATTTCAGAAGTTCGTTCGACGGCTCGGTCATATTTCTACGTGAAGGCGCAGGCGTTGCTCTGTCAAACCGGCACCTTGCCGCCCGGCCGGTTCGGCACCATATGTCTGGGTAGAGACTCGTATGGGCGCGCGCCGCGCCTTGGGGTTGCCGGATGCGATATTTCGGCGGTTTGCGATATTTGTTCCCAATTTTGCGCGACCTCGAAAACAGTACGTTGTGGCCCCAGATAGGTCGGACACTACATATAGTAGCATCTCTGTTTTCTGGGTCAGAAAAAATTGACGGCGTGTCATGAATGACTAGACTCCGGTGGTGTCATCGGATCTGGGGTCGTCATGGAAACCGCACTCGCCAAACCGCCCGTTGCGTCGCGCGCCGAGCCACTCGGAAAGCGCGAGCAGACCAAGGTTCAAAACCGCGAATTGATCCTGGAAGCCGCGCGCCAGGTCTTTGCCGAACTCGGCTTCGGCGCGACGACGGTGCGGGACATCATCCGCGCCACACCGCTGGCCTCGGGCACGTTCTACAACTACTTCAAGTCCAAGGAGGAGGTTTACCAGGCCATCCGGGACGATGTCGCGCTCGCCATTCGTCCGCGCCTGCGCGAGGAGCGCATCAAGGCCAAGACGGTCGAGGAGTTCATCTCCAGCACCTTCCGCACTTTCATGGAATTCGTCGCCGACGATCACGTCAATTTCCGCACCATCCGCCACACGGCGGACACCACGCGCGTCCGCCTCGATACGCCCGAAGTCATTGCCGGCTTCGAAGAGCTGCGCGAGGATATCGAGAAGGCGATCCAGGAGGGTCTGTTCCCGCCGATCGACGCCGACTTTCTTATGGCTGCCATTGTCGGCGTGGCATTTGAAGTGGGCGAACGCATGATCCTGCGCGACAAGCGCGATCCGGTCGCCGCCGCCACATTCGCCACTGCCTTGTTTCTGGGCGGCATCCGCACGCTGCCGCATGCAGCCCACCCGGCCACGAGCACGGGTTCTGCGTGAAGGCGATCGTCTGCCGCGAAATCTCCGAAGATATCGGCACGCTGAAGCTTGAAGAGGTCGAGCTTCCGCCTCTCAAGCCGCATGAGGCGCGCGTCCGCGTTCGTGCCGCGGCCGTAAACTTTCCCGATATCCTGACGGTGCAGGGCAAGTACCAGCATAAGCCGGACGTGCCCTTTACGCCGGGCAGCGAGGCGGCCGGCGACGTGATCGCCATCGGCGACGCGGTGACGAACGTGATAGTCGGCGACCGCGTGATCTGCGGCGGCCTCGGTGTTTATGCCGAGGAAACGCAGGTCCCAGCCGCGGCGTTGCGCAAGATCCCCGACGGCATCGGCTACGCCGAAGCATCGGGCTTCACTGTCGCTTATCTGACCGCGTATGTGGCGCTCGTCCGCCGAGCGCAGCTGCAGCGCGGCGAATGGCTCTTGGTGCATGGCGCGGCCGGCGGTGTCGGTCTTGCGGCAGTCGATCTCGGAAAATTGCTGGGCGCAAAGGTGATCGCGACGGCGTCGACGCGAAACCAAGCGCGCGTTCCTCAAAGACTATGGCGCCGATTTCGTTCTGCCGCCGTCGGGATTTCGCGAGGCCGTGAAGACCATCACCGGCGGCAACGGCGCGGATGTGATCTATGACCCCGTTGGCGGTGACGTTTTCGACGAATCCACGCGCTGTGTCGCCTTCGACGGACGCATCACGATCATCGGATTTACCTCCGGACGAATTCCATCGATCAGCGTGAACATGCCGTTGATCAAGGGCTACTCCATCATGGGCGTGCGCGCCGGCGAATATGGCCGCAAGTTCCCGCAAAAGGGCCGCGAGAACATGGAAGCGATCATGCGCCTCCTTGCCGAACGCAAGATCCGTCCGCACATCCATGCGCGCTATCCGCTCTCACGCGCCGTGGACGCGATGCGCACGCTGCAAGACCGCAGCGTCATCGGCAAGGTTGTGATCGAGCCTTAACGGGCGAGCTTGTCGAGCGCCTTCAGGATCGCGTTGGTCATCTCGGTCGTGCCCAGCTTTGTCTTGCCGTCCTGCATGATGTCGGCTGTGCGGTAGCCTTCGGCGAGGACGCGCTCCACGGCCTTTTCGAGGAGCTTCGCATCGTCGCCGCGGCCGAACGAATAACGCAGCGCACATGGCGAAGGAGAGGATGCAGGCGATGGGATTGGCGATGCCCTTGCCCGCAATGTCGGGCGCCGAACCGTGAATGGGCTCGTACAGAGCCGGCTGGCGGCCGTTCGCATCCTTCGCGCCGAGCGACGCACTCGGCAGCATGCCGATCGATCCGGTGAGCTGCGCCGCTTCGTCGGAGAGAACGTCGCCGAACAGATTGTCGGTCACGATCACGTCGTATTGCTTGGGATTGCGCACCAACTGCATGGCGCAATTGTCGGCAAGGACGTGGGTGAGTTGCACGTCCGGAAATTCCTTGTCGTGCACGCGCTGCACGACCTGCTTCCACAGCACGCCCGTGACCATGACGTTGTTCTTCTCGGCCGATGCCACGCGATTGCTGCGCAGACGCGCCAGTTCGAATGCGACGCGTGCGATGCGCTCGATCTCGCTGGTGGTGTAGACCTGCGTGTCGACGGCGCGCTGCTGTCCATCGGGCAGTGTGGTGATCTCTTTCGGCTCGCCGAAATAGACACCGCCGGTAAGTTCGCGCACGATCAGGATGTCGAGGCCTGCAACGATTTCCGGCTTGAGGCTGGAGGCATCCTTCAGCGCATCGAAGCACAGGGCGGGGCGCAGATTGGCGAACAGGCCGAGATCCTTGCGCAGGCGCAGCAGACCGCGTTCCGGCTTCTTGGTCGAACGGCAGCGAGTCCCATTTGGGCCCGCCGACCGCGCCGAACAGCACGGCGTCTGCGGCCTTCGCCTTGGCGATCGTCGAGTCCGGCTCAGGCGTGCCGAGCGTGTCATAGGCGATGCCGCCGATCGGCGCGTCTTCTGTCTCGAACGCGATGTTGCGGTTCTGCGAGAACCAGCCGAGCACACGGCGTGTGTCTTCGATGACTTCCGGGCCGATGCCGTCGCCCGGCGTAAGAAGAATCTTGTAGGCCATTTTCTATTTCCGCATCCGCTGAAGGCGTTCGGCTGTTTCCGGTCCGCGGCCTTCGCTGCGGTGAACTTCGTGCGCGAGACCGGCTTTCAGCGGCATGCCGTCCGTGTCGTCGATCAGCTTCTTGATCGCGCGGCTCGAGCGCCACGAATTGGCGAGCACGTCCCTCACAAAGTCGGCAGCCGTCTTTTCAAGTTCTGTATCGGGCACGCAGAAATTGGCGAGACCCATGGCTTCGGCCTGCTTGCCGGAAAAGTGGCGGGCGCTGAACGATATTTCGAGCGCCTTGGCGCGGCCGATGCGGCGCGGCAGGCGCTGGCTGAGGCCCCATACCGGCACAAGATCCCATTTGCCGTGGGTGTCGCCGAACTTGGCGCTTTCGCCCGCAATGATGATGTCGGCGGCGAGTGCAAGTTCCAGCCCACCGGTCAGACAATGACCCTGTACGACGGCGACGACTGGCATGGGCAGGCTGGCAAGCCGCTCGACCGTGTCGCTGCGGAACTTGGAATTGTCGCCGTCGTTGAATACGCCGCTTAGATCGCCGAGATCGTTGCCAGCGCAGAAGCTGCGCCCCGCGCCGCGCAGAAGCACGCAGCCGACCTTGTCCTTGTTGGCCAGCGCGAAATCCACCGCCGCTGCCAAGCCCTTGAAGCTCTCAAAGCTGAGGGCGTTCAGCTTGTCCGCCCGGTTCAAGGTCAGCGTCAGCAAACCGTCCTTGAGTTCACGTAACACCGCATCGCTCATTTTCGCCTCACGCCCACGGCATCTGCGCTTTGCGCTTCGCCTCGAAGTCTGAAATCTTGTTTTCATTACGCAGCGTCAGACCGATATCGTCCCAGCCGTTGATCAGGCATTGCTTGCGGAACGGATCGACGTCGAACTTGATGCAGCCTCCGTCAGGCCCGCGAATTTCCTGCGCCTCCAGATCGATCGAGATGACGGCGTTGGAGCCGCGCTCGGCATCGTCCATCAACTTGTCGATCTCGGACTGGGGCAGGGCGATCGGCAGGATGCCGTTCTTGAAGCAGTTATTGTAGAAAATATCGGCGAAGCTCGGCGCGATGACGCACTTGATGCCGAAATCCAGCAGTGCCCACGGCGCATGTTCGCGGCTCGAGCCGCAGCCGAAATTGGCGCCGGCGACCAGGATCTGCGCCTTTTTGTAGGCAGGCTTGTTCAGCACGAAGTCCGGATTCTCGCTGCCGTCGGGCCGCGTCCGCATCTCGTGGAACAGCGCCGAACCGAGGCCGGTCCGCTTGATCGTCTTGAGAAATTGCTTGGGGATGATCATGTCGGTGTCGACATTGATCATGTTGAGCGGCGCAGCCACGCCGGAGAGTTTCTTGAAGGGTTCCATCGCGGGCGGACCATAACGGCCTGCCCCGGTGGGCTCAAGAAGCATCCTCGAACAGCGGCAGCGTGTCATGGAAGCGCGTCAGATCGACGATCCGCCTGCCGTTGGGGTGGATCGAGAGGACGTCGACGAAGCGCCGGTCCCACAGGATTTCGTCCGGTGAGTAGGAATATCGGGCATATATCCGGTCAGCGAGCGTTTCGTCGACCCCGCTCAACAGGGCGATGATCTCGATCTGGCTGTCGTAGCAGCTCGTCATGTCGAGGCCAAAAAGCGGGCTCGACTCGTCTATCCGGTGCATCACGGTCCAGGAGAGGGCGAACAGCGAAGTGCGCGCCCGAACGGGCCTCAGCTCCTCGAAGCGGCGCATGGTGATGCCTTCCTTCGTCGTCTGCTGGCGCGCGACGGAGAGCGTGATGGAAGCATCGAGAATCTGGTTGCCGCGCTGGTTCGCTGTGCGGAACATCAACGTCGGCACTCCGTCGAACGGCGTGATGATTGCGACCTTCGAAAAGACAACGCGCGCATACGGACGCGAAAAACGGGCGAAGATGATGCCCGTGAACAGCGCGATGGTGAGAATGCCGAAAAACGCTTCGATACAGACGATGACATTTGCGTAGATCGTCTGCGGCACGAAGACGGTGTAGTTGGTCGAGCCGATGGTCTGGACACTAAAGAGGAACGCATCCCAGAAATTTCCGCGCCGTGCATGTTCGAGAGCATTGGGTTCCGCGAGATAGGCCAGCGCGAAGATAACGTTGATTGACGTGAAAAACGTGGCCAGGCCGACAAAGAATAGCCACCAGGGCGTCGTCAGCACGCCATGATAAACGTCGGTCCAGCGGGACCTGTCCTGCCCCTTCATCACCGCAAGTCGCTGGCGTGGTCGGACCCGGAGAAGGCTGCTGTCGGTAATCTGATCAGCCACCCCATTTTTCTTTGGCATGTCCGGCTTATTGTTCATGCGCTGGCAACCGCTCCCTCGGCCATCTATCGCCGGTTCGCTGCTTTCAAATAGGCGGCCCATTTCGCCCGCTGTTCGCGGCCGAGCTCATGCAGGTAGTCCCAGCTGAACAGGCCCGTGTCATGGCCGTCGTCGAACTTGATGCGGATGGCGTAGTTGCCGACCGGCTCGAGAGCCTCGATTGCCACGCGCTCCTTGCCGGTAACGATCTGTTTCTGATCCGCGCCATGTCCCTGCACCTCGGCGC
Organism: uncultured Alphaproteobacteria bacterium; assembly: GCA_963743765.1. Classification (GTDB taxonomy): domain Bacteria; phylum Pseudomonadota; class Alphaproteobacteria; order Micropepsales; family Micropepsaceae; genus Rhizomicrobium. The sequence goes on from CAVUQQ010000003.1 coordinate 445,889, forward strand.
TCGGCGATTCCACGCGCAAATATTCCGCCGGCAGGACGAACTGCTCCCCGCTGTCGAAAACGACGGTGAGGCGGGCCTTGTCCGCACTCAGGCGCAGTTCGGTGGGCCATGGGCGTTTCGCAGCGCCGCTCATTTTGCGTCTCGCTCAGCGTCAGTCAGCTCACGCGCTTCGCCGGCCAGCATAATCGGAATGCCGTCGCGGATCGGATAGGCGAGGCCGGCCTGCGGGCTGAGCAATTCCTGCTTTTCGCGGTCGTAGCGCAGCGGCCCCTTGGAAACCGGGCAGACTAGGATTTCGAGCAGCTTGGGATCGGGTTCCATCGGTTCAGTTCACCGTGTTGGAGCCGCTCGATGCGCCCGCCATTTCCAGCAGGGCAAGCAACGTGCTGACGCGTTCCGGCCAGCCGGGCGCTTCCAGGAGCGCCTGCTTCTCGGCCGGTTCGAACGGGCAAAGCATTGCCAGCGCGTTCACCAAAGTTTCAGCCGGCGCATTCATCACGCTGCGCCAGTCGGCCTTCAGGTCGCGGCGCGACAGATATTCGTTGAGGGCCGCAAGCAGGCGCTCGCGCGGGAAGTCGCTATCGGCGCCTTCTGCCAGATCGCTCGCGAACCGCGCGTAGTTCGCCGTCACCTGACGATAGGGCGTGTCGCAATTCAATTCTTCCACCACGCGGAAGCGGCAGATGCCGGTTAGCGTGATCAGGTACCGGCCATCGTCCGTTTCGCGATAACCGGTGATGCGACCAGCGCAACCAATCGCCGAAAGCTTTGGCGTGAGCGTTTTTTCCTCATGCTCAATCGGCTGGATCATTCCGATCAGCCGGGTTCCCGACAGCGCGGCTTCGACGAGCGCCAGATAACGCGGCTCGAACACGTTCAACGGCAACTGGCCGCGCGGCAGAAGCAGAACACCGGTTAACGGAAAAATCGCCAGCGTTCCGGGAAGGTCGTCGATGTTGTGATAGCGCCCCGCCATTGGTCCTCAGGAAAACAGAATTGCGGAAAGACGGCGGCGCGCATCGATGGTGCGCGGATCGGTCGGCCCCATGGCTTCAAACAGCGTGACGAGATGCTTGCGTGCGGCTTCGTCGTTCCACTTGCGGTCGCGCTTCACAATTTCCAGAAGCGCCGTCAGCGCGCTCTCACGATCGCCCTTGGCGTCCAGCGCCAGCGCAAGATCGTAGCGCGCCTGATGATTGCTCGGATCGGCGGTCAGCTTGGCAGTGAGCTCGGAGGTATCGCCGGCATCCGATGCCTGCTCGCGCAGCTTGAGTTCGGCTTCGACGGCGCGAACGGCCTCGTCGGTCGCGCCATCGGGACGCACGAGCTGAAGAGTCTTTCGCGCGCGTTCGATGTCGCCGGTCTTGAGGTAGCACTTGGCGAGGCCCGCAACGGCCTTGGGGTGGCCCGGTTCATCCTGGAGCACATGACCATAGGCCTGGGCGGCCATGCCGATATCGTCAGCCGCGAAGGCTTCGTCGGCGGCCGCCAGAACTTCGGCTGCGTGGTCGTGTCCGCCATGGCCGCCGCCGCCCGACAGTTGTTGCACAAAGGTGCTGACCTGGCTGTCAGGCAACGCGCCCATGAAGCCGTCGACCGGTTGGCCGTTCTTGAAGGCGTAGACGGTCGGGATCGACTGGATGCGCATCTGGCGCGCGATCTCCTGGTTCTCGTCGATATTGACCTTCACCAGTTTTACTGCGCCGTTCGCCTCGGTGACGGCCTTTTCCAGCGCCGGGCCGAGTTGCTTGCAGGGGCCGCACCAGGGCGCCCAGAAATCGACAATTACCGGAACCTCGCGCGACGCTTCGAGCACGTCGGCGGCAAAACTTTCCAGATTGCCGTCCTTGATGTGCGGGCTCGCGCCGCCCGCAACGGGCTGCTGGTCGGCTGGTTTCGGCGCCGACACCGGCCGTCCTGTCGGACCGATCAATGCCATGGAATTGTCTCTCTCTTGTTCTGCCGGGAAGATGGGCGCTGGCGGCGCGAAAGAAAAGAGCCTGATGCAGCAAACCCCCGGTTTCCTGCCTTGATGCGGTCACCGGCACCCTCCACCATCCCTTTCGGGAACAGGGGAAATAACCATGACCAGATTTTACTGGCTTCTGCCGGCGCTGGCGATGTGTCTGACCGCAGCGGGTCCGGCGGACGCAGCGGGACTGCCGGTCGCCAAGAAATCAATCGTGATCAAAACCAGAGACATCGACGTCTCGATCCAATATCCCCAGACCGGCAACAAGGCCATTGACGCCGCGCTGCTCGCCTACGCGCGCCATGCGGTTGATGAGTTCAAGGGGTTTGCCGCCGACAAACAAGCCGACGAGAACGCGTACACGCTCGAGACGACATACGCGGCCGAGCGCAACGACGGCCAGATGTTTGCGGTCGTTTTCACCGAGTACACCTATACCGGCGGCGCGCATCCCAACAGCGACTACACGACCTTTGATTTTCTCCTTCCGGACGGCGCGCAGATTTTTCTGCCGGAAATCGTCGACGGTTCGCGCGGCATCTCGCGGATCAGCAGCCTCGCCATGGCCAGCCTGATGCGGACGATCGGAACGGGACCCGATGCATCGTCCGACAAGGACACGATCACGGCGGGTGCGGGGCCGCTGGCAGACAACTTCAGGCATTTCGTCTGGCTGCAAAACGGGCTGCACATCTATTTCCCGGCGTATCAGGTTGCGTCCTATGCGGCCGGTCCGCAGGAAGTTTCGCTTCCGCTGAGTGCTCTGAAGGATGTCATCCGCTCCGATTGGCGCGCGCCAGCGCCCTCGTTCGACTGCCGGAAGACCGCCAGTGTGATCGAGCATGCAATCTGCGCCGACGCGGTCGTCGCGCGGCTGGATCGCCAAGTGGCCGAGGTTTACCAGACCAAGCTGCACTACGCCTATCAACCCGCCGACAGGGAAAAGCTGCGGCAGTCGCAGCGCGACTGGGTCACGATGCGCAACCGAAGTTGCGCCGGCGACGCGGCCGGACCGTGCCTGACGAAATTCTATCGCGACCGCCTTGCCGTCCTGAACAAAGCGCCGACCTGACGTCATGGCTTTCTCCCGGCGCGAATTTCTCGGTACGGCTGCAGCTCTGGCATTTGCGCAGGGTGCAGCGGTTGCTGCCGCTTCGACCGATCTTGATGTCGCAATCGTCGGTGCCGGCGCATCGGGCAGCTATGCGGCGTGGCGCTTGCGGCAGGAGCGGCCGGACTTGCGCGTGCGCCTGTTCGAAGCTAGCGAGCGCATCGGCGGGCGGCTGCACTCTGTTTCGTTTCCGCAGGCGCCGCATCTTGTCGCCGAAGCGGGCGGCATGCGGTTCCTGGATGCACACAAACATGTTTCGGGCCTCGCGACCCATCTCGGGCTTGCCGCGCGCGACTATCCCATAGATCGCGATGCCAATCGCATTTTGCTGCGCGGCAAGAACTATGCCCTGAAAGACGTTCGTTCGGGCTCGGCTTGGTTTCCGTACCGCATTCCCGATGCCGATCAGAAGCCGGATGCAAAATATTTCGATCGCGCCATCGCCAATATTCTGCCCAATGCGGCGCACATGTCCCCGTCGGACTGGCGCAAAATCCGCGCGAACTACCGGTTCAAGAACAGGTTGCTCAAGGACTGGTCCAATCGCGATCTGCTGCTGCAGGGTATGAGCTCGGAAGAGCTGGCGTTCACGGAAGACGCGTCGGGTTACGACGACTGGATCGAAGGCGAAACCGGCCTCGACGAGATGGACTATTATTTCGTCCATGACGACGAGACCAAACCGTTCAAGACCCTTGTCGGCGGTTATCAGCGCCTGCCGCTGATGCTTGCCGATCGTGCAGCAAAGGCCGGCGCCGGCGTCGCCATGACGGAGCGGCTGGTCAGCCTGCGGCCTTCCGCGAACGGCTTTCGCCTTGGTTTCCGGGATCGGCGAGAGCGCTTGTCATCACTCTCGGCGACCAGCGTAGTACTCGCCATGCCGCGGCTCGCGCTCGAAGGCATCGCAGACTTTCCAGCCGCACGCGAACCGCGCTTCGCCGAGCTGATCGCCTCGGTGACACCGATTCCGGCTTGCAAGAGTCTGTTGCTCTATCAGCGGCCCTGGTGGCGCGATCACGGTATCGTCGAGGGCCGCTCCATCACCGACATGCCGGCGCGCCAGTTCTATTGCCTTGGTTCCGAAACGACGCGGCCTTCGAATGAGCAATCGAACGGGTACGGCGTCCTCATGGCCTATTGCGACGAGAAATCGGTCGCCGTGTGGAATTCGCTCGTCGCCTCGCCCGATCCATCGGGTTTCACGACATTGGCGGGCGATTCGCCGTTGGCGCGCGATGTGCACCGCGAGGCGCAGCTTGTGATCGGCAACACTCCGCTCAAGCCGCTGGCCGCCCGCTTTCAGAACTGGTCGGTCGATCCCTATGGCGGCGGCTGGCATTATTACGCGCTTGGTCACGATGGTCACGCCGACGGGGAGGCGATGGTGAAGCCGCTGGCGAGCCGAAACCTCTTTGTCTGCGGCGAGGCTTATTCCTTTGCTCAAGGCTGGGTAGAAGGCGCTCTCGAACGCGCCGAGACGGTCCTGCAGCGCCATTTCGGGCTGAAGCCGCCATCTTGGCTGAAAGCGTAGTTCAGCCGAACGCCGCAAGCCGCGCTTCGAACTTCGCTTTCACAGCCGGCCATTCGCTGGCGAGGATCGAGAAATAAACTGTGTCGCGAAAATAGCCCTGCGGTACCCACATATGGCCGCGGAGCGTTCCTTCTTCCTTCGCGCCCATCTTCGTCATGGCGGCACGCGAGCGGGCGTTCTTCGAATCGGTCTTCAATTCGACGCGGTTGTAGTGGACGCTGAACGCATTGCCGAAAAGCAGATACTTCGCCTCCGGGTTGACCGCTGTGGCTTGCGCTTCAGGCGCATACCATGTTGCGCCGATTTCCACGCGAGCATGTTCGGGCACGATGTTGAGGTAGGATGTCGATCCCACCAAAGCTCCGTCCAATAGCCGGCGCACGGCATAGCTGATCATGCGGCCGCTGGCGTTCTCACTTGCGATGCCTTCCAACATCGCGCCAACGCCGTTGGTCACGTCATGCGGCATATAGGTCCAGATCGACGAATCGCGTCCCGCTTCGGCCAGGGCCGGAATGTGGCGTTGCTCGAGGGGCTCGAGTGAAATGAAGCGACCCGTCAGTGTGCGGCCACCCAGCGGCTCGACTTGTCTCATGCGCGTTCCGGCAGTTTTGCGATCACCGGTTCATGCTCGCAGGCACGCACGAATTTGAGTAGGTCGGCCGGCGTAATGGCAGTCGTGCGGTCATTGCGCAGCGGATGGAAGTTAAGCGGCTCCAGCGCCAGCATGCCTTCGTCGAGCACGAGCCGGACTTTCCCGGCCGTGTCGTTCATCACCGCGAAGGGCGTCACCGAGCCGGGCTCGATGCCGAGCGTTTCGATCAGCAGCTCCGCCGAGCCGAACGAGAAACGCGGCGCACAGAGTTCCCTAGCGAGAGCGTTCAAGTCGATCCGAAGTTCGTCGCGTGCCACGACAAGCCACAAGCCGTCTTTCTTGTCCTTCAGAAAGAGGTTCTTGGTATGGCCGCCGGGCTGGCTGGCGTAGAGCGCGGTGGCTTCCTCGACCGTGAACACGGGCGTGTGCTCGTGCGTCGACCAGGCGATGCCAAGTTCGGTCAGCCGCGCGTAGACGGCAGCTTCACGCGCTTCGGCGGGCGGCACCGGCACGTTCAGGGGACCAGTCGCTTGATCCATTCGGGCAGGGCGAAGGCCGCCGCGTGGATGGCGGAGTTGTAATAGTCCGTCTTGATGCGTGACCTCTTGAACGCCGCCGCGGCTTTGCGAATGCCCGCGGGCGTACCAAGCTTCTTGCCCTTGCCGGCCCAGGACAGCGCCATGAAGCCGCCGATATAGCTGGGCACCACGGTGAGATAGAGGCCCGACTGCGGAAAGAACTGCGCGCAGCTCCTCCAGCGCCTCGGTGATCTCCCAGGGCTGGTAGAACGGCACGCCCGTCTGGAAGGTGGCGAAGCCGCCCGGCTTCAGAGCCGCCTTCACGCGGTCGTAGAAGGTCTCGCCGAACAGCGCCTTGCCTGGTCCGACCGGATCGGGACGGTCGGCGACGATGAGGTCGAAACGGCCTTTACTGGCGGGCCTTGGCCGAGATACTCGAAGGCATCCGCGATCTCGATTTTGAGGCGCTTGTCCTTGAACGCCTTGGCGTTGATCTCGCCGAAGTGCTGCCGGCAAAGCTCCACGACGCGCCCGTCGATATCCACCAGAACGACCTCTTTGACGCCTTTGTGCTTCAGCGCCTCGTCGGCGATGGACAGATCGCCGCCGCCCACGATCATCACCCGGCTGGCTCGGCCATGCTCAAGAAGCGGTAAATGCGTCAGCATTTCGGCGTAGGCGCTCTCGTCGCGCGTCGTGATCTGGACGATGTCGTCGAGCACCATGACGCGCCCGTTGGCGACGCTGTCGAAGATCTTGATGCGCTGAAACTGGCTCTTTTCCTCGACGATTGGCTTGCCGGAGAGTTCCATCGACTGGGCGTAGCCCTTGTGGAGACGCTCCTTGAAACTGTTCGGCATCGCTCTGCTCCGGAGAATTGTGACAGTGTGAGAAGTTCGGCGAGCGCCTTCTACGGCGCGCCCGGAGCGGAGTTCGAGAGTGTGTCCCTCAGACAAGCGTGAAGAAAAAATTGACACTTGGGTGACAAAATTTCTTGCATGAAGGAGCGGCGTGCATATATTCGCCTCAGTTCCCGCGAGGGGACAAAGCGGCGAGGCGGCCTTCCGTCCGCCGCTTTCTTCTTGAGACGCGTCCGGAAGTCCGTAAGGCCAAGGCGCAGGTGTCAACTCTAACAGGGTAGGTGCCCGAAATGGCTAGACTCGAACTTGTTGCGGCGACCAAAGAAGCAAGGGCGCCTCGCGTCCGGACTTCGGCGAAGACCGTTCGTGAAGTCGTTGCCCCACCGGTCAACGACGACCAGAAAGACCACTTCATCACCCGCAACGGTCTGACCTACGCGGGCAGTCACCTGATCATCGACCTGTGGGAAGCGGAAGGTCTCGAACGACCGCGACCGTATCGAAACGGCGTTGATCGACGCGGTGAAGGCCGCAGGAGCGACGCTCCTGCATATTCACCTGCACACCTTCTCGGAAGGCGGCGGCATCTCTGGCGTTGCCGTCCTTGCGGAGAGCCACATCAGCGTCCACACATGGCCCGAAAAAAGCTATGCGGCGTTCGATGTGTTCATGTGCGGCGACGCAGAGCCCCGCAAGGCGCTCGGCGTGTTCAAGGCGGCCTTCAATCCGGGCCGCATCGTCATCGGTGAACATAAGCGCGGCGTGCTGTAATCAGCCTCAAGGCGTGAATTGGGCAAGGGCGGAAATGGCTGAAGAGCCGTTTCCGCCCTTGTCGTTCGACGGCTCGATTGTGACTTGCCCTGAGGTCCGATTTCCGGTCCACTTTCGCCATGAAGCACGCTGGCGCCGATGCACTTGAACGGCTCGAGCCGTTTTTGAAGGACATCCGCAAGCGGGACGGCCTGAAGGAAAAGTCCCACGGCACGTTCTATCGCGGCGGCCGCGCCTTCCTGCACTTCCACGAACATGGTGAAGACGAACTCTTCGCCGACATTCGTCTCCGCGGCGAAGACTTCGATCGTTTGCCTGCATCGACTCTTGCCCAGCGCAAGACTCTGCTGCGTCTCATCGATGCCGCTCTTGCCGACGGAAAAACGAAGGTCCGCCGTTGAACGTAGCGCAGGCATCGGGAACCTCTGGTCCGGAATGATGATTGATCCGGACGCCGAACTCGTAGCGCGTGTCGGCCGAGGCGACCGCTCGGCGGCGCAGCTTCTGATGACGCGTCATCTTCCCAAGATGCTGGCTCTGGCGCGACGCATGCTCTCCGATCCGGTCGAGGCCGAGGACGCGGTGCAGGACGCCTTCATGCGGCTCTGGACCCATGCCGCGCGCTGGCAGCCGGGGCGGGCGAAATTCGAGACCTGGCTGTACCGCGTCACGCTGAACAAGTGTTACGACCGATTGCGCCGTCGGCCGACTGCGGTACTCAACGAGGCGCTCGACGTTGCCGATCCGGCGCCGGGACCGGCCGCGAACCTTGAAAATACCGCCATTTCCCTGCAGATCGAGGCCGCACTGCGGGCGCTGCCGGAGCGGCAACGGGCAGCGATCCAGCTTTGCCATTACCAGGAGTGCGGCAATATTGAAGCGGCGGAGATACTGGGGATCAGCGTTGAAGCTTTGGAATCGTTGCTGGCGCGGGGACGCCGCACGCTTCGGGCAGGGCTGATGCATCTGAAAGACGAGTAGGAGCTTGTGGGGCATGTCGGTGGTTAACGAGCCTGGAATGGGGGAAGAGCGGTTCGCAGCCCTCGTGGAGGCATATGGCGGCGATCCCGCGCGCTGGCCAATGGACGAACGCGAGCCGGCCATGCGCCTGCTTGCGTCGAGCCTGGTGGCGCAGACCGCTGCCGCAGAGGCCCGGCGGCTGGATCAGTCCATGGCGACCGCGGATACGCCTCCCGTCTATCCGGCGCTGGCGGCCAAGCTGCTGGCCGATTTCGACCGCGTGTCGCAGCGCCCGTCGCTGCGCCAAGTCGTCTCCGCTGTCGCGCAAATCGTCTGGCCCGGAGCGCCGGTGTGGCAGCCGGCGATGGCCTTTGGTCTGGCGCTGGCTATCGGCATCGGCATTGCGGCGCTTGCACCGTTCGACACTCCGCAAGCCGACGACATGTCGGGCGGTGTATTCGCACTGGATGGGACGCCGGATGCGGATGGCGGGCAGGGCATCTGACATGAGCGACACATCATCGCCTGAACCGCGCGGGAGAAGCATCCTTCTGATCGTTTCGCTGTGCCTGAACATCGTCCTGGTGCCGGTGTTTGCAGTCATCATCTCTCGCGCCGCGCATCGCGTGCCGGAAATCGGCGCGGGTGGCGTTCTTGCGCCACGCTCGATCATGGCGGCAGTGCCGGACGAGCGCGACCACATTCAGAAGATCATCGATGCGCATTCGCCCAGAATTCGGCGCCCTGCGCGCCGCGTCGGCGCGCGCACGCAGGGATGCCTTCATGGTGCTGGCCGCGCCCGTCTTCACGCAGGAAAAATTCGCCAAGTCTCTGGATGGCATAACGGCGGCCGACAATGCACTTGAGCGTGAGAACGTCGCCATGATGGCCGAAAGCCTGTCCACGCTCACGCCGGCCGAACGGCAGACGCTGATCGATCGCGCCAAGGCACGCAGCCGGTCCTGGTTCTGGCGCCTTTTCCGTCCGCGTCCGGCGCGCGGCTAAAGTCCCGCGCGGATTTCCGTCCAGTCGTTCACAATCTTGTCCTTGTTCTTCAAGCGGCGCTGGAAGATGCCGCTCTTGAGAAACGTCTCGACGTCGCGCGTCAGTCCAGAGATTCTCGAACGTGGCGTTGGAGACGTTCTTGAGTGCGTCTTCGTTCGCAGGCTCGTCGCCGATATGCTCGATCGTGTACGCCGCCGCGCCATCGGACAGCGAGGAGTCGATGAGCGCCAGCGCCTTGGCCTCGTCCGTGGGATCCTTGTGCATCACAAGTCCGCAGACATATGTGAACATGCCCCCCGGAGGGTTCATGTAAGCGACGGGCTTTCCTTCCTTGTGCAGCGTCGAATAGACGATGCGCCATGACATCGCGGCCACGATCTCGCCCGATGCGAGTCCCTGGGTCAGCGCGGTGTCCTCGCTTGAGACCAGTCGCGATTGCTTGATGACGTCGCGCAACTTGGCCTTCACCAGCTCATACTGGGCCGGCGTCATGTTGTAGGCGTCGATGCCGATCATGTGACCGATGAACGGCACCGTGTCGTCCACGCCGTCGAGCACCGAGACGCGGCCCTTGTATTTGGGATCGAACAGGATGTTCCAGCTTTGCGACTTCACATATTCGGGCGCGAGGTCGGTGCGGAACGTAATCGACGTGTTGCCCCAATAGTGCGGCACGAACCACACCTTGTGCGGTCCCGCACTGATTCCCGGCAAATTGCGCAAGGTCGGCGAGATCTTGTTCCAGTTCTTCAGCTTGGTGGTGTCGATAGGCTGCAAAAGTCCGGCTTCCTGCCAGCGCGGAAATTCATAATAGCAGGGACCCATGACATCGGGTTTGTATCCGGCGCGCATCTTGGCAAAGGCTTCGTCTTCGTCGGCGAACATGGTGACGTTCGGCTTCTCGGCGTACTGCTTCTCATAGTCGGCGAGGAAGGGTGGATTCATGTAATCCTCCCACTGGAACAGCGAAGCAGGTTTGGAGCTGCTCGCCGTCTTTCCGCCGTTCTGGCCGCACGACGCAACGACGACCGAAACCAGGGCCATCGCGGCCAGCCTGTACGGCAATTTCATTGTCCCCTCCGCAGCAAAACTTGCTGAAAACTAGGCGTGAAGTCCGGTTCGCGCAATCTGCTGGCGAGCTGTTCGTTAGCTTTCTGGCAAGTGGATAGCGGCGTATAGTCTTGTCATGAACAAGGCAGCTACCATCCCGAGCTTCGCCCGGCCCGGTTTCGTCGAGCACGCGCGCATCGAGTTCGAGGCGCTCGTACAGCGCCATCCGGGAGTTGAGTCCGTCGACGCCGTGCTGGTCGACATCTGCGGCGCCATCCGCGGCAAGCGTCTGCCGATCGCTGATGCACACCGCCTCTTCGAAACCGGCATGCAGTTGCCCAAGTCGGTCTATCTCATGGACGCCAAGGGCGAGATGGTGAATCCATTCGGCCGCGGCTTTGGCGATGGCGATCCGGACGGCACCGCCTGGCCGGTGCCGGGCACGATCTCCTGCGTCTGGGGCGAAGGCCCGAAGCGGGCGCAAATGCTCACCACCATGCGCAACGAAGACGGAACGCCGACCGCCGGCGAGCCGCGCGCGGCTCTCGAAACTGCACTCGACCGCTTCGCCGATCTGCGACTGACGCCAGTCGTCGCGCTGGAGCTTGAATTCTATCTCATCGATCGCGCGCGCGACGTCGAAGGTTCGCCGCAGCCGCCCCTCAATCCGCGCACCGGCATCCGCGAGCGGGACAACGCGGTCTACAGCATCGACGATCTGGACCGTTATCGCGTCTTCCTCACCGCGCTCAACGAAGCGGCCCGCGTCCAGAATGTGCCCGTCAGCGCCGCAAGTTCGGAATACGCGCCGGGACAATTTGAAATCAATCTGCATCACCAAACCGATGCGCGCATCGCTGCCGATCATGCGGTTCTGCTGAAGCAGATCGTGCGCGAAGCCGCACGCGCGACGGGTCTCGAAGCCACCTTCATGGCCAAGCCCTATCCCGAGCGCATAGGCAGCGGCCTCCACATCCATGCCAGCATCGTCGACGAGGCCGGCAACAACATCTTCGACGACGGCTCGGCCGAAGGTTCGGACCGGCTGCGGCACGCCATCGGCGGCTTGCAGGCACTGATGCCGGAATCGATGGCGTTGTTCGCGCCGTCGCTCAACTCCTATCGCCGCTTCCAGCCGGACATGTTCGCGCCGGTCAATCGCCGCTGGGGCGTGAACAACCGTTCGGCGGGCTTGCGCATTCCCGTCAGTCCGGGCGAAGCACGGCGCGTCGAACACCGCGTCAGCGGGGCCGACGCCAATCCCTATTTCGCGCTCGCCGCCGTTCTGGCGGGACTTCTCCACGGTCTCGTCAACAAGCTCGAGCCCGGTCCCGCGGCAGCAGGCAATGTCTCGCGCGAGCCAGACTTGGCGCTGCCGTTCACCATCGACGATGCGCTGGCGCGCCTTGCCAACGCGACCGTTCTTGAATCCTATCTCGGTCGGGAAACCGTTTCGCTCTATGGCGAGACCAAGCGGCTGGAAGTCGCGCGCTTCCGAAAGATCATCTCGCCGGCCGAATATGACTGGTATCTATAGGTCGCCGGCTGGTCCTGCGTGCAGGATCGGCGCATCGCTCGCGCCGACCGCGAACGCGTAGGTCAGCGTCAGGCCCGCGCTCAGCACATTACCCTCTTCCCCTTGCCGCTCGGCGACTTTGGAATAGCGTCCGTTCAGCATCAGGTCCAAACCGGATGCCGGCGTGAAGCGCAGCGCGACTCCGCCGAACGGACCATCATTGCTGTAGCGGTCGATGGCGTAGCCGCCATAAAGATCGAACCACAGCGTCCGGTCCCACGCTTCGCTGAACGCGCCGCTGAAGGCGTGCACTTCGCGATCGTGGATCGACAGCGGCACGAAGGGCGCCGGCGCCACACCGGGATACTTGTGGTCGTGCAGCACATATTCGCCATCGCCGTCATAGCTGACGCTGAGCGGCCATGCGTCGAAGTCGTAGCGCAGGTTGGCGTGAAAGCCCGCCGTGCGCGCGACATCGGCGTCCGCATGCACGCCGTAGCGTGTCGCGTCGAGCTCGGCCTCGCCCCACAATCCGTCGAGAATTTCTCCGGAGGCATAGAGCGCGCCCGTATCGCGTTCGGCGCGGTCGGCGACGGCTTCGGCCGTTTCGGTGTAGGGCGCATGATAGGTGGCCAGAAGTCCGAGCTGCCAGGTCTGCTGGGTCTCGGCGAGGCCGAGGCGTCCGCCTGCGCCGGAGCGCCCGTACAAGACTTCAGCCGTCGCCACGGCGTCGCCGACCGGAATGCCAAGGCCCATCGAACCGGACATGTCGTTCTTGTTGAAGGGCACGATCGTGCCATTGAGCTGTCGGACCGCTTTGGCGTTGACGACGACGTCGTGGAAATTCTCCAGCAGGCGCACGTCGGACCAAGCCGCGATTTCGGCGTGCACCGTGCTGCTCGCCAGTATGGTGCCTCTGGTGTGACGCCAGTCGCCGGAGATCGAAACGACACTGGCGTCGCCGTCCCGCAATCCGTCGTAGCCGCGCCGGATCGTGACATCGAAAGGCCGCTCGGCGGCGGCGCGCGCGAAATAGGTTTGGGCCGGCTGCCAGCCATGCGTTCCGACATAGACCAGATTGGGCGGTGCGGCCGTCGGCTGCGTGCCGGGCGGTGCATCGTTCGAACTGTTGTCTCCGCGCAACGCTACAGGGGCCCCGTCGCTCGTCGGGGCCGAACCGCGCGCCACCATGCGCAGCGAGAAGCCATCGGATTCATGGTGCGTCAGGAACGTCACCGGTTTCCTGGAGCGAATGACCGCCGTGTCGTAGCCGCCGAACGCCACGTCGATCACGTCCGGCAACTCGCGCTGCAATTCGTTGAAGATATCTTCGCTGATGGGTCCGTTGAAGTCGAACGCCACTTCGTTCTGCGCATCGTCGGCGTGGACGGATCTTAGCGAGACACCGCGAATGCGGATTTCCGGATCAGGGGTGCGCGCGACAATCGTGAGCGTGGAACCCGGTGTCGCGGCCGGCATGTCGGCGCGCGCAGGCGAACAGATGAGAATCGCGGCCGCGCAGGCCACAATGCGCCAGCTGGCCAAGCTTGAATTGCGCGGCCGTGACGCCACAGGATTCCCCTCGCGAAGCAGATGGTAAAGCGTCGTTAACTTCGGTTAATAAGTGGTAAACAGCGCTAGAGTTTCGGCAGCCGAAGTTCGGCAACAGTGCCTTCGCCGGCAAGACTTCCGATCCGGATCGCTCCGCCCATCCGCCGCGCCAGTGCCATTGCAATCGTCAGGCCCATGCCGACGCCGGTCATCGTTCCGGGGCGGTCGTAGCGGCGGAACGGCACGCCGGCTGCGGCCGCTTCGGCGCGCGTGAAGCCGAGGCCGTTGTCGGTCACGCTGATGACGACCGCGCCTTCTTCTTCGTGAACTTCAAGCCGCACCTGCCCGCCTTCCTGCGTGTAGAGCAGGGCGTTCGATAAGAGATTTGTGATGATCCGCTTCACGGCCAGCGGATCGGCGAGCGCGTCGACCGCCGCAGTGAAGCCGAGATTGAGCGTGATGCGGCGCGAGAAGGCGCGGCCGGCACTTTCGCTGGCGCAATCCGCTGCGATCAGCGAGACGTCGATGACCTCCGGCCGCATGGGATACCGGCCCGCCTCGATGTTGGCGAACTCCAGAATGTCGCCGATCTTGCTGTGCAGGCTGCGGCCGGCCTCGTTGATGTCGTGCGCGTACTCGACATATTTCGCGTGGCCCACCGTGCCGTAGAAACCGCGCTCGATCACTTCGGAAAACCCGATGATGGCATTCAACGGCGTGCGCAGTTCGTGACTCATATGCGCGATGAATTCGGACTTGGCGCGGGCATCCTCCGCCGCGCGCAATTCGGCCTGCGCCAGCCGCACCAGCAGCTTGGCTTCCACCGGCCGCGTCGATTTGAGGGTCCGGATGGCGTCGTTGGCGCGGGCGCGGCGCTCGAATTCCCGCACGAAGATCGCAGCAAGGCCTGCGCCGACCAGCGCCGGACCGAGGATCACGAAGAGATAGAGCGGCAGCGACCCGGTCCAGGCCGCGAGCGCGGCGTCTTCATCGACCGACGTCCTGACCGATACCGGCCAGTTCGCGATCCGCACGGCCGGACCGGTGCCGGCCCAGCTGGAATCCTGGATCAGCACGCTGCCGCCGTCGGTCGTCAGCGCCGCGCGTTCAAGCATCCGTTCCGGAACTAGCGCATGCGGATCGAAGGCGATGGTGACGATCTTGCCCGCATAGGGCAGCGTCATTGTCGACGGCGCGTTGATCGTCGGTTTGCGGGCTTCGAGCCCGCCGAACGGCAGCGCCACGGCCGGATCGTTGGCGAGAGTCCGCAGCGCGAGGCCGGTCGTGTCGAACACCGTGATGGTTCTGATGCCGGACGCGGCGGCGGCGTCGCCGACCCATTTGCCGTCGGCGAAGGCGCGGCCCAGCGCAGCGATCCGGTCCAGGTTCGCTTCGGCGGCTGCTGCGACATCGCCGGCGCGGCGCGTTTCGAAATACTCCGCCTGCGCCAGCGCATGGACCCGGTCGTTGCGCATCTGCATCAAGGCGGCGGCCGCGAAGCTGCCGCAGATCAGTACGACACTGACCAGCACGGTCACGCGGATATTGCGCGACGCTGCCCTGCCCACGGCCAGCGTCGGATGTACGGCGGCGTGGCTTTGCGCCATCGCGATCCCCAAGGCGAGTGATTCGCCTTATGCGATTATGCGAATCGCCGAGTCCGTGTCACGAAGGTTAATGAAATCTTACTCGAGCATCTTCGTGACGACCTCGAAGAGGTTGGACGAAAGCCCGTCCAGTTTGCCGAGCTTCTCAAGTTCTCCGCGCATCAGGGTCTGACGTGCGGGGTCATAGCGGCGCCAGGCTTCGAAGGCGCCGGACATGCGGGCCGCAACCTGAGGGTTGATCTTGTCGAGCTGCGCGATGACCTCGCCGACGAGGCGATAGCCGCTGCCGTCGCCTGCATGAAACCGCAGATGATTGGCCGAGAACGCGCCCACCAGCGAACGGACGCGGTTGGGATTGCGGATGTCGAACGCCGGGTGCTTCATCAGCGCTCGCACGGCCTCCACTGTTCCCGGCTGGCATGACCCGGCCTGCAGGCCCAGCCATTTGTCGAGCACAAGCGGATCGGTGCGGAAGCGGTCATGGAAATGCGCGAAGGCCGCCGCGCGCCGCGGCGAGCCCGAGCGCGTTAGCGCGGCGAGGCCCGCAATCATGTCCGTCATGTTGGTCGCGGCCCGATAGTGCGCGTCGGCCCGCTCTGCCGCCTTCTCGTCGTCGGCGGCAGTCAGGAAGCGCAGGCAGGCGTTGCGCAGCGCGCGCCGGCCGGCGGATTTGGAGTCGGCGTTGAAGGCATGTTCGCCGCCGAGCCTTTTGTAGAGCTCGTCGAATTTTGCGCCATGCGCGGTTGCAACGGCACGGATCAGCGTCGTGCGTGCGGCGTGGATCGCCTCGGGATCGGGCGGGGTCATGGCCAGCGCCATCTCGTTCTCGAGCGGTGGCGCCAGCATCTGGGCCGCGAAGGCGTGGTCCTCGTCCGCCCGCGCCAGCGCCTGGCCGACCGCCTCGACATAGGTCGGATCGGCCTTGGGCGCTCCGCCGGACTTCGCCGTTTCCGTCATCTGCTGCAGGACGTCGGTCGCAAGCGCCTGACCTGCTTCCCAGCGATTGAACGAATCCGTGTCGCGCGCCATCAGCGAGGCCAGCGACGGCCGATCGACGGGCACCTTGAAATGCACCGGCGCCGAGAAGTGACGGCCGAGCGAGAGCAGCGGCTTCTCTTCGACGCCGACAAAAGTGAAGGTCTGTTCGGACGAATTCAATTCCAGCACGCGTTCGTCCGGCCCGGTGGCGTTTTCGCCTTCGAGCGTCAACGGCAATGCGCCTTTGCTGCCGACAAGGCCCAGCCGGACCGGAATGACCATCGGCTTCTTGGTCGGCTGGCCCGGCGTCGGGCCAAGGCTCTGCTTCAGCGTGAGCGCGTAGGTCTTCTTGACCGCGTCGTACTTGCCATTGGCTTCCAGGGTTGGCGTGCCGGACTGCTGATACCAGAGGCGGAACTGCTTCAGATCGCGTCCGCAGGCATCTTCGAAACACTTCACCCAGTCTTCGACCGTGGCTGCCTGACCGTCATGGCGCTTCAAGTAGAGGTCGGTGGCCTTGCGATAACCCTCCGGCCCGACCAGCGTCTGCAGCATCCGGATGACTTCGGAGCCCTTCTCGTAGATCGTCGCGGTGTAGAAATTGTCGATCGAGATGTAGCTTTGCGGCTGCACCGGATGGGCGAGGGGGCCTGCATCCTCGACGAACTGGCGCATGCGCAGCGCCTTGACGTCGTTGATGCGGCACACGCCATGGCTGCGCATGTCGCCCGAGAAACTCTGGTCGCGGAAAACGGTAAGACCTTCCTTCAGCGAGAGTTGGAACCAGTCGCGGCAGGTGATGCGGTTGCCGGTCCAGTTGTGGAAGTACTCGTGCGCCACCACGCTTTCGATGCGCGCATAGTCGTCGTCGGTCGCCGTCTCGGGCGAGGCGAGCAGAAGCTTGTCGTTGAAGATGTTGAGGCCCTTGTTCTCCATCGCGCCGAAATTGAAGGCGCTGACGGCGACGATCATGAAGATGTCGAGATCGTACTCGCGTCCGTACTTTTCCTCGTCCCAGCGCATGGCGCGCTTGAGCGAGTCCATCGCGTAAGCAACCTTTGTTTCATTGCCGTGCTCGACATAGATCGCCAGCGACACCTTGCGGCCCGACATGGTCGTGAACTCGTCGCGCAGCACGCCGAGATCGCCGGCGACGAGCGCGAAGAGATAGCTCGGCTTGGGAAACGGATCGTTCCACGTCGCGAAATGGCGGCCGCCCGGCTGATCGCCCTTCCCAATCGGATTGCCGTTCGACAGAAGCACGGGATACTTCGTCTTGTCCGCCTCGATACGCGTCGTGAAGACGGCAAGGTTATTGGGCCGGTCGAGGAAATAGGTGATGCGGCGAAATCCTTCGGCCTCGCATTGCGTGCAGAACATGCCGTTCGAGGTGTAGAGGCCCGACAATTCGGTGTTCTTCTCCGGCGCGATCTCCGTGACGATCTCAAGCGTGAAGTCGGCCGGCGGCGTGTGAATCGTCAGCGTGTCGTCGCCCAGTGCAAAGGCGCTGTCGTCGAGCTTGCGCCCGTCGATCGAGACCGAGTGCAGCTTCAGCGCTTCGCCGTCGAGGACAAGCGGCGCGGCGGTGCCGGTGCGCTTGACCTTCGAAGTGGCCCTGACGCGCGTTGCAAGCGGATCGAGCGCGAAGTCGAGTTCGATGCTGGCAATGTGGTAGTCGGGTGCACGATAATCCTTGAGATTGATCGCGCGCGGCTCTTCGGTACGCATGTGCGTTGTCCTGATTTCGCTGTCTGATGAAGCTGCGCCTGTATAGGACGCACCTGCGCAAAAGTCATCGCGGCGACAATAATATGAGATGCGGTCGAGACAGATTCAGAGCGTCGATCGCGATGACTTTTTCGAAAATGACCCGCGGCGCGACGCATCCCTAAAGGCGACCACGCGCGCCCGACGGGTGGGCGGCTCAGGGACGCCCATGACGATCCAAATGGAACGCAATCGTGGGGATTTAACGGAATTGGTGATTTGACCGTAACGGTTCAAGTCCACCGCAGAAATTTTTTGCGTAATTCTATCGCTGCGTTCAACGCGCGCGGCTTAATTAAGTCTCAGCCGTCGCCGTTGATCGCGGTCAGCACGTCCTGTGCTTCATGCGCGAGTTCGACGAGCGAGTTCGGCATATCTTCGCCGGACTTGCGCGCCCAGTCGATCAGGCCGTTTGCAAAGGAGACGAGCTTGGGCGCGCTTGCGATCATTCGCGCCTGGCGTTCGATCTTGACGGGATCGAGATCGTACTCGGCGCCCGGCACGCGCCATCCGCCCCATTCGGCCGGTCCGGTGACGACGACAGGATAGCTTCCCGGCACGGGATGGCGTGCACAGTCTTCGGCCGGCTGCCACTTGTTGCGCTGACGAATGACTCGCCAGTTATCGCCGTTGTTCTGGTTGCTGTCGGGCAGCGGCTCTTCGGCCTGCAGTTCATCGGCGGTGAATTCGCGTCCCAAGCCCACGTCGTAATGGACACGGATCGGTTCATCGAGACCTTTCGCCCAGTGCGGCACGACACGCTCGATCAGCGCCCAGGTGCCGACCGGTCTCACATACACGCGCTGACTCTTATGAAATTGTGCTTTGGCCATGGTTCGAACCTGCCCTTACCCAGGGTAAGGCTATCAAAGCCGCATTAAGTCGGCGTTAAGACGACGGACTCGCTTTGAACCATTTGCGTGTTCTATCGTCCGGTTAAGCAAAACTAAGTGAGGCAGGGAGCCGATGAATTTCGATTTTTCCGACGACCAGAAAATGCTCAAGGATCAGGCGCATAAATTCCTGTCCGAAAAATGCACGACCAAGACCGTGCGCAAGGTTTTCGAAGGCAAGGAACATTTCGATGCCGGCCTGTGGAAGCAGATCGGCGAAATGGGCTGGACGGGAACCACGATCCCCGAGAATTACGGCGGACTTGGCCTTGGCTATCTCGAACTCTGCGTGATCGCCGAAGAGATGGGCCGCGCGCTGGCTCCGGTGCCGTTCTCGTCGACGGTCTATCTCTTCGCAGAGGCGATCCTGATCGCCGGCAGCGAAGAACAGAAAAAGCGTCTGCTGCCCAAGGTGGCGTCGGGCGAGATCATCGGAACCTTTGCGCGCGCCGAAGGGCCGGGCGCGGTTCTGCCAAAGAACATCCGCACCACGCTCAAGGGCGGCAAGCTGAACGGCAAGAAGATTGCCGTCGTCGATGGTCCGATCGCGGACTTCTGCATCGTGCTCGCACGCGCCTCCGACGAACCGGGTGAGCGCGGCCTCCAGCTCGCGCTCGTCGATCTCAAGGGTGCGGGCGTGAAGCGCCAGGAATGCACGACGCTCGATGCATCGCGCGGCCATGCCGACATCACGTTCGAGAACGCGACTGCCGAACCGCTCGGCAAGGTCGGAGAAGGCTGGAGCGATACGAGCCGCGTGCTCGACCGCGCCGCCATCCTGATGGCGTTCGAGCAGGTCGGGGGATCCGACGTCTGCCTCGCCATGGCGAAGGACTATGCGCTGAACCGTTATGCCTTCGGCCGTCCGATCGCCTCGTTCCAGGCGATCAAGCACAAGCTCGCCGACATGTATGTGTTCAACGAGCTGGCGCGCTCCAATGCGTACTATGGAGCTTGGGCGCTTTCGACGGGCGCGCGCGAACTGCCGCTCGCCGCCGCCTCGGCGCGCGTCTCGGCGACGCAGGCCTTCGACTACGCGTCCAAGGAAAACATCCAGACGCATGGCGGCATGGGCTTCACCTGGCAGGTGGATTGCCACTTCTACTACAAGCGTTCCAAGGAGCTGGGCCTCGCGCTCGGCCCGCAGCGCGCCTGGAAGGACAAGCTCGTCACCGAACTCGAACTCACGAACGCGGCGTAAGCGTTCCAAAAGAACAACGGAGAAGACAGATGGATTTCGAAGACAGCCCGGAAGAAGCAGCGTTCCGCGCAGAAGTTCGCAAATGGCTCGATGCCAACGCGAAGAAGCGCACCAAGCGCGAGATCAATCCCGACGATATGGAGAATGGCGCGGCCAACGAAATGGCTGCCTCCAGGGCCTGGCAGAAGACCAAGGCGCAGGTCGGCTACGCCCGCATCACCTGGCCCAAGGGCATGGGCGGTATCGGCGGTACGCCGATGCAGAGCATCATCTTCAGCCAGGAAGAGGCGAAGTATGACGTCGCCAATGGCGGTCCGTTCGCGATCGGCCTCGGCATGTGCATCCCGACGCTGATGGCCTATGGCTCGGAAGACGCAAAGAAGAAGCATGTCTGGCCGGCCGTGCAGGGCGACGACATCTGGTGCCAGTTGTTCTCCGAACCGGCGGGCGGCTCCGACGTTGCCAATCTGCGCACGCGTGCGGAAAAGAATGGCGACACCTGGACGATCAACGGCTCCAAGATATGGACCACGGGTGCGCAGTTCTCGGACTACGGCATCATCCTCACCCGCACCGACCCCAATGTGCCCAAGCACAAGGGTCTGACCATGTTCTACCTGTCGATGAAATCGCCGGGCGTGGACGTGCGTCCGATCAAGCAGGCGTCTGGCGGAAGCGGCTTCAACGAGATTTTCTTCACCGACGTGAAGATTCCGGACGGCCAGCGCCTTGGCGAAGTCGGCCAGGGCTGGCAGGTCGCGCTGACGACGCTGATGCATGAGCGTCTGGCGGTCGGCGGCGGACAGGGCGGCGGCCTCGACGTGCCGCAGCTGATGCAGCTTGCGCGTTCGCTCGAGCTCGAAGACGGTCCGGCCATCAAGAACGCCGCCGTGCGCGAGAAGATCGCGGACTGGTATGTGCGTTCGGCGGGCCTGCGCTACACCACGCTGCGCACCATGACCGCGCTCTCAAGAGGCCAACAGCCGGGACCGGAAGCCTCGATCGCCAAGATCGTCGTGGCCTCCAAGCTCCAGGATCTTTCGGCCTTCGCGATGGAACTCGAAGGCGAGGCCGGAATCCTGCAAGGCGACGCCGCGCCGATGCACGGCATGTTCCAGGGCGGCTGGCTGTCTTCGCCAGGCCTGCGCATCGCCGGTGGCACGGACGAAATCCTGCGCAACATCATCGCCGAGCGCGTGCTCGGCCTGCCGCAGGATATCCGCGTCGACAAGGACGTTCCCTTCAACAAGATTCCGACGGGACGCTAGAACATGATCGGATACGCGACGATTGGAACGAACGACTTCGACAAATCGAAGTCGTTCTACGACAAGGTGCTTGCCGGTCTCGGCGGCAAGCGCACCCTGACGAATGACCGGATGCAGGGTTACAGCAACAAGGCCGGCGCCATGCTTGCGATCTGCAAGCCGTATGATGGCGGCAAGGCGGCGCCCGGCAACGGCAACATGCTCGCGCTGGCTTCGCCGTCGCGCGAGGTGGTCGACAAGGTCCACGCCGACGCGCTCGCCAATGGCGGCACCGACGAAGGCGCGCCCGGCGATCGCGGCGGCGGCTTTTACGGCGCCTATTTCCGCGATCTCGATGGCAACAAGATCTGCGTTTTCAAAATGGGTTGATGTCATCTTGCGCGTGCGGTCCATCCGGGCTGCACTGCGCAGATGATTTCCTCGCCCTGCACCAAGATTTGTGTCGTGGACGGCGTGACCGGACTTTGCTTCGGCTGCGGCCGCACGCTGCCCGAAATCGCCAAATGGGGCAGCCTGAGCGAGGCCGAACGCCTTGCCATCATGGCGGGTCTGGCTGAGCGGATGAAGGACAAGGGCATCGCGCCGGCGACGCCCTCCGCCTAAGACACGCCGCCGCTCGCCTGGATCACCTGGCCCTGCACGAACTCCGCCTCCGGGCTGAGGAGATATTTCACCAGCGAGGCATAGTCGCTGTCGCGCGTCTCGCGGCCCGAGGGATTGTTGCGGGCCGCGCGCTCGACGAGTTTCGCGGCCGCTTCTTCGCTGCCGACCATCGCCGCGACCGATGTCGTGTGCACCAGGCCCGGCGCGACCGCGTTGATGCGGATGCCCTTCGGCGCCAGTTCCTGCACGAGATAGCGGATGATCGCTTCGGCGAGCGCCTTGCCGGTGCCGAGCGCGCCATAGGTCGGCGAGATCGCGGCGCGCGCGCCATTGCTGGAGATGAACACGATGCTGCTGCCGCGCGTGAGGAGCGGCAGCGCCTTCTGCACCAGATAGAGCAGTGAGAGGCCGTTGGTCTGGACCGCGCGCGTAAATTTCTCGAGGTCCGCGCCGAGCAGCGAGGTGGGATAGATCAGCGCCGCGCTATGCACGATGTGCAGTGTGCCGCTATGGACCTTCGCAACGCCGGCCATGATCTGCTCGCAGCCTTCGATGCTGCCGACATCGGCGCGGATTGTCGTCGCCTTTGCGCCGGTCGCGGCGATGCGCGCCTCGGCGGCGGCCGCAGCCTCGTCGTCACTGTGATAGTTGAGGACGATCGGCTCACCCGGGCGCCCCAGATAGCCGGCAATGGCAAGGCCAATGCCCTTGGTGCCGCCGGTGACGAGGATCGTCATCTAGATCGCATCGCTGAGGTCGTCGCGCCCCAGCGGATAAGGCTCAAGCACGCGGCCGGCCATGGCGCCGACCCAGTCGAGGCCTTCGCGCAGCTTCACATTCTCGCCGATCACGATAATCGCCGGCGCGCCGCTTGCCGCCGCCGCCTCGCCGAGTTTCTCAAGACTCGTCACGACGACGTTCTGCTTGTCGAATGTCGCGTCGCTGACGATCGCTGCGGGCTCGTGCGGTGCGCGTCCGGCAGCGATGAGTTTTGCGGCGATGTCGCCCACGAACTTGCGCGCCATGAACAGGACGATTGTCGGCGAAGCCTTGGCGAGCGCGGCCCAGTCGAGCTTCGGCAGCTTGCCGTCCGCGCCATGGCCCGTGATGAACGTCACCGCATGGTTGGTGTCGCGATGCGTGACCGGAATGCCCGCATAGGCAAGGCCGCCGATGCCCGCCGTCACGCCAGGCACGATGCGGAACGGCACGCCGCCGCGGGTGAGCGCGAGCGCTTCCTCGCCGCCACGCCCGAAGACGAACGGATCGCCGCCCTTCAGCCGCAGCACGCGCTTGCCCTTGTGCGCGAGCGACACGAGCGTGCGCGAAATGTCTGATTGCTTGCAGGATTTCACGCCGGCGCGTTTGCCCGCGAACACGAGTTCCGCGCCGGGACGCGCCAGCTTCAGCAGGGCCTCGTTGATCAGCGCATCGTAGAGAATGACATCGGCGTTCTGGATTGCGTGGATGCCGAGCGCGGTGATCAGTCCCGGATCGCCGGGTCCCGCACCCGCAAGCCAAACCCAGCCCTTGTCGAACTGGGGCAGGTTCAGCGCGCCGGCCAGTTGGACGCGTCTGGGCAGCGGGACAGCGCGGTTCGGCAAATCACACAAACTCCGTTGTTGTTATTAGTATACCACATGTTAGGACTGGGAAACCATCCCGGCCGGCAAGGGTATTCACTGAGGCGATGGTCCAAGGTTGCACAGTTCCGGCGGACCGGCCAAACACGCGCCAGCACAGTGAAGCGAGCCCCGATGTCCGAAAAACCCAGGTCCGATCTCAAGCCCAATACGTTCGAGTATGAGAACCATCCGCTCGTCACGGCCAACGGCTTTCGCGAGTATGACGCGCGCTGGATGTTCGGCAGCGAACTCAATCTTCTCGGCGTCCAGGCTCTCGGACTTGGCCTCGGCACCTATCTGCATGAAGCCGGCGTCAAGCCGAGCGTCGCGGTCGGCCACGATTTCCGTTCCTATTCGCTCTCGATCAAGCAGGCGCTGACGCTCGGCCTGATGAATGCCGGCTGCGAGGTGCACGACATCGGTCTTGCGCTTTCGCCTGTCGCCTATTTCGCGCAGTTCGCGCTCGACTGTCCGGCGGTGGCGATGGTCACCGCCAGCCACAACGAGAACGGCTGGACCGGCGTGAAGATGGGCGCGCAACGCCCGCTGACCTTCGGTCCCGACGAGATGACGCGGCTGAAGAACATCGTGCTCGGCGGCGAAGGCAGGACGCGCGCCGGCGGCGGCTATATTCAGGTGCCGGATTTCCGCGAGCTCTATCTCGAAGCGGTGACCAGGGGCCACAAGCTCTCGCGGCCGATCCGCGTGGTGGCGGCGTGCGGCAACGGCACTGCCGGCGCGTTTGCGCCCGAAGCGCTGCGCCGCATCGGCGCGGACGTCGTGCCGATGGATGCGGAGCTCGACTACACCTTCCCGAAATACAATCCGAATCCCGAAGACATGCATATGCTGCATGCGATGGCGGACGCGGTGCGCGAGCACAAGGCGGAGATTTGCCTCGGCTTCGACGGCGACGGCGACCGCTGCGGCGTCGTCGACGATGAGGGCGAGCGAGATCTTCGCCGACAAGGTCGGCGTGCTTCTGGCGCGCGACATGTCCTCGCGTCACCCCAATGCGAAGTTCGTGGTCGACGTGAAATCGACGGGCATCTATCGAAATCGATCCGGTGCTGAAGAAGAACGGCGCGACGACCGATTACTGGAAGACCGGCCATTCCTACATGAAGCGCCGCACCTCTGAGCTTGGCGCGCTCGCGGGGTTCGAAAAGAGCGGCCACTATTTCTTCAACCCGCCGCTGGGCCGCGGCTATGACGACGGCATCGTCGCGGCGATCGCGGTGCTGGAGATGCTGGATCGCGCCGGCGGAAAGAAGATGTCGCAACTCGTGGCCGAGTTGCCCAAGACCTGGGGCTCGCCGACCATGGCGCCCTATGCGCCGGACGACAAGAAATACGGCATCGTCGATGCGATGGTGAAGGAGTTCGAAGGGCTGAAGGCGCGCGGCGAAAAAATCCTCGGTCAGAACATCACCAAGCTCGTCACGGTCAACGGCGTGCGCGTCACGCTGGAAGACGGCACCTGGGGCCTGGTGCGCGCCTCATCGAACAAGCCGTCGCTGGTCGTCGTGGTCGAAAGCCCGGTCTCCGAAGCCAACATGCGCGCGATGTTTCACGACATCGACGCAAGGTTGAAGAAGCACCCCGAAGTCGGCGAGTACGATCAGAAGATCTAGCTCAGCGCGTCGTACAGCATCCGCGCGGCGGTGACGGCGATGAAGAAAGCAAAAAGCATCCGCAGGCGTTTGACGTCCGTCATGTGCGCGATCTGCGCGCCAAAGGGCGCGACGATATACGACGCAGGCGCGATCAGGATGAATCCGAGCAAATTCACATAGCCGATCGAATAGGGCGGCAGGTGCGCGGCGTGCCAGCCTGCGATGATCGCGCCGATCGTGCCGGGAATGGAGATGATCGTGCCGAACGCGCTCGCCGTTCCCACCGCGCGATGGATCGGCACGCCGAACAGGGTCATGGCCGGTACGCCGACCGTACCGCCGCCGATACCCATCATGGTCGAAACGCCGGAGATGCCCGCGGGCAGCAGCATTCCGAAAAAACCTGTCGGCAGGTGATCCGAGATACGCTTCGTATCGCTGAAGAACGCCAGATGCGCCGCGACCGGTATCGCGACGCAGGCAAAGAACAGCGCCAGCGCCTGTCCGCGCGCGATACCGGCCAGCGCACTGCCGATCAGAACGCCGACCACCAGCGGCACCAGCCACTTGCGCAAGATGTCCCAATCCACGGCGCCCTTGGCATTGTGCGAGCGCGCCGACGAGAAGGAGGTCGGGATGATCGTGGCAAGCGACGTGCCGACTGCGATGTGCATGCGCACATCGGGATCGATGCCCATCAGCGCAAGCACGTGATACAGCACGGGCACGATGACGATGCCGCCGCCGACGCCAAGCATGCCGGCGACAAGGCCGCCGACCACACCGGCAATGACGAGGCCCAGAGCGAACGTGCCGAGTTCGCTGCCCGATGCACTTGCAAGGAATTCCATGGATCACCGCAAAAGACGGCGGGAGTGAAACGTCATTTGCCCCGTCGCGCAAGCTCTGCAGCCGACTTCGGGAGCGACAAGATGGTCTTACGCCGCCACAGGCTCTTTGCACCTCAAATGCGCCAGCGCGTCGCGCAGCGTCTGGATGTTCGCGCCCTTGCGCGTGGCGTTCTCGCTGAGATGGCGGCGGAAGAGGCGTGCGCCGGGCTTGCCGTTGAAGAGGCCGAGCATGTGCTTGGTCATCGCGTTCAGCGGCACGCCTTCGCCGAGCCTGCGCTCGACATAGGCGAGATAGGCTTCGATAGCCGTGTCGAGATCGCGCGTCTCGCCGCCGAAGAAACGTGCATCGACGCCGGCCAGCATGGCCGGGGAATGATACGCCGCGCGGCCGAGCATCACGCCGTCGACATGCTTCAGATGCGTCTCGCATTCGTCGAGCGTCGCGATCCCGCCATTGATTACGATGGTCAGGTGCGCATTCTCGCGCTTGACCTGATAGACGAGTTCATAGTCGAGCGGAGGCACGTCGCGGTTTTCTTTCGGCGACAGGCCCTCGAGCCAGGCCTTGCGGGCGTGCACGACGAAGGTCGTTGCGCCCGCCGCCTCGCAACGCTCGATCATCCGGCGCAGCGATTCATGCGGATCCTGGTCATCGACGCCGAGCCGGCACTTGACCGTGACGGGAACAGCGACAGCGGCGCGCATCGCTGCCACGCAATCGGCGACGAGTACCGGCTCGCGCATCAGGCAGGCGCCGAAGCGCCCGGACTGCACGCGGTCCGAAGGACAGCCGACATTGAGGTTGATCTCGTCATAACCCATGTCCGCGGCGATCCTGGCGGCTTCGGCAAGACGCGCCGGGTCGGAGCCGCCGAGCTGCACCGCGACGGGATGCTCGCTTGCATCAAAGCCGAGAAGGCGCTCGCGATTGCCGCGCACCACCGCTTCGGCGGTCACCATTTCGGTGTAGAGCAGCGCGCGCCGCGTGAGGAGGCGATGGAGCACGCGGCAATGCGTGTCCGTCCATTCCATCATGGGCGCGATGCAGAAGCGGTGGGCGTTCATGCGGGCCTTTTACCCGATTTTCGCCGGCCTGCATCCTTGAGAATTTCATGCGCCGCATTGTGGCCCGGTGCGCCGGTGACGCCGCCTCCGGGATGGGTGCCGGCGCCGCACATATAGAGCCCATCGATCGGGCTGCGGTAATTGCCGTGTCCCAGAACCGGACGCGCCGAGAACATCTGATCGAGATCGAGTTTTCCGTGCATGATGTCGCCGCCGGTAAGGCCGAAGACGCGCTCGAGATCGAGCGGACTCAGCGCCTGCATGCCGAGCACGGACTTGCTGAATTCCGGCGCGAAGCCGTCAACCGTGTCGATCATCAGAGCCGCAACTCCATCGCGGCGATCGTCCCAGGAACGGCCGCCGGACAGTTCCGGCGCGACGTGCTGGCAGAACAGGCTCGCCACATGTTGTCCCTTTGGCGCCAGCGTGTCGTCCACGACTGACGGGATCAGCATCTCGACGATCGGCGCCTTCGACCAGCCGGTCGCGCGCGCATCGGCGTAGGCGCGGTCCATATAGGCAAGGCTCGGCGCGATGATGATGCCGGCGGTCAGGTGCGGTCCGTTTTCCGGGCAGGCACGTGAAGCGCGGCAACTCCGACAATGCGACATTCATCCGGAATGTGCCCGACCCGTTGCGATAGCGCGCGATTCGCTCGCGGAAATCTGCCGGCAGCAGCGATGCATCGACCAGCTTGCCGAACAGAAGCTTCGGATTGAGGTTGGAGACAACGTGCGAGGCGTAAAGCGCCTCGCCGGCCCCCGTCACCACGCCGGCGGCGTGGCCGTCCTGCACGATCACTTCGCGCACCGCGCAATCGGTGCGGATCTCGACGCCAACGCCGCGGCACGCCTCCGCCATCGCCTGCGTGATCGCGCCCATGCCGCCGATGGCGTGCCCCCACGCGCCTTTCCTGCCGTTCACCTCGCCGAAGACATGGTGCAGCAGCACATAGGCCGAACCTGGCGTGTAGGGGCTCGCATAGTTCCCGACGATGGAGTCAAAGCCGAGCACGGCCTTGATCGGATCGCTCTCGAACCAGCCGTCCAGCCAGTCGCCGCCCGACTGCGTGAACAGCGCCAGCAGATCGCGTTTTGCGGTGAGGTCGAGCTTCGACATGCGGCGGCCGAGCCACGCGCTTTTCAGGAGTTCGGGGATTGCTGCCGTCCATCCGCCGGTCGTCAGGTTCGGCGGTGTCTGAAGCACCAACTCGCGCAGGACCTCGGCGATGGTCTCGAGCCGCGCATGATAGTCGCCGATGCGCGTCGCGTCCTTCTTGGAGAACTTGGCGATCTCGTTCGGGCTGGTGCCCGACAGGTATTCGCGATCGTTGACCGGCAGGAAATTGGAGACCTGCCGCTCGACGATCCGAAGACCATGCGTGTGCAACGCGAGATCGCGGATGATCTTCGGATTGAGGAGTGAAACGGTGTAGCTCGCGACCGAATTGCGAAAACCGGGAAAGAATTCTTCGGTGACCGCCGCACCACCAACAACGCTGCGCCGCTCCAGCACCGTGACCTTGAGCCCCGCGCGCGCCAGATAGAAGGCGCAGACAAGACCGTTGTGCCCGCCGCCGATGATGATCGCCCTGTCGTCGTTCTTCATGCGAAGTGTCCGCGGCAGCGACGGCGCTGCTAACCGATGCGGACCGACATGCCGCCATCGACGGGCAATAGCACGCCGGTGACGAACTGGGACTCGTCGGAGGCGAGAAACAACGCCGCATAAGCCGTGTCCCAGGCCGAACCCATCTTGCCGCCGAGCGGCACGCGGGCATTGCGCGCCTGACGCACGGCTTCCTGTTCCTGGCCGCTCGCCTGCGCGATACCGGCCACCGCCATGGGCGTATCCATCAGGCCGGGCAGGATGGCGTTGCAGCGGATGCCGTGGTGCGCATTGGCCTGTGCGACGCTGGTCGTCAGACGGTTCACGGCTGCCTTCGACACTTCATAGGCGACCTGGTTGCCGCCGGCGATCGAGGCGAGGGAGGAGATATTCACGATGGCGCCCTTGCCCTGTTCGCGCATCACGGGGATCACGGCCTTGGTCATCAGCCATGTGCCCTTGAGATTGACGCTCATGATGCGGTCGAAGGCCGCTTCTTCCACTTTGTGCGCGGGGCCGTCGCCGCCGCCGATGCCGACATTGTTGACGAGGATGTCGATGTGACCGAAGCGCGCCTTCGCCGCCGCGATGATGGCGTCGGCCGCACCGGCCTTCACGATGTTGCCTTCCAGGCTCGCCGCGCTGCCGCCTTCCGTGGTGATCATGTCGACGGTCTCGGCGGCGCGTGCGCCGTCGCGGTCGACGCACAAAACGTCGGCGCCTTCGCGCGCGAACAGGATCGCCATGGCGCGGCCATTGCCGATGGTCGTGCCGGGCGTTTGTCCGGCGCCGACGACGATGGCGGTTTTGCCCTTCAGCCGCATGCTCAGAATCCTTTCAGGTCCGGATCTAGCGTCAGGCCGGCGTCGAGCTGCACGCCGAACGTGTTCAGGAACATCGAGACCTGCGTGTACTGGCCCACGGTGAAGACGACGTCCATGCACTGCTTCTGATCGAAATGCTTGCCGAGCTCGGCCCAGGTCGCGTCGGTGATGAACTGGTCGGCGTGCAGTTCGTCGCTGGCGCGGATCAGCGCCGCGTCGGCCGCGCTCCAGCCGGCGCCGGCGCCTTTCTTGATGCGGGCGATCTCGTCGTCGGTCAGTCCTTCTCGTTTGCCGATTGCGACATGCTGGGTCCATTCATAGCCGGACTTGCACAGGAAGCCCGTGCGCAGGATCACGATCTCGCGCTCGCGTGCCGGCAGGTTGTTGCGCCGCGACAGGACATACCCGCCCCATTGGTTGAAGCGCATCAAGGCCTTGGGCGCGTGCGCCAGCGTGCGAAAGATGTTGAGCACGCGCGGACGCATGGGTTCGAGCGCCTCCTTCTGCTCGGGCGTGAGATCGGTGTCGGCCAAGGGCGCAATGCGGGGTTTGGTCAGGCGCACGAAATGTTCTCCGGTTTGTTGGTTGTTCGTTCAGGCCACGCGTGCTTCGGGGAATATCCGCAGGAAGTTTTCCGCGTAGAATTTGTCGCGCACCGCTGGCATACGCTCGCCAAGCGCGCCTTCGAAACGCGCGATCGGATTGCGGCCGCCCTCGATGTGCGGATAGTCGCTGGAAAAAAGATAGAGGTCCGGGTTCGACTGGTCGATGAAGGCGCCGACTTCTTCGAACACGAAAGGCGTGAACGCCATCTGCTGCGTGAGCTGCTCGGCCGGCGTGCGCTTGAAGGCGGCCATAGTCGCATCGGTGCGGCCCCAATGCTTCGCCACCCAGTCAAGCCGGGTAAGCATGGACGGCACCCAACCTGCGCCAAGCTCCACGCTCGCGCCGTGCAATTTGGGATAGCGTTCGAATATGCCTTCGATCACCATCATGGAGACAAACGTCTCCGGTCCCTGATGCAGCACGGCGACGTCCTTGGTGCGGAGATTTTCGCCGCCGCCCAGCCAATCCTTGGTCGCGGCGCGGCCATTGTTGCCCCACGCTTTTGCGAGCTGCAGCGGCGAACCGCCGACATGCAGCAGGAACGGTACGCCGGCTTCGGCGAGCCTCGCCCAGAATGGCTCGAAAGCGACATGACCCGGTGATTTGTCGCCGCAGGGGCGATGCGGCACCCACACCGCTTTCAGGTTGCTCTTCAGAACGAAGTCGAGTTCGGCGAGTGCGAATTCCGGATCGTCCATCGGCACGATCGCAACGCCCATCAGCCGGTCGTCATGCGAGCAGAAATCGATCATGTGGCGGTTGTGAGCGCGCGCGCCGGCATAGCGCCGCTGCGGCGTGATCCTGGAGCTTGGCGAGAACGGCATCGCGACGCTGTGGGTTGCGAAGACGAGTTGCTTCTTGAAGCCGAGCATGTCCATCGCGGTTTTGCGTTCCTTGCCGTCGAACGCGCCAAGCGCCTGGATCTCCTTGGACTTCTCGATCAGCCGGTCGCCGAGGCCGAGCAGTTCAGCCAGATGCTCATCGCTGTGACGTCCGCCGCGCGCCACGATCTCGGCGACTTCCGCGTCCGTGACGATCGAGGCCGAATAGCTGACGGCCGGAATTTCCTCGCGCATCGCCGGGTCGGCATACTTCTGCAGAAAGTCCGGCAACTCCATGATGTGGCTGTCGGCGTCATAAATCGCGCGGTTCTGCGGTGCGTAGGTCATTTCGGCCTCCTCGTGCGGCGCGATCCTAGCACCGAAAAGCGAGCCGGCCGCCAAGCCGAAATCCGGCCCTTTGTGCCGCGCTGCACAATGGGTGGAGGCCGGCTGACGCGAGCGTGAACAGGCGCGCTCGTGCGCAAAGTGATATTATTTGAAAGCCTCGTTGAATCGAGGAGGGCGCATGAGGGACTATTCGCGAAGACGGCTTCTCGGACATGGCGTTGCCGCGCTGGCGTTTGCGCCCAGTTTCGCACGAGCCGCGCCGGTACCTGTTGCTCCCGAAACGCCTCCACCAAACGGTGAAACGATTCAGGGTTCTGCCGACGCGCAGCGCCGCTTGACACTGGACGTACAGATCGACGGCAAAGGGCCGTTTCGTTTCATGGTGGACACGGGCGCGGACCAGTCGGTCGTTTCCACCGAGGTCGCGTTGGCTCTGGGGCTCATCAACGGCAATAACGTCCTGGTGCAGGACATCGCGCGCGCAGTGCCCGCGCCGACCACCGTTTTGGAGAATGTCTCAATCGGCAGTATCAGGATCGACAGACTGACGGTGCCGATCCTGCCGCGGCAGTGGCTTGGTGCAGATGGCTATCTTGGACTTGATGCCGTCGATGGCAAAAAAGTGACGTTCGACTTCAGCCACGACAAGTTGAAGGTGGATGAGTCGGACACGTTCTCGAGTTGGGTGCACTCCAACGAAACGGTCGTGCGGGCGAATGGTTCGAACGGGCGGCTGACGGCCGTCAGTTGCTTCGTCGATGGCGTACGCGCCTACGCATTCATCGATTCCGGCGCCCAGATGTCGATCGGCAACACCCGTCTGTTCGCGGAACTCCAGGATCGCGGTGCGACATACATCAGCGATTTCGTCGTGCCGGTGATCGGCGTCACCGGCGGGAAGTTCCCGGCCGGATCACCGCGGTAAACGATATCCGGCTTGGCTCGCTCAATTTCCTCCGCAGCACTCTGGTGATCGCCGATCTGCAGGTATTCGATGTCTGGGGATTGAGCGACAAGCCGGCGTTGTTCATCGGCATGAATTTCCTGCGCCAGACATCCGCGCTCACGATCGATTTCGGCCGCAGGGAACTGCGATTTAGGACGGCCGACGTCAAGCTCGCCAGCCGCGCGTAAAATTGCGCACCGGGTTCGCATCCGGCATGATCGGCGAAATCTTCGACGGGCGCCATGAACAGCAACGCGGAATTCGAAGTGCCTCTCTTTGGGCTGGGCTGTGCACCGATCGGCAATCTGTATCGGCCGCTGAGCGACGCGCAGGCGATTGCGACGGTTCACGCCGCGCTCGCCGCCGGCATCCTCTATCTCGACACCGCGCCGTACTACGGCCACGGCCGCAGCGAGCAGAGGATCGGTGAAGCACTTCGCGGCTGGAGCGGCTTGCGGCCGTTCCTGTCGACGAAGGTGGGCCGCGTGCTCGATCCGGTCACGCCGGGCGAGGAGGGCGATTTCGGCTATGCCGATCCGTTGCCGTTTCGCCCGCGCTTCGACTATTCGCGGGATGGCGTGCGGCGCAGTCTGGAAGGAAGCCTCGCGCGGCTTGGCGTCGAGCGTGTCGATATCGCGATGATCCATGACATCGGGCGGCTCACGCATGGCGATGCGCATCCGTCCATCTTGCAGCAGGTGCTGGACGAGACTCTGCCCGCGCTTCGCGCCGCTCGGGACGACGGTCTGATCCGCTGGATCGGCATCGGCGTGAATGAATGCGAAGTATGTCTTGAGTTGCTGGAACGCGCGCCGCTCGACTGCATCCTCTTGGCCGGCCGCTACACGCTTCTGGAACAACCGGCGCTGACAACGGGTTTGCTGGATCTCTGCACACGACGCGGAACGAAGCTCCTGGCGGCGGGCGTGTTCAACTCCGGCCTGCTGGCGACGCGGCCGGCAGCATCGAGCATGTACAACTATGTCAGTGCGCCCGCCGATGTCCTGCAGCGCGCGCAGGACCTGTGGCAGGTGTGCGAGTCTTTCGGGGTCGCGCCGCAGGCGACCGCGCTGCAATTTCCCGCGCTCCACCCAGCCGTGACGTCAACCGTCGTCGGTGCGAAGAGCGCGGAGGAAGTCGCGCAGATCCTGGCATGGCGCAGCGCGCCCATTCCGCCGGCGCTGTGGACGGCGCTGAAAAAAGATGGATTCATCGCGTCCCGTGTTCCCATTGCAACCTAAGGAAGATGACCGTGCGGCTTGAAGGAAAAGTGACCGTCGTGACAGCCGCCGGCGCCGGCATCGGCCGCGCCACCGCGCTCGCGTACAAGCGTGAAGGCGCGCGCGTCTGGGCGACGGATATCAGCGAGGCCGCGCTCGAAACGCTCCGCGCCGAAGCGCCGGGGATCGAAACGCTGAAGCTGGATGTGCGGGACGAGGGGGCGATCGGACGCTTCTTCGCCAAGCTCGGCCGCTGCGATGTTCTGTTTAACTGCGCGGGCGTCGTGCCGAACGGAACAGTGCTCGAGTTGTCCATCGAGGATTTCAGCACCACATGGGATCTGAACGTCCTGTCGATGGTGCGCACGATCCGCGCCGTGCTGCCGGGCATGCTGGAACGCGGCGCCGGCGCGATCGTCAACATGGCGTCGGTCGTTTCCAGCATGAAGGGCGCGCCGAACCGCAGCGCCTATGGCACGACCAAGGCGGCCGTGATCGGGCTGACGAAGTCCGTCGCTGCGGATTACGTCACGCGCGGCATCCGGTGCAACGCGATCTGTCCGGGCACGGTCGACACGCCGTCGCTGCGCGGCCGTCTCGCAGCCCAGCCCGACCCGAAAGCAGCGTTGGCGGCGTTTCTCGCGCGCCAGGCGATGGGCCGTTTCGGCACCGCCGAGGAAATCGCGTCCATGGCCGTTTATCTCGCTTCCGACGAGTCCGTTTTCGTCACGGGCCAGGCGTTCGCGATCGATGGCGGCTGGACGATCTGAATGGCGGTGCGCATCGGGATCGTCGGCGCCGGCAAGATCGCCGCCGATCGGCACGTGCCCGCATTGCGCAACGATCCGGCCTTCGCGCTGATCGCCTGCGCCGACCCACTCCGCCGCATCGACGGTGTCGCGAGCTATGCGTCGCTGGAAGCCATGCTCGAAGGCGCGCCCAACCTCGATGCGATCGCCGTCTGCACCCCACCACAGACGCACTTTGCGCTTGCAAGACTGGCGTTGCTTCGCGGCAAGCATGTTCTTCTCGAAAAGCCGCCCTGTTCGACGCTCGCAGAACTCGACGAGCTGACTCGGATCGCGCGAGGAGGCAGCCGAACGCTGTTTCAGGCCTGGCACGCACGCCATGCGGCCGCGGTGAACGACGCGGCGGCGTGGCTGAAGCCGCGCAGGATTCGCCACGCGGCAATTGTCTGGAAGGAAGACGTTCGCGTGTGGCATCTGGGCCAGTCCTGGATCTGGCAGGCGAACGGCTTTGGCGTGTTCGATCCCGGCATCAATGCGCTCTCCATCCTGACGAAAATTGTTGTGCAGGATATCGCGCTACGGTCTGCAGAACTCCTGGTTCCCGCAAATCGCGAAGCGCCCATCGCTGCCCATCTCCAGTTCGAAACGCAGGATGGTGCCGCGATCGTCGCGGACTTCGATTTTCGCCAGAGCGGCGAACAGATTTGGGACATCGACATCGAGACCGGCGGCGGAACCTTGAAGCTCTCGCATGGCGGCAGCGTGATGGCGGTTGACGGCAAACCGATCGCCGTTCCGCCGCAGCAGGAATATCCGGATCTGTACAGGCGTTTCGCGCAACTCATCGCGCGCGGCGAGTCTGACGTGGACGCGCGGCCGTTTCAACTTGCAATCGAGGCGCTCACGCGCGGAAAACGTGTTGCGGTTGAAGCGTTTGACGATTAGAAATTCCTACGCCCGCAACTATGCGATGACTTCGCGCGTCAGTTCCGGAAACACCTTCGACACTTTTCCGAGCAGATAGTCGCCATAGGTGCCGGCGAAGGCGTGCACGCTTTCCTTGTCCCAGCGTGTCTCCCGTTCGTCGCGGACCTGCGCCGCGTGTTGCGGCAACGGTTTGATCTCGGCATCGAAGCCGGGATCGAAGAAGAACGGGAACGACAATCGTCCGCGCCCGCTGACATTCCTGGCGCGATGCGGCGTCGAGCGATAGAGCCCGCCCGTCAGGCGGTCGAGCATGTCGCCGATGTTGCAGACCAGTGTGCCAGGTATCGGTGGCGCATCGATCCAGCCGGTTGGCGATTTCACCTGCAATCCGCCAGCATCGTCCTGTGCGAAAAGCGTGAGCAGACCGTAGTCGGTGTGCTCGCCAACACCCCATTGCCCGGAGTCTGGCGTGTCGCTCGGATAGTGGAAGATGCGGAACAGGATCGTCGGATCCGATGTGTAGTTTTCCCGGAAATATTGTGCGTCCAGCCCGAGACTGAGCGCTATGCCTTCCATGATGGCGTGCGCTGCGCGCGTGTTGGTCTGGAGATAGTCGAGCACCGTGGCGCGCAGCTCCGGCGGCTGCGCGGGAAACTGGTTGGCGCCGTGCAAGTGCAGGCCCGCGCGAACACGCGGGTCGGATGCGTCGAGTTCGCTGCCGAAATAGATGCCTTCCTTGCGGTCCGGCTTGCCGGATGTGAGTTCGCCGCCGACGGGGAAGTAACCGCGCCAGGCGCGGCCGCCATGCGCCATCGCGATTTTCATTTTTTCGGCTTCGGGCAGCGCGAAGAAGATTCGCGCCGCCGCGTCGAGCCGCGATGCATCGACGCCATGTCCGGTTGCATAGAAAAAACCGTTGTCGCGGCACGCGCGCCCCATCGCATCGGCTACGCCGCGGCGCAGTATCGCGTCGCCGCCAAAGAGTGGCGCAACGTCAATGACCGGGAGGCTCTCCATCACGTCCGCACTGTGACGTATTTTCCCGTCGCCGTCAGCCGCGCCATGCTAGCGTTTGATGGGAACCGGGAGTGCGCGGCCATGAAGTCCTACGATCTTGTGATAGTCGGCGGCGGTATCGGCGGCTCGGCGACTGCGATCGTCATGGGCCGCGCCGGCAAGCGCGTGCTGCTGCTCGAGCAGACGACGGTTTTCGAAGATCGCGTCCGCGGCGAATGGGTTGCGCCATGGAGTGTGGCGGAGATCAAGCGGCTCGGCCTCTATGACCTGCTGATGAAGGCTGGCGGCCATCATCTGTTGCGTCACGTCACCTATGACGAAAGCCGTACGCCGGCCGAATCCGAGGCGCGGACCCTGCCGCTCGGCATCTTTGCGGCCGATGTACCGGGCCCGCTGTGCATCGGCCATCCCGCGCACTGCCAGGCGTTGTTCGATGAGGCGGGACGCACGCAAGGCGTCACCGCGTTGCGCGGATTGCGCGTGACAAAGATCGTTCCGGGCGCATCGCCCAGCGTCACCTACGAACGCGACGGCGTCGTGGATGAAGCGAGAGGCAAGCTGATCGTCGGCGCCGATGGCCGCATGTCGCCGGTCCGCGAAGCCGCGCACATCAAACTGCACCAGGACAAGCCGCATCACTGGTTCGCCGGACTGCTTGTCGATGGCGCCAATGGCTGGAGCGAGGATCTCCAGGCCATCGGCACGGAGGGCGATCTCGGCTTCCTTGCTTTCCCGCAAGGCAAAGGCCGCGTGCGCGTCTATGGCGGATATGCGCTCGAACAGCGCAAGCGCTTCAGCGGCGTCGACGGCGCCAAGAATTTCCTCGAGGCGTTCCGCATGCATTCCGCGCCCGACAACAAATATCTCGCCGATGCCACGCCGATCGGTCCGCTGATGAGCTTCTTCAACAATGATAGCTGGACCGACGAACCGTTTGCGGAAGGGGTGGTTCTGGTGGGCGATGCGGCGGGCTGGAACGATCCGATCATCGGCCTTGGCCTGTCGATCACCTACCGCGACGTGCGGATCGTCACCGACATATTGAAAGCAAGCGAGGACTGGTCACCCACCGCCCTCGCGCCTTATGCGGAAGAACGGAACGAGCGCATGCGGCGCTTGCGCTTCGTTGCCGCGCTCACGGCGACGCTGGACATGGAGTTCGATGCAGCCGCGCGCGAGCGGCGCCGCAGCTATCAGGAGCGGGTCGCGGCGGACATGTCGCTCGGCCTGCATGCGGTCGCCGTCATGGGCGGGCCGGAGGCCGCACCACCCGAGACGTTCACGGACGAATATCGTGCCCGCGTGCTGGGGGCTTGAGATGAGCCTCGATCTGGAGAAGTTCAATGCCGACTGGCTGAGCGCCTGGAGCGACAAAGACGTGCCGCGTCTGGTGAATTTCTATACAGAAGACACGGTCTACAAGGATCCGCAGACCGCAGCCGGCATCGAGGGCCATGCCGCACTGACGGCCTATCTCACCGGCCTGTTCGGTGCGACGCCGCCGATGACCTACACGCCCGACGAAATCTGGCCGACGCCAAACGGCTATTGCGGGCGCTGGTACTGCGCGATGCAGGGCGGCGGACGGATGCGCGGTTTCGATCTCGTCGTCCTGCGCGGCGACAAGATCGCGCTCAATGAAGTCTATGTGCACCAGCTTTGATGGACGAGATCCCGATTCTGCGCCCCGAAGCGGTCACGCCCGAATGGCTGACGAAAGTTCTGGCGCGCGGCGGCGTTGACGCCGATGTGCGTGGCTTCACCTCGAAATCCATCGGCACCGGCCAGATCGGCCAGAGCGTCAAGTTCACGCTCGACTATGCGCGCGCTGGCGGAGACGCGCCGAAATCGCTTGTCGGCAAGTTTCCTTCGCCGGGAGAGGAAAGCCGCAACACCGGCATCGCGCTCGGCAACTATGTGCGCGAGGTGAATTTCTACCGAACGCTTGCGCCGGCCGCGCTGATCTCGCTGCCGAGATGCTATTTCACCGACGTCGATCCCGCGACCAGCGAATTCGTGCTGATGATGGAGAATCTGTCGCCGGCGGAACAGGGCGACCAGCTCAAGGGCTGCACGCTCGAACAGGCGCGGCTTGCCATGCGCGAAGCGGCCAACCTCGCGGCCTCGCACTGGGGCGATGCGTCGATCGAAGACTATGCGTGGGTCAGCGGCACGAAGGCGGCGGCGAACTATGGTTCGGCCGATGCGAGCCAGGTCATCGCGCTGTGGCAGGCGTTCTGCGCGCGCTATGAGGCGCGTCTGGATGACGAGTGCCGGATGATCGGCGATGTGCTGAGCGCGAACTATCCGCGCTATCCCGCGCTGTTTGAGGGGCCGAAGGCGCTGGCGCACAATGACTTCCGGCCCGACAACATGATGTTCGCGAGCGCCGCCGGCGGACGGCCGCTCACCGTGCTCGACTGGCAGTCGGTCAGCTTCGGCTGCGCTGCGACCGACGCCGCTTATTTCCTGGGCGGGTCGCTGCCGCGCGAGGTCCGCCGCGCGAGGGAAAGCGAGCTGGTTCAGGAATATTTCGAGCGCCTGAAAGAGCTGGGCGTCCGGGATTACACGTTCGAGCAATTGTGGAATGACTATCGCGGCCACACGTTTCAACTGTTTCTCACGGCGTTTTATGCGGCCGTGATCGTCACCCAAACCGCGCGCGGCGATGATATGTTCTTCGCCATGTTGCGCGGCGCGGCGGATCAGATTCTGGACCTGGATTCGCTGTCGTTCATCCGCTGAACGGGGAGAGGGATCATGTCCGACAAAGTCTGCGTCATATCCAGCGTCGGCCCCGGAACCGGCGCGTCTCTGACGCGGCGCTTCGCGGCGGGTGGCTATCGCGTCGCGATGCTGGCGCGCAACGCCTGGCGGCTCAACGATCTGGAGACTGAGATCAAAGGCGCCAAGGCCTAGGCTACCCAACGAAATCGGTTATCGTCGCCCCGAACTAATCCTTGGGGGACTCATGTCGCTTTCGGACCTCGCCAGCATTGGCAGCCTTGTCAGCGGTCTCGCGGTTCTGGTGTCGCTTGTTTACCTCGCCCAGCAGACGCGACAGAACTCCAAACATACACGGGCGCTAATCCAGCAAGGGCGAGCCGTTCAGGCCGCGGACTTCACCAATCGCTGGGCGGCGGACCCTTCGTTGATCGCACTGCTACAGCAAGGAACTTTGGGCGATCCAACATTGAATGACGAACAGGTATTGCGCTTCCTGCTGATGCAATTCTCAGCTTATCAGATGTGGGAGGATCGCTTCTACCAACACAAGGAAGGTTTGATCGACGAGGAACGACATGCGGGCACAGTTCGCGAAATCAAGGAGCGGCTACAACGTGTCGGCTATCGCGCCGCGTGGCAGATGCAGCGCAACACATACGGCAAGGAATATCAGGCATTCGTGGACGGACTGATAAACGAGGTGCGCTCGGCGCCCGTTCCGGAACGCCCGTATAATGAGACATGGAAAACACTGCTCGCAGAAGAGGCATTGGCAACGAAGGCGTGAAAGAAATCGGCTATCGCCACGAATGACCGCTTTCCACCCAAAGCGGCCATTCGACCAACGGCATTAATGAGCTGATTCTCTCGACAACTGTTGTTGCCAAAAATGTAATCTGCCGCCCTTATCCCTATACCCCCCGTAACGACGGGGCGGAAAGACTAAAACCCGTGGAACGTCGCGAAGCTCTCGACCGGTTCGCGCTCCGACACAAGGCTGTTCACCGGCGCGGTTTCGTCGGCGTAGCCGAGCGAGATGCCGCAGATGATGTACTGATCGTCCGGCACGTCGAGCACGCGGCGAGTCACCGTCCAAAAGCCGTTCCATGCGCCCTGTGCGCAGGTGTCGAGGCCATGCACCTTCGCCGCCAGCATCAGCGTCTGCATGAAAATGCCGAGATCGACGAAGCTCATCGCATCCAGATCCTTGTCGATCGTGAAGATGAACCCGACCGGCGCGTCGAAGAATTTGTAGTTGCGGCTCCATTGCGCCCATGTCGCGGCCTCGTCGCCCTTGGGGATTCCGATCAGCGAATACATGTCCTTGCCGAGTTTGCGCATGCGGCCGATATAGGGCTCCTTGCGCTTGCTCGAGCGCGGGAATTCGGCGCGCGCGTCGCTTGGGTTTGTCTCGCGATGCGCAAGCACCTGGCGTTCCAGTTCGGCGCGCACCTCGCCGGCGACCACATGCACCTTCCACGGCTGGACATTGGTGCCGGACGGCGCGCGCGAGGCGAGCATCAGTAGTTCCTCGACCAGCGCACGCGGCACGGGATCGGGACGGAACGCGCGCACGGATTTGCGCGCATGGAGTGCGTCGATGAAATGCACGAAATACTCCTACTGCGCCGCGACTTTGGCGCCGGCCGGCGTCTTCACGTCATAGTCGGCCACATTCGGCGCACGCGTCGCGGTCCAGTAGTCCACCAGCGGGTAGGGCCAGTTCTGCGACACGCGGCCCTTCTTGTTCTTGTACCAGCTCGTCACCTGCGGCACGCCCCACGCCATCAGCGCGTTGCTCGCATCCACTTTCTGGTTGAACACATCGTGGACGTTCTTCTTCACCTCGATCGCGCCGCCGCCCGATTTGAGCAGCAGTTCGAGCAGGCCCTGGATGTAGCGAATCTCGCATTCCGAGAAGAAGATTATGCTGCCGTTCACCACGATGTTGGTGTTCGGTCCGTACATGATGAAGAGGTTGGGGAAGTTCGGCACCGTGATGCCGAGATAGGCGCGCGCATCGCCGTCCCATTGCTGGTGCAGGTCGACGCCGCCCTTGCCCTTGAACTTCATCGGCTCGAGGAACTGGCTGGCTGTAAAGCCCGTGCCATAGACGATCACGTCCACGTCGATCTGGCGGCCGCTCTTGGTCTTGAGGCCCGTCGGCGTGATTTCGACGATCGGGTCGGTGACCGTCTCGACATTGGTACGCTTGAGCGCGGCAAGCCACACGCCATTGTCGCGCACGGAGCGCTTGCCGCCCGGCGGATAGTTCGGCACGGCGACTTCAGCGAGCTTGCCGAAGCCCTCAAGCTGGCTCTTTGTGTATTGCGTGAGCAGATCGCGCAGCATGTCGTTCGCCGCACTGACGGAATCCTTGCGCACGTTCCACGCCGGATCGGCCTGCACCGAGGCATAGATGCCGTCCGTCAGCATCCAGAACAGCCAGAAGCGGTACCACTTCGCGTAGAGCGGCACATGCTTCAGCAGCCACTTCATGCCGTCGCCGACCTTGTCGTGATAGTTCGGCGTCGGGCCGAGCCAGGGCGCGGTGCGCTGGAAGACGGTGAGGTGGGCTACGTCCGGCGCGATCTCCGGAACGAACTGGAAGGCGCTGGCGCCCGTGCCGATGACCGCGACGCGCTTGCCCTTGAGTTCGACGGAGTGATCCCACTCGGCGGAATGGAATGATTTTCCCTTGAACGTCTCGATGCCCTTGATGTCTGGCAGACGTGGACGGCTGAGTTGGCCCACCGCGGTGATGACCGCGTTGGAAACCAACGTTTCTTCCTTGCCGTCCTTGGTGCGCACGCGCGTTTTCCACAGCGCATGGTTCTCGTCGTAGACGGACTCGATCACCTCGGTCTCGAAGCGGATGTTCTGGCGCAGGCCGTACTTGTCCGCGACTTTGCGGAAATATTCCCAGAGCAGCGGCTGGGTCGAGAAATGATACGGCCAGTCGTGGTTCGGCTCGAACGAATAGGAATAGAGGTGGTTGGGATTGTCGACGCGGCAGCCCGGATAGGTGTTCACCATCCACGTGCCGCCGACATCCTTGTTCTTGTCGACCACGGTATAGGCGATACCGGCCTGTTTCAGTCGGATCGCGGCGAGAACGCCCGACATTCCCGCGCCGATGACGAGGACGCGGAAATCCTTTTTCTGGCTCTGAGGTATTTCGTCGAGGCCGTGCACCGCCTTGGGGTCCACGCCGTCCAGCGCCAGCTCTTCCTCGAGGAACGGCACATAGCGTTCCGGAATGTCCC
The DNA here is from genome assembly GCA_963743765.1 of uncultured Alphaproteobacteria bacterium. Lineage (GTDB taxonomy): Bacteria > Pseudomonadota > Alphaproteobacteria > Micropepsales > Micropepsaceae > Rhizomicrobium. The sequence continues at coordinate 487,862 of CAVUQQ010000003.1, forward strand.
CGCCGGCGACGAAGGTCATCATCTTGTGGACCATGTCGCGCGTCGGCTGGGGCGGCAGTTTGGAGCCAGCGTCGCGATACTTCTTGAGCGCGTCGAGCGCGCGCACCTTGGTCGAGGCGATCTGTTCGGCCGTCAGCCCGCCCTGGCCGTCGCCGAAGAAGTCGTAGACGGGCTTGATGTCGCCCGTGACGAGGCTCGCATCGCCCGTGACGTGGACAAGGGCGGCGATCAGCGAAGGCAGGTGCGCCTCGTCGATCGCCGCCTTTATGGCGGCGTCGGTTTCGGTGATCGGTTGGACGCCAAGGACGTCGGCCATTTTCTTCTCCCGCGATTTTTGCGGAAGCTTATCCTGTCCTTCGTGCCGAAATCGAGTAGTCCGTGACGCTGCGGAACGCTAGTTCGACCAGAAAATGACTTCGTCATTGGGGCTGTCCGGATAGGACAGAGGATGGTCGATCGCCTCGGGAACCAGCGCCAGAGAGGGCCAGATCGGCATGGACTGGGTCGCGCTGATGCCGCGCAGTTCCTTCAGAAGCGTCGCGGTTTGCGGGGCATTGGTCGCGACGAGATTGGTCTTCTCCGTGGGATCGGCGGCGAGGTCGTACAGCCACAGTTTGGAGTAGGGCTTGTCCATCACCTGCAGCTTCCAGTCGCCGTCGAGCAGCGTCGCGTAGGGACCGGAACGCCAGAACAAGGTCTGGTGCGGCCGGCCCTGTTTTTCGCCTGTGACAAAGGGAATGAGGTTTACGCCATCCAACACGCGGTCGGCCGGCATCTGCGCGCCCGCGACGGCGGCTGAGGTCGCGAAGATATCGACATGCGCCACGGGCTTCGCATAGGTCGAACCCGCCGGCAGCTTGCCGGGCCAGCGCATGAAGAACGGCACGTGGATGCCGCCCTCGAAGAACGTCGCCTTCCAGCCGCGATAGGGTTTGTTGATGTCCGGCAGGCCGATGTAGTACGCGCCGCCATTATCGCTGGTGAAGATGACGAGCGTGTTGTCGTCGATCCCGTCCTGCTTGAGCTGCGCCATCACCTTGCCGACATTGCGGTCGAGCGCGCGCAACATTGCCGCGTAGACGCGCAGGCGGTGATCCTTGATCTGCGGCAGCGCGTCGTAATCGGACTTCAGCGCCTGCATCGGCGTGTGCACCGCATTGAACGTCAGATACATCATCCACGGCCGGTTGCGGTTGGCATGGATAGCCTTCACCGCCTCATCGCCGAGATAGTCGGTCATGTATTCCGGCGGGGTGAAGCGATGGCCGCCATTGTTCTCGACCGAGAACGTCAGATTGGCCCAGAGGAACTTGTCGATCGGATCGAAATCCTGATGCGATTCCTCCACACTCGGATCGCCGGCGGGCGCGTAGAGCGATGCGCCCTCCAAAAAGCCCAACGTCTCGTCGAAGCCCTTGGCTTCGGGTTTTGAGGCCGGCGTGCCGCCGAGATGCCACTTGCCGAGGAACATGGTGTGATAGCCGGCTTCGTGCATGACCCGGGGCAGCATGATCTCGCTGCCGGGCACGGCCTCGTCATTGTCGGTCGCCGGCAGATCGCGCGCATGCGCTTCGTCGTAGAAGCCGTGGCGGCCCGCGTAATCGAATGTTGCGATCATCTTTTCGAACGCGCCGGGCGTCGGCGTGAATTCGAAACCGAAGCGTGTCGCATAGCGGCCCGTCATGATCGCGGCGCGCGACGGCGCACAAGTCGCGTTGCCGGCATAGCCGTTGAGGAACGTCACGCCCTCGCGTGCGATGGCGTTGATGTTCGGCGTGGGGCTAGCGCCGTGGGCGACGCCGCCGCCATTGAAGCTGAGATCGTTAAAGCCGAGATCGTCGGCGAGGATGAAGAGCACGTTGGGACGGCGCGGGCCGGCTGGCGCTGTGGCCGGTCCCTGCTGCCACACCACCGCCTGGTTCGGCAGGACGGGATCCTTGATGCGGGCGATGATTCCGGGGAGGTAGTACCAATATTGCTGGAACGCCGCGTAGCCCGCGACCGCAATGAAAGCGACCGCGGCGAGCGCGATCCAACCCTTCTTGATTGCCATGTCCTGGAGCCCCAGCGTCCTTTTTGGCGTATAGCATGGTCAAACAAAAAAGCGAACCGAGATTCCGATTTTAGCACCCGCCCTTGAGAATCGGGAACTGGCGCGCCGGATCGTCCTGCGCCGTCTTCACGCCGTCGCGGATCGTGTAGGCGCCGTCGGGCGCATATTGGAGAATGTAGGCCTTGCGCACCGAACCCTTTTTCCGATTCGGGCCCGTGCGGTGCGGTGCGAGCGATGAGAAGGCGATCACGTCGCCCGCCTTGCCGGGCACGCACACTGCGTTGGGAACATCCTGCAGACATTTGAACCCGATCGGCGTCAGCCAGTGTTCGAGCGTGCCGCGCTTGTGAACGCCGGGCGCGATCCACGGACAGCCATTCTCCGCATCCACATCGACCAGCGGAATCCACAGCGTCAGGTACTGCTGCGGCTCGATGAAGGTGTAGCCATTGTCCTGGTGCCAGGGAAATTCCTGTTCCTTGCCCGTCTTCTTGTAGACCGACTGGTCCCAGTACAGCCGCACATCGTCGCCGATCAGATCGTGGCAGATGTCGTTGATCTTCGGGTGCGCTGCAAAAGCGCGCAAAACATCGGAACGCGTCACAAGATGCGTGGTGAAGGTGATGACGTCGGCTTCGGAAATGCTGACGCGCCCGCCCTTTCCGCGCAGCCACTCCTCACCCTTTCGCTCGATCGGATCGATCGCCGCAATCACGCTTTCGATTTCCGCGGGCGTGAACACGCCTTCGAGCTTGACGAAACCCTCTTCGTTGAAAGAGCGATACTGGCCGGGCGTCAGGTGCCTCAATCCACTCGGCTCCGGCATGGTCCATACGAATTCGTGATTGAGAGGATGCGGCCTGATTTCGCGGACGGACGTGGACATGGGCCACCGTTTTTGTTCTGTTTCCCAGCATAACAGAAAAGCGGGTGCCATGCAGAAACTCGACATGAAAGGCCGCTGGTTTGTAGACGAATCCGGCCGCCGCGTGATCCTGCGGGGCGTCAATCTCGGCGGCGACTGCAAGGTGCCGTGGCCCGATGGCGGCACGGAGCATCCGTCCGACTTCTCCGATCACCGCACCGTGTCCTTCATCGGCCGGCCGTTTCCGCTGGCCGAAGCGGACGAGCACCTCGCGCGTCTCAAGCATTGGGGCTTCAACTGTCTGCGCCTGCTGACGACGTGGGAAGCGGTCGAACATGCCGGGCCCGGCCAGTATGACGAGGCCTATCTCGACTATTTCGCTGAAGTCGGCCGCCGCGCGGGCCGGTTCGGACTCTACGTCTTCATCGATTTTCACCAGGACGTGTGGAGCCGCATGTCGGGCGGCGACGGTGCGCCGGGCTGGACGTTCGAGGCGGTCGGTCTCGACTTCACGAAATTCCATGCTGCGGGCGCTGCGCATGTGATGCAGCACAAATACGACTATGCGAAAGGCGGGCGGCAGGAAGACCGCTATCCGCAGATGAGCTGGTCGTCGAATTATCGCCTTCCGGCGAACGCGATCATGTGGACCTTGTTCTTCGCCGGCCGCGACATGACGCAGGATTTCAAAATCGACGGCAAGAACGTCCAGGACTATCTGCAGGATCACTATATCGGCGCGATGCGCGCAGTGGCGCAGCGCGTGCAGGATCAACCGCATGTCATCGGCTTCGATACGCTGAACGAACCGGGCGAAGGGTGGATCGGCCAGAAGCTGACCTATCGCCACACCGAGGCGACGGAGGACCAAGGCGAGCCGGTGCGCTCCGGCCTTGTTCTCTCGCCGTTCGATGCGTTGCTCGCCGCGCGCGGCATTCCGCGTCCCGTGCCTTACCTTTCGATGGATCGCGAAACGCGCCAGATGAAAGCGACCGAGCAAAAGACGCTCAATCCGCAAGGCGTTTCGATCTGGCGTGGCGCGTGTCCGTTCGAACAGGCCGGCGTCTATAGCGTCAAGGACGGCGGCAGGCCGGGCGATGAGCGCTATTTCACGCATCGCGACGGCCGCAAGCTCTCCATCGAGGCCGACTACATGGCGCCGTTCTTCACGCGCGTCGCAGAGGCAGTGCGCGCCGTGCGCAAGGACTGGATGATCTTCGCCGAGGTCAGTCCGTTCCGCGCCTTTGCCGGCAGCGGCTTTGCGCCCGGCGCGCCGGAGCGCACGGTGAATGCCAGCCACTGGTACGACATTCAGACACTGGGCTCGAAGCGCTTCCGGCCGCGCGAACTGCGGGAGAATCCGGACGATCCGGCCGCGCAGGAAATCGTCGCGGGCAAATACACCGCGCAGCTCGCGCATATCGCCAGGATCGCCGATACGCTCGGCAGTGAAAGCGCACCGACGCTGATCGGCGAATTCGGAATTCCCTACGATCTTGACGAAGGCGAAGCCTATGCCGCCTGGGCGAGCGGCGATCGTTCGTCCAGGCCCTGGCGCAGTCATGAACTCGCGCTGCGGCTGATGTATGACGCGATGGACCGGCTTTTGATTTCTTCGACGCAATGGAACTATACCGCCGCGAACCGCAACGATGCTGCGACCGGCGACAACTGGAACCAGGAAGATCTCTCGATCTATTCGCGCGACCAGAGCACGGGGCCGAACGATCCGGACTCCGGCGGCCGCGCGGTGAAGGGCTTCTCGCGTCCCTATGCGCGCCGCGTGCAGGGCGAGCCGAAATCGGTGAAGTTCGACGCGGCGGAGGGGACATTCGCGCTTGTCTTCGACGCCGATGTGCGTATTTCTGCCCCGACCGAGATTTTTGTTCCCGCGATCCATTTTCCGAACGGGGTGAAGATCGATGCGCCGGGCTGCAAGGTAGTCTCGAACGGACAGGGCGCAGTAGAACTGCTGGCCCAAGGGAACGGCGAAAAAATTGTGAGGATCACACGGCAATGACTTGGCAGGTATGGAGTGCCTTTTTTCTCATCGAGACGGCGTTATGCCTGACGCCGGGACCGGCCGTGATGCTGGTGCTGTCACAGGCGCTGATGCGCGGTTCGCTGAAGACGATCTGGTCGATTGGCGGAATCCTCACCGCCAACACCGTCTATTTCATCGTCTCGGCGACAGGCGTCGGTGCGATCCTGATGGCCTCGTACGATCTTTTCTTCACGATAAAATGGATCGGTGCGGCCTATCTCGTCTGGCTTGGCGTCAGCGCGATCCTCGGCAAGTCCAAGGCGCTGTCGATCCGGCGCGGCATTGCAACGCCGGTGCCGGGTTCGCGGCTGTTCCTCAACGGCTTCATCCTGCAGATGTCGAACCCCAAGGCGCTGGTGTTCTTCACCGCACTCTTGCCGCAATTCATCAACCCGCATGCCGCGATCGTTCCGCAGGTTGCAATCCTTGCGATCACCTCCGTCGTCATCGAATTCTTCGTGCAGCTGATTTACGCGATCCTCGCCGGTCGCGCGGCGCATCTCGCGTCACAGCCGCGTTTTGCCCGCATTACGGACAGTGTCGCGGGCAGTCTGCTGATCGGCGCGGGCATCGGAATAGCGGCGATGCGGCGAAGCTGAAAATAGACGTCGTAATTCTTCAGGCGGGGCTTGAACCGTTACGGTCAAATCACCAATTCCGTTAAATCCCCGCAATTGCGCTCGAGACGGAGCGTAAAATCAACCGTCATCGCCCCGCGCGAAGCGGGCGATGACGAGTGTGTTCGGAATTGTTCCCGAAAAAAAAAGATTCACGCTCCGCCGCGCATGTGGCTGACGCCGCCGTCGACGATGAGCGTCGAGCCGACGACATAGTCTCCCGCGCGTGAGGCGAGGTAGATCGCGGCGCCCGCCATGTCTTCGGCCGTGCCGATGCGGCGCGAGGGGATGACGTTGGAAAGCGCGTCGCCGTGATCGCGCGCATCGCGGTTCATGTCGGAGGCGAACGCGCCCGGCGCGATCGCGGTCACCACGATGTTGTCGCGGATGAGGCGGATCGCCATGCGCTTGGTGAGATGGATCAGGCCCGCCTTGCTTGCGTGATAGGAATAGGTTTCCTGCGGGTTGACGACGATGCCGTCGATCGAGGCGATGTTGATCACCTTCGCGAGCTTCTGCTTGCTTGCCGCCGCGCGCAGAGCACCGTGCAAAGCCTGCGTCAGAAAGAATGGAGTCTTGAGGTTGAGGTCCATCACCTTGTCCCAGCCGCTTTCCGGGAACTCGTCGAAATCCGCGCCCCAGGCCGCGCCCGCATTGTTGACAAGAATGTCGAGGCTTTTTTCGTGCTTGAGGTAGGCGTCGGCCATCGCTTTCGCGCCGTCGGCACCGGATGCGTTCATCACAAGCGACACGCATGGGCCGATCTTGGAGAGTTCCTTGGCAGTCTCGTCCAGCGCGCCGCCCTTGCGGGCGGAGATGTAGACCTTGGCGCCCTGGTGCAGGAAGCCTTCGGCGATCATCTTGCCGATGCCGCGCGAGCCGCCGGTAACCAGCGCCGTACGCCCCTTGAGCGAGAAAAGGTCCTTCATCGTTGCCTCCGTTTTTAAGCGGGGCGGATGTTTTATGGTCCGGCTGTTGCTGTCAAACCTTGGCTTGCCTAGAACAGTCCCACGAGGAAAAGGGGACGCCCATGACTGCCGTAGAACCGGAACTTCTGCGCCTGCGCGAGAGCATCGACAATATCGACGCCGCGCTCATTCATCTGCTGGCCGAACGGTTCAAGTGCACGCAGGCCGTTGGCCAGTTCAAGGCAACGCATGGCTTGCCGCCGGCCGATCCGGGACGCGAGGCGCAACAGATCGCGCGCCTGCGCCAGCTAGCCGACAATGCCAAGCTCGACCCCGATTTCGCGGAGAAATTCCTCAACTTCATCGTCAAGGAAGTGATCCGCCATCACGAGGCGATCCGCCAAAATCGCAGCTAAGACTACGCTGCGGCAATTCTCTCGCGGCGCGCTCACTTGAAGCGTGGGCGGGCGTCGTTATCATGCAATGAGAATTTTTCGACCTGCCGTCTGGAGATCGCCATGGATCTGAGTTTCTCGCCCGAAGAAGAGGCCTTCCGCAAAGACGTGCGCGCGTTCATCGCCGACGCCAAACCGAAGCTGCCGGACATCGGCGCGCCGGAAGCGGCAAACCGCTCCAAGGAGGATTACCTCGCCTGGCACAAGCTTCTCTACAAGAAGGGCTGGGTCGCGCCGCTGTGGCCGAAGGAGTATGGCGGCACGGGTTGGAACGTGACGCAGCGCTACATCTTCAACGAAGAAACCGCGAATGCGGAAATGCCGACGACGCTGCCCTTCGGCCTCAACATGGTTGCGCCGGTGATCTTCACCTACGGCAATGACGAACAGAAAAAGAAGTTCCTGCCGCGCATTCTCTCGGGCGAGGATTGGTGGTGCCAGGGTTATTCCGAGCCAGGCGCCGGATCGGACCTTGCCTCTCTGCGCACCCGCGCGGTGCGCGAGGGCGACTGCTACATCGTCAACGGCCAGAAGACCTGGACTACGCTGGCGCAATATGCCGACTGGATCTTCTGCCTTGTCCGCACCGACACGGATGTGAAGCAGCAGGAAGGCATTTCGTTCCTTCTCATCGACATGAAGACGCCCGGCATCACCGTGAAGCCGATCATCGTTCTCGACGGCGCACACGAAGTGAACGAAGTCTTCTTCGACAATGTGAAGGTTCCGGTGGAGAACCGCGTCGGCGAGGAGAACAAGGGTTGGACCTACGCCAAGTTCCTTCTCGTCAACGAACGTTCCGGCATCGCGGGCGTCGCGCGTTCCAAGAAGGCGGTCGAACGCCTCAAGGAAATCGGCGGCGCCGAACTGATCGACGGCACGCCGCTGATCGGCGATGAGGATTTCGCGCGCAAGATCGCAGATCTCGAGATCGATCTGGCGGCGCTGGAATTCACCGAACTGCGCACGCTGGCCGAAGAGTCCAAGGGCCACATGGCGGGTCCGGAAAGCTCCATCCTGAAGATCCGCGGCACGGAGATCCAACAACGCATCACCGAACTGACGGTCGAAGCGATCGGCTATTTCGCCTATCCGAACGAACGCGCGCTCGGCAGCAACGAGTTCATCGGCCCTGACTACGCGCTCGGCCAGGCCGGCCATTATTTCAACATGCGCAAGGCGTCGATCTATGGCGGATCGAACGAAATTCAGCGCAACATCATCGCAAAGGCCGTTCTCGGCCTCTAGAGGAAACGACCATGGATTTCTCCTACACGGAGGAGCAGACGCTTCTTCGCAACTCGGTCTCGAAATACCTCGCGGACAAGTACACGTTCGACTCCTGGCGCAAATTCACGCGCAGCGATCTGGGGCGCGATCCCGCCCATTGGACTCAGTTTGCCGAACTCGGCCTTTTGGCGGCTCCCTTGCCGGAAGCCTTTGGCGGCCTCGGCGGCGGCGCGGCCGATGCGCAGATCGTGATGGAAGAATTCGGCAAGGCGCTGGTCGTCGAGCCATACGTGCCGACCGTCGTGATCGGCGGCGGTTTCATCAAGCATGGCGGCAACGACGCGCAGAAGCAGGAGTGGCTGAACAAGATCGCCACCGGCGAGACCATGATGGCGTTTGCCTTTGCCGAGCCAAAGGGTCGCTACAATCTTGCGGACCTGACGACGACGGCCAGGAAGCAGGGCAGCGGATATGTGCTGAACGGCCAGAAGGCCGTCGTGATCGCCGCGCCCTGGGCCGACCAGCTCATCGTCACGGCGCGCACCGCCGGCGGCCAGCGCGACAAGAACGGCGTCAGCGTCTTCATCGTCGGCAAGAAATCCAAGGGCGTGTCTTCACGCGACTATCCGACCGTCGACGGCCTGCGCGCCTCCGAGATCACTTTCGAGAATGTCGAAGTTCCAGCCGCCAGCCTGATCGGCCAGGTGGACAATGGTCTGCCGCTGGTCGAGCGCGTGGTCGATGAAGCCATCGCCGCCACCTGCGCCGAAGCGACGGGCTGCATGAAGGTGCTGGTCGACACGACGGTCGGCTATTCCAAGCAGCGCAAGCAGTTCGGCGTGCCGATCGGCAAGTTCCAGGTGCTGCAGCACCGCATGGTCGACATGTTCGTGAATTACGAGCAGTCCGTCTCGATCACGCTGATGGTCACGCTCAAGCTCGACGAGAATGAAACCGAGCGCGCCAAGGCGGCCTCTGCGGCGAAGGTGACGATCGGAAAAGCCGGTCGTTTCGTGGGCCAGCAGGCGGTGCAGATCCATGGCGGCATGGGCATGACCGACGAGCTGAACGTCGGCCACTACTTCAAGCGGTTGACGATGATCGATGCGCTGTTCGGCAGCACCGACCATCATCTCAAGCGTTATTCGTCGCTGAGCTAGACCCATCTGAGCTGCGCGAGCCGGACGTCCGCCGGCCGCAAGTGGGTCTTGCACAATGTGCGCCTCGACCTCGAACCCGTGCGCGTTCAACAGCGCGCGTACTCATCGGGCAAGCACAGGCGCGAGAGACGTCTTCGCCGGCGCGCTTTCCAGGATCAGCATGAGGGCGGTCTGTCCGAGGAGCGTTGCCGCGACGAGATACCAGGCGGGGGCCATCGGATTGCCGGTGACCTGGATCAACCAGGTGATGACAAGCTGCGTCGTGCCGCCAAAAAGGGCGATGGAAGAAGCATAGATCGTGGCAAAGGCCGTGCCGCGGATGCGCTTGGGCAGCGTTTCCGCGACCGCCACGAAGAACGCGCCACCCTTCAGCGCGCCGGCCATGCCAAGCGTCGAGAGGCCGACCATGAGTGCAAGAGTGCTGCGTGTTTCGACGATCCAGAAAAAGACCGGAAGGATCAAAACCAGATAGACCAGATTGGACCAGATCATCACGGGCCTGCGTCCGATGCGATCCGACAGCCAGCCGCCGTACAGCACCGAAGCGACGGTCACGACTTGCCCGATTGTCGTTGCCAGAAAAGCGATGGTTGGCGGCAGGTGAAGAGTGTTCTGCGCAAACGTCGTCATATAGCTGAACACATAGGTGCCGATCGTGCCGCTTGCGAGAACGATCAGCGCCAGCGCGATGATGCGGAAATTCTCGCGTATCGCGTCGAGACCTGCGTGCGCGCGCGGCGCTGCGATGGTTGTGTCCGGCGCGTGCAGCGTTTCGGGCAGGCTGCGCCGTATCCAAAGGCCGAATGGCAGCGTGATTGCGCCGAGCAGGAAGGCGATGCGCCAGCCATAGGCGTCGAGGGCGCCCGGAGTCATGACGGCCGACAGACCGACTCCGACAAGGCCACCCAAACCTGCCGCAATGCCCTGGCTTGCGCCCTGCCACGAAACGGCAAGTCCGCGGCCGCGCACCGGCGCCGCCTCAAGAAGATAGGCCGTTGTGGGGCCGACTTCGCCGCCTAGCGAAAAGCCCTGCACCATGCGCGCCAGGACCGCCAGAATGGGGGCGGCGATGCCGATGACCGCGTAGGACGGAATGAGCGCCAGCGCGACGATTGCCGCACCCATCATGGTGAAGGTGAGAACCATGGCCGGCTTGCGGCCTACCCGGTCGGCATAGGCGCCAATGACGAGCCCGCCGATCGGCCGTGTGACGAATCCCGCGCCGAACGTCGCCAACGAGAGCATCAGGCTGCCATAGGCGCTGTGCGACGGAAAAAAGGCGTGACCGATCTGGATGGCGAAGAAGGCGTAGGTGACGAAATCGTAGAATTCGAGAGCATTTCCGATCGTTGCGGCGGCCACGTACCGGCGCGGAAGCGCAACATGCTCCGGCAGCCTGTCCGCGGCCGGCCCCTGACCTTCGAATTCGTCGGCCACACCGCTCCCCCGGTTTGCCTGTCCGCGCCATTGAGACAGATGCAGGGAGTGGGAGCAACCAAGCTCTCGAAGATTCCGTCCTGGCGCGAAACCAAACGCTTTCTCGGTGTGCCGGTCAGCTCGCCGCGCGCATGCGTTGGCGCGCGCGTTCTTTGGGCAGGATGATGGTGATGCGTGTGCCCTGGCTCGGAACGCTGTTCAAAATCACGCGTCCGCCATGCGCTTCGGCAAGGCCGCGCACGATCGGCAGGCCGAGGCCGGTGCCCTGATCGGTCAGCACGGCGTCGTGCCGCCCCTGGCCGAAGCTTTCGAAGACCTTTTCGTGGTCTTCCGGCGCGATTCCGACGCCCGTGTCGTCGATGCCGAAGGCGAGCGAGCCGTCTTCCAGCACATTGGCGAAAGCGGTGACGCGACCGGCAGGTGGCGTGAACTTGATCGCGTTGGACATGAGATTGACCAGCATCTGCCGCAGTGCGCGCTCGTCGCCATGCACCGCCGGGAACCCGCGATCGGTGCTCACACACAGAACGATGCCGCCGGCTCGCGCCTTGGCACCGAACATCAAAATCAGATCGTCCATCAGAGGGGAGAGATCGACATCGGTTTCCTTCAGCTCGAATCGTCCCGCCTCGATCTTGGCGAGATCCAGGATGTCGTTGATCAGCGACAAAAGATGTTGGCCGGAACCATGGATGTGTCCGGCATATTCGGAATACTGGTCCGAGACGGCCGGTCCCATGGCCTTGGTGTTGATGATCTCGGAGAAACCCATGATGGCGTTCAGCGGCGTGCGCAGTTCGTGGCTCATGTTGGCGAGGAAGGCGGACTTGGCGCGGCTGGCGATTTCGGCACGCTCGCGGGCGGCGTCCGACTCGTCCTTGGCCGATTTGAGACTATCAATGAGGCCGCCCCGTTCCTGTTCCAGCCGGATCATGCGCACGCGCGTGCGATAGTTGCTCATCAGGAGAGTGCGCATCAAAAGCCAGAAGGAGACGCAAAGCCCAGCCAGCAACCAGCGATTGGATGACTTTTCCATCAGCGGCATCGCGGCAAGCGAGACAAGATAGATCGGCATCGCGCCGAGTCCGGTCGCCAAATGGAAAGCGCCCATCGAACTCCAGCCGGAGAGCGTGCAGGCCACGAAGAGCGTAAGCATTGCATGGTTTTCCGCGTTGCCCGGAACCCACAGAACGAAGCCGGCAGCGCACCACACGCCGGTCTGCAACAATGTCAGTCGGGCGAACGTCCGGGCGCGGTGTCCAATGTCGTCGGCGGAATGGTCGGACAGCCGCAGCAGATGCCGGTAGTAGAGATCGCACGAAATGGCCACCGCGCTCATGGCGAGTGGCCAAGCGATAAGGCGCGAGACCGGCACCCAGGGGGCGTTCGCCAGAGCCACGAACATCGCGGCCAGAGGCATGACGAAGACATTTGTCCAGGTGGCGTTGCGTGCGAGCGTCAACTGTTCGTCGACGAGGCGCAGCTCCGCTGCGTTCCTCGGTCGCAGTGAACCAAGGATGTCGTGGATGTAGTCCTCGAGCCCCTTGATTGCTCGTTCGGTGAGGGTGGCGAAAGTCACGGATCTCTGCTCCGGCGCACGGATGGTCTCGCCGGGAGTGTGGCTGGTCACCTGTTAATGGAGCTTTTCGCTTTACCATGGCTTGCGTGGTAAATTCTCTTTTACGCAATTCATGAGGAAAACCATGTCCGCTCTTCTGGTCGAAAAAAACGGTCCAATCGCCACGCTCACGATCAATCGGCCGGAAAGCCGCAATCCACTGGGCGAGGAGGGTGACGGCGATCTCTTTGCAGAGGCCTGTCAGCGCATCAATGCGGATCGCGAGGTGCGATGTGCGATTTTGACAGGCGCGGGTCCGGCGTTTTCCGCAGGCGGCAACGTCAAGGCGATGCGCGAGCGCAGCGGCGCCTTCGCAGGCGCAGGCGTTCATATCCGCGAGCGCTACCGAAACGGCATCCACCGGATTGTGAAGAGCGTCTGGGGCCTTGAGGTACCGCTGATCGCCGCCGTGAACGGGCCGGCTATCGGCCTTGGAAACGACGTGGCGTGCCTCGCCGACATCCGCATCGCGGCCGACAATGCGATCTTCGGCGCGACGTTTCTCAAAATCGGATTGGTGCCGGGCGATGGAGGCTCATGGATCCTGCCACGCACCATCGGTCATGCGCGTGCCGCCGAGTTGTTCTTCACCGGCGACACGATCGATGCGCAGACTGCTTTGTCGTGGGGACTCGTGAGCCGCGTGGTGCCGGCGGCAACGCTGATGGACGAAGCGCGTGCGCTGGCGGCCAAGATCGTGCGCCAACCGCCGGACGTTTTGCGCATGACCAAGCGCATGATGCGCGAAGGCCAGAATGTCAGCTTCGACATCATCATGGAGATGTCGGCAGCCTATCAGGCGATAGCCCACCTGACCGAGGACCATCGGGAGGCGGTCAACGCCTTCTTCGAAAAGCGGCCGGGAAACTACAAGGGACGGTAAGGCAGACTGCCTTCAGGATGCTTGGAGCAGCGCGCGCTCGCTGCGCACGCGCTGCGGCGGCAGGTGCACGGAAACCGTCGTGCCTTCGCCCACCTGGCTTTGCAGCACGATGCGTCCGCCATGCGCCTCGACAAGGCCCTTGACGATCGGCAGGCCGAGTCCGGTGCCCCTGTCTTGCGTCACCACGTCGTGACGGCCCTGCCCGAAGTTCTGGAACACGCGCTGCTGATCGTCCGGTGAAATCCCGACGCCGGTGTCGGAGATACCAAAGCAGATGCCGCCATCCGTGGCGTTGCGTGCAAAAACCGTCACGCTGCCGCCGCGCGGCGTGAATTTGACCGCGTTGGAAAGCAGGTTGAGGAGGATCTGCTTCACGGCGCGCTCGTCACAATGCACGAGCAACAGGTTCGCCTCGACGTCCCATCCAAGATCGCAGCCGGTCATGTTGGCCCTCGGCCGTACCATGGCGCACGCGTCCGCGATGGCGGCGCCGAGATCGATGTCGGTCTCGTTCAAGCTCCAGCCGCCGGCTTCGATCTTGGCAAGGTCGAGAATGTCGTTGATGAGCGTGAGCAGGTGAAACCCGGAACCGTGGATGAGTTCGGCATATTCGTAGTGTTTCTCAGGCTTCGTCGCGAAGATGCGCGAGGTGATCATCTCGGAGAAACCCAGTATCGCGTTCAGCGGCGTGCGCAGTTCGTGGCTCATATTGGCGAGGAACTGCGACTTGGCGCGGCTCGCGGCTTCGGCCTGTTCGCGCGCGGTGTCCGAATCCGCCTTTGACTGCGCCAGCTCTTCGATCAGATCGTTCTTGTCGTTGCGCAGCAGAAGCATGCTGCGAGCGGTCAGGTAGATCTGCCGCGACATCGACGCCATGTAGGCGACATACAGAAGCGCCAGCAGCGATATGCCGTGATACAGCGTGCCGCTGGTCTGCAAAGGACTGAGAATAAGTGCAAGGCCATAGCTTGCGTAGGAAGCAGCGAGCAGCGGCAGACACGCGCCGACCAACGCACCGTTTCCGGCGACTGTGCACGCCAGAAGCATGATGACGATCATGTGGTTGAGGTCGTTGCCCGGCGCCCAGAGGAAAATACCCATCGACGCCCAAGCACCAGTGAAAACCAGATAGACGAGCGAGGTAAGCAATATCTGCCTGCCGGTTTCGGGTGCGCCGGGTCGAGTGTCTCCGAAGCGATAGCAGGCCACACCCAGAGGGACGCCTGCGATAGTGACGATCGCGAACCAGGCGATGAGCCGCGGCGTATCGATCCACCGGCGGAACATGACGCATATAATTGCGGCAAGCATCGGCATCAGCCACGCATTGGGCCGAAGGTTCCGCAATGCCAGAGCGAGCTGATCGAGTGCAAGCTTGCGGTCGCGCGCTGGCACGTCGACGCGATCCGCTGTCACGGATTTCTCTGCAAGCATTTCCGTCCCCCGGCAGCACATTGGCAGCCGGATAGCATGGTGCGTGAGGTCCGGTTAAATCGGGATAAAGAAGCTTTGCGGTCTGTTAACGGACGGTTTACGTTCGCGGCCGGCTAACAATCGGAGGAAAACATGGCCGTTGGCGTTGTGGCGACGATCAAGATCAAACCGGGCACGAACGAGGCTTTTGAAGCGGTGGCGACCGAACTGATGGCCGCGGTGCGCGCCAACGAACCGGGCAACAAGGTGTACCAATTCTGCAAGTCCAGGACCGCGCCGGAAACCTACGTGGTACTGGAAATCTACGCCGACCAGGCTGCGGTCGAGGCCCACGGCAAGTCCGAGCATTTTCGCACGATCGGCGCGAAGATGGGTCCGTGCATGGCCGGGCGGCCGGATGTGCAGTATCTCGATACCGTCTAGATCTTCACGAACGGAATGAGCATCGCGGTATTGCGCGCATAGGCGTCATACGCCTCTGCGCCCAATTCCGCACGCAGGAACCGTTCCTCAAGTTTTGCCTTCAACCAGTACCCGACGATGATGAACGCGAGACCGGTGATGGCAAAGCCCGAGCCTTTTTCGGCCGCCGTCGCGACGGACGCGAGAATGATGCCCGTATAGATCGGATGACGGACCAGTGCGTAGGGACCGGTGTCGACGATGTGATGGTTCTCTTTTCGCGTGACTCTCGCGGACCACAGCCGGCCGAGATAAATTCTGGCCCACCAGCAGAATGCGAAGCCGAGCGCAGCCAGGCCCACCATCGCCCAGCCAGCGGTTGGGGGGAGGGCCCAGTAACGCTGAACAAAAGCATTGGGCCCGATGAACCCGCGCCGGAAATCATAGGAATCCTGGCTGTAGGTGAACAACAGCACGCCGAAACCACCATATTCCAGAATGCGGTACGCCCACTCGCTGCCAAACGAGGGACGCTTCAGCGTGCGGTTCGCCCACAGTGCGGCCACAATCCAAGACACGATCCAGATATCCCAGGGAATATTGATCGCCTCTTCAGGCCACATAGCCGCCCCTGCGCTTGCCCGCCCTCAGACGTGGGGGAGGCAAGCGGGAATTGCAAGGGTTCTCAGAACTCCAGCGCCTTGGCCTGTTTCACCAGAGGAAGCTGACGGATCTTGGTGAGCACCTCTTCGCTGATCGGCCCGTCGATCTCGACCAGCGCGATCGAATCCTGACCCGGACCGCTGCGGCCGAGATTGAAATTCGCGATGTTGACCTTGGCTTCGCCCAGAAGCGTGCCGAGCTTGCCGATGAAGCCGGGCTTGTCCTCGTTGGTGACATAGAGCAGGTGCGGCGCGAACTCGGCATCCAGATTGATGTTCTTGATCTGGATGAGGCGTGGACGGCCGTTGGAGAAAACAGTTCCGGCGACGCTTCGCGTCATCCCGTCGGTCGTTACGGTGATCTGCATATAGCCTTCATAGACGCCCTGCTGGTCGCGGCGCGTCTCGCTCACTTTGATGCCGCGTTCCTTGGCGACGATCGGCGCGTTGACCATGTTGACGTCTGCGAGCGCCGGCTTGAGCAGACCGGCAAGGGCAGCCTGCGTCAGCGCGCGGGTGTTCAGCGCCCCGGCGCTACCTTCGTAGAGAATTTCGACGGCTGTCAGGCTGGTGTCGGTAAGTTGGCCGGCGAAGGCGCCGAGCTTCTGCGCCAGATCGATCCATGGACGCACTTTCTGCGCTTCCGAAGCGCTGATCGACGGCATGTTGAGCGCGTTCGTGATCGCGCCGGTGAGGAGATAGTCGGCGATCTGTTCGGCGACCTGCAGCGCGACATTCTCCTGCGCCTCGGATGTCGATGCGCCAAGATGCGGCGTCGCGACGACCTTCTCGTTGCCGAACAGGATGTTTTCCTTCGCCGGCTCCTCTTCGAACACGTCGAGGGCCGCGCCCGCGAGATGGCCGGAATCGAGCGCCGCCTTCAGCGCCCTCTCGTCGATCAGGCCGCCGCGCGCGCAATTGATGATGCGCGCGCCCTTCTTCATTTTGTTGATGGCGTCGGCGGAGATGATGTTCTTGGTCTCGGCCGTCATCGGCACGTGCAGCGTGACGAAATCGGCACGGGCGAGAAGGTCGTTGAGCTCGACCTTCTCGATGCCGAGATCGGTAGCGTGTTCCGCCGACAGATAGGGATCGTATGCGACGACGCGCATCTTCAGGCCCTTGGCGCGGTCGGCGACGATGGATCCGATATTGCCGGCCCCGATCAGGCCGAGAACCTTGCCGGTGATCTCCACGCCCATGAAACGGTTCTTTTCCCACTTGCCGGCCTGGGTCGAAGCGTTGGCTGCCGGAAGCTCGCGGGCCAGCGCCAGCATGAGGGAGATCGCATGCTCTGCGGTGGTGATCGAATTGCCGAAGGGCGTGTTCATCACGATCACGCCCGCGGCGGTCGCGGCGGGGATGTCGACATTGTCGACGCCGATGCCGGCGCGGCCGACAACCTTCAGGTTCTTCGCGGCCTTGATGACGTCGGCCGTGATCTTTGTCGCCGAGCGGATGGCAATGCCGTCATACTGGTCGACGATCTTGAGCAACTCTTCCTTTGTAAGACCGGTTTTCACGTCGGCTTCGACGCCGCGCTCCTTGAATATGGCTACTGCGGCCGGCGACAGTTTGTCGGCAATAAGAACTTTCGGCATGTCCAACGCTCCAGATTTTCCTCCCCCGATAACAGGGGAACTGCCGCCGAAGGCGGCGTAGGGGGATTATTTCGACTTCACCTGCGCCCAGGCCCAATCGAGCCACGGCGTCAGCGCTTCGAGATCGGCCTTGTCGATCGTGGCGCCGCACCAGATGCGAAGGCCTGGCGGTGCAGAGCGATAGCCGGCGACGTCATAGGCGACGCCTTCTTTCTCCAGCAGCGAGGCGACCTTCTTGGCTGCGTCGGCCTGCGCGTCCTCGCTCAGGGCCCTGAACCATGGATCGGTGATCTTGAGGCAGACCGAGGTGTTCGAGCGAGAGCCTTGTTCGCTGGCGAGGAACGCCGCCCAGTCCGACTTGCGTACCCAACGATCGAGCACGCCGAGATTGTCCTGCGAACGGCCGATCAGCGCCTTGAGTCCGCCAAGGCCTTCGGCCCAGGTCAGCGCGTCGAGATAATCCTCGAGCGCAAGCATGGATGGCGTGTTGATCGTCTCGCCCTCGAAGATGCCGTCAACGATCTTGCCGCCCTTGGTCATGCGAAAGATCTTTGGCAACGGCCAGGGCGGTGTGTAGCTTTCAAGACGTGCGACTGCACGCGGCGACAGAACGAGCATGCCATGTCCCGCTTCGCCGCCGAGAACCTTTTGCCAGGAGAACGTCGTCACATCGAGCTTGTCCCAGGGCAGGTCCATCGCGAATGCTGCGGAGGTGGCGTCGCAGATCGTCAACCCTTCGCGGTCCTTCGAAATCCAATCGGCGTCCGGCACGCGCACGCCGCTGGTCGTACCGTTCCACAGGAACACGATGTCGTGCTTGGGATCGGCCTGAGTGAGATCGGGCAGGGCGCCATAGTCCGCCTTGAGGACGCGGCTGTCCTTGATCTTGAGTTGCTTGATTGTGTCGGTGACCCAGTCTTCGCCGAAGCTTTCCCAGGCGAAGCAATCGACTGGCCGTTGCCCGAGCATCGACCACAGCGCCATCTCGACCGCGCCGGTGTCGGAAGCCGGCACGATGCCCACGCGATAGTCGGCAGGAATGCCGAGCAGCGCCTTGGTGCGATCGATGGCGTCTTTGAGTTTGGCTTTGCCAGGCTTGGAGCGATGCGAGCGCCCAAGCAGTGCGCCATTCAGCGCTTCAGGCGTCCAACCCGGCCGTTTGGCGCAGGGTCCGGACGAAAAAAAAGGCCGTGCGGGTCGCACGGCCGGCACATTCCCGGTCATGTTCATTCCTTTCAGAATGATTGCACCTCGTTGGGGAGGCGTGGCCCGCGTTCTATGTAGAGATTCGGCTGTTGATCGTCAATTCCGTACCCTCGCGGTGCGACACATTGGAGAAAATGTCATGGACTTTCGCTTGCTGACCGGTTGCCTGATTGCCGCAGTGCCGTTTGTTCCGGTCGCTGCCCAGGCCGCAACGAAAATCGACGACCCTGTGAAATTCGTGAGGGCGGAATATGTGACGGTCGTGGGCAAGAAGCCCGAGCCGCACGACGTCTACACGCCGGGGCTGAGCGCGCTGTTCGATCTCGACACCAAGGAGGCGGGCGGCGAGGTGGGCCGCATCGATTTCTATTGCTGGATGAACGGACAGGACGGAACAATCAGCGGCGTTACCGTCTCCAAGATCGATGTCGAAAACGGCAAGGGCCGCGAGATCGTCGTCGCCAATTTCAACAATGAGAAGACGCCAAACGAGATCCATTTCTACTTCGAAAAGACGCCCAAGAGCTGGAAAATCGACGATGTCCGCTCGATGGCAGGCGAACCCTGGGTCCTATCTCTGGTGCTGAAGTACGGCTGGGACGGCAAGCCATGAGCTTCCTTGATCCGCGTCAAGCATGGGGAACCACTGCCCGGTCATGATCGTTGCCGCGAAGCCGATCAGGCCGGAGACGGACATGACACGCAAGACACCAAAACCCGAAGAAGCCGAAATTCCGCCGCTCGGCATTCCGACCGACAAGATCGCGTTCATAATCGTCAAGGCACGCGAATACGACGCCAAGGAAGCCGACAGCGATCCGGATTCCGGTTCAAATCCGACCGACGATGGCGGTGCAGATGTGCTGGAAGACAAGCAAGGCGATCAGGCACGGCGCGAGCTGATCACGGCCATCAACGATCTGAACGAAGATGAGCAGAACGAACTTGTAGCGCTCGCATGGCTCGGACGCGGCACCTACGATATTTCGGAATGGAAGGATGCTGTCGACACGGCGCGCGATGCGCACAACAAGCGCACGGCGCAATATCTGCTGTCGCTGCCTTTGCTCGGCGATTATCTTGAGGAAGGGCTCGCCGCCTTCGGTGATTCGATCGTCGACATGGACGACACGCGCGACTCCGCATCCGAGCGCGGCACTTCCTAGAGCGTCTGGAACAAGATCAGCGCGTCGACATAGCCGCGCGTCGGATGTTCGAACGCGCCGGGAAGCCGGCCGACAATCTCGAAGCCGCAGGACTGCCAGAGATGCAGGGCACGAGCATTAGTCGAAATGACCAGATTGAATTGCATGGCACGAAAACTCCGCCTGCGCGCCTCATCAAGCGAATGCATGCAGAGCGCGCGGCCGACGCCGTGTCCCCAAGCTTCGGGCGAGGTCATGTAGCCGCAATTGGCGACATGCGAGCCGGGTCCACCTGTATTCGCTTTCAGATAGTAGGTGCCAACGATTCGGCCGCCGTCATCCTGGGCCACGAAAATTGCGTGCGCGGGCTGCCACCAATAGGCGAGCGCAGCTTCGCGGGTGATGTCGCGCGGCTGCGGATAGGTCTCGCCGGCGCGTAGCGTCGGCTCCAGGATTTTCCAGATCGCATCGTCGTCGCTGCGCGTTTCGGGGCGGATTTGAATCATGCGCTACTGTCCAGCACTAGTAGTTCCGAGTGCCTAGGGCATGCCGGCGCCGATGGTGGCGCAAACAGGAGCGCGGGCAGGATCGAAGCCTTCGACGCAGGACACATTAACGCCCAGAAAGTCCGGGCGCCGCAATAGGGGGGCCGTGAAACGTCTGGGGTGTCAGAATGAAATCTCCGCTGTCATGTAGAGCGCGCAGGGTCCGGAGAGGATTGTCCGCTCGCCCGCGTCTGTGCAGATGAGGTCGCCGCCGCGCGGGCTGGCCTGTCGGGCTTTCAGCGTCTTCTTGCCGAGACGCTTTGCCCAATATGGGGTGAGCGCGCAATGCGCAGAACCTGTCACCGGATCCTCCGGAACGCCTTTGTCCGGCGCGAAGAAACGGGACACGAAGTCGTAGCCCTCGTCGCCTGGAGCGGTCGCAACGAGGCCCCAGACGTTATGCGCCCGAAGGACACGCGGAATTTCGCCTGGCCCTTTCAACTGCCGAACATCGGCCGCCCGGTCCCAGACGGCGACTATGTAGCGGCCCCTGAGCGTGCGCGTGGGAGGCGGCGAGTCGAGTGCGCGACCAAGTTGTTCGCCAAAGCCTGGCGAATTGAAATCTGTAATATTGTCGGAGGGAAGGGACATAACGTGGTAGCCGCCAGCGCCGCGTTCAACGGTCAACGTGCCGGACCTGGTGTCGAACGCAACTTGCTTCAGTTCGGGATCGAGAATTTCGAGAATTGTCCAGGCACTTGCAAGCGTTGCGTGCCCGCAAAGATCGACCTCCGACTCGGGTGTGAACCACCTGAGCTCATAATGTCCCTTGCCTTTGCGCACGAAGAACGCAGTTTCGGAGAGATTGTTCTCGTTGGCGATCTTTTGCATCAGCCCGGCATCGATCCAGTCATCGAGCGGCACGATTGCGGCCGGATTGCCTTCGAGCGCCTTGGACGCGAAGGCGTCAACCTGCCAAAGCTTGAGTTTCATCGCGTGCGACTCCGGTGAGAGCCGTGAACGCTATGGCTGATGCGAACTTGGCGGAATGCACAGAGTTGCATGGCGGACAAACGGTCCGCTCATGCCAGCTAAGCGGAAGGCGCTACCGCGACCGGCCGGCGGTCCTGCTGCGCATTCTTCATCTGCGTCTGCAGCTTTTCGAAGGCGCGCACTTCGATCTGACGCACGCGTTCGCGGCTGATGCCGTACTTCTGCGACAGTTCCTCAAGCGTAGCCGGATCGTCCTGAAGCCGGCGCGCCTGAATGATGTCGCGCTCACGTTCGGTCAATTCGCCAAGCGCGGCTTCGAGTAGCGTGTGGCGTTCGCCGAGTTCTTCGCGATCGGCCATGCGCGTTTCCTGGTCCAGCGTGTCGTCCGCCAGCCAATCCTGCCACTCGCTTTCGGAGTCCGAGCGAAGCGGCGCGTTCAAAGACGAGTCGGGGCCGGAAAGCCGCCGGTTCATGTCGGTGACTTCCTTCGGGCTCACGCCAAGCTTGTCCGAAAGCTCAGCCACGTGCTCCGGCGTCAGGTCGCCTTCTTCGATGGCGTTGATCTTGTTCTTGGCCTTGCGCAGGTTGAAGAAGAGTTTCTTCTGGTTCGCGGTGGTGCCGAGCTTCACCAGGCTCCAGGACCTCAAGATGTATTCCTGGATCGCGGCGCGGATCCACCACATCGCATAGGTCGCAAGACGGAAACCCTTGTCGGGTTCGAAGCGTTTGACCGCCTGCATGAGCCCGACATTGCCTTCCGCCACGATCTCGGATACCGGCAGGCCATAGCCGCGATAACCCATCGCGATCTTGGCGACGAGACGCAGATGGCTTGTGATCAGTTTGCGGGCGGCACCGGGGTCTTCATGCTCCTTCCAGCGCTTGGCGAGCATGTACTCCTCCTCCGGCTCCAGAAGCGGAAACTTCCGGATTTCGGAAAGGTAGCGCGATAGTCCGCCTTCGCCCTGAAGGGTCGGCAACCCGCGACTGCTCATTGCATTCACCCCATTTGCTCCGTCTTCCAAACGCCCAAGCGCGCTTTCGGACGGCAGCGTGTTCACACAGTCTACAACGCCCCAACACGCTGTTGGATAACTTGGCCGTGACAAATCAGGCCGCAGACCGACTGAGACTTAGTAACAACTAACCGTTTTTCAAGGAACGCAAGGCGGAAATGAGGCCGGCTAAATCCGCAGGCCAGGGCGACTCAAACCGCATGGTCTTGTGTAGCGTCGGATGTTGAAAACCAAGGACGTAGGCGTGCAATGCCTGACGCGGAAAGTTCGAAGCGGCGGCATAGGCCACTTCCTGCGCTGTGGTTTTGGGTCGAGGGGCCTGGCGCGATTTGCCGTAGGACGGATCGCCGATCAGCGGGTGGCCGAGATGGGTCAGATGCACGCGAATCTGGTGCGTCCGGCCGGTTTCGAGACGGCACTCGATGAGGCTGGCGAACGGCTTTTCGGGATCGCCAAACTTCTCGATCAGGCGATAGCGCGTGCGTGCCTCCTTGCCGCCGCCCCGCAGCACCGCCATGCGCTTGCGGTCGAACGGATTGCGCCCGATCTGACCCTCGACGACGCCTTCGCCGGCGCGCGGGGCGCCCCAGACTACGGCGTGATAGGCGCGCTCGATCGTGTGATTGGCGAACTGTTTGGCGAGGCTTCCCATCGCACGCTGAGTCTTGGCGGCGACCAGAAGGCCGCTCGTGTCCTTGTCGAGCCGATGAACGATGCCCGGCCGCGCCACCCCGCCCACGCCGGAGAGTGACGCGCCGCAATGGGCGATCAGGGCGTTGACGAGCGTGCCGTCAGGATTGCCGGCCGCCGGATGCACGACGAGACCGGCCGGTTTCTCAATGACAATGACGTCCTTGTCCTCGTAGACGACCTCAAGCGGGATGTCCTGACCTTGGGGCACGGCCGGCGCAGGCGGCGGAACGTCCACCGTGTAAGCTTCGCCTGGTTTGACCCTGAAATTGCCGTCTCGTATCGTTTTACGCGTATGGCTGACGGCGCCGCTTTCGATGAGTTGCTGAAGGCGCGAGCGGCTGATATCGCCCAGCGCAGAAGCAAGAAACCGGTCGAGCCGCCAGCCGGCCTGTTCGTTGCCGACGACGGCGCGGCGCGGCATTTCCTCGGAGGTTTTGGTGTCAGACATGCAAGCGCCGGCCGATCCTAAGAACACTCTCGCGTACCGCGGGGCGAAGTACGCCGTCATTGTCCTCTCCGCGCTTATCATTCTGGCGCTGATCGGGCTAGTCGTGGGCGCCGTGATGAAGCTTTCGGGCCGTTCGACGCACGTTATGGGCGGCTCCGACGCCGCCTTTGTGTTGCCGCCTGGCGCCAAGATCCTGACCAGCGATACGCAGCCCGGCCGTCTGATCCTGCATGTCCGCTCGCCCGAAGGCGATGAGATCGACATCATCAACACCGACGACGGCAAGCTGGTCGTCCGGGTCAAGGCAGCGCCGCCGTCGCCTCCTGTCCGGCAATGAACAAGTTGGCGCTGGCGTCGGGACTTCGGGCCCAAATTGAAACCGAAGCACGCACCGCGTTTCCGCGCGAATGCTGCGGACTTATCGAAGGTGTTCGCGAGGGCGAACTTGTTCACGCAACGAAACTACACCCGACGCGCAACATCGCCACGGACTCAGACAGGTTCGAGATCGATCCGGCTGAACACATTCGGCTGTTGCGCGCGGCACGTGAGAGCGGGCGGCAGATCGTGGGGTGCTATCACTCACATCCGAACGGCAAAATTGGGCTGTCCGAACGCGACCGCGACGGCGCTGGAGAAGAGGGATTTGTCTGGCTGATCGCTTCGGCGCTGTCCAGCGATGGTCCGGTTTCACTCGCCGCGTTTCTCTTTTCTGCAGGTACGTTTCGCGCAATGTTGCTTGCGCTTCCGGCCGCTACTGCGTCAAACGCGGGTATAGCCGGGTCGCGATGATGACGAAGATCGCAAGAGCGACGAGCAATGCGAAAAAGTCAATTCCGAGCCCGAAGACACTGGCACCTCCGGCGAGCATCATCGCGCGGAGACCATCAACTTCGTAGGTGAGCGGGTTTGCTGAGGCAATCGCCTTGAGCCAACCTGGCATCAGCGCGATGGGATAAATTGCGTTGCTGGCAAAGAAGATCGGCATGGTGAGAACCTGGCCGATGCCCATGAAGCGTTCGCGCGTTTTGACGATGCAAGCGATGATCAGTGAAAAGGTTGAGAACAATCCCGACCCGAGTGCGATCAGTAGTATGACCAAGCAGATGTGCGGCAAAGTCAGATTAAGCTGCACGCCAAGAACAAACGCGCAAATGTAGACGAAAATTGCCTGCGTGAGGGCGCGAACGCTTGATGAAAGAGCTTTGCCGAGCACGAGCGCACTGCGCGGTGCGGGGCTGACCATGTAGCGGTGCAGGACGCCAAGGTCCCGTTCCCAGATCGCCGATATTCCATAGAAGATCGACACGAAGAGGACGCTCTGAGCAAGTATGCCGGGTGCAAGGAAGTCGAGATAGCGCTCGCCGCCCGATGTAATTCCGCGCACCCGCGCCATGACCTCTCCGAACAACACCAGCCAAAGCACGGGCTGGACTGCGCGGCTAAAAATTTCCCATGGGTCATGCAGCAGCTTTCGCACCTCGGCGTCCGCAACCGCGAACACGTGCGTTGCGTAATCGGCGGTCGTTTCGGTTACCACGACACTAGCTCCGGACGTATGTCCTTCGTTCATGGCTGTGCCCTTCCTGTTACGGTCAACGATTCGTACACGTCATCTAGCGTGGCGCCAGGCGCGTATTCGGCCTTCAGCTCTGCTGGCGTACCGACGGCTCTCAGCTTTCCATTCTGGATTACGGCAACTCGGTGGCAGAGCTCGTCCGCCTCATCCATGTAGTGCGTCGTCAGCACAATCGCCGAGCCGAGATTGCGGTTGAGCGCCCGCACATGCTGCCAAACGGTGTGACGACCGCCAGGATCAAGTCCGACTGTCGGCTCGTCCATGAATAGAATTGCAGGTCTGTGCAGCATGCTTTGCGCGATCTCCAGCCTGCGCAGCATGCCACCGGAATAGTCACGTACCATGCGATCGCACGCATCGCGAAGATCCATCATGGCCAGAGCCTCCTCGATTCTCTGTTCGCGCTCCTGCCGCGGTATCAAATACAGGCGCGCGGAAAGAAGAAGATTCTCATATCCGGTGAGTTCGCGGTCAGAAGACAACAGCTGCGGGACATAGCCGATGTGCTTGCGTACCTGATGGGGTGCGGTCGCCACGTCGAATCCAGCGACCAGCGCACGGCCGGAACTTGGCGGCAGCAGGGTCGTCAAAATCTTGATGAGAGTGCTTTTCCCGGCGCCGTTTGGTCCGATCAGTCCGAAAATCTCGCCTGCCTCGACCGTAAATGAAACACCGTCGACGGCCGCAACCCGTCCGAAGTGCCGGGACAGATTTTGGGTTTCCACGACTGGCGTAGGGGGCATGGTTTGTCCGGACAAGGGGTCACGATTTTTCGTCCCATCAATACCACCAGTTGGAGGCGAGCGGGTCGCCGCCCATATTAATTCCCTGCGGAGAGTTGCACTTGCCCGTTCGGTTGCCTCAACGCTATAAGCGCCCACTACCGCTAGCCCCCATCGTCTAGCGGTCAGGACGCGGCCCTCTCAAGGCTGAAACAGGGGTTCGATTCCCCTTGGGGGCGCCATTCCCGTACAGAAGTGGGAACTATACCCAAGCGCGATGGATCGGTCGCGTAGGCCGCCACTGCTGCGCGCGATCCTGAGATGGTAGCGATCTCACGATTGACAACAATTTCAGAAACGAGCCCGCGCACATAACGTCTTTGCAGTGGGCGTGGAGCGTCTAACAGGCGGCACTTAAGCGTCGCCGCAATCGAGGCGGCTTGCTGGTTGGAGAGCGCTTGGCGTAGTTCCGGGAGGTCTTGGTCCAGCATGTGCAAATGTGAAGCGCACTCCTCGCGTTTTTTGTTCAGTTCATCCAACTTACCGCGCACAGGCGCCATTTCAGGCACGGTACCATCGGCTAACGCGGTCAAAAGCCGTTCGATTTGAGCTTCGGCGTTTTTGAGGTCGTTCCGGATGGCCGTCCTTTGGGCCGCATGGTTGGAAGCAATTTCGCGGCGATGCCGAATCGCGTCGCGCAAAAGCGTTACCAGTCTCTCTGGGGTCAAAAGCCGGTCCACCAGCGCGCCCAGGACAAGCTTGTCCAATTCGGCCTCTGGAATTGAAGTCGGAATCTTACACGCCGTTTTGCCTTTCAGGCGGCTGGCGGCACAGGCGTAGTAGCGATAGCGCCCGTTCTTGCCGGTGCTGAGCATAAGTGCAGAACCACAGCTTTTGCAGTGGGCCAGTCCGGTTAGAAGCACCTCGCTGTTGGTAATTCGGGTCGGTGTAACGCTGGGACGCCTAGCGTGCAGCGTGGCCTGTACGCGACTGAATTCGTCGCTCGTTATGATTTGCGGCACCTTAATTGCAACCCATTCGTTCTTCGGACGTGCTTTTTGAGCGCGGCTGTCAGACTGATTGTAGTGAAGTACTCCGGCATAGGTTTCGCGCGTCAAGATGCGGTGAACGCAACTGGTGAAAAACGCATTGCCACGTTTGTTACGGAATCCATGCCGATTCAGCCAGGAGGCAATATCCTTGATGCCCATTGGCCCCTTAGTTCCGTCACCTTCCAAAAACAGCTTGAAAATCTGGCGCACGGTCGCGGCCTCGCGTTCGTCAATCTCCAAACGTTTCTTGATTTTCTGGCCGCGCTTTTCGGCATCGACTGTGTGATAGCCAAAGGCTGGCCTGGAACCGTTCCAGAATCCTTGCCGGGCATTTTCCAGCATGGAGCGGCTGGTGTGCTTGGCGTTCTCCGCACTGTGGAGTGCATCGGACGCGGCGATGACGGTTTCGGCAAATTCTGCAGATGCGCCTGTGCCGAAGTCCTGGGTAATGGAAACGAGGGCAACGCCGTGCTTCTCAATCTTGTGCTTGTAAAGAAGATAACCAGCAGTATCGCGGAAGAAACGTGACTGGCTGTGAACCAAAACCACGTCATACGGCGATGGGTCTTCGCAAGTGACGTCCATGAGACGTTGAAATTCAGGCCTCTTGTCGTCCCGGGCGCTGGCGCCGGAGTCCACGAATTCGCGCACGACTATCCAGCTGCGTCCGTCGCAATATCGCCTAGCCTGGGCCAGTTGGTCGGGAATCGATATGTCATTCTCAGCCTGGCGGGCCGTTGAGACACGCGCATAAACCGCGACACGCTTGGTCATTTTGAAAGTTCCTGTGGAGCGCTGGATTCCATACTTTCCCAATCGTCCAACAGTGCCGCCACAACTTCAATCTCGATTTGCGTAACCGGTGAATCCGCTGGAATCAGCACCTTTGCGCGCATGCGCAAATGTCTGCGCGGCGCGGGAGTGCGCCCACCATAGTCGACTGTACTCGGTTGCTTGATTGGAGTGCGCATGCCAAGAGCTTGGCTTGTGACCCTGCCGGACACACGCAATTCCGGTCACAACATTAGCCCCGCCATTTGACCATGGAATCTTGGGAGCTCGGCGCTCGCGAGTGGTGTCCTATTTTGAATTTTGAGAGTTCAGCTTCGACGCCACGCTTGAGACCTTCTTGATAGGCCGTTCTGCTGGCGTTAGTCGCAAATGAACGAATGCCGGGAATTTCCGCCTCAGCCCCCTTTATCGACTTCCATCCCTCGATATACCCCTCTCGAAACGTTCGATTGTCAGACACCGGATGGCCTCTTCCGTTTAGCCATTGTGGCCGCGTGTACAGCCGCCACTGGCGAACCTATTGGCGAAATATGCAGCACGCATAGAACCGGCGCCAGGCGGTCGCGTCTCGTGCATGAGTCCAAGCATACACCCGTGACGTGCCCGAAGTGCAACGGAACGGGACGCGTGGGGGGCACGCAGAAATTCGAAATAGGATACTTTCACCCGCGCGCCGAAGGGGGGCGCTATTTCTCGATTTTTTGTGAACCGGCCTTCAGCATATTTTGTTGCTCGGCTTTTGCTTTTATTTTGCGACGCCAATTCTGTTTCGCGCGAATTGCAGTAGTAATTTCTGTGTCGGAAACGTCGTCCAGAGGCGCAATAAGTGCGCTAACAAAATCAAATGCCTTGCTTGCGGCGACAGGCTTGTGATGATCGATGGAAAATGGCCGGTTTAATGTCGTGGTGAATAAATCGGCGACACGGCGCACGAGAAATTCCAGGCCTAAATTGATTTTTGGCCCCGGACGCTCCCGGAAATTATCCGCCTGCTCAAACGCGGATTTTTCGAGCAATTCCAATAATCGAATTAATTCACGAAAATACGGCTCGCCGCTTTGAGTTTGTGCATGTGCGCTGAGCCCGGCGAATTTGGTGGCCGGGAAAGGCTCGCCCAGCCGGAGCGCCGTCATATAAAGACCGAATGCAATATCGTCGTGCGCGGCGTTCCGCAAAATTTGCAGGAATATATCGGTTTGTTTCGCCAGCTGGACATATTGCTTGCGCAATTCGCGGCGCATTTCCCTGCTGTCCTCGGTACGCCGGAGGATCAGATAATAGCGCCCAATATTCCTGAGTTCGTCGCGGGTCTCGGATTCGCCGCCTTCAAGGCGGAATTGCCGTTCATGCGCGGCAAAAAATAGATCGGAATAGGCAGCGTCGATTAGAGCGTCAGGACTCTCGATACCCGTGTCTATGCGCGCCCGCATATTCCTACCGGATATGACGGGATATTGCCCGTTTCCTGGAAGCCGTTTTCGTCGCCGTGCGACGTGCAGCTTCTGGCGCGGCTAACCTGACGCCTTCGCCCCGGTCCGTCTCGGGGATGAATTCAACCCCGGCCCGCATCAGAGCTTTCTCGACTGCCGAGAGGGTGCTGGCCCGCGGATCGACGGTGCCCCTCTCCAGACGTGCAAGGGCATTCAATGAAACGATGGCCTTATCTGCCAAGTCCTGCTGGGACCAGTCCAGCAAGGCGCGTGCAGCCCGGATTTGTCGCGGCGTAATCATGGCCGCGAGCATCGGCAGCCGTGATTTGTCCTGCCACTAAGAGAGTATAAATAAACCCTATCAGGTGAAGTATAGACCTCTTTAAGGTGTTTTGACCGATGATTACGCCTCCTTTGGAGGCGCCGGCGTGGTCACGGTCGAATCAGCAGCGAGGGCTTACTCCCGCATCGGTCCCGGACGCTATGCGGATGCCGGAGCAAATAGTCGAGGACGCACCGGACGCCACTTCGCTCGTTCTTGCGCGGATATGCGGGTAGTCGCTTTGTCTGCGATTTATTTGGCTCTCTGGGGGACAATTTGAGCCTCACCCAGTTCGTGAAGCGGCCAGCTATTCGCCAAGCATTCAAGGCGTTCGCGATTCCAGAGCGCACACCAATCGCGTTAAAGCGTCTGCCTTTGTTGGTTCCGGACAGCGGCGGGCCTAACGGTCTCGCGGGAACAGCTTTTGACTTCCTTGCTCGCTACCACGTCGCACGCGAGCTTCGCGGACGCGATATCAAACTGTTCCAAAGCACCTCCGTCGTTGATCAGGGTTTGGAGCGCCTTGAACGGATCGACGTTAGCCGCGACCATAAACGCCGCTGGATCGACGCCGTGGCAGAGGCGCGGTCAGAGGGAGCGGCCTATGCGCGTGGCCATGGAAGTGTTCGACGCCTCGCCGATTTTGTCCAATATCTTGCCCGAATTGACGTTTTATATCGGGCAGCGTGGTTCGACCCTGAATTTTATCCGCTTCCAAACGTGAGCGACGAAATACTCAGACTTCTCGAACTTTTCGATCCTGCAACCCGGCTGTCGCCGCAAGCCATATGCTTCCTCAACCCCGCATTTGTAGCTTCGCCAAAAGTTGGCGGTGCCGATGCTGACCTTGTTGTTGACGACAGGCTGATTGATCTAAAAACGACGGCAAGGCTTCGTGTTTCACTCGACAATCTTCTCCAGTTAGCCGGTTATGCGGCGCTCCACCGCATGGGTGGTATTGTGACGGGCAAAGCCGCACATCTTGCGGCCTTCCAAACGGTCGAAATGTATTTTGCTCGATATAGCGTATTTACGCGTTGGCGCCTGGACGAACTTTTTCCCGGCAATGGGTTTGACCGCTTTTGCGAAGCAATGCAGGCTGAGATCGCCGATAGTGAACGGCAACGGAACGAATGGTACAGGCAATTCGATCTCAGGCAGGCGGAATGGGCGCGGCAGGACCAGCAAGACGAACAAATTGCACGAATTGAAAGGGCAACGGTTCCGCGTGACGTGCTCAGACTGCTTGGACGTCATGAACGCGCTTTGAGGCGGCCCGATAGTTCTAGCAGGTTGCACGATGCAATTTTTGACGCCATCCGTCGCACCATTCGAAGCTATGGCTCACGAGCCAAACGGGGAAGGCGAAGAAAATTCGAGAGCGTGAAGTCCGAAATAGCGGAAATTCGCGCAATGACGAGGCCTCTAGAACTGCTTCAAGCGTTTCATCGCAACGAAGACTATTTTTCGACATCGCCGCGACATACCGTCGATTCGTCTATCCCGTCGGCGCTCATCCGCGCTGCAAAAAGGATTGGAAGAAATTGATGCCAAAATTCGCTACCACCACTCTTTGTCCTTGCTCAAAATTTGTTCTACGCGCACGCATAGGAAACTCACGAAGCGCTCAACACACTGTAGACAGCGACTAGCTAAATCCACCGATGCTTGCGTTTGGGTTTGTTTGGCTTGGGTAGGGCCTTCGCTACGGCGGCAGGCTTAATCGCTATTGGCGCGGGAGGGCCGCCAGGTCCGGCATTGCGGGGAACGGGACGCGGTCTGCCGGTCTTTGAATTCTTGCCCTTCGATATTGGCGGTTGCTTCGCCACACCCCTCGCCTTTCGAAAAACACGGAAGTCCGGATCGTACACCCCATCCGCTTCGTTTGGCCTGTCGTCCTGATCGGCGTCATCCGCTTCGGGGGTTGTTTCGACTTTATCCTCACCGTCAGCTTCCTCACCCGCCCAGCTGCCGCCTGCGGAAACGCCGAGATAGCCGAGCATTACCTGCGTCAGAGCGTCTTTCATGCGCTTGGTGCCCGCCGCCATGGGACCAGGACGTGGTTGCAAGATCGCATCGGTAACGGTGGCCAGGACCATTTGCATGCCGACCCGTATGGCGCCGGTTGAATTGCCCCGGATTCGGGGCGAGAGAAGCGCAACCGTCAACCGCGTTAGCGTCGCCCGGTAGTCCTCGAACAGTTCAATTGTGATGGGCTTGACGGTGGAGAGCTTCATGGTCGCCCGGATGACGCCCGCCGCTCGTGCATCCGTCATAGTAGTCACGACATGTTCGACGACATGTCTCACCAGGACGGGCAGGGGCATGTGACGCGAAGGCCTGGCTCCCAGTTCTGTCCCGGCGCGATCCGCCATGGTGCGATAAGCAGACGCGACGAGATGGTAGAGATAGGAATTCTTCTCAGGAAACCGGGCGTAGAGCGCACCGACCGAACAGCCCGCCTCGCGCGCGATCCTTGCCATCGAAATGGCTTCATAGTCCTTCCGGGAAAGCAGGCGAATCCCGGCATCGATCAGGCCCTGGCGCTTGCCGTCAGGCCCTCGCCGTCTGCGGCCATCTTTTCGCACTAGCTTTTGGAAAATGGATACCACTTCACCGCCAGGCTGTTATATGTCCATTCTTGGCACTAACTCGCAGTATATCGAATTAGAATTCGGATTTCACTACTTCTGTCAAATGCAGATCACGAAGTCCACGAAGCTGGCCCTACCCCCACCCTCATTCGCACCCACTCCACTATCCAAAGCCGAACGAGAGGCCATGCGGCTTGCCTCTACGCGCGCAGCCCATCGCCGAGAAGTATTTGCGCCAACGGTTTCTTCTGCTTTAAGTTATAGTTCTTTCGTGCGAACCGATGAGGACGGGAATGGCGCTGGGAAAACACACCCGAACCGAAAAGGGTAGATTGAGGCGCGAGCGCAACGACTCAACTGCAGGCACCCTTCGTCAGGACTACCCTGAATTTGCAAAGGTACGTGCGGATGCAGAGTTGGGAAACATCAAGAAGAAGCTTGGCCTACCTCCCGACGCCGGAATTGATAAAGTTCGCAAAGCGCTTCGCGACGAATAAAGCCGTGACCGAAAATGACTTAAGATTTCGAAATCTCTCTTGCGTCTTTCTGAGCTTCGGGTCCCTATCTCGATGGGGCGCATACCTCACAGACGCTGAAAAACAGAGAGTGACTTCGTCTCGTCCATACGGCTCACCAGAGCGTTCGGTCGTTTCAGAGCCATTCGGCAAGCGTTGAATTTCGGCAGGTTTCTACCGCCACAGTCCTGAGCTTGCGTGTTTGCATAGGTGACGGTGTCTGTCTGCCCATTCAGCGAATTGTATGCCGTGGTGTAGGCGTAGTTGACGCTGTCGATGGTCAGCGTGGTCGTCGAACTCACGAGCCAAACTGACGCCAAATCTCAGAACACGACGCTTGGCTACGATCTGCTCGGACGTGTCACCCAAAAGGTCGAATCAGGACTTACCAGTAACTGGGTTTACGGCACGGCGACCAAGGGAATCGGCAAACTCAATCTTCTTTTGCGCCTATAGGGTTATGATGAACCTTGAAATATTGGAGCCAATTTCAAGCTATACTGACGCGGGGCGTGACATATCTCGACCAACGTTTCTTCAGTGCTTTGAAATTGAAACACGTCAAGTGCCCTTCAACAGATCAAAGCTCTGCCGATTGCATATCTGACGTCTGTGTCTGCTTCGCTGGGCAAGTGACGCGTTCAATCCCGAACTCACAAACTACAGCTGGGCCGCTTGACGCTACGAGCACTCTCGGTCAGGCTGATTTCGGTGTTGGGAGTGACGGTTGGTTTATTTTTTCGGCTGTCCCACTTGTGCACCCTCATCTGTCTCGTGCATTACATTCAATGCCCTTTGCGCAACGTCTGTCAAAAGGATTAGCACTGGGTCATCGACGTAGTCCTCATACTTTGTCCAATATCCTTTCATCTCAATTATGTAATTCAGCACAGCTGAGACGCTGGCAACGGCCACCGCTTCAGTCTCGTTCCGGAACGCGAGACCAATAAATTCATTTGCCTCTGACTGGAAGAGATGATCAAGGCAAAAGAGGTCAAAAATAGGCTGAATGTTACCAATTCTTTTTCCGAAGTTTTGGCCAGCCAGAACGGCTGAACTGTGAGGTTCGAAAGTTGCAGAATGATTTCATTCCGCAGCTGCTGAAATTTGAGTTCAGATTGAGCTTTTGCCATCACTTACCCTCTTGACCGAGCGAACTAGCGACTGGGTTTGATATCCATTGGTTTGTTCCAAGAATCCCAGTTTGTCCACTGCCCTTCTGGTATGTGAGTATCGGGTTCGTTGCTTGGCTCATTTGATTTTGAAGGCTTACCTTGGTCCGTGAGACGAGCGCCTTTGCTCACGACCTTCACATTAGGTCCACGCTGAGACGGATGATCGGCGGTAGGATTGCCCGGTGACCAACGTACAGAATTTTCTTTAGAATCAGGATCGGACCATCTCCAACCACCACCGCCTTTTGACGGTTTGCCCGCGCCCCAAGATTTGGGGATTTTGGCCTTGACGGAATCAGGTGCCGGA
This sequence comes from uncultured Alphaproteobacteria bacterium, assembly GCA_963743765.1. Lineage (GTDB taxonomy): Bacteria > Pseudomonadota > Alphaproteobacteria > Micropepsales > Micropepsaceae > Rhizomicrobium. The sequence goes on from CAVUQQ010000003.1 coordinate 521,705, forward strand.
TTGTCCGAATGTCCCGAGCCGTCTTGCGCGCTATTCTGGTGAACTTGACCAGCCGCAGCCTGTGACGAGTTTGGAGACGGCGTCGCTTGCGGTGAACTGGGCGTGATGAAAGACGGAAGGGGTGGTGGAGTTGAAGCAGGTGAATCGCTACCGCTGCCTTGGTTGTCGGGACCGTAAATTGGATGCTCGGAGTCCCAATAAATTCCCGCGCCCGCGATAATGAGAAGTAAGCATGGCGCGCAATGCCCTGTCGGATCAGTTAGAGCGAGCGGCCTGTTGTTGACGTAGGAATAATCATTCCAATCCTGCGCGTCAGCCAAGTCCGAAACGAAAGTGTCAGGCGACACGAATCGCGCAATTGTCGGATCATAGATGCGCGCATTGGCATTGATCTCGCAGATCGCGTCCAACTGTTCGTGGCCCGTAAACCCGCGGGTCGTCAGCGAGGTTAGTGAACACGTTGGGTCATCGAACGGAGTGTTCAGATTCCGCCTCCTGCCCCATGGATCGTAGGCGTCACGTTCGACGACCGTACCGCTGTCGTCGGTGATGCTGGCGACCGAGCCCAAATGGTCGAGCACAAGATAGCGCATCGTTGAACCGGTCGAACATGGGGTTGCCCCGGTGCAGAAACGCTCGACAACCTTCTTGCCATCGACGATCAAGAAATCATGCCAGGTCGTACCGAACAGTTCCGACATCGCTCCCGAGGACGGGTCGTTGAGGTAGTAGGTCGTACCGGACGGTGCGGTCTGTTTGATGCGCGCGTGGCCGTCGTCGTAGCTCAGGCCAATTGTTGTCGCGCCGTCAACGACGGACGCGGCCATGTTGAACGACGTCCAGGTTACCGTGCGTCCGGCCCCAACCGTCATGTTGCCGTTAGAGTCGTAGGTGTATGAAGGGTTGGTGACGCCATTGACCGTACCAGTGATCGAGGCGACGGCATGCGGCAGCGCCGAACCGCCGGGAGCATAGGAGTAGGTTCCAACATCGGATTTTGAAGTGATGTTGCCGATGGCGTCGTAGGCTACCGACTTGTAGCCGCTGGCCGTGCAAGTGGTCGTGCCACTGCCGCCAATCGCATACTGTGTCAGACGGTTCAGAGCGTCATAGCAGAAGTACTCGAACACGCTTTGGTTGTTGTCCGATCTGTAGGTCAGATTGCCGATCGTATCCCAGGTGTAGTCGAAGGACGCGACCGTGTTCGACGTGCCGGAGCGAACGTTCGTCATGAGCCCGGTGTTGGGGTCAAACGTGTCCGTCGTAGCGACGCTGTTGCCAAACGTCGACTGGGTCAGGTGCAGTTCGGCGTCACGGGTGTTGACGGTGAACAGAACGGTGCTCGTGCCATTGTTCTTGATCAGCGAGAGATAGCCGTACGTCGTGTAGACGTACTTTGCGACCAGACCTGACGGATAGGTGACGGTGTCTGTCTGCCCATTCAGCGAATTGTACGCCGTGGTGTAGGTGTAGTTGACGCTATCGATTGTCAACGTCGTCGTCGAGGGCCGCCCGGTATTGTCGTAGGTCAGAGCACGGAAGTAGGTCGAGTTCGCTGGCGTCGTGCAGCCGGTTCCGATACAGGCCGATGTCAGTTTGCCGATTCCCTTTGTTGCCGTGTCGTAGACCCAATTGCTCGTGAGCCCTGGTTCGACTTTCTGGGTGACACGCCCAAGCAGATCATAGCCGAGCGTCGTGTTCTGAGACTTGGCGTCAGCCTGGCTCGTCAGTTCCCGCAGCACGTCGTAGCCATAGGTCCAGGAGCCCATATCGGGGTCCGTCGAGGCGGTCTTGTTGCCCCTGATATCGTAGGTATTGGACGTGATGTTGCCCGAGATGTCTGTGAACTTTGTGAGGTTGTCGAAGGCGTCGTAGACGTAGTTGGCCTGATGGCTGAGCGCGTCGCTGACCGAAGCAAGCTGGTTTTGCGCGTTCATGACCTTGGTCGTGGTCTGACCCTTGTCGTTGGTAATCGCCGTCGAGTAGCCGTGATAGGCAATCGTCGTATGGCTGCTATCCGGCATAGTGGCCTGGGTGACGCGGCAGAGGATGTCATTGGTGTTGACGGTCCACTTTGGCGCGCCGCCAGACAGGAAGTACGGCCGGTCAGTCTGATGGACGCAGAGTTGGGCGTCGTACTGGGTGTCCTGGCGGACCCAGCCGCCACTGAAGCCCTGGGTGTCGGTGGCGATCACCCTCAGGAGCGCGTCGAAATAAGTGATCGTCTGGGGACCTACCTGGGTCACTCCGTCTGTGCCTAGCGGTGTCGAGGTAGCCAGGAAGGCGCCATTTGTCGGACAGGTCGCGGTTCCGCCATTGATTCCCGAGCAGTAGCTGTAGGTGACCGTGGTCTTGGTCGTGTCTGGTGGGGAGGCCGAGGCCAGCCGTCCGAACGTGTCGTAGGTGTAGTTGGTGGCCAGCAAATTGGGGTCCTTGGCCTGCGTGGTGGTGCCAAAGGCCGCGCTATACGTAAAATTGCTCACCTGATTGAGCGCGTTCGTGGCGCTGGTCGGGAACTCTCCTGGCGCATCGAACCCGATCTGCGTTGAGCGCGTGGTGATGCCCACTCCGCTCAGCGTGATGGTTTTCTGGTTGCCGAACGTATCGAGCGTATAGTCGGTTTGTAGGCGATGCGGCGTGTCGGTCGGCTCTATGACTTTCTGGGTGAGCAAGCACGTCGTGTAAGTGTACCCTGTCGTGCGCGTCAGGTTCGATGTACCGACGACGCTGTTGACCTGAACATTGGTCGGAAGACCGAGGCACCAGTTGGTCGTGTCGTTCTGGTAGGTCGTGGCGATCGACCTCGATGAGCCATCGGACACCGTCACGTTAATCTGGGTCGGATTGCCGTAGGCATCGTAGGTAGCGTAGTTGGTCGTGACTGTGGCGTAGGCTGAGCAGGACTGATCGATGTCGGTGCTTGCTGCGACGCTCCGTTGCAGGAACACGAAGTTCCGCGTGCCGCCGAGATTGTTGGCGCCCCAGGTATTGGTGGTCGACGAGTTCGTGCAGGTGTAGGCGAGAACCGTGTCGTGATAGACCTCAGAACTCGACGACAGCATGTCGATATAGGGAAAGTCCGTCCGGTAGTTCGCGGTCGCAACGATGTAATGATGAGTGTCGCGAAGTTCAGTTGCGGTTACCTTGCTAAATCCGAGGAATCCACGTCCCTGCAGGTCCATCTTGGCGCCGGTATAGGCGTAGTTGGTGTCGTAGGTCCCCCCGATACCGTTGCTGCGCCTCACCTTCGAGACTACGTACATGCCATTGTCGAGGTCCTTTGTCGGATAGGTCGCGCCAGTGCCTTTGGTGTAGAGCGTGCCGTTCCTGTTGATCCGGTCGTAGGTGATGGTTGTTGTCGCACCGAGTCCGTTACTGACGGAGTTCATGAACTCGGGCACGTAGCCAAAGCTCTTGGCGACTAGATTACCGCTGCCATCGCTCGTCAGTACGTCCGACGCGCCGTCGCGGTTCCAGTCCACAATCGGGGGCGTATAGGACGCCCCCACTGGCACAGCGACAAATCCCGTTCCTGTCGAGAGCCAGACATTTGTGCCCATGATGAAGTCGGTTTTGCCATCGCCGTTAAAGTCACCGGTGTAGGCCCACGGCCCTTGAAAGTCTGAGCTCGACCAGTTCACGAAGCCGATCGCATAGGGCAACGTGATGACGTTCCAGCCTGTCCCAGTCGATAGCCATAATTGCGAATTCGGACGCGAATGATCGCTTTGCTTCTCGGCGTCAAACAGAATATCCGTCAACCCATCGCCGTTGAAATCTCCGACAAGGAACATCATCGCGTAGCCGCTTGCGACCGTCCACGGTGGGGCTGTGGTGATCGTCCCCGTCGGCGCGCAAGAGGTTTTTACAACCACTTGCAAGTTGTTGATGGTTGATTGAAACAGCCCGTCGCTGCATCCATCGCCGTCGAAGTCCAAACTCGTCGAACCTGCTGTCACTGCGCCGGATGTGAAAAGGCCGTTTCCGTTGCTGACGTATGTGGCTCCATTGGTGCCGCCTGCCGTCTCCAATTGCAGCAGGTCGGTCCAACCATCTCCGTTGATGTCGGTCGCAACTCTTGCGTAGGTAGCGTATGCGTCTCTGGTGTGCGCGGTATAGTTGCCGCCGGTATTGAAGAAAAGCTGGCCCGCCCCGTACTGCGCAGGTTGGCTAACCAAATCCTCTCTGCCAGCGCCCAGAAAGTCCGCGACGCTTGATGGCGATCCCGCAAACGTAGAGATGCAGAACGTTCCGGTTATCTGAGTGCCATTGCTGTCGTTAACGCTGGTTAGTTGCGGATTCGCAAGCGTGAAGGTGCCGCTGCTCGATCCCTGATAGACATAAACTCTGGCCTGCAAAACGACGCAGCCCGTCGCATCGTTGACATTGTAGGCCAAGACATCGGGAAAACCGTCTCCGTTGAAGTCCGTGTCCACCACCGTGTTATGGAAGTAGGTGCTCGATAGCCCCGTTGGGAACGGAATGCTGGTCGGCGTGAGCGTGTCGCGCGATCCCTGCCAGCCAAAGGTCGTGACCGCGATGTGATTGTTGCTCGGGTCATTCTGCGTGATCGAGGTCAGTTCGTTCCTGTTGTCGCCGGAGGTGGCGAGCCGGTAGGCGAGCTTGTAGTCGAATATCAGTGTCGCGCCGTTGTAGGTCTTTATGTCGGTCAGTATGACCGTGTTCTGTTGAATGTAGCCAGACTGATAGGTCGGCACGATGTCGGCACGCGTTGTGTACGCAAACTGCACCGAATTGTAGGTCGCAATACCCGCGCCCGTGTTGCCCGTGTAGTCGATGCGAGAGGGATAGATTTGGCCGTTGAGCGCGTCGTTCGTGTAGGTGACCGTCAGATAGTTGCCGCGCGCATCCACGGCCTTATCGAGTGCCCACGCGCGGATGCTGGTCTGACCTGTGGGCACGACCCGAGAATTTGCCGCGCTGCCGTAGTAGAGGACGCTCCCGTCAGTCCGATGCACGACAAACGATGTTGGGCCGCTCCCGGTTTGACCAAGTGAGATGACCTTTACAAAGTTCTCGATCTCGGTCCGATACTCAGTATTGTTTGCGCCATATGCACCGCTGATCGCGACTAAGCGCTGACCGTCCATGCAGAAGCGGTCGTTCGCATCGTAGGACACCTTCCCGTGAACGCCATCTTGCGCGAGTGTTCTTGCGCACCGCGTGATTGTTCTAGCCCCGATACCTCCGCCTCCGCTCAGTGCGCCGCTCGTGGAAGTACGCGTGAACGATACGGTGCCGGAGCCCTGCGGCTCGGTTACGCCGCCTCCAGCGGTGGATTCCGCAGGTGCGCGACCATTGTTGCGAGTTGCCTGTGCCTGTGCTCGGCTTTGTTCGGGCCCGCCGTAGCTCAGTTCCCACCCGAGCCCAACGATCCCGTCGCCATTCTGGCTGGAGTAGTTCAGCGATATCGTCGGGACCATTCCAGCAGTTCCTGGCGGCACGATGATGGGCACGGAATAGGTCGCGGCCCCGCTGGGGCTCACACTGAATCGGCCAGGAATCGACATGAACGGCGGAGCATTGGCCGCCTGCGCGACGCTCGCCGCGACACAAATCCCCAGCAGGGTTGCGGCAATGGCCCAGCTCAGACTTCGGAATTGACGCCCATATCTAAAAGAAAAATCTGTCGTAGCGCTGGACCGCGGCGACTGCGAGCCACGGAAGACGCGATTTTGTTGAATATGGGTGTTGCGGCAAAGCATAAGCATCCCCCACGACCAAGTGTGACGAGCTCGTACTTACGCTAGACACCAGCGAGCGGCGCGATGCTCTAGACAAAGGAGGGCAACGTCAACCTGATCTGAAAATATTTAGCTCGATTCTCAGAGCATCAATTGCGAGAGCGTCGAAATAAACATACTTCAAATGCCACGTATTCAACCGAACAATATCGTCTAGCGGATCGCCCACCAAAATTTGCCCCTAGCTAATCTGAAAGCAATTTGCGAAAATGCTGCACTGCCCTAGTAGCTGATGCGCCCAAAGTACGAACTGTGGAGTGAGCCATTTGGGGATTTAGCCCGCAGCCGATAAATTTATTGAGCGTGAAATCCCCCGCTTGAAAATTTGCGCAATCGCAAAATTGCAAAATTTGACGGTCGACAATTGGCCGTAACGACTCCATCAAATCGTAAACCAGCGGTATACGATATTGCGACGTGCCGCGACTGGCGCCTACCCCCTAGCCCGACAGGGGACTGCAACTCGTTCAAATCAGCCCATAGACCGGTCGAAAACCACTTTGGGCAGTTATCCGATCCTGCTGCCCAGCATGGGCGGGTCCGTACTATCCAGCCGGGGTTGCGGGAGTAGCTCAATGGTGGAGCGGTAATTTCCCAAGCTTCACACGAGGGTCCGTGACAGCCGATTGGTTCAAATTTGCATCCCGGCTCGAATGGGGAATTAGATGCCGATCAAGCGGCAAAGCGCGGAACCACCAATTTCCAGTTCGCAGTTTCATCCCCTCGGGTGCGCCATTTCTGCCACGAAATCACATTCCTGTTCTATGATTGCAGCCGGACGTCCGCACGGTGCGGCCATTGGGAGTGAAGCATCATGGACATTGATCTGGCGACAGTATCGGGCGAGTTGGAACGGCTGCTGCGGTTGCGCAGTATCGTGTTCGCCATGCAGTTGTTCGAGCACCGCGAAGACATGGAAGCCATCCCGCGCATTCGGCGGCCATCGGCGGTTCATACGCTGGACCAAATTGTCGGTCAGGCATCGCGCTTGGGCTGGACGGTCGGCGTGACCAGCGAAGACCTCGTCGGCGCGCAATGCCGTGCCGTTGTCGGCTTGGGCGACGCCAAGACGGAAGCCTGGAAATCGGGCGCGCATATGAAGGGCGTCTGGTACAAATCTCTGGAGGACGCAAGCGCACATCAGAGCGCGATGCATTGCGTGCCCGACGGACGTTTCCAGGCTCTTGCCGTTGGTCCGCTGGCTGCAGGAAAGCTCTCGCAACCCGACATTGCACTCTTCTATGCAACGCCCGGCGCGATGATTTATTTCGTCAACGGTCTGCAATGGTCCGGTTACAAGCGCTTCGATTGGAGCGTGGTCGGCGAGTCCGCTTGCGCCGACTCCTGGGGTCGCGCGCTGACAACAAGACTGCCGAGTTTGTCGATCCCGTGTTTTGCCGAACGCCGATATGGCGGTGTGCTCGATGACGAGATGCTGATGGCATGCCCGCCCGAGTATCTCGTGAAGGCGATCGACGGGATGAATGCGCTGGCCAAAAACGGCTTCCGATATCCGTTCCCGCAATATGGCGTGCAACAGGATGTGCGCGCCGGCATGGCGGTGAGTTACTCCGGCAAGACGTGAGATGCGCGCGAATTTAAAACTTACTCAGTATGGGTAATGTTTCGCGGTAGCCGCGTAACCATTCAGCAATTTGCTCACACGCATAGTGGCGAAATAACGAGTGGGGACAGGCGCGTGTCGGCGACCGTGACGGACATCAGCCCATCTGAGCGGGCAGCGATGCGTAAGAAGCAGGCTGAGATGCAACTCGGCCCGTTGACCGCAACCTATCTCGGGAATGTCATCGCAAGCGCTGTTGTCGCGACGACCCTGCACCCGTTCGCGCCATTGTGGCTGCTTCTGGTTTGGGTCGGTTTGTTCGTCCTTTGCTACAACCCTGCCGGCCGCCAGTGGGTGAACCGCTGGAATACGATTGAGAATGGTTGGTGGCCAGGCCAGTGGGATTTTCGCATGGCGGCGCTCGGCACGGTCATGGCCATGCTGTGGAGCGTGCCTGGATTTCTCGTTCCGGTCAGCAAGTCCGCTGACCACGAGATTCTTCATTGCCACACTTTCCATTGCGCTCACATCGCTCACAACGGCTTCTCAGACGCTGAATCTGCCGCTCTGTCGCTCATACGCGCTGGGCATTATCGGACCGCTCTTCATTCGAACCCTGTTCGGAGGAGACTTCACACTTCTTATGATCGCTTTTCTCGCGATTCCGTACCTGCTGTTTCTCTGGAAGTTTCAGGGTGCGGCCTACACCCGCGGCATTGCAGAGCTGCGCCAGGAGTTCGCAAACAAGCAGTTGTCGGCGGACCTTGCCTCCACCAATCACGATCTCAACGTCAGATTGGGTGAAGTGCAGCGTCTAAGGGCCGTCGCCGAAGCCGCCAATACGGCCAAGACAACCTTTCTCGCCAACATGAGTCATGAACTGCGGACGCCGTTGAACGCCATTCTCGGTTTTTCCGAACTGCTCTCCGACGATCATTTCGCAACCAAGCGCGGCGAGTACGCCAAGATGATCCACGACTTCGGCGCGCACCTTCTCGCATTGATCAACGACATTCTGGATTTGGCCAAGATCGAAGCCGGGCGGATGGTCTTGCGCGAGACGGAGCTGGATTTCGCGGCATTGGTTGCCGAGTGCGCGTCAATGGGCCAAGCAAAGGCCCACGCCACTGGCATTGATCTCGTAAACGTTGTCGACAGCTCCCTGCCAAAGCTTCACGCGGACGAGCGCGCGCTCAAACAGATCATCTTCAACCTGACGTCCAACGCCATGAAATTTACTGCCGCTGGCGGGACCGTGCGGATATTCGCGCACATCGAGCCCTCCGGCGAATTTGTTTTTGGGGTTGCCGATACGGGCGTCGGAATAGCAAGCCAGGATCAAGCGCTCGTCTTCGAGAGTTTTGGACAAGGTCGTCATGACGCCATTCGCTCGGAGAAGGGCACCGGCCTCGGACTACCCATCGTTAAGGGTCTCACAGGTGCACATGGCGGTCGTGTGTCGCTGGACAGCCGAGTCGGTAAAGGCACATGCATCACGGTGCACCTTCCGGCCAGTCGAATTGTCTGGGAAGACAGACTGCGCAAGGCGGTCTGACCTTTTCCGCAAAGGTGACGCGACAAGAGCGCATCCGTCTCCCAGGAGCACACCAGCCGAAACGTCACCGGCGAAAATTATCTGCAGTTTCTGCCCAGGGCCTATCATGCTGACGCAATTCGTAGATGGCCCGACGATTGCGAAGCCTGCGTGCAACAGATCGGCCGCCGAGGAGATCGCTCCGGTGTACAGATACATCGATGTCGGCGCCGGAATTCCGAACTAGGCGACAAGCGCGGAAGGCTTCAATTCCAATTCCTTCAGCAATGGTTCGGCATAGTCGATGCGGCCGGTCATCTTTTTCGGATCGCCAGACGCAAGACGGTAGACCGCCTCTGCGATGTACTCGATAGGCTGCACGCGGTCCTTGGTCCGTTCGTTGATGAGGCCGTGTACGGCAACGCCGGGCGTATCGACAAGGCCCGGCGAGACAACATTTACGGCAATGCCGTCGTCATACACTTCCGACGCCAGTCCGGTTGTGAAGCGCTCCAGCGCCGCCTTGCACATGCCGTAAACCGTTCCGCCGCGGGGACCAGCCATATAGGGTTGCTTGGGATGCAGGCCGGCCGGCGACGAGATGTTGACGATCCAACCCGACTTGCGCGCCTTCATCGACGGCAGCACGAGCTGCGAGAGATGAAACGGCGCGTAAACCTGCACCTCCATCATCAACTTGAAGCGTTTTTCCGTGAAATCCGCGACCGAAGCGAAATAGGTGATGGCGGCGTTGTTGATCAGGATGTCGATCGGACCGAATGCGCCTTGTGCCTTCTCGATCAGCATCTCGCGCTCGCGCGCTTGTGCCAGATCCGCCTTGATGAACGTCACGTCGGCGCCGGTCTTGCGCACGCGCTCGACCGTTTCGTTGAGCGTTCCGGGTAAACGGCTTTCGCCGCTCTCCGCCGTTCGTGCCGAAACGATAATCTTCGCGCCCTCCATGCCGAGGCGCACCGCAATGGCCTCTCCAATCCCTCGGCTGGCCCCTGTGACCAGAGCAACCTTGCCCTTCAATGTTCCCGCCATTCTTGCCTCCCATATTTTCGGAAAGCCTAGGCTTGTCTCTTGGGGGCGTAAACTAGATGAGACTTTTGTGCGTGGCGGCGTACCAGGCGAAGAAGATCGCCGGCAGAACCATCAGGCCGGCCGAAAAGAACGGCGCATCGACGCCGATGTTCGAGAATGTGACTGCGGCGATGGATGGGCCGACAAGACGCGCCGCTGCCCCGACTGCGTTGTTGAGGCCGAGATACTGCCCCTGGTGTTCCCAGTCGACATTGCGTGAGAGGAGGGCCGAGACGTTGGGCCAGGCGACGGATTGGCCGAAGGCCGAGACCGCCAGCAGCCCGACGATCATCCACGCGCCGACCGAAAAAGGCTGCAGTGAGGCGCATAGGGTCGTCAGCGCCATTCCGGCGGTCAGCACGCGCGCTTCGCCGAAGCGCTTGGAGAGCGGGCCAGTGATGGCAATCTGGCAGATCGCCGCCACGACGCCGGTTACGGCAAAGGCGCCGCCGACTTCCTGCGGGCCCCAGTCGAAGCGTGCCTGCGTCCAAAGTCCGAATACGGACTCGATGCCATTGAACGCGCAGCCCGCCAGGAACGTCACCAGCATCAACCGGCTCACGACCGGACTGGTCAGCGCCGTGTTGAGCACCGCCCAGCGACTGGGCTTCGACCCGATGCGGCGATGAACGCGGCTTTCTTTCAGAAAGGCGGTTAGTCCGATCACGCAAAGGCCCGACAGACCGGAAGCGATGAGAAGAGGAATGCGAAAGCCGGCATGGCCTGCGGATGGATGCGCCAGCAATCCGCCGAGCGCCGGGCCGACGATGAAGCCGATATTGTAGGCTGCACCGAGCAACGACATTTTTGCGGTGCGCTGATCTGGCGGCGTGACGTCCGCAATATAGCCCTGGATGACAGCGCCGTTGCCGCTCGCCATGCCGCCAAGGAACCGGACGATGAACGCAATGAAGATATTCGGCGCAAAGGCCAGAGCGAGGTAGCAAAGGCAGTTGCCCATGACCGTGCTGATGAGAATCGGCTTGCGGCCCACAGCGTCCGACAGGCGGCCCCAGAACGGTTCGCCGAAAAAGGCGCCCATCGCATAGGCAGAGAAGATCAGGGCAATCTGCCAAGCGGGGGCCTGGAACGACTTGGCGTAGAAGGGCAGCAGCGGGACAATAATGCCGAAGCCGAGCAGGTTGATGAACATCACCGACAGCAGCGTGGGCAGCGCGGCCGCCGAGACGTGTTCGGCGTTTGGATTTTGGCTGTCGGCGGTCATGACGGTAGAGTTCATATGGTGCGCTTCGGCGACCGGGGCAAGGCGCTTCCCGTCGCATGCCACAAAGGGCGAAAAATGAAACAGTTTTACCTCTGCGGGCTGGTCATGCTTCTTGCCCTGACTTCAGCTTCGTCCGCCGATACGCAAGCGGACTGGCGCAACGTCGATCCGCAGAATCTCGTCCTGATCGACACAAAGTACGGCCAAGTTGCCGTTGAACTCGCACCCGAATTCGCCCCGAATCATGCGGCGCGATTGCGCGCCCTGATCCGGGCGCGCTTCTACGACGGCCTGTCGTTCTACCGCGTAATCGACGGTTTCGTGGCGCAGGGCGGCATCGGCGAAGGCACGGCTTCGACCAAGGATCATCCGGTCGAGGCAAAGAGTCTCTCTCAATGGCCGATGCTGAAGGCGGAGTTCGATCGCGTCTCCAAGCCGGAACCTCCATTCACACCCCTTGGCAATGCGGATCTGTTCGCACCGGAATTGGGGTTCGAGGATGGATTTCCCGTCGCCCGCGACGCAAAGGAAGGCCGCGAATGGTTGGTTCAATGTCCGGGAACGTTCGCGTTCGCGCGCGACAACGACCCCGATACGGCTACAACCGAATTCTACGTCGTCATCGGTGAGGCGCCGCGCAGGCTTGATCGCGATCTCACCGCGTTTGGACGCGTTTTGTCCGGCATGCAGTACCTGCAGAAGCTGGAGCGCGGCGATCCGGATGTCGACAACGGCGTGATTTTGGACTTGAGCAAAGCCGACAAAATCATCCGCGTCCACATCGCCGCCGACGTTCCAGATGCCGAGCGGCCGGCCTATCAAGTCATCCGGACGGTCTCAAAGACCTTTGCAGACTTCGTCGAACTACGCCGTCATCCGACGTCGCGATTCTACTTCCGTAAACCTCCGCCGGTGCTCGACATTTGCAGCGTGCCGATCGCCGTGAGGCGCGTCATGCTCTGACCGATTCTATTTGAGCCGCCGGTTGCGTCCATCGCGCGATGAAGGGTAGGGCGTATCGCCATTGATCCCGGCCCAGAGCAATTGGTTGTACGCGCCCGCATCGAGGCGATCTTCCGCTGAGAAATCGAACGAAGCTGTCTTCGCAGCCCAGTAGGCGGCGTCGTGTCTTGGCTTCACGATGGCCGCGCCTTGTTGCGGCGGCAGCGGCAAGGCCGTGGAGCGCAGCATGTCCGGCACGCGCGCGCGATAGGTCCAGTCCACTTGTGCGAGATCGAAAATATTCGCCATCGGCTTCGCATTTGCGTCATGGAAGTTCAACGGCTTCAAGCCAAGTACGACTTCCATAGTCTTGAGGAAGTTCACTGTCGTGTAGCGATCCGAGATCACCACGCCGTGCTTCACATAGGGGCCGGCGACGAAGGCAACAGAGCGGTGGGCGTCGACATGATCCGGCCCGTCCTGGGCGTCGTCCTCGATCACGAAAATCAGCGTGTCCTTGGCAAAGCGGCTGTGCGCGACGCGGTCGATCAAGAGGCCGACGGCATAGTCATTGTCGGCGACCTGTGTCTCGGGCGTGTTCACGCCGTCCGCGGCAGTGGCGAAGTCGCCCGTATGATCATGCATGAAGCGAATTGTTTCGAAGCGTGGCAGGGACATTTTCTTCTCATAAAGGGAGAACTCCCGATCCCATTCGCGGTAACGCCAATAATCTGCATACTGATTGTCGAAGCCGCGGAAATACGGATCGGTGAACGGCGCAAGTTCCTTGTTGGTGGGAAAGGCGACGCGCAGTTTCGAGGCGGCAGGATCGTGGTCGAGCGAAAGGGCGACATTCGCTGGAACGCCCGGCTCATAGCGCGCAAGATCGACGAAGAACCCGTAGTTGCGGATAGTTTCGTGTGCACGCAGGGCGGCGTTCCAGAGATAACCTTCCTCGCGTTCGCCGTTCGGACCGTCCGGCGCGGCCTGGTTGGCGCTGCCCGGTAGCAGGTTCGGATCCGGATCGTTCAGCGGATCTGCCGCAATGCGGGCCTTGTGTCCGAGCGCCACGTTCACGCCGCGAGTCGTGCCTTCGAAGTCATAGGTGAGACCGCGATCGGCATAGTTCACCGGCATTTCCTTTTCGGTGACATCCGTCGTGCGCGCGGCCGTTGACCAGTCCCAGCCGTCGCCGCTCGCTTCGCCGCTGTCGAAGAAGGCATCGAGTGCGACAAACTCATGCGCCAGCGCGTGCTGGTTCGGCGTGATCGCCGGGCCGAACTGGACGAGACCCGGATCGCCGTCCGCACCAGCGAGATCGCCGAGAATTTGATCGTAGGTGCGGTTCTCGCGAACAACATAAATGACGTGTTTGATGCGTTTGTGCAGTTGGGCCATCAAACGCGCCTCATCCACCGACGCCACTTCGCGAAAACCGTTGTTGTCGGAACTGATCGCCGTCAGACGTTTCAGCGTATCGACATCGGGAACGGGTATCGATACAAGGCCGCCGGCCGTGATCTGCCAGACATACTGATTGCCGGCGTGCATTTGATGATTTGCGTCGCACTCCGCCGTTGCATGTTTAACTCGCATGCAGTTGAGCGGGTTTGGGCCGGCCGGGCTTTTTCCGTTCGTCACATACAACGTGCGGCCGTCACCGCTCACGCTCACTGCGTTCGGCTGCCACGCCGTCGGGATGAGTCCAATGAGAGCCGGCGCGCCGGCAAGGCTCACGACTCCGATGGCATTTATGCCGCCTTCGGTGACATAGAGCCACTTTCCGTCTGGCGAGAGCGCGAGGCTATTCGGCGCGGCACCGGGAAGACGCGCATTTGGCCCCCAGCCTACGGGGGCGCCGACGGCGATAGCCGCGACGATCACGTTCGACTTCGTATCGATTGTGAAAACACGGTCAGAGTTGTCGGCTGCTACGAACAGTCGCGACCCATCTGCGCTGAGGATCATGCGATTGGGATTGCCCGCCACCTTGATCCGGGCCGTGACACGCAACGTGCCGGCAGTCGAAAGAACGACAATCTCCCGATCCCGCAGGCTTGAAACGTAGGCTGTGCCGTTCGCTGCGACGGCGATGGCATAGGGAAATTCGCCGCCCGCTTGACCGGACATCTTCGGATCGATCTTTCCCGGTCTAAGATCGAGATCCTGAACGACCTTTCCCTGACCGATGTCCACGACGGAAATGGAATCGTTCTCGTAGTTTGCCACCAGAAGACGCTGCCCGTCCGGCGTCAGCGCAACGCCGGCGGCCATCGGTTTCAGCACCTCGGCGTTACCGCGAATGAGACCATTTCCGGACGCATGGCCGAGCGGAATCGGAGTGCCGCTCTCTGACCACGCGCCAGCTGCATCTTCGCGATAGATGTGGACATTGTCGTCGACGCCGCCTGCCACATATATGGTCTTGCCGTCCGGTGAGAGAACCATGCCGCCATAGCTGTTCGGCACATGCACATCCTGCTGCAGTTTCGGTCCGTCCGTGATGGCGTAGACAAAAAGATGCTCGGTCGACGCGTCGGCTATGTGCTTGCCGTCCGCCCCGCGCCACGAATTGAAGCCCGCTGTCAGCACGTAAAGTGTCCTGCCGTCCGGCGACAGCGCCGTTGTCGCGCCACCGCCAACAGGCTGCTTGCCGACTACGGGTAGTTCGGCGGTGAGGGGCTGAAAGACAGAGCCCGGCGCCGCCTGCGGCGTCACGGTCTGTCCGGTCGGGAGCCAAAGCTGGCCGTCGGTCGCCGCTGCGGCGCTGCAAAGCATCGCAGCCATCACAGCCACTGCTGGAATCAGTTTCATACCGGTCACATCCAAGATTGCGGGATTTGAATAAGCGTCACATTCGTCAATTGTGCGACAGTTCCTAGCGACCCTTGAACACAGGCTCGCGTTTTTCAAGGAAACTTTTGACGCCCTCGCGGTGATCTTCGGTTTGGAATAGGCGGTAAATTGTATCGATCGCCCAGCTGCCGATCTCGCGCGGATCGCCATGCGCTACCCGTCGCAGGCCTTGTTTGATGGCACGGACGGCGAGGGGTGGGTTGGTCGCGATCTTTGCGGCAAGCGCCTGCGCGCGTGGCATCAATTCGGCGTGCGGCACTACTTCCGACACGAGGCCAATGCGCATGGCTTCACGCGCGTCGATCTGATCACCGGTAAGGAGCAGTTCAGCCGCCTTCGACGGGCCGACAAGCGCCGGAAGGCGGTAGAACCCGCCGACATCGGCGACGAGGCCGCGTTTTACGAACAGCTCAGCAAACTTTGCGTTTTCGGACGCGAGGCGAATGTCGGCATAGAGCGCCAGCTCCATGCCCCAGCCCACCGCAGAGCCGTTCACCGCGGCAATGACCGGCTTCTCACAGTCGAGTGCTGCCATGGCCGCGGGCGTCGGTGGACGGCCAGTCGTGGCGGCCGCGGGCAAGGCCGGACGTACTTCGCCCGTCATCATTTCTTTCACGTCCTCGCCGGAACAGAACGCAGGATCTGCGCCGGTCACGATGACGACGCGGACAGCCTCGTCTGCATTGGCGGCCCGAAACGCCGCCTCGATCTCGGCATAGGCGCGCGGGTTCAGCGCATTGCGACGCTCGGGGCGGTTCAGCGTGATCGTTAGAACATGATCGTGTACGGCGTAGAGCACGCATTGAAAATCTTGGGTTGCGATGGTCATTAGTCCGACACCGGCTCCTCTTCGTTCTGCGTCACGGCAGAGAGAAATCGCTCATCCGTGCCAGATCTCTTCATCAACGCGATGACCTGGCTGACCGCTTGTTGCAGGTTGGTCGCAAGGAAATCGCATTCCGTGGATTCGAAACTGTCCAAGAAATGCGTGTCGTCCTGAACGACGCTCCAGAAGCCGGCAATCAGTGGCAAGCCCGGCATGCGCTTGCGTAGCCGCCTCGCCATGTAGCGGGCATTCTTGGGACTGGCCGGTTCCAGGTAGGAAATGCAAATCGCCTGGACGCCCTCGCATTCGAAATCCTGAACGTTTGTCGGTGACAAGTCTTCGGAGGTCGCAAGCCGCGTGCCGAGTCCCTGCCGCTCGAGAAGATGGGCGAGAAGCGAGGCCGCCGCGTGATCGAGCACGCCGCGTCCGGCGACACAGAGCACCGGCCGGTTCTGCCAGTTCTGCGGCACGGCGTCTTGCAGGAGGCTTTCCTCGCGCACCTGCGCATCCTCCTGCATCGTCAGATTTTCGATGAAGCCTTCGACTGTGGCGCCGATGCGAACGCGCCCGGATTCGTTCAGCGCGCCGCGATTGACGTCAAGCTGCGCCAGCGCGAGGGCCTTGATCGCCACTTGGTCGAAATAGGCCGGCATCGTGTGGTCCTGCAGATAGAGCTCGGCCTGTTCGGCCGCTTCGTCGGGATTGCCGGCCAACATGCGCAGGTAGAAGCTTTCTTCCGGCGCCATCGGTGGCCGGTCGCCAAGCATGACATCAAGAAAGCGAAGCTGGTCGACGTGGCGGCCGATCACGACAAGACACATGGTAAGCGGCGTCGATAGCAGCAGCCCCACTGGCCCCCAGACGAAAGTCCAGAAGCCGGCCGCAACGACAACCGCAATCGCCGACAGGCCCATGTTGCGGCCATAGAGCCAGGGCTCGACCGCCTGTCCGGTAACGGCTTCCAACACCGAGAAGACGGCGAGCGTCCAGAGCAGCTTCGACCATCCCGGATCGACGGCAAATGCAAGGACAAGGGGGAGCAATGCTGCGATCGGCACGCCGACATAGGGGACGAACCGGAACATGGCCGCGATCAATCCCCATAACGCGGGATTGGGTACGCCCGCGGCCCACAGGCCAAGGCCGACAAGCGTTCCGAAAACAGCATTAACAGCCGTCTGCAAGAGCAAGTAGCGGCTCAGACGCTCGGCACCATCGTCCAGTGCTGTCGTCGTGCGCTGCAGGTCGCGCGCGCCTGCCAGCATGATGAAGCGGTCGCGCAGGTCTTCTTTCTGCAACAGGATGAAGATGACGAAGATGATGATGATCGCGAGATTGGCCAGTGGCTCGAGCAGGGGGCCGCCGACGTTCTGAATTACTTCAATTGGACCGGGCGTTGGCGTGCGGATCACGACCGGTATGGCTGGATCGGTTCGCTGCGATGTCGTCTTGGATTCGAGCTGATCATTCTTGCCCGGCCGGGGCACATTGGCGATCTGGTCGCTCAGATTATTGAACATGTTGAGCGCGCCCTGGATCATGCCGTTGTTGGTGGCAGATCCCTCCACGGATTGAATCTTGGCAACAATGTTCTGCTGGTACTGCGGAAGGCTTTGCGCGAGCCATGCGAGCTGCGTGCCGATGAAGGCGGCGATGCCGCTGATCAGCAGGACGGCGAGCGTGACCGTCAGAATCACCGCCCCGATCCGTCCCAACTTCAACCGGCGCAAAAATTCCGCGACGGGTGCAAGCGCGAAGGCCATCAGAATCGACAGCGCTAACGGGACGAGAAGCGGGCGGCCGAAATAAACCGCTGCGACAAGAACCGCGGCCACGATGGCAGCGCTCGCAGCCTCCTGCAGGCCGCTTTCGCCGGTCGCGGACTTGGAGGCTTCGGGTGAGCCGTGAACCGTGGAGGTCATTCGGGGGTCCTTGGGCCTTCGGCCAAAGTGTCGCCAAAACAGGAAATTATGCAAATGCAGGACTTATTCTTGTCCTTCGGGCGTCCAGCAGATATGTCTGCCGGGCTTTTCCGGACAGTCCCATGCCCTTTTTGCGCTTTATCCCAGAGACCACAAACGTCAACTTCGTCGGCTGGCGCTACTACGCCTTTGCGATGGACGGGCTCCTCACGCTCGTGGCGCTCGTCTCCATCGTTGTGCAGGGATTCAATCTCGGCATCGATTTCACCGGCGGTGTCCTGATGGAAGTCAAGGCGGCCCAGGTCATCGACATCGGCAAGATGCGCAGCGACGTGGACTCGTTGGGTTTCAAGGAAGTACGTCTGCAATATTTTGGCGGCGGCGAATGCGACACGCCGGTCAATTCCTGCGTGCTGATCCGCGTGCAACCGAACGCCGCCCAGGCCGGTGAAACCGTCGCGAACAAGATCAAGGACAAGCTCGGCTCCGGTTACACGTTCCGGCGCAACGAAGTCGTCGGCCCGCAGGTCAGCCATGAATTGTTCAACGACGGCGTGCTGGCCACGGTTCTGGCCATCGTCTTCATCTCGCTGTACGTCGCGTTCCGCTTTGAATGGCAGTACGGCATCGGCGCGTTGATCGCCACCGGTCACGACGTGTTCGTGACGGCCGGCATGTTTTCCGTCCTGCACATGGACTTCACGCTCAACTCGGTTGCCGCGTTGCTGCTGCTGGCGGGCTACTCGATCAACGACACCGTCGTGGTGTTCGACCGCATCCGCGAGAACCGCCGCAAGTTCAAGCGCATGCCGCTGACCGAATTGATCAACCTTTCGACCAATCAGATCGCGACGCGAACAACGCTGGTTTCGGCGGCTACTGCACTGACCATGGTACCGCTGCTTTTGTACGGCGGACCCGAACTGTTCGGATTTAGTGCCGCCATTCTGTTCGGCATTCTGGTCGGAACATTCTCCTCGACCTATGTCGCGGCCGCGCTGCTGCTTTATCTGCCCGCTCCGGCAGGCAGCATCGAGGCGAATACGGCCGGGTCAAACGCCTAGGCGTTCAAAGCGGAAACCAGTCGCGCTGGTCGGAATAGACTTGATAGTGCGCGTTCACGCCGGCACGCCAACCGAGCCCCGTGCGCATCGGCGCGAGCGTCACGCCGCCCGAACGCATATAGTTCACGCCGACACCGGCAATAAAGTAGAAGCTCCCCTCCACGCCGGGAAAACGCTGGAACAGTCGGTGCTTTTCTTTGAGATTGTAGATCAGCGTAAAGACTTTTGAGCCGTTTCCACCGACATCGAATCCGATGGATGGGCCGCGCCAGTAAACTTTTTCAGGATCAAAGCCCTTTCGAATGAGCCAGCCGGAGCCGTAGCGCAAACCGACGATGATCGCGCCCGACCCTTCGTCACCCTTGATGTAAGCGTCGGGTTGGCCGAGGTCTTCGAATACGCGCTGCACGGCCTTGGCCATGACTTCCGTCGAGATGCCGAAGAAATCCGAGCCGGTCTGGACGATTTCGTTCGGTGTGAACGTATCGTCGTTTGCGTTGTCGTCGGCCACTGTTGGGGCGACGCTCAGCGTGAGTGCCGCAATTCCGGCGAACAGAGCGCTTACAATCCGCAAGGGTTTCATTACTAGGGTCTCCTGTCGAATCAGTGCATCCCCGCAAGGGATACTTGCCTAAAATTTCGCGGGACGACAAACCGCAGTAGTAAGGATTGGTTCTGCTTCAAGGCCTTTTGATGGCTCGTGGCGTGCTTATCTATTTGCGCGCTAGTCTTGCCGCAAAGCTCAATCAGGAGAGGAACGTTCCATGGATGGCGCCACAATCTTTGTTCTGGCGGTTCTGTTTCTGGCCCTTGTGACCATTTTCTCAGGGGTCAAGAGCGTGCCTCAGGGGCGCGAATGGACCATCGAACGGTTCGGCCGATTCACGCGCGTCCTCAAGCCGGGCCTCAACCTTATCGTGCCCTATGTCGACCGCGTCGGACGCAAGCTTTCGATGATGGAAGAGGTGCTCGCCATTCCCAGCCAAGTTGTGATCACGCGCGACAACGCAACTGTGACCGCGGACGCCATCGCCTTCTATCAAGTGGTCGATGCCGCAAAGGCCGCTTATGAAGTCGCCAATCTCCAGGCCGGCATCACAAACCTCTGCCTCACCAACGCACGTACCGTGATCGGCGCAATGGATCTCGACGAAGTGCTCTCCAAGCGCGACGAGATCAATCAACGGCTGCTCGCCGTCGTCGATCAGGCGACAAGCCCCTGGGGTGTCAAGGTCACGCGCATCGAGATCAAGGATCTCTCACCGCCGAACGACATCACGGAAGCGATGGCGCGGCAGATGAAGGCCGAACGCTTCCGCCGTGCCGAAGTCACGCAGGCCGATGGCGAGAAGCAGGGCGCAATCCTACGCGCCGAGGGCGCCAAACAGTCCGCGATTCTACAGGCCGAAGGCCGAAAGGAGGCCGCCTTCCGCGATGCCGAGGCGCGCGAGCGCCTGGCGCAGGCAGAAGCAAAGGCCACGCAAATGGTGTCCGACTCGATTGAAGCCGGCAACGTCAACGCGCTCAACTACTTCCTGGGACAGAAA
This sequence comes from uncultured Alphaproteobacteria bacterium, assembly GCA_963743765.1. Taxonomy (GTDB): domain Bacteria; phylum Pseudomonadota; class Alphaproteobacteria; order Micropepsales; family Micropepsaceae; genus Rhizomicrobium. The sequence goes on from CAVUQQ010000003.1 coordinate 542,036, forward strand.
TATGTCGACGCTTTCGCACAGCTCGCCAATGCGCCGAACCAGAAGTTCGTCGTCGTGCCGATGGAGTCGGCGGGCCTGCTTGGCTCCATCGCCGGCATCGCCGAAATGACTCGCGAAGCGATTTCCACACAGGTTGCGGCCGTCCCGCGCACTGCGCGGCCGGCTGCCGGCACGGTGCCGAACGCGCCGGCGCCGGGCCGTCCGGCAGGAACGTAAGGAGGATTCGATGCATGGCGTCACACTTTTCCTGAACGCGCAGCCGGCCTGGCATTGGTGGGCGCTCGGCGCGATCCTGCTGGCCGTCGAGATCACCAGCACGACGCAATACCTGCTCTGGCCGGGCCTTGCCGCGCTGGTCGTGGGCGTTCTGAAGTTCCTCGACCCTTCGCTGGACGGGCGGCTCGCCGTTTTCCTGTTCGCGGTGATCGCGGTCGTGGCAACCGCAGCCTGGAAGCGTTCCGCCTGGGGCCGCGCGGAACGCGATACACACACAACGCTCAACGACCGCAGCGCGCAATATGTCGGCCGCGTGGTCAAGGCCGAGGAAAATTTCGTCAATGGCCGCGGCGCAGTGCGGATCGACGATACGAGGTGGAACGCCACGGTGATTGACGGTTCCGCGCCGATGAAGGGCGACATGCTCAAGATTTCTGCTGCCGACGGTGCCGACTTTAAAGTACAGATGGCGACCTGACGAAAGCGAGTAGGAATGCCTGACAAGAAGAGTACACCCGGCCTGTCCGTTGCGGGTTGGCTTGCGATCGGCGTACTTGCCGGATTCCTTGCGGTATCGATCTGGTACGGCATTGCTGGCTGGCGTGCGCTCGGCGACGTCGAGATGAGCACGTTCGGCTGGATCGCGCTCGTCGGCGGCTCGCTGATCACCATAGCGGTCGGCGCCGGCCTGATGGCGCTAGTCTTCTACTCCAGCCGCAACGGCATGGATCGTTAGCCACCGCGCGCGACGAAGAACGGATTGGCGAATTCGTCGGACGCCTTTCCGTAGACGAACGTGCTTCCATCTAGCTGTTTGACGCTGCCGCCTGCCGCCAGCAGCACCGCATGCCCCGCAGCGGTGTCCCACTCCATCGTCCGGCCATGGCGGAGATAGATGTCCGCTTCGCCCGCAGCCAGCAGGCAGAATTTCAACGACGAGCCCGCCGTGATGAAATCTTTCACCGGATAGGCCGCTAGATATTCCTCGGTCTTAGTGTCGCGATGCGAGCGGCTGGCGACGGCGATCAGTCCATCCTGTGGCGCCTTTCGCACGGCAATGGGTTTCAGGCGATCGAGTTCGGGCATCTGTTTGAAGTTCGTCTCGATCTCAAAGGCACCGCCTGGCGTTTCGCCCGCGAACAGGCGGTTCTTGGCGGGCGCATAGACAACGCCGCGCACCGCAATGCCGTTTTCGATTTCTGCGATGTTCACGGTGAACTCGCCGTTGCGATTGATGAACTCCTTGGTGCCGTCCAGCGGATCGACAAGGAAGAACCGGTGGCCGACGCGGGGCAAGCGTCCGGCCGCGACTTCTTCTTCGGCAACCACGGGCACGCCCGGAAAGTCCTTTTGCAGGCCGGCAAGTATGAAGCGCTCGGCTTCCTCGTCCGCATCCGTCACCGGCGAATGGTCGGACTTCCTGCGAGTCTCGGTTCCCTCTTCATAGTGGCGCATGATGATCGCGCCGGCCGCGTGGGCCATTCGCGCCAAGGTGCGCAGCTGTGGCGAAGGCGTTGCAACCATCTTAAGCATTCCTTAATAGGCGGTAGCGACAGTTACCGATTGAAAACCATACCTTACGTCCGGAGATCGCCCCGTCCATGGATGACATCGAATTCGCCGCGTATCTGGTCAGCCGTGTGTGTCACGACCTTGTGGGGCCTCTGGGTGCCGTGGTCAACGGTTTGGAGGTCATGGAGGACGAGCGCGACGCCGCCATGCGCGCCGACGCTCTCAAGATCGTATCCTCCAGTGCGCTCCAGGCGTTGGCACGGTTGCAATTTCTGCGTATCGCGTTCGGCGCGGCCGGTTCGGCCGGTGCGGAACTCGATATCGGCGAAGTCGGACGGTTGGTCGGCGGCCTTCTCGAAGGCGGCAAGATCCAACTCGACTGGCAGTCGCCGCATGTGAACTGGCCCAAGAACTGGGCCAAGCTGTTGATGAACGCCGCCCTCTTGGGTGCGGATTGCCTGCCGCGTGGCGGCCAACTCACCGTCATCACAAGTGCAGATCCGGCCACGCCTTCGTTCAAGATCGTCGCTACCAGCCCCCATGCGCGGGCATTGGACGAAGTCCAAAAGGCGGTGCGCGGTGAGGCGGCAGACGGCAATTTCGACGCCCGCGGCATCCAGCCCTATCTGACGCACAAGCTGTCCCGCAGCCTGAACGCCGGCCTCACGCTTACCGCCCGGGAGGGCGTGGTTGAGCTCGCCGCCGGTTAATCTCTAAACGCCGCGTTTACCGTCGCAGTCCTAGGCTTGCCTCCGATTTTCACTTTGGGCCACGGCGCAGCCGTGACCGCATCAGGATCAGGCCGCCATGAAACATTGCCTTGTCGTCGACGACAGCCGCGTGATCCGCAAGGTTGCTTGCCGGATCCTCGAAGACCTCCATTTCAAGACGGGCGAAGCCGAAGACGGCGTCTCGGCGTTGGCCGCCTGCCGCTCGCAAATGCCCGAGCTCATTCTGCTCGACTGGAACATGCCGAACATGAACGGCATCGAGTTCCTGAAGACCTTGCGCAAGGAACGCGGCGGCGATCATCCCGTCGTCGTCTTCTGCACGACGGAGAATGACGTTGCGCATATTTCAGAAGCGCTTGGCGCGGGTGCGAACGAATACATCATGAAGCCGTTCGACCGCAGCATTATCGAAGCCAAGTTGGCCGAAGTCGGTCTTGCATAAGAAGCGCCGATGAAACCTGAAGACTTTTCCTTTCTCGCGCAAATGGTGCGCCGCCGCTCGGGACTGGTTCTGCCATCTCACAAGGCGCCCTTGATCGAAGGGCGCCTGGCGACCGTCATGCGTCGTTTCGGTTTTCGTTCCATGAATGCGCTCATCCACGAACTGCGACATGGACGCGATACGCTGGCACGCGCCGTTACCGAAGCCATGACGACGAACGAATCCTCCTTCTTCCGCGACAGGCCGGCGTTCGAGAAGTTTCGCGAAATCGTCCTGCCGCAGCTGCTTGAGGCTCGCGCCGAGAGCAAGCGCCTGCGCATCTGGAGCGCGGCCTGCGCTGCAGGGCAGGAACCCTATTCAATCGCGATGATACTCGACGACCTGAAGCTTCAGTCGAAGGGCTGGTCGATAGACCTCATCGCGACCGATCTCAGCTCGGAAATGATCGCACGCGCCGAAGACGGCGTTTATTCGCACTATGAAGTGCAGCGCGGTCTCGCCATCCGGCGTCTCGTCGCACACTTTGCCCAGGAAGCCGGAAATTGGCGCATCGACGAAAATCTGCGCCGCATGGTGTCGTTCCGCCAGTTCAATCTGCTCGATTCCTTTGGCTGGCTCGACGATCTCGACGCCGTGTTCTGCCGCAATGTGCTGATCTATTTCGACCAGAAGACGAAGTCATCCGTGCTCGAAAAGATCGCTGAAACGCTGCAACCCGATGGCGTCGTGATGCTCGGCCATGCCGAGTCGCCGGACGCGCTGCCCAACGCCTTCGCACCGGTCGATCACGCACCCAATCTGTACATGCACGCTCGGGCGCCACAGCAGCGTCTGGCGGCCACGGGCTGATCACCAGGTATCGATGAACGTGCGCCGCCTGGCGTTGGGATCACGCGGCGGCATCGAACGAAAGCCGCGCATGATCCAGCGGCGCGTGTCGGCCGGATCGATGACGTCGTCGATCTCCAGGTGCGCGGCCATGTTGATCGCCTTGCCGCGCGCATAGGACTGGGCGACCATCTGCTTGAACATCTCTTCCTTTGCTTCGGGCGTCGGCTGCGCCTCCAGCTCCTTGCGATAGCCCAGCCGCACTGCGCCTTCGAGGCCCATGCCGCCGAATTCGCCGGTTGGCCAGGAAACGATGAAGAACGGTGCATGGAAACTGCCGCCCGCCATCGCCTGTGCGCCTAGTCCGTAGCCCTTGCGCAGCACAACCGTGAAGATCGGCACGCTGAGCGCACCGCCGACCACGAACATGCGGCTGACGCGGCGGACCAGCGAACTCTTTTCTGCTTCCGGTCCGACCATGAAGCCGGGCGTGTCGCAGAGCGAGATGATCGGTAGGCCGAACGCATCGCAAAGCTGCATGAAGCGCGCGGCCTTGTCGGCGCAGGGTCCGTCGATCGCGCCGGCCAGATGCATCGGATTGTTGCCGATAAGGCCGAACGGCTCGCCTTCGATACGGATCAGCGCCGTCAGCATGCCGGGAGCGAATTCGGGCCGCAACTCCAGAACGGAACCGGTATCTGCCAGCGTGTCGATCACTTTACGGCTTTCGTAGACGCGCAACCGGTTCTCCGGAATAAGGTGGCGCAGCTCCTTCTGGTTTGCCGCGTCCCATTTGCTCAGCGAGCCCTGGAAGTAGCCGAGATATTTCTTGGCAACTTCGATGGCCTCGATTTCATCGGCGACCGCGACGTCGACGACGCCATTGGGCACCTGCACCGACATCGGTCCGACCTCGTCCGGTGTGTAAACGCCAAGGCCGCCGCCTTCGATCATCGCCGGACCGCCCATTCCTATGTTCGAGTTGGCGGCTGCGATGATCACGTCGCTGCAGCCGAGCAGGGCGGCGTTACCGGCAAAGCAGCGGCCTGAGTTGATGCCGACGCGCGGTATCAGCCCGGACAATTTGGCGTATTGCCGGAACGTCGGCACATCGAGTCCGGCGACGCCTGGAATGTCGGTGTCGCCCGGCCGTCCTCCGCCACCTTCGGCGAAGCAGACGATCGGCAGCTTCCACTCCTCCGCCACCTTCAGAAGACGATCCTTCTTTTGATGGTTCATTCCGCCCTGCGTTCCGGCAAGGACGGTGTAGTCATAGGCCATGACGGCGCAGCGCGCCTTGTTCTCGCCGAACTCGGCGGCGTTCACCGTGCCAATGCCGGTGATGATGCCGTCGCCCGGCGTGTTCTTGATCAGATCCTCGAGCGTACGGCGGCGGCGCTGCGCCGCGAAGGCGAGCGCGCCATATTCGATGAAGCTGCCCGGATCGCAGAGCTGTTCCAAATTCTCGCGCGCGGTGCGCTGGTTGGTCTTGCGTCGGCGCGCGACGGCATCGGGACGGTTCTCGTCGAGGCTGAAGGCGTGGCGCGTAATGGATTCGGCAAGGTCCGGACGGATAAAATCGGGGTCGCGCGCTTCCAGTGCCGTTTCGCCCGCGACCGTCACATCTTCCGGAACAAGGAACAGGAACGGCTCTCCTTCGGCCAACACAATGCCCGGGACGCCGGCGACGGAATGCACGCGGCCCGAAACCGACGCGCCAACCAGATGTTCCATCTTCATCGCTTCGAGCACGGCGACCGACGTTCCGACGGCGACGATATCGCCCGGCTTCACGTCGATGCTGACGATCTTGCCTTGCATCGGGGCCACGACGGCGGTCGTCCCGACCGGTGCGGGTGCGAAGTTCGTGGCGACCCTTGCGGCCGAAGGCGAAGCCGCAATGCCTGCGCTCGGCTTCCAGGTCAACGCTTTAGCGACAAGTTCGGCTGTGTGCTCCTCGACAAAGCGCGTGCTCGTCTCGCCCTTCAGGACCGCAGCGTCACTGATCAGCGCATGCAGGAACGGAATATTCGTCTGCACGCCGTCGATCACGAATTCGGAAAGCGCCCGCCTTGCGCGCGCCATCGCCGAGGGAAAATCCGGGCCGTGCACGATCACCTTGGCAAGAAGCGGATCGTAGCCGGGATTGGTCGTGTAGCCTTCATAGCCGAACGTATCGACGCGCACGCCCGGGCCGGATGGAGGCGCAAAGCGCCGCAGCGTACCGCCGGAAGGCTTGATCGTGCCGTCGGCTTCCATCTTCTCCATGCTCACGCGAAGCTGCACCGCGAAGCCGCGCGGCTCGGGTATCTCGTCCTGTTTGAGGCCGATATCCTTCAGCGACTTGCCGCGCACCAGATCGATCTGCACCGCGACAAGATCGATGCCGGTGATCTCCTCGGTGACCGTGTGTTCGACCTGCAGGCGCGGATTGGCCTCGATGAAGGCGAAGGCCGGCGCGTGACGCGGCGGATTTGGATCCACCAGGAACTCGAATGTCGCAAGGCCACGCAACGCGACATCGTCCGCCAGCCAGACGGCTGCGTCGCAAAGCTGTTTGCGCAGATCGGGATCGAGATCCGGCGCAGGTGCATATTCCACGATCTTCTGGTGGCGGCGTTGCAGCGTGCAGTCGCGTTCCCAAATGTGGCTCGCCGATTTTCCGTCGCCAGCCACCTGCACTTCGATATGCCGCGCCTTGGGCATGAAGACTTCGCCATAGACGGCAGCGTTGCCGAACGAGGTCAGCGCCTCCGACTTGCAGCGATTGTAGGCGCTCTCCAGCTCGTCAGCCGAGTTCACGATGCGCATCCCGCGTCCGCCGCCGCCGGCGATCGCCTTGATGATGATCGGCCGTTTCTGTGCGGCGAAGAAGGCGCGCATTTCTTCCAGCGTCGCGGGACCGGCGGTTCCGGCGAGGATCGGTACCCCGAAGCGTTCGGCCAATGCGCGTGCTCGCGCCTTGTCGCCGAAGATCGACAGCACGTGCGGGCTCGGCCCGATGAATGTCAGCCTAACCTTCTCGCAGGCGCGCGCGAACTCCGCATTCTCGCTGAGAAAGCCATAGCCCGGATGGATCGCATCGCAGTTCGCCGCCTTGGCACAGGCGATGACGCGCGCGATGTCGAGGTAGGCGGCTGCACCGTCGGCGCCGAGCGCCTGGGCGGAGTCCGCTGCCGTCACATGCAGAGAGTGGGCATCGTCGCCGGAATAGACGGCGACGCTGCGGATACCGAGATCGGAAGCCGCACGGGCAATGCGGATGGCGATCTCGCCACGATTGGCGATCAGGATGCTTTTGAAGGTCATGACAGGGTCCGGGAATATCGATGTCCCGGACTCTGCCATGTCCCGGCCCAACCTAGAAGGCGGCCCTGACCCCGGCATAGACGCCAATCCCCGGAACACCGTTGCCAAGGACCTGCTCCGTCCGGTCGTTGAACAGGTTGTCGATCCGCCCGAACAACTGCCAACGGTCGGTCAGGTCGTAGGAACCGAACAAGTTGACGGTGGTGTTGCTGGTCAGCCTGGTGAGATTGCCTGCGTCGTTGAACCGCTTGCCCTGGTAGGTCACGCTGCCGCCGAGCGTCGTGCCGGGCAGCGGCCGCCATGTGATTACCGCGCTGGCCAAGTCGTGCGGCCGCCGGGCCAGGTCCTTTCCGGTCAGCTCATTTGTCGCAGACATGTCGGTCCAGTTCAGCGAGGCGGTGACCGTGTCGGTGAGGTTCGCAGTGAGCAGGGCCTCCACGCCTTGCGACCGCGTTTTGTCGATGTTGATGTAATAGCCGAACGCGTCGAGCCGGAACTTGCAGCCCGGTGCGTCGGCGGCAGTGAAGCAATTCTGAAAATCGATCTGATTGGTCGTGGTCCTGTCGAAATAGGTCAACGAGCCGCGAACGCCTCCCTCCCAGAACGATTTGTCGAAGCCGATTTCCCATCCGGTCGCCGTCTCCGGTTTGAGGGCGGCGATCGGATTTGAGTTGGCGGAGAAGAGCTGGAACAGCGTCGGCGCCTTGAAGCCATTGCCGACATTGGCGCGCAGCGTCGCGTCCCAGCCCGGTATTTGCCATGCCCCGTTCAGCTTGAACGAGGTGTGCGTGCCGAACTCCTGATCGTCGTCCAGTCGCACGCCGCCGGTGAGCGTGAGCTGGTCGAACAGTGTGTCCTGAATTTGTGCATAGTAGCCCGTCAACCGGTCTTTTCCGACGGTTGTGTCCTCCGGCGCAAAGGAACTGAAACTGTCGCCGCGGAACGAGCTTTCCTGCGTTTCGACGCCGAAGGTGAGCTGCGTGCCGGGATGGAAGTCCACAATTCCCTGATACTCGAATTGCACGGCGTTGCCGAAATCGTCGAAATTCAGATGAATTGAATCGAACGCGGAATTCGAAGAATTGCCGCCCGCTCGAAGTGGTGACGATCGCGATCCGGTTCTGAAGCTTGCCGCCGAAGAAGTCGGCGTTCAGTCCCAGATAACCTGCCTTCAGTTCGTTCGTATTGCTTGCAGCAGAGTCCGCGACCAGGAAGTTGGGCGGACCGCCGAAATTGTCGTCGAAACGATCATGTCCGTTGGTGTAGTAACCGCGGGCATCGGCGCTGACATTGTCCGCTAGGTGAACCCGCACGTTGAACGTTGCTCCGTAGTTTCTGTAACCGTCGGCTTCCGTGTTGCCATTGCGCGAATCCGCCGCCGAAATTCCGCTGTTCGTGAAGTCGTTCACGGCCGCCCCATATTCGACGTCGCCCGTCGTGCCGTTCGCCGCCACATTGGCGTGGAACGTGCCGAACGATCCGCCTTCGAGACTGGCCTGCAGTTCGAACGGCGTGTCGCCGCCGCGCTTGCTGATGATGTTGATCACGCCCCCGATGGCATCGCTGCCATAAAGCGTCGATTGCGGGCCGCGCAGGATTTCCACCCTTGAGATATTGTTGGCCATGACGTCGCCGAACACGGTGCCTTCGGACACATCGCTCGGATCGTTGATGCGGATGCCGTCGATCAGCGTGACGGTTTGTCCCTGTTCGGCGCCGCGAATGCTGACGGTCGTCGTTTGCCCGATACCACCCGTTCGATTGACGACGAGCGAAGGAATTTCCTTCAGCACATCGCCGAGCATGACTGTTTGCTGCGTTTTCAGGTCATCCGCGGAGATGACACTGATCGACGCGCCGGTTTTCTCCGCCGGCTGCTCGGTTCGCGTGGCTGTGACGACCACCGTCTCAACCGTCTCGGGCGACGCGGCGGCGCTTGAAACAAGCAGCGCCGTCAGCGCTGCACCTGATAGCAATGATTTCTGCATGACCTTCTCCTGGTTGGTTCCAGAAGCCGGCACGCGGCAACGCCGTACGATTTGGAAAAAACGCCTAACACTCATCCGGGCCCCGCGGCGACGACTTCACATGTCGTCGCGACGGTTTCCCCCGCAGTCACCGTCACACCCCGGACGGAAACAGGACGACGGCGCGAGGCAGGTTTCCTGGCTCCCGGTTCATCGCTCCCCATCCGCCTTCCCAAGGATTGACCTCAGTGGCCTTTGGACGGTTCGCTCTCCGGTTACAGTTGCGGGGGCAGCCGCGGTGTTACACCGCGTTCCCTAAACCAAGCGCGTGCCCGGAACCTAGGTCGGTTGGCGGTATCGCGTCAAATGCCTGTCTGCTGTATCTCGTAAAACCCGTAACAGCGAGTATGATTCCCGGCACGATGAAAACCAAAGCACAGTGCTGGCTCGCCTTGTCGCTGTTGTTGTCGGTGCTCACGAGCGCGACGGCCGCCGATCCCCAGCGCTATGCCAGCATCCGGCGCGACCAGGCGTTCCTGCGCGAAGGGCCGTCGTACGCGCACAAGGTGATTTGGGTCTATCGCCGCCAGAACTATCCGCTCAAGATCATCGAAACCTACGATGCCTGGCGGCGGGTGAAAGACTTCGACGGCACGGTCGGCTGGATGCATCACACGCAACTCTCCGATGCGCGGACGGCGCTTTTCATCGGCTTTGCACCGTCGGCCATTCACTCGGATTCCTCTCCGGCTTCGAAGATTGTCGCGTATGCGCAGCCCGGCGTTGTGGCAAAACTGAAGGCATGCAAGCCTGATGTCTGCGAGGTCGAAACCTCGGGTGTCGAAGGCTGGGTCGACAGAAGAATAATCTGGGGAGTGGATACGGGTGAAGTCTTCCAATGACGCGGGCGAACCGCCTGCGCAGGCCGCCGATCTGAACGCCATTGACGTTGCTGCCGGCGCCGAGCCAAGCGGCAATCCCGCGTCGATGGCAGGGTTGGAGGCCACGGGCCTTGCGGCATGGCTTCATCGTCCCGCGGGGACGTCCGCAACCGGAGGTCCGATCGCCAGCCGTCTCGGCCAGATCTCCTGGGCGATGTTCGAGTGGGCACGCATTCCCTATGTCCTCCTTGTAACGATCTATCTCTTTGCGCCGTACTTCACGACGACGGTTGTCGGCGATCCGGTGAAGGGCCAGCAATTGTGGGCCGCGTTTTCGAGCTATGGCGGATTCGCCACGGCCGTCGCGGCACCGTTCCTCGGCGCGGTGGCCGATGTCGGCGGCCGGCGCAAACCCTGGATCGCGGTCTACACGCTGATCATGGCCCTGTGCATGGTCCTGATGTGGCGGGCGCAGCCGCATTCGTCCTGGGCCGGTATCGTCGTCGTCGGCGTTCTCGTTGCAGTGACGAACTTCTCGTACGAATTCTCCAGCGTGTTCCATAGCGCCATGCTGCCGACCATCGCTCCGCACAACCGCGTCGGGCCTTTGTCGGGCCTCGGTCTTTCGCTCGGCAATCTCGCCGGCATTCTGATGCTGGCGTTCATGATGGTCTTCTTCTCCCTGCCGGGGCAGGTGGATTGGAGCTTCATTCCCGCGCATCCCTGGTTCGGCGTCAGCCAGGCCGCGCACGATCCGGAGCGGCTATCGGGACCGATCTCCGGCGTCTGGCTGTTGTTGTTCGCCATTCCGCTCTTTCTCTTCACGCCCGATCGGCCGAGCGTCGGGCTCGGCATCGGGCATGCCGTCACCAGTGGCGCACGCTCGGTCTGGCGCACGATCAAGAGTCTTCGGCATTATCGAAATATCGCGCACTATCTGGGTGCGCGCATGCTGTTCAATGACGGCATGACCGCCGTCCTGACTTTCGGCGGCATCTTTGCAGCCGGTACGTTCCATTGGGGCGCGCTGCCGATGACCATGTACGGTCTTGAACTCAGCGCCTTTGCCGTGATCGGCGGCTTCTTCGGCGGCTGGCTCGACAACAATCTCGGCTCCAAGCGCGCGCTGTTCGTCAGCATCGGCGGCACGTTGTTCTTTTTCTCACTCAGCCTGACGATGGGGCCGGACCGCATTCTCTGGTTCATCCGCTACGACACGTCTCTGCCGCACATCAATTCGCTGCCGTTCTTCAACACCTGGCCGCAGGTGCTGTTCCTGATGATCGTCAACGGTGTCGCGGTGTTCATCACCGCGGGCTACGCGAATGCCCGCACGATGATGGCCAGGCTCGCGCCGCCAGAGAAGATGACCGAATTCTTCGGCCTCATGTCGCTGTCCGGCACGTCGACGACGTTTCTTGCCAATGTCTCGGTCACGTTCATGACCGCATGGACCGCCAGCCAGCGCGGCGGCATGCTTGCCATCATCGTCTTCCTGATCGGCGGTCTGATCTGGATGGCGTTCGTGAAGGAAGAACGCGCCGTGGCGTTGTAGCGTCATTCGAACGCAGTTTCGGGGATTTAACGGAATTGGTGATTTGACCGTAACGGTTCAAGGGCAGGCTGGATTTTTGTCGCGTAAATCTTTCGGCGTTTTTGATCTGTGTCACCAAAAGCCAGGCGGAGTCGTGGCTAATTTCGTAAATGAACGATGCAGAAAAATGTCTCCTGGTTGCGCATGCTCTCCGCGAAAGCGCCAAAAGCCCCGGCCCTTTGTCTCAGCGGGCAAGAATGATCATCCTGGCCGAGAGGCTGGAAGACGTTGCAGGGTGCGAGGTGCAACCCGAAACCGGGGCCGATCTCGCGCAGCTCACACTGAGCGCGTACGGCCACCGGCTCAGTGCCGGAAGTGGCGCATCCCCGTAAACGCCATGGCGAGGCCGGCTTCGTCGGCCGCCGCAATCACATCCTTGTCGCCGATCGAGCCGCCCGGCTGAATCACGGCCGTGGCGCCCGCTTCGGCCACCGCAAGCAATCCGTCCGGGAACGGGAAGAACGCTTCCGATGCCGCGGACGAACCGATCGTCATCGGCTGCGCCCAACCTGCCGCCTTGGCGGCGTCGCGCGCCTTGATGGCGGCGATGCGCGCGGAGTCGACACGGGACATCTGGCCCGCTCCGATGGCAGCCGTGACCCCTTCCTTCACGTACACGATGGCGTTCGATTTCACATGCTTGCCGATTGTGAAGGCGAGCAGCATGTCGGCGATTTCCTGCTCTGTCGGCTGGCGCTTGGTGACGATCTTCAGATCGGCGCGCGCGACATGGCCGTTGTCGCGGGTCTGAACCAGGAAGCCGCCCGACACGGCTGCGGAAGGTGAGGCCGCCAGAATTCGGATCGGGCAGGCCGCCTGCGATCAGAAGGCGCAGGTTCTTCTTGGCCGCGAGAATCCGGCGCGCATCTGCGTCGGCGTCGGGTGCGATGATCACTTCGGTGAAGATTTTCGAGATTTCTTCGGCCGTCGCGCCGTCGAGCGTCCGGTTGAACGCAAGCATGCCGCCGAAGGCGCTGACCGGATCGCAGGCGAGCGCCTTTCTGTAGGCTTCCGCCAGACTTCCACCCAGCGCGACGCCGCAGGGATTGGCGTGCTTGATGATGGCGCAGGCCGCTGACGCGGACGGGGCGAATTCCGCCACCAGTTCATAGGCCGCGTCGGTGTCGTTGATGTTGTTGTAGGAAAGTTCCTTGCCCTGAAGCTGCTGCGCCGATCGCGACGCCGAAGCGTTTTTCGCCGGTGGCGTAGAAGGCCGCTTCCTGGTGCGGATTTTCGCCATAGCGCAGCGACTGGCGCAGCGTGCCGGCAAAGGCGCGCCGGCGCGGCGGCGTCTTGTCGCCGTATTTCGCAAGTTCGCCTGCGAACCAGTTGGAAACGGCGCTGTCATACGCGGCGGTGCGGGCGAAGGCGATCTGCGCCAGCTTGCGACGGAGCGCTGCGCTGGTTGCGCCCTTGTTCGCATCCATCTCCGCCAGCACGGCGGCATAATCCTCGGTGTCGACGACGACCGTGACCCAGTCATGGTTCTTGGCCGCCGAGCGCGTCATTGCGGGACCGCCGATGTCGATCTGCTCGATCGTATCCTCGAAGCCTGCGCCTTTTTCGACCGTTGCCTCGAAGGGATAGAGATTGGAGACGAGCAGATCGATGCCCTCGATGCCGTGCGTCTTCATCGCCTCGGCATGATCCTTCTTGTCGCGCAGCGAGAGCAGGCCGCCATGCACCATGGGATGCAGCGTCTTCACGCGGCCGTCCATCATCTCGGGAAAATGCGTCACCTCGGAAATGTCGGCGACCGCAAGGCCGGCATCGCGCAACGCCTTGGCCGTGCCGCCGGTCGAGATCAGAATCACGCCGTGACGGGCAAGGCCCTTTGCGAAATCGACGAGGCCGGTCTTATCGGAAACGGAGAGCAACGCGCGGCGGATGGGGCGGAGCGTCATGAGGCGACTCGGGGCTTGGCGGGGTTACGGTGGGTCTTACTTCCGCCACCACCAAAAGAGAAGTGCCAGAACGACGCTGGCCCCCAGCGAATAAAGCACGGAGATGTGGATATTCAGACCCGGCCGGCTGATCACGATGTCCCCTGGCATGACGTCAAGGTCCAGAAACGCCAAGGCAACGCTGAGTGCCAGTGCCCCCAGGACGATCACCCCAGCATAGATCACGAAGGATGGAATGCGCATCGTCAGACCCCCTGGCTGACGACCCGCCGGATGGCGGCCGTCAGCGTCTTCAGATCGGCTTCGTCGATGGTCAGCGCCGGCGTCAGATAGACGATATTCCGGAACGGCCGCACCCAGACACCTTCATCGACGAACCGCCGCTTAACATCGTTCAAATCGCCGATTCGGTCCAGTTCGACGACGCCGATAGCGCCGCGCACGCGCACATCGCGCACACCCTTCATGCCCAGGCAGGGTCCAAGGCCGCGGCTGAGCTCCGCCGCCATGTCGCACGCGGCCTTCAGGCGGTTCTCGCGCTCGAAGAGATCGAGCGAGGCGTTCGCGGCGGCGCAGGCTAGCGCGTTGCCCATATAGGTCGGGCCGTGCATCAGCGCATGGGCGGGATCGTCGGACCAGAAGGCGTCGAACACCTTGCGCGTGGCGAGCGTTGCCGCGAGCGGCAGCGTGCCGCCGGTGAGGCCCTTGCCGACGGTCATGATGTCGGGCGCAACGCCTGCGGCTTCGCAGGCGAACAGCGCGCCGGTGCGGCCGAAGCCGGTGAAGATCTCGTCGAAGATCAGCAGCAGTTCGTATTTGTCCGCTGCCTTGCGCAGGCGGCGCAGCACGTTCTCGTCATGGAACAGCATGCCGCCCGCACCCTGGACCAGCGGCTCGACAAGTATTCCCGCGAGTTCGCCGGCATGGCGTTCCAGGAACGCGTCGAACGCGGCAGTGCTGGCCTCGTCGCGCGGCAGGTCGACGATGTGATGCTGCGGCAGGAGGCCTGCGAACAGGCTGTGCATGCCCTCGTCGGGATCGCACACCGCCATCGTTGCGATCGTGTCGCCGTGATAGCCGCCGTGGAAGGCGAGGAACTTCGTCCGTCCACGGATGTTCCGGTTGAGCCAGTATTGCGTTGCCATCTTCATGGCAACTTCGACGGCGACGGAACCGGAATCCGAGAAGAACACGCGATCCATGCCGCCGGGCACCATGGCGCAGAGCCGCGTTGCCAGCGTCAGCGCCTGCTCGTGCACAAGGCCGCCCAGCATGACATGGGGCATCTTCGCGGCCTGCGCACGAATGGCGCCGACGATGTGCGGATGGTTGTAGCCGTGCAGGCCGTCCACCAGCTTGCGATGCCGTCGACCAACTCGCGCCCGTCGGCCAGCACGATGCGCGTGCCGCGGGTACGCTCGACCGCGAGCGGCGGACGCGTCGTCTTCATCTGCGTGTAGGGCAGCCAGATATGCGGCAGGCCGGAATCGTACCAGCCGGGCTTGTCGCTCATCCCGGCGTCAAATCGCCATCGCGGTGACGCCGAGCTTTTCGAACAGCCGCTCGTCATGGTCGGCCTGCGGGTTCGGCGTCGTCAGCAGCTTCGCGCCGTACGAAGATCGAATTGGCGCCCGCGAGGAAACACAGTGCCTGCGTCTCGTCGCTCATATTGCTGCGGCCGGCGGACAGGCGCACGAAGGATTTCGGCATCGTGATGCGCGCCACCGCGATGGTGCGGACGAAATCGATTGGATCGATGGGGTCGCTGTCGCCCAGCTGCGTGCCCTTCACCTTCATCAGCGCATTGATCGGCACGCTCTCGCGGATGTTCGGGCAGGGTCGCGAGCGCATGGATCATGCCGACGCGGTCGTCTTCGGCCTCGCCCATGCCGACAATGCCGCCGCAGCACACGTTGATGCCCGCATCGCGCACATGCGCCAGCGTGTCGAGACGGTCCTCGATAGGTGCGGGTGGTGATGATCTCTTCGTAGTATTCCGGCGAGGTGTCGATGTTGTGATTGTAATAGTCGAGGCCCGCATCTCTTGAGCCGTTCCGCCTGCGGTCCGCGTCAGCATGCCGAGCGTGACGCAGGTTTCCATGCCCCAGCGCCTTGACGCCTTCGCACCATCTCGCAGACGGCGTCGAGGTCCTTGTCCTTGGGCGAGCGCCAGGCCGCGCCCATGCAGAAGCGCGTCGCGCCGGCATTCCTTGGCGGCTTTCGCGTCGGCCAACACGGCTTCGATCTCCATCAGCTTGGAGGCTTTCAAGCCCGTTTCGTGCGAGGCGCTTTGCGAACAATAGCCGCAATCCTCCGGGCAGCCGCCGGTCTTGATCGACAGCAGCGTGGAAATCTGCACTTCGTTGGCCGAGAAATGCCGCCGGTGGACGCTCTGCGCGCGGAATATCAGGTCGGCAAAGGGCAGCGCAAAAAGGCGCGAGCCAGTCCTCGCGCGTCCAGTCGTGGCGACGACGCCGTCACGGAGTTCAGGGGCGGGAGCGTTCATCGGACACCTGTCATTTGTCGAAGGCGGGTTCAGCCATTATAGGGGCCGTCTGAAACGCGCAAGTTGGATGGAATGTCCGTCTCTGGACGAATTCGCCTCGGCCAAGCTTTCGGAGCTGGACGCCGGCCATCTGCGCCGCACGCTGGCCGAAACCGCGCGCGAGGACGGCGTATGGGTAACGCGCGGCGAAAAGGCGGATGCTGTCCTTTTCCTGCAACGATTATCTCAACCTGACGCACCACCCGGCAGTGAAAAAGGCGGCGATCGCGGCGATCGAACAGCATGGCGCGGGGGCGGGCGCGTCGCGGCTGGTCACCGGCAACCATCCGCTTTACGCGGAATTGGAAACGCGGCTGGCGCGCCTGAAAGGAACCGAGGCCGCTTGCGTGTTCGGGTCGGGCTATCTCGCCAATGCCGGCATCATTCCTGTGATTGTGGGTGAGGGCGACCTGCTGCTCGTGGATGAGCTGTCACATTCCTGCCTGTGGGCCGGCGCGCAGCTGTCGCGGGCCACAGTGCTGAAATGTTCCATCACAACGATGTCGGCCACGTAGCGGAATTGCTTGCTTCGCACCGTGGCGCACATCGCCGCGCGCTGATCGTCACCGACGGCGTGTTCTCGATGGACGGCGATCTGGCGCCGCTCGGCGATTTGTCTGCGCTCGCGCGGGAACACGACGCATGGCTGATGTCGCGACGACGCGCACGGCCTCGGCGCGATCGCCGAGGACCGAGGTTCGGCCTTTGCAGGCGGAAAGAAAACCGCCATCGATCTGCAGATGGGCACGCTGTCCAAGGCGTTGGGCTCCTATGGCGGCTATCTTTGCGCGTCCGGGCCCGTGATCGATCTGATCAAGACGCGCGCACGGACGTTGGTCTATTCGACTGGCCTGCCGCCGGCGAGCGTCGCAGCAGCGGTCGCGGCGCTCGATGTGATTGCGGACGATCCGGCTCTGGTGGCGCGGCCACTCGAAAAGGCGAGGCAGTTTACGCGCGCGGTGCAACCTGCCGCTGGCTCAAAGCCCCATCGTGCCGATCGTTCTGGGCGATCCATTGGCTGCGCTGGACGCCTCGCAGGTTCTTGAGCGCGAAGGATTTCTCGTTACCGCGATCCGGCCGCCGACAGTGCCCGCCGGCACGGCAAGGTTACGTCTCGCCTTCACGGCCGGACATCCCGGCGAGGAGATTGCGCGTTTGGCGCGCATCGTGCGCGAACGGATACTTCGATGACCGCTTTCTTCGTCACATCGACCGGCACCGACATCGGCAAGACATTCGTTACTGTCGGCCTGATCCGGCACCTGCGGCGTGAGAAACAGAAGGTGAGCGCGTTGAAGCCCATTGTGAGCGGCTTTGACATCGCGACTGCGGCCATCAGCGATCCCGGTGTCTTGCTGGAGGCGCTCGATGAGCCGATCACGGAGGAAGCACTTGCGCGTATTTCGCCCTGGCAGTTTTCGGCGCCGCTTTCCCCCGACATGGCGGCGGCGCGCGAGGGCCGCAGTATCGGGTTCGACGATCTGGTCGCTCTCTGCCGCAAAGTCATGGCCTCGGAGGACGGAACGCTGTTCATCGAAGGCGTGGGCGGGATCATGGTGCCGCTTGACGCGAAGCACACCGTGCTCGATTGGGCGCGCGCGCTCGGCCTGCCGTTGATCGTCGTCGCGGGTTCCTATCTCGGCACCATCAGCCACACGCTGACAACACTGAGCGTGATCGCGCAGGCCGGACTTTCGGTCAAAGCGCTGGTCGTCAACGAGACCGGCGACGGCGCGGTGCCGCTGGACGAGACGGTGGCCACGTTGCGCCGTTTCGCGCCGGGACTTGCCATCGCGACGATCCCGCGCGTGAAAGCCCCGGTTGGCGCGCGGGACGCCTTCGCGAAACTTGCGCGATTGCTCTAAGTCGCCCGCGCGCTCGGCCGCGCAGTGACGCGTGCGTGCCAGGCGCGCAGGTGCTGCGCGTCCTCGGGCATGTCCTGGTGGATGAATTTCGAGAAATCGATACCGCAGAGAAGCACGATGTCGGCCATCGTGTAGTGCGACCCGGTCAGGAATTTGCGCCCGTCGCCGAGTTCGCGGTCGATCCACTTCATCGCACCGGCCAGAAGCTTCTTGCTGTGTTCGCCGTAATCCTTGAACTGGTTCGGATTGACGACGGCCGTGCGCGGGTCGACGTTGATCCAGACCTGGCCCATCGGATTCCACAGGCGGAACTCCGCGCGGCGAATCCACATCTCGACCATTGCGGCATCGAACGGGTCGCGGCCGAACATGGGCGGATTCGGATGCAACGCCTCAAAGTAGCGGCAAATGGCAACCGACTCCGAAATGAATTTTCCGTCGTCGGCTTCGAGCACCGGCACCTGACCGAGCGAATTCTTCTTCAGAAATTCGGGCGCCTTGTGCTGGCGCTCCTGCATCCTGGTGTGGACGCGCTCGACGGTCAGCCCCTTTTCGGCAAGGTAAATATGGACCTTGCGCGGATTGGGTGCGGGATAGTTCTCGGTATAAAGCTTCACGGCGTTGCCCCTCTTTTTTCGGCTGCCGAAATGCTAGACGCGGGCGGGCCAAAAGGCTAACAGACGGGCGTGCGCGGGCGTGGTGGAACTGGTAGACGCGCCAGACTCAAAATCTGGTTCCGCAAGGAGTGTCGGTTCGATTCCGACCGCCCGCACCAGCCTGCGCTCGCTGCGCGAGCTTCGGCTGGCAGGCCAGTCTTCTCACACCGCCTGAT
This sequence comes from uncultured Alphaproteobacteria bacterium, assembly GCA_963743765.1. Taxonomy (GTDB): domain Bacteria; phylum Pseudomonadota; class Alphaproteobacteria; order Micropepsales; family Micropepsaceae; genus Rhizomicrobium. The sequence continues at coordinate 560,662 of CAVUQQ010000003.1, forward strand.
GAGGAGCGCATGGTTGACGACCTGCTCGGGGACGGCCCCGCCTATCACGACACGCAAAGCGAGCGCCTGGCCGGCGAGTTGGAAAAGGCTGCTCGCGAACCGATCGAGCCGCGTCACTGGGTGCAATTCCTCCACTGGTCGAACCACACAATCGGCGAGCATCTCTCCGACTGGCCGCGGGCGCGCGCGCTGGCCGAGCGTGTTCTGGCTGGGCGGCAGCCGGAGGATTCAACCGCTGCGGCGTGGGGCAAATTATCGGTCGCGCGTTTTATGGAAGGCGATCGCGCCGGCGCCGCGGAAGCGGAGAAGGTCTATGTCAGCGGAGCAGTCGAGAATTCGCGCGCCGCTTTGATCGACACCAAGATGACGTTGGCGAACGCCATGATCGGATCAAAGCGAATGTCCGAAGGCGCGGCGCTCTACGCCGAAACATTGGTTCTTGCGCGCGGCGGGCCGCCGTCCGGCGCCGATCGCACTGTTGCGGTCGCCAGCAACAATCTGGCGAGCGAATTGCTGGAGGCGACCGCGCGTTCCCCTGCACAGGATCAGTTGATGAGAGCGGCGGCGGACGCGGCGCATGAGTTCTGGCTCAGATGTGGAAACTGGCAGAACGAAGAACGCGCGCTCTATCTGAGAGCGCTGGTCGCGAACGCGTTGGATGAACCTGCGGTGGCCCGTGATCTTGTTGATGAGGCTTTGAAAGTTATTGCCGCGAACGGCAGCGCACCCATCGACGAAACGTTCCTGCGCCTCGCCCGCGCCAACGCACTCGCGATGCTCGGCGACGCTGACGGACATCGTCGTGACCTTGCGGTCGCCGAAAACGCAGCACAGGCGTGGGACGATGAAGGTCTCAAAAACTGGTTCGCCGAGGAGCGTGCGAAGATACGCATGCTCTGAACTTCCTCATTGCACCGACACTCAGCAATTCACATAGGTCGGATTGCGTATCAGCGGGAGTCGGCCTCTTGGCCCGCGGACGTCGGCTCGGCGGCGGCGTCTGCGGCGCTCGAGAAAAGCAGCGCGAGAAGAAGCACAGACAAACGCAACATCATCGCGAACGTTCCGTGACTTTGGCGACGCGATGGTCGGCGGATTTGTGCAGGATGAGATCGGCGGCGTCGCGGTCCTTCACGATGTGATCGCGCAGATTGGGCAGGTTGATTCCCTGCCACACGCGGCTGGCGAAGGCGCGCCGTTCTTCTGGGCCCATCGTGCGGAAGGCGTAGTAGAAGGATTTGGAATCGTCGGCGCCCGCTTCCATCAGCGGCACGAGCCGGTCGGTGAACCAGCGTTCGATCACGCTTTCTTGCGCATCGAGATAGATCAGCGTGTCGATCAGGCGCGGCGCGTCCGCACGCTCGATCTGGGCGAGGTGCAGGCCGTCCAGAATGACGATGTCGGGCTTCTCGATCGTGTGGCTGTTTTCCGTGTCGACGTCATAGGTTATGTGCGAGTAGAGCGGCATCGCCACGCGTTTGCCGCGCTTGAGGGCGGCGATCGACTTGCGGAGTGCCGGAACATCATAGGATTCCGGAAAACCCTTGCGCATCGTGATCTCGCGCTCGGCCAGGATGCGGTTGGGAAAGAGAAAACCGTCGGTCGCGACGCTCTCCACTCGCGGCCGTTCGTGCCAGGCCTCGAGCGCGGTACGCAGCGCATGGGCGAAGGTGCTCTTGCCGGCGGCGACGCTTCCCGCCACGCCGATGACGAAGGGCACGCCGTCCGTGCGGCTCGCGGCGGAGCGGGCGCGCAACCAGTCGCTCAGCGGAAAGTCCATCTCGAAAGGCATGGAGAAAAGTCTTTCTCGCGGGCGTGGCTTGGCCGAATATTGCACAGACACGGGCATTGAGGCGATTCTGCCTCGCATCGGGGGCAGGATGAATTCCGGGACGGAAACCGCGACCATCGCGGCGCGGCTGGAAAGGCTGCCGCCCGGGCGCGCCATGTGGACGCGCGTGATCCTGTTGTCGCTGGGCGGCTTCTTCGAATTCTACGACATGTTCATGTCGGCCTATGTCGGGCCCGGCCTGGTCAAAAGCGGCATCCTCACGCCGGCGACTCCCGGCCTGTTCGGCACGACGGGCCTTGCCGGATTCGTCGCCGCGTTCTTTGCGGGCCTGTTCCTGGGCACGGGGTTGTTCGGGTTCGTCGCAGACCGGTTCGGCCGCCGTTCGATCTTCACCGTCTCGCTGCTCTGGTACACCGCCGCGGCCGCGACCATGGCGTTTCAGACGACGGCCTTCGGCGTCGATCTGTGGCGCTTCATCGCCGGCATCGGCATCGGCGTGGAGCTGGTCACGATCGATACATACATCGCCGAGCTTGTGCCGCGGCACGTGCGCGGCCGTGCGTTTGCGTTCAACCAGGTGGTGCAGTTCAGCGCCATTCCGGCGGTGGCGTTCCTCGCCTGGCTGCTGGTGCCCATGACGCCATTCGGCCTCGATGGCTGGCGCTGGGTCGTGCTCGCCGGATCGGCAGGCGCGGTGGTGGTGTGGTTCATCCGTCTCGCCGTGCCGGAAAGCCCGCGCTGGCTCGCGCAGCACGGCCGCCTGGAGGAAGCGAACAGGATTGTCGAAGGCTTCGAAGCGCGGGCGATGGCGGAAAGCGGCCCGCTGCCGGAGCCCGTTTGCGAAAGCGGCGAGCAAACGGCGCGCGGAAGTTTCGCGGAGATCTGGAAAGCGCCATACCTGACGCGCACGCTGATGCTGATCGTGTTCAACCTGTTCCAGACCGTCGGTTTCTACGGCTTCTCCAACTGGGTGCCAAGTTTCCTCATCAAGCAGGGCATCGCGGTGACGGCGAGTCTCGGCTACACCTTCGTCATCGCCATCGCGGCGCCGTTCGGCCCGCTGCTCGCTGCGCTCTACACCGACCGGATCGAGCGCAAATGGATGATCGCGGGCGCGGCGCTGTGTGTCGCCGCGTTCGGACTCGTCTTCGCACAGATGCGCGAGGCCGCACCGCTGATCCTGTTCGGTGCGCTGATCACGCTGTCGAACAACATCATGTCGTTCTCGTTTCATGCGTATCAGGCCGAACTCTACCCCACGCGTGTCCGCGCGCTCGCGGTCGGCTTCGTCTATTCCTTCAGCAGGCTCTCGACGGTGTTCAGCGCCTTCGTCATTGCGTTCTGCCTGGACCGCTTCGGCGTTTCCGGCGTCTTCACTCTGATCGCCGCAAGCATGGGCGTTGTCGTGCTCGCCATCGGCATCTTCGGCCCACGCACGCGCAACTTGTCGCTGGAGGCGATTTCGAGGTGAGAAAGGTAAATAAGTTCAAATAGTTGACACAAAAATCAAGAAAATCAATTTTCATAGCTTGAAAAATCAATTTTCTTAATACATATTTTATGGGCAATGGAACGGCTTTTCCGATGCCCAAAACCAAGGACTGGCAGGACCTGACGCAGCTCACTCAGGGCGCGCCCCTGATCGTCGAGCGGGTGAGGCTGGCGGACCGGGACATCGTCGTCGAGGGCGCGTTCGAGTTGCCGCAGCTCGCGCGGCTGGCCCTTGAGGACCAGATCTTCATCGCCGCCTTTGTGAAGAGCCATGGCTCCATCAAGGAGATGGAGCAGGTGTTCGGCGTCAGCTATCCGACCATCAAGGCCCGGCTCAACCGCATCGCGGGGGCTCTCGAATTCGTCGACACCAATCCCACGCCGTCGCGCAGCGAAGTGCTCGACCGACTCAACCGCGGAGAGATCACGGCTGCCGAAGCCATTGCCGAACTGGAGGGGAAATCATGAGGCCGCCACTGCTCGCCGTCGTGCATATCCTGCCCAACGCGGTGCATCGCGGCATCCGCCTGTGGGTGCCGCTGTTCCTGGTCTGGCTGCTGCTGCTGCCTTTCGTGCTGGTGCTATTGCCGGTCTATTTCGTGGTCTGCGCCGCGATCGACATACATCCGTTCAAAACGATCGGCGCGCTTCTCGCCGTGCTTGGCAGCCTCAACGGCACGCATGTCGAGGTCGATTCGCCGTCGGCCTCCGTTCTCATCCACGTCTATTGAAGGGATATCGCCATGAGCGAGAACCGCCGCCAGATTCTGGACATGCTGGCCCAGGGCAAGATCAACGCAGACGAGGCGGAGCGCCTTCTGACGGCTCTGGAGCGCGAACCCGTCGCGGCCGGATCGGGCGCGGAGGCGCGCCGCAGCGACAAGATCAAATATCTGCGGGTCGTGGTCGATGCGCAGGACGACCATGACGGACCGACCAAGGTAAATGTGCGCGTGCCGATGCAGCTTCTGCGCGCCGGCGTGAAACTCACCAGCATCATCCCCCCGCGTGCCCGCGCCGAGGTGAACGAGGCGCTGCGCAAGGAAGGCATCGACGTCGACATCGGCAAGCTGACGCCAGAGAGCCTTGAAGATATCGTCGAGCAGCTTCGCGACCTGCAGGTCGACGTCGACCATGACAAGGCGAAGGTGCGGATCTTCTGCGAATAGATGAACTATCGCCACGCCTTTCATGCCGGGAATTTCGCCGATGTCGCAAAGCATCTGGCTCTTGTCTCGATTCTTCTGCATTTGCGCCGAAAGAACGCCGCTTTTGCGGTGATCGACACGCATGCGGGACGTGGTCTGTACGATCTCAGGAGCGAAGCGGCGCAACGCACCGGCGAAGCAGCGAAGGGGATCGGACGCGTTCTCGCTCTGCTTGATGGAGGTGTCGCCCTTCCCGCGGCACTGCAGCGCTATCTCGAAATCGTTAAAGCGACGGGCAATGGGTTATATCCCGGATCGCCGCTGATCGCCGCGCCGCTCTTGCGGTCTCAAGATCGGCTCGTCGCCATCGAAAGGCATGAAGAGGAAGCCGCCGCCCTGAAGGCCGCGCTGGCTCCACTGCGCAACAAGTCGCTGCGCTGCGAGTGCGCCGACGGCTATGCGCGCCTGAACGCACTGCTGCCGCCGCCCGAGCGGCGCGGCGTGGTGCTGATCGATCCACCGTTCGAGGCGGCCGATGAATTCCAGCGCGAGGCACGGGCACTCGGCGATGGGCTGAAGCGCTTCGCCAACGGAATCTATCTCCTGTGGTTTCCCGTGAAATCGGCCGGCGAGGCGCATGCCTTCAGCGGGGAGGTCCTTGCGGCCGGCGTGAAGAAGGCGCTGCGCATCGACATCGATGTCGGCGCTTCCGAGGACCCAATCGGCACCAAGGACCGTCTCACCAGCGCGGGGCTCATTGTCGTCAATCCGCCATTTGGATTTGCGGAAGAAATGCGCGATGGCCTCGCCGTGGTCGTGCCGCTCCTGTCGCCCAAGGCCAGTGCCGATCTGCGCTGGCTTGTTGGCGAAGAGAGCTGACGAGCGCGTTTCAACGCATGGTCGAGCAGCGATCCGGGGTTCTTGCTATCCTGTCCGAGGTTAAGTAATTGATCCGCAACGGACAGGTGGTCGAGCGGTTGATGGCACCGCACTCGAAATACAGCTCGGCCGTTGTAAGCTAGTGCCGTCTGTACCAATCAGCCGTGATCTACCAACGCGTTAGCATCTCTCGCGCTCACGCCGCTTTTCATCTGGTTCAATGTAGTTTCGCGTGGTGTTGGTCCAGCGTTTGGTCCAAAGGCTTGATGCGGCGACGCGATCGCTAGCTTCGAAGGCACCTTTGGCGCTGGCGGCTCAGCCACGATGCAGCGATCGTCTGCCACGCCTTCATTCGAAAGGTGCGCTGATGCGCCAGCCGGGCCCGGCCACGGCTTCCTCGGAGCTGCGGTAGATGGGCGCCTCCCCACCGGCCCCTTGGTTGTGGACAGCACGCGCTGTTGTTGGGGAACACGGCGCGCGGCGGCTATCCTTCCGGCCCGGCACGGCCGAATTGAGAGGACGCCGCAAGTGGTTAAGAGGTCTGAAATATTTAGAGCACTCGGATTCGGATGGCGGCGCACTGGAGACGCGTCTCTGCTCGCATGGCTGTTTCCTACGGTGTGGGCAAAGGTGATCGTGAGCGCGTCAGCGATCGCCGGGCTAGTCTGGGCCGCTTACCTGCACGCACCGATATGGGCGTGGCCACTTCTTTGTCTCGCGTTTGCCCTCGTAATGTTGGCACTCCTTCCGGTCCTCAGAGCTACTTGGGGCCTTTTGAACAAGAGACATCCGACGGCGGAAGCATATTAAACCGCGGTGGCGCATATGCGGGTCGTGACAACAAAGGGCACCAGACTGTCTACAACGCGCCGGTGACCATCCACGCGGCGCCTACGAATGTAATTACGCCCGAACACGTCGTTGCTCCTGGCGAGTCTGGCTACATGACGGCTTATGAGGTTGTGCATTACCTAGCGGACAGGTCCCGGTGGGGCGCGAATCGGCGCGTCGAGCAAACTTCAGACGGCGCGTATTATCCCGTTCTGCTTGAGGCATTTGTCGAGTTTCCCAGAAGAGCGAGAAATGGAGGCGTTCGAGCTCAAGGGCGCTTGAATGGACTTGGACAGCATCAGAATATCGCAAGTAACTATTGGCTTTCCGCAAGTTTCGACCACTCGTCCGTTCTGAGGCGGGACGACATTGCGCGCACCGCACCAGCGGTCCCTAACGGGGCTTCCGTGCCGATCTACGAAGACCCGCACATCAGTCGCGAAGACGTAGAGAGAGAATGGCCGCCGGCCGATTGGCGATGCCCTTAGTCGAAGTCCGCAAGCTGGCCATACGGAGCGGATGGCCCCGAGATACGAATGTTCAGACTGCTTCGGATGCCTGGATCAAGTTCACTGACGCGCTGCGGCAGGCGGCCGTCAACAGCACCTTCACCACGTATGGGAGGCCAGAGCGAAGTAGCTTTCCTGAAATTGTGGCGTCCGAACCGTTGCAAAAAATTGGCGCCGAGTATTCGCTGCACTTCAAGATTGATACGCTGCATTTTCTTTCGGCCGAAGAAAATTTGATAAACACGAGCTACAATCAATCAAAGCCTGCATTCGGCTCATTCGATGTCGGTAGGTTCCGCGACTTACGCGTTGATCGCGTTCAGGCCATGAAATGGCTGGAGACGTTGGCTATTCCCCAATAAAACTTGAGGTTGTGAAATGTGAGCGCTGTTCGTGTTGGCTGGGCTGGTTTTCGCCGGCGCCGTATAGCGACTGCACCGGCAAGACCGGCACCGGACAGAGCGAGCGCGGCGGGTTCAGGTAGCTGCATCGCCGGTGTGACTTGCAAGGCTTCATGGACGCGGCACAGATTGTAATGCGCGACGTAAAAACGGGCGATACTGGCCGGCGAGATTCACGACCTGTTGCTGACCCGGAAGCCAACCCCAAAGGCATCCCGCTCAAACGACTGCGCAGGCGGGTGAAACTATATTGCCAGGGCGAATTGGGACCGCTGATAATCGACACTCTCAGGCGCGCTGGGAACTCGGGAGATCGTCTCGGCTTTGATGATCGAAGGTGGGCACGGGGAAGGAGCTAGACCCTCTCTGGCCTCGCGCGTGAGGGGCTATCTTGCGTATCTGGAACGGGAGGCGAAAGTTGCCAAGTCCGGGAAGGCGTCAAACGCTCGCTGGACTCTTGCGCTGGGAATGCACGCCGCCGCCACCCGCCGAAGCGACAGGTAGCGGCGCAGATTCTAGGAGACGTTCATTTTACTTGATGCTAGTCGATATGTTCGTGAAAGTAGTCGACAGGTTCGTTCCGAGGGCCGTTACTGCGCCGAACGATCACGACGGCGATGACGCCGCAATGAGGCCGTATTCGATGGCGGTTGCGCCGCCATCGTCTGTGACGAAGTTCCTGATACTTTGATCATGACACCCAACCTCGCAAATTCAAAGCGACCCAGCGTGCTATCGAGAGGAGATGTGAGGCGTGGTCTTGCAACCAGATGAACAGAATCAGACATATTTAGTCCAGCCCCAAGTCGGGCAGCACGCAGTGACGCTGCCAGCGCCAGCGAAACCCTCCAGGATCAGGCTGTTACGCGGTTGTCGATTTTATCGGTTGAGTTCCGGAGATTATTGGCAGGGCGGGGCGCAGGCGGCTGCGCAACCAAAGGTCCGAAGACGCGCCAAGCGTGACAGTTCTCGCACGGCACGCTCGCGGCAACGGCATGCGCTGTGCGGCGCACCTAGAGGGAAGACCAGCTTTCGACTTGGCGCGGTGCGCATCTCGTTCTCCCAAGAGACCACTCATATTCGGTCGCGCCAAAAATTCCATCCCGGTGGCTCCGTCCGTTGTCATGGGTAGGACAATGCGCTCACCGTCGGCCGTCATCGGTCAGATTCGTGAAGACCATGCCTTCACCTCGGAGAATGCCGACTCGCAAACCACACGCTTTAGACGCTCGAAAAAGCGGCGGAATTCATTAGCCGGATAAAGCTCAGTCATCGGCACGCCCTTCACGTTCCTGCCGAAGATCCGATCGAGATCTGATCGCCGGACAGTCGCCCAGTGAAAGCGTCCGAGGCGCGATCCAGTCTGTACGACCAGACCAATGGCAGTTGATGGGCGATTGCCGCGGGATGAATCGCGTTCAGGCAGGAGCAGGCTTGAGCCGCGCACCTCGTTCCAGTGGTTCGCGACCTGCTTTAGCGCTGGCGAAGATATCGCCTGCTCGAACGTTCGAAAGCTCATGCCGAGTGTCTCCGAGCAAAAATGGTCGCGCCGAGGGCGAGTTGGTTCGCAATGATACTTCCAAACTCGCAGATACGGGCCTCCGTCCGTCGCGTCAGCGGTGACCACCGTTCCGCTTTTTGTCTGACGCCGCCCGTTTAGTTGATCTGATCAAATTTACCAGCGCTTACGTCGCGGCGACGCTTCGCGACCGGGGGCGCCTAGTGTGTTACAGCATCGAGGGATACGAAGAACGCGCGGCGGAGTGCGCTCGGCTCGCCAATTCGACCGGCGATGAATTGATCCGGAGGGAGTTGCTCAAGCTGCGCCAGGGTGTACCTGACGATCAGCTCGACGTCTTCGCGGCAAGGCTTCGAATCTTCGCCGGACCGGAAGTAGGACTTACTTCGGCGCTTGGCGTTTAGTCGCTTGATGGGAAGATGGCCGCGATAACCCGACCATTGCTGATGTTGCGTTGGAGGTAGGTGACGTGGGTCATCGTACCCTAATTCATCGGCTCGCCTGTCTTCCGTTCGCCGATGCTCGATCCCGTCACGGTATTGGGCGAGCTCCTTCGTCAGTTGGTCGCTCGCTTCTCGCGACACCACGAAGGAACCGTCCCCACAAATTCAATACTCTGAACACGAGTCTTCTTCTGTCATTTGAATCGGTGACGAATCTGTAACAATTTTGCCAAGGATGGGATTAATTTGTGACCATAGTGACGTGACATCCGCAGCCTTACGAGGCGGGTGTTTCGCCAGAAACGGCAACGACGGTTCCACTTTTCGTTGACTGGCGACAAATGCGCTGCAACCGTCTGCTTGATGTTGGCACACTGCGCGCCGAGCTTGTGCAGCGTACCCCCTCAGGGATGTCTCGGGAACGGCGGCCCGCTTTTTAGCCTCAAGATCACGAACGGGCCTCAAGTTGGCCTTGATCGTTTCCCGCCAATTCTCTTTTCTGCGTCTTTGTTGTTGCCCTTAGCCTTGATGCAGTCGCGCGACGCGTGGCGCAGTTCGCGGCTGTGGCCAAATGTGGTTTCCACCCTTGCGTAGCCCTCGGTGATCAACTTCCGCTCGATTTGATAGATGAGCCACTCGCCAGACCTCGCGAGCTCATGCGCACGTTCGACTAGGTCAATCTGCGCGTGCCATCGCCAGCGATGTTCAAATGAACGGCGCCAACCCGAGAGTGCGCCTCGCTCGATAGTACCAGCGATGCGCACAGCAGGGGAGGAAGTTGTCGTTCCCATCGGCGCCAGCTGCGATGGCGAAGGCGCGGCAACGTGTTGCGGCCTGATGGCCGGCGGCTTGGCGCTCGTGGTGCTATGGCCGACACGGATCCTCAGCGCCTCCACGCGGCTGACGACGCACTCGGCAGCATCATCGCCCTCAACGCAGTTTGTGGACTGTGCTGTGGGTTCAATTTTTGGAAGCGCTAGCGTGCTGCGCGACTAGATGCTGGCCGCGCACCGCCTGAAACCCGACGCCCGCTTAGTGATGGGACAGCCGAGATTTAAAATGTGCACAAACTTGGCGGTTGTCCTGCCAATCTCGTAGCCATAGCCGACACCGCAGTGATGGCCCGCGAGCGCGCGGTCAATGGCGTCTATCATCTGCGGCCTCAATTTCATCGATGCCAAAAACATGGCCGGTACGATCAATCAGCAGGATGCGAAACGTTTCCATGGTTAACTGGAGAACAAAATTCCCTCAGAACCTTGATATGGATCAACCGCGCAAATCAAAACGGTGGACGCAATTCAGCGCTCTCTCGCAACAAACGAAAACGGCAATACCAGGCGCCAGTGCGGGTCCAATTTTGAACACCCACCGCCACTTGATCGGCATAACCTCCATGTCGCGCGGGAGGCGCATAGTATGACCGATGACAAGAAAATTGCGAGGATTTGCAGCCGCGCGGTCCAGATCTTGTGAGATAGCTCGTGGCATTTTCGACAAGGCTGAACGGCGAGTTGTTCTGAAATTCGTGGCGCACTTTGAAGCGATAGCGCGCAGAATGGCTGCTGGCTCGCGCCGACGTCGTCGAGTTCGCGCGGCAGATCCATCGGTTGCCCGCGTGAGCTGAAGACCTAGGGAGCCGGGATGCAGGCGAACATGCTGCGGGACTAAACGCTGCAACGAATGACCGCTTCCAATCTAAAGCGGGCATTCGGATATCGCCCCGCTTAGCGGGTCCGGTTCAGTATCGCGCCCGGCCACGCGCTGACCCTCTCGATCGCCGATGGTCACCGCAAGGTGAATCAGCGTTTACTGTTCTAACTCGACTAATTTT
>CAVUQQ010000004.1:0-1350253 GCA_963743765.1 uncultured Alphaproteobacteria bacterium
CACGTTTCACGGTCTTGGCCGTCTCCCACCGCCGCGCCGCTTTACACCGCGCCGATCACATCATCGTCCTGAAAGATGGCCGGGTCGAGGCCGCGGGGACGCTGGGTGAACTGATGGTACGGAGCGAGGAGATGCGGCGGTTGTGGGCCGGCGAGGCCGCATAACCTAACGTGTGAGATATCAGCCTGTCGGTGATAAACTACCGCACGATCATGATTCTCACAACCGAACCACACACGAAAGGAACACCCATGGGCAACGCAGTCACCATCGAACTGGCCACCGGCCGCACCCTCTCGCTGGAACGCTTGATCATCGAAGACATTTATACCGGCGTCACCGCCGGGGTCACCGGAGGAACTCCGGCAGATCCTGATCGACATCCCGCAGGAGGCAATCCAGGCGCTGGACGACGAGGACGCGCCTTTCTACATGATCGAGCCGCCGGAAGGGGATATGCCGAAGGTTCGCCGTGATCGTCGAGCTCAACTCGGACAAACCGGTACGTGCAACGGCGATGTCGATGACTGCTCCGACCTGAACGTGTGCTGGTTCACCGACGAGTTCCCGATCGACATCGTCGCGGACGTCGGCGAGATGACCAAGGATCTCGACTGGGACGGTTATGCGCGGGCAACTTCGCGTGGTAGGGCTGGCCCCGCGGGCCGGTGATCCCAACAGGAACCGCCAGCCCGCAACCGCCGTCCAGCAGGTGACGTATTCAGTATTGACGTTCCTGTTCGAGACCAAGGGCGAGTGTTCCTATGCACCGGAACCGTTGGCGCTTCATCCTGCCGGCCGCGGCGCTGCTCCTCGGCGCGCTCGTGGCCGGCTTGGTCTGTTCACCGGCACTCCTGTCCCCCAGCGGCCGGCAGGCGAGACCCGCGCGGCGAGCATCCTGATCACCGACCGCACCGGACGCACCCTCTACGAGGCGATTGACCCCAACGACAAACAGACGCCCGTGGCGCTGATGGAAGCGGAAGGGGTCATCGCAGCCAAAAACATCGGAGACGCGTTGTTCCTGCCATACAGCCGTTTTCTCCTGTCCATGAGGCCAACGATCTTTGGTCGGCGGATTTTAAAGGTCAGTTCAAAACCAAGGATGGCGCCTGGTGTTATCCTTTGACCGTTATGGATCACAAAAGCCGTTTCCTTCTGGGGTGCCGAGGTTTTGACGGCACGAAGTTCGAACAAACCCAAGAGGCATTTGAGGGGCTTTTCCGGGAATACGGCTTGCCCTGGCGGATACGCACGGATAACGGAGTTCCCTTTGCATCGACCTCCCCCTGCGGTTTATCCCGTTTGGCCATGTGGTGGATCCGGCTGGGAATCGTTCCGGAGCGCATCGCCCCGGGCAAACCTCAGCAGAATGGACGACATGAGCGCATGCATAAAACCCTGAAGGAGGCCACCGCCCTTCCACCAGCCGCAACCGCCGGACTACAGCAGAAGGCCTTTGACCACTTCCGTTATGAGTACAACTATAAACGGCCCCATGAAAGCCTTGGCCAAAAGCCTCCGGCAACCGGGTACATCCCATCTTCACGGCCGATGCCGAACAAACTCCCGGAATTGATCTACCCGGAGCACTTCAAAACAGCGCATACTGTTCGCCGTCGACCGCGTAGGTAATCGCTGGTGCGGTAATTCCCGTCTTCACGTCGAGCGACCATAGCCGCGAACCGTTCTTGGCGTCATACGCCGCGAAAATTCCGTCCGAGCCACCGGCGAAGACGAGCCCGCCCGCCGTCGCCAGCATCCCGCTGTTCCAGCCGCCGGTCATCGGCACCTGCCACACCATCTTCTGTGCGACAGGATCCCAGGCACGGATGAAGCCCTTCGCGGGTGGAGGCACCACGCCTTTTCGGATTCCGGCCGCGATCATCTGGCCGAGCTGCGCAAAGTCGCTGACGTTCCAGGCGCCCGGCGTGTAGCCGAGGGCGCGCTGCTGAGCATAGATGAAGCTGCTGTCGATCACCGGGATGTAGACGAGTCCGGTCTCCGGATCGAACGCCATCGGCTGCCAGTTGTGCGCGCCGACGGGTCCCGGAATCTGCACGGAAGGTTTGCGCGCATAACGCACGCCCGGATTTTCGATCGGGCGGCCCGTCTTCATGTCGACGCCCTTGGCCCAGGTGATGGTGGTGTAGGGCTGCGCCGAGATCAGCTTTCCGTCGGTGCGATCGATCACATAGAAGAAGCCGTTCTTCGGCGCCTGCATCAGCACCTTGCGCAGCACGCCGTCGATCATGATGTCGGCGAGGATTATGTGCTGGGTTGCGGTGTAGTCCCAATCGTCGCCCGGCGTGGTCTGGTAGTACCAGACGAGTTCACCCGTCGCCGGCTTCAGCGCGACGATCGAAGAGAGATACAGATTGTCGCCACCTCCGGGCGAACGCAGATTGCGGTTCCACGATGCGCCGTTGCCGGTGCCGAGATAGATGAGATCGAGATCGGGATCGTACGCCATCGAATCCCATGGCGTGCCGCCGCCGCCCTGCTCCCACCATTTGTGCTGCGTGCCGCCGTCGCTCCACGTCTTCATGGCGTCGGCCATCGCCTTGTCTTCCGGCGGCAGCTTGGGATCGCCCGGCACAACGTAGAAACGCCAGATCTGATGGCCCGTGTCGGCGTCATAGGCGGTGAGATAGCCGCGCACGCCATATTCCGCGCCGCCATTGCCGATCAGCACCATGCCTTTGACGATGCGCGGCGCGCCGGTGATTGTGTAGGGGCGGCTGCGGTCGATCGTGTTGATGTCCCAGATCGGCTTGCCCGTCCGCGCGTCGAGTTTCACGAGCCGCCCGTCGAGCGTGCCGACATAGACGGCGCCTTTCCACACGGCGACGCCACGATTGACGACATCGCAGCAGGCAAAGCGGCCCCATTGCCCGGGTACTTCCGGATCGTAAAACCAGAGCTGGCGGCCGGACTTGGCGTCCAGCGCCCACACTTTGCTCCATGAGCCGGTGACGAACATGATTCCATCCGAGACGATCGGTGTCGCCTCGAGGCCACGCGAGGTATTTGTCCGGAACTCCCACGCGACGCCAAGCTGCTTGACCGTGTCACGGTTGATGTCCTTCAGCGGCGAGAAACGCTGCTCCGAATAGGTGCGGCCATGCGCCAGCCAGTCGCCGGGCGAGTCATCGGCATGAATAATGCGGTCGCCGTCGATATCGGCAGCGTCGTTCAGCCTTGCTGCCGGGCTGTTGTCGGGATTGGCCTCCGCGGCGGGCGCGGGCTTAGGCGCCACCCGCTTCTGGGCGTTGTCGCTAGGTCCACAGGCGGTCAGCACAACCAGAAGAAGTCCTGCCAGACCGGCATGCCAACGCAAAACCATCATTGCCCCCAACCGGGTCGCGCGTCTGAAGCGGCGCGAGCCACGCGGGCAAGCTAGTCAGCCTCGCGGCTGCGGACAAGTTGGGGTTTCAGCCACGTTCCAGCGCCTGCTTCATGGCCTTCACGCCCTCGCTCATCTGGGCATCGATGTAGGACGCGAGCGCATCGGGCAGGAAATCGGTGGTCCAGAAGAAGCGGCAGCGATCCGCGCCATCCGGAACGATCTCGTCGGAGGCATTGTGATGGATGAGGCGTTCGCTCGTCACGACATAGACCAGCCGGCGGCGCCCCTCGTCCATCGTGACGAGCGACTCCTTCGCGATCGAACCGTTCGAAAAGGTGATGATGCGCGCCGCATCGCCGTCAGGACGGCTGCTCGTCACAAGTCCCGGCGCCAGGCGGGTGTGGACATTCTAAAAATCGGCCAGTGCCTCCCAGACCTTCGCTGCCGGGACATTGAGATGCATTTCCTTGCGAACCGTCGCCATGAACGTTTCTCCCTTTACGACGACGTTCGAAATGAAATGGCGGCCGCGGTGGCGCTGGCCGGATTCGGACGCGATAGGCCGGCATCCGCACGCCGGTCGATCCGCACTCCTCAGGCAAAATGTCTCTGGCAAGCTAGGGAACACGCTGCGCTTTTCCGCCCGGCGCGTTGACCATCATCTTCACGAGCTCTTCGGTGACCCTTGGTTCAAGACCTTCGGTGTGACCCTTGTCGATGCGCACGACGTCGGCGATCAGCCGTCCACCTCTGGCATTCGGATAGACATAGACTTGTGCCGTGCCGGGCCGCGGCTTCAGACCCCAGCCCTTGGTCGAATAGCTTTCTCGCGTCGTGTCGTGAATCTTGCCGGGCTCCGTGTCGACGATGTCCGGTTTGCGCTCGCGCGGGCCGGCGCCGTATTTCTCCGCCCAGGGCGACGTTGTTGGCAGGCTCGCAATCTCATGTTCGCCAACCGCGAAGATGTGAGAGATATCGCAGATGAGTTCGGGCGGCGGCGGAAACGCCGGAAAGTTGAACTTCACGCCCGGCGGCATCGGAACGGCGAAGCCCGGCGCGCGTTCGGCATTGCCGATGCGTCCGCCCGAGAGGCTAAGCCAGCCATCCACGCGGTCCTGGAAAAAGGGATCGGTGGCCAGCAGGCGGCGCGATGTCATGCCGCCCTGGCTGTGGCCGACGAGCCAGAAGCTCCTGATGTTCTCTTTGCCGTACTTGTCGAACACGAAGTTGACGATGTTGTGCAGATGCGTGTCGTCCGCCTCACCCACCCAGCGGCGCGAGGGCTCCTTCGTCGCGGCCGAGGGCGTGGCGATCGCCAGCCGGTACTTGTCGCGATAGTCGATGGCCGGGAAATAGGCACGCTGCCATGCGCCGATGGAACCGCCGCCGTGCAGGCTAAGAAGAAAGGTGACCTTTTCGCCGGGCGTCAGTTCGTCGGCGTCGTCGACGTAGAATTTGCGCCCGGTCTTTTCGTCCAATGCCGTGAAGCTGGCCATGATCCGTCCTTCCCGTTCCGCGCCAGCTCAACTCCGGCGTCTGATGCACAAGTCTAGGCAGGCCATCGGACGGGTGCCATGCACCTGCGACTTTCGGCCTAGGCGGGGAGAAGCGCGCCAACCGACAGCGCGGCCGATGAAGGCGTGCGGGATCGACGGTTCATTTTGTGCGCGAATAGCCATGGAGCGGCCGTGAAGTGGTGCAGGGCGCCGTCCGGCACTTATTTTGCTCTGGCGCTCCTGCGAACTGTGGAGCAAATCGAGTCCACAGGTGAGGTCCGTGTTTGTTTGGTCTTCCAAGTTTTATCTCTATAAAATCAATGATTTAATTAGCGACCTCGCCGACGAAGGCCGAGAATTTTCGGGTGAAATGCGCAGAGGCCAATGCAACTCGAGTGGGAGTGCAATTCTCGCTCAAGCTCAGATCGGTGTTCAGAATGAAATAAGACTATCGATTGCTCAAGGCGGCGAAGGCAACGCTTTCGCCAGATATGCGACGATCTCGTTCGGCGTGACCGGCTTTGCATAGTCGGCCAGCGCATGTCCATCCTGTATCGGTTCCTTGAGACAACCTCGCTCGACACGCCGTCGGCGCCGCCCCAATCAGTTCTTTTCGGCAAACTCAGCAGTGGGGGCCGGAAAACGATTTAGCGCCTCGATCACGTCTTCGTCCGAAAGCTGATGGAAATCCACGTAGAAGTAGCCGAGCGCGCCGAACTCCTCCGGCACCTCGAGACACACGATTTCATCGACGTCCCCTCGCAGGGACTCGATGGAATCGGCTGCGGCAACGGGAACGGCCAACACAAGCTTTTTCGGATGACGCGTTCGGATCGACTGGAGCGCCGCGCGCATGGTTGCGCCTGTCGCAATCCCGTCGTCCACGACGATCGCAATCTTGCCTTCGGGATTCAGCCGCGCTCGGTCCTGCAAATAACATTTCCGGCGGCGTTCGATTTCGGCAAGCTCGCGTTTGCAGACTTGATTGAACTCGCTGTCGCTCGTGCGCGTCAGACGAATTGTTTCTTCGTTTCGCACGACAATCGGCGCTCCGCCATCCACCACTGCGCCGATCGCCAACTCAGGTTGCACGGGGGCTCCAATCTTGCGGACGAGCAGAAGATCGAGCGGCGCCCCAAGAGCCGAAGCGATTTCGGCGGCAACCTGCACGCCGCCGCGCGGTAGGGCATATACGCAGACAGGCTGGCCTTTGTACTTGGCAAGCGCCTGCGCGAGCTTGCGCCCGGCCTCGATGCGATCTGAAAATGGCATGGGCGCCTCCTAACGACGAAGCTTGTGCGAGGATTCGCGCAAGCTTTGTTCAAACCGGCGCCCGGCATGCGCAAGAACGCGCATGGCGAAACTCTCAACAGGAAGATTTTTACGGACCAAGCCGCCCTGCTCACGCATTGCCGCTACCTTCATTGTTGCCAAGTCTCGATCGGAATTTTTTTGTCTCTTTGATTGAAATCAGCAATGCCGGAGGCGCTTCAGCGTCACTTTAGCTGTCCAAACCAGTCAAATTGCGCGAGGTGGACATGCCTTATCCGACAAACGCCCACCTTCCACCTTCCGTGCGAAATCACCTGCCGGCGCATGGGCAGAGCATTTACCGGGAAGCGTTCAATCACGCCTTCGCCGCCCATGAGGGCGAAGCTGATCGCGAAGAGCGCGCGCATCGTATTGCCTGGGCCGCGGTCAAGCGTTCCTATGTGAAAAGCGACGGCGAATGGATTGCGCGATGACGATCCACAACCCGCAGATCGCCGAGCTGTTCAATCGCTACGCCGTCCTGCTCGAGATCAAGGGCGACAATCCGTTCCGGGTTCGCGCTTACCGCAACGCCGCCCGCACCATCGGAAACCTGCCGCGCGATATTGCCGCGATGTTGCATTCCGGTGCGGACCTGACGGAGCTGCCGGGTATCGGCGATGATCTGGCGCACAAGATCTCCGACATCGTTGCGACTGAACGCTTCGCAGAGCTTGAAAAGATCAAACGTCAATTGCCGGCCGGCCTCGCAGATCTAACCGAAGTGCCGGGCATTGGGCCCAAGCGGATCAAACTGCTTCACCAATCGCTGAAGATCGACTCACTGGAAGCCTTGGTGGAAGCCGCACGCAAGGGCCGCCTGCGCGGCGTGCCGGGTTTCGGGCCGAAGATGGAAGCGAACATCCTGCGGGTGGCTGAGCGGCACGCCGCCGGCGAGCGGCGCTATCGGCTCTCGGACGCCGAATTGGTCGCCGGCCCGTTGGTCCGCTATCTCCAGCGTGTTGCGGGCGTGAGCCATGTCACCGTGGCCGGAAGCTTTCGCCGCCGAAAGGATACGGTCGGAGATCTGGATATACTGGTCACCACGAAATTGCATTCGCCGGCAGTCGAACGCTTTGTGGCGCATGACGAAGTGTCCGAGGTTCTTGCTGAGGGACCGACGCGCGCCTCGGTCAAACTCAAATCGGGAATCCAGGTGGATCTGCGGGTGGTTGCCGAGCGCAGCTATGGCGCGGCGCTAGTTTATTTCACGGGATCGAAGGCGCATAACATCGCGCTGCGAACGATGGGACAAAAGCGCGGCCTCAAGATCAACGAGTATGGTGTGTTTCGAAACGGTAAGTGGGTTGCCGGGAAGACCGAGAAGGACGTCTATGCGCAGCTGGACCTGCCCTATATCGAGCCTGAACTGCGCGAGAGCCAGGGCGAAATCGAAGCGGCGGCCGCTGGCAAGCTGCCGCGGCTTGTGTCGCTGTCCGACATCCGGGGCGACCTGCACGTTCATACCGAAGCCAGTGACGGAGACGCCACGCTCGAAGAGATGGTGCGAGCGGCCAAGGCGTGCGGCTATGAATACATCGCAATCACCGATCATTCCAAATATATCGGCGTCACGCACGGACTGGATGCCAAGCGGTTGGCGGCGCAAATCCACCGCATCGATCGGCTCAATTCCAAACTGCGCGGCTTTCACATCCTCAAGTCGACCGAAGTTGACATACTGCCCGACGGTGCGCTCGCTCTGCCCGATTCCATTCTGAAAGAACTCGACCTTGTGGTAGCAGCGGTCCACTCCAGTTTTGATCTTTCCGCCCGGCAGCAGACCGAACGCATCATCCGTGCCATGGATAACAGATACGTCAACATTGTCGCCCATCCCTTTGGCCGGCTGATTGGCGAACGCGATCCCTATGCCCTCGATATCGAACGTGTGATGAAGGCGGCGCTGGAGCGAGGCTGTTTCCTGGAAGCGAACGCTCAACCGTCCCGGCTTGACCTTTCGGATGTCTATTGCCGGATGGCAAAGAAGATGGGAGTCAGGCTTGCGATCTCGACCGACGCGCATACTCCCGAAACGCTGAACTACATGCGCTATGGCGTCGACCAGGCGCGGCGCGGCTGGATCGAGGCGAACGACGTTCTCAACACACGCAGCCTTGTGGAGCTTCGCCGGCTTCTGAAGCGATCCTGATCCATCGGTGGAGATGGCCCGGCGGCGCAGAAGGCTGCCCATGGCTCTATCGCGTTGGTGGAAATTGCAGGCAGCCCTGCTCGATCGCGCGCCAGGAACATTGGGAAACATCACCGATTGGTGGTACTTTCGACACAATGCTCCGACTACTTGTTCGGACAACACGCGTGTTTGGGTGAGGACAACCACCTGATATGTTGATTCATGATATGACTCGGCAAGCCAGTATCGACCTGCTGGCGCGTGCGCGGCTGTGCAGATTGGCATATGTTCATGAAGGGCAGCCCTACATCATTCCGATGTATTGTGCGTATGCTGACAATTACCTCTACAGTTTCTCAACGCACGGACAAAAGACCGCTTGGATGCGTGCCAATCCGCTGGTTTGTGTAGAGGCTGACGAAGTGTCCAGCCTGCACGATTGGGCCACGGTAATCGTTTTAGGCAAATATGAAGAGTTACCCGATACGCCCGAGCACAAAGCGCATCGGGAAGGTGCGCACGCCCTATTGCAGAAGCGACCCGTATGGTGGGAACCCGCTTACGTGAAGACTGTGCTCGGTGAGAAAACGCGCCCAATAGAGACGATGTATTTTCGAATTCACATCGAACGGATCAGCGGTCACCGCGGGGTTCCGGATACGGCTTCAGGCCGGAAGTTTTCGGCGGCGCACACGCGCCCTGCGGCCTGGCTTCGAAGAATTCTCGGAAGCCAGAAAAAACAAAAAGGGTAGCGCTATCGTGACCGAACTTCACCATCACTGAAAACAGAGGCGGCTTTTCGAAAGAAAAGGCGTCTTCGGTTTCTTCGCACGTCCGCCACAGGGCCAATCGCCTGCGGACACTCAATGGTAGCGGGGTCGAGGCGGCGAGGCGGATTGCGTTCGCGCTCTAGCCGGCGATCGAACCGTAAGCACCAGGAGACCAAAAGTCTGAAGAACGGCTTCAAGTGGAGAGAGCAACCGAAGCACGTCCCAAATCATATGAATTTCTTCCAGGGCCCCATGCCACACCCCCAGCTTTTGATACTTACGCACGTTCGAGACATTCGACCAACGTACAACCGCAACGCGCAGCTTTCGCGCGACAATGAGACGGTTCATGAACACTTCGCCGCCCCAACGGGGCAATCGCTCCATGTCGAGCAAGGCATCCAGGAGAAGAGATTTCGGAATGACGCGCTCGCCGGAAACGAAGTCCATGCCTAGAAGGCGATAGAGCGCGAGGCTGTTCCGGCGCAGGCTTATACTTACCTCGGCGTCACCTCTGAGAACTGGTTCCGCGAGGGCATTGAGATTGGCCGGCGTAAGGCCAGCAAGATCTGCATCAAGCAGCATGATGAGATCGTGACGCGAAACCGCGATTCCCTGACTCAAGGCGTAGGTCTTACCGCGGTTCTTCTCATATGAGATTAGATGGAGAGCCGGATATGAGCACAAAACTCTGTTGGTTTCGTCAGTCGAGCCGTCGTCCACCACAATTACTTCATCAAACAGGGGATGGGTCGCAACGACGTCCAAAACGTGCCGGATTCGATCCGCCTCGTTGTACGCACAAATGACACAGGAAATCTTAGTCATGACGACCTCGGCCTTCACCGCCCGGCAGTAGTAGTTCGAACGTCTCTTGTCGCCTCGATCCACGTGACGCCCCTGTGCATTACATCTTTGACTTTCATGGTTGTCTCTCCATCATTCTAAAACTCAAAATATGCGCAGCGGCGGCAAGTTAGGCTGACCTTTGTCAATGTTAGCCTGCGCTTGCAGACTATCCATAGCCTCTAAGACCAGCGAAAATCCTGCCTATTTTCATGCCGCAGGAAAGCTGCTCAGGACGGGTAGGGCCAAGACGTTTCGTGGAACCTGCCTCGGAGGCGGACTCGCTAACGCGGTAGATCGGCGTAGTCTCTTTCAAGGATGAAAGAAGACCGTGTTCAGAGGCCTATTGCTGAGCAGGTCCTATGGTGCCGCGATAAGCGCGACAGCCTGCGGAGAGAACTCGACCCATACCGAGCCGGCACTTTGAGCATCGGCGAACGAAAGATCGGCGAGCCGATGACGCAAGGCACGATGACTCACATTGCCTATCTCCAACGGACCATCGACCAGCTGGACCGCGTTATCGCCGCCTATTCGCCTCCCAGCGCCTGAACGCCTGTTCTGCTCAATGGCGCGGGTTGCCGAAATCATGTTGAAGCCGTTTCAGCAGAATGCAGCTCTCGTTGCATCCATGCGACGTCATCCTGAAATGGGCGCTCCACCTCTCCAAGCCGTCCAGTTCGTGGCCATATGCTGGGCGAGTCCGCAGAATTCAACGGCGCACGTCCTCAGTGCATCGTTGATGTGCATCAGTTTTTCAGTCGCGATCCGGGAGGATTCTGGTTTTTTGGATGGATATCATGCAACTTACTTCGAGCGCTTTTCACGACGGCGGGGCGATCCCGCCGCGTTACACTTGCGATGGCGAGAACCTTTCGCCGCCGCTCGCCTGGACCGCCCCGCCCAAGGGAGCACGCAGCTTTGCCTTGGTCTGCACCGATCCCGATGCGCCCGGCGGCACGTGGCACCATTGGGCGATCTTCGATATTCCGCCGGATCGACGTGGCCTTGCCGAGCATTTCGCTCGCTCGGACGTCGCGGACGGTCCCAGACAGGCAAAAAATGATTTCCGCAAGGCCGGATATGACGGCCCCTGCCCGCCGCCCGGCCATGGACCGCATCGCTATCAATTCCGGCTGACCGCGCTGTCAGTCGAGCATCTTCCTGTGCAGGCGCATCCTTCGTGCGCAGCCGTGACAGTGAAGGCGGAAGAGTTCGCGCTCGCAGAGGCCGAACTCGTCGGCCGCTATGAGCGGTAGGACGCCGCAGCCTGCGCGAATTCGCGTCGCCTTTGTCGGCGATGTGATGCTCGGCCGGCTGGTATCGCGCGAGCTTGGTCGCCGGCAGCCGGAGAGTTTCTGGGGCGATGTGAGGCCCCTGCTTCAATCCTGTGACGCCACCATTGCCAACCTCGAATGCGCGATCACGCGACACAAGGAACAATGGATGCGGACGCCGAAGGTTTTTCATTTTGGCGCGGATCCTGCAGCCATAGAGGTGCTGAAGGCCGGCAACATTCGCGCGGTGAGCCTCGCAAACAATCATGTGCTCGATTTCGAAGTCGCGGGTCTCGTGGAGACACTGCAGATGCTGGACGCCGCCGGTATTGCTCACGCGGGTGCCGGCATCGATGAGACGGCCGCGCGCCGGCGGGCCTTGATCACGGTGGGCGCTCTGAAGATTGCGTTGTTCGCCTGTGTCGACCACGAACGGCCATTTGCCGCGAGTTCGGAGGGCCCCGGCACGGCATACATCGACCCCGGAATGCAGAATGGCGTTTCCTTTCCCGATGCGGTCCAAATAGACAGTGCGCGCAAAGAGGGAGCCGACCTCATCGTTCTGTCATGCCACTTCGGCCCGAACATGGTGACTTCGCCGTCACCGGCGATTGCAAAATATCGACGCGCGGCCGTGGCCCGCGGCGTCGACATCGTTCACGGACATTCGGCCCACATCTTTCAGGGTGTCGAGCGGTGCATGCGCTCGCTGATTTTGCATGATACTGGCGACTTCCTTGACGACTACGCGGTCGACGAGGAGCTACGCAATGACCGGTCCTTTGTGTTCGTGGTCGAGGCGGACGCGACGGGGCCCAGAAAATTGACGCTCATCCCTGTTTCTCTTGAATTCGCGCATGTGCGCCTCGCAACCGAGCAGGAAGCCGACGCCATGTTCGAGAGGATGACGAAACTGTCGGCCGCCTTTGGTACGCATCTGCGGCGAAGCGAAGAAAAACTCGCTCTCGAACTGGAACTTCGGCCAACATGAATTTGTTCCGCTTTTGTTGAAATTGCGCGGCGCCACACCGGACGTTGCCAGACGGAAGAAGCGTTCTTGGCACCGGTTACACCTCTTTATGATCCTGATCAGTAAACGGCCGAGGCTTTCATGTTAAATCGCCAAAATACATAGGAGGCCCATCATGACGACCTGGACCGAGGAAGCGATTTTGGAAGTCAGGCATGTGATCGGAGAAATCGACGACGCGAAACTGACGGCAATTCTGGCGCTTAACCCCTCTTTTGAAGAGATAGAAGAGGCGGTTATGTGGGCGGACGGCCGGGCGCAGATCGAAGGAAACAGTCGTTGGCCGCTGGTCGGCAAGGTGGGCGAAATTTTCGAAATCCTGACATCCGATCTTGAGGAAGAAGCTTTTCACTGAACGCGCAGACGGCATTCCGCACCACAGATTGAGATCGACAGAAACACCGCGGATAAGGAACGGTTGAGGAGACCTCCTTGTTTCGGCCGGCGATCAGCCCTTAACGCAAATGGCTGGCGAAAGCCGCGCCACACGGCGCGCCAGTCCCGCCCGTTCTGTGCTCTCCACGACAGCACCGACGTCCTTGTACGCACCGGGCGCTTCCTCGGCGATGCCGCGCGAGGATGGGCTACGGACGATGATGCCACGTGAAAAGAGTTCATCACTGACCTTGCGGCCGCTCCATTTCCTGGATGCGGCGTGGCGCGACATGGCGCGGCCCGCGCCATGGCAGGCCGACGAAAATGCCCTCGCCTCGCTCGTTTCCACTCCCGCCAGGACATATGAGGCGGTTCCCATGCTGCCGCCGATCAGGACGGGCTGGCCCATCTCGCGAAGGCTTTCTGGCAGGTTCGAATGGCCAGGGCCGAAGGCTCGCGTCGCACCCTTGCGGTGAACGAACAGTTCTCGTTTTCTGCCGTCCACCTCATAAATCTCGACCTTGCAAGTGTTGTGAGAGACATCGAACAGAAGCGGCATCTCTGCCTGCGGAAAGAAGTGCCGAAAGACGCGCCGCGCCAGATGCCCAAGGATCTCGCGATTGGCAAGCGCACAATTGGTGGCCGCGCGCATCGCGCCGAGATAACGCTCGCCGATCTCCGAATGGATCGGCGCGCAAGCCAGCTCGCGATCCGGAAGCGAAATGCCTGCTGCTGCAGCGGCTGGCAGCATTTCGCTTAGAAAATCAGTCCCTATCTGGTGTCCCAGTCCCCGCGAGCCGCAATGTATCGTCAGTACGACCTCATCGCGCACGAGACCAAAGGCTTTGGCGGCCTTTTCGTCAAAGATTTCGGCAACGGTCTGAATTTCGAGATAGTGATTGCCGGAGCCAAGCGTCCCCATTTCCCGCCTTTGCCGCTTCTTCGCGCGATCGGAGACGCAGTCCGCTTGCGCACCGGCTACGGCACCCCCTTCCTCGATGCGTTCGAGATCGGCCAAGTCTCCCCATCCTTGCTCGATTGCCCAGCGGGCGCCGCCGGAGAGCATCCTGTTCATGTCGATGGGCTCGAGCGTTATCGCCCCTTCGCTGCCAAGACCGGCTGGAATTTGATGATACAGAGAATCTGCGAGCTGCCGCTGGACGAGCTTGACGTCCGCCAGCAACGTTCCGGTCAGCATAGTGCGAACGCCACACGATATGTCGAAGCCGACACCACCCGCCGAAATGACGCCGCCCTGCTCCGGATCAAACGCGGCGACACCGCCGATCGGAAAGCCGTAACCCCAATGGGCATCCGGCATGGCGTAGGCGGCGCTCCTGATGCCGGGAAGTGTGGCGACATTCGCCGTCTGCGCAAACACCTTGTCGTCCATGTCACGCAGAAGCTGCTCGTCGGCATAGATGATGCCGGGCACGCGCATGGCGCCAATGGGCTCAATGCGCCAGGCGGTATCGTTTATTTTGGTGAAGCGTGACGGATCCATGGAGACGTCTCCTCACACATCGACTACGCAGCGCGCAGTCCATCGGCCGCTTTCGTCCCGCGAGACGTTCAGTTCAGTAAAGGTCGCACCTTTAGGCTCGCAGGCGGGTTCATGGCGCGTGCGATCCACCGGCTCGCCCCAAATCGTCGCCCCAAGCTTGTTGCTGGCGATGCTAACCTCGAAACGGCCGAAAACCATATTCCGGACGGCCATTTCATAGATGATTGCATTGAGCCATGCGACAAGCAGCAAATCCAGGTTGACGGCTTCGCACGAAATTTGGACGGGCGTCACGGCAGCCACAACGGCGGTTGTTACCGCCGCTGTCAGTGCCAGAGCCGTTTCCTCAAACGCGGTTTCCACAGTCGGGCCCCATCCGCTGACGCCCAGGTCTGCTTCGTGCGAAAAGTGCTGCCAGCCACGTTCCTTCATAGCGCCGAACAAGAGCGTAGAACCGCCCCCCAAAATCTGACCTGCATCAACGGATCGGAACAAAACCCTGACCCGGATCGAAACCAGGATCTGAAGACAGCACGGGTGGCCGCTAGAAATATGCGGCCTTTCAGTCCCGATACCGGGTCAAGTTTCGCGCTTCAAGGCGCTCAGGCCGACAACTGCATTTATATGCCCAGCCGACGCGCCGCCAGAAACGTTGACGCGCATCAGGAAACCCGACTTTGAATGCGGATTAGTATCAGTATTTCAGAGCCTGCGTGCCCCTATATGGAACTTCGAGGAAACTAGACGTTCAATTCCGGAAAATTCATGCCTGCGCCAGGGCGCCGAGGGTCGGACAACTTTATCTGTTGGTGCCAATGACCGAGCAAGGACAGCAAAAAGGTGAGCGATAGCGTCACTGATCCGCCGCTTTCTGACAAGGTAACGTTCCTGCAGCGTTCGGATTCTTATCCAGGCGCGGTCGATGCGGTGACGTCCATTGAGACCCATATGTCGTGGGTCTTCCTCGCCGGCGACAAGGCCTACAAGCTC
This sequence comes from uncultured Alphaproteobacteria bacterium, assembly GCA_963743765.1. Taxonomy (GTDB): domain Bacteria; phylum Pseudomonadota; class Alphaproteobacteria; order Micropepsales; family Micropepsaceae; genus Rhizomicrobium. The sequence goes on from CAVUQQ010000004.1 coordinate 15,083, forward strand.
AAGAAACCGATTCAACTTCCATATCTCAATTTTTCAACCGTCGAAAAGCGCGAAGCCGCCTGCCGCGCGGAACTCGTTCTAAATCGGCGCCTGGCTCCGACTCTGTACCTCTCCGTTGCCCCTTTCTGCAAAACGCCGACAGGACTTCAGATTGGCGGCGGGGGTCCGATCGTCGATTGGCTGGTTGTCATGCACCGCGTCGACGAACGCCTGATGCTCGACGCGAATATACTCGGACATCGCACAGAGCAGCAGCGACTGCGCGAGCTCGAGAACGCACTATTCCAATTTTATCGTCGCGCGCGGCCAGTGTTCGCGACTCCGGCGAAATACCTGGCGAAATGGCGAAATTCGGTAAGGGCAAATCAAAAGGTGCTCACCAAGCGGAGGCTGAACATGCCGCCGGGGGTCGTATTGACCGTCCAATGCGCGCAACAGCAGTTTCTCGAACGGTCAGGGCATTTACTGCTTCAACGGCTGCAGGCGCGCAGAATAGTCGACGGACACGGCGATTTGCGGCCGGAACACATCTGGCTGGGAAGCCCCCTATCGATCATCGATTGTCTCGAATTCAATGCCGAATTTCGGTCGGTAGACCCCTTCGACGAACTCTCCTATCTCGCCGTTGAATGCGACCGCCTTGGCGACGCCAGGATCGGCAAACAGATTGCGCGGAAGCTGATGGAAGTCTTGCCGGACACGCCCCCGCCGGAACTCCTTGCGTTCTACCGATGCTTTCGCGCGACGCTGCGGGCAAATCTATCGATCGCGCATCTGCTCGAACCGAAGCCGAGGACACCCGAAAAGTGGAGACCGTTGGCGCTGAAATATCTTGAAATCGCGCGCCGCGAGGCCCTCACGCTCGGCCAGTTTCTCAATAAGCGAGCAAATCGTCCAACGGTTGATTGCGATGCAGCCGGTCGATCGCCTGCGCAAACAAACCGACTGCGGAAACAATGTCGATCTTCTGCCTGGCGGCAATATCCGACAAACGGAAAGGTGGAATGGTATCGGTGACGACCAGGCGATCTATCGCGCCGTCGGCCAGCACTTCCGAAGTTCCCGACATGAACAGTCCATGTGTTGCGAAGGCGATCACGCGGCGCGCTCCTTGTGCCCGGACCGCACGAGCGGCCCGTAGCAACGTTCCTCCGGACGAAACAAGATCGTCCACGATCAAAACCGTTGCATCCCTCGCATCGCCGGCGAAGAGTTCTCCTTCGACAACGCCGGCACTGCGTCTCTTCTCGACAAAGCCCCTGGCGACCGCATAACCGCAGACCTTTTCGAGTACTTCACGAAAGAGCTGCGCTCTTTTTACGCCACCCGGATCAGGCGATACGACGCAGAGCCGATCGTCTCCCAGATTTTTTGCATAGTCGACGAACAGCGGCGCCGCTGTCAGCGCTATCGTCCGGCAACGAAACGCGTTCTCGAACGCGACGTCGTTATGCACGTCGACCGTGACGATGGCATCAGTGCCGACCGCTTCAAAAAGCGATGCCACATAGCGCAACGTCATCGGATCCTGCCACTTTGTGCGCCGATCCTTGCGCGCGTAACAAAGGTATGGCGCAACCGCGGTGACCCTGGCCGCGCCCGCATCTTTCAGGGCACCAATGAAGAAAAGAAGCCGATTCAACTTGCCGTCTGTGCCGTCGCTCGGACCGGCATGGAGACTCTGCACGACATAGACATCGCACCCAGCAACTGTCTCGAGCGGCCGGACCTTGTACTCGCCGTCCTCAAAAGTTCGCTCCTCGTGGTTTCCCGGGATGGCGCCGCCAGCACGAGCGATTGCGTTGCCAAATTCCTTAGTCGCATTCAGAACGAAAACGCGGAGTGGAGTGTCCATCGCGGCCTTCCTGCGCAATCACGCCTTGGAGATGACAAAACTGGCGCCTTCAAGAACGTCCAGCACGTTCATGTCGAGCATGTCGATCATCGCACCAACGCGTGTCGCGCGATTGAGTTCGGCCGACCATAGGCATTGGGTCTTCCTAGTTCCACGGCAACAGCTTGCCAGGCACGAAAATTGTCGCGAGCCAAGCGACCATCACGCCGAGAAAGATGATTGTCAGTAGCGTCAGCCACAATATCGGCCAATCGAAATCTTTGGGCCTATCGACCATGGAGCAAGCATAGGCTCCCGCGCGAAAGCTGCAATTGGAATGATATTCCAAACCGAGACAGTATCCGGATGCCCGCACCAATGGGGCCGCCACAAACAAGATTAGGTTGGAGGAATCGATCTGCGTCGAGAGCGCGATGGTATCGACAGCACACACCTGACCGACCGGACCCTCTTCTGGATTGAGGTGCCGTCGCTGGCGAATTGGAAGAAAATTCAAATTAGGACGCGACCCGGAAATCCGAGCGCCGGCGTAAGAGCGTTGATTTGTCTCAAGATTTAAACCGCAACTTGGACGCAATATTTCACGGCGTTGCGTTCGGACTTCCAATACGTACAGTCTGAAGAGGTTCAAATCCGGAGAAATCCCATGCGAAGCGACACTTTTCGCAACTGGCTCGCGGAGCAAGGCTGTCAGTTCGAATCCCATGAACAGCATGGCCGATCGCAAGGCCATCCCGAGGTGACAGTGCGTCGTGAAGAGCGAACGGCTCGTCTGCCACTTGGTGGCGCGCATGAGGATATGGACCCGCGCGTCGTCCAGCGCGTCTGCAATCAGTTGGGCCTGGACGCTTCCGGTCTGCCGGGTCCTGCCAGCCGCGTATAGACTGAGACTACGCTTCTCGGGCCTCAACTCGGCCAGAAGGCGTGCAACTCTGCCGGAGTGACAGCTCTGGCATTTTCGACCTCCGATGCAGGCAGGCGCGCAGCCAGCAAGGCGAACAGCGCATGGCCAACCTGCTCGGCATCGATCCCCGGATCGCGATGTGTCGCGTCCTGGATGCGCTCCAGAAAGGCTTCCCGCGATGTGAGCGGAAGCCCCCGTCCAGATGGATGCCATCCCTCATAATAATGGCCGCGCAACGCGGGTGGCAGATCCGAACCGATATAGATCGCCTCGTCTGACGGTACGCCGTCGCGTAAGCCGTGCAAGGCCGCGATCATCGCTGCGAACGCCCTGTCCCGATCACGCCATCCCAGGAGTTGGACAAATGCTTCGACCCACTCCTCCGCCACAGCGAGGGCTTGGGTGAGTTCTTTTGTGCCGGCTGCCATCGCCTGTCTCCCGTGCCGTGGGCGGCCGCGCATCGGCGGCTATGCCTTCATCCTGCAAACTCCCTCCATTCTGGACCGCAGAGACGGGGCTGCATTGCGATAGATCAAGGCGCGCGCCCTTGGCTTGGGCTCATCCTTCGCATCGGTTTTGCAAAGGTGCGCGGTGCAGTGACAATCACGGAAGGCGAGAAGCCGCGTTTTCCGATGCGGACGTCAGCGATTGTCCGAAATCGCGGTTCAGCCCGCCGGCCTAGTCAGCAAGCTCTTCCATCGTGAAGCCCGCCTTTAGGTGGACCTGGAAGAAGTGGACCTTTCCACCTCTGATCTCTCCGCGCGTTTGGATCACTTCGAACCATCTTAAGTTCCGCAGCGTACTGCTCGCCCGGACGATCGCACCGTTGATGGCATCTTCAATGCTCGTTTGCGATGAGCCGACGATCTCGACGACCTTATAGACTCGATCTGACATCTGAACCTCCGTCGTATGACCACTTCGCGCTATGGCTCAAAATCGTGCGCTCACCCGCGTGTGAAAGCCTTGATGCGAATCAAAGACCGCGTTTCGGATTGGCCAGGAGGCAAATTGGAGAAACACCTAGTTCGCCCGAGGACCGCAATCGGTCGAAAGAAGTCGCTGCTGGAAAGCCTGCTTCGGGTGGGGAGCGCTCGATGGCGAATGTCCGCTTTGGATGGAAAGCAGACGTCGGATCGTGTCGGCTGCACCGCGGCGCCAGGTTATGTTGGCCTTCGTCAGTGTCAGGCTGTGCTTCCAGGCTACTCACGCCTCCTTGACCCTTCCCGTGGCCGGGCACGTTGTGCAGGAACGGGCGGTTCAGACACGCGCAGCAGCACCGCAGCCCCAGCGATCAGTAGAATGAGCAAGCTCCCAAGCCCAAGGCGCTGGCTCCGACTTACCGATGTCACAACAGCGACAAGGGCCGGGCCTAAAAACGCTGTCGCTTTGCCCGATAGAGCAAATAGCCCAAAGAATTCTGTTTCCTGCCCACGGGGCGCCAGCCTGGCCATCAAAGAGCGGCTCGAGGCTTGCGCAGGTCCGACAAACAAACCCATTGCTGAACCCGCAACCCAAAACCAAATGGGACGGTCGACCACGACGGCGGCAATCGAAGCAATAATCAAACCGCAGAGCGCAAGAAGAATCGTGCGGCGAGATCCGATCCAATCATCAACCCATGCGAAGACGAAAGCACCCAAGCCCGCGGCGATATTGAGCACGATTCCGAAACTTGTCACCTCGGCCAGCGTCATCTTGAAGGCGCCTGCAGCGTAGATGCCCCCAACGGCAAAAATTGCGACCAATGCGTCGGCATAGAGCATGTTCGCCACCAGAAACCACGCAATATTTGGTTTCGCTGGCAGCCCCACAACTGTTGCACGCAGCGTCGCAAGACCCCGTCGAACCGCCAAGCCAGAGCTCAAGCCCGAATGCAATCTGTCTGGCGTCCAAACAAAGCGTGGCCAAGTAAAGACAGCGAACCAGACGGCAATGAAAGGTCCGACAATTCGAATGTTCTCGGCGCGAGCTCGATTGAGTGGAAGCCACGGCAACGTGTCTTGAATGAAGCAAAGAAGCATCAATACGAGCGCGAAGAGCCCACCGGCATAACCGAGTGCCCAGGCCCAGCCCGACCAGCGGCCTATCCGCTCTTCGGGTACAAGCGCGGGCAACATGGCGTTGTTGAATACGACTCCAGATGCGTAACCGATGTTCCCGATAACGATCAGAGCGATACCCAAGAGGACGAATGAAGGTGTCGGTTCAATGAACCACATGAGTGACGATGCAAGAGCGCAGATCGCGAATGAGCCCAGCAGCCACGGCTTATTTCGTCCACCGGCATCTGCGATGGCACCAAGGGCCGGGATCAACACCGCAATGATCAAACCAGACGCGCTGGCCGCGTAGCCCCACAACGCTTGTCCAATGACTGCATCGCCCACAACAGCCTGGACGAAGTAAACAGGGAAAACAAAGGTGAGCATCAAAGTGGTGAAGGGAGAACCGGCCCAATCGTAGAGGGCCCAAGCAATGAGTCCGCGCCGGGAACAGGACGGGGCCGCGTTTACCTCTCCTGCAGGACCGGCGGGATGAGCAGCGAGCACGCGTGTCATTTCGAAGTCGCTTTGCAGCAGCTTTAACTCAATAGATTAGAAAGCGATCTGTTGACACGTGTTGACTCAAATCAAGCACCGCGCGGCCATCCACGGACTAATTTAACATTGACGAGGTTCGGCTCGCGGCCGGCTAGCTGTGCAGAGTCCCTCGATCAGCGAACGTGAAGCCATGACAGCGCACGCGTCGACATCTTCGAACTCGCCGGGTGATCACGGCTCGCAGATCGCGCTGTCGCCGCCTGTCGCCGCACCGCACGCCCCGCTCGATCCGAACGCAGCGGCGAGTGACCTCCTTGCCGCCACTCGCGATGTCGCCGTCATGCTCCGCCCACATCGACGCCTGACCTTGCGCGTCGGCCTCGACAGCGCCCTGGATCGCGATCTTGGCTTCGACAGCCTCGGCCGCGTTGAACTGCTGCTGCGGCTGGAACGGGTTTTTCACATTCGCCTGCCCGAAGCGCTTCTATCCGAGGCCGAAACTCCCAGAGACCTCTTGGAAGCCGTGCTGAACACGGCAGCAGGCGGACAGGCGCGGCGTCGCCCGGAGATAGCCTCGCTCGTGCTAGAGGCCGTCGAGGCCACACCGCAGACAGCGCAAACGCTCATCGACGTGCTGGAGTGGCATGTGCGCGCCCACCCGGAACGGCCGCACATCCTGCTGGACGACGGCGCGAGAACAACTGCCACAATCAGCTATCGCAAATTGCGCGACAGCGCGGCTGCAGTCGGCGCCGGCCTGCAAGCGGCCGGCCTGGAGCCCGGCCAGACCGTCGCGATCATGCTACCGACTAGCGAGGAGTTTTTTTTCGCTTTTTTCGGCATACTTTATGCGGGCGGCGTGCCCGTACCGATCTACCCGCCCTTTCGCCCGGCGCAACTGGAAGAACACTTGCGGCGCCAGGCGGGCATTCTCACGAATGCAGGAGCGACCGTTCTGATCACGCGTCCGTCCTGGCGGGCCATCGCACACCTGCTCACTGGGCAGGTGACAGGTCTCAAATCGGTCGAGTCCGTCGAGTCTCTGGCGCGCCGAGATAACCTGGCGCGCCCCCATCCCGCGCACGCGCAAGTCGTCGCCCTGATCCAGTACACGTCCGGAAGCACAGGCGATCCAAAGGGCGTTATGCTGAGCCACGCCAATCTTCTGGCCAATATCCGCGCCATGGGGGATGCGCTCGGCGCCAGCGCATCGGATATCTTCGTGAGCTGGCTGCCGCTCTACCACGATATGGGGCTGATCGGTGCCTGGCTGGGCAGCCTCTACTATGCCGCCCCCGTCGCGATCCTGTCGCCGCTGCATTTTCTGGCAAGGCCAGAAGACTGGCTCTGGGCCATCCATCGTTACCGCGCAACGCTTTCGGCCGCGCCGAATTTCGCTTTCGAACTGTGTCTGCGCAAAATCGACGATGCGGATATTGCGGGTCTTGATCTCGGTTCGTTGCGAATGGTCGTCAACGGCGCGGAGGCCGTCAGCCCCGCAACCCTACGCAATTTCACACACCGCTTTGTGCGCTATGGGATGCGCGAGACGGCCCCGGCCCCCGTCTACGGTCTCGCCGAATGCGCAGTTGGCCTGGCCTTTCCGCCGCCGAGCCGCGTCCCGATCATCGATCGCGTCGAGCGCCGAGCGCTCACCGAGCGCGGCGAAGCGGCACCTGCGACGGCAGACGAGCCCACGGCACTCGAATTCGTCGCCTGCGGCCTGACGCTGCCGGGTCATCAGATCCGCATTCTCGATCCGGTTGGCCGCGAGCTGGGGGACCGGCGCGAAGGCCGGCTGCAATTTCGCGGGCCCTCCGCAACCTCCGGCTATTTTCGAAATCCGACGAAGACGAAGGAACTCTTCGTCGATGGCTGGCTCGATTCTCGGCGATCTCGCCTACACGGTCTCGGGCGACGTGTTCATCACCGGCCGCAGCAAGGACATGATCAAGCGCGCCGGCCGGAATATCTATCCGCACGAGATTGAAGAGGCAGTGGGCGATATTGCGGGTGTTCGCAAAGGCTGCGTCGTAGCCTTCGGCGTTCCCGATCCGCGCACCGGAACCGAGCGAGTCGTAATCGTAGCGGAGACGCATGAAATCGATCCGGGAAAGCGCGAACAGCTTCGCCATACGGCCGACGAGACCGTCACGACGATCCTGGAGGCTCCAGCAGACGACATCGTGCTCGCGCCACCTCACACGGTTCTAAAGACGTCGAGCGGAAAAATCCGGCGCGCAGCCTGCCGTGCGCTTTACGAGGCCGGACAAATGCGCGGGGGCCATCCGCCGATCTGGCGGCAAATTGTAAGGCTGCGGGCGTCGGCGCTTCGCGAGCAATTCCTGCGCGGGAGGGAAGTCGTCTGGGCCCACATCTATGCCGGGTATTGGTGGGGCTTGCTCGGCTTCCTTGTCGGCCTTGTCTGGCCGCTGGTCGTTCTGCTGCCACGGCACACGCAGCAATGGCGCGTGATCCGCGTTGCCAGCAGCCTGTTCCTTCCGCTGACCGCCACGCCGTTGAAGGTCTCCGGCGTTGAACACATTCCGCCGGGCGCGGCTGTGCTTGTGGTCAACCATTCCAGTTATTTCGACAATGTCGTGCTCGGCGCGCTTCTCCCGCGCCCGGCCGTATTCGTGGTCAAGGCAGAATTGGTGAAGAAATTCTTCGCCCGCGTGTTTCTGGAGCGGATCGGCGCGATATTTGTTGAGCGCATGGACGTCGAAAAGGGCGCCGAGGCAGCCCAGAAAGCAGCGCATCTGCTCCGGACGGGTGAACTCATCGTCTTCTTTCCGGAAGGAACACTGACACGGATGCCGGGGCTCCTCGCATTCCGGACGGGACCGTTTCTCGCGGCGGCCGAGGCCGGCGTGCCAATCATCCCCGTCGCTATTCGCGGAACCCGCTCCATTTTGCGTGGGGACCAATGGTTTCCGCGGCAAGGAGGCGTCGAAGTCACTGTTGCGGCGCCGATTTTGCCGGAAGGTCCGGACTGGAGTGCTGCAGTGGCAGCCAGAGACGCTGCTCGCGCGGAGATACTGCACCTTGTGGGCGAACCCGATCTCGCCGAAGAACAGGTGGTCTTCTGACCACCATCTGCGGCATTCGACTCAGCATTGCCGGCTACTTCCTGTGAAGATCGCGTCTGCCCGCAAACCGGTCTCGAAGAAAGAATGGCGCATAGAGCAATGTGATTATCGCGCACGCGAGAAGCACCTCCTCGCCGAGGTAGTATGGCCACGGCGCAAAGTAATCGAGCAAAGACGGTTGAATTGGCTTCGCAACGAGGTAGCCGAAATTCGTGCCGAAGAGCCCATTCACCGCAGTCGCCACGCCTACATAGATTGACGACCATGCAACGACACGCGGGATTGAAGACGGCCAGGGGCGCATCCTCAGGCCAAGCGTGAAAAACAGCACGGCCGCGACTACACCGCCATGAAGCGCGAAGAAAATCGTGAACCTGGGGTCCGGAAAGTCGACAGCGAGATCCGGCGTGAGCAATGCCAACGTCGTACCGCCCAATGCCCAGAAATATGCGAGTTCATACGTTCGCTGATTTGGCCGAATGAGCGTGATGACGACAACGATGGCTGCCCAGTCGCACAGATTCATAGGCAGAAGCGTGGCAATCGAAGCCCATCCTTCCTCGTACAGAAGAAGAAACCATAGCACCCAAGTGAAGATCAAAACCGTTGCCAAGCTCCACCTGATAGTCCGGGCGAGTCTAACGCCGCCCCAGACACGCACGACCGCAATCAAGGCAAGTGCAATGCCGAGGATGGCCGTGACAACGGCGATGTGACTGGTTCCAAATTGGACAAACAAATCGTCGATCCCAGCTTTGTGGAAAGGGCTGCAAGGCACCTTAGCGATAGATAGAAATTCCCAGTCGTTGATGGTCATGTTGCCGGCATATGGCGAAGCACACAAAAAGTGTCGGGCGCCCAACCATGGGGACGTCCCCCTAAGTTGGATCAACTAAACAATAGCGCGGACACGTCATGTTTTGAATGCAAATGGGTCGGCGCGAATTGGGATCGCGACAAACAAATCTACGACGAGCGCTTTGGCCGAATGCGGGAGTTTTATCTGGCAAGTGGCGAAATGGGATTCCGAAACCAGGGCCTGATAGTTTTCCAGTTGCAATTGGCCAGGCGGATCGACTCATTGCCGTTGACACGTGATTGCATGATACCAACTCAAGCGAAATTCGAATAAAGGAAACAAGATTTTACTCGGGACCGAAAAGTTGCCGCGTAGTAAGGGCGTGTTGTCTGGTTACCCATAAAATCGCGTAAGGACATTCAGGGGCCAATTGAGACAGCACCCACTAATCGGAAAGCTCGGACACCGCATTAGTAGCTGATGAGCACGCCAGAGCGATCACGAACGAGAATGACGTCCGCAATTTTGCTGCGAGCCAGTTCTAAGGTTGCCCGAATGCGGCTATGCACACCCAGACGCAGATCTGGATGGCTTGCGCCAAGCGCCTCGCACAAACCGGCGAGCTGATCCGGTTTGAATCGCAAGACATGCAGCAACGGCCCGGAGATGTCCTTCCCCACTGCGCTGGGGGCGGTGATTTCGAAGAGATGCGGGCCGTAAAACACGCCCTTCTCAAGCGTTGGCGGGACGGCAATGGACTGCAGCAACCGGCCATTTCCTATCAATTGCTGCAAATCGGAATCCACCTTGGCGCGTGCATCTTCGTCGATGAGCGGCCCCAGATCTGTCGCGAGATCCAGGGGATCACCCAGCTTTAATTCTTCGATCGCACCAGCGATGAACTCCAGCGTTGGCTCCGCGATGCTATCCGCCAGGCACAGCAGTTTTAGCGATGTGCTAGCCTGACCGCTTCCATCGAACGCCGAGGCAATCGCATCGCGCGCCACGTGCTCGGGCAACGCCGAACCGTCGGCGATGATCGCGTGGAGCGGCGGAACGTGACCGATAATAGAAGACAAGTCTTCGCGTCTACCAGCTAACAATCGCTCGATCTTCCGGGACATTTCGCGCGTGCCGGCAAATGCCACGCCGGTGAGGCGTTGATCGTGGAAAAGCACGGTGTCCGTCTGCTCGCCATCACCCGGCAAGAAGTGAAGGACACCGGCTGGCACGCCCGCTTCCAACAAAAGTTGAACGGCCGCCGACGCTACCAAAGGCGCTCGGTAAGCCGGCCTTGAGAGCACCGCGTGGCCATCGTTAAGCGCTCGACTGACCAGTTGCACGAATGCGGTGAGCGAGGCATACGCCGGCGAAATACAGACGAAAATTCCAGGCGCAGGGTGTGGCGTACCCTTCACGGTCTCGGTGCCGAGCCTTTGCGTGATCGGCTTGAGATCATTCATGCCGCGATGCACGGCGATTGAACGCAAGAATTCGACCGTTGTAAGCGTCTCGCGCAAGGAGGCCTGCAATGTCATGCCGGCCTCCCGCACCAGAAGTGCCATCAGGAACGGAACATTTTTCTCGAACAGATCGGCCGCCCGACTCCAAATCGCCGCCCGTTCGGTTTCATGGAATGCTTGCCATTTGCCCTGCGCGGGGACGGCGCTGTCGAATGCCTCGTGAATGTCCGCCATTGCCGCTTCGCTGACTTCGCCGATCGCCCGCTCGCGATTCGCAGGATCGCGTACAGGCCGGCTGGGTCGCACCCGCACCTGGCCAGCGATCAAGGGATGCGCCGTGAACTGCTGGACGAGCACCGACCGGATCGCCGTCAACAGAGGGGCAGCTTGAGTTGGATCGCCAAGCAGCAAGCCGGTTATCGCCGGTGCTCCAGCCAGAATTGCGTGCGGCTTTTGCACGTCGGGATTACGGCGTGGTTGAGCTTTGGCCCATGCCTGGACCGGATCAGCCACGAGCTCACTGATCGGAATTTTGTCGTTGGCGAGACGATTGGCGAAAGAGGTATTGGCTCCGTTTTCGAGCAGCCGGCGCACAAGAAAGGCAAGCAGATATTCGCGGCCGCCAACTGGCGCGTAAAGGCGAGTGGCTGCACCAATGCGTTGCGGCCGCAAGACCTCAGGGTAAAGCCCATAGAGCGCGTCCGCCATGCCGTAGAACCGGTGAAATTCATAGTCAGGTCGCGTTCCCGCCAGCACACTGACAGCCGTGAGCGTGTGCGCGTTATGCGTCGCGAACTGGGGAAAAAACGCTTCGTTTCGCGCCAGAAGCGCATGGGCACAGGCAAGATAAGATGTGTCGGTTGCAACCTTGCGTGTAAAGACGGGGTAATCGGGTAACCCGAGCGCGCGGGCCCGGCGAATCTCGGTATCCCAGAAAGCGCCCTTCACCAGACGCACTGGAATACGCCGTCGCTGTTCCTCAGCGAGCGAGCCTAACCAGTCGATCACAGCGAGGGCGCGCTTTTGATAGGCTTGAACCGAAAGGCCAAGACCGTCCCAACGTCTCAGCGCCGGTACCGTACCCAGCGTTTCGAACAGATCGAGGACCAACTCAAGGCGATCGGATTCCTCCGCGTCAAACGTGATTGCGATGTTGGCGTTCCGCGCGTCGGCACACAGCGCAGAAAGTGGCTCCACCAGCTCCGCAAGGACCTGATCGCGTTTGCGGTGTTCGAAACGTGGATGCAGGGCCGACAACTTGATTGACACGCTCGGCTGTTCGAACAGCGACATTTCGGGGTCAGTGGTAGTAGTGGCGATCGCCTGAATCGCCTCGCGATAGCGTCCATAGTTCTGTGCGGCCGTTTCACGTGTCAGGGCCGCTTCGTTGAGCATATCGAAGGAAAGGCGGTAGCCTTCGTCCATCAAAGGATCAGCTTTCTTCAGGGCCTCGGCGATCGTCTGAGCAAAGACGAATTGCCGTCCCAATCTCGACACGCCCCTGTCGATGGCCGTTCTTATCGCTCCGGTCCCATAACGAGAGGCCAACGCATGTTTGGCGCGGCTGTCCACATCACCCGGTTCATCGCTCGGGCTTTCAATTTCGGCCGCCAGCGTCAAGAGGTTGCTGAGGCGGTTGACCGCGAACGAATCCGAATGGCCGAGATGGCTGCGCCAATCACCATCGCGCAACTGGTCGCGGATGAGGTGGTCAGCCGTGGCCCTTTCGGAAATTCTTGGCATGGTCTCAGCCATACAGAGAAGCGCCAGGCCTTCCTTGCTCGCCAGGTCGTATTCCTGTGTGAATGAATCGACCAAATTGCGGCTTTGGCTGCCGGCGCGAATGCGCTGAACCAGATCGCGGGCAAAATAATCGACCGCGAGCTGTTCCGCCGGAGAAAGCGCGCCTTTCCCGATCAGGATATCCGAAAGGACATCTTCGTCGGCCAGATGGGATGCCGAAATCGCGCGACGCGGATCGTTCAAGGACATATGCCTCGATGCAGAATTTATCCTATCCATATACCCCCAAAGCCCCGGCAGCCATTGGTCCGCGGATCCGTGTAGCCCCTACCTGCTTTGAGAAATGCCCAAGGCGTGCCCTGCGGTCGCATACGGCAACGGTGGCTCGACGAATTGAGACTGCCGCGCCGTTCAATCGAGCGGCTGGGCGCCTGAGCGAACTACCTTACTAGTCGCGTTGCACGGTGCGCCGCAGACTTGGAGGTAACTTTGGGGCGCCATAAGGTTTCGTCGTCTCTGTATTGCCGAGAGCCTCAGGAGCTCATCTGGAACGACTGGAGGAGCACCACGCAAACGCAGATGGTCTAAGGACTGCGTGGTCGAGTCGACCTGATCATCAGGTCTTGACCCAGGAAATCCCGTCAGCTCCGCAACGTATTTTGTGAGCCACGGCGCACGCTTTTGCAGGCGTAGGCGGCCGCTTTCGATATAGGTTGTCTGAGCGTGCAACCGCATGAGCTTGTCTTTAGCCGACTGCGGCGAACAACAGAGTGGTACAGGACGATTTTACCGCCTAACTTTGCTCCGCGTCGGGTGCCGCTAGCGGAGCATCTTTGAGCTCAACAAAGCTGAGTTCGGTGATCGCCCTAGGAAACTATGCCTCAGGGTTAGCATCGCACTTAAACTTTCGCCGCCACGGGACGCGGTCGACTTTCCGAAGCGTTAGTGGCTTCACCTATGCGCGACGCTTCTGATCCGTTCGGTTTTGGATTTCGTCGAGCAGGATCACTTCGCCATTAGGTCCTACGATCCGCAGAACGTCGCCGCCTTGCCGTAGATAAGCCTGCGCCTGCCGCAGCGCAGTCTCGCGAGACACAGATCCACCGTCCCGAGAAACCCGGTCTTGTCCGGCCATGATGAAGACGATGATCCAGTTCGACATGATGCCCGCCCCCGAACTTCGACCCGAAGCTTAGGCCGACGACGGCCGGTTCACATGTTCGCTCGGCGGTCACCCACAGGTTTCTGGGGAGAGAAGTCGCATCGTGCCCGGACCAGCAGCTGGACCGAATCGCCCAACAACTGTCCAGCGAAAATGTCCTGTATTCATTGCATTTTCTGCTGACGGTGCGCGCTATGTGCTCGGGTAACGCAGTAAACTCAAGCATTGTTTGATTCGCAAAAGGAGGAACAACAATGGCAGTAGCTGAAGCGGCCGCTCCGAAGGCCGCCAAACCAAAGGTCACTACGGTGAGTACCCGCCAGCTTGGCGCCGCGCTGGCTGAGAAGCATGAAATGTCCCACAAGGCCGCGAACACTTTAATTGAAGACACGATCCGCCTGATTACCAAACACCTGAAGAAGGGCTCTCGCATTCGTCTGAATGGGCTGGGCATTCTCGTCGTGCGCAAGCGCGCCGCGCGTATGGGCCGCAATCCTGCAACGGGCGAAGCGATCAAGATCAAGGCGTCCAAGAAAGTCGCCTTCCGCGCCGCGAAGGACTTGAAGGAATCGATCTAACCGTCGATTGACTTCAGAAGATCAAGCCGTGCCGATGCGAAAGCATCCGCCCGGCTTTTTTTTTGCGCGCGACAGACAAGGGTGCATCGATGGATTGAGCGATGCCAATGTCTGCTTTGGGTCGTAAGCGGACTTTCATGCGCGGTCCGGATGGTATCCGCTTCGGGTCAAAAGCGGTCATCGGATTGAAGTCAGGCATATGTCCGCCATGGGTGGAAAGTTGCCATTCAATTCGACTCGGTAAGGATTTTCCTTTCCTGTTTCCGTGTTACACGCTTCGCGTACGTCAACTCTTTAGCGATTGCTCCGGCCTGCAAGATACGGCCATCGATCGCCACAACCTCCAAGGACTCGCGGTAGTGCCAAAGTTACGATCGCTATGAACAGGGGGTCGCGGTGGAGGACCAGGTCCTCTTACTCCCGAGGAACGAGCCTTGATTTATTTCGCCGACGGCGCAAACTTGACGCCGTGATCGGATCGAGCATCAAAACCATCGGATTGCGTGAGGATTGGCGACGCATGACAGCGCTTGCCGCCTGCTTGGCGTGGTTGCTTGTCGCGCTCACGTGCCCAAGTTTTGGACAAGCGATTGGCCCTGATGAGCCCGTCGTCGCGCACCAGCACACCGCAGATGGTACCGCGGGACATGCCGACACAGATCTCTGCTGCAAGGCACTGGGAGACTCGGCCACAGTTCTTCAATCGCTGAGCCACTTCAAGCCGGATTTCGCACAAGGACCGGCGCCAGCGGTCGCCACCAGGGGCGTCGTTCTGGTGGGACTGTTGAGTGCGCAACCTCTCGACCGCCCGCCTCTCTATGAGACTGCGCGAAGTCGAGCCAAACGGTTCGTTACGTTCTCGTCGCACGCGCCGCCAACCGCCCACATCTGATACGAGTGCGAGCAATTCCGCTCGCGTCCGGCGCCTTTGTGCCGGGATTAGTCAGCATGTGGAAAGTTCAAGACGATGCCATCTTCGACCGATTTGCGCGGCCATTGCCGCCGAACGCCAATGCTTTTGGTAGCGGCGATCACCTGCGCGCTTTTGTTAGGGCACCCTGCGGCCGGAGCCGAATTGACGCTGGACCAGGTACTCCGGATCGCGATCGAACAAAATCACGATCTCAAGGCTGCCCGCGCGCAGGTTGACGCCGCACTGGGGCGCCTTAAGCAATCGGGCCGCTGGCCCAATCCACGGCTCGAACTAAGTAATGAAACGGATGCACCATTCGGCAACGACGGCGAATACTCGCGCTCTGCCGGATTTGCGCAGGAATTCCCGATCGGAGGGCGGCTTGCGCGCGCCACCGACGTGGCCCGCGTCGACGTTGCCCGTGCGCTCATGGAGGTCAATGCTGCGGAGAGAGACCTCATCACCAATATCGCCAACGACTTCGATGCCGTTATCGTGCTCGACCAAAAAATCGCACTGCACGATCAACTCATTGAAATCGAGTCCTCTCTCGTTTCCGCGTCACGGGCTCGGCACAAGGCCGGCGAAGTCTCCGAACTCGATGTAAACGCGGCCGAATTGGAACTTGAACGTCTACGCCATGAGCGGATTGCACTCGTCGCCGAGCGTGAAGCGGCGATTCGGACGCTCGCCGGACTTCTGGGCCTCGCGGCCGATGCTCCCCTCATGGTCGACACCGCACCGCCGCACCTTGTCGATCTGCCGCCTCTGGCACAGCTAACGGACGACGCTCTACGGCGGCGGCCGGATCTGCGCCTTCTGACGTTGGCCGCCGACCGCGCAGGCGCCGAACAGGCGCTTGCCCGAGCTTCTACTTGGGAGGATTGGGGCGTCACTCTGGGAGTCCGACAGGACCGGCGCGTCATCCTGGGTACGCCGCCTCAACCTGCCGACAAGGCGTTCATGCTTTCGCTTTCCATCCCGGTGCCGCTCTTCAATGACAACGCAGGCAATATTGCAGCGGCGGCGGCCGACGAAACGACCGCGCGCGAGCAACTTGCAGCGTTGCAGACGCGGATCGAGAACGAAGTTGGCGGTCTCTATGGACAGGTCAATCGCCTGCGCGAGGCGCTTGTGGCTTACCACACGCAGACATTGCCGCTGAGCCACCGCAACTCAGAACTGGCGCGTAGCGCCTACCGCAACGGACAAATCTCTGTTTCCGAAGTAGTGCAGGCTGAGCGGCAGGAGCGCGATCTCGGTACAAGCTTCGTCGAAACTCTCGCGCAATATCTTCAAGCCCTGGAAGCCCTGAATCATGCGACGGTCGCGCGTGCGTCTCTTATGACCCAACCGATCAACGCCGCCCCCGTAAAAAAGACGGACAACTGAGATGCGCTCTGCTCAACAAGTCCTCACAGTTTCAGCCACAACGTTGGCGATGCTGGTCACGATTTCCGCCGTGGCGTTCGGTCACGGCGGACAAATTGAAGTGGGTGGCGGAGGTCCGAAAGGGCCGGTGACCCTGACCGCGGCGCAGATTTCCGCGCTGGACCTAAAGACTTCGACAAGCAGAAATGCGCTCCGTTGCGCATTTTCTCAATGTCACAGGCGAGGTTCAACCGCTTCCGAGCGCGCAAGCCGTCGTCAGCTTGCGCATCAGCGGAACTGTCGAGGCGGTGTTTGTAAGCCCGGGCGATCAGGTGAAGCGAGGACAAAGACTCGCTCTGGTTCAATCGCGCGTAGTGGGCAATCCGCCGCCTGTCATCGCGGTCGTGGCACCCATCGGCGGCATTGTCGATACGCGCGATGTCACCCTCGGACAAGGCGTCGAACCCGGCACAGCGCTATTCCATCTGAGCGATCGCAGCCGCATGCGTATCGTCGGAAAAGTCTACGAAGAAGATATCGGGCAAGTACACACCGGCCAGAAGGCGTTTGTGAAGTTGCTAGCCTATCCGAAGCAGCTCCTTTCAGGAACCGTCAGCTTCGTTGGTCCGACGCTCGATCCGGAATCGCGCACGGTCGAGGTCTGGATTCTGCTCGACAACGCGCAGGGGCTCCTCAAGCCAAACCTCTTTGCTCGTGCGGATATTGTTCTGGGCGAGGATCCAACGGCGCTTGTCGTTCCCAACAGCGCCGTCCTTCAGGCCAACGGCGAGGATTTCGTCTTCGTCCGGGACGGCCATAAATTCAACCGCGTCGACGTCACCGTCGGTGTGACTGACGATGAGGTCTCGGAAATCCTTTCGGGGCTTGTGCCGGGCGATGAGGTCGTCACGCAGGGCGCGCGCGAGGTCTACACGACTTGGCTGACCGGCGGCCATGGGCCGACAGCGAGTGAAGAGTAATGTTTAACCGTCTCATTGCCTGGTCGCTAAACAACCGGCTGTTGGTGCTCGCAATCGCAGCGATTGGCTTCGTTGCCGGCGCCTTCATGCTGCAGAACATGCCCAAGGACGTGTTCCCGGAATTCGCGCCGCCACAGGTCGTGATTCAGACTGCGGCACCGGGTTTGGCGCCTCAGGACGTCGAAGCTCTCATTACCTATCCCCTCGAAAGCGCGATTAATGGCACTACATCTGTCGACATCGTGCGATCCTCAAGCTCGGTGGGGCTTTCAACAATCGTCGTCGTGTTCCAGGCGGGGACGGACATCTATCTCGATCGCCAGCTCGTCAATGAGCGGGTCCAAAGCGTAATCGGCAATCTTCCCGCTGGCACCCAACCTCCGGTCATGTTGCCTGTAACCTCCGCCGTCGGATGGCTTGTGAAATATTCGCTCACGAGCAAAACGCTCTCACCCATGGAGCTGCGGACATTCTCGGATTGGGAGATACGACCTCGCCTGCTCTCACTCGGGGGCATCGCGTCCGTCGTGTCGATGGGGGGCGAGGTCAAGCAATATCAGGTGCGGCTCGATCCCATGCGCCTGCTCGCATATCGAGTGAGCGCCGATGACGTGCGCCGAACTCTGGAACAAGCAAACATCAATGTGCCGGGCGCTTTCATGCAGCGGTCTGGGCAAGAGTTGATCGTAAGCGGCCAGGGCCGCGTTCAGTCGCTCCAGGACTTGCGGCAGACTGTCATCACGGTGCGCAATGGCGTGCCAATCACCCTCGCAAATATTGCCGACGTAGGCTTCGGTGCAGAAATCAAACGTGGCGACAGCGCGTTTGGCCTCCAGCCTGCGGTCATTGGAACCATCTCAAAAGCCTATGGGGCCGATACCGTCCGAACGACGGCTAAAGTTGAAGAGGCTCTAGCCGAAATCAGAAGAACGCTTCCCGCCGGCGTCGAAATGGACACCGAAGTGTTTCGTCAGGCGAACTTTATCGACGCGGCGCTTAGCAATCTCGGTATCGCGCTGATCGAGGGCGCCCTCATCGTTATCGCGGTCCTCTTCGTGTTCCTGATGAACTGGCGCGCCTCGTTCGTGACTTTCGTTTCGATGCCCGCATCTTTCGTTGGCGGGATCATCGTTATGTACATGCTCGGGATCGGCATCAATGCGATGACGCTCGGCGGGCTTGCCATTGCCATCGGCGAAGTGGTCGACAACGGCATCATCACGGTTGAGAACGTCGTTCGGCGACTTCGTCTTAACCGGAACGCTGCAGCGCCGTCACGGGCAATCGGCGTGGTCTTCGATGCCGTCCAGGAAATTCTCAACTCGGTAGTATATGCAACACTGATTGTCTGCATGATATTCGTGCCGATCTTCCTGCTACCCGGCTTGGCAGGGCGAATATTCTCACCACTTGGCGTCTCCTACATAGCTTCGGTGCTCGCCTCTCTCGTTGTCGCCGTGACGGTCGTGCCTGTGCTTTGTTACTTTCTGCTTGTGCGGCGCAACGAGAAGCGTGGAAACGAAATCCTCGCGGCCGACCACATGAGCGGTGCGAAATTTCACTCTGACACCGACAATGCGGCCGACGCCCGCGAACACGAGACACCCTTCGTCCTCGCACTCAAAGGCCGGTTTCTAACGCTGCTCAAGATTGCACTCAACTGGCCGACAGCAGTTGCCGGCATTGCCCTTGCGCTTCTGATCGGTGCGGTTGCGCTGGTGCCGTTTTTCGGCCTGTCGTTCCTGCCGGAATTTCACGAAGGCAACTACATCATCGCCATGACCACCTTGCCGGGCACCGATCTCGAGGAGTCGATGCGGCTCGGCGGCCAGGTGCGAAAAATGCTGCTGAGGTACAAGCAGGTTGTCTCCATTGACCAGCGTGCCGGGCGATCCGAGCTAGACGAAGACGCCCAACCACCCAACTTTAGCGAGTTCGACGTCAGGCTGGATTTCGACAAAGACCCGGAAATGCCGGCTGACGAACTCCTGCGCCGGATTCGTGCCGATCTCGCAAACATTCCGGGCGCCGTCTTCAATGTGGGACAGTTCATCGCTCATCGCATGGACGAAGTGCAATCGGGCGTCCGCGCGCAAGTCGCAATCAAGATCTTCGGTGACAACCTCGACCAGCTCTATGGGCTGGGCCAGCAGATTGAAAGAATCATCGGCGACGTGAAGGGTGCCGTCGATGTGAGTCTGGAACAGCAGATACGGGTTCCGCAGATCGATATTCGTGTCGATCGTGCCCGCGCCGCCCGGTATGGTGTGCGCGTGGGCGACGTCCTCAAGGACGTCCAGTTGTATCTTAATGGCGAGACGGTCTCAAAAATTCTCGAAGGCCAGAAGACCTTTGATCTCTACGTTCGACTGAACGCCCCAGGGCGATCAAGTATTGCCGCGGTCCGCAATCTGTTGATTGACGCTCCGGCGTTACGTCCGGGGGGGAAGATCCCATTGCGGGAACTTGCCGACGTCAGCGTCGAGGATGAGCCCTACATCATCAACAGGGAGAAGGCGACGCGGCGCGTCGTCGTGGGCTTTAACGTCGAAGGCCGCGACCTCGGCAGCGTCATTGCCGACGTTCAAAACAAGATTGCCGCGCAAGTCACATTGCCAACCGGCTACTACCTCGAATACGGAGGCCAATTCCAAAGCCAGCAGGATGCCAATCGCGTGCTTGAGGGCTTTGGGCTCATCGCGGTCTTCGTCGCGTTGATGCTGCTCTACAAAGTCTTCGGCAGCTTTCGTGACTCGCTCCTCGTCCTCGTCAATCTACCTCTTGCCATCATCGGCGGCCTCGTCAGCCTGTTCATTGCAGGTGGCGACATGAGCGTGGCGGCCATAATTGGCTTCATCACGCTTTTCGGTATCGCCGCGCGCAACGGGATCATCCTCATGACCCACTACAGTCAGTTGCGGCGGGAGGGGAAGACGCTCGAGGAAGTTGTCGTTCAGGGCACGCTCGATCGTCTCGTGCCGGTCCTGATGACCGCCGCAACTGCCGCGCTAGGACTCATTCCACTCTTGTGGGGCTCGCCCGTCGGAAAGGAACTCGAACGGCCGCTTGCCCAGGTCGTGCTTGGTGGCCTTGTGACGTCCACCTTCCTCAACATGTTCGTTCTACCGACGCTCTACAACGCAATCGAGCGGCGGCGAGAAGCGCGCGCAGTTCGCAGATCATCGCCAACCAGCTGATAAATCCAAAGGAGACCCATCATGAAACCGCCTCCCCTTAGTGCACTGCTTATAATGGCGTTACTCGGCTCAGCCACAACGTTTGCAAGTGGTTTGGCCAGAGCGGCCGAGGTAGAAACGCAAACAGCAATCCCCGGTACGTCGGTCGAGATCTGGCGGGCGATCGACGGCCACATCGCACGAGTGAAGGGTCTGATCACCAAGGGCACCCTGAAAACCGTTCATCAACATGCATATGCCGTGCGTGATCTGGTTCGAGCGCTGCCAACGCATTCGCCAAGCCTCTCGGCAGCTGCGGTCGCGAACGTGAGCGCACAAGTCAAGTTCGTCGATACTCTGGCAGAGAGACTTGATGCGACCGGCGACGCCAATGACAAGTCTGGTACGGCGGCAAATCTCGCCAAACTTGAAAGGATCTTGAATGCGCTCAAGGCTCAATATGGATCGCGCTAGTTAGGGTGCCAAGTGCGAGACATATTGGCCCCACACTCAATCTGTCCACGCGTGCTACTGGTTTTGAACCTGTCCAACATCGGAGTGAATCCAATGACTGCTGCAACACAATTCGCCCGCACTGCTTTTCTTGGCGCATTTCTGGTCCTGGGATCGATCACCACTTCGCCTTGCGCATATGCGCATGCCACAGCAACTGCCGGAGATCACGTGACCGAAACTCGCTGGGGCACACCCGGCGTCGCTTCAAAAGTAACCCACACAGTCACGATCATTGCCACAGAGATAAAGTACAATCTGGACCATCTGACGTTCAAAAAGGGCGAGACCGTGCGATTTCTGTTCGTCAACAAGGGCGAACAGCCGCATGAGTTCATGATCGCGGACGCCGCGGAACAGGCCGAGCATCGCAAGATGATGGCCGAAATGTCCGGAACGAACATGCCGGTCGCCCACCAGCACGATGAAGGAAATGTCGTCACCGCGAAGCCCGGTGAGACAAAGGAACTTGTCTGGCACTTCACAAAGAAGGGGCGATTTGAATTCGCATGCAATTATATCGGCCATACGGAGTCGGGTATGGTCGGCACGATTGATGTTCGATGAGCGGCTTCAGTTGTGGAAGGCCTAATCGCTAGAGAATTAAGACTATCGCACGGGCGCGAGTCCCGGGATGTCCGCTTTGGGTCGAAAGCGGACATTCGTGCGCGGTTATTCGCGGTCCAATCCGTTTGCCTGGTGGCTATCAAAAGGCCACGTGGGCGCCCCAATAACACCAGGCTTCGGTCTTTCGCTGCGCGGCCGGCGCGAACAGTGTATTGGTGCTTCGGAGTGTGACCCTTTTTTTCTGCTCAAGCCTTTCGCATAATTAATCTAACCGAACTACACAGGCATTCACGCCGGCCGATTATTCCGGCAAAAGTCAGCTCGAAAATGCCTGGCGCTGAATTTGATGACAATCCGGCGCGCGCCTTGGATACTTGAAGTCTTACGTGGTCTGGAGAGATTAAACAGGGGACCGTGGCGAAGCTCGGAAACATTCTCTGCAGGCCAATTTTAAATTCGCGAGTGTAAACTGGAATGCACATTTACCTTCCGATTGCGCAAGTCTCGGTCAACTGGCTGATCGTTTTGGGAATGGGCGTCGCCGTTGGATTTCTTTCGGGCATGCTTGGTGTCAGCGGAGGATTCATCACAACGCCACTCCTCATGTTCTACGGAATTCCGGCTGGCGTAGCTGTCTCAACACAGGCCAGTCCAATTGCTGCGGCATCGTTGGTCGGCGCGCTCAAGCAGGGTCAACGCAACAGCGTCGACTACAAAATGGGAGTTGTGCTGATGTGCGGCGGAACCGCCGGTTCAGCGTTTGGCGTATACCTTTTCAGACTTTTGCAGAAGGTCGGCCAAATCGATTTTGTCGTTCAAGCCAGCTACGTGCTGTTGTTGGGTTCGGTCGGGGGGCTGATGCTCAGAGAAAGTATCCAAGCGATCCGTGCTGTCCGAGGCGGCAGCCAGGTTAGCGGGCATACGGTCCGACGGCACACCTGGATTCACAATTTGCCGTTCAAGATGCGCTTCCGCCGTTCCGGATTGTACATTAGCGCGATCCCAGTGATCGGACTCGGCTTCGCGGTAGGTATTTTGACCGCGATCTTGGGAACTGGGGGCGCATTTCTTCTTATTCCGGCAAAAATATACTTGCTGCGCATGCGGACCACCATGGCTGTCGGCACATCGCAATTCCAGATGTTCGTTGTTGCAATTGTGTCGACGCTGATGCACGCCGTCACCGATTATAGCGTAGACATTATATTGGGATTTATCCTCGTTGTCGGTGGTGTGGTGGGCGCGCAGATCGGGGTGGGTGTCGGCACGCGATTGCGGGCAGAAGAATTGCGCGTAGCGCTTGCGGCATTACTCGTCATAATCGCTGTGCGCCTTCTCATCGGCCTCGTGCTGACGCCTGCCGAACTATATTCGGTGTCAACGGCGACGCAATGAGGAAGAATTATTCGCCGATCGTGCTCCTGACCTATTGGCGAGTTTGAATTGCGCTTCGTCTAAACAAATTCAAGAGCGCGACGAATTTTTGTCAGTCTAGCGATGTTCGGTTTGGCCTCTGGCCGAGAGTCCCGATCGATGCCAACATGCAACACTTCGTACGAGAGCGTGGAGAGGACAATATGAGCTTTGGCAAAATCCTCATTGCGGCCGACAGAGGTCCCATCGCCGCACATGCTGTGGACGTCGGGGTAAAACTCGCAAACAGCCTAAAGGCGGAATTGGCCCTGATCCATGTAACAGAACCTCCCGCCGCCGGTTCAGACACAGGCATTTCCATCGTCGAGTACATGAAGCTTGCCCGTGGTGAAGGACAGAGATTGCTCACGGGAATTCGCGAGCGGCAGTCACTGCCGGCTTCCGTTCATGAATTTCTTGAGGCGGGCGACGCCGCAGCGGAAATCGTGAAGGCCGCCAAGGAGTGGCCATCTGACATGATTGTCGTCGGAAGTCACGGGCGCAGCGGCGTGACGAGAGTTATGCTAGGCAGTGTAGCTGAAGCTGTCTTGCGGCACGCACCATGTCCCGTTCTAGTTGTCCGAGCGCGAACGTGACGCGCAAAGGTAGGCTGACGCACGATCACGGTTTCGCTCATGTACGCCGCCCATATGTCGTCGGTCCTTGAGCGCGATTCTGACGGCTAACCAGACAATTCGTCCCAGTAACGGGTCATCGCAATGAAAGTAAAAGACGTGGACCAACCAATTAAGAGAAGGCCATTCAAAGTTTCCATTCCTGCTAGCAATCGCACATCGCCAACCGGATAGAGGTTGCCGATACCGAGAGATGTGTACGCTTCGGTTGAGAAGTAGAAATAATCGATCGGGTACAAAACGTGCAAGCCCGAAAAATTACCAGCATGGAGAATTGAGTCTGCAAACCAGTAGCCTGCCGCAAATACCGCAATCTCAAGTATGTGAGCCGCTAACACTCCGAACATGACAAGAAGCAGATTGCGCCGAGGAATGGTCTTTTGTCGCCTTACGATGCGGGAAATCAAACGAAGGCATTCGTAGTGGATGAAAATGGCTGCTGCAAACAGGAAACAGGCCACTAGCGTTAGCGACAACAAGTGTTTCATCTTGTACCGAATTGGCCGCAATGGTTGGGTTGGCTAGGCGCCGCCGTGTAACTGCCGCGATCATCAGGGTGTTATTGTCAGATACCCTGATTTTTCGAAATCTATGATGGCGCCAATGCCTGAAACAACAACTCCACTATATGGAAGAATATCTGTTGCTTTATAGCCTTTCAATTGCATGGCTACGCCGCACTCATACATTTTGAATCCGTCTTGGTGCAAAGCGTCCAGAAGTGCCTTGTTTGGGTTTCCGCTGGGGTGTGGCTCCTTGACCTTCAAATCATAGGCATCGTCGCTCAATAGAAATTGAGACCCGTCACCTCTGAAGACAACAACGACTTCATAGTCAATTCCAGATTTCATGCCGAGTGCTGCGTATTGATCATGAAGGTTCTTCACCGCAAAAACTTGTTTGGAAACTCCGTTCGGAATTGTTGCCGCACTGTTTACCTGAACGACAATCTTGAGTTCTTTGCGATTTGTAATCTGAATCGGCGGTTTCGTGTTTTCTGCCGTTTGTTCGCTAGTTATGGCGTACGCTGGTGACGGCCTACTCACTATCAGGCACAAGAGGAAACTTGATAATGTAATAACCCAAAAAAATGTACTACGCATTGTGTTCTCCTTGCGGGGTGCAAATCCTGTAGTAATCACTCGCTTCACCATTCGCTCGCTCGAGACAATGTATCTGCCTAGGGCGCCGAAAATCCTTGGCCGGAATGAGTGGGGGCGGCGACCCCAGATTGAGTCCCGCGAGATCTCGTAGACGATGGCGCATTCTTGCACCAACGCGCAATGTTAAATTTCGCCAGACGCTCATTAGACCCATCTATGGTCGAGCATCATGAGTACCGCTGCTATCGCGGCTTTCGCGCCACGAGATCTATCAGGGCGGACATGCCCTTGTGACCGGTTCCTTCCTCGATCACTGCGTCGTAGACAGCAAGCTCGAGGATTTCCATGTCGCAGAATGCTTCGCGCAGCATATTTTCGGTGTAGAGGTTCTCAGCAATCGGCGGGCCCCCAGTCCGGTAAGCGAGTTGTTCAGGTCTATATCCCTCGACTAGCAGCAGGCCACCCGGCTTTAGCGCTCGCTTCATACCGTCGAACAGCCGCATCCGAAGCTCCGGACCTGCGAACTGAATAAAAATTCCTACCACTATGTCGAAAGCTGCTTCGGGAAATGTCCAGGTGGAAAGGTCCGCCAGTTCAAACCTGAGACACACACCGCGTTTCTCCGCCAGCCGACGCGCCTTGTCTTGCCCGACGGGTGAGCTATCAAGCGAGACGACCGTCAGTCCTTGTTCCGCAAGCCAAACGCCGTTCCGACCTTCCCCGTCAGCGACAGCGAGAACGGTCTGGCCGGGGAGAAGCCGAGGCGCCTGTCGCCGCAGGAATGCGTTTGGTTCGCTGCCGAAAAGATAGCCCTCTGCGGCGTAACGCTGATCCCACAAACTGGTCGGTCGAGCGTCGGTCATTCCGTGGCACCCTTTCCTCGTTTCGTGCCGCGAGCAAACATACTCCCTATCACGCGGTCTCGCGTAAGGCTCAACCCTACTTCTAACAACATTTCCGGGAAGTCAGCCAGCGAGTGCCACCGCCATCAACGATCACGTCAATCCAGCTGGAATTGGCCGGGGTATATTCTCCGGTTTTCATAGTACTGACTAACCGTCGCCCGACATGGGTCACTTGGATATCGAACTGGCGGCCAAGCCTTGAATAGGTTGCGGCCCGCCTCTGGCGTTGCCGACAAGTGTTCTGGTTGCCATATTTTAAATTGGACGCTCGTGCTTCGCCGCGATGTGAGCATCGTTGGTCAGCGTCGGCATAACTCTATAGCGACAATTGCCATGAATTAACTCAATGCCCACACAGAATTCATGCCGGCACCCTATAGTTCGACCGCACTGCTCGCAGTGCTGTCCCCGAGCCCGGGGCTGATCTGCCTCCCAAAACCGGCCCCGGGCGTTCGCCTCTCAATCACACCTATACTTGGCCCGCTCGCGTTTGACATCTGCCAACTACGCCATGAGTACAAACTCATGCGAGCTGATCGAAGCATGAATGAAATAGCAACAAAGTCCGGCATGTGTTCCCAACGTGCGATTCGGTGCGGATGGCATCTTTGTCCTTAGTTCAGTCCAATTTTGGGTGAGCGTGACTTGTTCTCCATTTCGGAGCCACCGACGTAAGCATCCGGGACGAAGGAAGAGGTTGGCCATGATGCGGAAGCAAAGTTGTCGCTCACTGCTATTGGTCCTCTTGCTATTGCCAATCCTAGCCTCATGCGAGGGGAAACAGCCCGTATCGAACAACACGCTCGCAGGAATGCTGCGCGTCCGCCTGACCAAAGATTGCAATCAGCAGACTGTCTACATCCGTGCGGGCAAGTTCGGGACAGGGAAAGCACTACATGCTGAGGCCTGGTTCGACAACTTCGTCTTGACTGATCCCCGCTTTGTGCATGTCGCCCAATTCGCCGACGACGCTGGCACGCACGGCGAACTCTCATACAAAGACAATGGCGATACTTTCCGCGCAACCTGGACGCTGTTTGACCAACCCTTTGACCTAGAGAGCAACCAGCTAACCATCATCGCGTGCGTCTACGTACCGAAGAGCACCGACATTATCGACGCCTCGTTCGACACGGGCGGCAAGACAGCTAGGGTTACATTTCAGGCGAAGTTCAAACTGTCCTTACTTGGTCGCCTGATGAATGATGCCGGAGTACTAAAGAGATATGATCCTTTGGGAGCGCCACCGGGATACGAGTACATTGCGCTCTTGAGCCAATCGAAGTCGGGCCAGTGGCGAATAAGAGGCCTGGGCGTCAATTGAATTTGGAACAATCGTCGAACCATCGGCGCCGATAAATTGCTTCTCCAGCTGGCGAGCTGGCAGTCTAAAACGCAAAGAAGCGGAGACCCACCTTTGACCCAATCCCTTGTATCAGGACCCGGCATTGGGTCGGCCTCTATTTCCGACACTCTTGCAAAGCTCCATGTGGACTCGCAGAAGGGACTTCCCTCCGCCGAAATCGGTTTGCGTCGAAGCGAGCACGGCTACAACGAAGTGGCCGTGCAAAAAGGGCATCCGGTTCTCTTATTTCTCGCGAAATTCTGGGGTCTGTCAGCTTGGATGCTCGAGCTGATCATGATTCTTTCGCTGGTTCTGGGGAAATACTCTGACCTCGCAGTGGTCGGGGCACTTCTAATCGTCAACGCCGTACTGAGTTTTGAGCAGGAGCACCGCGCCGCCGGAGTAGTTGAGACGCTTAGGCGACGCTTGCAGGTCAGTGCGCGCGTGCAGCGCGATTCGCGTTGGCAAGTCGTTCCTGCTCGAGAGCTGGTACCTGGCGATATTGTCCGCGTTCGCCCGGGCGACATCGTCCCCGCGGATTTGAAGCTTCTGACCGGAGCGATGGGCGTAGATCAGTCAGCTCTTACCGGCGAATCCAAGGACGCGCAAAAAGCGGCGGGCGACGTGCTCTCTTCGGGTTCCATTGTACGTCAGGGGGAAGGTAACGCCGTGGTCATACTGACTGGGGCCAAGACCTACTTTGGCCGTACCACCGAACTTGTGCAGCAGGCGCGACCCAAACTGCATATTGAAGGCGTCGTCGCCAACGTAGTCCGTTGGCTGTTCGCCATCGTCGCTGCGCTGTTAAGTGTGGTTCTTGTGATGTCGGTGACCCGCGGCGTGCCACTGATAGAAATGGTGCCGCTGTTGCTTGTGTTGCTTTTGAGCGCCGTGCCGGTCGCGCTTCCGGTCATGTTCACGGTCAGCATGGCAGTCGGATCGAAGGAACTATCCAAGCATGGCGTTCTGGTAACTCGACTAAGCGCTGCCGAAGACGCCGCGACAATGGACGTGCTCTGCGTTGACAAGACGGGCACAATCACCCTGAACGAGTTGGCGGTCACCGGTATAATCCCACTCGAAGGCTCAGCCGAGTCCGACGTGCTGATTTTCGGCGCGCTTGCATCGCAAGAAGCCAACCAGGATCCGATTGACCTGGCATTCCTCGCCGCCGCGAAACAGCGACATCTCTTTGATCACTTACCGCCAGTATTGCCTATCTCGTTTGCTCCGTTTGATGCAAAGACGCGGCGAACCGAGGCGGTAGTCGAACAAAACGGCCAGCGGTTACACGTCATGAAAGGTGCGGTGCGAACCATCGCCCAGGCTTGCGGCCTCCAGCCCCCCGCCATCGAGGCACTCGAGGCTCGCGTGAGCGACGCAGCCTTAAAGGGCTACCGGACGCTGGCTGTAGCGCGCGGCCCAGAAGGTGGCACGCTCACGATGGTCGGCCTAGTGACATTGTATGATCCGCCTCGGCCAGACGCCAAGCAACTAATCTCGGTTCTACGCGGCATGGGCGTAGCAGTGAAGATGCTCACTGGAGACGCGCTGGCGGTTGCCAGCGAAATCGCGCGTGGCGTGGGACTGCAGAACATTCGGCGAGTGGCCGATCTGAAGGCCACGAGCACTAAGGCCGGCAACGAAGCTATAGATCTTCTGGCGGGAGCGGACGGCTTTGCCGAGGTTTATCCCGAAGACAAGTATGTCGTCGTACAGCATCTGCAGGCTGCCGGGCATGTGACCGGTATGACTGGCGACGGCGTGAACGATGCCCCGGCTCTCCGTCAGGCCGAAGTCGGCATCGCAGTCAGCACCGCGACCGACGTTGCCAAGGGAGCCGCGAGCGTTGTCCTGACTGAAGCAGGGCTCACCAACATAGTGACGCTGGTCGAGCAAGGTCGAACGATCTACCAGAGAATCCTGACCTGGATCATCAACAAGATCAGTCGCACTATCCTGAAGGCCGCATTCGTCGCCATCGCGTTCGTGATCACCGGAAAGTTCGTCGTCTCCGCCTTTGCCATGCTGCTTCTCGTGTTCATGACGGACTTCGCGAAGATCGCGCTTGCCACTGACAATGTTCACCCATCAAGCGAGCCCGAGACCTGGAAAATTGGTGGCTTCATCATTGTGTCGGTGGTGTTGGGCCTGGCGATGCTCGTCGAGGCACTGCTCTTGCTATACATCGCCTGGTCCAGCTTCGGCTTGGCGACTAACGACAAAGCGCTGTACACCTTCAGTTTCCTAACGCTCCTCTACTTTGGTGTATGCTCGATCGTGTCAGCACGAGAGCGGCGCTGGTTCTGGTCGACCATGCCGAGCGGGACCCTTGTCGCCGCGCTTGTTGCAGATGCTCTGGCCGGCACAGCTCTGACATTCGTCGGTCTTCCCGATCTCGTTGCGTTCCCGTGGTGGCAAACTTTGACAATTCTGGGCTACGCAACGATCTCATGTCTTGTCGTGAACGACGCCATCAAGGTTTTCCTGATCAAGTGGCGCGTCCCTTTGGCGGTGGCTTAGGTCGTGTGACACAAAGTGCCAAGTGTCGAGGCGGAGCTATTTCCGAGCTGTGGCACAGTCGCCATGTTGTACACTCGACCTCGCCCACTCCGCTTGACCCATTCGGGACTGACCTGAGCCCCAACTTTCAACCAGTTTTCAGGGCTCAGATCATATGCATAAAACACGGGTCTGCAGTCAAAGAAATTGAGGTCGATCAACTGGTTCGACGTCAGTGGGTCTAAAAAAGGCAGATCACCAAGGGAGAATGTCATGGCTGACATCGTCGTTCTGGGCGCCGGATTGGGCGGAACGCTCATGGCCTACGAGCTCCTGGGGGTTGTCGGCCCGAGCGACCGACTGACGGTGATCGGACAAGGGCCTCGCTACCATTTCGTGCCTTCCAACCCGTGGGTTGCCATTGGCTGGCGCGAGCGCGAAGAAGTTGAAATTGATCTCACCGAGGTCATGGCGCGAAAGCGGATCAACTATCTGCAGCAGGGGGCCAAGCGCGTCCATCCGGCAGAAAACCGTATTGAACTAAATGATGGCACAAGCGTGCCCTACGACTATCTCGTAGTCGCGACGGGGCCAGACCTTGCTTTCGATGAAATCGCCGGCCTGGGGCCAAACGCGCATACACAATCCATTTGCCACATCGACCACGCGGAGAAAGCGTATGCCGCTTTCGAGGCATTCGTAAAAAATCCCGGACCCATCGTTGTCGGCGCGGTCCAGGGTGCTTCCTGCTTCGGTCCAGCCTACGAGTATGCCTTTATCCTGGATACCGAGCTGCGCAAGCGCCGCATTCGTGACCAGGTGCCAATGACGTTCGTCACATCCGAACCCTATATCGGCCATCTGGGACTGGACGGCGTGGGTGACACGAAAAGCCTGCTCGAGAGCCACCTTCGCGATCATCATATCAAATGGATCACGAGCGCCCGCATCCATCACGTCGATGACGGAAAGATGACCGTCGAAGAAGTGGATGGCGAGGGCAACGTCAAAAAAACTACCGAGCTGCCATTCAGCTTCTCCATGATGCTACCTGCATTTCGCGGCGTCGACGCGGTGCGTGGGCTCGAAGGGCTGACCAATCCGCGCGGCTTCATCGTCGTCGACAAGCAGCAGCGTAATTCCAGGTTCAGCAACATCTTTGGCATCGGCGTCTGCGTGGCGATTCCACCGATTGGGCCGACACCTGTTCCTGTGGGTGTGCCCAAGACAGGTTTTATGATCGAGTCCATGGTGACAGCCACGGCACAGAACATCGGTTCGCTCCTGAAAGGAAAGGAGCCAACAGCCGTAGCGACCTGGAACGCAATTTGTCTTGCCGATTTTGGCGATAGCGGCGTTGCGTTCGTCGCGGAGCCTCAGATCCCGCCCCGCAATCTGAACTGGTCGGCTCAGGGCAGGTGGGTGCACTACGCCAAGGTCGCTTTCGAAAAGTACTTCCTGCGCAAGATCCGCCGCGGCGAGAGTGAGCCCTTTTATGAGCGCTGGGTCATGGAAGGCCTCGGAATTCGCCGGCTTACGCGCGCGCGCTAAGCGACAAGGAGAACAATTTCATGAACATCGATCACGCAGGCCTCGGTTTGCGGGCTTCGCCGTGTTGACGGGACTGGGGCTTGCGCTGGTTTACAGCCCGTGGTGGCTGCTTCTGAGTGCTTTTGTCGGACTGAACATGTTACAGGCGGCAATCATCTTTCGCAAACTGGGCCTGAAGGCTGGGAACGCATTTTCCTGATCACCTGCGCGCTCTTAAGCGTGCATCTATGGAGATTGCCTTGTGTGAGCTGTTTGCCCTGTCGAGTTCATATCCCTACAGCGGTGACATTCTCGTTAAAAGCTTTTGCGGCGCGTGGTGGCCCGGGAGGACCGCTCGACGGCTGGGGTATCGCCTACCATGACGGCCGGGATGCGCGGCTCTACAAGGAGCCAGAGCCCGCTCGCGATAGTGCATGGCTGTCGTTCATCGAACGACAGAAAAAATCCAGCAATCTGGTCATGTCTCACATGCGCCACGCCACACAGGGCGGCATATCACTGGCGAACACGCAGCCCTTCACGCGTGAACTCGGCGGCCGAATGCATGTATTTGCCCACAACGGAAAATTGTCCGGTCTCGCGCTCACTGCCGCGGCCACCTCTCCACGATTTCTGCCACTCGGAGAGACCGACTCTGAAATTGCGTTTTGCATCTTGCTCGAACGGCTTGCACAGGAGTGGACTGGATCGTCAGTCCCAACCCCGGAGGCGCGCTTCGCAGTTGTTCAACGCTTTGCCGCCGAGATGCGCGTTTTCGGACCAGCCAATTTTATCTATACGGACGGCGAGATTTTGTTCGCACATGGTCATCGGCGCACGCAATCAGATGGCAGGATTGCACCGCCGGGGTTGTGGCGGCTCCATCGCCATTGTGCTGTTGATCCCAGCGCCTTGCGCGAGGCGGGCGTGTCAATCGGAAGCATCACAGACCTTCAAGAGATTACGCTTTTCGCAAGCATTCCATTGACGGACGAGTCTTGGATACCCCTGAAGGAAGGCGAGCTGATCACCATACGCAGCGGCTGCCCGCTTACAGGTGTGGACAATGCCTCCGCAGCCACAATTGCGAATTCTGTCTAAGGAGCGGCCGCAAAATGTTTACCGCACACCTGCGCTATGTGTGGACGTCTCCTCGCTCCTCCGTCTCTCGCGCCCCAGATCGGCGGCTGGTTGTCGGAGAGTCATCCCCAGCATCAAGAGCAGACCCTTCCGCAGTCGGCTAGCGGCAGACGTTATGCGGCGCGTGCGAACGGATACCCTTCCTCAATTGGTAGTAGTGGATCGCGCGACCACTCATTCCACGATCCGAAGTAAATTCGGACGTTCTTTATGCCTGCCTCCTCCAGCGCCACCAAGGTGTTAGAGGCACGCGCGCCTTTGAAACAGTAGATCACTACCGGTGTGTCCGGCGTGATCCCTACAGTGGCGCATTCTGCAAGAATCTCTTCGCGAGTCTTGAACATCTGCCCGTTCGGGGTGGGCTTCATCATGCGATACCATTCAATCCAGACCGCATGCGGGATTCGGCCTTTGCGTGGGCAGAAATCCTTGCCATAGGGCGAAGAACTCTCGCCGATCCACTCGTCGACATCGCGCACGTCGAGCTTGACGACTTTAGGGTCGGCGACGGCCGCCTTCATAGTCTCGAGATCGATAAGGATGTGCTCGGCGTCGGGCCGGACTGGGAACGCCCGGGGCGTCGGTAAGGGCGTGTCCGTACCGCTCGGCAGGCCGGCCGCGCGCCAAGCGGCGTAACCTCCATGCAGCACCTTGATCTTGGGGTAGCCCAGATGGCGCAAGAGGACATAGCCCCGACACGACTGCCCAAAGCCAGTCGTCATTGACTGTTCATAAATGACAGCCGTCTCATCGCCCGAGAGGCCGGCCCGCCCGAATGCTTCTGCGAATTTGGAGCGTAGCGCCGCCAGACCTTCGGGCGTGGACATGGCCAAGTAAGTGAAAACCTCGTGGACGTTGACTGCGCCCGGGATGTGGGCCTCTGCATAGCTTGTCGCGTCACGCGTATCGATGAGCACGACCGGTTCGCGCTTCATCATCCCGGCAAGTTCTTGAGGACTGATCAAGACGCCTACCATGGTCGCCTCCTTGGATCGCTTTCACTTTGAAATTATCGGCCCTCTGACGATGAGGATGTTGACCTGCATCAAAAGCGGAGGGACTCAGCGGGTGCGCTTCGCGAACCTTTGGCTGACTTTTTGGGTATCGAGCTCCGGAGTGGCCCAGCCTTGGTTAGACTGTTGGCTGCCTCGGACGCTTCCGTCACATGCTCTTGGTGCCGCAATTCAGATTGGGCGCTGATGCGTCGCCACGATGTGGGCGTTCCCGGCCGACGTCGGGATGACGCCTTTCTCCATGGATCCTGGTCAGGCCGGGGCGTTCTTTCTCGCCTCCCCGGCCACTGGAATGTTCCTCGGGGCCACACCGTCGATCAACTTCGGGGACTCCACAAAGTTCGAGTTCGACCTCAAACCGTTCTGGGAGATTGGACTCGGCATGCTGGTCCCAGGCGTTCTGATCGCGCTGATCGGGGGACGTGCGCGCAATGCCTGACGCGCGGGGTTACGTCCGTCTCGCCGCAATCGCCATGAAGGCCTGCGACGCGCGCGACTGATAGCGACTGCGATGGCGCAGCGCGTGGAATGCGCGCTCCGGCAGTTTGAAGTGCACGCGGACGAGTGCGCCCGACTGAAGGGCAGAGGCAGCGGCAAGTTCCGAGATGGCGGCTGCCCCCGCGCCCGCTTCGACGGCAGCCCGAACCGCCTCGATCGATGGCAGTTCGAGGGCCACCTTGAGGCGTTCCGGCGCAATGCCTCGCTCGCGCAGCGCCGCCTCGAATTCCGAGCGCGTGCCCGATCCTGTTTCCCGCAACACCCACTCACTCTCGATCAATTCCTTCGGTGAGAGCTGCTTCTTGCGCGCCCAGCGATGGACGGGCGCTACGACGATCACCAGCCTGTCATGATCCACGGGGCTCAGTTCGAGAGCGGAATCATGAACGCGACCTTCGACGAAGCCGAGTTCAGCCACGCCCTCGCTTACATCCCTGGCGACCTGCTTGGTGTTGCCGATCGACAGCTTCACCCCGATCTGGGGATAGGCCTTGTGAAAGGACACAAGTCGCGAAGGCAGCCAATAACTGGCGATGGTCTGGCTGGCCTCGACCGACAGGCTGCCCCGCTTCAACCCGCTCAAATCCGCAAGAGCGCGCTCCGCCGACGACGCGCGTGCGAGAACCGCGCGCGCTTCGTCCAGAAACAGCCGTCCTTCCGAGCTCAGCTCGACACGCCTTCCGACACGGTGGAAGAGCGCTACGCCATAGTGCGTTTCGAGCGCGGCGATAGCGGCGCTGACGGCGGATTGCGTGAGGCGGAGGGCTTCCGCAGCGCGGGTCACATGCTCGCGTTCGGCGACCGCGATGAAGATGCGAAGCTGTTCAAGCGTCATGCCTCAAGAATAGGCGGTCAGCTTCACCAGCACGAGAGCGAATGACGAAATGAAGATCCATGCGGCTGCGGCCAATGCCAGCGGCTTCAGCCCTTCGGCCCTGAGCTTGCGGAAATCGGTTTCCAGCCCCATGGCCGCCAGCGCCATCGACAGCATGAAGGTCGTACCGAGCACGATCCAGCCCTTCGGCGCGGCAGGAATGGCGACGAGACTATTGGCGATCACCATGGCGATGAAGCCCAGAACGAACCACGGCATGGGGGGCGCCTTTCGCTTGGCACCGCCGGCGGCATGCGCTGCACGGCGCGTCGCGATGACGCCGAGCGTGATCACCAGGGGCGCCAGCATCATGACGCGCGTGAGCTTTGCGACCGTGCCGATCTCGCCGGCATGGGCGCCTTCCTGGAACGCGGCACCGACGACCTGCGCGATCTCATGGATCGACGCGCCGCTCCACAGACCGAATGCCGCCGGGCTCAGTTGAAGCAGAGACGGAAGTGTCGGATAGATCAGCATGGACAGCGAGCCGAACACGGTCACGCAGGCCACCGCATAGGTCACGTCCTCGTCGCTGCCCTGGGTGACGGTGTTGGTCGCGATTACGGCCGAGGCGCCGCAGATCGAGGTGCCCGCGCCGATCAATTCCGCCATCTTCGGGTCCACGCCGATTACGCGGCCGAACCATTTGGTGAAGACGAAGGTGGCGACCAACGTCGTCAGGATCACGCCGACGCCGGCAAGGCCGACCTGCGCCACCTGCGAAGCCATGAGCTGGAGGCCGAGCAGGATGATTCCGAGCCGGAGAATTCGCTTGAGGCTGAAGATCACGCCCGGCTTCGCCCAAGCCGGGGTGCCGATGAGATTGTGGAACACCATGCCGATCAAAGTGGCGAGAATCATCGGGCTCAAGATCCCCATGCCCGGAACACGGCGCAGAAGAAAAGCCAGACCCACGACCAAGCCGGTCAGGGCAAGACCGGGAAGTGCGGCCACGACGTCGGGCAAAAATCCGGTCGGCGGCGACGCGGCGGCCAACGGGTCTGTGGCGTCGATGACCTTGTCCATCAGGGCGGCTCCGAAAAGGCCAGCCACAATGCTGTACAATCAACAATCGGTCCAATTTATAATTGTTGTCAAATCAATCGATAATTACGATTGATCTCGGTGCGCGAATCCGAACGCTCCCTGCACCATGCCGCTCGTCAGATTCCGGATCCGGAGAGGCCGCAGGCCTCATCGTCGTCGGGTGCACAGTAGAGGCCATACAGCGTGGTGAGAATCGCGGTCACCTCCACGCCGTTCAGCGAATAGAAAATCATCTGGGCGGCGCGGCGGGTTTTCACAAGATCGCTGCGCCGCAGAACCATCAGATGCTGCGACAGCGCCGACTGGCTGAGGCCGATAACGCGTTCGAGTTCCCCGACGGACTTTTCGCCCTTCACCAGCTGACACAGGATCAGGAGGCGCCACTTGCTTCCGATGGACCGCAGAAGCGCTGCGGCCCGTTCCGCATTATCCTCAAGGGCTTCAACCTCTAAGTCTTCCGGTATTGCAAGCATCAACCAGCGCACCCAGCGAAGCCGTCGGCCGCCATCTTGGCCTCATAAGGCGCGGCGACGGCGGCACCGGGCGTAAGCGTCCCCTTGGCTTCATCCCACTTCTCGGGCTTCAAAATCAAGAGCCACCCCGCCCCGTAGGGATCGGCGTTGGCTGTGTTCGGCTTGGCAACCATGTCTTCGTTAACCGCGACGACCTCGCCGGCGGCTGCGGTCTTGGCCGGACCCACCCATTTACCCGATTCGATCGTGGCACAGGATTTCCCGGCCTCGACCTTGCGTCCCACTTTCTTGGGTGTGAAGGACACAAGCTGGCCGGCCAGCGCCGTCGCCACCATGGTCATGCCCAGTTTGACCGTGCCGTCGCCCTGTTCCTTGAACCAGATGTGGTTCTCTACATCGTAGAGAAGGTCATCGGGAAGATTGCAACCGCGTACGACCGGCATTGACCGAACTCCTTTGTTTAGGCCGGTTCCGAGCGCAACGCGCGCGAGGAACAGCAGAACTCGCCTAGGCCAGCGACCTCCATCTTGCCGCCGACGAAGAGATAGAGATGATTGAGCACGAACCGCATCATCACCAGACGCTTGTCTGCTTCTTCGCTCTCTGGCTCGGCCACGATGACATTATAATGATAGACCAATTCGCGGCAGGTTTCGCGGCAGGCGTTGAAGCTGGGATTGCCCTTGGCGGCCTGACGATGAAGCGCCAGAAGCCTAAAGCCTTCCGCCTTACCGCGCGTCGCTGCCTGATCATGGGCGGTGACCCAGTGTTCCAGGACTTCTTCTCCGGCTTTCAGCAGGTCGCGCGCGCGCTCGGCTGGCGGGGCGGAACCGCCTTTCGCATCCAACAACGCACCGATTTCCGCCAGCGATCTCATGCGAGCTTCTTTTCCCTCACGAAGGCCATCGAGTCCGACACATTTTCATGCAAGCCTACCTTGCGCGGCGATAGGCCAAGCGCCAAGCCAAGCAGCTGCGTGAAATACATGACCTTCACGTTTGTCTTGACGCCGAGGCGCTTCTCGGCACGGACCTGATGCATCTCCAGGCCCAAATGACAAGTGGGACATTCGGTGGCGACGACCTCGGCACCCGCAGCTTCGGCCGCCTGAATGATATTGAGTACGAGCCTCGTCGACATGTCGCTATCCGACAGCGAATGCGCACCGCCGCAGCAGGCCGTCTTCAGCGGGAATTCGACATTGGTGGCGCCGGCCGCAGCCAGCAGGTCGTCCATGAAATGCGGCTTGGACGTGGATTCGGTGCCCGGACCCTTGTCCTTTTCCGGAAAGATGTGCCGCGGGCGCGTGTACATGCAACCATAATAATTTGCAATCTTCACGCCCTTAAGCGAATTCTTGACCCGCGCGGCCAAGCCCTCTTCACCAATGGCTCCTTTGATCCAGTCCAGCGCATGGATGGTTTCGATCTGGCCGGATTTGTATGTCTCGTGCCCCGCCTTCCGCGACAGGCGATCGACAACCTCTCGCGAAGTTTCATCGTGCGACAGATCGTATTCCGCCTTCTTCAGATTGTGGTAGCAGCCGTTGCACGGCGCCATGACGACTTCGTGCTTCATTTCGTTGGCCGCGATCGACATGACGCGCGAGGAAAGATAGGTCTGGACTTTCGGATCGATGTTCTTGACCTCCATCGCCCCGCAGCAGTTCCAGTCCTTCACCTCTTCCAGTTCCAGGCCGAGCTTCTTGCCCACCGCCTTGGTCGAGCGGTTATAGGCGTGGCCGGTGCCTTCTAACGCGCAGCCGGGATAATAGGCGACCTTCTTGTAGCGGAATTCGGTTTTGGACATTTTCAGTTGTTCTCCGCCTATTCCGCCGCGTGCTTCAGGAGTTGTTCGGTTTCGCGTCTGGCCGCATCCACGAGGCGGTCTAGGCCGAGCGCGTGGCGGTGCCTTGTCTCCTGCTCATGCACATATTCGTCGATCGCCGCGCCAGCTTTCGACCAGTTCCGCGTGCGCGGGCGGAACACAAGCGAAAGGCCCATGCGCATAAGGAACTCGATCGGCAGATGCCAGATCATCCGTTTGACCATCTCGACGATCCAGTCCTGCACCAGCGGTTGCGCAGTGCCGGCGAAGAATTTCCGGATGATCCGGCTTTCCTCGATCTTGCCGGTGCCGATCACCTGATCGGTGAAGGCCTCATCGAACACGGTGGATGGCGAAGGCTTGGTATGCCCTTTCAGCTCCAGCCAATGAGCGGTCGCCTTCATCACGCCTTCAGGGAAAACGTCGCGCGGACAGGCATAAGTGCATTTGTTGCACGACACGCACTGCCAGATGATGTCTCTATCCCGCAATAGCTCGGATTCCATCCCCATGCGGATCAGATAGATCCAAAAGCGTGGATTGAAATCCGGATTGATCGCGTTGACGGTGCACGAGTTTGTGCAGGAGCCGCACTGCCAGCAGCGGTGGATATATTCGCCTCCCGGAAGTGCTGCGATTTCATCCTCTAGCGCTTCGTTGTAGTCGGTTACGACGCGCGACTGGATGAACGTGCTCCAGTGACCGGACACGTCCACCCCATCGATCACGAGATGCTCATGCGTATTCAGGTTCTCGGGCCGGATGAGATGCTTCTCATGAATCGGCATCGATCTCTTTCCCCTACTCGATCAAATTGGAGTCATCGATGACATAGGTCTCGCCATCGATGGTCTTGAGACGCGTGCGGCTCGTGCCCGGTCTGACGCCGTCGAGCCCCAAAAGCCGGCGGGTGTGCTGCATGGGGTCTTCCGGCGCGGAGAATTCGGTCCGCAAATAAGTGCCGCCCTGCGTGCAGATGTATTGCGCATAAATCTGGGCGCAGAGAATGTCCACATATTCCGGGACGTCGCGAAATACGCCATTTGCGGTGAGATATTGTGCCAGCTCCTCGCGCAACATCAGAAAGGTGGAGTAGTCGTCGGCAACGGGAATGGTGAAACGGTCGACATCTTCGGCAAACCAGATCTCCCGCAAAACACCGGTGTTGGCCTTGGCGTCCCACACCCAGCGCGTCATCAGCGGATAGCGCTCGGCGTCCAGATAGTGCAGCACCTCCGCAGCCAGATCGCGAACGAACCGGTGTTCCTTGTCCTGCGGGAACCGCGCACAGAATTCAGCCATGCGCACGTCGCAGGTGGTGACGTCGGTGATGCCATCCAGCAGGGCGCGGAACGCCTCGCGGAAACGGGCAAAACCCTTTTCGTCTAGATAGGGCGCGATGCGGCGGCGCACGGTGGGCATGAAAGTGCAAATTTCCAGGATCCGTTCCGGCTGCAGCGTCTCCGCTCCGCCACCTAGAACTTCCTTGAACAGAAGCGATTTCAACTTCGTCGCCTCGACGTACCGTTCGATGCCACCCTGCTCCTCAGCACCGGACACCATACCGCGCAACGCGACGGCAAGCGCCTCTCCACTCAAATCAAGATGCGGACGGGCGATATCCGGCACCTTCGGATTGTGCGTCGACAGCCATGCGGAAAGCGCGCCCAATTCTAATGCCCTTCTATTCAGCCGCTAGGGCGCCGGCAGACTGCAGCGCACCAAGCGCCGACATCGCCGCCGCGTGACCCTGCGCGATGGAATCGTCAATTGTCTCGGGGCCGGTCGCCGCTCCGGCCACGAATACGCCCGCCCGGCTGGTTGCACCCATCACCCCATAAGTGTTTGCGCGATCGATGAAGCCGTGCGGCTCAAGCTTCACACCAAAGATCGAAGCGAGCAGCACATTGTCGACATTGGGATCCATCCCGATCGCGTGGACTACCAGGTCAAACGGAATCGTGATCGGACGTTTGACCAGCGTGTCCTCGCCCTTGACAATAAGTTGCTGACCGTTTGACGTGACTTCCGCAATGCGGGCCTTGATGTATTTGACTTTGTATTCTTCCTGGCTGCGCCAGTAATATTTGGTTTCGAGCAGACCGAAGGTGCGGACGTCCATGTAGTAGATGTAGACATGGGTATCGGGCAGTTCCTCGCGGATCTCCATCGCCAGGTTCGACGACACCGAACAGCAGATCTTCGAGCACCACTCGCGCCCGATCTGCCTGTCTCGCGAACCGACGCAGAGCAGGATCGCCACGCGCTTGGGCTTGCGCCCGTCCGAGGGACAGCGCACGCCCTGTTTGGACGAAATCATCTGTTCCACCTGCGTGGTCGTCACCACGTCGGGAAATGTACCAAAACCCCACTCCGGCTTGTTGATTGAATCGAAGTGAGTGAAGCCCGTGCTCAGGAGGGTGGCGCCAGCCTTCACCTCGCCGCCGTCGGAAAGCATAGCGTGGAAATTTCCTGGCGAGCCGTCGAACGACTTCACGATGGTGTTGAGCTTCACGTCAATGAGCGGATTGGAGGCGACGCGGCTGACCATGCCACCGATCGCATCCGACGCCCACTCGCCCGACGGTACAAGCTTGGCATAGCGCGACAGGATCGGCGCGCCGCCGAGTGCACCCATCTTCTCGACCAGCGTTACCTTGCGGCCAACGCTAGCGAGCGAATGGGCCGCAGCCAAACCGGCGGGTCCGCCTCCGACGACGAGGATATTGTCTGTCATGTCCTGCTCTCTGCCGGACCAATCTCGATGCGCTTGAAACCGGGCCCGGAGGTGATGCGCCGGCGCGGATCGTAGAGATTGTCCTGGTTGCCCTTCTTGACCTCTTCGAGATAGGCGACGAATTCGGCCTTCTTCTCCTTCCAGTCGATGCCGAGCTTTTCCATCAGCGTTTCGGTGGCCGAAGCATGCCAGTGCGACTGCACGATGCGGTAAGGATGCGCACCGCATACCAGAGCCGCGAACTGCACATCGGCAAGCACGGGCAGCGAGACCTCCTTGCCGACGGCTTTGCTGATCCACTGATTCTTGTCGAGCGTCGTGATGCAGCCCGTGTCGTGACCCACCATGATGTCGGCGTGGGCCTCTTCGACCGCTACGCGGATTTTGCGGTCGATGGCGAATGAGCGAGTAAATTCGCGCTCCGAGATGATGTGACGGAAGCCGAAGCCGCAGCAATCGTACCAGGTGGAATAGTCGATCACCTGCGCACCGAGCGCCTCCATCAGGCCCGTAGAGACGGCAACGCGGTTCCCTTCGAGGATCGTGTCGTCATAGATCGCGTCCTCCGGCACCATCTTGTAGACGTGACAGGCCGGGTGGATCGTGGCGCGGACGTGAGAGCAATCAATCACCTGATGTTTGGCGATCTCATGCCGCATCACGTGCGCCCATTCCGAATAGTGAACGACTTCTTCGGGGATCAAGAGTTTTCCGTCGACGAGGCGGTCGAGCTTGCCGAGAATCTTTTTTACCCGTTCGCGCAACTCGGCGGAACGGAGTAGATATCCGCGCACTTCCTTGTAATTGCCGAAGGACGTGCCGCAGTGAACTAGCGGATAGTAATAACCATCTGGCTTGCCCTCGGCACGCGCCGAGACATAGGCCTG
The DNA here is from genome assembly GCA_963743765.1 of uncultured Alphaproteobacteria bacterium. Taxonomy (GTDB): domain Bacteria; phylum Pseudomonadota; class Alphaproteobacteria; order Micropepsales; family Micropepsaceae; genus Rhizomicrobium. Next base: position 56,668 of record CAVUQQ010000004.1, read on the forward strand.
ATGGAAATTGCGCAGGAACACCGCGGCGAGGCTGTCGAGATTGCCGATGCCTGAGCCATGATAGTTCCAGGCAGTGCAAGACGTCTGGTCGGTCTCGTCCAGATATTCCTTGCCTGTGAGGTTCATCAGCCAGAGCAGCGACGCCGGATAACCCGGGATGTTGCCGCACTGGCCACAGGATTTGTGATGCCATAGCCGCGTAGTCGGCACGCGCTTGTCCCAGCCGTACAGCGTCTTGACCGTGACCGGCTCATGCTCGTCGCGAATGCGATGGACGACGATCTCGCCGTCCTTCTCGAGCTGCCACATGATGTCGCGCACGTCCTCGACGCGGTCCTTGTTGGTCAGCATCGAACGCTTGTCGATTTTCTGCTCCACCCAGGAAGTGGCGAGCGCCGCCTCCGTGGGGCTGAGATTGGAATTGCGCCATTCCGATCCGTGGCCCGTGAACCGTTCGCCCGATTGTGCGATGATCTTGTCGGCCATGTTCCCTACTCCTGACGTGCCGCGCGACACTCCGCGCGGCGGTTCGAACGTTTAATCGTCCTGATTTTCCTGTTCGTCCTGCCAGTCCTGATAGTCCTGGCGCTTCTCGTCCATGATGTCGGTGATGACGTCGAACAGGTTCTGATCGATGGTTTCGAGCTGATCGAGAACGCCCGTCATCTCCCAGATCGTGTAGAGCTCGATAGAGGTTTTGAGGTTGACCTCCCAGGCCGTTTCCGTTGTGTTCAGGGTCGCCATGGGAATCGCTTTGCGCAGCAATTTCAGCGGCGCGTCGATCTTGGCGACGTTGGGGCCCCAATCGGGAAACGCATCCTTCGTGATCATGTCGGGCGAGAGCTGATTGCCGGTGGAGATCAGCTTCAGCATCACTCGACTGAAGGGGCGCAGAACGTTCTTTGCCGATTCCATGCCGTGCTTGATCGCCGTTTCGCGCATCAGCATGACGAGGCCGCCAGGCGAATTTCCGAAGGGACAGCGCGCCGCGCAGGTGTAGCATTGCGCGCAGGACCAGATTTTCTCCTGCATCGCGTCATAGATGCCTTCGAGATTTTCTGTCCATAGAAGCTGGACGATCTCGCGTGGACTGAAGTCGTAATAATGCGCCGCCGGACAGGTCGCAGTGCAGATTCCGCAATTGAGGCAGCCGTTCAATTCATGGTCAAAGCGCAAATCCGCCTGGATATCGGCGAAAATCTCTTCCAACTTCTCGCGCTCGACCGGCGGCTTTTCCGAAACCGGATCGCCGATAATGGTCTGAACGCGCGATGTGTGCTCAATGGCGCTCAATAGGTCAGAACCTTGCAGTTGTCGTCTTCCATGATCTGCTCGATGAGATAGGCGCCGCCGACAATGCCTTCGCATTCCGGAATCAGGTCTTCCTTCGTCATGTCGAAGAGATCGAGATTGGGCGAACAGCAATAGAATTTCACGCCGGCCTCGTGCGCGTCCCTGATAAAGTCGAGGACCGATTTCGACGAGCCCGGCTTGACGAAGAGCTTCTCGGCGACGCCCTTCTTCAGCAGTCGGCCCGACGTGGCCGTGCAGATCACCTGGACGTCGTATTCCATCGCGGCGGCGACCGAGGCCTGAAAGATAGGCGCGCCCAATTCCTCGCCGTTACGCGGGTCGGTGTTCGCCATCACGATCACCAGCTTCTTGGCCATGACTTTCTTCCCGGATCTCAATTGTCAGCGCCTGTTTTCGACGCTTCTGGCCGTCCATCACTGAGGCGGATCAACCGCCGTCTGCGGCCAAATGGCGTTCATTAGAAAAGATGAATGTTAAAAGCGCAAGCAGAAAATTCGTTAGGAAATTCAAGGGAGTTCATCGCGACTGCGCAACTTTCTTTCGTCAGTCCATGAGTCCGGTCATCTGGATGAGGCCGGTCATGATCGGCACCAGCGCGTCCTCGATTTCTCGCTTCATCGTCCGCAGGCGCCCCAGCGCCGGGCCCGCGTCAACGGGGTTTTCCTCGAATTCCATGATCAGATCTTCGGCGATCGCGACCTTGAATCCCGGATGGAAGGTCAGACCGAAAAACTTCTCGGCCAGTTGAAACAGCGCCGGCCTGCCCTGAGCGTCCACTGCCAGAACGCGCGCGTAGTCGGGCGGTACGGGCCGGTCACGCATGTATGATACGAGCGGAAAGCGACGCGGCAGAAAACCGTTCAAGGCATCGTCCTGGGTGCGCGCAGCGTAGCCGATGTCGATTGCCAAGGAGTGGGCGGAAGACGTTCCGCCCGCACCCAGTGCCAGAAGCTGCGCACCCAATTCAATTCCGATGATCGGCTTGTCCAGCATCATGCAGGCGTGCACCAGCGAAGTTTCGGCCTCTAGCGTCGGCAGGTTGCGTTCCCCCGCAGTCCCCCAAGGGCCGCCGCCGAGCAGGATCAACGCGTCGCCGACTTCATATGGTTTTGGCAGCGGCGTGCCTTCGGTGAAGGGCCGGAAATACTTGAAGCGGATGCCGCGTCCCTCCAGATGGTCCTCCATCAGGCCGAGATAGTCGGCCGAGGTATGCTGGACGACACTGACGAACTTCATGCTCGCGCCGTCGCGCGTTCGCCTTCCGCCGGAGCGCCAAGCGCGTTCTCAATTGCGGCGGCGAAATCGTGCGGCCGCGCGGATAGCAGACCGACACCCGTTTGCGCGAAGAATTCCTTCACGGTCTCGCCGACATCGGAGACCGGCGTCCCCCGCAAGCGCGATTCGAGATCGAAGATCACGCGCGGTGGCGTGACGAAGAAATCACCCGTAATGAGAACTTCGCGGAAACGGTTTGATCCCGGGCCCTCAAGCCGAACATGGGTGCTGACCGTGCCACCGGCGCCCATATGGCTGCCGGTTCGCACGTCGCCGCCAGCTTGCGGATCGTCGATGCTGTGCAGGAATTCGTCCGTGCCGATTTCTTGGTCGTAATGGCGTGCAGCCAGCGCTTCTTCTTCGACGCCGATCGTGCCCCAATCCGGCGCGATGCCGAGCCGCTCGGCAAAGCCTTCGATCAGCGCCTGCTTCACGGACTCGAGCGGCGGTGGCGTACCCAGAAGCTCCCTCAGCGTGACGACGCGCTGCGCCGCCGAGTTCGAGTTCGCGCTTGGCAAGCTTTTCCCGAGGCACATTGAGGGCACCCAGCATGCGCGATACGTCCATCTGCGCGAGAATAGTCCCCTGGAAAATCACCGTGTTGCCGTCGATGAAGCCGCCGGTGCCGCTGATCTTGCGACCTTCCACCTCTATGTCGTTGCGCGGACGAAACTTCGCTGGCACGCCCAGCCGGCCAAGTCCCGCAGCCACGCCCTCGCACAATTCGCGCGTCAGATCGCCAAGAGATGCGATCCCGAGCGCAGACTTGTCGAACACGAGCTCAAAGCCGAATTGTCCCTCGTCCATATAGATCGCGCCACCGCCCGTAATTCGGCGGGCGAGGCCGATATTGTTGGCTTTGCAGTGTTCGACGTGCACCTCGCGTGACAGAGCCTGGTGCCGTCCGATCAGCACGGTGGGCGGAAACTGGATGAAACGCAGCGTGTCGCCGACGCGGCCCTGTTGATGCAGTTCGATCAGCGCCGCATCGAAAGCGATGTTGCGCGCGCCCTCGCGCAGGCCAGTGTCGATGATGCGGAAGGGCTTTGCCATCACGCAGCCTCAATGCGTCTTGCGCAGATCAAGCTGAGTGCGGATCTTCGTAACGTCCTTCTTGTTCGGCTGGAAAGGATAGCTCGCGATGTTGCTGGGTGGAGAATCGCCATAAGGCCGGTCGCATGCCGAGATGTCGGCGGCGAACTTGCCTGGGCAGCCCGAAGTCCGAAACGCAATGCCGGCATCGATAACGGCGTCCAGCTCTGCTCGCGGCAGCCCGTAATCCGCCACGCGGCCATGTTCGTCGAACCGCATCTGCTCCACGCGCACGCCGCGATAGTCGATGAGATAGCGGCCGAGCTGCACGCGGCGCCACTGGTCGCGTGGCGTCGCCGGCAGATGATCCATCAGCGAGCCTTTCTCCGGGAAGAAGCAGAACATGTGGCTGTGGCCGCCCATGTCGACTAGCTGCTGCACAAGCGACAGCACATCACGTTCGGTTTCGCCCATCCCGACGATGATGTGGGCGCCGAACTTCTGCGGTCCGAAGATGTCGCGCGCGTCATCCAGAATTTCCCAGTACTTTCTCCACGAGTGTGGCGAAGCCACGCCTTTGCCGCGCGTACGGTCGAAGAGTTCCGGCGTCGCGGCGTCGAGCGCGACCGTGAAGATGTCCGAACCCAGATCCTTCAGGTTCGCGACGTCGCTTCTTTCCATGGTGGTGGGATTGGACAGGATCGAAATCGGAATTGCCGAAGGGTCGATTCGCGCAGTCCAAGCCTTTAGCACGGCGACCGTGTCCGCGTCGGAGCTCGGATGGGTGATCATGGAGATGCACATGCGATGGAAGGGGCTCTTCTCGCCGTCGCGCGCAACGATATCGACGATTTGCGCCATGGGCACCGCCGGCCAGTCGACGCGGATGAAGTTGCGATCGGCATAATCGCGTTCGGCCTCGCGATGACGCGCCAGCCCGCAATAGGCGCAATTGGCGCGGCATCCTTCGGGATAGCTGAGCAAGAGGTTCAGGCAACGCGTGCAGGCGCAGCGATGCATCTTGCCCGGCATGATGCCCAGCGTCAGCGCCGCAGCCGTCGACATCTGCACATACTCGGGCGAGCGCATATGCGGCGTTAGAACATTGTTGTTCGGCAGGTACACGCCGTGCGGCGCCTGATTTTGCGCCTTCACGCGCCCGCCATTTTTCAGATCCTTCGGCGTCGGTTCGGGCGTCCGTGGCTGCATCGCGTCATACGCATTGAAATCGGGCGCGCCTTTGGCGGTGCGAGCGGGCTGCGCGTTTTCAGGCTTGAGACAAGTCATCAAATCTCCCTTACGCTGCGCAGGCTGTGGACGGCTTCAGACTGCCACCCACTTTCATGGAACAGCAGGCATGTTGCCGCAGTGCCGGCCGGCCGATCATCTCGGCGACCGCGACAGCCCCGTCGGCTGGGAAGGCTATCCCGTCGAGTCCCGCCATCACCGCATAGGCATCCGTCACGCGTTTGTGCATGCCCGGCGGGCGGGCGCAACCGAGGAGAACGTCGCGATCCGGAATGCGTCGCCGCGCATCCAGGAAGATGCGTCCGACATCGGCGGTGTCCGGCGTGACGAACGTGCCGGGCGCCGCATAGAACGGCATGATCACCACCAGCACCAGAGCATGCACGGGATAGCGGCTGACAATGTCGAGCGCGCGCGGCTCGCCGAGAATGCGGCCGTAATGGAGCCCGATCACGATATGCGGCACAACTTCCATGCGCGTAGCTGTGAGCGCGGCGAGCGCCGTTTCGAAATCGTCCACTGGGCGATCCAGATGATAGACGTCGTGGATCGTCTCCTCGGATCCGATCACGTCCATCATCGCGGTGTCGACGCCGGCCGAGGCCATGCTTTGCGCGCGCGGGCCGTCGATCAGGGCAGAATGGATCGCGATCTTGAGGTGCGGGAAATCGCGCTTCAGTTTTTCGATGACCGGGTAGTAGCGTTCATACTTGATCTCGTTGCGCCGGTTGGAGCCGCCGGAAAGCAGGAAGCCCTGCAGACCCTGCAGCAGCACGAGATCGCGCACCTTGCGGTCCAGCATCTGCGGCGACGTCGCAGGGATCATCGGTTCAAGGATCTTGGCCTTGCAGTGATCGCAATCGAGCGCGCAGGCGCCGGCTGTGATGGAAAAGGCGGGGAAGCTGTTTTTGCTGCAGCCTTTGAGTTCGCTGGAGACGTATTCCTTGAAGGTCGGTGTGGAAAAGCGGATCGGCCGGCCGGCGGTCATGGGTGCGGCGGCCTCCATCTCGCACAGCAGGCGTGCGTCGAATGGGGCGTCTTCCAAGGCATCTATGGCGGCGAGATTCTCGCTCCAGCCCATGCGTCTCCTCGTTTATTCGTGTTCTCTAATATGCAGCATGCGCGAAAGCCTCGGCGAGTTCAAACGGAATTCCCGGCGGCGGCCCATCACGGTGACAGCACCTTCTCCCGCAACGCAAAAATCTCGGGCCTGATCGAACCGGGATTGGGCGGATCGACAAGCGCTTGCAGCCAGGTTGGCGCGACATCTTCGTCGTCGACGAGATCGCAGGTCAGTCCCGCCAGTAGTGTGAGCAACTCTCGGGGCAAGCGATCGGGGAACGTCTTGTCTGCAATGACGCCCCAAAGCCCGGCCCAGAAACGCCCAACGGTCCAGGGATTGTAGCCGCCACCGCCCAGCACCACGGCGGCGCGCGCGGTGGCCGCAACCTTTACGACCGCGGCCCAAACCGAACGGTTAGACAGTGCCATGCGCGAAAGCGGATCGCCCGCAAGCGGATCGGCGCCGGCCGTGATCACGACCGCTTCAGGCTCAAATCGCGCCGCCAAAGGCAACACAGCCTCGTCGATCAGGAATGTGAATTCGCTGTCGTTGAGTCTCTCCGGTACCGGCAAATTGCGGGCGCGGCCTTCGCGCCGATCATGGCATTTTCCCGTGCCTGGCCATCGTCCAGCTTCGTGGATCGAGACCGTAAACACGCGTGGATCGGCGGCGAACGCATCCTCGACCCCATCTCCGTGATGGGCATCCAGATCGACGTAGAGAACGCGTACTAGCCCGGCATCGAGCAGCGTCAACACCGCGAAAACCGGATCGTTGAAGTAGCAGAAGCCGCTTGCGGCCCCGCGCTTGGCATGGTGTGTGCCGCCGGCGGGGTGATAGGCGATCCGACCTTCGAGCGCGCGCTGCGCGGCAAGGATCGAACCGCCGACGGCGGTCGCCGCCCGCTCGAAAACGCCGGAAAAGACGGGATTTTCCATCGTGCCGATATTGTAGCGCTCACGCGCCTGAGCGCTCACAAAACCGGCGCGATCGGCTTCGCGCAGCGCCGCAACGTAGTCGGGCGCGTGAAATTGCATGAGTTGTGAAGGGCTCGCGGTCGGGCTCTCGACGGCACCTTCGCCGAGCCAGCCCAAGCTTCGGCAAAGATCGACCGCCGTCTCGACGCGCGGGATGGAGAGTGGGTGATTCCGACCGTAAGCCGCGCGGCGGTAGAGCTCGCTCATTACAAACAGCGGTTTTCGAGGGTCGCCCAAGGCATCTTAACTCATAGAGCCGAATTCCATTCATATCATCTAATATGAACAATGTCTCATGTACCCGAACCCGCAAGACTATCAGAGATAGAATGTGGCTGTGGATCGCTCGAGCGGTATGGCGAGGGATTGATCTGCATCATGGTCCGAAGCCGGCAATGGGCCGAGCAATAGAAAAATAGCGCGGTCGGCAGCGCATGGAGAGTTCCAGGAGGAGAGCACCAAAATGGATGCGAAAACGCCAGACGATGCGTCGGCCAACACCAAGAGCATGTCGATCATCGTCACCAAGGGTTCGCTCGATTGGGCGTATCCGCCCTTCATCCTGGGCACCACCGCGGCGGCAATGGGCGTCGATGTCACAATGTTCTTTACCTTCTACGGGCTGCCGCTGCTTCTGAAGAAGCTCGATCTGCAGATCACTGCGCTCGGCAATCCCGCGATGAAGATGCCGATGATGGGAATGCACATGGGCATGCCGAACTTCATGAGCATGTTCCCCGGCGTCGATGCGGGCGCCAGCATGATGATGAAGAACCTCATCAAGAAAAAAGGTGTCGCATCGATTGAGGAGTTGCGCGAGGCGGCCGTCGAATCCGACATCAATCTGGTGGCCTGTCAGATGACGATGGACCTGTTCGAATACAAGCTCGAAGACATGATCCCGGGCATCACGGTCGGCGGCGCTGCGACTTATATGGAAAACGCGCTGAAGGCCGACATCAACCTGTTCATCTGAGGACACGATGGCTGACAAGGTTTTGGACGCAAAGGGGTTGAACTGCCCGCTTCCGATTCTGAAGGCGAAGAAGGCGCTGAAAGACATTCCGTCCGGTGGCACGCTCGAAGTGCTGGCCACTGACCCGGGCGCCGTGGCCGACTTCGGAGCCTTTTGCCGAACGACCGGCAATCAACTCGTCGAGCAATCGCAGGACGGCAATGTGTTCCGATTTGTTATCAAACACGCATAAAAATCAACAAATCTAGGGGAGTGAACGTCGTGAAGGGGATTAGTGTCAGGAAAACCGCCGTCACGACGGCGGCGGCCGGTGTCGTCGCGGCGGCTTGCTTCGGCGGTTCGGCGCAAGCAACCGAAGGTTATTTTCAGCCAGGCTACAGCGCGATCCAAAAATCTCTCGCCGGCACGGGCGTGGCCAACCCCGAAGACGCAATGACGTTGGCGGTGAATCCGGCTGGTCTCGCATCGGTCGGTCAGGAAGCGCAGATCGGCTTTTCCCTGTTCTCTCCGAGCCGCCAGTACACCGTTAGCGGCGGCCCGGGCTTTGTCGCGCCAGGCACTGTGAAAAGCGGTTGGGGAAGCTTCCTCATCCCTGGCATGGCCTATAGCCAGCCGATCGACGCAGACTCCTCGTGGGGCATCGCGATGTACGGCAATGGCGGCATGAATACTGACTACCCCGCGTCGACACCCAACCCGGCGTGCGGAGGCGGCTCCGGCGTCTATTGCGGCGGCAAGGCCGGCGTGAACCTCAACCAGCTGTTCGTTTCGGTTGGCTATGCCTGGAAGTCCGGCAACTTGTCGCTCGGTGTGGCACCGATCTTTGCGCTGCAAATGTTCAGCGCAAATGGACTGGGCGCGTTCGCCGCCATCTCCGCCTCGCCAGCCAATCTGACGGACAATGGAATCTCGTACTCCTACGGCGGCGGCGTGCGCGCGGGCGCCATGTGGAGCGCCACTCCCACCTTGCGACTGGCCATCTCCGGTTCGACGCCGATGTGGATGTCGAAATTCGACAAGTACAAAGGCTTGTTCGCCGATGGCGGGTCCTTTGACATTCCCGGCAGCTTCACGGCGGGCCTGGCCTGGGATGCGTCGCCCGACTGGACCTTGATGGCGGATTACAAGCACATCTTCTATTCCAGTGTGAATTCCGTCGGCAATTCAACGGTCTTTACCGGTGTTCCGTTCGGAGCGAACGGCGGACCCGGGTTCGGCTGGAGTGACGTCGATGTCATAAGCCTGGGCGCCGAGTGGCGTGCCACGCCGGGATGGACGCTGCGCGCTGGCTATGCGCACAACACCAACCCAGTGGGTCCAAATGACGTCACCCTCAACATTCTGGCGCCAGGCGTCGTCACCGATCACATAAGCGCGGGCTTCAGCGGGCGCGTTGACGATCATTCGATCATCGACGTCGCCGCAATGTATGTGCCCACAAACACCGTCAGCGGAATCGAGGTCACGCCGTTCGGCCCCAATCCCGGCCGCACGATTCAGCTTTCTATGCATCAATGGGACTTCACGGTCGGCTATCGCTACGATTTCTAGGCGTGCATCGCGACGGAGAACGGCGGACCATACCGCTCTCCGCGTTTTCCGATCCAACGGTCTTTCGCAAGATGGGAGACAGGTTCATGCTCGACAGGCGCCAATGGCTGGCAGGGGCAGGTGCGATCGCGCTTACGGGGAGCGCCGCGCACGCGCTGGTGCAGAAGAGCACCATACTTCCGCTTCCCGGCGGCCCCGGAGAACGGCCGATCACAACCGCGTTTCCGCAAAAAGGCCCGATGATTTTGCAGCGGACGAGGCCGCCGCTGCTTGAAACGCCCTTCGAAGTGTTCGACAAAGGCGTCTTCACCCCGAACAATCAATTTTATGTGCGTTGGCACTGGGCCAACATCCCGACCGAAGTCGACGCTGGAAAATTCCGCCTGGCCGTGCGCGGCCAAGTCGACCGGGAACTTTCACTGTCCCTGAAGGACATCGGCTCGCTGCCGCAATTCGAAATCGTGGCGGTCAATCAATGCTCCGGCAATTCGCGTGGCTTTTTCCAGCCGCGTGTCGCGGGCGGCGAATGGGCGAACGGCGCCATGGGCAATGCGCGCTGGACCGGCGTCCGCCTGAAGGACGTGCTCGATCGCGCCGGCGTCAAGGCGGGCGCCGTCCAGGTACGGTTCGGCGGGTTGGACGAGCCGGTCGTGACAGGCGCGCCGGACTTCCTGAAATCGTTGCAGATCGACCACGCACGCGACGGCGAAGTCATGATCGCCTACGCCATGAACGGAGAACCACTTCCGCTCCTTAATGGGTTTCCGCTGCGGCTCGTCGTGCCCGGCTGGTATGCGACCTATTGGATCAAGATGCTCAACGACATCGAAGTGCTGAACCAGCCCGATGATAATTTCTGGATGAAGACGGCCTACACCATTCCCGACACGCCCCGTGCCGACATGAAGCCCGGTCAGACGGGTGTGAAGATGGTGCCGATCAACAAAATGGTGCCGCGATCCTTCATCACGAACCTAAAGCAAGGTGCTACGATCCGCGCCGGCTCGCCGACGCGCATTCGCGGCATCGCATTCGGCGGCGACACGGGCGTGTCTAAAGCTGAATTCTCCGGCGATGGCGGAAAGTCCTGGCAAGACGCGCGGCTCGGAAAGGACGAAGGAAAATACAGTTTCCGCATATGGGACCTGGAATTTACGGCACCCCAAAAAGCCGAATACACCCTCTTGGTCCGATGCACCAACAACGACGGTTCGATCCAGCCGAGTGAGTCAAACTGGAACCCGGCAGGCTTCATGCGCAATGTCATTGAGGCCACGACAGTGGTCGCCGCCTGAGGAGATTCCCCAGATGCTCCGAACAAATTTTCCACTAGCGCTCGTGCTCGGTATGATCCTCGCACCCCTAAACGTTCAGGGCGCCCCGCTATCGCTCAAATCCATCAAGGCGGAGCTTCCGGACAGTGCGCGAATGTTTCCCGGGCCCGGCGCAGAAGCCATCAACAACAATTGCCTGGCCTGTCATTCGGTAGACATGGTTTTGAATCAGCCCGATCTGACGCAGGCCGCATGGAAGGGCGAAGTCACTAAAATGATAAATGTCTTCAAAGCGCCGGTGGCGTTGGAAGATGTTGACGCAATCGTCGATTACCTGACGCGCACCAAGGGTAAGAAATAGGGCACAGCGGTCCGTTTAACGAAATGCCGACTCGGCAGGCAGGCATGCAAGCTTTCGCCGCTCTAGCCGCTCTTGCTGCATCGGTCCCGATCGATTTGCCCAAGCCGCAATTCCCCCACAGCCCGGCTGTCGCGCGGAGACGGCGCATGGGGGCTGGGTTTCGATGCGATCAGGAAGCTCCCATACTCTCCGTGTCTGAAGCGTTCCGCATGCTGCGCCTTTCGACTTTCCTAGGCGAGGTTCCGTTTTGCGCTAGAAGCAGACGCTGTTTCCGTAGCCAAATTGGGATCGCACCCTGAACTGCGTCAATCCAAGTCGCCAACGCAGCGATGCTACACGCGACGGAACACGTGATATCGGAATGCCTGCTCCGAACCCCAAGGCGCGCGGTGCACTTCGTTGCGAATCTGTACCAGATGGAAGTCATCGCCCAACAGGCGCTGCAAGCTCTGAGCATCATGTTGAACGATATCGAGTCCGCTGCACTTCAGCGGACCTCCCGGCGCGAAGCCCGCGATGATCGCACATCCGCCGGGTTTCAACACGGTCCTCAGCGTGTCCGCATAGGCGTTCTGATCGCTCGTTTCGGTCAGAAAATGCAGGACGGCGCGATCATGCCACAAGTCTACTTGCGCATCCGGCCGCCATTGCGTCACATCCCCCGCAATCCAACCGACGTGTTGCGCCTTGGAGCCAAGCCGCTCCTGCGCACGGGCAAGCGCGGTAGCCGAAATATCGAGAACAAGAATGGAGGAGCGGCCTTCGTGAAGTAGGTGGTCGACCAACGTGGACGCGCCGCCGCCGACATCGACGATGGTTCCATTCAAGGGGATGCCGGTGCTTCGAATGAGTTCGAGCGAAATATCCAGCCTAGCTTGAAACCAGCTTACTTCAGTCGGCGCCTTGATGCCGTAGACACGTTCCCAATGAGCACTGAGACGCCTAGGTCGACTGACGCGGATCCCGCTGCGGCCGCACAGAACCTGATTTCGATCAATGATCCGCTGACGGTCCGGCGCGACGGTGAGATTATTGTTTGTGAAGTGGAGTATTCATATGTGCTCGAGAATATCCCCGGTGGCGGAATTTCGGCAATGACGGCCGCTTCGGAATTCCGCCGACCGGTGCAGTGATGCCAATGTGGAACGGAGGCCATATGTGGCAGTGGATGGGCTCCAACGGCTGGGGTTGGATGGGTGGAACGATGCTTTTCGGAGGTCTCTTTTGGCTCGTCTTGCTGGCCCTCGGCGTTGTCGCTGTCATGTGGGTCGTTCGAACCCAAGGGTCCGGCAGCACTGGCTCGCCCAGCATAGAAAGAAAGTCGACGGCCTTGGACATTCTCGAGGAGCGCTACGCGAAGGGCGAAATCCATCGCGATGAATATGTGGAGAAAAAGCGGGACCTTGGCGGCTGATCGCCGGTGGTGAACCGCCAATTCGAACGAGAGAACCGATGAGTTACTATTTTGCGAAAACCCTCACTGTGGGATTCGATGAAGCTGTGAGGCGCGCCACTGATGCCTTGAAGCGAGAGGGCTTCGGTGTCCTCACTGAAATTGATGTGAAGCAGACATTGAAGAAGAAGCTCGACGTCGACTTCCGCGATTACCGCATCCTGGGGGCCTGCAATCCCGCGCTTGCCCATGAAGCCCTGCAGCTCGAAGATAAGGTTGGCACGATGTTGCCGTGCAATGTCGTCGTACAAGACGTTGGGGACGGTAAGACAGAAGTCGCCGCCATCGATCCGGTCGCCTCCATGCAGGCCATCGAAAATCCCCGCTTGAAATCGGCAGCCGCGCGCGTACAGGCGAAACTCAAGAATGTCATCGAAAGCTTATAGCAATCGCGTTGATTCGCTCCCGACAGTACCTCTTGCGTAGGCTCGCAGGTCGGCGTCGTCCGCCAACACGATCCACAATTGCCAGTTATCGATGTTGGATTGCCGCTACACATCAAACAAGCTTGCGATTTGTTCGCACCTGCCCCGATGCGGCCGCATGCACCGAAGCTGTTCTTCGCGGGGGATAGAACGATCTGGACCAAACTTTACGGTTTTGACCACGCGGTTTCGACACAATCTGAACATCGACTATCGGCTGGGGATTCGGACTTGAGTAGTACGCGTTAAGGCTTTGCATTACGTGAACCTTTTGGCCTGTGTCGACCTAAACCGGCATTCAGCCAAGGTACTCATTTTTGTCAGCCAGCGAGACTTGGAGTGTTCGTGACGCAGTTATTTTGTGCTCGTCATCCAATCGAGACTAGGCTGTAGTTTCCAGACTTGCTTGGTGATAGTGATGAACAATCATTTCGAAGGCGGTTGCCTGTGCGGCGAGGTTCGGTTTCGCGCAACTGGTCAACCAAAATGGGTTTTATGGTGTCATTGCGAAAGTTGCCGCAAGCACAGCGGCGCGCCAGCCTCAGTGTTCGTCTCTTACGAGCACTCCGCCATCACAATGACCAAGGGCGCGATCACGAAATTCGCGTCCTCGCCCGGCGTTAAGCGGGGCTTCTGTTCTCGGTGCGGATCGAGTTTGAGCTGCGAAAACGCGCGCTTTCCTACGGAAATCCACCTCCATGTCGGCGCGTTCGATGAGCGTGCTCAGTTAAAACCGGTCGGTGAACTTTTCGTTGAAGAGCGCGTGCCATGGCTGCACTTCGATAAACCAACAGGCTAATCAGCCTCCTAGGTGCGATCACATCCCTCGGACGCTGTCTAAGCGCCCAGATCCTGCTTCTTTTGTAGATACTCGTCGCGTTGGATCTCGCCCTTCGCGTAGCGTTCTTCAAGCGCGTCGAGGCCTGGCGACCGATAAATTCGGGTCCGACCAGATCCGCCTACTCCGCGCGCAAACGCAACTGCGACAGCTATTACAAGCACGAGAAACAGGAGAGGAACGAGCCCGAAAAACGGCATCATCCACCAACCGCCCATCCAGTTCCCCATCATCCACGGACCGCCATGCCACGGCATCGCTCCAGACTCCTTTGTTACATTCTCATAGGGCACAGAAGGGAGTTGGCGGCAGCCTTCTGCTCGTCGCTGAACGTCGTGTAAAGTGGCAGCAGAGCCGCTTTGATCCGTCCAAGCATCTCGAGATGAGCTGTCATTCGTTTTTCATGCATCGCGATCTTCTCTGGCAAGCTCGGCTTAAAATCACCTGTTTGCATGCCGGGCATCTGCTTCATCATGTCTGACATCTGCGACGCGCTCGACCGCACGACATCCGCGAAGGTGTTCCACTGAGCCAGTTGTGCGTCGGTGATCTTCAATTCCGTTTTGAGAAACGCGAGGCGGCCCTCGATGTGATCAGCCCGACCAATCACGGGCATCATCATTCCACCCTGATCCATCAGGCCGCTCATCATAGGCATCGTGGCCGATGCGGGTTTCTGCTCTGGCCGTGCGTCGTGATGCCTTGAATCTGCAAACACCGGCGGCGCAAGCAGCGCGGCAACCGCGACTCCAACGAACAAAGCTCGAGATATTCTCATGGTGGACTCCTCAGAATTGAAGAAAGATTGCGCTCTTGCTGGTTCGAACCGTTGATCGTGCGCAAAGAACGCGGTTGCGCACATCGATTTCCTTAAATGGAATTCGTTTTTTTGATCATGGTGCGAGAGGAAATCCGGCTGCCTTCCACTCCGGAAATCCGTCCTCCAGTCTCTTTACGGAGAACCCCTTCTTGCGCATGAACGCGACCGCCTCGAACGCCAGGACGCAATACGGGCCACGGCAATAGGCGACGATTTCTTGGCCTTTTGGAATTTCCCGCAGCCGACGTGGAAGCTCTTGCCAAGGAATATTGATGGCGAGCGGCAGGTGCCCTGCCGCAAATTCGTCCTCGGGCCGCACGTCCAGCACGATCGCCTCACCTGTCTTTAAGCGCTTTATGAGGTCCTTGCGGGAAACAGGCCCGAACGCATCGCGGTCGTGGAAATATCCGTTCAAAAGTTCACGCACGTCGGCCAGATTGCGCTCGGCTACGCGACGCAAGGCCGTCACGAGATCGACTACGGAAGAATCGCTGATCGAATAGAAGACACGCTTGCCATCCCGGCGCGACGTCAGCAGACCCGCCTGACGCATCAACCGCAAATGCTGTGACACATTCGCCACCGGCAGGCCCAGACGCGTCGCCAGGACATCCACGCTGCGCTCACCCTGTGCCAGATGTTCCAGAATCTCCAGCCGCTGGGCGTGACCTAGCGCCTTGGCGACCTCGGCAAAAGAGGAAGTGAGAGCCGACTTCGGATTCTTGCTTGACATGTGATCCTTGAAAATCAATTATTCAACCGAATTATTGAATGAAGTCATCCGGCCCGTCAAGCCATCGAAGCAATTGCCCGTGGACCGCCGTGCAGAAGGAATAGCCCCATGATTCTTCGCCAGTTCCTCCATACCGATCCCGTCGCGCTGTCCTATCTGTTCGGTTGCGGGGGTAAGGCCACCGGTGCGGTGGTCGATCCGCTCGGCGAGTTGGATCCGTATTTGCGATCCGCAGAAGAGACGGGCCTGCGTATTTGTTATGTCATCGATACGCATTTACATGCGGACCATCTGTCCGAAGGAAGGCAACTGGCGAAGGCCACGGGCGCCGAATACGTGCTGTTCGCCGAAGCGAATGCGGCCCCCGCTTTTCGCGGTGTCCGGGATCGTGACGTTCTCGAACTCGGAAATGTGATCGTTGAAGTCCTCCATACGCCGGGACACACACCGGAACATATAAGCCTGCTCGTCACGGATCGGACGCGTGCGCAGGAGCCGTGGTTTGCATTCACGGGTCATACGCTCATGGTCGGCGATGTCGGTCGGACGGAACTCGCCGCAACCGCAGAGAAGGGGGCGTCGGTTCTGTTCCAGAGCCTTCAGCGTTTGAAGGCCCTGCCCGATTATCTGGAGGTGCTTCCGGGCGCATTCTCTGGGTCGGTCTGCGGGCGCCGGCTCAGTGGCAAGCCAGTTTCCACCATCGGGTTTGAGCGACGGCACAACGCGGCGTTCCAAATCGAAGATGAAGAGGCCTTTATCCGCTTTATGCTGAGCGACATTCCGCCGCCGCCGCCGGGGGCAGTCAAACTCCGCGCCGCCAATGCAGGGCTGGCAACAGTTTGATTGCTTGTGAAGTTCGCAGGAGGTGAACGTGAAAGTCCTCTTCATCCTGAACGACCCGCCCTATGGCACCGAGCGTTGCTATAACGCGCTCCGCCTTGCCAACGCGCTCGTGAAGAAGGAGCCCGGAACCGAGTTGACGGTGTTTCTCTTGGCTGACGCCGTTTCCGGCGGCAAGAAGGGCCAGAAGACGCCTGACGGCTACTACAGCCTCGAACGCATGCTCAAGCGCTTTACGATAGGCTCTCACACGCTTCTCTTGTGTGGAACCTGCATGGACGCACGCGGGCTGACCGACGGCGAGCTCATCGACGGCGCCCATCGCAGCTCCATGGACGAACTTGCAGCCCTCACGCTGCAGGCGGACAAGGTGCTGGTTTTCTAGCCTCCGAAAGGATTGGCGCCGATGATGTACGGAATGGGTTGGGGAATGGGGCGATCAACTTGCTTGTCGTGATCCTGCCCATTCCCGAGATCGCAACGCTCGTGAAGTATCTGTCGGTACGAAACTGAGGCTACTGCAGATGGCGCGGGTCTACCTGGACTATAATGCGAGCACGCCAATCGATCCCGCCGTCGCCGCAGCCATGCGGCCTTTCCTTGAGGACGATTACGGCAACCCCTCAAGCGGACACTGGGCAAGTAAGCGCGCCAAGACTGCCTTGGAGGGCGGTCGTGGCCAGGTCGCATCGCTGTTGGGCTGCTTGCCGGACGAAGTTGTGTTCACGAGTGGCGGCAGCGAGGCCAACAACCTTGCATTGAAGGGCTTGTACTTCCAGCGGCGCGATCGTCCATCGCATATCATTACTTCTCAAATCGAGCATCCGGCAACGCTCGAACCGTGCCGCTTTCTCGAACGTTTGGGCACTCAAGTCACGCATGTCCCGGTCGACGCAGGCGGCCTTGTTGACGCCGACGATATCCGCAAGGCCATCACCAGGGACACGCTTCTGATTAGCATCATGCACGCCAACAATGAGGTCGGCACGATCCAGCCAATCTCCGAGATCGGAAAAATCGCCCGCGAGTACGGCGTTGTCTTTCATACGGACGCGGCCCAATCGGTCGGCAAGATTCCGACGAAGATCGACGAACTCGGCGTGGACCTTCTTTCCATCGCAGGCCACAAAATGTACGCGCCGAAAGGGATTGGCGCTTTGTATGTCCGGCGTGGGACTACGGTCGAGCCGCTCATTCACGGTGCGGGACACGAGGGCGGACGGCGCGCGGGCACCGAGAGCGCGTTGTTGGCCGCAGCGCTCGGCAAGGCCTGCGAAATCGCGCAGTCATGGGTCGGCATGCCGGACGTGCAGCGCCTGCGCGATCTCTTCTGGGAACGCCTTCAGGATACCTTCGGCAACCAAGTCGTTCTCAATGGCCATTCCACGCGGCGTCTGCCGAATACGCTTAATGTCTCATTCGCCGGTAGCAACGGTGCCGACATTCTCGCGCGTATGCCACACGTCGCGGCATCGACCGGCTCGGCCTGCCATTCCGGTCAGATCGAACTCTCGCCTGTTTTGAGGGCCATGGGTGTCGCACCCGAGATTGGCATGGGAGCCATTCGCTTCAGCCTTGGCCGCAGCACGACGCAGAATGAGATCGAAGAGGTTGTTCATCAACTTGGCGGAATTCTCACATGAGTGGAGTGGACCCGCCCACGACGATTGGACCTGAAGCCTACACCACGTGGCGGGCCACATCGCTTGGCGCGCTTACCGAGACGATCGAGCAGCGCCTGATTTTGGAATTGATGGGTGAGCTTCGCGGTGCTCGTTTTCTGGACGCCGGCTGTGGCGATGGCGCACTGGTCTGCATGGCGGCATCTCGGGGCGCAGAGGCCACCGGCGTCGATCCCGATCGTGCGATGCTTGCCACGGCGCGCTCACGCGCGCGCAAGCTCGTGCTCCAAGCGAACTTTCTGGAGGGGCGTGTCGAACGATTACCCTTTCCGGATGCGACGTTCGACGTCGTCGCAGCGATCACCGTCCTCTGCTTCGTTTCCGATGCGAATGGTGCAGTTCGCGAGATGGTGCGTGTACTTCGACCCGGCGGCCATCTCTTGCTTGGCGAACTCGGCCGCTGGAGCCTTTGGGCGGCGCGTCGCCGCGTGTGTGGCTGGTTCGGCTCTGCGACATGGAAAGCCGCACGGTTCCGCACCGCGTCTGAGCTACGCGCGCTGGCCGAGCGAGCCGGTCTTTCGGTCATGGCGGTTCGCGGTTCCGTGTTCTATCCGCCGATTGGTATAGTTGCCTGCATCATCGCGCCTCTCGACGACTGGCTTGGCCGCCTCACAACATTCGGTGCAGCTTTCATCGCACTGCGTGCTGACTTGGTCGGCGGCGAGCGGAGGGAATAACCGTGTCGGCAGAATCATCCACGCCCACTTCGCCCGGGATACGGCTTGGCCTGCGCGAAAACTGGCGACAGTTTGCGTTGCTCTTGCTCATCAACGCCTTCGTCGGCGGCATGGTTGGGCTGGAGCGCACCGTTGTTCCTCTCATCGGGGCGGAAGAATTCAAGATCGCCTCGACCACAATCATCGTGTCCTTCATCGTCAGCTTTGGCGTCGTCAAAGCTTTCTCCAATCTGGTCTCAGGACACTTCGCCGATATCTATGGCCGAAAGCACATGCTCGTCCTGGGCTGGCTTGTCGGTCTTCCCGTGCCCTTCATGATCGCTTGGGCACCGAGCTGGGGTTGGATCATCGCAGCAAACGCATTACTCGGGATCAATCAGGGCTTCGCCTGGTCGATGACGGTCATCATGAAGGTCGACCTTGTCGGTCCCAAATCGCGCGGGCTTGCCGTCGGCCTCAACGAATTCGCGGGCTATCTCTCCGTAGGCATCACCGCATTCCTCACCGGATACATCGCCCAACGCTACGGTCTGCGGCCGGAACCGTTCTATCTCGGAATCGGTTACGCCGCGCTCGGACTCGTTCTCTCGATCTTGTTTGTGCGCGACACGCGTGAACACGTTGCCCTCGAGATTTCCGGCCATGCGTCCGGCCACGAAACGATCGCTTTTTGGCAAGTATTTGGTCGCACGACGTTTGGTGACCGCAATCTGTTCGCGGCTTCCCAAGCCGGACTGGTCAACAATCTGAACGACGGTATGAGCTGGGGAATATTTCCGCTCTTCTTTTCCGCTTTCGGCTTGGGCGTCGAGCGGATCGGTATCCTAAAGGCAGTCTACCCCGCCGTCTGGGGCGTCCTGCAAACCGTGACCGGGCCACTGAGCGACCGCTGGGGTCGCAAGGGTCTGATTGTCGCCGGGATGTGGGTCCAGGCTGGCGGATTGTTTCTGACGGCGGCCACACGGAGCTTTGGCTGGTGGTTCCTTGCCAGCGTACTGCTTGGCGTTGGCACTGCGATGGTCTATCCCACCCTTATCGCGTCAGTCTCCGATGCGTCCCATCCGTCATGGCGGGCACGCTCGCTCAGCGTCTACCGCTTCTGGCGCGACCTGGGCTATGCCATTGGCGCCCTCATTGCCGGAATCCTGACCGATCTGTTCGGCGCCGCCTGGGCCATCGCCGCGATCGGTCTCCTGACTGTTGCGTCGGGTGGCATCGTTGCCGCTGCGATGAACGAGCGGCGGTCTACAACCGCAGCGGATCAGTCCCTATGACGGCACCAAAGGACGATGACACTGGCCGACGGCCGCCAATTCTGCGCCGCAAAGACCATCAAGCGCCCTCGATCTTCACGCCGGATGCTCTGCTCAGGGAAGCACGCCGGCAGAAGGGCATCAGCGCCGACAGCGTTCCCGACATCTGCATCCTCGATCTCGACGGCGATATCGTTCGCCATCTTCGCGCTACGAACCGCGCTCGCGGTTTCCCGCAATGGGCCTGCTATCACACCGAACTCCATTCGTTCGAACACGAAGGTTTAAGTTACGGAATTGTCGGCTGCGCGGTCGGTGCCGCCTTTGCGGTTCTGGTGGCCGAGGAGCTCTTTGCGTCCGGCTGCAAACTCCTCATCAGCATAACGTCGGCCGGTCAGATTCTGCCGGTGCAGTCACCACCGTATTTCATCATCATCAATCGGGCCCTTCGCGACGAGGGAACGAGCTGCCACTATCTTCCACCCGCGGACTACAGCATTGCTGACAGACGTTTGATCGATCTTGCCGAGCAGTCCTTTGCGACAGCCGGCCCATCTGTGCGGGTCTCCTTGGGGCCGAACATCTGCCTTTCGTGGCGGGAACAGGTGACTGATCTGGCACCCGCCTAAGGCGTCGCGCGCCCAGTCTCCATGGCGCGCGCTTGTCACTTAGACGGCCAGCAAAGCGGCGAACGGGGCGCGTCGGGTTTTCCAAATAAAAACACGCGAACTCGTGCTAGTTGCGCCTGTTAATTGCAATTTGGTGCCTGTTTCCGCGAAATTGGCGCCTGTTTTTTCGGTCAAATCAGGACTCGAATATTACGGCTAAGTATCTGATGGCTCGGCTAACTTTGTCTAGACTCGCCCCGGCGGCCGGCGTTCACTCAAATTTTCACCTGTTTTTTTTCAGATTGGAGCCCGGTCATTCGACCTCGGATCGCATTGAAAAAACTTCGACCCTCAGTTCAGGCTGGAAGTGGAGGTTGCGATGCCGGAGATAGAGACGGCCGCCGGTCCGGCGCGGGATTTCCTGGATCCCGGAGTTTCTTTGCCCCGGCAGGAGCAGGCGCGAGTGCGAAACACCGGCGCTTTGCAGCGGTTTCGCAGCGGCAAACTGAGGTGCAGGGTTTCGTGAGATCGGAGTGGTACAGGACGCGGTCGTAGGCGAACTCCGCTCCGCCCCAAAGGCAACGAGCGGAGCAGAGCTATCGCCTCAGAGGAGCCAAGTTGAGCCCCTTTCAGACGCAGTGAGGCCGGAGCGTGCCCCTTCCTCGAAAGGTCCGCTTTGGGTCGAAAGCGGACCTTCGGCTTCTGAGAACCCCCCTCTGCCTTAAAACGAAAACCGCGGCACGATGGCCGCCGTCCTCATGCTCGAAGTGAGCGACTATCGTTAGGCTGACCTCTTTTTGCGGCGGCGCGTTGCAGCTGCAGCAGCAAGACCAACACCGAAGAGCGAGAGCGTAATTGGTTCTGGAACTGCTCTTGGCGAATTGAACGAGCCCCCGCCAGACGCCAAAACAGTGGTCGCGGTCCCAGTGTAGGACATTGCGCAACTACCGCCCGTGTAGCCGGGGCCCCCGCCCGTATTCACCCACTCTTGTTGCAACAGGTAGTTTTTGCCGCCAGAGCTGTAGTTCGCATACGAGCCGTTCGCTGTCCGGTAAACGCTACCAAAGTTCCATGCACACATATCGGCATTTTCATAGCCATTGGTAGAACTGCCGGACTGGCTGTCCCACCAGGCCGTGCCCGTGGGATCCGTCGCGGTCTCAATCAACTCGTGCGCGATTACGCTCGCCATAGCGTCAGCGCCAAAATTGCCGTTTGGCGAGGTCTTTTGGACATAGCAACCAGTCTGCTTTGGAGTCGGATCGCCGATAAATCCGAACTGAACGCCTAAACTGCTTGCGCCCCAGTTCGTGGAGTCATGATAGCCACAGAATTGCGTGTTGAAACCTTTCACGAAAAGGCCCGGTGCCGTCAAAACGTCATAGATTCCGTAGGGGTCGCTAGGGAGCAAATTCATGCTCAATGCGCCCAGTACAATTGACTGGATTTGGCTGAATGGATTGTTGAGGCTTCCAAGATAAAGTGAGGAATTTTTCGTCGATGAAACGAATGTTGATCCGCTATAGCTGACCAAACCATCTGCGCTCATGGTCGTATCAGTGGCGAGATAAGGTGTACCGCTCAGTCCCGAGACGAATGTCGGGAGTATGGACTGGGCCGTATTGGTGCCCCAGCCGCCATACCAGATGAAATAGACGTCCGGCTTGGAGGAGATGACCGGACCGCCGTTATAGATCGGCGAAGCTTCGGCAGCGTCCACGTCTGCAAAAATTGCGACAACCGCAGATAGCGCGCAAACACGAAGTACTTTGGCGAATGAATTTTTGACTGTTGTTTTCGGCATCTTCACCCTCACGACCATGCGTCCCGCCGAGCAGAAATCTTTACCCAGCAGACAAAATCGTCAACCTATTTCTTGGTATCGGCATTAAATAAGAGCGAATGTCAGACGGTTCTGGGTGGCCGCATTTTGGCAATATTAGCGCGGTCTATGAGGGCACAAAAGGAAACTGCTCGACTAGCCAGTTACTCAAATGCAGCCGGATGCCAGATCGCGGAATGCGCGCTCCGGGGTGTATCAACGCCTCTCCGCTAACAGTTAACCGAAGTCACCGCTGACTGCCAGGGTGTAGCGATTTGATTGTCCGCCTTGGTTCAACGCGGACGTTCATGTACTGTTAGCCCGATGTTCGCTTGGGGTGGAAAGC
Source organism: uncultured Alphaproteobacteria bacterium (assembly GCA_963743765.1). Taxonomy (GTDB): domain Bacteria; phylum Pseudomonadota; class Alphaproteobacteria; order Micropepsales; family Micropepsaceae; genus Rhizomicrobium. The sequence continues at coordinate 79,236 of CAVUQQ010000004.1, forward strand.
GCATGCTTCCTCACCAAACACCGACCCGCAAACCAACCGAAGAGCATTTTTGTGGCCGCGAATAACGCCCCGATTGGTCAACGCGCTTCTGAAGCTAAAGCTGCGCTCTGCTGACGCGCCCTGCGCCGTCAGGAACCCAACGGAACAGACGCGCTCGACGAAAACGTCATGTTGAAGGTCGAGACGAACGGCAGCGAGTAAGCTTGCGTATAGTTCGCCGCGATGGAAGCCGTCTGGACGCCGTTCAACGTCAGCACACCGTACTCAACGTTTGCATTGGAGAGACCAACCGACGACAGATAGTTGTTGATCGTCGATGCAATGGCCGCCTGAGTCACGGCATGATTGATGGTGGCCTGCCGCACCGCCCGCTGAACGGCCCAGTCGAGCGACAGATTGTTGAAGAGCATAATGCCCACATAACAGATGCCCATGACGACGGTGACAAACGCACTGGCAACCATCGCGAACTCGACAGCCGTCGCACCGCCATTATGGGACGCAATCTTGGCGAGGATTGACTTTCGAAGCGGCGTCATTGGATGCGCACCACCTGGGTCGTACTGAGAGGTAGGCTGATGACGGTACCGCCAAGCGTGGCGGACGCGGTGACGGTGACATAGGTGACCGGCAGACTCCCGTCCTGACAGATCTGACCGCAAGTTGCCCCCACCGCTCCACACAAACAGGCTTTCGATGTCATCAGCACAGCTGACGCCGGCTTGGAGGTCCACGAGCTCATTCCGATCGCCCGGGCCGTGGCCATATCGGAGCCACCATTCATGGCGTACTGCGCGCTAGCCCGTACGGCGGCTTCCATGTTCATGTCGCCCGACGCGAGGTTTCCAACATCCGGCAAAGTGACTGCAATTGACGCCAGGATGGGAAGAACCAGGGCAAACTCCACGGCTGCCGTGGCTCCGGTTGCATTCAGAAACCGACGAAAGATGCGTGCGCAACGCGCTGAGAATTGCTCTGTCATGGATCTACTCCGCCAAACTCACGTTTCCAGGTACGGAAATTGTCTTCATTCCGCTGTTGGCACAGTTCGTGTTGAATGTCGCCGAGCCTGTGTAATAGACCGTGTCAGCAACAACCTGCGTGCAGCCATTGGCGCCGCTGAAGTTGCCAAGGAAGGAAACCTGCTGAACTCGGGAAGTACATGGCGCCTGTAATGCTCGAGGACGAATTGCCATTCACGGTGTTGTTGGCGTTCGGCTGTGTCCGGTCGCCATAGAACACCAGGCCGGAATAAGGTCCCGAGGTTGGCGCTGTCAGGTGGATGGTGGCATTGCCGTTGAAGCTTAGCGTCGCGCCGTTCGTCAGATAAAACGTGACGCCAGTTCCGATTATGTTGGCGTTGGCGTTGATCTTGAACGTGCCGCCGGAAATGACATAAACGCCGGGATTGAGTGTCACGCTGTTTTGCAGCGTGAGCCCGCCGCAGAACGTTGCCGGGTTGAGTGTCGGCACGTTCGTACTGCCGCCATAGCACGCCCCAACCGGTGGCGATGGAACGTCGGCGTAGGGATCGGGCACGTACGGCGCATTCGTCGTCACAGATGCGCACGAGGTGAGATCGAGAGACGCTGAGATGCTGTCGCCACCAACCGCATCGACACACGGTGCGGTCACTCTGGCTGACCCGCCTACAGCGAACGAATCGGAAGCAATCGAGTCCGAGACGATATTGCAGGACTGAAAGTTCGCATCGGCGTTGCCCCAGAACTGCACCGTTTTGCTCTGGCTCTTGTTGAGTCCAAGCATGCATGCCGGTGCAACCTGATTGTATGTAGCAACAGATCGGACGCTGACCGGAACAGTGCCGCTGGAAAACAGAGCGGTGAAAAAGCGCTGTTCATTCTCGGTCAGGAGAACTTCTACGGAGTGATTGTTTTGATTGGGTCCGCTGGTCGGCGGCGTGTTGACCGTAATCGAGCCTTGAGTGTTGACCCAGCCCGTCTTGATCGCGTCGACCGATGCAACGCCGGTAATGACGCTCGTGCTGGCGCCTGAACGCAGCGACATGGCGCCGTCATAGGCTGCGCTGTCGGCTGCGGCCTGCAGATTGCGTTCGCGGAAATACCAATAACCGGTCTCAGCTCCAAGCCCGCAAAATCCGACCAGTGCTGGAGCAAGAAGGCCAGTTATCATCGCGACATTGCCGCGGCGCGAGCGGAGCAGGTCGGCGACGATGGAAAGCAGTTTGGAACGCATTGCCGATCCAGAAACTTTGTTTCGGCGTGAGCCTGAGGCCGGCGAATTACTTGGTCCCTAATTGCTCAAGGAGACTTTGAATCAGATCAATGCAATCCGCCTTCCCGCCAAGACTCCTTGGTGGCTCTCAGGAGCGGTCCGCGTTCGACGAGTAATGGGGCGCTTTTACAGGAGTTTCTTGTCGCGAGGAACTTCCTGTCGTGGCGAGACGCAAATTCGTCATCAGCCAAGAACTTAACTTATATTAGGATGGCGTGACGCTCATTTAATGAGTTGGAGCGTATGGGCTCAGCAATAGCTCGTCGACCAGAACCAGGTTTCTACGCCCCGTGTTGGGTCCCGTCCTAAATAGCCCATCAGTGTCCTAATTCGTTCGATGGGGTGTCCTAATTCATATTTGCCGCGCCGCATTTATCACGCCGCATGGACATCGCAAGAACGACCGCTAGATTGTTGGCACTTCGGGAGCGAAGGTGTGGGGGCGTACCGTGCGTATCAACAAGTGGCAATTCGGCCATCGTAACGATTGGCCGTTCTGGATCTTCTTTGCGATTGGAAGTCTAGCTCTTTTCGTCTACGCGTTTAGGACATGTTGGCTCGGGCCAACTTGCTAGACGGGCGCGTCGACTCAGCAGATATCCAATTTGACCGTATGGCCGGATCAACTAGGATTCAACCGCACGTTTTTGAGAGTATCTGGATTGCAGACACCGAGAGATGAGCCACTGCCGACGTGCAGCACCTGTCCGATTTCGAAGTTCGGCATCTATGCTTCAACGATGCGATCTTCTCCCGAGACAATATCCAACCTCCGTACCTCATCTGCCACCTACCTGCCTGATGAGCCGATTCTGCGCCAAGAAGAGAGCTCAGAAACGTTTGGTACATTGCGCTCAGGTTGGGCTTACGCCTTCAGGGAAATGCCTGACCGACGCCGGCACCTGCAGGGCCTCCTACTGCCAGGTGATTGCATTGTTTTGGATTTGCTCCAGGTTGGACCCTTTCCGATTTCGATCGGTATAAACGCCCTAACGACAGCGAACGTGTGCTGGTTCCCAGTGTCTTCCATGAGGCGCATTTTGTTCGCAGACAAAGCGCAGCGACGAGAGACGCAGTATTGGATGGCCTACTACTTGTTGTCGCTAAATCACAGAGCAGCCTCGATAGCCGAGAGTTTTGCTCGAGGCAAATTGGCGGAATTTCTGATGGAATTGCTCGGACGGCTCAAACATCGAAATCTCAAAAAGGGGGATGGTTACGAGTTTCCCGTAACGCAGGAGCAAATTGCTCATTGCCTGGGGCTTACGCCAATTCACGTCAACAGAATCCTTGGCGACCTCCGGGCCCGCGGCATAGTTGAAATCAGGGACAAGACCCTGCGGGTCTATGACGAACGTGAGCTCACAGCGATGGCGGAACTGCAAGCGCATCAGCATTGAGCGCGATGGGTGCTGTCATCTGTGGATGGCCCCTGCGATGCAAGAGTGAAGTTGGTCTGATGCAGATCTGTCGGATGCGGTCATCTGTTCGGCCTGTTTGCGCGGCACTAATGGCCGCTGGCCCTGATGGAGTCCGCTGACCAGGTCCCACTCAGTCTATCGAGCACGAAGCTCCGACAACACCTCGGGTTTTCCTGGTCGCGGCCGCGTTCAGATCATCATCAATCCTCGTGCACCCTTACAGTTCGGAGCGGCAACTTTGGGTCCGCCGCAGTATTGATCAGGCGGCTGTCTGCGGGCGATAGGCCTCGCCGCGCGCCAGCACAGCCCAGGCGATGCGGGCATTCTTGTTCGCCATAGCGACGGTGACGACCCGAGCGGGCCGGCGCTCGAGGAGCGCCTTGATCCATGTGGCCGAGGCCGATGTGCTGGTGCGCGAGCGCCGGATCACCGAGGTTGCGCCGACGACCAGCAGCTTGCGCAGATAGCCGTTGCCCATCTTGGAGATCCGTCCCAACCGTTCCTTGCCGCCGGAGGAGTTCTGGCGTGGAACAAGGCCCAGGAAGGCAGCGAACTCGCGGCCGGATCGGAAGACGCTTGGATCCGGCACGGAGGCAGCCAAAGCGGTAGCTGTAATAATGCCGACGCCAGGAATGGTCGCGAGACGCTGGCTGGCTTGGTCCTTGCGATGCCAGACCAACAATTGCCGTTCCAGGACGTAGATCTGAGCGGCCAGCGCGTCCAACTGATTGGCCAGTACCAGCAAGGCGGAACGGGCTAGATCGGGAAGCTCCGACACTTCTTCCTGACGGATCTTCTCAACCAGCTCACAGGCCCGACGCGCGCCCTGCGCCACAATGATCCCGAACTCGGCGCAGTGCCCACGGATGGCGTTGATCAGCATCGTGCGCTGCCGCACCAGCAGCTCGCGACTTCGATGCAGCACCAGAACGCCTTGTTGTTCGGCACTCTTGACCGGCACGAACCGCATCGTCGGGCGTCTGACCGCTTCGCAGATTGCCTCGGCGTCTGCCGCATCGTTCTTCTGCCGCCGGACATAAGCCTTCACATAACTGGGCGGCATCAGTCGCACATCGTGGCCAAGCGCTGCGATCTCCCGAGCCCAGTGATGCGCCGTGGCGCAGGCCTCGACGCCAATTCGGCACGGCGACAGCCCTGCAAAGAACGCCAGCATCTCGGCTCTGCGAAGCTTTTTTCTCAGTGTGACGTTACCGACATCATCGACGCAGTGCACTTGAAAGACGTTCTTGGCGAGATCCAGACCGATCGTGGTAATCTTCATGGCGGATGGCTCCTGTTTTGGTGGACGCTATTGCAACGGCCACCCTATGGCGCTTAGACGCCGGACACAGGGGCCATCCACCCCATCAGTCTAACTCTAAACTTTCTCCGCTTTGGGGCGGCATTGGCGCCCAAACTGGGGAATGGCTATGCAAGCAGTCTCGTTCAAACGCCATCGGTTCCCGCCTGACGTGATCCGACAAGCCGTTTGGCTGTATTTTCGCTTCACCGTGAGCTTGCGCGATGTCGAGGAGATGCTGGCCGAGCGTGGGATCGAGACGAACTACGAAACCATCCGGTGTTGGACCCTCAAATTTGGCCGCCTCTTCGCCCAGAATCTTCGCCGATCCAGACCTAAGCCGACCGGCCGTTGGCACCTGGACGAGATGGTTGTGAAGATCTCAGGAAAGCGGATGTGGCTCTGGAGGGCTGTCGATGACGAAGGAGAAGTTCTCGACGTTCTGGTCCAGAAACGTCGCAATACCAAGGCTGCGATGCGCTTGTTCCGGAAGCTTCTGAAGAACACCGGAATCCGTCCTGAGACGATTAGCACGGATCGACTGGCATCCTATCGGGCTGCAGCTCGAGAGTTGGGTATCTCTCGGCGACATCGACCAGGGCGCATGATTGGCAACAATCGAGCGGAAAATTCGCACCTGCCCATTCGTCGACGCGAGCGCAAACAGCAGAAGTTCAAATCTCAGGCTTCAGCCCAGAGATTCCTCGCCAGCCACGCAGCCGTCTACAACACCTTCAATACCCAGCCCCATCTGACCACCCGTCCGACCCTTCGCCTCCTAAGAGGCGATGCGTTCAGAACGTGGCAGATGGCAACCGTTGCTGCGTAAGCGACGCACCATGCCCTGCACTATTGCATCCTTACAAAGTTGCCCTGACAATCCCCTCTAGGGCCAGACTCCAGCTCATCATAAATAAAATGGAAGGGGCAACGTCACCTGTTATCAACGAGCAGCGCCTTGGCACGGCAAGATCCTCTTCCCACTCCATTTCTCCACGAGAAGTGCCAACATTTGGAGCGCGAGACCTGCAGGATCGCCGGTCGTCCACTCGTGCGCGGACAACGTCGTAATCTCTCCGGCTACGATGCCGGATCTGAGCGCGATCGTAGCTGCAGAATTGCCCGCAACCCTGGAGCGTTATCTTTGAGTACCAGCGAGCCGCCATGCAGTTTGGCGCACGCTGCCGCAATCGCGAGACCCAAACCCGACCCGGATGTGGTACGTGCAGCGTCCAATCTTACAAATCGGTCCTTCACCCGTCCACGGTCGGCTTCAGGAATGCCTGGGCCAGTATCAGCAACGATGATGTCTGCTCCATGGCCTACTGGTACCAACGAGAGCGTGATTGTTGTGCCCTGCCCGGCATAAGACGCGGCATTGTGAAGGAGATTTCCCACAGCCTGACGCAGGAGCAGCGCATGTGCGCGCATCGGTTTGTTGTGCTCCGGCAGAATCATCACAAGCTTTTGCCCTGCATCCTCAAACATTGGCTCGAACAACTCCGCCAAATCTCTAAGAAGCGACTTGATGTCTACAGCGGACATTGTCTCAGCGGAAAGCCCCAATTCGGCGCGAGCCACGTCGAGCAACGCGGAAAACGTCGCAAGTGCGTGTTCGGTGTGTTGCTTTGCTTCAACGATCGCATCGTTGCGCTCCTCTTCGGAGGTCCCCGGTGCAGCCGCGCGATCGAGCGCGTATTCCACATGGGACAGCGGACGGCGTAAATCGTGAGCCAAACTATCGGTTATCGTGCGCATGCCCGTCATTAACTCTTCAATGCGTGACAGCATGGCGTTGAGCGCAGAGCCAAGCCGGTCGAACACGTCGCCATTGGGCGCGACGACAATACGAGCGGTGAGATTGCCCGCCGCGAACATTTCTGCGGTCCGACTGATGTCAGCGGCACGGCGCAGTAGATAGCCGCTTAGCAGCAGGCCAGCCATTGTGCAGACCAAGGAAGCAAATACCAACGCGATGGTCGAGGCTTGAATGATCGCAGTCCGAAACGCGCTGCGCTGTCCGGTGTCCTGCGCAATGTAGAGTGACTGTCCACTCGGCAAAGCGCCGACCAGGACATGCCAAGCCGTCTGCTTGCCCCGATCCTCCGAGACAATAACCTTCCATCCTGGTGCCTGATAGGTGATGCCATTGAAAGCTGACGTACCGGCGATGGTTTGCCCTCTGGCGTCATTAAGCGCGTAGCGAAAACCCGCACCGCCATGCACCCGCTCTCGACGGTTCAGCGCGGCCACGACAGCGGCCAGACCTTCCTCGCGGGCGAGAGTGACCACGTAGACCTGTTCAGCCGAGGCGTTGGCACGGGCCTGTTGATCAATGATGCTTTCGCCGATGCGGTCCACAGCGAAAAGGGCGGCGACCAGCGAGAGGACGGAAGCCCCAATGAGAAGTATCGCGAGCATCCACGGACTTGACCAGAACCGGCGTGTCACGGTTCCTCCGCAAGTCGGTAGCCGGTGCCGCGCACAGTGTGCAGTAGGGGTTTGGCGAAACCCTCGTCGATTTTCTTGCGCAGGCGGCTGACGTGTGTGTCGATGACGCTAGTGTGCGGGTCAAAGCGATAGTCCCAGACCTCCTCCAGCAGCATGGTGCGCGTCACGACGCGGTTCTTATGGCGGAGGAAGTATTCGAGCAACTTCAGTTCGCGCGGCAGGAGGTCAACTCTCCTACCGCTCCGCGTAACTTGGCGAGACAGCAAGTCCAAGGTCAGATCACCGCAGGTAAGCGCAGTTTCAGTCGCAGGCGACGCACCGCGCCGCATCAGATTGGCCAAACGCGCAGAGAGTTCGGAGTAGCCGAAGGGCTTTGTCAGATAATCGTCACCACCAGCCCGCAGACCCTTCACCCGCTCGTCAAGTTGGGACAGCGCACTCAGAATGATAATTGGCGTCGTGACGTTCGCCGCTCGAAGGGCGCGGATCACGGAAAGGCCGTCCATGCCTGGAACCATCCGGTCCATGATGATTGCGTCGAACTTTGACGAAGTCGCCAGGTAAAGCCCGTCTGGGCCGTTCTTTACATGCTCGACGGTGAACCCGTCCTCGCGCAAACCGTTAAGGGCGTAGTCTGCAGTGGTCTGGTCGTCCTCGACGAGAAGGATCCGGCGGGTCATGTGCACTTAGTAGCAACTCCCCGGAAAAACGGCGAGGCCGGTCTCGGGGGCGAGAGCCGGCCTCGTCACGATGGCAAGAGGGGGGCGCCTCGCCGTCGTTTGTCTTTAGCCCGCGGGCTTGGACGGAATGGACTTCACGGCTGCCTTGAGCGCGCGCGAACGATCAATCGTTGCCTTCGCGATTCTATGCAGCTTGACGCGGTGCAACGCGACTGTGTGCTTGCCAGACGGATTGCTCTGCGCGACCTGCGTCATCGTATGCGCCGCCCTGACGGGGGTGGAGGGCGATGTCGCGGCGAAGGCCTCGGCGCTGACGATGCTGAGGAGCGTGACTGCCGTGATCAGCGAACGGTACATAAGCTTATTCTCCACTTGTTGGTTGCGAAACCAAGGCTTCGTGACGCGGAGATTGCGGCGGGTACCTCACAAGCATTCAGCATCAAACTCACAAGTTTGTAAGAATGCGCTGCAGTTCCGGTACTGCACGCGCCTTTCAAACCCACCATCCTCAGATTTCCATTGAGACGGCAGCCGCGCGTAAATGCGGCTGGGCGTGACGCTCATCGGTTGAGGACGGCCGCTGCCGTACGCTTCGTTCGGCGCGAAATGCTAGATTTTCTGAAGCGAGCTCATGGAAAACGCTTCACCGTGGGGATTTTCCCCAAGCACCAGCGTTGTGTCATTGGCGAAACGGTACGGTGGCACTGGCAGATTGAATGGTGCCGGCACGCCCTGAAAAACCCGGCCGGCCATGTCGTACTTCGAGCCGTGGCACGGACAAAAATAGCCGCCCGGCCAATTCAAGCCGAATGAAGGGTCAGCCACTTTTGGATGAAACTGAGGGATGCAACCCAGATGGGTGCAAACGCCGATGATCACCAGATATTTGGGCTTGATCGAACGCGACCAGTTTGTGGCATAGTCCGGCTGCTGAATTTCCTGCGAGAATGGGTCGCGCAATCTATCCAGAAGCGAAGGTTGACGCAGTTGAGCAAGGATTGCTGGCGTACGGTTGACAATAAAGACTGGTCGCGAGCGCCATACAACTACGATCTGCTGGCCGGGCACTATGCTGCCCAGGTCAACCGTAACCAGGCCACCTGTGGCGAGCACGCCAGAGCTCGGATTCATTTGGTCTATAAATGGCCATGTTGCGAGTACGGCACCCGCCGCGGCGAGCGCACTCGTGGCGATGAACAGAAAATCGCGTCGTCGTGACTTCGTAGCGGGAATCAAGTTCGCCATTGGAATACGTTCCGAAACACGTTCCACGATTTGGTGACACTCCTCATACAGTCACAAAGTCCATTGCCGTAGAGCACTGACGCGAAACCGAAGTCGATGCATATCTATTCAGTTGAGTTGGCCGACCGACGCCGTGACGTGCGCACACATCAGATATCAACGTAGCTATCGAGCCGTCGACGCAACACGCGCACTCAAATTGCCATTTCATGGGCGTGAACGTCATGCGCCGAATGCACACGCAGCACTTCTTGCGCAGTTTCCTCCTCCTGTGCGTTACGCACATTTACCCAAAGCAACATGCCGCCACGCGCCAGCTGTTCTTGGACGCGCGTTGCATACCGCTGATGCATCACTCGCCCGAGTGCGGCGCCGAGCAGGGCGCCGCCGCCTGCCGCGATCATGACCGGCACGGCGGTCCCGATCCCGGCCACCACCAGGACACCGACCGCGGCGAGCGCCGGCGCGGGCAAATACTCTGCCTCGAGCCGGGAAATCCGCGAAAAGAAGGTATCTCTGGGCGCCTTATGTTCATCCTCCAGCTCTTTCACTTGCTGATATCCGTGACCAAGTTTCAGTGCGACCGCTTTCTCGCTTGCCAGCACCGAGAATGCAGCGCGGTCAAAGCCACGTGTCTCAAGATCGTAAACGGCGTTTTCGAGGGACTTGGCTTCGTCAAATACCGCGACGACTTCCCGGCTGCTCTCTGGCATCGTAATGGCTCCTCTGTGCTACCATGCGCAAAGCAACGACTCGCGTCATGGACATGTTCAAACTCTGGCTACGTCACTGCATGAACCAGCCGTGGCTCACGACAATCGACTGACCAGTCAGCGCGTTAGAACCGAAAGAAGCGAAGAAGAGCGCAACCGCTGCGACATCCTGCACGGTGGTAAATTCCCCGTCGACGGTTTCTTTCAACATGACATTCTTGATGACATCTGCTTCAGAGATACCTAGCGCTCTGGCTTGCTCAGGAATCTGCTTGTCGACGAGGGGTGTGCGAACAAATCCCGGACAAATTACATTTGCCCGGACGCCATGCTTGGCACCCTCCTTCGCGACAACTTTGGCAAGGCCAATCAGACCGTGCTTGGCTGTCACATAGGGTGCTTTTAGGACAGACGCCTCTTTTGAGTGAACCGACCCCATATAGATGATGCTGCCGCCACGGCCTTGCTTGTACATCTGGCGAAGAGCCGCGCGCGTGGTCAGGAATGCGCCGTCGAGATGAATGGCAAGCAGCAGCTTCCACTTCGCAAATTCGAACTGGTCGAGCGGTGCCACCGTTTGAATACCGGCATTGCTGACCAGAATGTCGATTTCCTCCGAAGGCTGCGATGGCCTTTGCCATGCCAGCTTCGACCTCCGCTTCGTTGGTCACATCCATCGCGACACCGATCGCCGCGCCGCCCGTCTTTTCGATCTCCGTGGCCGTGGCCTTCGCGCCGTCAAGATTGAGATCCGCGATGACGATTTTGCCGCCCTCGCGCGCATAGGTTAACGCGATTTCCTTGCCGATACCGCTGGCTGCCCCGGTGATGACGGCGATCTTGTCTTTAAGCAACATGGACTTTCTCCTCAGGGTGTTGAGCGGCGGATCAGCGCAAATAGTCGTGGACGACCTTACCCAGCGCGAGCGTAAGGTCAGATACAATGTGGACGGCGGAGACGATCTCCAGGACCGGCAAATCGGCGACGGGCGCGAGCGCATGCGGTTGCAATGAGAGAGCCGCCGGCGCCGTCCACGCGCCCTTCAAGTTGATGTCCGTCAGATAGTACTCCACGAGCTCGCAGATGCGTGGCGTGCCGTCCACATGCGGAATAATCTTCAGCAGAAAATTTGGCGCTTCCAGAGAGGCCTTGACTACAGCGAGATCCGCCCGGCGGTGCTTGTACCCCATGGTTCCAGTCGCAACCCGCACCGGACCGTAGTCCAGCGTGCCGACAAGCGTGTCAATCTTGGCGTGCAGGCTGGGACTGGCCAGCTTTTTCGGAAAGCCCCAAAGCTCCCTACCCCCGGCGATTGGCGGATGATCGTTCAGGAACATGCAATGCGTGTAACCGCCTTTGCGCCCCTGGAAGGATACGGGAACGACCTGTCCGCTCTCGGTGTAGTCGCCAAAGCCGGTCGAGTTTGGCATTCGTATGAATTCGTATTTGACGAACGGCTCGTCAATCTCCAGAGGTTCCGGAACAACAGCGCGCAGCTTGTCCTTGTCGGTGCGGTAAGTGATCACCATGAACTCGCGATTTACGAACCGGTAGGGTCCTGGCGGATAGGCGGGGCTGGTCAGGGGCATGGCGAAGGCGCGTTCGCGTACGTCTTGCTCTCTCATAGTTAGTCCTTCCCTGAGTGGCTTCTAGTCCGATTTGCGACTGGTAAAGTCGAAGATCACGATGCCGTCCGAGTTCTTCGGCGGTTGCAACACTTCGCGATGTCGCAATGTACGGGTCGTATCATTGTATCCGGCCATCCAGTGGTCCTTCATGCTGAGCCGCGAGAAGTCGTAGTCCTTTGAGTCACCCTCGTAATCCTTGGTTCGATAAATCATATGGACGATATTGTACGACTTGCGATCCTGAAATATTTCCAGTGCTAATGCTTCCGAACAGTCTTTCAGCCCTGCTGGAAGACGTTCAATCAACTTGGCAACCGAATGCCGGATACGCTGAGTTTCTGTAAAGCTTGCTGTGTTATCGCGCGTGCGGCTTGAATAAAGGATTTCCTTCTGGCGAGTTGCCACCTCCATCAAGTTGCGCGGCAGGCTTCCCCGAGCGCTCCACAAATCAACTTGGAAAGCCAACGTGTTTTGCCGCGGTCCGTATTGCAAAACCCACTGAAGCGGAGTGTTGGAAACCAGGCCGCCATCCCAGTAATATTCGCCTTCGATCTCTACGGCAGGAAACCCAGGCGGCAGTGCAGCACTGGCCATGATGTGTTCAGGTCTAATTTTGTGCGTCACTGAATCAAAGTATGTGAAATTGCCCGTCCGAACGTTGACAGCTCCCGCGCTAAATCTCATTGGTCCGGCGTTTATCCGATCGAAATCGATATAGCGCTCGAGCGTGGCGAGAAGCGATTTGGTGTCATAGTAGCTTGTCGCCCCGGAGCTGCCTTTCAGTTGAATCGAGGGCGGAGGAAATCGCGGAGTGAAGAAGCCCGGCACACCGGCCGTAAGAACTGACGCCGCACTCATTTGATTGAAGCCTCTTCGGCCTGCTTCACTATCAATTGCAGCTGGCGCGAACGCGCTTGCTATCGCTGAAAAAGGCTCCGAACTGACTTTCTCCCAAAAACCCGTCAGCATGTCGACACGTGCAGGCGGTGCATTGCCAGCAATGATCGCCGCATTGATTGCACCGATTGAAATGCCTGCCACCCAATCCGGATTGAGTTCGAGATTCGTCGAGAACTTCTGATAAACGCCCGCCTGGTAGGCGCCGAGCGCGCCTCCACCCTGCAGCAAGAGCGCGATGCATTCAAAAGGTGGTCGTTTGTTCGACTGAGACATTTCTCTTCTAATACTCATCAGGTGTCGGGAATACGGCTCACACGCCCAACTGACGACATAAGCACGATGGCTGACGATTACATGGGCGAACCCTTAAACTCCTCTTCACGATACGCGGTACAACTCGGCGACGTCGGTCTCGGGGGCGGCAACCGGCCTCATCACGGTGGCAAGAGGGAGGGACGCGTCGCCGTCGTTTGCTTTTAGCCCGCGCACTTGGCCGGAACGGACTTCACGATTACCTTGAGAGCACGCGAACGACTGGTCGTCGCCTTCGCGATTCTTTGCAGCTTGACGCTGCGCAGAGCGACTGTGTGCTTTCCAGGCGGCTTGTGTGGCGCGACCGGCGACATCGTAGGCTTCCGACGGCGGTGAAAATGGCTCATCAGTCCGAATGCCCCTGGTCAAAACGTTTCCTTCAGAAAGTGGCTGAGCACGGCTCGCGACAACGAGCACGCCAGCTCTGCGTCAGTGACTGTCCGACCGCGCAAAGCTAGGGAGCGCGTGCGGCGCTATCAGCTTCAATGTGTTCACAATCTCCTTCGCTTCACGATCCATTCCCATCCAGTGCAATTTCAGAATCCGCTTCCTCAAAACGAGTGAGGCGAGGTTCAGTTCGGAAATGTCCATTTGCTGGGCTTCAAGGGATGTCATTGGGTTTCCTCTGTTAGCTATAGGCTCTAAACCGCGTGTGGATTCCGTTTTTGGTGACGCCCCGTCCTGACCGGCGTGGAGGGCAATGTCGCGGCGAAGCCCGGGGCACCGACGATGCTGAGGAGCGTGATTGCCGTGATCAGAGCATGAGCTTCTTCTCCATTTTCTGGTCGCGTAATCAGCACTTCGTGAGGAGGAAATTGCGGCCAGTACCTCACAAGCATTCAGCATCGAACTCACAAGTTTGTAAGAATGCGCTCGTACAAAAAGCCGTCGGGCCATTCTGAGACCGCACGCGCCGTTCCAAACCGCAACCGTCAGAATTCAATTGAGACCGGCGACTAATAGTTAGTAGGCGAACATGGTGAAGGCGCTACGCGGCTTTGCCGAGATTGAGAAAATTGACACGACCAACAGACGTTGGGATCTGGTTGCAGAGTTGAGCACGGAGGCGCTGGCCGGATTGAGCCAGGCGCTCGACCAAATCTCACTGATCGAAGGTATTGCCGCTACCGAAACGTCGATCCTGCTGGCTACAATCAAGACTGAGCAAAGGCGTGCTTGCGAATGCAGATGTCTCGTTCTCGGCTGCACAGCGCGTTCAGGCAGGGTTGAGCGCCAGTTTCAGCGGCACATCCCTGACGCGGAACTTCAAGCCGGCATGTCACTGGATGGTGTCTTCGCGTCGACCGCCGCAGGGGCTCTCTAAACCCCCGATCACCAAACCATGTCCGCTTTGCGCCATGAACGTCCGCTAATGGGATGGACCGGCTGCTTCCCCCCGGCGGGTTAGCCTGTAAAGGCGCACCCGCGAACCACAGGAGAAGCAGATATGGCAAGCGAAGCAAATGCGAAGATCTCAGCGTTAGCGTCGGTTGGGATCGATATTGGCAAGGAAGTCTTTCACGTTGTCGGATTTGGCTGCGATGGGAAGATCGCATTCCGCTGGAAGGTGAAGCGGCTGGCGTTTGCTGATGCCTTCAAGAAGCTGCCGCCATGCATCGTCGGCATGGAGGCCTGCCTGAGCGCTAATTTTGTCAGCCGGACGCATCGCACGCTCGGACATAAGCCGCGGATCATCCCGGCGTTTTACGTCAAGGCGCGCCGGTACAATCGCCGCTTCCTGCAGATGTGCTCGCATCATCTGATCGAGCCGGTGGCCTGCACACCGGCCTCGGGATGGGAGAAGGGTCAGGTCGAGAACCAGGTCGGCAACATGCGTGACCAATTGTTCCGGCCCAAGCCGCGCGGCAAAAGCCTCGCCGAACTCAATGCCTGGCTGGAAGACCCGTGCATCGCCTACGCGAAGCGCACCAAGCATCCGGAGTTCCGGGACAAAACAATCTGGGAGGTGTTCCAGGAAGAACGCGCCAGCCTGATGGAGCGGCGCGGGCCTTTCGACGGGTTTGTCGAGAAGGCGGTGAGAGCGACCACCACGTGCCTGATCATGGCCGACCACAATCGCTACAGCGTCGATGCACGGGCTGCGGGCCGCATGGTTCTGGTGCGCTCCTATGCTGAACGCATCGTCGTGCTACTGGGCGACGAGCTGGTCGCCGATCACCCGCGTCACTTCCGGCGCGACCAGATCATCTATGATCCCTGGCGTTATCTGCCGCTGCTGATGAAGAAGCCCGGCGCCTTGCGCAACGGTGCGCCATTCAAGAACTGGGACCTGCCGCCGGCGCTGACCCAGGTTCGCGCAAATCTGAAGAGCCACGTCGACGGCGATCGTCAGTTCGTCAAGGTCCTGGCCGCGGTGCTCGATCACGGGCTGGGAGCAGTCGATGCAGCCTGTGCCGAAGCGCTGCAAGCCGGCATCGCCAGTGGCGACGTGATCCTGACCGTACTGGCGCGCCAGCGCCAACCCGCAATACCGCCCAGCATCACTACGCCCGACGCACTTCGCCTGAAGATCGAACCGATGGCCGATTGTGGCCGCTACGACAGCATAAGGAAGGTCGCCTGATGGAACGCCATGAGATCCTCGAAGCCATGAGCGAGTTGAAGCTCTACGGCATGCGTGCCAACTTCGATGAGGTTGTCGGCAAGGGCCTTACCCGGCGCGATGAGATCTATCCGCTCTTCGCCAGCCTGATCCGCGCTGAACGCACCCATCGCCAGGCGCGCTCGATCAGCTATCGCATCGCCGGCGCAAAGTTCCCGGTCTTCAAAGATCTGGACGCCTTCGTCTTTGCCGAGACAGCGATCGATGAGGCGCTGGTACGCGAGCTTGCCGCAGACTCCTTCCTGGACGCCAAGCGCAATGCGATCTTTATCGGCGGCACAGGCACCGGCAAAACCCATCTGTGCATCGCGGTCGCTTCCGCCGCGATCCGCGCCCGCGCCAGAGGCCGCTACTTCAACCTGGTCGAGCTGGTCAATCAGCTGGAGCAGGAGAAGGCTGCCGGTCGCAGCGGCCGGCTGTCCGAGAAGCTGCTGCGCTACGATCTCATCGTCATCGACGAGCTGGGCTATCTGCCGTTCAGCCAGTCCGGCGGACAACTGTTGTTCCATCTGATCAGCAAGCTCTACGAGAACACATCCCTGCTCATCACGACGAACCTCGCCTTCGCCGATTGGCCGCAGGTGTTCGGCGACGCCAAAATGACAACCGCCATGCTCGACCGGCTGACGCATCATTGCGACATCATCGAGACCGGCAACACCAGCTGGCGATTCAAAAACCGCAACTAGTCCTTCCGTCTACAGGTAGTCCACGGCTCCTCCCACGCGCTCCGCTGCGCTAAGCCGCACGGGCTACGCCGCGCGCGCGGGTCCCTCCGTGGCCTGTCCAAACGGATAGATCAAAGGTGTCACTATTGGACGCGAAATGGGGGTCACTGTTGGAAGCGATTTGACACAACAGCGTCACAATCTGCTCCAGACTAAACCTCTTCTTCGGCGTGACAAAGCCCCTTTCCAAGCTAGTTTCTATCAAACCGCTTGGTTCAAAAAGAGCCGGTCAGGTCAGTTCCCGATGTCTGCATCTTTGATCCCGATGGCGATGTCGTTCGCCATCCCCGCACCACGAACCGCGCTCGCGCCTACCCGCAATGGGTCTGCTATCACATCGAACTCCTGTTCGAGCACTCTGAGGACTGCGGTGCGTCGTCATGGCATCACACCTCGACGGAAGACCGGGCCGGGCGCTTCGCTGCGCCGGTTGCGCGAAAGGGCAAGCGCGGCGGCAATGCGGCTACGCGTTTGGCGCGGATCGATGACGTCATCGACAGTGGCTTTTGCGGCGGCATGGAAGGCGCCACTTGATCGGTTGTAAATGTCCAACAGCTCGCGCTCGAGGGCTGCCGGATCCGCAGCCTCTTCGAGTTCGCGAGAATGGGCTGCAAGAACGGCGCTTCGCGCTGGCAGCGAGCCGAATACCGATCCGGGCCACGCCAGCGCCAACGATTGGCCGGAGTTCCCACCACCGCCCATGGCCACGGAGCCATAGCCGAATGCTTTGCGGATCACCACCGTAACCCGCGGCACCTGCGACCATGTCAACGCATAAGTCAGCGCTAACCCCGGCCGCAGCGCCCCCTCCCGCTCGGATTGCGGACCCGGCATCACGCCTGGAACATCCAGCAGGAACACCAGCGGCACATGGTAGGCGTTGCACAGATCAATGAAGTGGCGCGCCTTTCGCGCAGCGTTCGCCGTGATGGCGCCGGCATGCACGATTGGCTGGTTGGCAACAATACCAACCGGATGGCCATCGATCCGTGCGAAGCCGGTAAGAATCATTCCCGCAAATTCCGGCCCGATCTCGAAGAAGCTTTCGCGGTCGAACACCGCGCGGACTACCCGCTTCATGTCATAAGGCTGGCGCGGATCATCCGGCACGATGGACATCAGTTCCTCATCGGCGCGATGAATTGGATCGGCCGTCGGCCGGTGCGGAGGCCAGCACCAGGCATTGGTCGGCAAGTAGGAGAGAAACCTCTGCGCCATCTCAATGGCGTGGACCTCGTCGCGCGCCGCATTGTCGGCGAGACCCGAAATCCGGCAATGGATTGACGCCCCTCCGAGTTCCTCCTTGCCAATATCCTGACCAGTCGCCGCCTTGACGATCGGCGGGCCGCCCGCCGCCAGCATGCTGTTGCCTTCGACCATGATGATGAATTCGCACAAGCTTGCGATGAGGGAGGAATCTCCTGCGCTGGGTCCGGCGACGATGGCGACCTGAGGCGCGATGCCCGAGTGCCCTGCGATCGCGAAATAGTGCGGGCCCTCCGGAAAGCCTTCGTCGATCATCTCCTGCGCTCGGGCGCCAGCGCCGTCCTGTATCCAGACGATGGGCACACGCTCACGAGCGGCCATTTCAATCGCCTGCAACTTCTTCTTTCCGTGAATGATTCCGTACGTCCCTCCCTTCACCGTGAAATCTTCGGCGACGAGGCAAACATGTCGGCCTTCGATTGTCCCGGTCCCGGTGACCACGCCATCGGCGGGACTGACCTCATCGACATGCTGTGGCCGCCCGGGCTCTCCCAGATGGGACGCAAGTTGACCAAATTCGCAGAAGCTGTCGGCGTCAAGCAGCATCGCGATGCGTTCGCGCGCTGTCTTCTTGCCGCGTTGATGTTGCTTTTCGACGCGGGTGGAGCCGCCCATCGCGAACGCTTTTTCCCGCCGTTGCGCCAGCTCTGCCAGAAGATCCGTCATGCTCATGAATCAGAATCCGTTCACTAGCGTGGGTGCTGCGCACATCACGGCCGCATCCACTTTGCGAGTTTGCTGGCGATCGCCGGCAGTTCCTCGGGCACTGTGCCTTCGGGATCGAGAATCTTCAGCCAGATCAGGCTCGCTGCGTCCGCGACGGCATCGTCGTTCGCCTTCAGCGTCTTCAGCACTTTATGGAATTCAGGATCGGGATAGACGATCAGCTTGCGCACGATCTCGTCCATCATCGCCCCTAGGAAATAGACGACGAGCAGAACCTGTTCGCTGCGCGACTTTTTGTCCCTGCGAAGCACACTGAGCGCCACTCGCTCATACCATTGCCGGTTGGTCCGCTGCAGCAGCTGCGCGAAATCCGGCTCCTCATCGCCGAGCTGGAACATGCAGCGCATCAATCCGGAATTGGCGCGGCACAGCGCGATCCAGCGCCGGTTCGTTACTTGAATCGATTCGAACCGTGTGCGCGTGACTTTCGGCGGCCCTGCCAAATCGACAAAGTCTTCCAGAAGCGAGGTCAGCACGGTCAGCGACGCATCCTTCTTGTCGCGGAAATAGACGTAGAAGGATCCTTCGGCGACGCCCGCGCAGTCGGTCACGTCGGCGACCCGCATCGCATGATAGCCCTTCTCTTCGAGCATTTTTGCCGTCGCGATCTTCAACCGCTGGCGCGTTCGCGCGCCCTTCTGCTTGGGCGCGTGGTCCCGTAGCTGGTTTTCGAGGTATTCGATGAAGGACAGGGTTGAGGTCATGGAGCCGATTGTGGTGGCCGCCCGAAAGAGATCGAGCCCGCCCTATGTTGACGCCCCATAAAATCGTTCTATAAAACTGAGGTCAATCTCAAAAATCACTTTCTCCCAGAAAATCACGAGGTCCGGCATGAATGGGAACAGCAGGGAGGCCATCGAGGGCATGAAGCCCGGAGACGACCTGGGGGCATCGCCCTGGCTCTTGGTCACCCAGGATCTGGTCAGCAGATTTGGTGCGGCGACCCTCGACCCCGACCCCATGCACATCGATCCTGAATGGGCAAAGACCAACGGTCCCTTTGGCGGCACGATTGCATACGGCTTTCTGACAATTTCGCTGCTGACGCACCTGCTCCACCAAGCCATGCATACCCATTCACACCGCGATCCGGCCGAATCCGGCTATTTCCTGAACTACGGCTTCAACCGGCTGAGGTTGGTGGCGCCTGTCCCCGTGGGCGCCCGCATCCGCGGGCGCTTCAAGGTCGCCGCTCGGAACTGCGACGAACGGAGCCGCTGGGTCACCACGATGGACTGCACCATCGAAATCGAGGGCTCCGACCGCCCTGCTCTGGTCGCCGAATGGCTGTCAGTCTGGGTTCCGCCTGAGGCGGTGTAGGAGACACCGGCGATGATACCCACGACGCGGCCTCCCGGTCGGGGAGCCATCGCTGCCTATGCCACAGGCTCCTTCGGCACCGGTGTTTTCTCCACCGTGCCGACGGTCCTCCTTCTTTATTACTCCACCGAGATCCTTCACATCCCCTCAGCCTGGGCAGCCGCTGCCGTTTTCGCGCCCAAAGCCTGGGGCATCGTCTGGGATCCTCTTGTTGGGGCCTGGTCAGACCGCACTCACACCAGGCTGGGACGCCGCCGGCCTTTCCTGATTGTCGGCACGCTGGGTGTTGCGATCTCCTTCGTCGGCGTATTCACGGCACCGAAATTGCCGTTCTTCGGTGCATTCCTTTGGGTCTCTGCGACCTACTTCGCGCTGGCCACGCTCTATTCTCTGTTCGCCGTTCCCTATATCGCGCTTCCTGCCGAAATCGGTGGAACGGCGCTGGCGCGTGCGCGCATGG
This sequence comes from uncultured Alphaproteobacteria bacterium, assembly GCA_963743765.1. Lineage (GTDB taxonomy): Bacteria > Pseudomonadota > Alphaproteobacteria > Micropepsales > Micropepsaceae > Rhizomicrobium. The sequence continues at coordinate 99,266 of CAVUQQ010000004.1, forward strand.
TTTCCTGGCGCATTACAGTGGCCATGATCGGCGTGCTCGCCGGCGCGGGGATCGCGCCACTGCTCGTCGAAGCAGGAGGCGGTGGGCGGGTGGGCTACAGCTTCATGTCCTTGTGCCTGGCCGCAGCCTGCGCGATCGCGATGACCGCACCCGTCCTGATGCTGCGCGGACGTGATATCACCAGCGTGCAGAAGGATAAAACACACCGGACGCAGATCCTCACACAGATCCGCGCCGCACTTCGGCACCGGAAATTTGTCCGGCTGACGCTCGCCTATGTGCTGCAGCTGACTGCCGCCGGCATCATCTCGGCCGCCGCGCCCTATCTGGTGACGCGCGCTTTCGGCCGCAGCGAGGGCGATATCGGAATCGCTCTGCTGGCCATGCTCAGCGCCACGACGCTGACCGTGCCGCTCTGGGCCTGGGCGGGACGCAAGTTCGGCGAACGCGCCGCGCTCGTGGTCGCGGTGGTACTGTTCGCCGCAGGCGCAGCCTTGCTGGGAATCATGGCGCGCGCCGACACGAGCTGGTCGCTCGCGCTCATCGGCTTCGCCGTTGCCGGCGTCCCCTTTGCCGGGATGCAGGTTTTGCCCTTCACGATCATCGCCCACATGATTCACGCTCAAGGCCAGCTTGGTACGCCGGCCGAAGGGGCCTTCACAGGAATCTGGACGGCCTCGGAAAAGCTCGGGCTCGCGCTGGGGCCAGCGCTCACCGGCGTGGCCCTTTCGGTGGTTCATGGTGATATTCCGCACGGGCTCGCCACTTTTGTCATCGCGGGTCCGGCCATTTTCGCGCTGCTCTCGCTGCCTCTGGTGGCAGGCCTGGGTTTCCCGCTAGCCCGAGCCGTGACGGAGGCTTCAAAATAACTCGAACGCCGACCCCTCTTCGCCCGCGCGTCAGCGACTATGCCGGATGGCACGCGCGTCATCACCCGCAGGCCGAAGCCATGATCCTGGGCGAGCGGCGGATCACCTATTTGGCGCTTCATGAAGCGGTGGAGCGGCTTGCGCGTGCGCTACTGGCCGCAGGCGTGACCAAGGGCGACCGTGTCGCGACATTGCAGACGCCACATCCCGACTACTTTGTTGCCTTCCTGGCGACGGCCTCCATCGGTGCGATCTGGGTCGGCCTCAATCCAAAATACCGCGTCGAAGAGCTCGAGCATGTCGTGGCCGATGCCGAGCCGGTGCTACTGCTCACGCGTTCCGAGATCGAGGGCCGCAACTATTCCGCGGAGATCGCAGCGCTGAAGTCAGCCTGCCCGCTCCTGGGAACCATCGTGGTCTTCGAAGGCGATCCTCTCATCCCCGATGCGCGTCCGATGGCGGAGTTCCTGGCGCTCGGCGAGACGATCGATGACGCTGTCCTCGCCGCGGCGCGCGCGGCTTGCGGTGGCCGCGATCCCTGTCTGATCGTCTACACCTCCGGTTCGACCGGCAAACCCAAAGGCGCGCTACTCCATCATGAGGGGATCGTCACCATGAGCTGGGAGCAAAACCGCATCTGGCCCGTCGAGCCTTGTGCAACGGTCAATTATTTCCCCGTCAATCACGTCGGCTGTGTAGTCGACTGCTCAACGCCGTCCCTGGTCGCCGGCGGCAAGATGGTCTTCATGGAGCATTTCGATCCCGCGGAGTGTTTGGCGATCATGGAACGCGAACGGATCACGATGTGGGGGTCCGTGCCCACCGTCTTCCAGATGCAGCTCGCACTGCCAAACTTTGCGGACTATGACCTCAGCGCCGTGGAACTGATCGTCTGGGAAGGGGCCGCGATGCCAGCCGAGCTGATCGAACGTCTGTCGCGCATCTGCGCGCGGCTTGCCACCAACTATGGCATGACGGAAACCACAAGCGCCATCACTGTGGTTGAGCCGACGGATGATCTGGACATTCTTTCCAATTCTGTCGGCGCGGCTTTTCCCGGCGTCGAGATTCGTCTCGCGAGCCTGGACGGAAGCGCGGTTCCCGACGGCACCGAAGGCGAGGTCCAGACGCGTTCTCGCTACAATCTTCTGGGCTATTGGAAGCTGCCGGACGCAACCCGCGATGCCTTCACCGAGGATGGCTACTTCCGCACCGGCGATCTCGCCGTGCGCCGTTCGGACGGGCGCTACCGCATCGTCGGGCGCCTGAAGGAAATGTACAAATCCGGCGGTTACAACGTCTATCCGCGCGAGATCGAAGCCACACTCGAACGGCATCCCGCCGTCGAGCTGGCCGCGGTCGTCTCGGTTCCCGATCCGCTGTGGGATGAAGTCGGCGTGGCTTATATCGTTCCGCGGGGCGCCGTATCCGTCGCGGAGCTGGAGGCCTTTGGCCGCGTGCATCTCGCAAACTACAAGATTCCCAAGCGCTTCATCATTGCCGACGCATTGCCCCTTCTGCCGATCGGCAAGGTCGACAAGACCGCGCTGAAGGCCATGGCCCAGAAAGATGCCTGACATGGAGCCAGTCCTCTATGACGCCAACGAGCGCATCGCCACGATCACACTCAATCGCCCCGAGAAACTCAATGCGATTGACACCGGGCTGTTGACCGCCTTCGAGGGCGCCTTGTCGCGCGCCGAGGAATCCGGCGACGTCGATATCGTTCTGCTACGGGGAAGTGGCCGGGCCTTCTGCGCCGGAGACGACCTTGAAGAGTTCGGTCAGGAAGCCGTTGAACCTGTCATTGCCGAACGGTTCATCGCTCGACTGCAGGCGATCACCACCCATATTATGCTGGGCAGCAAACCGGTGGTTTGCGCCGTCCAGGGTTGGGCCGTGGGCGGCGGCGCGGCATGGCCGCTTAATGCGGACTTCTGCGTCGCCAGCGACGACGCAGTACTCTTCTGCCCGGAAGCGGGTTACGGACTCTTTCCGTCGGGCGGCGCCAGCATCCTCTTGGCTGAGCGCTGCGGGCCGGCGTTGGCTAACGAAGTTCTGTGGCTGGGGCGAAAGCTGACCGCCGAGGACCTTCTCGCCCACGGGATCGTATCGCGGGTTGTTCCACGCCCGGCGCTCGACAATGCTGCACGTGCGCGCGCCCGCGAATTGTGCGCACTGCCTGCGGTGTCCCGTAAGCGCTACAAGCAGGCCCGCATCTGCGCCATCTCGGCGCGCCTCACGGCCGCCATGGCCTATGAAAGCCGCTGCTGCATGGAAGCGGCACTCGATTTGGAAGTGCGCGTGCGTGCCATGAAGGCGCTGCGCGGCTAGGCTCAGTGCCGGCGCGCGGCGTCCACAACGATCCGCGTCAGGCGCTCGCGCATGGTGGCCAAGACTGTCGAAGTGCGATCGGTCAGGCCGATATCCGTATTGATCTGAAACGCGACTGCGATGCGGTATTTGGGGTAATAGCGCATGTCCGAGCGGTAGCCGGGGATCCAGCCGGCATGTCCGTAGTCCGGACCGAAGGGACCCTTCCGTTCGACATAGACGCCGGTTCCGTAGCGATGGTCCGGATCCTCCGCCGAAGTTGGCACCGATCGCAGCAGGTCCTTCCGGTAATTGCCCTTCATCGCGCGGCCTTCGTAGAGCGTCTTCGCCCAGACAACGAGATCACGCGAATTGCTGACGAGGCCGCCGCCTGTCCACTCGATCACTGGATTGAAAGCCATCACGCCGGGCGCGATTGTGGTTTTTGGCGGAAGACCGAAGACATTATTCGCCGCCATATAACCTGCGGCCAGACCGGGGAGATTGGGACTCGATTCCGGCGCGGTCAGCGTCAGGTGCAGCGGCTTCAGAAACCGGCTCGTCACTTCGTCGTAATAGGTGTGGCCGGTCGCCTTTTCGATGATGAGGCCGACGAGGATATAGCCGGTGTCGGTGTAGGAATAGCCATGTCCGGGTTTGAACAGGGCCGGCTGGTCAAGCACATAGGCCACGAGCGACTCCGGCGGAAACGGATTGCCCGGCTCATTCCACTTCTTTGCAGCATCGTGGGCGTAGGCATCCATATGCACATGATCCGGCAGGCCGGAGCTGTGCGTCAGCAGATGCCACAGCGTGATGTCGTTCGCATTGGGCAGGCGCGAGAACCAGGGCCTGTCGCCCAGCCATTTCGAGATCGGATCGTCCAATCGTAGGACGTGCTCCTGGACGAGTGCGAGCGCAGTGGCCGCGACGAACGTCTTGCCGATGCTGGCCGGCAACATCCGCGTCTGCGGTGTCATCGGCGTATTGGCTTCGACATCGGCCAACCCCGTGGCCGCAACTCCGATCCTGCCATCCGGCAGGATGTACGCGGCCGTTGCGCCCGGGAACCCGAACTTGTCACGGAGCACGTCCAGCTCACTCTGGAATTTTGCGTCCAGCGCCTTTGGCCCGGCTTTTGTTTCAGTTCCTGCCAGCAGCATCGCGCCCAGTGCCAGGCACAACGCGATTGCGCTTCGTCTTTCATACATCCGCTTCCCCGTTCTCTTGCATTTACCGCTGGTCTGGCGGTTCACAAATTCACCTTCAACTCGACGCCCACCGTGCGCGGATCGCCAAGCACGATGAATTTCTGTCCCACCAGATCTTGCGTCGACAGATCGAAGAGCCGTTCTTTATAGATTTCATTCGTAAGGTTTTTGCCCCACAGTGCCACGCTCCAGCGGCCGTCCTCGGCTTCCAGCGAGACCCTCGCATTAACCAGGCCATAGGCGCCCTGTCGGCCATCGGCCTGATTGTCCGCCGTCAGATACGTGACGCCGCGGAAATCGTATTGCCCTATCAGCGAGAGCGCACCAATGCCCTCGATTGGGATCATGTATTGCCCATTGAGCGACCCGGTGTAGCTCGGCGCATAAGGAATATGATTCAGCGGTGTTCCGTTGGGCAGCGTCCCTTCGTCGTATTTCACGTCCTGGACTGACAGATTTGCACCAAGCAGCAAGCTCTCCATCGGTTGCGCCTGCACCTCCAGTTCGACACCGGTCGAATGCGCCGCGCCCGCGTTGAGGATGATCGGGTCGTAGATCGGCGTCACCGGATTGTCGATGGTGATCTGGATCTTGTTCCATTTCATGTAATAGCCGGAGATGTTGATCACGAGGCGGCGGTCGAGGAATTCGGTCTTCAGTCCGCCTTCGTAGTTCCACAGCAATTCCGGGCCAAAACCAATGCCATTCGCATCACCGAGTGCGTCGTTGAAGCCGCCGCTCTTGAATCCGTTCGACACGGTCACATAGCCCATAATGTCCGGCGTGACGTGATAGCGCGCGTTGAAATCGGGAGTGAGCCGCGTCCAGGCACCCTGTGCGTTGATGTTAGCGTTGCCGCCCAAAAGGCCCACCGGATCGCTTTGCGTGTAACGAATCTTCTTTTCGTCCCGCGTATAGCGAGCGCCTGCTGTCACGTCGAAGCGGTCGTTGACATTCCACGTGGCGCTGGCGAAGCCTGCAATGCTCGTCGTATCGAGGATGCCGTTCGAGCCAGTGATGAGCCCAGCGATACCAGGCGCACCCAACAGCGAGGCCAGGTCGGAGCCGATTTCGATGAAACTCTGGTTGTTGGTGTTCTGACGGAAATAGTAGATGCCGGCGAGCCAGTTGACGGGACCGGTCGAGAAATCCGCCCGGAACTCTTCGGAGAAATGCCATACTTTTTCCGGATCGCCGTCATAGGCGATGCGCAGCGGCGAGCGATCGGTGTCGTCACGGCTGTAATAGTCGTGATTGTGGTAGGCGGCGATGTTGGTGATCCCGACCTCGCCGAAGCGGGTCGTAAAGCGCGCGGCATAATCGTACGCGTTCAGACGCTCTTCCGTCACTGTGTCTGAATAGACGCGCCGGTCATAGGGGCTCGTGTTGCGCGGCAGGCCGTAGAGATCGAGCAAGTTCGGCAGCAGCGCCGCATTGTTGTAACGCAGCGTTTCGAATACCAGCGGATGCTGATCCACGCGGTGATAGGCGACCGTCAAAAGAAGTTCCGTATCGGTGTCGAACTTGAACAGGAGCTGGCCGCGCGTCGACCAGGAGAAATGGTCGTTCACATTGTGGTCAAGCAGCACATTGTATTCGAATCCGCTGCGCTTGTCGTAGACAGCCGAAATCTTGCCATCGACAACTCCGTCCACGATGGGCCCCGATACCGTGGCGCCGAAGCGCGTGGCGCCATAGTTTCCGAAGCTCGCCATGCCCGCGGCCTTGAACGTATCGGACGGCTTCTCGGTGGTGAGGGAGACAACGCCGCCAATTGTATTTCGGCCAAACAACGTGCCCTGAGGGCCGCGCAGAATTTCCACGCGTTCGATATCGAAAAGGTCGAGATTGGCACCGGCGCCCTGGCCTTCATACACTTCGTCGACATAGAAGCCGACGGCCGGGTCCGCTCCCGCCGAGCCTGAACTTGCAACTATGCCACGCAGCGATGTGGGCGAAAGCTTGATATCGCCGAAATCGCCATACTGCAGACCTGGCGTCTGCCTCGCGATATCGGCGAAGTCGACGATCCCCAGTCGCGCCATGGTATCCGCGGTAAAGGCGGTGAGCGAGATCGGCGTGTCCTGGATATTTTCGGCTCGCTTCTCCGCGGTGACCACCACTACCTCGATACCCGAACCAGTAGCAGCCTGGCCATCAACGGCGGCCTGTGCGCCAGCCGCGCCTGCGTTGAGCAAGATAAGAACGCCCACCGCCGATCCACTCAAAAGCCTTCCGACCATTATGTCCCCCGAACTGCCATTATAAATATGAGATCAGTCTCAATAATGAACCATTCGCGGCTTTCCTTGTCAATCACTCTGCGGTCGATCCGGCGGCTACTGGCCATTGAATTGCTCGGCGGCGGGTTCGGGTACACCGAAGAAGCCGAAGGTGCTCCGACCTTTGCGTGCCTTTGAGGCAGGGGCCAACTTCCGGCTCCGCCAAACTCAGTGATCGCGAGATGCAATAGGACGGGTCGCTTGCGCTGCTCTGGCGACCGCGTCGTGTTTTCTTGCATCACTCAGCCACACGTCCGACGAAGCGAGAATTTTGTAGTCCAGGTGGTCCAAGGTTGGGGGCAAGTTCAAAGATCATGCCCGACTCTACTCAAATCTGGAGGAAGTTCTGGGGATTGGGTCAAAGGCGATTCGCCTACAGGTTTCGGCGACATCGAAATCAATACGATAATCGCCAGTTATCGATACCAGGCGCGCCTGAGAGGGATAATTCGGAGTTATCAATAGTTCGGCGCTGTCTAAGTGACAGACGAATCGACCGTCGAATGCCCTAGGTGTCAGAGGTGACCTATAGCGTCCGTCTTTCGTATGACGGATGTCCTTGAGTGAGTGCAGAGCCGCACCGTCGATGATTTCGCCATCGGCCTTGATCAGGATCGGTACGACTTGGCCAAACGCCGTGATGCTGCGCATGACCTCGGCGAGGTGCCCGGGCTCATCCTTGTGCAGGCGGCGCTTGGCCGGACGGACGTCGCCCACAGCGCGGGTCTCGAGCTTGAGCGTCGGGGTGAGGTCGTTGCGGCGCGGCATCGAGCCAGCACGCTCAACTTCTACGAGGCCACGATTGTGGGAGCGGCGACTGCGCGTTCCTTCGGCCAGTTTGAACTGCAGTGTCGGTTTCTTCTTGTTCAGATCGATAGTCTTCAACATGGGTCCCTCCGTTTGTGGGGCACCACGTCATCGGTCTGTTCAGTCGGGGGCAAGATAGAACGCTGTACCGAGGGCACAGGCGCCGATCCCGCGCCCAACAGCGCAGATCGACGACGCAGTGCCCTCCTTGGCTTGGCGTCATCCGTGGCACATCAGCACCACGCGGGCATACTATCGAAAAAGCTCGAAAATCAATGCTAACTTCGAAACTAACTTCGACACGTCGTCCATATAAACTTCGAGCTGAGCGTCAAGTTGAAGAGCGGGATATTGAAATCTGAGTTTTTGCGCGACAGTTTTGTTGTCTCAAATATCCGCTTCCTGGCGTGACACGTTCTCATCTCGAGCGAGAAAATTCCCATCAATTCTCAAATCAAACTCTCAGCCGCGCACTCCAGCGCGCAGGAGCCCGCGTCCATCATGCGTGCCGTGCGCCCTTTGGACCAAACGCGCGTACGAATTCTCATTATTATTCCCACAATTCCCGCAGTAAGTCCGGAGCTGGATTGGCGCTGAATAGCTGCCACACTCGAAAAACTTCCGTCCCTCATTTGGAGTGCCAAGTGGAGGTCTCCGAGCCGACGGTGGAGACTGGCGCCCGACATCATGAAATTTCCCAGATTGAGGAGTCTCTGCGGCGAAGACAGAGACTGAGCACGGGCGAAAATGCGGCGGACTGCGGCGAATTCGGCGCGAGGTTCTGGGGGACAGAGTTAGACGTGGACCGGGTGGTACAGTGCTCTTTCCACGACGAACTCTGCTTCACGGCAAATCCGCCACGCGGAGCAACCCAGAGCAGCTTGAATGGCGTTCCCAAAGTGTTCGGCGGGCCGGCCTCGCCCTCGCCGCGCTTGGCTCCTCGTTAGCTGGGCGCCCGGCAGACAATGAATGTCTGCTTTCCACCCAAGGCGGACATTCATCAGAATCAGTCTCGAAAGTTCGCGCAACAAAAGGTCACATTACCCGAGTGACTTCTAGCGCGGCGCCATCAACTCACCTACGAACGCGGGGTCGAAAACAAGGACACATACGACGGTCAGAAAAAGTACGAGTGCTATGCCGGAATATGAGACCAATAATGCTTTTCTTTGATCTGTGGAGAGTGTCTCGAACGCGACATAGGCAATGCCACGTGATTCGAGTGTTTCCTGGGCTAGAAACAGACGAGAGTCAAAGCGGAGGTGAATATGAGCGGGGTCTATAAAATATTTGGCTCGGAGATGTCGCCTTACTCGGTCAAGGTGCGTTCTTACTTCCGTTACAAGAATATCCCGCATCAATGGGTTCCGCGGACGCCAGCGGTGGACGAGGAGTACAGGAAGTACGCGCGTCTACCAATTGTGCCGACGGTCGCGACCCCGGACGGTCAAGGAATGCAGGACTCCACACCCATCATGGAAGCGTTGGAGTTACAATTTCCTGACCCATCCGTGCATCCCCAACCCGCCGAATTGCGCTTTCTCTCGGAGTTGATCGAGGAGTTTGGCGACGAATGGGGCAACAAACTCATGTTTCATTTCCGCTGGTATGACGATCTGGACCAACGGGCGTCGGCACAAACACTGGCGCGCCTCAATCTGCCGCATGGCACTAAGGACGAAGTCGCTAATCTGGCCAAGATAATCCTGCAACGAATGTCTGGCCGCGGGCACATTGTCGGATCGAGCACGGAAACTGCTCCGCTGATCGAGCAATACTTTTTCGAGCTGGTGGATATCCTCGAACCACATCTCGCACAGCGAAAATATCTCTTTGGCGCGCGCCCCGCATTCGCAGATTTTGGCCTTTCGGCGCAACTCTACGAAGCTTCAGTAGATCCAACGTGCGGAAGCATTCTAAGGGCGCGCGGACCCAAGGTGTTGGATTGGTGCTTTCGCATGATAGAACCTCGCAACGATGGCTCGTTCGAACCTTGGGACACCTTGAAGCCACTTTGAAGCCACTCCTTGACTATGTTGGACGGTATTTTCTTCCCTGGACGCGAGCTAATGCGGCGGCGTTGCGCGCAGGCGAGGCAAAATTTTCAGTCGAGCTTACCGGGAAGTCCTACATGCAGTCGCCGCAGAAATACCACGCGAAGTCGCTCCAGGTTATTCGCGAAAAGTATCGAGCAATCCCTGATCGGCGTGGACTAGAGGCAATTCTCGAGCAGTCGGGCTGCGCGCGTTATTTGGCCTAGACGGATGGACCATCGCGTGCACCCCCGCGTGCGCGTGAATGTCCGCTATCGACCCAAAGCGGACATAGACCGGTCGGTGACTGTTGACTGTTCTGGAAACCCACCGGACATACCACTGCCCACTTGTGCCGTTACGACCTTTCGTCAGCTTCGCGTTCGTGGTTTAGCACCGTTGAGCCAGATCAAGGCTGCTGCCGCTCCACCAGCTAAAACTTCATAAGAGGGGCTATTGGGACGAAGGTCCTGTACAGGCTTTCACGGCGAAGATAGTTCACCGGTCGGCCTAGGAGATGACGTCATGACGGTTACAGGTGGCGAGTTGCTGGCGCGGTGCCTGGCACGTGAAGGCGTGCGCTTTGTGTTTGGTCTGATGTCACCGGAGGTTGATCCGTTCCTCGCTGCCCTCGAGGGGAATGGAATGCGCTTTGTTCCCATCAGGCACGAGGCAGCCGCGGCTTACATGGCCGAAGGACTCTACAAGACAACCGGCCAGGTCGCTGCCACGGTCACCAACCCCGGACCTGGTACAGCCAATTTAATTCCGGGCGTGATCAACGCACGTCACGAAGGCGTACCGCTGATCGCGATTACGGCACAGCATCGTCTCGACGTCGTTTATCCCTCGGCACCCAGCACGTTTCAGGGACAGGACCAGCTCGATGTGTTCCGTCCGGCGGTCAAATGGGCGCACCAATCTTCTCCTGGCAGCGCATTCCGGAAGTGACGCGCATGGCATTCCGCGAAATGTGGTCCGGTCGGCCCGGACCTGTCCAACTCGAAGTCCCCATGCCCGTTATGTACGCCGAAGGCGACGAGGCTTCCATTTCCATGCTCGATCCCTCTGCCTATCGATCCATGGGCCCGATGGCGAGCGCCGCGCAGATCGCGGCCGCCGCGAAGCTGCTGCGCGAGGCCAAGCGTCCGCTTATCGCGATAGGCTCGGGCGTGGATCGAGGCAATGCGGGCGAAGCCGTTCTCGCGCTTGCAGCAAAACTCGGCTGCGGCGTGATCACCAGCATGGCCGGGCGCTCTTCTGCGCCCCAGGATCACGCGCATCACCTCTACGGTTACGGCGCTGGCGCAGACGAGGCGCGTGGTGAAGCCGACGTGATACTCGCCCTCGGAACACGGCTTGGAAATCTCGACACGCCCTACAACAAATATTGGGGCGATAGCAGTCGCCAGAAGCTGATCCAGATCGACATTGATCCGCGAAACCTCGGCGTTTCCCGACCACTCGCGCTCGGCATCGTCTCGGATCTAGGCAGTGCGATTTCCGGCCTGCTGACGGAACTCGCCAATGTCCCCACCCGTCCCAACGCAGCTGCGGATCTTGCGCGCTATCGCAAGACGGAAAACGTCTGGCGCGAGACGGAGTTTGCAAGCCTGAACGCCTATAACGGTCCGGGCCTGCATCCCGGTATCGTGATGCAGACAGTAGGCCGCACCTTCGGACGCGAAGCGATCTATGTCGCGGACGGTGGCTTCACGAGCCTGTGGGCGCACTTCATGTTGCCACCGACCCGTGCCCGTTCATATCTCAACATCCTGGAACTGGGAATGCTTGGCATCGGCATACCATCTTCGATCGGGGCAAAGCTCGGAAGCCCGGAGCGCGAGGTCGTCTGCGTTTCTGGCGACGGCGCCGCAGGCTTCCACTGCATGGAACTGCAGTCTGCGGTTCGCGAGGGGGTCAAGGTCACTGTCGTTGTGTTCTCGGAAGGCTCCTGGACAATGGAGGTTCCGAACGAGCAGATGCGGTACGGAAAAACCTTTGGTACCGAAATGGGTTCGATTCGTTGGGACAAAATGGCGGAAGGGCTCGGCTGCGCCGGTTTTTTTGTCGAGTCGATGGCCGAGCTGGAGCCTGCTCTCGCCGCAGCGCGCGCTGCGCCCGGACCTGCGCTCGTCTGTGTACGGACGGACAGGATCGCCAATATGTCCGTGCCGATGTCGATCGGCCACCGCTTCGGTGAGGTCTACCAGGGTCCAAGCAGCTGAATAGTGCTCGACCAATGGAGCAAAAGAGCCGGTCAGGTCAGGGTCTATAGTGGGAACCGACACGAATGTCCGCTTTCCACCCAAAGCGGCCCTTCATTTCTAGGCGATTGACGGATGGGAAGTCTCGCTTAAGCGCTTCTCAACGTCCGCTCGCGCAAGTGCTTAACAAGCGTCGCATCGCCCGACAGAACTTGAGTGCCGAGGCCGTCTGATCGGGCACCGCGCGGCCTTGCTGCAGACGGCTCAGCGCAGACCATTGCGCACTCGGCATCGCCAGCGAAGTTTGATCCGCGTCAATACTGCGTCCTACCTTTGCCGCGATGGTGCGCGAGTGGGCCGACTGGGAGACGTAACGTGTCCTACAGCGTGGAAGGATATGAAGCGCGCGCACGGGAGTGCGTCCGGCTCGCCAATCTAACAGACGATGAATTAATCCGAGGCGAGTTGTTGAAGCTGCGCCAGACGTACCTTCACGTCGCCCGACGCCTTCGAGAACAAGGTTTCGCCTCTCCGCCGGATCCGAAGTAGGCACGGGCGATTTAGATGCCAGATGGCGAATAGGACGCGATGACGCGTCCCAGTTGCTCGATTGTGCGGGTAAGATAGGCAACGTGCGTGATCGTGCCTTTAGTGATTGGCTCGCCGATCTTCTGCTCGCCGATGCTCAGGATGCCCTTCTGGTATTGGCCAAGCTCATGGTTCAACCGATCGCGTTCGCCGCGACACCACAGAATATGTTCTTCAACAGGTCTCTGACTTCCATCGTTGTCGTTCATGGATGGACGGTACGCTTATGCGCCCAACTCGCGAGTCTAGGTTTGTGACAAAACCCCTTCTTCCGTCGCAGCTTTACCCGATTTCAGTGCGTTCCGAACTGAAGGGCTTAGGGCCGAATAGGGCAAGTACCAATGTCCGCTTTCGACCCAAAGCGGACGTTGGACGACGGGTTCTGGTCACCAGTTCTGTGCCAAGGCTTTCACTTGATGGCGGAGAAAACGGCGATTCTGGGAGCGACGAATAGGCTTGCGTAGCCTACGTAGATCTTGTGCGAAGCGGGATCGACTGCGAGCGTATGGGCCCCAAAGTGCGTAGAAATGCGATCTATCACTCGGTAAGAGTTCGCTCTGTCTTGCTGAACTATCGTCAACTTGCCGTCTAGACCGGTCGAATAAATTCGATGTAGCGACGGATCAAAGGCAACCGAATCCGCTCCGCTGCTGATCTTGAGTGACGACACAATCTCGTGTCGATCCAAGTCGAACACGATCATGATCGAATTTCGCGAGCATACTACGAACAAACGATGGCTTTGGTCGTCAATCGCGACACCGGTTGGCCCCTGACAGGGCCGGAGAGACCATCGACCGACAACCGAGCGCTTCGCTAAGTCGATGGCAACTAGCGCATTGGTGTCCTCGATGTTCTGGTAAAGTAGCCGCGACACTGGGTCGATAACGGCAAACTCAGGCTTTCCCTCGAGACGGATTGCCGCCGCCTCGGCGCGCTTGTCTGGATCAATCAGTGTGCCGGTCTGAGCATCGCCGTTTGCAACATAAATGGTGTCGCTGCCGCGATCATAAAGAATGGCATCCGGATCGTCTGCGACGTGGATCCGTCCAAGCGGCTTCAGGGTGGATGGGTCGAAGGCGTCCACTGTGTTTTCGCCGCTCCGCGTCACGAACGCGAGATTGCGAGAAGGAATGAGGGCCACACCATGGACACGGCCCCCACCTTGCCATTCCAACACAATGCTCTCGCTCACCGGTCTACGCGGATCGAGCGCAATCTTGAACACGCTGCCAGACGACGCCCCCGTCACGAATAAGGTCTGATCGGATAGCGTCAGATAGTCGAGGACGTTCAGCAGCCCATGCTTAGGCAGCAAAATGTAGCCATCAAAGTGGACAACCCTCGAAGAGCTCGGTTCGCCCGGGTAAGCCAAATATCCCAATCCGACGGCGAACAGTGTCAAAAGAGAGAGTCCGGTGGCCAAAAGCACTCGCATGATCACGCTGGGACCTTTCTTCACTTTGCCTCGCTCGGATTTTGATTCTTTAGTGTTTAATCGCCGGGGCTGCGAGCTTACGCCCGCGCCGTCTACCTGCACTGTGCGGTTTGTATTCACGGAGTGCAATCTCGACGTCCAAACAGTCGCCTAGCTCCCAATGTTTTGTTTTCGACCCAAATCGGACATTCCCCAGTCGCCCGACCCACAGCATGGCGCGCGACTCAAATTTGGTTGGGGGCTCCATCTGCTGTGCGAAACTCTGAGACCCTAACAAGCAGAGGACAAAAGACACGAGCCAACCACGTAGGTGCCTACCAGCCCGAAAGCCGCGATCAGTACGAGCCAAATCCAAAAAATAGGCGATCGGCGGACACCCGATCGGGCGCGTTCCCACGCAATTTGTTCTTCGTTTCCCATCCTAAATGCCTACAAGTGTCGTGCTTAACTCTCGGTTGAGGGAGCGGGAAACACGATAACGACCTTCAAGCCGGGTGCATTGTCTTCGAGTGTGCATGAGGCCCTATGATAATCGGCGATAGCTGCGACGAGTGACAGGCCTAGGCCGCTGCCAGGGCGCGAACGAGCTTTCTCAAGCCGGTAAAACCGGCGCATTACTTTCTCGCGCTCGCCGACCGGCACTCCCGGCCCGGTATCGCTCACAATTGCTACAGGCCTTCCGTCAAACTTTCGCAATCCAATCGAAATCAAGGTGCCACTTGGTGTGTGCGCCATGGCGTTTTCGATCAAGTTCGCGAACATCTGCGTGAGAAGTTCGCGATCTCCCTGCACCAAGATCGACGGGTCGATCGACGCTTTCAGGGTGTATCCGGAGTCTTCGGCAGCCGGTTGGTACACTTCTACAAGCTGCCCAAGAAGTGCAGAGAGGCTAACGGAAGACAAAGTTACCGGATCAGAACGACTTTCAATTTGTCCGATGCGAAGAAGCGCAGTAAAGACGGAGAGGATATTGTCACTGTCAGAGATCGCGCGATCGACCGCCCGTGCGTAGTCCTGTACCGTGGCGGACTCGTTTCGAGCGAGCTCTAGATGGTGGCGAAGGCGGGTCAGGGGCGTGCGAAGGTCGTGCGCGATATCACTCGAAATCTGCTTTACGTTCTCCATAAGCGTTCCGATGCGATCGAGCATCGCGTTTATCACTACCACCAGCTGATCGAGTTCGTCACGGGTGCCGCGTTCCGGTATTCGGTCTGTCATTCGCCCGCTCATGATTGCGCGACAAGTGCGGGTGATCGCGTCCATACGTCCAAGAAAAGATTGGCTCAGAAAAATGCCCCCAATCAGTGCAAAAATAAGGGTACCGCCAAGAACCCAGCCAAAGGCGTGCAGCACATCCTCTTCGCTGTCATCTGCGATACTGAGATCGCGTCCTGCGAAGGCATAGAGATTGGGGTTCAAGAAAGCCCCCGTTCCGATGATGCGGCGCTCGCCGCCCTCTTCTGTTGAGCCCGACCGTGTTTGGGGTCCCGTGATGAATTGTTCGCCCACATTGGGATCCATGGCCGGTAGGTTGCCCGCCAGTCGCGTCTTCGACCGATTCTCGAGAAGATAGAAGTTGGAATCGGACGATTTGGCGAGGAGTTGCGTTATGACCTCCTTCGCCTCAGGCACACCCTCTGCAACAAGCGCCTTCTGAATCGAAGCGAGATCGTTCTGGGCAGACGAGAGCAACTCTGTTCGAAATGCCTGATGCATGATGGCGTAGACAACCGCCATGAGGATGAGCATTGCGCCAACAAGCAGGCCAGCAAAAATCGTCGTGAGGCGAAAACTCTCTGTCCGGAGAAGTCTAAGCTGCACGGAGCGTGTATCCCGCACCACGAACTGTATGGATCATCTGCTCGGAAAACGGTTTGTCGACTTTCGATCGAATTCTACTCATGTGCGATTCCACGATGTTGGTGTGCGGATCGAAGTGGAGCTGCCATACATTTTCGAGCAACATTGTCCGCGTCACCACCTGACCCGCGTGTCGCGCGAGGTATTCCAGGACTCGAAACTCTTGTGCTTGGAGGTCTAGGGGGTGGCCGGACCTTGAGGCCGATCGATCAACTAGATCCAGCTCGAGATCACCGATGCGCAGTTTCGTTTTGAGATCCGATCCAGATCGACTTGCCCGCCGAACCAATGCGTCCACGCGAGCAATCAATTCTGAGATTGCGAACGGCTTGACCAGGTAGTCGTCGCCTCCAGCAGCAAGACCTTCGACTCGGTCTCGTATGCCACTCATTGTGGTGAGAAAGAGTACCGGCACCTTCCATTGCTCACCGCGGAGCCTCTTGACCAGTGACAAGCCATCTAAAGACGGCAGCATCCTGTCAACGACTGCCACATCGTGCGCATAGGTGCTTGCAAGAGTGTGCCCTTCTTCTCCGTTTCGAGCTCGTTCGACCGAATGTCCTTCCTTTCGCAGAGACCGGGCTACGTAATTTGCCGTCTCGTCATCGTCTTCAATCAGCAAAATCCTCACGACGGCGGAACCTCGAATCCATTCGGCAACCTATTCATATTAGCGCCATCTTCCCGTTCAGCGAAAACATTGGCGAAAAACAATCGATGTCGCTGCGTGCATTGTAGCCCGCGCGTGGTATGCGTTCGCTCGAGCCGGGGATAATCAACCCAGAGGTTAAGATGCGAAAGATTGTTCATACCATTGCAGCGATAGGCTTTTCAGGAGCTACCATCTATTCGGGTGCGGCATATGCCTATAGCGGTGAGAAGTACGCTAAGCAGGCAAATTTCACCATGGACCAGGCGACTGCGATTGCACTTAAGGAACGGCCCGGAACTGTTACCGACAGCGAGCTAGAGCGCGAAGGCGGTGGAAGCGGTCTTCGTTATTCGTTCGACATCAAGAGCAGCAATGGCGTCGTCTACGAAGTCGGCGTCGACGCGAAAAACGGCAAGGTGTTGGAAGACTCGAAGGAAGGCGCGCATCCTGATTAACGGGCCGTAATGTGAATGCACCGAACACGTCTGCGGTGTGCGGCCACGACCAAAGTGGTGCGGTAAAGCTGGGGCTTACGCGGGTAATCGCCCGGTAAGGCTCCAGTGTTCACATACCTGCCTCGGTCTTCGTCAGCCGAGATCCTTCGGCATCCCCTCAGGCCCTATGACGTCACCTGAGGGGATGGTCGAGCAGGCTACGCCTCGGCAACAGAGTGATGAGCAGCGCAAAGCGACTCCTAGCAACTAAGGGACGCCAACCTCGATGAAAAGCACCTCCAGTACAACCTCGAGCATCAGCTCAGCGCTTCTCAGCAAAGTTCCTGCGGTCACGCTCACATTTTGGATCATCAAGATTCTCGCCACGACACTTGGTGAGACCGGCGGCGACGCCGTGACCATGACGATGAACCTGGGTTATCTGACTGGGACCGCGATCTTTCTTACATTGCTCGTAGCGTTGGTTGTCCTTCAGATCATGGCAAAGAAATTTCACCCATTCCTGTACTGGGCGACCATCATCGCTTCGACGACCGCCGGCACGACGATGGCTGACTTCGCCGATCGGTCTCTCGGCATCGGGTACACGGGCGGGTCGTCAATTCTGTTTGTCTGCGTCTTGGCTGTTCTCGGTCTTTGGTATTGGTCCGAGGGAACCATCGCAGTTGAAACGGTCAGTAAGCCCAAGACGGAGGCGTTCTATTGGGCAACAATCACATTCTCGCAAACGCTCGGGACAGCGTTGGGTGACTGGATGGCGGATACATCGGGGTTTGGCTTTTTTGGGGCTGCCCTCGTGTTCATGGCAGCTCTAGGCATCGTTGCGGCACTCTACTATTGGACCGACATATCTCGTGTGCTGTTGTTCTGGGCGGCCTTCATCCTCACCCGACCACTGGGGGCCACGGTAGGAGACTTCCTGGACAAACCCCTGAATCACGGCGGTTTGAACTTCAGTCGCCCACTCGCAACGGCCATCATCGCCGTCATGATAGTCGCATGCATTTTCTTGACCCCCCAGCGTCCAGGACTGCATCCGCAGTCAGTGAAGGCATCCTGAGAGGCTAGCCGACAATGTCCACTTGGTACTGTCAGGTTAACTCAGCGCGCAACCTGACCGCGAAATTCGAGCAAATCGTTTCAACAGGTTATGGGAGCGCTCGTTCACAAAACTCAACCCAGAGTCACTTAAGCTGACAGTACCCTCGAAGCTAACTGAAGCGGCCACACTAACGACGAATTCACTCGCTGCGAGCCTCTCTGCAAGCGCCAACGAATGTTCGAGGATCGCGCAATCTTGGTGATCCACCGTTGAAATCGAGCAAGTGTCCGCTTTGGGTGGAAAACGGGCATTGGCAGCGGTTCTACGGTTCGGCGGCGGACAAACTAGCAGCGAGCCCGTCCATGAATGCGGTGAACTGTGTACCCGGCACTCTGTAAGTTTCCCAAACAGCGCGTGAGGTTGGATTGCTCAAAGCCTGCACGGCGCCCGTTCTCATCTGACGGAAGAAATCTTCGTCCAATAGTCCGCTCCGATATTGCGAATAGGTGTCCTGCCAGCCGTAAATCATCGCCCCGTAGATGAAACGATATTGGAGTTTCTGGACTTCTTGTGGCGTCGGCGTGCCGCCGGGGACGGCGATGAACGCCGCTGCAACGTTGGGATCGGCTCCCGCCAAAAATATGTCGCGCAGTGCTGCAACCCGTCCTTGATGGATCAGCGCCCGCGTGTGTTTCGCATTCTGATGCGTCTGCAGCGCCAGATAGATCAATGATGCGGTCACAGCCAAACCGCTGATAGCTGTGCTGAAGGTGGCGAAGTCTGAAAGTGACATGTGATACCCCCGAAGTTGCTCCGAGGGGCACCATAACGGAATTTTGGAAGGCCGAGGCCTAAGCGGCCAAATCGGTCTTCCCCTGGTTGATGCCGTTCCGCACGCTTCCTTCCAGTGGCTCTGCTAACTGAACACCGCGCTAGTTTGCACCCTTCATATTCGTAAACTCCGTTCGCCACGATGCGATAATCCCGAGCTGGCCAATGCCCAGCTGCGGCGGGACAAGCGCATCAATAAGAGCGGCAAAACGTTCGTCATAGTTGCGTCTCAAACTCTTCCAGAGAGCCACTCCGCTGGCAGTGGTCAGAACGCCCCGAAGAGGACTCACTTGATTGTTCAAGGAGCCAAGATCGAGAAGCCCCAATTTGTGTTGGAAATAGGCGTCCTCGACTGACCTCAACATTGCCGTGGTGACCAGGGTGAACTGAAACGCTTCTTCATCTGTTAAATCATCAACAGACTTGAGCCCCTTCAGCCAAACTCGGCTAAGCACCGGATCAGCGAGCCTAAACAGCTGATCCGAACTGCGCGATACGCGCTCTTGCTGAACGATGGCTCGTTGGTTCTTCTCAGCCTGTCGCACCTGCAATGCGAGATAGATCAACGACACCAGCACGGCCACACCGCTGATGAAGCTGCCGATGGATGCAAGGTCTGAAAGTGACACGGATGCCCCCTGAGTTGAGTTCAGGGCAGACGATAGCTGATTTCCGTCATCGTGAGCCTGCCCGGTGCAACGACGCCAACGTCCGCTATGGGTCGATAGCGGACGTTCGAACGCGATAGCGCTCAACAACGTCGGGGACTAAATCGATAGGCTCTGACGGCTCTTTCTAGGCGACCGCGGTCACAACCAACGCCTGGCCCTTCCCCCTGATGGGACCGTCTCCGAACTGAGCCCTGAGCGCCTTAGACACGGCCTCGACGACGGCATCGAGCCGACCGGGATCGCGTTCTTCAATTTCAGCCCGCAATGGAGATCCCTTGCACAGGCCTAGCGCTGCTTCCGCTGCTGAATTGGCGGGTGTCTCTATATTGACGATTTCGAATGAAATTTTTCCAAAGCCCGCCGCCCTCAAATCTGTCTCGATAATGGCGCGATCTTGATAACCCCAAGGACCCCGTCTCAGGAAGCCGGGAGGGTTCGACGGAAAGCACTTGGCCACCGTCTGGTCAGCAACAAACGAAAATTCGTTCTGAGGCAGGTCATGCCAGACGTTGAACAAGAGAGCCTTGCCCGGGCGCAGCACTCGATGCGCCTCCTTGAACGCCTTGATCTTGTCGGGGAAAAACATAACGCCGAACTGGCAAACCACCGCGTCGAACTTTCCATCTTCAAACGGCAGATTCAGTGCGTCTGCAGGTTGCCAGCTCACGAGATCGCTTCGAACTTCCTCGGCGGCTCTGGCGAGCATTGGTTCATTTAGATCGGTTGCAGTTATCGTCGAGCCGGGCGCCATTGCACGGATTAGTGCTCGTGTCAGCCGACCCGTTCCGGCCGCTGTCTCCAATATTTCACCCTCAAATCCCGAGAGCCGACCTGCGAGCTCGTCGGCATACGGCTCAAAGAGCATCGGACCCAGATACCGGTCATATATTTCCGGAATAGACCCGACAAACGCACGATCGCTAGCACTCATCGTTTCCCTCTCGTCTGAGTTTTGCGGATTTCCAGGTGCAATTGAGCCCTATTTCTGTCGGCAAGTTCAACGGCCGTCCGCTTTGGGTCGAGAGCGGACATAAAACTAGTGGTCTAAACTAGACGCTTGATACCCGACCGTCGCACGCGGAGTATCCGCCGTCACCTGCTTGGGACGTCATGAGGTCTGGTTTCCGGCAGGGAGGCGATGACGGCGAATCCCAGGCCCTAATTCCTGACCTGCTTCCAGGCTAGCTGTGCAGGGGACGGAAGCTTGTCCATGTGTTTCAGGAATAGGGCTAGTGTCCAAATCTCCTGGTCGTTGAGGGATCCCGACCACGACGGCATGCCGGTCAGGCGGATTCCGTGCTTGATCTTCCAGTAGGAGACGCCCTCGAGATCGTCCTCGACCCCATCGCTCGCCAGTTGCGAGGGCCTCGGATACAGACCTTTTGCGACCGGCGATGCTGACGCGTCTCCAGCCGCCGTGCCATGGCAGATGGCACAATGCTGAGCATACAGCTTCACCTGACCTGACCGGCTCTTTTTGGACCAAGCAGTTTGATAGAAACTAGCTTGGAAAGGAGCTTTGTCATGCCCAAGAAGAGGTTTAGTGCTGAGCAGATTGTGACTGTGCTGCGGCAGATCGAAGTGGTGATGGCGCAGGGTAAGTCTGTGTCGATCGCGTGCCGGGACGCCGGGATATCGGATCAAAGTTACTACCGATGGCGCAAGGAATACGGCGGACTTGATCTTGATCAGGCACGTCGGATGAAGGATCTGGAGAAGGAGAACACCCGTCTGAAACGACTGGTCGCCGATCTGTCTCTGGAGAAGCAGGTCCTGAAGGATATCGCCTCGGGAAACTTGTAGGCCCCGAACGGCGCCGGCAGGCGGTCGAGCGGGTTCGGGAGAAGTATCGTCTCTCGGAGCGCCAGGCCTGCCAACTCGTCGGCCAACCGCGTGGAACTCAACGTTACACTGTCATTGTGCGTGCTGACGAAGACGCGCTGACACGGGCGATCATGGCGATGGCTGCCCAGTATGGGCGCTACGGCTATCGTCGGATCACTGAGATGCTCAACGCTGCCGGATGGCACGTCGGCACCGATCGTGTGCACCGCATCTGGCGCCGTGAGGGGCTCAAAGTTCCAAGGAAACAAAGGCCAAGAGGGCGGTTATGGCTCAACGACGGCTCATGTGTCCGGCTCAGACCGGAGCGGCGCAACCATGTTTGGTCCTACGACTTCGTCGAGGCTCAGACCCACGATGGCCGCAAGGTTCGGCTGATGACGTTGATCGACGAGTTCACGCGCGAGTGTCTGGCGATCCGAGTTGCACGACGGATCAACAGTCTTGGTGTTCTGGAAACAATGGCAGACGTGATGCTCGTGCGCGGTGTCCCAGAGCACATCCGGTCTGACAATGGCCCGGAGATGACGGCGAACGTCGTACAACAATGGCTGGCAAGCGTGGGCTCGAAGACGCTCTACATCGAACCCGGCAGCCCCTGGGAGAACGGCTACTGCGAAAGCTTCAACGGCAAGCTCCGTGACGAGCTGTTGAACGGCGAGATCTTCTACAGCCTCAGAGAAGCACAAGTCCTGATCGGACAGTGGCGTCACCACTACAACACCGTCCGACCGCACTCATCGCTCGGATATCGGCCGCCAGCACCGCAAACTTTTGCGCCGCCGATGTCCCATCTAGATGGGACATCGGCTATGCAGTAACCTCTATGACGCTGGTACAAAAAAGCCGTCAGGCCACAGTAGCAGTTCACAGAAGGGGACAGCCTGACCAAGTTAGCTCACTGATGGGGTCCGTGAAGACAACAGCTAGCGACCCACCGTTTTCGTTTACGGTGAGACCACCTCTGCTAACGTACCCCCCCGCTATTCAGCGTCCGCACGCAGCTCCGATTGTTGGAATGCCCAGTGGATGTAGCAGCGTCTATGCACTGAGACGGTCGGTCTGCTCTGTGCAGTAAACAGCAGCAACGGGTTTTGAGCACGAGAGGGGCCGCCACAGTGGTCACAGCGCGCTCCCTCAGGAGCCTCGGAGCTCTCTGAATAACGGTTGGTCCAGTCCATACTCATTGGATCATTTACCTCCCGAAACCATTTTCAGAACAAATTTCGAGTCAGTTTATTGACCCCAATCAACATCGTTGTTTTGCGTGCTGATTTGAGGGCAATGTCCCTTCGAAATCTCGGATGGGTTGTGACCCACTGGCTCTCGGAACCATCAATGACGGACTAGAAGCCGCTAGTCCTGCGATCTCATTTTGGTCCGATGTCCGCTTCCGACCCAGGGACAGCCGGTGAATTTTCATCCGTTGGTGTGCGCCGTGTTTACCCTCGGTCAGTGGCCCTTCTGCGGTAAGTGGGCCTGTATGTAGGCAATCACCGCCCACCTATCACTATCGGATAGCACGCCCTTAAAAGCTGGCATGGCGCTTCCAAGCGGTGCTCCGCCCTCGGAAACGGTCCAGAACATATAGCCATCCCACTGAACCATCGGTATTTGTGCCAGCAGCTGGAGGTCCGCCGGTCGCGGAGAGAGGTTTTGGCCCGCTGGCCCGTCGCCCGCGCCCGTCGCACCGTGACATCCCGAGCAATTTTTCGCGTAGACCACGCTGCCATGATCGACTGTGTCACGGGTATGCGCCAGAGGATTGCTAAGGGATCTGTAAGCGACAGGAACATCGTTCATCATGGCGAAATGGTGTCTAGCCATGCTGCCGCCCGTTGTGCCCATCATTCCACCACCCATCGTATCCGTTCCCCGCATTTCCCCCATCATCGGCCAGGGGGTTATTCCACAGCACCGGCCCCATGAGGTCGCCGCTGGCTTTTGCTGAGGTTGCGCTATGACCGAGCCGACTGAGCCGCCGAAAAATAAGAACAGCACAGCCGGGAGAATGGCTTTGCGCAGGTTTGAGCGGGCTAAACTTGGATTGCGTGCCTTCATCTTCAGCTCCTCGGAAATGTCGGACGGCACAAAGATCCGCCTCTTCCACATAGTCTGAACTTTCCGAGCGAACTCTATCGCCCGACGGCCGCCCTTCCAAGCAGCGCACGAACGTCCGCTTCCGACCCAAAGCGGGCACTGGGCTACAAACCCCGGAAGATCCCGACAGTTCGTCCATGTTTGACGACGATCAATCTTTTTCTGGCGTGATCTGATGAAATTTTGGTTTTCTGTGAGGCACTCACTTTGAGTTAAGCCCTGACGAGCTTGATGGCATTTGCCTGCCTGGAATATGTGAGCGTGATCGTGGCGGAGTGGGTATCCGTTACGAATAGCGAACACACGATGAGGGCACGCGACAAAGGCGCTGCGGCGACATGACCGGCATAGTCGAATGGGCCGTCCGTAATACAAGGCTCATCCTTGCCCTAATCGCTGTCGCGATCATCACAGGCGTGATCGCGTTCATGGCGATCCCGAAGGAAGCGGATCCCGACGTACCGTTCCCGATGCTGATGGTGCAGGTTTCCTATCCCGGCATCAGCCCGGAAGACAGCGAACGCCTGCTCGTCAAACCGCTCGAAACCAACCTTCGCTCGATCGAAGGTCTGAAGACGATCACTGCCCGCGCCTATCAAGGCGTCGCCGTGATCTTGATGGAGTTCGACGTCAACTTTAACAAGCAGAAGGCGCTCGAAGACGTTCGGGCGCAGGTGGATGCGACGCGCGCGCGACTCCCTGTCGACGCCAACCCGCCGGTCGTTCAGGAATTCAACTCGAGCCTGTTTCCGGTCATCACGGTCGCTCTCTCAGGCGACGTTCCGGAGCGAACGTTGCTGAAACTCGCACGCGATCTTTCCGACGACATCAAAACCATCCCGAGTGTGCTGCAGGCGGACCTCGCCGGCGACCGACCGGAGATGCTCGAAATCGTCATCGACCCGGCCAAACTCGCAGAGTTTGGCATTTCGCAGCAGGAGCTCTTCAACGCCGTTTCACAAAACAACCGGCTGATCGCGGCCGGTTCGCTCGACACGGGCCACGGAAGCTTTGCCGTCAAGGTTCCAGGCGTGATCAAAAACGCCGAAGACGTTCTCAACCTGCCGATCCGTTCAACCGCAAACGCCACTGTAACATTGAAGGATGTGGCGGATGTGCGTCGCACTTTCTATGACCCGACGGGATATGCGCGCATCGGCAATCAGCCTTCGATCGCGATCAACGTAACCAGGCGAATCGGCGCTAACGTCATAGCGAACAATCTGGCCGTCCGAGAGCTCGTAGACAACGCGGTGAAGAGCTGGCCGCCCGGCGTGCATCTCAGCTACATGTTCGACGAATCGACCTACATCCACAATCAGCTCAACTCACTGACCGACTCGATCGTGCTCGCCATCGTTCTCGTGATGATCATCGTGGTCGGTGCACTGGGTCTGCGTTCGGGCTTGCTGGTGGGCATCTCAATCCCGACGTCGTTCCTGATGGCGTTCATCGTTCTAAACGGCATTGGCTACACCCTGAATTTTATGATCATGTACTCGCTGCTGCTCGCCGTCGGCATTCTTGTCGATGGTGCCATCATCGTCGTCGAATATGCCGACCGCAAAATGACGGAAGGCCACAGGCCCAAACAGGCCTTCGCCGAAGCCGCTTTGCGCATGTTCTGGCCGGTGGTCAGCGCAACCCTGGCCATGATCGGCGCGTTCCTGCCGATGCTGTTATGGCCGGGCGTAGTCGGCAAATTCATCAGCTACTTCCCGATCACGTTGATGGTAGTGCTCTCCGCCGCGCTTATTGTGGCGTTGATCTTTATGCCGGTGCTGGGCGGCATCTTCGGCAAGGCGCCGCCACACGACGAGTATCACGAGCGTGCGGTCGAAGCTTCTGAGACTGGTGACTGGCACGACATACCCGGTATCACAGGCTGGTACGCCAAATTGGCCGAACGGCTCACGCGTTTTCCTGGGCGCACCCTACTCGGCGCATTGGGCATTGTTGTCGTCGTGATCGGACTCGCAGTTGGTTTTGGCAAGGGCGTCGAATTTTTTGTGGACACCGATGCCGACGAAGCAGTCATTTTGATCTCGGCGCGCGGCAACCTTTCTGCCGCTGAAAAGCGCGATCTCGTCATGGGTGTTGAGCGCGTCGTCGCGACCGTTGATGGCATCAAGTCGATCTACACCAGCACAGGCGGCCAAACCTTCGGAAATGGCCGCGACGGTGGCATACCTGTCGACAATATCGGTCGCATCACCGTTGAGTTGAAAGATTATAGCCACCGCAGGCCTGGCAAGCAGATTCAGGCTGAAATTACGCGAAAGACGGAACACCTTGCTGGCATCAGCGTTGAGGTGCGACAGCCGCAGCAGGGGCCCCCGACAGGCAAGGACGTGATGATCGACGTCTCGTCCGACAATGCGGCTGAACTCTTGGCCGTGACCGACGCCGTGCGCAGGCACATGGATGGATTGAAGGAACTGCGCAATGTGGAAGACACGCGCGCGTTGCCCGGCATCGAGTGGGACCTCGATATCGATCGCGAGGTAGCTAGCCGCTTTGGCGTCAACACCCAGGCGATCGGCACGGCCGTCCAACTCATCACCAACGGCATCTTAGTTGGCAAGTACCGCCCGGACGACGCCAATGACGAAGTCGACATCCGAGTGCGCTACCCGGCAAGCCAGCGCGGCGTGCACGCGCTCGACGACCTGCGCATCGCGGTTCCCGGACTGCAGGGCGAGGCCGAGATGGTCCCGCTCAGCAACTTCGTCAAATTGAAGCCGACGCAACAAGTGAACTCGATCGAGCGCGTAGATGGCCATCGCGTGTTCCATGTCCGCGCCAATATGAAGAAGGAGATGGGGATTCTACCCAGCGCAGAGGTCGTCAAGCTGAAGCAGTGGATCGTGCAACAAAACTTCCCACACGAAGTCTACGTCGCGTTCAAGGGCGCGGATGAGCAGCAGAACGAGTCCGGTGCGTTCCTCATCGAGGCCGCGCTCCTCGCGCTGTTTATGATCGCGATCGTGTTGCTGGCACTGTTCAACAGCTTCTATCACGCCGGCCTCATCCTGCTGGCGGTCGTGCTGGCCATGATCGGCGCGCTGCTCGGCATGGTGGTGATGGGTCAGACTTTCTCCCTGATCATGACGGGTACAGGCATGCTGGCGCTTGCCGGCATCGTCGTGAACCACAACATCGTGCTGATCGATACGTTCCACCGCCTGCTGGAATCCGGGATGGATCCGGTAGAAGCGGTGATCCGTTCGAGCGCCCAGCGACTGCGTCCGGTGTTCCTGACGACGATCACTGCCATCGGTGGCCTTTTGCCGATGATGTTCGCGATCGAAATCGACTTCGCGACGCGCCACGTGACCGTCGGCGCCCCGAGCGCCTCGATGTGGGCGCAGCTCTCCACCGCGATCGTGTTCGGCCTTGCCTTCTCCAAGATGATTACGCTCGGTCTTGTGCCGGCGATGCTGGCCTTGCCCTACCGCCTGCGCGAGCGTGGCTTTACGTTTGGTGCGATCCCGGCCAAAGGTCTAGGCCTTCCTGCGCAGGCGATTGTGCGCTGGCGCGGCGCCGGTGTAGTCGAGCCTGAGGTTCATCCTGCCGAGTAATCGGCTTGCATCAAGCGGTGTGACGCACGCCACGCTGCAGGACTCACTGCCAGAGGTGTTGAAAGTACATGGACACTGATCCCATCGAGTACCGCTCGGAAACCTCGCCGCCAACAGAGCCAGGTTGGTACTACGGCTGTCTCAAGGAAAACGGGGGCAAGATCGAGCCCCAGAAGGTGATCCGAGCAAGTCGCGTCGCGCGGCGGCTACAGGTGACAAGCCATTTCAAGTTCGACCGCGTGCTCGACAACTACGAATGGTATGGCTCCGTCCCAGAAGTTCGCCCCAGATGAGTTCGCGCTTTTCGCCGCACCAATGATGCTGGCAACAAACTCCTTCGCCGTGGTCTTATTGCAAAGGCGCCGGCAAAACATTTTACGTAAACGTGACAGCACGTCCCCGTCACTACTCTGAAATTCACTGTGCATTAGAGCGGAACGGTATGCGATGCGCTGCCCAAGAAGCGGCGCTCGCGGCTTTTCCGACGCCATCCACGAATGTCCGCTTTCCACCCATAGCGGACATTCGCGGACCCGCCACGCTTGCCCTGTTCGGCCGCGGCCTTGCGGAAGCTATGGCGATGCGGCGATACACGTTTGAACGATCGACGTTGAAGAGAAAGCACCAACAGACTCGATCGCGTCGCCAGTCGGATGCCCTTCACAAACTGTACGAATGGCGCCTTCGCGGCAGCGGAACTCTGTCTCATCTGCGCTTCTCCATGAGCAACGATGAGCCAGAAGTCCTCCCCGCATCAATATCCCAATTCCGTCCCAGTGGTGTTTTTGCCGGACACTCGCTACGAACCCACCTGTCGTGGTGTAAACACCGTTCGCGGCGACATTCAGAACAGGAATAGACTCGGCGAACAAAGAATTTGACGGGACGGCCGCCGCGCGTCAGCTTGCGCGACGCAGTTTGAGTCAGTCGCGAGCCGCGAGAAGTGTCACAGCGTGGCGGAGTTCGAGACTGCTTTAAGTGAGTGTTTAGTGCTGCTTCGACGAACTGGATCTCCCCGTCACGCAGCAATCTTGTCCGCCCGAAGGCTCCCAGGCCTCGGGCGGACTATTTTTAAAAGCTAGTCAGCGCGTAGGCTTCGAGCAATGAAGTCAAGGTCCTGCGCCGCGAGTCCCGGAGACCGTAAACTCCTTTCGACCGTCCTTGAGCCTGTGAAACCGGGCTCGAAAATGTGCTCGTCATACCGTACAAGCCGATCACACAGATCGATTTTCCGACTTCCGGATTTGTTTCGGTTGTTGCTGCTAGCAGTCGAAAGTGTCAGATCGAAGTTGGCATGATTGGTCGCGAGGGCGTGACTGGCGTGAACGTTCTACTGGGCGAGAACCGCTCGCCCCAAGGGCCCTATGTCCAGATCGCCGGACAAGGCCTGCGAGCTAACGCGCAGGACCTGCGCGACGTGTTGACCAACAGTGAGTCTCTGCGAGCTACACTGGCCCGCTACCAGAATGCTTGCTCTCTCACTTTGAGATGATGGGCGCCCACAAGCCACAAAATCATGACGTTAGGCCGCCCTATTCCGCCGTCGTCGGCATCACGATGGACCTGGACTCCAGAAGCTGAAACACTTTCGAATGCGGCAACGCTTTCGTTTCTGCCTCCAAAGTGACCTAACCGCAAGGTCGGCGCATTCGGCATACGTCAGAAACGCACAGGCGGTGCGGTCAGCCCGTCGACAATATGAAGCGTGGCGCGGTTGGAGGGGCGCGCGGCGTTCCGATCTTCAGCGGCGCGACAAGTCGCCAGCGCCGCGTGTTAATCAACCGCTCGACTCCCAGGGCAGTTCAATTCTATCAAGAGGGAGAGTGAATCGCATGGAGGACACCGCAATGGCCGCACCGCGCGGGGGGACACGCGAACGCCTGTTGAATTCAGCCGAAAAGCTGTTCGCATCGCGTGGATATGAAGGGACGTCGACCCGGGCAATCGTCGCCGCTTCGGGCGATACGATCGGGAGCGTGAACTATCACTTCGGTTCGAAGGAAAAGCTTTTCCACGAGGTGGTGCGACGCCGGTTCGACATCATCGCCAATTCACGGAGGGCGCGATATCGCGATGCGGAAGCCAAAGCGGGTACGCGTGGAGCGACGCTTGAAGCCGTCGTGGACGCCATTGTGACGCCCTACCTGGAACGCGCCTTGTGCGGTGACAAGGGCTGGGCCAGCTACACGCATCTGATGGGGCAGCTGCTGCTTTCGCCCAAGATCTATCACATGGCCGAGGAAGGCTTTGCAGACAGCTTTGCTGATGAATTCATGGGCTGGCTGTCGCGCGCCCTGCCAGGCGCCGATAGTGGCGATATCGCGTTCAGCTACGAGTTCATGATCGGCTGCATGATTGAATCCTGCATGGAGTCGAGGCTGGATCGCGTGTTCATGTTCACCAACGGGCGTTGGAGCGCCAACGACTTCAGCGCGGTGGCTCCGCGGCTTGTCGCGTTTATCACTGCAGGAATCGCCGCGGTCGTCGAACTGAAGGCGGGCAAAAAGCCTAGCCGGCTTCGGCGAGCGCGCGAAGCGGGGCCTTCATGACTTTGCCATAGCCGTTCTTCGGAAGCTCCTGCACCACCCGATAACTGCGGGGCCGCTTGAACCGCGCCAGATGCGCCAAGAAGTGCGCTTCGAGAAGATGGGGACTCGGCGTCTCGGCCCCTGAAGGCACGATGAACGCCACGGGCACTTCACCCCATTTTCGGTCGCGCACGCCCACCACGGCACATTCGCGCACGCTTGGATGAGTCAATAGAACTTCTTCTATCTCTCGCGGATAGATGTTCGAGCCACCTGAAATGATCAGATCCTTGGAACGGTCGTGTAGCGTGAGAAAACCCGTCTGATCCATTGTGCCGAGATCGCCGGTGAGCAGCCAGCCGTCGCGAAAGGCGGCGACTGTCGCGGCCGGATCATTCCAGTATCCGCCCATGACGACGTCCCCGCGCACGGCCACCTCGCCAATTTGCCCCGGTACGCACACGGCGCCGTTCGCATCCAGCACGCGGACCACTACGCCGGTGCGCGCAATGCCCACGCTCGCCAAGTGTGCCTCGTACGCATCCCGACCCGGCGCACCGCGTAACCAGGGCGGGAAATACGTGATCGTCATTGGCGCTTCGCCCTGACCGTAAAGGTGCCAAAGGCGCTCCATTCCGAAGAACGCGATGGCCCGTTTCAGGTCCTCCACGTACATTGGCGCGCCCCCGAAATAGATCATACGGATGGCGCGAAGCTGGACGGGAGAGACGAGCTCGTCGACCAAGCGGTTCACAAGCGTGGGCACAGCAAAGAGCGAAAGCGGCGCAAAGCGTTCCAGCGCCGCGGCCATCGCCGCGCGGTCCAGGCCGCCCTGCGGCAGCACGACGTTCGTCCGGCCACGCATCAGACAGGCGAGTCCAAGAAATCCAGTTCCGTGCGAGAGCGGCGCGATGTGCAACACGTTGCTATGTGTGGCATCGCCGCCATCCGCAAGCATCGAGACGATGAATGCCATGATGTTGCGATGGCTGAGCATGGCGCCTTTGGGGCGTCCCGTCGTACCGCTCGTGTAGAATAGCCAGGCGACGTCATCCGGCGCGCGCGCTATCGGCCGCACGGGCGCGGCTTGTAGCATCTCCCGATAAGCCGTCGAGGCAACCTCGACGACGTCGCAACACGCCTCCGCGAGTTGCGCAGCCAGATCGGCGGTGGCGAAGCAGAACGTCGCACCGCTGTTATCGATGGCATAAGCGAATTCCCGCGCATGCAGCCGCGGATTGAGCGGAACCGCGCAAAGTCCGGCCGCCCACACTCCAAGGAGAATCTCGTAGTACTCCGGCGTATTCGTCATCGCGAGGGCGACACTATCACCTGGCACGAGGTTGCGTTCGATCAGCGCATGAGCGATGGCGCCCGCCCGGCGCGCCAGTTCCGCATAGGATATGCGCTCGCCGCCGAGACTCGCGACAGCGATCGTGCGTCCCCATGTGCGAGCACCGGCGAGAAGCGCGAGCACTATATTCATGCCGGAGCGGCCAAAACCCGATTGCGCAAGATGCCGATGCCTTCGATCTGAAGTTCGACGACGTCGCCCGGCGCGAGTTGGCGCCCAAGCTCGAAGCCGCAACCCGAGAGCACCGTGCCCGAGCCGATCACCTCGCCGGCTCGGATCCATTTGCCGCGGCTGAACTGCACCAGCGCATCTTCGAACCGATGGTGCATGCTGGCCGTGGTTCCGCGCGACCACTCCTCGCCATTGATGCGCGCGGTCATAGTCAGCTTGTAGGGATCAGCGAACTCGTCGGGCGTGGCAATGCACGGCCCAAGGCTATAGCCGCCGTCAAAGTCCTTGCCTTCGCCCGGTCCGAGATTTGCTGCCATCACCGCCATCTGGACATCGCGCGCGGACCAGTCATTGAAGATCGTGAACCCGAAGATGTGAGATCGCGCATCCGCGAGCACGACATCGCGGGCCGTCTTACCGACCACGCAAGCCCATTCCAGCTCATAGTCGATCCATTTGGACTCCTTCGGCCAAACGATGTCGTCGTCCGGACCGCCGACGCTGCCGGCGTCGGCGTTGTAGTAAATCACGCGCTCCTTGAAGATAGGTTGCATGACGTAGCGCGGATTGTTCCGTTCCCGCTCCGCGGTCTCCGCGTCTGGCGCCGCTGCTACCGCCCTCTGCCCTGCGAGCTTAAGCGCCTTTTCCATGTGCTCGAGGAAGAGGCTGCAATCGCGCAGCCGAACAGGCCTTGGGAGTGGGGCACACAAGCGCACCGAGGAGCGTTCGACGGTATCCTCCTCCGATGGCCTAGCGATGAGACTGCGGGCGCGATCCCACGCGGCCGGCCCCCCTTCGATCAGCGACTGCATCGATGCGAGTGCCGGGTCGTCGGTGCCGGATTGGCGTTTCTGCGTGGCCGCGAGATCGAGAATCTGCGCATCGCCGATGAGGCCGCCGAGCTTTTGCCGGCCGGATTGTTCGAACGTCACGAGCCGCATGGGAGATCACCTTAAGAGAAACGAAAATGCCGATTGAGAAGTGAGCGAAGGCGCCCGATCAGGCTCCTCTCTTGTCCCACGTCGCGTCAATGAGCACGGCGAACAAGCGCGCCAATTCCTTGCCGTCGTTGCGCCAGCCATGCATGGCACCCTTCTGAACCAACACGTCGCCCGGTTCCAGCAGCACATCCTTCCCCTCGGAGAGCGCCCAGAGGCGGCCGGTGAGGAGGACGAAGTAGTTCAGTGTATCGGTCTTGTGCATCGAAGGATGTTTCGCCTTCGAGAGATATTCGGAGCTTGGGACGTGCACACTGCCGATTTCCTTATGCAAGGCACGCGGATCGAAGGCAGGCCGCGCGTTTTCGGGCAGAAAATCGAGAATGCGCATGATTGCGCCGCCGTCAGGCGGCTCGTGCAGGAAACCCACGCCCTGGGTGGGATCGCCAGGCCGATTGAGATCGGACGGCGTCTCGATGTTCGACCATAGATCCATCGCCATCAGTCCGGGCACGACCTGCGGAATGACGGTGATGTCCTGTTCGATGGTGATGTCCGACGTTCCGTCGGCAAGAACGTCGAATACATATTTCTTTGGCATACCTTCCTCGCATGTGGGCTGTTGAATAGGAACGGCGAAATCGTCAACGGCGCCGGCGGTAGCCGGCCGCCATTCAGAACCTGCGGTTCACCTCCAGGCCGAAGAGGCGCGGCGGCGCCAGGGAACCAACCACAGGATTGAGGAGCAGGGGCGTGACCACCAACGCGCTCGTCTTGGTCGTCTCGTCCCCAATATTCTTGACGTAGGCCGTCAGCGTCCAATCCGGACTCGGATTCCAGGACAGATAGAGATTGCCTTTGAAGAAACCGCCCTGGCTGAGTTCTTCCTCGTTGCCGGGACCGAAGTAAAACTTGCTCGAATAGTCGGCCTCGCCGCGCGCGGTCAGGCCGCCGGCGCCGATGTCCCAAGTGTATTGTACCGCGACATTGGCCTGATAGTCCGGAGCGTTGTTGAGCGTATTCCTGCTGAAATCGGCGACGGGCAAGAGGGGCCGGGCCGGATCCGGGCCGAAATAGCTTTGATATCGTGCGTGCGTCCAAGCAGCGGACACATCGATTTCTAGCTGCTGTATCGGGAGCCAGATCAGCTCGCCCTCAATGCCATAGTCAACGGCCGTCGCTGCATTGCCAGTCTGGACCGTGAGATTGACGACCTGCGTCACCTGCAGATTCTTGTAGTCGTAGTAGAAGCCCGCGAGATTGAGCCGAAGACGTTTGTCGTCCGTCGTCGTCTTGACGCCAACCTCATAGTCCGTGAGTTTCTCCGGTTGAAATGGCGTCGGCGCGGCCACGCCGGTATCGAACCCGCCGGATTTGAAGCCCTGCGAGTAGCTCGCATAGAGCATCGTTTGCGGATCGACCTGGTATTGGATCACGAACTTGGGCGTCACCGAACTGAACGTCTTCGACGCCTTGTAGGGCGTCGACGTCACCGGATTGGGACCTGGATAGGGTGGGAACAGCGGTAGGCCGCCGATGCCGAGATCCAACGCATCGAACGACGTGATGCCCTTCTTCTCTTGGCTGTAACGAATACCGGCCGTGACAGACAATTCTGGCGTCAGATTGTAGGTGCCCTGCGCAAAAACAGCTTCCGCCTTTGTCGTCAGGTCCGCGCTCAGATTTCCGAGCGTCACCAGACCGGGCGTCGAGAATGGAACGCCGAAAACAGAGGTGACCAGTCCCGTCGAAGTGACTACCTGCGCCGGGCTGGAGGAATTGCGTTCGTCGAAATAGTAGCCGCCGACGGTGAGATGGAGGTCTTCCGTGTCGTAATGCAACTGCAGCTCTTCGCTGAACTGGTTGGCAGGTTCACCCTCGAGCTCGAACGCGTTGAGCGGATAGCCGCCATCCAGATCATAGGTGAAGTGCGGCGTCTGATGGCGATAACCGGTGACGGACTTGATACTGAACGCCCCGTTCGTCCATTCCAGGATGCCGGTGCCTGCGAAGACGGGCAGATGGAAACTCGGATCGATGCCGTTGGAGATGTCGCGAATATTGCTCGGTGGATGGCCTCCTTCGACAATGAACAGAGGAGGCAGTCCAAGCGCTCCGGTTAGACCGCTCAGGCCACCCGCGCCGAAATAGTGGAACGCGCCTTGATGATCCCGCTCGTCATAGTATTGCGCGATCAGCGTGGCGGTAATCGCGGGCGTGGGAGAATAGACGACAGTGCCGCGAACGCCGTAGGCATCCTTGTCGTCGACGTCACGGTGGGTGACGGTGTTCTCGCCGTAGCCATCGTGCCGCTCATAGAAGGCCGCGAGGCGGACCAGAAGCTGCTCGGAATCGTCCACCGGTCCACCAACCGCGCCCTCGAGCCGGACTTCTCCATAATTTCCGACGCTCGCCTTCGCAAATCCGGCAAACGTATCGGTGGGGCGCATCGTGGTGATGTTGACCGCGCCGGCGGTGGCGTTGCGGCCGTAGAGCGTGCCTTGCGGACCGCGCAAAACCTCGATGTCTTGAACGTCGAAGAGACCCGCTTGCTGCGCTACATTGCGCGAAACGTAGATTTCGTTCTCATTGACGGCGACCGCACCTTCCGTGCCGGGAAGAAATGCCGAACTGCCAATGCCGCGAATGGTGATCTGAGCGATGCCTTGCGCGTCGCCCATCTCGAAATTCGGGACCAGTGAACGAAGATCCCGCAAATCGCGGACCTGGTGCTGGTCGATGGCATCACTGCTCAACGCGGTAATGGCCATTGCCGTCTGTTCGAGGTCGGTGCTGCGCTTTTCGGCGGTGACGACGACGGTTTCGATACCGGTCGGTGCGGTCTCCGCATGGGCGAACGTCGCCCAACTCAGCGCGAAAAGTGATGCGGATCCCAATAAGACCCGCGAAATCCCCTTGGCAGAAAGTCTTTGCATACGCTCCCCCTACTGCCGGGCTTTCAACGCCGCCGCGGCTTGTTCCGATGTTCGATCGAGCGGTTTGGCGCCCGTCCTCTATTCGTCGGCTAAGGAAAAGAACCGGTCCCGGAGGATCGATCGCCGCCCTACTTGTCATGGTTTCCTCCGGCGGTGTCCGCCGGCGTGGCGATCCGTGTCGCGTCGCCACTCGGCTGGATATTAGTCGAACGATTGACTAACAGTCAAGCGAACCGGGATTGTCGACGGCGCTGACCTGACTGGCTCTTTTTGTACCAAGCGACTTGATAGAAATTGGCTTGGAAAGGAGCATTGTCATGGGAAAGAAGAGGCCGACACCGGAGCAGATTGTGACGCTGCTGCGGCAGATTGAGGTTGCGACGTCACAGGGAAAGTCGATTGCAGTCGCCTGCCGAGAGGCTGAGATCTCAGACCAGAGTTACTACCGCTGGCGCAAGGAGTATGGCGGGCTTGACCTTGATCAGGCGCGCCGAATGAAAGATCTGGAGAAGGAAAACACCCGGCTGAAGCGTCTGGTGGCTGATCTGTCTCTGGAGAAGCAGGTGTTGAAAGACATCGCCTCGGGAAACTTGTAAGCCGTCGACCGCCGGCCGGCGCCGGCAGACGGTTGCGCAGGTTCGGGAGAAGTATCAGCTCTCCGAGCGCGATGCCTGTCCTTCGGTTCAAAAGGCTTAGACAAGGCCGAGTACGATGCAGTGTGCGCGAAGTGCCGGCGCCGTGAGATTGAGCGCGACCACCTCTTCGCACAAGGCCGCCTAGAAGAGCTTGTAGAGCCCAGTGCCGCGATAGTCTTTCGCGCTGAAAATGAGCGCGGCCTCTCGCGGCCAACGGCGAGCGAGCGGAATTTCATAACCAAAAATACTCAGTTGATCTTTCTGTCAGTATCCTTCCAATGGCTTTTGCGAAGTTCCGCCTTAAGAATCTTCCCGGCCGCAGACAATGGTAGTGGCTCGACCCTAAATTCTACCGACCGGGGACATTTGTAGGCGGCGATCAAAGACCTGCAGTGGGCTATAAGCTCTTCTGGCGATACAGCCGCCTCCCCTCGGAGACGAACGATGGCGTGGACGCGTTCTCCCCATTTGTCATCGGGCACGCCGATTACCGCGCATTCCAAAAGATTGGGAAACGCAGCGAGCGCGTTTTCAACTTCGGCCGAATAGACGTTCTCGCCACCCGAAACGATCATGTCTTTGACCCGATCCACCAGGTAAACGAAGCCTTCCTCGTCCATGTAGCCGGCATCGCCTGTCTTGAGCCAGCCATCCACGATGGTCTTGGCGGTCAATTCTGGCTGATTCCAGTAGCCGAGCATCACGCCTGGGCCACGAACCGCGATCTCGCCGACGTCTCCGCGTGCTAGTTCAGTCATCGTTACATCGACGATCCTGACGTCGACACCCACGAGTGCGCGGCCCGCCGAGCGCAAATAGGACTTTCCGCTGGCTGAACTTTTGTGAAACTCTGGCAGCAGGATCGTGGCAGCCGGGGATAATTCGGTTTGCCCGTAGGCTTGGGCGAACTCGGCGTTGGGGAACAATTGCATCGCCTGCTTCAGCAGCGTTTCCGAAATAGGCGAGGCGCCATAGGTGATGTTGTTCAGCGAAGTGAGGTCAGCCTTGTTCTTGGAAACATGCTGCCAAAGCATCCCGAACATTGTTGGCACGAGTACGGCCTCAGTAACCCGCTCTGCCTCGATGGCGTTGATGACGGCTTCAGGGCTGAAGAATGGAACAACCACATGTGTGCCGCCAGTCAAGGTGATGCCATAAACCTTGCTCGCATCGGCCAGATGAAACATCGGAGGCGAATGAAGGTAGATCGGGTTGGTTTTTGGAGCCAACGTCGCCGACGCACACAGGAAATTCGACACGATGTTGCGATGGGACAGCATTACGCCCTTGGAGCGACCCGTGGTTCCGCCTGTGTAGAAAAGCGCCGCGAGTTCGTCGTCACGGCCGCAAGCGTCCGGCGTCGGAGTCGATTTGGCGATCAGCTCTTCGAAGCCGTGAGTGCCGACCGGAGCCTCTCGATCGTCCATGTACACCGTAGCGGTCAACGCGCAGCTCGCATTCAGTGGCGCGACGAGCGGGACGAACGTCTTGTCGATGACTAGGAGCTTCGCGCCGCTGTCCTGCAAGGCGTAGACGTGTTCGGGAAGCGCCAAACGGGTGTTGCCCGGCACGATTACCCCGCCGGCCCATGCGACGGCGAAGTAGAGCTCGATGTAGCGGTCGCTGTTGAGTGCAACAACAGCTAGGCGGTCGCCGCGCCCAAGGCCAAGCGATGTCAAACCGGCGGCAAGACGCGCAATTCGATCAGTAACTTCGCGCCAGGAGCGCCGCCGGGATCCGAAAATCGTCGCAATGCGGTCGGGGTTGATCTGCACTGACCTGTGCAGGCCTTGAGTCACATACATTCAATCCTCCCCGCGCCGGGATCACATGTTGATGCCGCCGCCGACAATCAGAACCTGACCGCTGACGTAGTTGCTTTCGGGAATGCAGAAGAGATAGACCGCGCCCGCTGCTTCGTCCGGTGTTCCGGCCCGGCCCAGCGGCACCATCATCGGCAGCATCTGGCGGGTTGCGGCCGGAACGCCCACCTGCATTTCGCGTCCATCGATGGCAACTCTTGACTCCGGCTTGTCCATGGCCTGAGTCAGCCGCGTTTCGATAAAGCCGTAGGCAACGCAGTTGACGTTCACTTTGTACCGTCCCCATTCCTTGGAAAGCGTCTTTGTGAGGCCGACGAGCGCAGCCTTTGCAGAGGAGTAGTTTGCCTGCCCGGCATTACCGTTAGTTCCCGCCATGGACGAGATGTTCACGACTTTGCGGAACACCTCCTTGCCGTCTTCGGCTTCCTTTTTTGCGAGAACGCGGATTGGCTCGGCGGCCGCGCGCAGAATGCGGAACGGCGCAACGAGGTGGACGTCGAGCATGGTCTGGAACTGCTCGTCGCTCATCTTCTGGATGACACTGTCCCAGGTGTATCCGGCATTGTTAACGATGATGTCGAGCCCGCCGAACGTGCTCATGCCCGTGGCGACGAAGCGATCTGCAAAGCCGGTAGCGGTGACGCTTCCTACGCACGCGACGGCGTGTCCGCCAGCCTTCTTGATGGTGTCGACGACTTCGGCGGCGGGAGCCTCGTCCAGATCGTTGACGACAACGCGCGCGCCTTCCGACGCCAGTTTGATAGCGAGCGCGCGGCCGATTCCGCGGCCCGATCCTGTGATGAGCGCGACCTTGTCCTGAAGCTTCTTCATTGTTTTCTATTTCCTGATTGGTGTTAGGCCAGAGCGATGATCGCGTCGCCCGCGAGCGTGTGAAGGCCTGCGTCCGTGGTCGCGTTGATCTCGAGACGGACACGCTTCTCGCCGTCGGCTTCGAACTTCTCGATCACCTTTCCGGTGCAGACGATTTTCGCATGCACTGGTGTGATCGCCGTGAAGCGGACGCCCCAGTGCCGGATGTTCTGCTGCGGCACCCACTTGGTCAGAAGCTGCGCAAGAAAGGCCATCGAGAGCATGCCGTGCGCAAACACGTCCTGCATGCCGAACTTTTTGGCGAAATCGATGTCGACATGCATCGGATTGTGATCGCCAGACGCGCCGC
Organism: uncultured Alphaproteobacteria bacterium; assembly: GCA_963743765.1. GTDB lineage: Bacteria > Pseudomonadota > Alphaproteobacteria > Micropepsales > Micropepsaceae > Rhizomicrobium. The sequence continues at coordinate 137,613 of CAVUQQ010000004.1, forward strand.
AATAGAGCGCAAGTGTGTGACGCGAGATGGGCGCGCTTTCGTGAACCGGCAGTTCGTCGCCCACTTTGATGCTGTTGTAAGTCGGGGTCATGTGAGCCTCACGCGTTTCGGACGACGATGACAGTGCGCGAAACGCCCACATTTTCGCCCTTCTGGTTGGTCGCACTCGTGTCCTGAACGACAAAATCCAAAGCGCCGCCCTTCTTGTCGTAGATGTCGGACACCCTTGTTCGCAGCGTGATCGTGTCGCCGGCATAGATTGGCTTGCCGTAGGTGAACTGCTGCTCGCCGTGCAGCACGCGACCGATATTGATCCCAAGCTTGGCCATGACGTTGTCGGTGCTCGGTGCCATCGTTTCCAGGCAGAACAGAAACGTTGGCGGAGCGGGCAGTGTTGGATGACCCGCGGCCTTGGCTGCATTTTCGTCGAAATAGACCGGATTGGTCTCGCCGGTTGCCTGAGCGAAGAACTTGAGCTGGCCTTTTTCGACGTCAACCGAGCGCGGCTGAGTCTCCAGACCGATGAATGATTTGTCCAGCATCGGCCTCATGCCCTCCCATACATCGTGACGACGCAGGCTCCGCCGAGGCCGAGATTGTGCTGCAACGCATGTGTGGCGCCCGCAACCTGTCGCTTGTCGGCCTGGCCGCGGAGCTGCCAGACAAGTTCGGCGCATTGGGCAAGTCCGGTCGCTCCGAGCGGATGGCCTTTCGACAAAAGGCCTCCCGATGGGTTGGTGACGTACTTGCCGCCGTATGTGTTGTCGCCGTCCCAAATGAACTTCTCGGCGGTTCCTTCCGGCGTTAGGCCGAGTGCTTCGTATGTGAGAAGCTCGTTGGCAGTAAAGCAGTCATGCAGTTCGACGACCTGTACGTCGTCGGGGCCCACCCCGGACTGTTCGTAAACGCGACGCGCTGCTTCCTTGGCCATGTCGTAGCCGATGAGCTTCATCATGGAATGATCATCAAACGTGCTCGGTCCGTCGGTCGTCATGGCCTGACCTTTGATCACGATCTCGGCTTTGACGCCGTGCTTATTCGCAAATTCGGGTGTGCACACGATCGCGGCGGCGGCCCCGCAGGTCGGCGGGCAGCACTGGTAGCGCGTGAGCGGCCCGTAGATCTGAGGTGAACCGAGCACCTCTTCGACGCTCAACTGCTCCTTGAAGATCGCGAAGGGGTTGTGTTGCGCGTGCGTGCGCGCCTTCGAAGCGATTTTCGCAAAAGTTTCGCGGCGCGTACCGTACTTCTTGCTGTACTCGACTCCGGCGCCGCCAAAGAACTGCGCGGCTCCTGGTGCCTTTTCATCGAAGCCTTGAAGATCCATCATTTCCTTAAAATGGCGCTCCATGGGGTTGGGACGATCTGTGAAGGTCACACCCAACGCGCCCGGACGCATCTCCTCAAATCCGAGAGCGAGCGCACAGTCGACCGCACCGCTCTCGACGGCCTGTCGGGCAAGAAAAAGCGTCGACGAACCGGTCGAACAGTTGTTGTTGAGGTTCAGAATCGGCACGCCCGTCAGTCCCAGGCGATAGACTGCCGCCTGTCCCGCCGTGGAGTCACCATAGACGTAACCGACATAGACCTGCTGCACGGCACTGTAGGGCAAGCCGGCGTCGGCAAATGCGGCTCGGGCCGCTTTTTCGCCCATAATGTTGTAGGTTTCGCTGGCGCCGGGCTTGGTAAACGGGATCATCCCGACGCCGGCCACTCTTACTTCATTGCTCATGTCAGGTCTCCTTGTTCAACGACCCGCGTTCACAGCGAACGCGCGATCAGCATCTTCATGACTTCATTCGTTCCGGCATAAATCTTTTGCACCCGCGCATCGGCATACATGCGGGCGATGGGGTATTCGGTCATGTAGCCGTAGCCACCGAAAAACTGCAGGCACTCATCGATGACCTTGCACTGCATGTCGGTGGTCCACCATTTGGCCATCGCTGCCGTGGTGGGATCCAACTCTCCGGCAAGAAGTTTCACCAACAGGTCGTCGACGAATGTCCGACCTATGACCGCATGTGTCTTGGCTTCCGCGAGCTTGAATTGCGTGTTCTGGAAATCCAGGATTGTCTGGCCGAACGCCTTGCGCTCTTTGACGTAGGCCGTCGTCAGTTCGACCGCGCGCTCCATGGCAACAACTGCGCCGAATGAGCAGGAAAGGCGCTCCCAGGCAAGTTGCACCATCAGCTGACTAAAGCCGCTACCCTCGGTAGATCCGAGAAGATGGGAAACCGGAACGCGCACATCGTCGAAGAAGAGTTCCGACGTATCTTGCGCATGCATCCCAAGCTTTTGCAGGTTGCGGCCACGCCGGAAGCCTTCTGCTCGGAGCGTCTCGACAACGACGATCGAAACGCCGCGCGACCCGGCTGTCGGATCTGTTTTTGCGACCACGAAGACGAGATCCGCATTCTGTCCGTTGGTGATGAAGGTCTTTTGCCCGTTGATGACATAGTGGCCACCGTCCCGGCGAGCTGTCGTTCTCACCGCTTTCAGGTCCGAGCCTGTGCCGGGCTCGGTCATTGCGATCGCGCCGATCAGTTCGGCTGACGCCATTTGGGGTAGCCACCGCTGCTTCTGATCTTCGGTGCCGTAAGCGAGAAGGTAATGGGCGACGATATTGGAGTGGACGCCATTGCCCCTGCCGAAGCCGCCATCCAGGCCCGCGCGTGCCGTTTCTTCCTCGATGACGATGTCATGTGCGCGCGTGCCGCCTCCCCCACCATAGATTTCGGGGATACTCGCGCAGAGCAGTCCTGCCTCTCCCGCCTTTTTCCAGGCCGCGCGGTCGACGATCCCTTCCTTTTCCCACCTGTCGGCATGGGGGACGAATTCGCGTTCGAGGAAGCGGTGGACATGGCTTCTTAGAATGCTCAGTTCCTCGGTCATCCACGGAGAAACGCGATCGTTCATGCGGGACCCATTTTTCTACTGTCTGGTAAGTAGAATAAATGCCGCGCGTGTGGCAGAGTCAAGCGCGTTATGGCCTGAGCGCTTCGACGCGCCAGCGACACGACGAATTTTCGAGGAAAAGAGCATGGCAGGACGGCCGAGGAAAAAGTCCGAACTGAGCGGAAAATACGAACAGCGACAGCTCGAGGTCTTTCGCGCGGCGGCAAGAACGTTCAACCGATTAGGATTTCACATCGCGACCCTGGACGACGTTGCCGCAGAACTGGGTGTGACCAAGCCGGCTCTTTATTACTATGCACGAAGCAAGGATGAGCTGCTCTTTGCCTGCGGGCAGATGGCCCTTGGCGCGCTCAACGCGGCGCTGGATCAAACTTCCGCGGCCGACCTCAACGGCTTGGAGCGACTGTCCCGTTTTTTGCGCCTTTACGCGGAAATCATCTGTGAAGATTTCGGGCGGTGCCTTGTGCTGACGGAGCCGCGTGATTTGGCCCCGAAGTCGCGTAAGAACAATGTGTCAGGGCGACGCTCTCTCAATCACTCTGTGCGAGAAATCATTGGTGCCGGAAAGCGCGACGGTTCGATTCGTTCAGTCGACGAGCGAGCGCTTTCCATGGCGCTGTTTGACGCATTCAATGGGCTAGCACGCTGGTTTGACGCGAACGGTCCGACACCACTTGCGACCGTCATCGATCAATACCTGACAGTCTTCGTCAATGGGATTGCCTTAAATTCGATCCCAAGACCGGCACGGGTCATCAGCCTCGTTTCGGCCAAGCACTGAATTGAAGGGATTTTTTTCGTACCAAGCCAACAAGGGGCAGCGTCTGAATAAGGGATTTTGATCGTCGACGCCAAATGTCCCCTTCGGGTCGACAGCGCTCTTTTGCGTTTGGGGTTCTCCGGCCGTGAGCTAGCTCAGACCACAATCGCGTATCACTCCAATGTCCGCTTTGGGTCGATTGCGTTGAAAAACTCCCCGCTTGAAGCGGTTGTGACGCACTGATTCAGTTCTCCAGGTATCGGGGGTCTGAGTCGATGATGGGCGAACGGACTGTGTTGCAGGAGGCGCTGTTCTACGGCTTCAGCCTGGAGCGGCACGTCCCGAGTGATCACATGCTGCGGTCGATCGACCGGTTCGTGGATCTGTCGGACGTGCGGACCCACCTGGAGCCTTACTACAGCGCGATCGGCCGACCCTCGATTGATCCTGAGCTGATGATCCGGATGTTGCTCGTAGGTTACTGCTTTGGGATTCGGTCCGAGCGGCGACTGTGCGACGAAGTTCATCTCAATCTGGCCTACCGCTGGTTCTGCCGGCTCGGCCTGGACAGCGCGGTGCCGGATCACTCGACCTTCTCCAAGAACCGTCATGGCCGGTTCCGCGACAGCGATCTACTGCGTCAAGCTGTTCGAGACCGTGGTCGCACGCTGCATGGCGGAAGGGCTGGTGGAGGCGAAGGCTTCGCGGTCGATGCCAGCGTGATCGCCGCGGATGCCAATCGTCAGCGCGGTGTGGCAGGAACAGGCGATGTTGAACCCGAGCCTCGCAGACCGCCGATCGGTGAAGGAGTATCTGGCCGTGCTCGGATGAGGCTGCGTTCGGCGGGGCAACGCCGGTACGAGCCGAAGTTCGTCTCGCCGACCGATCCTGCCGCGCGCTGGACGGCTGCCAGTGGCGGGCCTGCCTTCTACGCCTACGCCGACAACTATCTGATCGATCTGAAGCATGCGGTGATCATGGATGTGGAAGCGACGACCGCTGTACGGCAGGCTGAGGTCGGTGCGACCAAAACAATGATCGACGCGCACTGCGAAGATTGCTCGAGACTCAAACCGGAGCGCCTGGCGGCTGACACGGCTTACGGCTCAGCCGAGATGCTCGCGTGGCTGGTCGACGAGCAGCACGATCGAGCCGCACATCCCGGTGTTCGACAAGTCCGGCCGCAAGGACGGGACCTTCTCGCGCGACGACTTCAGCTACGACCCGGTGAGCAGACGTCTACGTCTGTCCCGGTGGCAAGACGCTGACCACGACGGGCACTTGGTGAACGACGAAGCAACACTGCTCTATCGGGCCAGCAAACACGACTGCGACGCCTGCGAGCTGAAGCCACGATGCTGTCCGAACTGCTCCGGCGCGCAAGGTACCGCGTTCAATCCACGAAGCACGCCCGCGACAGGGCGCGCGCCATCGCAAAGACAGACGCTTACGTGACCTCGCGGCGAGAACGTAAGAAGGTCGAGATGCTGTTCGCACACCTCAAACGCATCCTCAAGCTCGACCGACTGCGACTGCGAGGCCCATGCGGTGCCCGCGACGAGTTCCTCCTCGCCGCCACCGTCCAGAACCTACGCAAGCTGGCCAAGTTGATCCCGATGATGCAGCCTGTACCCGCCTGCTAAGCCGCGAAGAGATGTTGCCGCGTTGGCGAGCGCTGTCCGGCAGCCGACTTCTTCAACACAATCGGTCGGAAGCGGACATCCAGATAAACGGCCGCGGGCGCAGAGCGCGAAGGATCACTATGGGACTGTGGCACACTGCTTGGTCGAAAGCTTGACTGATGGTGCCGTCTCATTCGCCGGAATTTTCCGCTGGAAAGCAAACTTCGCTAGTAGAGGCGTTGGAGCGTCCGAAAAAATGTCAGCTGGCATCCGATGCAGCTCAACTGTTTCGTCAATCAATCCCGGCGGCGCCAGCGTGGAACCAAAGCCCCAAACTTTCTCCGCCTTGCCGGCACTCAGATTGTAAGTCGCCGATTCCGGCGAGTTGGACTTTCCTGATCCATCGACAATGCCGTCCCCGTCGACCTTGATGAGGAAGTTGATATCAGCGTCGGACTGGAGCCACAAATCGAGCTCTCGCACGTCATCAGCTTGGTTAGATTCGACAATCCAGGCGCAGATCCGCGCGGCGTGCGCTTGACCAACAACAATAACGGAAAATATGACGCCTATCAGTATCGCCGATGTACCCTTCGCCATAGTCGCCCTTTGAGGATTGGATTCAGGGGGAAGATAGCCCATTTTTGTCGGCGAATAGCCCTGAGTGCGATCCAACGGCCGCTTTCCGTGCAAAGCTGACATTCGTGATCATTCAGAAGCGTGTCAGCGCACAAAAAAGCCGCGCTAATGCTTTCGCATTGGCACGGCTTGATCTGATGAAGTTAGTCGACGCTTAGATTGCTTCCTTCAAGTCCTTCGCGGCGCGGAACGCGACTTTCTTGGACGCCTTGATCTTGATCGCTTCACCCGTCGCCGGATTGCGGCCCATGCGCGCGGCGCGCTTGCGCACGACGAGGATGCCGAGACCGTTCAGGCGAATGCGAGCGCCCTTCTTCAGGTGTTTGGTGATCAGGCCAATCGTGTCTTCGATGAGTGTGTTGGCGGCTTTCTGTGACAGTTGGTGCTTCTCGGCTAGCGCGGCGCCAAGCTGGCGGGTGCTCACCGTAGTGACTTTTGGTTTGGCAGCCTTTGGGGCAGCCGCTTCAGCCATTGCCATTGTCGTTGCTCCTTTTGCGAATCAAACAATGCTTGATTTTAGGGAGTTTCCTGCGCGCATAGCACGCGCCATCAACCGAAAACCCAACAAATACAGAGTTTATTTACGCGTAGGCCGTGACGCGACTCGTTCAAGGCTGTGTTTATCGCTCAAAATGAGGAAATCGGCCCGACGTTACGTGACGCCCGAACCGCCTGCATGTCGGGCTTGGAGGCGGATGTTGTGGAGGGCCGCTCAAGAGAAGGTACAGACGCGGGCCTTCGTGCTGCGGTTTTCGCCTATGCTGGGACGACTGCGGAAAGTTGCGGTGGACTGTTCATCATGAAGTGGCAGGTGCACTACATCGATAGAGGAACAGGGCTCAATATCTGGTCCCGAGATCTCGCGTCGCGCGATCAAGCTCTAATTCTGGCGTGCGCGTTTCTTCGGGCGGGGCATGAATTGCAAAACACTACGTGTTCGTCCGGAGAGACGATCGATCGCGCGGAAGTGAAGGAGTGGTGTCAAAAAAATTCCGATAAGCTAACACGGTGATTTGTGCTTCCGGTTGGGAATGTCCGCATTTGGTGGAAAGCGGACACTCAGTGATGAAGCGCTCAAATTCTGGATGCGCCACCCCACGCGCTGCAGGGCAGGCCTGCAATCAAAATTCGATAATGTGTCCGTCGGGATCGGTCACATATGCGTAAGGTCTCCCGGACTCGTGCTCCCCGCGTTCGACGAGCGCACCGCCCGCCTTGACCACCTCGTCGACCGCCCTATCAAGTTGGCGTCTATCGGTTAGGCGGAAGCCGAAGTGATCAATATTGCCGACTGTACGAGACGCATCCGGCTTTTCCTGGAGCGTGATCGTGTCGCTGGTGCCAGGAGGCCTGAGAAACACCAGGCTAGGCCCTTGCCAGAACGTCACTTCTTACCCGAACACCGTCTCGTAGAACTTTTTGGCGCGCTGAATGTCCGCGACCAACAGATTGATGTGAGTGAGGCCCTGCGTTTCGATCATCGAGTGTATCTGCCACGAGTTGAACTCAGCGATGCCAACGCCGGCGTGAGCGCTCAAGTCGTTTCGGAGCCGAATCCCGGAGAGGTGCACGTTCGATCCGACCCGTTCGTGTGACCGATTGGCCTGCGGCGGCGAACAGGCACCATCGGCCGACGTGTAAGGGGAGGCCATGCCCCACGATATCACGCCCGGGTTGCGCGCCCTGCGCGCCTTGTATTTTCGCTGGCAGCGATATAGATATTTCGCTGGCAACGATACTGGGGCAGCGCGGGTGGCATCCCTCGAAGCACTGACGGCAGCGGTGGATCAGGCCTGGGAGCGGCTGAAACGGCAGCCGACCGAACGAAATATTGCCGCTTATGACCGGGCTTACGATGAATGGCGTCAGTTTGGCGCCGGACGTGGCGTCGGGCGCCCGGCGAGCGGGGATCAGGTCCTAACGAGCACCGAACGTGCGCGAGAGGCCCGTGCACGCCAGCAGCAGTCCGTCGAACGATGGGAACGTGTCGCTCCGCATATTCAGCAGTTGCGGCGTGCCCTCCAGTCCGGAGACCGCGTGTCCGTCGAGAAGATCGCACAGTCTCTCGTGAAGAAAACCGAGATGACTTTGCAGCACGTCCATGTCATCCATGCCCAGCCAAATTCCGACTATGTCGTGTTGAACGCAATGCACGGGAGGCAGATGGTCCTCGGCTTCATCGAAGTCATCCATCTGGATGATCATTTCCGTCGCCGCCACATGAGCGGGCGGGAGGCCAACCTCGTCGTTGATCGGAATCTCGAGGCGTTTGCGCGCATCATGTCGGCGAAATACGAGAGGGGCGAGTATCGTCCTTACTCGCGTTTTGGATCGACACTGCCGCGTGTGGATATCAATCTCGACGACATAGAAACCTCGGGAGAGAAACTCACCGACAGCGTGCTCGATATGAAGGCCATGTGGGTATCGACCGATGGTAAATCCAGCTCGGCATGACAATGTCTGACATGGCCAACCAGCCTCTCGATGCAGATGCTCGCCGGACGGCGCTTGAAATCATGGCTACGCTCGTGAACGTCAAACGGCTGGCAGCGGATCATCTCCTTCGCCCAGCCGGTGTTCCGCAGCCCCTGATGAACAAGTTCATAAACGGGCGCGATCCGACGACCAATGAGCCCATGACGAAGCGCCAGAGCGGCGCCTTGATTCTAGAGGAATTGGCGAAGGAGGGAAAAGACGGTGCGTTCGTTCGCAAGCTTCTGGATATCGCAGCGAATTGGAATTCCTACCATCTCGCGGCGGATGAATTCAAGGCTCGTGCAGTCACTCAGAAAGCGAGAGAGCTGACTGGCACACTCGCGGAGGCCGATGCCCGTGAAAGAGCGAAGCGGGAGAAGGAAGCGGAAGAGCGTGCGGTGCGGCAGCGGAGTGAGAGGGAGAATGCGCTCCGGACACAAAGCGGATTCCTGCTGGCTCAATTCGACCACGCGGCTCTCGACGACAGTGATCCCCAGGCGCGCGGATATCTGCTGCAAGACCTTCTGAACCGCACTTTCGATCTGCACGGCCTTCCACCGACAAAGGCCTTTACCCGAAACGACGGCGCAGAACAGATTGATGCAGCCTTCGAACTCGACGGCTGGCACTACATCGTGGAGTGCCGCTGGAGAAAGAAGCTCGCGGACATTCGTGAGCTTGATGGCCTTATGGGTCAGATCAATCGCTCGGGGCGTCAGACCATGGGCCTCTTTCTCTCGATCAACGGATGGTCGGAGAACGTAGTGGGTCTCCTGAAGCAGAACCAGACCAAAAGCATCATCCTGATGGAGGGTTTTGATCTCCGCACCGTCTTGGCTCAGCCCGTTGACCTCAAGAAGCTCTTGAAGGCAAAAGTCAGGGCCTTGAATCTGGAAGCCGAACCTTATCTGCCGGTCAGCAGGCTCACATAAGGCCTGATGCAATTGGAACGTCCGCTTTCGGACAGAAGCGGCCACACCGTCCGCAATCTCGCGAGCCATCTATTGCTCAAAGTGTGCAGATCTTCGCCAGAAGATTGCTCAAGTTTGACTCGACTTCCTGGCGCAATAGAGCGTGCATCCAGACCTGACGGCGTTGGTGCCGTCGGTTTCGGATGGAGAAGATGGTGGCAAAGACGAGCAAAAGGCGGGCACCGGGTACCGGCTTAAAGGCCGCTACGCGCAAGGCGAACCACGCGGCCAAGGCCAAGAACTGTAAGGTCCTGGCTGACGCGGAAGTTCGGGCTGACGGCACAAGAAGCGCAGTGGATCGGAACCGTCGCGCGAGTGGTAAGGGGTCGATGTCCGCCGAGCGCAGCAAGATCGTCTTGATGACCGCGATGCTGCGCCGATCGAAGGGCGCGAGCGCCGCGGATCTGTGCAAGGCGACAGGCTGGCAGGCGCATTCAGTGCGCGCGGCGATCTCGGCGAGCATCAAGAAGAAGCTAGGTCTCAAAGTGACCTCCGAGAAGATTCACAGCATGCGCATCTATCGCGTGATCGTCTGAGGGCAGCAGATGATGAAAGCACCGAAGGGCCGGCAGCGTCGAGCTGCCGGCCCATTTGCCGTCGATGTGATCGAGCGGCAGGTTTCGGGCCTCCGAGACTTGACAGCCAAGCAGTTGAAAGACGCCTGGAAGGAGCGGCTTGGCACGGAACCACCGGCCATTCGTTCACGGGAGGTCTTGCTTCGATTGCTCGTGTGGCGTTTCCAGTCCGAAGCGCTCGGCGGGTTTGATGCGCCGACCGAACTCAAGCTTCGTGAGATCGCCAAGGCACTGGAGCGCGACGGCTCGTATGAGCCGAAGATCAGGCGCGAATTGTCGCCCGACGTCGTTCTGACGCGCGAGTGGAAGGGTGTGGCTCACAAGGTGACCGTGACCGCGCGCGGATTCCAGCATCAAGGTAAGGAGTACAGGAGCCTCTCAGATATTGCTCGCACGATCACCGGCACGCGCTGGTCGGGGCCTCGGTTCTTCGGTCTCGAACAGAAGACAGCAAAGGAGACCTCGCGGTGAGCACGAAGCGGCAGGTTCGTTGCGCGATCTATACGCGCAAATCGTCCGAGGAAGGGTTGGAACAGGACTTCAACAGCCTCGATGCCCAGCGCGAGGCTTGCGAGGCATATGTTGTGAGCCAGAAGGCCGAAGGCTGGATCGCGCTCCGCGATCATTTCGACGATGGCGGGTTCTCCGGTGGGACATTGGAACGACCAGCGCTGAGGCGGCTTATGAAGGAGATCGAGGCCGGCAAGGTCGACGTCATCGTGGTCTATAAGATCGACCGACTGAGCCGCTCGCTGATGGATTTTGCGAAGCTGGTGGAGGCGTTCGACCGGAAGTGCGTGACATTTGTCTCCGTCACTCAATCCTTCAATACCACCAACTCGATGGGTCGGCTGACGTTGAACGTGCTGCTGCTCGCCACCCTGACCGCTAATGAGATCAAAGGTGCGTGCGTACTCCCAACAAGGCCACGGCCCGCGAGCCGATCACAAACGCCGGATACATATCAGCGACGTCCGCTATCCAAGACGCCCTCACTTGCGAAACGCAGCCGGTCCATACATTTGGGTGGAAAGCGGACGTTTGTTTGCTTTGTGGTGAGATTCCCAACTTTCGGCGGCCACGAATTTCGTGCCGTTAAAAATGATTGCGGGGGGAACGGCCCCAAGCCAGGACTGCCGACTTATCTGTTGGGCCGCCCGTTATAGTTCTCCTCTTAAAGTCGGCAATTCCAACTTTGTCTTAGAATCTCGTGCAAGACGCCTTTGACATGGCGAGTCGCAGACCGAACATTTGCAGCTTTGCGATTTCTGAGCGACTTGCGTAGCTTTTCCCCATGAACACGAAACCTCATCTCACGCCCCAAGAAATCGACCTGCCTAAGAGTATTGCCGAAGGAAATGATGAACAGGACGCAGCGAGGGAAGAGTTCCTCCAGCGCCTCTTGTCCCTCCACTACATTCGCGCGGTCGATGGACGCTACCTCGTGACGAAGTGGGGAGAGCGTAGGAGCAGGTCGGAAAGCAGAAACGACAGTCGATAGGCGATACTCAAATCGTCTTCTGATGTGCCGCCGGCAGCTGTCCGCTTTGGGTCGAAAGCGGACGGTCGGCTGAACCTGGCAGCGGAGTCAGATGCGTGAAGCCGCGCGGCTATTCGACGTGATGGGCGCTGGCGGAACGTGATGTCCGCGAACAGACGGGTAAGGCAGATGCAGCCCGCCAACAAAATCGTTCATCAGGAAAGCATGCGATACATGCCGTACAGACCCGCGCATGTCAGCACGGCAACACCCGCGATGAACAACCCGTTGGTCAGAATGGAACCTTCGCCCTCGGTATCTTCATTTTCGGCGAAATATTCGCGATAAGCTCCCCCGGCGACCAAGAGAAGCCCCAGAACAGATATTACCCAGATCATCGTTCCCTCGACTTCGGACTCGGCCCATTCTTGATACTGCTTTCCGGCGCTGCGTGACAACAAAGGATGCGCGAATGCCTCCCATCGTGCGCAATCAAGCTAATGTCCGCTGTGGGTCGGAAGCGGAAGTTCACGCCATCTCGCAGTCGGTTGTCCGGAGCCTTGATGGTCCGTCTGTCGCACACTCCTCGGCGACGGTTTAGCAGGCGCACTGACTGAGACAAGGAGGCTGTCGCCGTTTCGCCCGTTCCGTGGTAGGCCGCACTTTATGAGTGACTATCCGGCGCGAGACTCGATGGGCGAAACCAAAGTCAGCATGCGCACAGCAGCCGAACGGTCGCTACTCGGTCTTTGTCCCTGCTGCGGACGGGGGAAATTGTTCGCTCAGTATTTGAAGCAGGTTGAGCGCTGTTCCGCTTGCGGCGAGCGCTTCGGAGATATCCGTGCGGATGACGCTGCGCCTTGGCTGACGATCATAATCGTCGGTCATGTATTTTTGCCGTTGGCCTTCTTTGTGAATATCGCGGTCTTTATGCCGGAATGGGTTGTCGCGTTCGTCTGGGCAGGGGTCTTTGCACTTTTGTCTCTTTTGATATTGCCGCGAGCCAAAGGACTTTTCATTGCCATTCTGTGGGTGACGCGCGCCACAGGTTACGCCCCCTGATCGGCAGCGAGCTTCGTTCTACACGGCAACCTGCAAGCCCCGCGTGAAGAAGAAACCTGAAAACGGAAGGACGCGCGAAATGGCGACAAAAGTACTTAGAGCCCGAAAAGGGGTTCGACTGATTGAGGACACAGTGATGGGTGGCGCCCCCGCCATGGTTTTGGGTCGGACGTATACGGTCAAAAGCCGCCACATCCTCGAACTCATCTATCAGGGACCTGACTTGGATGCTGCTAAATCAGCCTTTGAAAAAGCATCTCCTTAGCTAGTCCGTATCCCAAGTTTGCAGTTTCTTGGCTGCATATCAGAACGCTACATTCTTCCGGGCCAGCGCTAAGAAGCACGGCTCCTTCAAATGGTTGTTGAATGCCCGCTTTGGGTGGAAAGCGGACATTAGTTTGGCGCCGCTGGGCGCGTCCACACGGCGCTCGCCGACGCGCGCGCCGGCGAGAAGCTTGAGACGCAGTCCGTAGCAGCTAGTGACGCCGAGTCGGGGACGGTCGCATATCTTACAGAAGCATCAGTTGCGCCTGCAGATTGAGTAAGATTGGACCTTGGATTGGTAACGATCTTGAATATCGGACCAGCACTTCCCATATCAAGTTAGTGCAATTACTTATGCACCCATTTTTGCGGTCCAAAGAACGCAAAACTCGGTGATCTGGGGCGGACAGGCCGGATGTACGCCGTCGCCCGGATCTTTCACCAAACCCCAATCCGACGCCGGGAAGACAACCTGAATCTGGCGCCAGGTATGGTGGTTCACCAACCAAAGAAAAAGATGACTTATAAATCAGATAACCGTGGAGCGAAGCAACGAGCTTCAAACGCTCCTCACGCCAAGTTCAGACCCAATTTGAATACAAACCAGCGCCCAGATGGACCTGGCCAGTGGCAGCGTCGCTACGAGCACTATCGCAGTCTCGCACAGCAGGCGGGAAACGCGGACAGCGTAACACGCGAGCACTATTGGCAGCATGCCGAACATTTTTACCGCCTGATGAACGGGTCGGCATCCGAGGCTGCAAATCCAGCGGCCCGTGCTCCTGCTCTATAAAGGAAGAAGAAGCATTCCGATGCCGGCTCGCACAACCAGCCAGCAGGTCGTTTTCAAGCGGCCTTTTATGCTGAGCGGATTTGAAATCTGCGCAGGCCGCCGGCACCTACAAAGTCGACACAGAAGAAGAATTGATCGAGGAGTTGTCCTTTCCGGTGTGGAAGAGCACGACGACCACAATTCAGCTGAGGAACGACGGTGCGACCGAGCATTGGACTATCGATCCCGATGAATTGCGTGATGCCTTGATGCGCGATAGCGCATAACCAAACACCAACGTGTTTGTTTCGCAGAAATCGCGTCAGCACGGGCGCGAAATCTTTTCAGTGGGCTTCTGCCGCAAACAAAAGTGCTCTAGAGGTGACCAGACAAATGCTTGATGACCGAACGACGCGAAGGACAGACGATGAGGATTTCAAGCTAAGTCGCATTTATGCGGAAGGCTGGAATGCGGCAAATAAACTGTCGGCCAAAGAGGGCGCCGAGTTCGCCTTGAGAACAATGGGAACATTGAACCCTTACACGACGGAACCCAAACGGTCTCGCTGGCACGACGGATTTGTCACGGCGCTGCGGTCTTAGTCTGATCCTGGACAGGAAGAATTTAATGGAACGAATCCCGACCAAGCCGGATTTGTCGAGCGCTGAAATGGGCTCGCTTCGGGAGATTGTCGCGCGCAGCTTTATAGGCGCTCGGACGATACCTCTGCTGCGCAAAGTGCGGTTGCTCGAGCTAGGTCTAATCTCGAACGCGATGGGTGGGCTGATGCCGACGCCAGCCGGTCGAATGGTAGCCCGTATGTAGCTTATGAGTAGAAACCGGGGTCCGTCACCCATCGATACTGACGGCCTTGCACCGGACTGGACGCCTTCGAGAGCTTCTGACAGTCGAATCGAGACGCGATCCGCTGCGGCCAGTAGTTCTAAGTTCAGAGCGGTCGCATATGCGAGTGTCCACCTTGGGTGGAAAGCGGACGCCTCCCCCGAATAAGGGGGTGTGTGGCTCAACACTGGCTGGTATTCTACATGTCATTGCGAAGGTACTCCGCCTCATCTGACGCGCGAGACCGCTCACCGGGGGGAGCAATGCATGTATCGCCACTTCGTCTGGCTGTTTCTCGGCTTGTTTCTTGCGGCGGCGCCCGTGCAAGGAGCGCCGCTTCAGGTCTATGGCCGTCTTCCGACAATAGAACAGATGGCCATTTCGCCGGACGGCACGTTGCTCGCCTATGTCACTTTCGTTGAAAGCAAACGAACAATCATTATTTATTCGATCGACAAGGCGAAAGCGATCGATGTGCTCGATATAGGTGATCAGAAGCTGCGCGACTTGAGTTGGGCCGACAATGACCGGCTGCTTATCACGACGTCGCGCACCAGCGTCATCGCCGGCTTGGTCGGGCCAAAGAGCGAGAACTTCCTAACCCAAAGCTACAGCATCTCGACCAAGACGAACCACTTTCTGTTGAACGGTATACCGAACACTCTCGACGTGACGGTGGGTGGTCCCATGAGCCGAACGGTCAACGGACATACCGTCGTGTTTGTGCACGGATATCAGTTCGTCGGCGTCAGTGGTTACCTCGCGCTGTTCTCCGTCGATCTGGACACGGGACATGCAACGGTCGTGGAGCCGGCTTCGAAGTATTCCGAGGGATGGATTCTCGACGAGGCAGGCAATGTGATTGCCGTCTCGGAATATGACAACAAAAGCCGGCTGTGGACTCTCAAGCTTTTGAAAGGTGGAGAGTGGAAGTCCGTCTACTCGATCACCGCTGAGATCGACGCGCCGGACGTGCTCGGAGTGACGGAGGACGGCAGCTCACTGATGGTGCGCACCGTCGGCAATGACGGAATCGAGACCAAGCAGATCAACCTTGCGGACGGTACCTTGCGCCCGGTGGCTGATCCCGACCGGGACGGCGGAGGACCCATATTCGATCCGGCCACCCAACGCATCATTGGGACCGCCTACTTCGACGGCCAGACCTCCTATGTCTTTTCAAAGCGAGACGATCAGCTGGCATGGAACAGCGTGGCGCACGCATTTCCCGGCGAGAACGTCTCGCTGGTTTCATGGAGTTCGGACCGCAAGCGCGTGGTTGTGCTGGTCGACGGCACGCGCGACGGATCGCAATACCAACTGGTCGATCTCAATACGAATATGGCGCGCCCGCTCGGCCCGGCCTATCAGGGAATCGGCGCCGCCGATGTCGCCGAGGTGAAGTTCATTCACTATGCCGCCGCCGACGGCACGAGCATCCCCGCCTATCTCACGCTGCCGAAAGGACGCCCGCCGAAAAATCTGGCGCTTGTCGTGTTTCCCCATGGCGGGCCCATGGCGGAGGACTCGCCGGGATTCGACTGGTGGGCGCAGGCGATGGCCTCGCGCGGCTATGCCGTGCTGCAGCCGCAGTTCCGTGGCTCAAGCGGCTTCGGCTGGAAGCATACGGCGGCAGGCTTCGGCCAGTGGGGCCGAAAAATGCAGACGGACCTGTCGGACGGCGTCCGTTTTCTTGCGGGTGAAGGTCTCGTCGATCCCACGCGCGTCTGCATTGTCGGCGCGAGCTACGGCGGTTATGCGGCGCTCGCCGGTCCGACACTCGACCGCGGCGTCTATCGCTGCGCCGTTTCCGTCTCCGGCGTTGCAGATCCGCCCGGCTTCCTCAGCTGGATCCGTCATCGCGACATGAGCAGGGACAATCCCGCGCTACGCTTCTGGGACCGGTTCATGGGTGCGGACAACTACACCGATCCGAAGCTCGCGGAAATCTCGCCGCTCGCCCATGCAGCAAGCGCCGATGCGCCGATACTGCTGATTCACGGGTACGACGACACCGTCGTTCCGATCGTGCAGAGTGAGAACATGGAAGACGCGCTCAACGACGCGCACAAGCCGGTCACCTTCATCAAGCTGCATAGCGAGGATCACTGGCTCTCAACGTCGGAGACGCGAGAACAGATGCTAGAGGCGACGGTCAGCTTTCTCGAAACGTATAATCCGCCCAACTAAACTTGCAGGTGCGGTGCTCAACGTCGCTCCCGCATGACGATCCGCACCTATGAATGCCCGCGCTGGGTCGTAAGCGGACATTCGTGCGCGAACCGGCCTATGTCCGCTTTGGGTGGAAAGCGGACATTTGGGACGCCACGCGACGTTGGCCGGGCCGGTTATGCACGTTTTTGTCGCGCGTGCAGCTTTCGACAAGGTGGTGGAGGCTGGATTCGTCTGGGATCCACGCGTGTGCTACATTTTTGATCGTCGAGCTCGACAGATCGAGGAGGTCTGGAACAACGGATTCTTGTACTAAAGGCTCCGGACGATGATGGCGACCATCTTAAAAGGAGCATCGCTTCACAAGGGGAGTATTCAAATGTCCAATAATTGGCTGGCTAGGCACGCTCTTGCATTTGCAATTTTAGCTTTTGCCGTATCTGCGCAAGCCCACCAATCATCGACAGGCGAAGGCAGTACCCTGGCGAACGATTCACATGCTGGCAACGCGACGCGATTTTCGAAAAGCACGCTAAGCTATCGAACAAATTCCGGTAGATCGCTGGAGCAATCTGTCATCATTGCTTACGGGTCGCTTGTTATCAATTACACTGAATCTTCGATCCGTCGCGGTCCCCAAAAATTCCACCTTGAAGCCCCCGTTGCAGCGCTAAGGGCCGGCCGACCCGTAGCAGGGCCAATCGAAGATGTGCCTTCGTTGAAGCGCGTCTATACGGTGATAATTAGCTGCAGGAGAGGAAAGTGCATTAATGCCGCGACCCCGTTGGGACCTAGGCAATACGTCACTCTAGAAGTTGTCTTCGACAACGAGAGAGATGCGAACGCCTTTTATGGAACCCTCAACGGTCTCTAGCGGCTGAACCGATTACTGATGACTTCAATCTCGTTATGAGTGGCGTCCCGCTACTACGCCCTCTGCTCCGACATCGACACCAAAGTCAGAAACCTGACCGGCATCGTTAGCGCATCAGTGCCTCTTACGACCGCATCAACGGCATCGCTCTCCCGGAAATCGAGTTTGAGAAGGTTCTCGACTTGGCCGTGTCGCTTTCGGGCGAGATGGAGACCTCACACGCCGATCTGATCGCACTCACAGACTGGCACATGTTCTGCGAGAGTGCTTCGGAGGCAGAACTCAGCGGCGTGGCGCGAGCTCCCACCCAAAAAGGTTGTGGTTGTGTTGCTCGAGGCTTTGCTGCCGCCAGCGTCCGCTTGGGGCCGAGAGCGCATCCGCAGCTGCCTCCGAACCATATATTCGTACCATTTGAAGTGTCCTGAGTGAATTAAGATGCAGCGTTGCGAGATGCCGTTGGCAGCCCCAGGGATTTGTCTAAACGATCGTTTGCTTGGCGATCGTGTTGACTGTACAAACATCTAAGTCTTCGACTCCTTGCGTTGCATCAAGGGTTGGAAAGGAACCTCTGGCCGCAAATTTCTGATTTAGCCCAGTGTTCGCCGGTTGTTGGTTCGGATTTTTTCGGAATTTGGCGCTCTGGGCATCCTGCTTGGATGCCCTACCGAACGGCGAAAGGAGTGGACATGGCAAGTCAACCCACCCGATTTCACTGGAGAACGCTGCTCGCTGCATGCGCACTGGGGCTGTTGATTGCCCTGTTCTGGGTAGAAGTCGCCGAAGGGAACAAGGACCTTTTGCATATACTGCAGTCCCTGCGGGGGTAGCGTTCGATTCATCGAGCCAAGAGTTGTCATCCCGCGATCGCCGGGAGAGAGGCATGGGCACCGTTGCTGGTTGCGGCCATTCGAAGACGGCCAATACGCGTCATCGATGAACCACCGCCGATTGCCGCTCATGCGCAATCAACCCAAATATTCTTTCAATCTCAGGATCGGCTGTCAGTTCCTCCAGCATGCGATCGAGCCGTCGCCTCCAATTGGGGTATTCAACGGTGCTACCCGGCAAATTCGCCTGATGTCGTTCATTCCCCAAATCGTCCATTTGGGCAATGAACAAACGACTTCTCGATCGTGCGAGAAACGCATGGATTGCGGTGGAAAGCTCTGAGGTCCACTCGATCCGTTCGGCATTTTGCGCTCCAAGCGCGTCGGGAAGGAGTCCCCTCCTTCCTAAGTGCCTGCAGGAGCAACGCCTTGTCTCGCGCACGTTCAACCAGTGCTCTTTGTTCCTCTTCGGACGACTTGAAAATCCCAATTCTACTTTTTGCCGAAATGTCATCGGCCATCCAATATCCACGCAACGTGGCCAGGTCGTGCGTTGCAGCGGAAACGCATGCGAGCTCGGGAAACTCTTCCGGACGATGAAAGGAGCCCTGCTCCTGCTCGAAATAGAGGATACGACAGGACAAGATGTTGGCATCCGCCATCCGCTCGCGAAAGCCGGCAGGAACGGTGCCAAGATCTTCGCCTACAAGCAGACACTTGTTTCTGTGACTTTCCAACGCGGCAACCGAGAGCAGATCGCTCAGGGGAAAGCGCAGGTAGGCGCCATCGGCCGGCGCCGCTCCCGCGGGAATGATGAACAACCTCTGCCAACCCATGACATGATCGATGCGGAGGGCGCCGGCGCACTGCATGTTGGCCCGCAAGAGGGAAGCAAAATGTGCATACCCTGTCGCCCGCAGATTGCGAGGATTCAGCGGCACGACACCCCATTCCTGGCCGCTTTCGTTGAACGGATCGGGTGGCGCGCCGACACGCGCATCTCGCACAAATATGTCCTGATTGGCCCAATGGTCCGCGCTCGCCGAGGAAACACTCACCGCCAGATCACCATACAGACCAAGTTTCATTCCGCGTTCGCACGTCCGTTCTGCGACAGCCGAATGTTGCGACTGACACTGCCACTGCAGATACTGAAAGAATAAGACTCGATGTGCACGGGAGCGCTCAAATTGCGTAACACCATCGCTTCCAGCACTCTGGTATTCGTTCGGCCATTTCGCCCACTCGTGGGTCCCAAAATGCTCACTCAGTGCTTGAAAGATAGCGAAACGCCGCAAATCATCACCTGCTTCGGTGATGTACCTCTGAAATTCAACGTCGCGGCTGCCAGCATAGCCCATGTGCGTCGTGCTAAAATGCCGGTAGAGCTCGTTGAGAATTGCGAGTTTCGTTGAGGCGACGGCGGGATAGTCGACAAAGCTGCTTGCACGTGCAGCCCGAAGCGCATCGAACAAGGCAGGCTTGTCAAGAAGAGCGCGCGTCTCCGGCGATTCCGCGAAGTCTGGAATAGCAGTTACGTCGAGATAAAGCGGATTGAGAAAACGCCTACTATTGGGTGAATACGGGCTCGCATCCCGAGGCTCGTCGAGAAAGAGTCCATGTAAGGGATTCAAGCCCACAGCGTCGGCGCCGTGCACCGCTAACCAGTCAACAACCGCGCGCAAATCGCCGAAATCGCCGATACCCCAGTTGTTTCGCGATTTGATGGCGTAGAGCTGGGCCGTGACTCCCCAATATTTTCGGCTCCGGAATTCTGTCGGAAGGTAGCACCGCTCGGGAGCAACGATGAGCTTGGAGGTGGCCAGAGTTGCCGCGTCCACGTGAAGAGCGTGATAGCCAAGAGGCTGCGGAGGCAATCTCAACAGTCGCAATGCGATGACCGAACCGCCCAAGTCGCGACTGTCTTCCACGCGAATGGAATCGAAGTCTTTGTTCGCCGTTCGCTTGCCCGCCACCTTCAAGTTCGATCGACCAACGCACCCATTGAGTTGCCGCATTCATCGGCAATCGGACCGGAACTTCAATCTCGCATTCGTCGGTCCCGACGATCACTGGAGGTAAAACCGCAAGCCAGGGCTCTTCTGCGAGCATCGCCAGACTTGCGACTATGTCGGCCTCCGTGTTCGCAGGAATTCCCAGCGCACAAAGCAGGTGCCGCGCGGTTGCCGGAGATCGTTCGTGAAGCTGACCTTGAATATCCCAGTAGCGTGGCTCCAGACCAGCCGCATCGGCAAGCTGATTCAGGATTGCCTCGTTCATCGTCTAAACGGGTCGCACGCTGATGAAAAGCGCAAGAGAGCGGCCTTCGAGCTGAAATGCGGTATCCTTCGCAAACTGCGCATCACGCATAACGTCATCGTGGATTGTATTCACCAAGCAACGCCAGGGAAGACCCGGTTCCGGCGCGGGCAACACAAATGGACTCTCGAGCTCGGTTGCATTCATGAGAAGAAGAAAGGAGCTCACTTCCGTTCCTCGAGTCGTTGTTTCCGAGGTCGCCGCAAACCGAATGCCAAGACAAGAGCATCCAGGCGCGTTCCAATCTGCGTCCGTCATCTCACGACCATCAGGAGCCAACCAGATGATGTCCTTTAAGCCGCCGCTCTCTACGTGATTTCCTCGAAAGAATGCCGATCGCCTAAAAACGGGATGGTTGGCCCTTATTCGCAACAGTTGCTGGACAAAGCCTAGAAAGGATTTGTTCGCGTCCGCCAAACTCCAATCGACCCAGCTAATTTCATTGTCCTGGCAATAGGCGTTGTTGTTGCCTTTCTGGGAGCGGCCGAATTCGTCGCCGCCCAG
Source organism: uncultured Alphaproteobacteria bacterium (assembly GCA_963743765.1). Taxonomy (GTDB): domain Bacteria; phylum Pseudomonadota; class Alphaproteobacteria; order Micropepsales; family Micropepsaceae; genus Rhizomicrobium. The sequence goes on from CAVUQQ010000004.1 coordinate 158,695, forward strand.
CATCATCGCGATGCCCTGTGACAGCAACAACGTCGCCATCAAGTTCCGCTTTTGTCGCTCGCGAAGGGAAATGATCGCAGCGTCATTCGTCGGACCTTCCGTGCCACTGTTCGAGCTAAAATTTTCGTTGACGCCGTCCGAATTGCCCTCGCCGTTCTGGTCGTTATGTTTGGTGGCATAACTTACGAGGTCTTCCAGCGTAAAACCGTCGTGCGCGGTGACATAGTTGACGCTGGCTGTTGGTCTGCGTCCCGATCGGCCAAAGACATCACTAGAGCCTGTCAGTCGATAAGCAAGATCACCCACAAGTCCACCCTCGCCTCTCCAGAATCGCCTGACGGTATCGCGAAACCTGTCGTTCCACTCGCTCCATCGCGCAGGAAACCGTCCCAATTGATAGCCGTCGACACCCAGATCCCACGGTTCGGCGATCAATTTCGTCTTGGCGAGCGCCGGGTCCTGCATAAGAAGCCCGAAGAGCGGGGCGTCCGATGAAAAGTGGTGCTGCTGGCGCGCGAGACTGACCGCGAGATCGAAGCGGAAGCCGTCCACATGCATTTCCTGCACCCAGTAGCGCAGAGAATCCATGACCATCTGCAAGACGCGCGGGTGGCCAAAATTGAGCGTGTTATGGCAGCCGGTAAAGTCGACATAGCTTCGCTTGTCCTCCTGAAGACAATAGTAGGAGGCGTTGTCAATTCCACGGAACGAGAGTGTCGGACCGAGCTCGTCACCTTCACCCGTATGGTTAAAGACAACATCGAGGATCACTTCGATTCCGGCGTCGTGAAACTCCCGCACCATGCGTTTGAACTCCGCGGTCTCCCCGGTCCAAAGGTAATTCGGTTCAAGTGCAAAGAAGTTTATCGAGTTGTAACCCCAGTAGTCCCGAAGGCCGATCTCACGAAGCCGCTGCGACATGCCGATCGGATGAACCGGAAGCAGTTCGATTGCAGTAATGCCAAGTTCGCGCAAGTGACGAATGACTTCAGGATGGCAGAGCGCTGCAAGCGTTCCGCGCATGCTTGCTCCAATTGCAGGGTGGCGCATCGTGTAGCCGCGGACATGAAGTTCGTAGATTACCGAGCGAGACAGCCGAGTTTGTGGTCCAACATCGCCTTTCCAATCGAACTGCGGATCGGTAACACGGCATTTCGACATCAGCGCGGCGTTGTCACGTGTATCGAAGGAAAGGTCCTTGCGCGGATCACCCACAACGTAACCACAGTGAAGTTCGCTCCATTCGAAGGAACGATCGAGCGAGCGGGCGTAGGGATCAATCAGAAGCTTGTTAGGATTAAAGCGGTGCCCATTCAGCGGGTCGTAAGGGCCATGGACTCTATAGCCATACAACAGTCCGGGCCGCGCATCCCGTATAAAGCCGTGCCATACTCCATCGGTGCACTCGGGCAGAGCCACTCGGGAGACCTCGCGCAACCCCCCGCTGTCGAAAAGACAGAGTTCGATCTTTTCTGCGTGCGCAGAAAAAAGCGCAAAATTTACTCCTCCTCCGTCGAACGTGGCCCCCAGGGGAAATGGTCTTCCCTCTCGCAGCTTCGGTTCGTCGGTCACCGTTCCGACCCTTCCGGCTGCAGCACTATGACTGCTAGCGGAGGCAGCGTCAGCGCCAACGACTGCGCGTGGCCATGCGCGGAAACGTATTGCGTCCCGATTTCACCGCAATTGCCGACGTTACTTCCGCCATAGTAAGCCGAGTCGGTGTTCAATCGTTCCCGGTAAACCGCGTGTCGAGGTACGCCCACCCGATACCCGTACCTTACGACTGGCGTGAAATTACAGACGACGACCAGGAACTTGTCGGGGTCGGCGGCGTGACGGATATAGGCGATGACGCTGTTGTCGGCGTCATTGCAATCGATCCAGGAAAATCCCTCTTGCTCGCAATCGCGTTCGTGGAGTGCGCTCATACCGCGGTAAGACCAATTCAGATCGCGCACAAGCGCCTTTACGCCAGCATGCATGGCATCATCGGTCAAATGCCAGTCCAGGCCGCTGTCGTGATCCCACTCGCGCAATTGCGCAAACTCCGCGCCCATGAATAGGAGCTTCTTCCCGGGTTGCGTGTACATGAATGCGAGATAGGCACGAAGATTGGCGAACTTCTGCCAGCGATCACCCGGCATCTTCGCGACCAACGAACCCTTGCCGTGCACGACTTCATCGTGTGAAAGCGGAAGTATGAAGTTTTCGCTGAAGGCGTAGAGCAGACCGAAGGTCAGCTTGTCGTGATGGTATTTTCGGTGCGCCGGGTCCTTGGCCATGTATTCGAGCGTGTCGTGCATCCAACCCATGTTCCATTTGTAGCCGAAGCCCAGACCGCCAAGATAAGAAGGCCTCGACACCATCGGCCACGCGGTCGAACTCTTCGGCGACGGTCATGGTCTTAGGGTACTCCCGATGGGCCACCTCGTTTAGACGACGAAGAAAGTCTATCGCCTCGAGATTCTCTACACCGCCATGGATATTTGGAACCCATTCACCCTCTTTGCGGCTGTAGTTGCGGTAGAGCATCGACGCGACCGCGTCCACGCGCAAACCGTCGACCCCGTATTGCGAGAGCCAGAATAGTGCATTCGACAGGAGATAGTTGCGCACTTCCCGTCGACCAAAATTGTAGATCAGCGTGTCCCAATCCGGATGGCACCCCTCGCGGGGATCCTGGTGTTCGTAGAGGCACGTCCCATCGAACCGCGCGAGGCCATGCGGATCGTTTGGAAAATGTCCCGGCACCCAATCGAGGATCACCCCAAGACCTTCTGTGTGGCAGCGCAAGACAAATTCGAGAAATTCTGTCGGCGTGCCATAGCGGCTAGTGGGTGCGAAGAGGCCGGTCGGCTGATAGCCCCATGATCCGTCAAACGGATATTCACTGATAGGCAACAGCTCGAGGTGCGTGAAGCCCATTTCCTTCACATAAGGAATTAGTATGTCGGCCAGTTCCCGATAGGACAGGCTCCGGTTTCCCTCCTGCGGAATTCGTCGCCATGACCCCAAATGAACCTCGTAGATGGACACCGGGTCGTGCCGATCGGCGCGTGGGGGGCCAAGCACCCCCTTCGCCGGCGCAGGTGTCGAGCGAGGCGGCAAACCGCGAACCACCGACGCCGTTCGTGGCGGTTGCTCCGCCTCGAAGGCGTAGGGATCGGCTTTAAGCAGGACTTCGCCAGTTTGCGTCTTGATCTCATATTTGTAGAGCGCGCCCTGCATGACGTCGGGTAGGAAAATTTCCCAGATGCCGGCGCCCGGATGAAGGCGCATCGGATGCCGGCGGCCATCCCAGCAGTTGAAATTGCCGACTACGCTTACGCGGCGCGCATTCGGCGCCCAGACCGCGAAGGTCGTGCCTGACACGCCGTCGAATACGCTCGGGTGCGCGCCCATTTTTTCGAAGGCATGAAAATGGGTACCTTGGGCGAAAAGCTGGAGCGCCAGCTCGTCCAGGATGCAGCCAAAGGCATAGGGATCAGCGAGCACCCTTTCGCCTTCGCTGTCCACTATTCGCAGACGGTAGGGGTAGGCAACCTCACCGCTGACGGCGCCAAAAAAAAGCCCCGCAGCGTGCAACCGCTTGAGTTCGCCTACACATTCACCATCACTGGCTCGCAAAACTGCCACTTGCGAGGCGTGCGGCTGAAAGGTGCACACCAAGAGACGATCTACGACCGCGTGCATCCCGAGAAATGAAAAGGGATCACCCTCGTCACCATCCACGACAGCGGCCATCCGCTCGGCGGTCTGTAACTCAATCGTCGCAGGCATAGCATAGCCTTGCCGCACGGGCTTTGACGCAGCGGACGCACTTATACTCCAGCATTCCGGTAAATTCGCGTTGCAAGTCGGAACCTGAAAATGCTCAGATAACAATTGCTATTAAACACGCAAAAATCGGAGAGAAACTGATTGGGGTCAACGCTCGAAGGCGGTTGGGGGCCAATCCTTCGTAGTATGGTGGACGAAGGCGTCAGCAATGCGCGTACTTTTTGTGACATCCGAGGTTTACCCGCTGGCCAAATCAGGTGGCTTGGCGGATGTATCTAGCGCGTTAGCCATTGCGCTGACGCGGCAAGGAATAGACGTCCATCTCCTGCTGCCGGGATATCCGGGCGCGATTGCGCAACTGAAAAATCCACGCATCGAAGTCCATCTTGAGCCGCTGCTGGGAGTGCACGATGCTGCGCTTATTTCGGGCCAACTGCCAGGCTCCTCTGTGCCCGTATTGCTCATCTATGCGCCTTCTCTCTATTCGCGTAGCGGCGGGCTTTACCAGGACAAGCACGGACAGGACTGGGCTGACAACGCACTGCGGTTTGCTTTCCTCGCCTGCGTGGCAGCCGAGATTGCAATGGGTCGCCTGCTAGGCTGGACGCCTGATGTCGTGCATGGAAACGACTGGCACGCCGGACTCATTCCTTTGTTGCTTTCGCGCGAGAGCGGCCCGAGGCCCGCCACTGTTTTCACGGTCCACAATTTGGCGTTCCAAGGAAATTTTCCCCGAGAAATCCTTCCCACCATCGGCATGCCGGACGAAGTCTTCACGGCGGATGGCGTGGAGTTTTACGGTCAGGTGTCATACTTGAAGACCGCCATTCACTACAGCGACAAACTCACAACGGTGAGCCCCACTTATGCGAAAGAAGTACTTACGCCGGAGTTTGGTTGTGGGTTCGACGGTGTGCTGCGAGCTCGAGGAGAGCATTTCTCCGGGATCCTGAACGGAATTGACAGCAACTTTTGGGATTCGGAAACGGACAGTTATCTGCCACACCGCTATAGCGCGCGCAGCATTTCAGGCAAACGGAAGTGCAAGGCTGAGCTTCAGGATGAGTTCGGGCTAAGCGTGTCTGCGGAAACGCCACTGATTGGTTTCGTAAGCCGACTTGCGCATCAAAAAATGGCGGATGTTATTCTCGAAGCAATACCGCAGATCATCAGTTCCGGAGCCCAGTTCGCACTCGTCAGCGAAGGCGATTCCGACCTTGAAGCGGCATTCGAGGAGCTTGGCCGCAAGTGCGAAGGACGTGTGGGAGTTCATATCGGCTATGATGAGGCAGCGGCGCACCGGCTGCAGGCTGGCTCTGAGATTCTCCTTGCGCCCGCAAGATTCGAACCATGCGGTCTCAGTCAACTATATGCACTTCGGTATGGGACGGTTCCGGTTGTGCGAAGGACGGGCGGGCTTGCCGATACGGTGACGGATGCGACGGCGGCCACGCTGTACGACCAGTCGGCGACCGGTTTTGTTTTTGATGACCCGAACCTTTCAGGTTTGCTTGGCGGGATCAGGCGCGCCTTGGCCGTCTACAAGGAACCACTTGCCTGGCGCCGGCTGCAGCTACAGGCAATGGCACAAGATTTTAGCTGTGACACAAGCGCTGCGAAATATGTGGCCCTGTATCACGACGCATTGGGCATTGGCTATTCGCGGCCAGCTGGTGCGTCCATGATGCCGATGACCAGCGGAGAGTTTGAGAGACAAGCGATGCGTTGAACTGCGATGCGTGGTTTAATGATGGTTCTAACGGAGCAAGCCAATGATTTCGGAAGAGGCAATTCGCTTACGCAGCTTTCTCATTTGGGAGCGCGAGGGGTGTCCGAGCGGCAAGGCGTTCGAACATTGGCTGCGCGCCAAGGCCGAAATCGAAGCCGAGTATTGTGCTGATTTCTCCCGATCGATCGACTGGCAACGAAACGTCATGCCTCGCGTGCCGATCTCGCGGCCGCCAGCCAGAGCGATTTCCAAGCGTATGCCGAGAGTTGAGCAGCCTGCGCCCCGGCTACCTTTGCCAGGCGATAAGAGGCATCTCGGTCGGTAAGAACGCATCCGGATGGCGGGCAACGACTCGAATGGTGTAGTCCTCGATCCGTCGAGACGTTTCGATGGTGCCGGCATAGATATAGCCATTGGTCGCCCCAGCGATCGCTCGCTCCTGGTGAAGCACGATCACCTCGGGCGCCAACTCTGCTGTGGCATCAGCAAACAATTCGGCGCTTACGGAAGACGGCAAGACATCGCCTAGAACTATCGGCACTGCCACGTGCCACGCGGTACCAGACTGACTGATCGTTGGATTTCCGATGTGAAGGCTTGGCCACTGGCGATTTAGCGCCCGCCACCATGCATTCATGGTTCGAGCAGCTGCAAAATTGTCTTTTGATCGCACGCGTACCGCCCGCGCGAGCGGAAAATAGACATTCTCAACATAGTCGCGCATCATGCGCGCGCCGCCGAACAGCGGGCGTCAGCTTGCACATGCTTTCGCGAATGCGTCGCAGCCAGGCGCGCGGCAGGCCGTCCGGCGTCGCGGTCGTAGAATTCGGGAACGATCTTGTTTTCGAGAACCTCGTAGAGACTTCGCCGCATCGCGCGCGTCGACCTCTTGGACCGGCGCCGCCGCTTCCGTCGCCGATCGACCAGCCGACGCCCGGTTCGTAGGCCTCGTCCCACCAGCCATCGAGAGTCGAACAATTGAGGCCGCCATTGACCAGACACCTTCATGCCGCTGGTGCCGCAGGCTTCCCACGGCCGGCGCGGCGTGTTGATCCAGACATCGACGCCCTGCACCAGCTCCTGCGCCAGAGAGATGTCGTAGTCCTCCAGGAACACGACATGCCGCCGGTAACGCGGCTGGCGCGCAAGATTGATCCATTCCTGGATCATTTCCTTTCCCACGAGATCGGCCGGATGCGCCTTTCCGGCGACGACGATCTGAACCGGTGCCTGTCGTTGAGAAGCAGCTCGTCCAAGTCGTTCCGGGTCGCTCAACAGGAGGTTAGGCCGCTTGTATTCCGTGAAGCGGCGCGCAAAACCCAGCGTGAGAACGTTCGGATCGAGCACGGTATCGGCCCCTCGGACGATTTCCGTATCGAATCCGCGTTCTCGCAATTGTCTGGCGAGATGCTGCCGCGCGGCATAGCACGACGCGCTGGCGACCCTCGCCGCGCATCGCCCACAGTTCCTCGTCGGAGACGCTCGCGAAATGCGCTCGGACTGGTGTCGCGGCGGCGAGCGCCAGCGCTCCTTGCCGCAGGATTCGGTCCAAATCCGGTCCGCTTCGACCGAATCCCAGGTCGGAACGTGCACGCCGTTGGTGATGTGGGTCACCGGCACTTCGCAGGACGGCCAGCGCGGAAACAGCGGCTGGAAAATTCGGCGGCTGAATTCGCCGTGCAGGCGGCTGACGCCGATGCACATCGCCGAGCCGCGCTGCGCCAGAAATGCCATGTTGAATGGCTCGTCCGCGTTGTCGGAGTTGACACGGCCCAGCGCCAGAACGTCATCCAGTTCGACGCCGCGTCCCGCCAGCACGCCTTCCACGTAAGGCAGATACTTGCGCAACAGATCGGCGGGAAATTGGTCGAAGCCGGCGGCCACCGGCGTGTGCGTGGTGAAGACATTGCCGGCTCTGGTGGCCCACAACGCTTCCCAGAAATCAAGATTCGCTTTTACCGCCAGGTGGCGCGCGCGTTCGATGATCGCGAACGCCGCATGACCTTCGTTGACATGGCAGATTTCAATTTCGGGATGGAGAGCTTCCACCACGCGCCATCCGCCGACGCCGAGCACGATCTCCTGCATCAGGCGCATTTCCGTTCCGCCTCCGTAGAGCTTCGCCGTGATGCCGCGGTCCGGCGGGCTGTTGAGCACATCGTTGCTGTCGAGCAGATAGAGCTTCACGCGACCGACCGTGGCCTGCCAGACGCGCAGTTGAACGGTGCGCCCCGGCAGTTCGAGACCGATCCGCAGCCAGCCACCTTCCGGAAGGATGACGGGCTCGATCGGCATCGCGGCCGGCTCGTTGTAGGGATAGAATTCCTGCTGCGCGCCGGCGGCGTCGACGATCTGCCGGAAATAGCCTTCCTGATAGAGAAGCCCGATGCCAACGATGGGAACGTCGAGATCGCTGGCCGTCTTCAGAAAATCGCCGGCCAGGACGCCCAGCCCGCCAGCATAGAGCGGCAGCGCCGCGCCAAGGCCGAACTCCATGCTGAAATAGGCCACGCCGCCGAGTTGCGCTGCGCTTTCCGTGCCGCGGAACCAGCCCGGTGTTTGTAGATATCGCTCTCGTGCTTCGACAAAGCTGGCCAACTCGCTCTGAAATTTCTCGTCACCGGCGAGCAATTTAAGGCGCTCCGCTGGCGCGCTCTGCAGCACGATCCAGGGATTGTGCGTTCGCTCCCAGAGCTGCTCGTCGACATAGCTCCACAGAGCATCGCCTTCGTGACTCCACGTCCAGCGCAAGTCGAGCGCCAGCGCCTGTAATGCCGAGATCTCACTCGGAAGCTGCGGGAGAGGGAGTGCGACCATGAGGTGGGACTAATTCCTCCCTAGCGGTTGAGCGCCATCGATCAGAATTTTCGCACCCCCGACGTAACCGCTTTTGGCGAAAACGAAAGAGCCTGCTGCCCTACAACGTCGTTCGGCTCAGCGGCCGAACGGCGGCGACACTCGTATAAATAAGCTAAGCACACATTGCCATAACCGGCGCAGTTTCGAAACTGCGCAGGGGGACGGCCGGTCAAATCATTGGTGCATTGACATGGATCAGTATTCTCGATCCCTTAAATTCTACCGTCCGCTTTCCTTAACAAACTCGCAGGAGAGCCACATGGCAGAAATCGTCACAAAGCTACCCGTGAAAGAGGAAAAGACAGCTGAGCTCAGCCAGCCCGGCGGATTCTGGAAGCCGCTAGGGAACCTGCGCCAGGAGGTGGACCGCCTGTTTGAGGACTTCGACCGCGGCGTCTGGCACAGTCAGTTCCGAAATTCGGCTTTCGACGTCGAACCGTTCTGGCAGCGCAGCTTTTTGCGCGTCGAGTCCCCGGCGGTTGACATCACAGAGAAGGAGAAATTCTACGAAATTACCGCCGAGCTACCTGGTTTGTCGGAGCGCGACATCGAGGTGAAGGTCTCCGACGGCACGCTGATGATCAAAGGCGAAAAAAAGGAGGAGAAGGAAGAGAAGAAGAAGGACTATTTCCTCTCTGAGCGCAGGTATGGCTCCTTCGAGCGTCGTTTTGGCGTGCCCCAGGGTGTCGATGTCGAAAAGATTGAAGCGGCGTTCAAGAATGGTGTTCTTACGCTGACGTTACCGAAGACGGCTGAGGCCCAAAAGAAGTCGAAAAACATTCAGGTGAAGGCCGCCTGAATTGCTGAGATAGCGTTTGGACTGCTCGGCCGGCGCGGATCGCGCCGGCCCTGATTGCTGCGGGCAGTATAAAAAACTGCCACGATGGTCACTTTCAGCGAAAGCAAGTACACCACTGCGCCCTGCGATGTCTGCATCCAAGGCAGGCGGCGCGTCCATACGGGGTCGTTGTATGACGCATGCCGGCTACTGTCTGCGCGTCACGCACGTTCAAAACAAGCCGATGTTCCTCCACTAAACCAGACGCGCTCGTTTTCAGCACATGGATTTCCAAAGTGTTCAGCGAGAGCGGCCCAGGCAGGGACCGGCATGTCGACCAAATCGCGGCCAAACCTCTAATGATGGTGGCCGCCACCATGGCGGAAACCACCGCCGTGGAAGCCGGAACCGCCGTGCCAACCACCACGCCAGTAGAACTGACGATGACCGTCAAAGTAGCGTGAGCGGAAACCTCCGTTCAACCAGTTGCCGTCCACGAATTCCGGACCATCGTAGTAGTCGTAATAGTCGCAACGGTCTGGAAGTCCGAGCCCACGCGCGAAAGAGTTGACTTGTCTCAAGATGCAAGCGGTGACCTGGATGCAATCTTTAATGGTGTTGCGTTCAGTTCTCCTCTGCGCGCAGTCTGAAGAGGTACAAATCCGGAGAAATCCCATGCGAAGCGACACTTTTCGCAACTGGCTCGCGGAGCGCGGCTGCCAGTTCGAATCCCACGAACAGCACGGCCGATCGCGAGGCCATCCCGAGGTGACAGTGCGTCGTGAAGAGCGTACGGCGCGTCTGCCGCTTGGTGGCGCACATGAGGATATGGACCCGCGCGTCATCCAACGCGTCTGCGATCAGTTGGGCCTGGACGCTTCCGGTCTGCCGGGACCTGCCAGTCGCGTATAGACTGAGACCACGCTTCTCGGGCCTCAGCTCGGCCAGAAGGCGTGCAACTCTGCCGGAGTGACAGCTCTGGCATTTTCGACCTCCGATGCAGGCAGGCGCGCAGCGAGCACGGCGAACAGCGCATGGCCAACCTGCTCGGCATCGATCCCCGGATCGCGATGCATCACGTCCTGGATGCGCTCCAGAAAGGCTTCCCGTGATGCGAGCGGAAGCCCCCGTCCAGACGGATGCCATCCCTTGTAATAATGGCCACGCAGCGCAGGTGGCAGATGCGAACCGATATAAACCGCCTCGTCAGACGGTACGCTGTCGCGCAAACCATGCAAGGCCGCGATCATCGCCGCAAACGCCTTGTCCCGATCGCGCCATCCCAGGAGCTGGACAAAGGCGCCGACCCACTCCTCCGCGACACCAAGCGCCTGGGTAAGTTCCTTCGTGCTGGCTGCCATCCCCTGTCTCCCTGCCGCGCTCGACCACATCGGCGGCAACGCCAGTGCAATGCAAACGCGCCGGATTCTGGGCCGCGGAAACAGGGATGCATTGCGATAGATCAAAGCCCACCCTTGGCTTGGGCTCACCGTGGCGCCGTTTTCGCTTGTTCTGAGATGATGACGTGCATGGACACCATTTGGGCTGTGCTAAGGTGCAGCGGCGCTGAAGCAGCGCGTTGAGGTTTTCAGACAGATGCTTTCGTCGGCGAAGACATGGAGGGTTGTGTCCTTCATGGGGCTAGTCACTTGGATCACGGCGCTAACGGCGTTCAGTTTGGCGGGCGCTTACGTCGCTGTCTCGTGCGTCGTCTCAAAGGTTTGCTAGCTCGAATAGAAGCCCGTGCAACGACCACCATCTGCGGCCGTCGACTTAGCATTGCCGGCTACTTCCTGTGAAGATCGCGTCTGCCAGCAAACCGGTCCTGAAGAAAAAATGGCGCATAGAGCAATGCGATTATCGCGCACGCGAGAAGCGTCTCCTCGCCGAGGTAGTATGGCCACGGCGCAAAGTAATCGAGCAAAGACGGTTGAATCGGCTTCGCAACGAGGTAGCCGAAGTTCGTGTCGAAGAGCCCATTCACCGCAGTCGCGATGCCTAGATAGATTAGCGACCATGCAACCACACGCGGGATTGAAGACGGCCAGGGGCGCATCCTCAGGCCAAGCGTGAAAAACAGCACGGCCGCGACTACACCGCCATGAAGCGCGAAGAAAATCGTGAACCTGGGGTCCGGAAAGTCGACAGCGAGATCCGGCGTGAGCAATGCCAACGTCGTACCGCCCAATGCCCAGAAATATGCGAGTTCATACGTTCGCTGATTTGGCCGAATGAGCGTGATGACGACAACGATGGCTGCCCAGTCGCACAGATTCATAGGCAGAAGCGTGGCAATCGAAGCCCATCCTTCCTCGTACAGAAGAAGAAACCATAGCACCCAAGTGAAAATCAAAACCGTTGCCAAGCTCCACCTGATAGTCCGGGCAAGTCTAACGCCGCCCCAGACGCGCACGACCGCAATCAAGGCAAGTGCAATGCCGAGGATGGCCGTGACAACGGCGATGTGACTGGTTCCAAATTGGACAAACAAATCGTCGATCCCAGCTTTGTGGAAAGGGTTGCAAGAGGGCCGCTCCGCCTTAGCGATAGATAGAAATTCTCAGTCGTTGATGGTCATGTTGCCGGCATATGGCGAAGCACACAAAATGTGTCGGGCGCCCAACCATGGGGACGTCCCCTCAGCTGGATCAACTAAACAATAGCGCGGACACGTCATGTTTTGAATGCAAATGGGTCGACGCAGCCTCCGCGGCGGGGCTCGCTTTAATCAAACAAAACTTTCCATTACCCGCGTTAGCGCCTGAATTTCGCTTCTACCCCGGTGTCCTTCCCCCTGTTCCGGCTGCGCCGTCGTTCCGAGACAATCGCCTCTGCCCGCCCCGTTAGGTGATTTCAATCAATGTATTGGGCCAATTGTTCATGGAAATTTACAAGAGATGTCAGAAGGCATCGCGCTATGTATCTACTTTCCGCAATCCTAAAATCTCTCGTCCGCGAAGGCCACTTGTCGATCATCGACTCTAGCGGTCAATCGCACGATTTTGGCGAGATGGAAAAACCCGCCCTGAGTATCCGGCTCGCTGATAGAGTGGTTGAATGCGCCCTTCTCATCGATCCCCAATTGGCATTTGGCGAGGCCTACATGGATGGTCGCCTGACCGTCGAGAATGGCGACATTGCGGACGCCCTGGAATTGCTGACACGCAACTTGGGCCTCGGATTTGGCAACGGTCATTGGAAGTGGCTTGCTTTCGCTCGCCGGTGGACGAGGCGACTGGCGCAACCGAATTCTCGCCGGCGCGCTACGCGTAACGCAGAGCACCACTATAACTTGTCGGGAGAGCTCTACGATCTGTTTCTCGATTCCGAAAAACAGTATTCGTGTGCATTCTTCGAAAAGCCGGGTGACACGTTAGAAACTGCGCAACTACAGAAGCAGCATCGGATTGCCAAAAAACTCGACTTGAAATCGGGCCAACATTTGTTGGACATTGGGTCCGGGTGGGGTGGCTTGGCGCTTTATTTCGCACAGGCCGCAAATGTCGATGTGACGGGCATTACCCTGTCCAATGAACAGCTTAAAATCGCGAACGAACGGGCAAATGCGCTCGGACTCTCGAACCGCGTGCACTTTCTGTTGCAAGACTATCGTCAGGCGGGGGGACGGTTCGATCGTGTCGTTTCGGTTGGCATGTTGGAACATGTCGGCATCGGCCAATATCAGGATTACTTCAAGAACATATCGGCTCTTCTTAGCGACAACGGTGTCGCGCTTATTCACGCAATTGGGCGCAGTGACGGACCGGGCTTTACCAATCCCTGGATTGGAAAATACATTTTTCCAGGTGGCTACACGCCGGCCTTGAGCGAAGTTTTGCCGGCCGTCGAGCAGAGTGGGCTTATTGTTACTGATGTCGAGATCTTACGGTTGCACTATGCCTATACGCTTGCTGAGTGGCGCAGACGTTTCCGTGCGAATTGGGATCGCGCAAAACAAATCTATGACGAGCGCTTTTGCCGAATGTGGGAGTTTTATCTGGCAAGTGCCGAAATGGGATTCCGAAACCAGGGTCTCACAGTTTTCCAGTTGCAATTGGCCAAGCGGATCGACTTATTGCCGTTGACACGTGAATATATGATGCCAACTCAGGCAGAATTTGAGCAAAGGAAACAAGATTTTTCTCGGGACCGAAGAGTTGCCGCTTGATTCGGGCGTGTTGTCAGTTTGCCCGTGAACGAGAAAAAGCAAGCTGAGCTCAGCCGGGCGCGCGGTTTCCGGACGCCGCTTGAGAACCTGCATCGGGAGCTGGACCGCCTGTTTGAGGACTTCAATAGAGAAAATTGGTTCAGCCGTTCCGGCCTACGGCTTTCCACGCCGATCCATTTCCCACCGTGTGGGCCATGACAAGTGAGAGTTGCGTCGTACAAATACCTCTTGATCAAATAGATATCTGGGATATGACGATAGCGCCCGAAGCGCCGGATTTCGGATCGTTTAAGACCAATCTGCTATTCCTGCGAGGGTTGGTCGCCAATCCGTGCGGAGTAGCATCACTGCTACCCTCAAGCCGTCCGTTGGCCCGCCTCATCGCCGCAAAAGTGGATCCCTTTGGAAGCGGAACGGTTGTGGAACTGGGACCCGGGACCGGAGCCGTTACAAGCGCTCTTCTGGAACGAGGTGTTACTCGAAACCGGCTTATTCTGATCGAACACAACGTTGAGTTCGTAAGTCTGCTGCGCGAACGCTTTCCTGGTGTCTGTGTAAAACATCGAGACGCTCTTGACGTCGACGCGGCGTTGGCAAATCAGTGCGAAGCACTTTCGGCTGTCGTTTCAGGACTGCCACTGCTCAACTACAGGGAGGCAGTGCGCCGCCGTCTGATCGAACGCTCGCTGCACCGGCTGGAACCAGTGCGCCATTTGTTCAACTTTCTTTCGGAAGAAAACCACCAGTATTAAAAAGGGGACGACTGGCTGGTCCGACGCGCGGGCAGGGTTTTTCGCAGTCTTCCGCCAGCCACGGTCTGGGTCTATTCGAGCCCTGCCCCCTCACCAACTCGCTGTTTTGAGTTTGTGCCGAACAACGAAAACAGCCTGACAGGGGACATTGAAACCGTCCGACCGCTTTGACACTGGCGGCATGGACGGGCAGCCAGCTTGAAATTTAGCGATTGTCCGGCTGCTACGACTTGCCCTTGTTGCTGCCGCCGGGCCTAGTGCAATTGATGATTTGTATCAATGTTTTCTCTTGCGTTCGAGATCAGCGTTCGCGACGAATTCGGAAGCGAAAGGTGAACGATGATGAAACGGATTCTCGTTCCTTTAGTCGGTACGAAGATCGACACGTCGGCATTGGAGTTTGCCTATGAATTGGCGCGACTTTTTGATGCCCATATTGACTGTCTTCATGTCCGCCCCGATCCCGTCGTCATGGCAATGAACACAGTCGGCTTCGGCATGGCTATGACAACGATGTCGTCTGTACTTTTGGCATCTTCTCAGGAAAGCGTTCGAGCCACTGCTGCATCTGCCCGACGAGCCTTTGATGACTTCTGTGCCGGTTTTGAGCTGTTGCTCTCGGAGCGGCCTACTGCGACAGGACGCGTGTCAGCTTCATACTATGAAGCGCAAGGTGATCAGATCAACCAAGTCATCGTCGAAACAAGGGTGCGAGAAGTTGTGGTTTTTGGTCGATCGCAAGAATATTCGGGGTTTGGTCAGGGTTGGATGGGCGATGTTTTAGTCGGCTGTGGCCGGCCAGTGCTTCTGGCGGCAACTAAGCCGACAAAGACTTTCGCGCGGAACGTCGCCATTGCATGGAAGAACACCGTGGAGGCCGCACGTGCGATGACTGCGGCAATGCCTTTGCTCGTCAAGGCTCACAGGATCGCCATTCTGTCGGCGGCTGAACATGGCCGGGACACAGAGACAGCGGTTGCGTCGGCTGAGCAGCTCGCCAGCGATCTTCGCTGGCACGGGCTGTCGCCCGAGGTGCTATGCATCACCCCTACGGCTGATTTGCCTACTGCGATGATGGAGGAGGCGCATCGGTTCGGTGCGGACTTGCTCGTCATGGGAGGCTATGGACATAGTCGGACGCGCGAATTCCTTCTCGGAGGGTTTACCCGACACGTGCTGCAGGAAGCGTCTTTGCCGATATTCCTGGCTCACTAGCCCGATATCCAATTGATCTGGCCCAGATCAGCTTCGTCTATTGGTCTCAACTTGTGGCCAAATGGAAGGAACCCGATGCCATGAATTCATTTAAAGATAAACCTCGACACTGACGAGTTTCCCCAATTCAACAACGGACGAAGTAGTCGATCAAGCGATCGAAATTTTGCGTCTGCTCGGTGCGCCACTTTAAGCATTAATGTTTTTTCTCGGTCGAAGCCGGATCGCGCCCACGCATTGGCTAGTCACAAGAGGGAAGAGGCTTGATGTTCGGCAAACAGGTTACACTTTTCAAGCTGGCCGGATTCAAGGTGAAGCTGGACATGAGCTGGGTGTTCCTTGCCCTGCTCATCGCCTGGTCGTTAGCCCAAGGCTTTTTTCCAACCTACTACGAAGGACTGCCGAAAGCGGTCTACTGGTGGATGGGCGTCGCCGGCGTGATCGGACTGTTCTTGTCGATCGTGCTCCACGAGCTCTCGCACTCGCTCGTGGCGCGGCGCTACGGCATTCCCATTCGCGGAATCACGCTCTTCATATTTGGCGGCGTCGCCGAGATGGAAGAGGAGCCGGTGAGTCCAAAGGCCGAGTTCCTCATGGCCATTGCCGGACCTGCTGCGAGCATTGTTCTGGCCGCAGCATTCTTTGGATTCTCGGCGACGGGACAAAGCGCGGGTGTCCCGGCTTCCGTAGTCGCAGTGGCACGCTACCTGGCCTACCTCAACGCCTTGCTGGTGGTATTCAATGCATTACCGGCCTTTCCGCTCGACGGCGGCCGCGTCCTGCGCGCCGCACTCTGGTGGCGGACCGGGAATCTGCACAAGGCAACCCGCATTGCATCGCGGATCGGCGCCGGTTTCGGATTCGTCCTGATGTGCTTGGGCGTTCTGAATGTGCTGACCGGAAACTTCGTCGGCGGAATTTGGTGGTTTTTGATCGGGCTTTTCCTGCGCGGTGCGGCCGTAGGCTCCTACTATCAATTGGTGACTCGACGGGCGCTCGAAGGAGAGCCGGTTAGCCGGTTCATGACCCACAACCCAGTTACGGTGGCGCCAACGATCACCTTGCGCGAACTGGTGGAGGACTACGTGTACAAATACTACTTCGACCTCTTTCCGGTCATCGAGAATTCGCGCCTAGTCGGCTGTATCAGCACGCGCCAGATCAAAGAGGTTCCGCGCGACAAATGGGGATCAGTAACGGTGGGGCAAGTCGCGTCGCCGTGCTCGGAAGACAATACGATCGAGGCCGATCAGGATTCGGTGCAAGGGCTCTCCCGGATGCAGCGCACCGGCAATACCCGTATGATGGTCGTCGAGAAGGGACACCTCGTCGGTATCGTCGCGCTCAAGGACATGCTCAGGCTGCTTGAGCTCAAGATGGACTTGGAAAGCGGAAACTAGCGTAACGTCCACGGTGCCTAAATTTCTGGCTTTGCAGTTTCCGTTCAAGCCTGGCCAATTCGCCTGCATGCAAGTCTCGCGAGACAGCGAGTCGATATTGCGGCGGGCTTCGCCCTTCTGGGATACCGTTATCTAAAGCCCTAGACGTTCAACAAGCCGGTGACGCGTTCCCACCGGTTCCGGTGGATCTGCATGCGTTCGATCTGATCTTTGCTGGGATGTGTAACGTTGTACCCGCCCTTCGAAATCCATGACTGCGTTGCCGTGTGCGTCGCTCCTAGCGCTTCTTCCACATCATCCAGCCCACCGAATATGCAGTGATCACGGCGCCCAACTGCGCGGACGGGTGTGTCCATAATTCGGAGTTATCATTGCTGGGCTGGCGATCGGGTCAACGTGGGCCTCAGAAAGGAACGTCGTTCCCGCGCCAAGGACATTCCAGCCAAGGCGCCCTACTCCAAAATCCAACCGACCTCGTATTCCTTGAGCAGAGCAAGCTGCGCTTTCGTCGGCTCTCTGGAGTGCACGGCGCCATCCGGCCCGTTCCAGGCTCGATTGTTGAGCATTGGATTGATCTTCAGATACTCCTCGAGCAGTGCGTCATGGGGGTAAAGGTATGCTCGATCCGAATGCCGGAAGGCGATCCAGATGTCCTTGCCCTGGTATTTTCGGGCAAAATGAATTCGGCTTTTCAGCTGAACCTGGATCTGCTGTCCAGTCACCATGTGTCGGGCGATGAAGTCTGCGCCTTCCCAGTCATCGGGCACCAGGTGGGTGTGATAGCCGTAGGTCGCGAGCGCGCCTGAGATCCACTGAAAATTGAAGACTTCCTGCTGTCGGGCGTTCAGGTCCGAGTAGCGGACTTTTTCAAAATTCGGCACGTCTGCTCCACAAAAATTGCCTTTGACATCCACAGATTAACTGCCCACCTCTTTATGACGAGTATACTCCGTGGTGGTAAACCTCTCAAATCGGCTCGCCTTACCGCATGGAACTGCGGAAGGCCTTTGCCCGAAATCTGCGCATATCTCGCGCGACCGCCGGATTTTCGCAGGAAGAACTCGCCGATCTGGCCGAACTCGACCGGACATACATCAGCGCGCTCGAAAGGTGTGTCTACAGTGCCTCTTTGGACACAGTTGAACGTATCGCGAACGCGCTGAAGGTCGAGCCTTCCGACCTGCGTCCGCCTTCCGGACAAGAAGCCAGCGCGCAAAAAGACGCGAGGCGTCCGTGGCTAGCCTGACGGTCATCTACAAGGACCCGAAGTCGCTGAAGCCGCGCGCCACCAACCCGCGAATCGATTCGAAGAATCAGATCGGGCAACTCAAACGCAGCATCCAGGAATTCGGGTTCGTCAGGCCGGTCCTGCTGGATGCCGATGACGGGATCATCGCAGGCCACGGTGCCGCTCTTGCAGCGATCGAACTGGGAATGACCGACATCCCGACCGTGCGGGTCGATCACCTGTCGCCGGCACAGATCCGCGCCTATGTGATCGCGGACAACAAGCTTGCCGAGAATTCCGGTTGGGACAGGAACTTGCTCGCACTAGAGCTCAAGGAACTGTCGCTCACATTCAGCTTCGATCTGACGCTCACCGGTTTTGAGCTGCCCGAGGTCGATCTTCTGCTTGGAGAGCTGGATGGAACGAAGCCCGGCGCCGCCGATGAGATCCCCGACGTCGAGAGCGACCGGCCGGCGATCACCCAGATCGGTGACCTCTGGCAAATCGGCGAGCACTTCCTGCTGTGCGGCGACTTCACCAGGCGCGAGAGCTATGAAGCGCTTCTGCGCGGGAAAAGGCTCAGGCTGTCTTTACGGACCCGCCCTACAATGTGCGCATCGCCGGAAACGTGTCGGGGCTGGGCAAGACGGTTCACAAGGAATTCGCGATGGCGTCCGGCGAGATGACGCCGACCGAGTTCACGGCCTTCCTCAGGACTGTGTTCGACCATCTGGCCGGATTCAGCGCGGACGGATCGCTACACTATATATGCATGGACTGGCGTCACATGCGCGAGGTGCTGGATTCCGCAGGCGTCTACAGTGAGCTCAAGAACCTCTGCGTCTGGGCCAAGACCAATGCCGGCATGGGTAGCCTCTACCGCTCCCAGCACGAGCTGGTCTTCGTGTTCAAACTCGGCACTGCCAGCCACATCAACAATGTCGAGCTGGGCCGCTTCGGACGCAACCGCACGAACGTGTGGACCTATGCAGGCGTGAACACCTTCAGCAAGGAGCGGGACGCCGAGCTCGCCATGCATCCGACTGTCAAACCCGTCGCGCTCGTCGCCGACGCCATCCTCGATTGCTCGCACCGCGGCGGGATCGTTCTGGACGCTTTCGCCGGCAGCGGCTCGACGCTGATCGCTGCCGAGAAAACCGGTCGCAAGGGATACGGCATCGAGATTGATCCGCACTACGCAGACACGATCATCCGGCGGTTCTTGAAGGTCTATGACCTTGAGGCTCGACACGCCCAAACTGGACAGAGTTTCGAAGACATCGCGCGAGAGCGTGGCATCAGTATGGAGTGAGAAGATGGTCACTAAAAAGCAGACGACGGACAGCAAGCGCAAGCCGCCAGTCGAACACCAGTTCAAGCCCGGAAAGTCAGGACATCCACAAGGTCGACCCAAGGGCTCGAAAAACCGGCACTCCATCATCCGCAAGGTTCTGGGCCAGCTCGTCTCCGGCGATCTCGATGGCCGCAAAAAAAAGATCACAGTCACCGAGGCCTCGCTTCTGCGTCTGTCCCAAAAGGCGCTGAACGGAGAAACTCAGGCGATCAACACCATCCTCGCTCTCTGGAAGGAGACCGAAGACGCGTTGGAGGCAGAGCACGAGGCGCAATATCCGTTCAACGACGCCGACCGGACGGTGATCGACGACGTCTATGCCCGCATGAAGGCTTCCGAGAAGAAGCCCGCATGAAAGACCGCACGCTTGACCACTATGCCGAGATCCTGCGCAACGATTTTGTTGTAGGCGCTCCTGGTCGGTTCGAGGAAAGCGGGTGTTGATGAGAGATACCGGCGCCTGGGACACCCGTTCTAATTCCTCGATAAATTTGATCGTATCCTGCGAAAGTTGTTCGAACCGGCGCGCCTGTTGGTTACCTGCATTCACATAGTCCGCGAATGTGAGAATGAGGTCGGTCGGCGCATTAAGCGCGCAGGACTGGCGAAACAACTCCCAATCAAACCATCCCACCCGCCTGTTTCTTCCAGTCGTCGAGGTTTTTTCCGCCTTTTGTACGTCAGGTGTCCTAAGTCCGGCTTCGGCCGCTACAACGGCAAACGTTGTTTCGTGCTTAAGCGGGCCCGATGTCTTTCCCGCTGGTGAATTGTCCACGCGTATTGGAGTCGGACGTACGACCATCAATACGCGCCGCACGCGGCTTGGCGAGATCCCCGCTTCGGCTAAACAGCCCGCGACGTTCGTATCGCGAGACGTTACATACGGATAAGGACCATGAAACAAGCTCAATCCACTGCCCTGTGTACCTTCGAGCAAGATATGTTTGCCTTCGCGATAGGCGTGCTCCAACCGCCGCAACGTCGAACCGCGATAAATGGGTTTGGTTCCTACGAACCGGGACAACTCGGGGACATTGCAGGCGAGCTTCGTCTGCCCAGGTACCCTACCAGTCATTCTACGAGCCGCCGCATGCCCACTTCCGCTCCCTGTCGACGAAATCCCATTGACCAGGGCTGCCTCCGCCTGCCGATCACTGTCGTCGATGATCATAGCCTGCGGATCGATATACAGGCGTTCCGAAGTCAGCCGGCAATCCTCAATCTCCTTGAGAAGCATGGGCAGATATAGCGTTGCGCCGGGTCCAAGCAGTACTTCCGCATGAACATCGCGGCAGCCCGATGGTAAGTGGTGATAGGTGTAGACACCAGTCCCTGCCGAAACGGTATGGCCTGCATTCGGTTCACCGACACGGACGAGCACATCGTATTCTTCCGCCAAATATGCTGCGACATGCCCCTTTCCCTCGCTACCGTATTGCCCCCCAACTAACACGTCGACACAACGTACTTGCGGGGGCGTAAAAAGTCCAAGATGGCCGGCCACGCGCACAAACGTGTCTCTGCTATCGGTCCGCTTCGTAAAAATGCGGACATCTGCGTCAGCCTTGAAACGCGTGATGTCCTTTCTTTGTTGATAAAATACACATAGCGGTACGTTTTCGCGCTCTCGCGCAACGAACGTTTGGCGGTGCGATCAGCAAAACGCTTCGCCAATACGTCATTGGGCGCGTACAAATGCACGTGCACCATCTCAAAATCGGTCCGCTTCCTAAAATGCGCTAGTTGAGAGGCGTTTCGCACGTTGTCGACAACAACGGATTTTTCTTCCGTTGGGCCAGCTTCAAAGCGCCATCAAGCACCCACTTAAAGTTGGTTTCTTTGTCCAAAGCGTCGCCAAGCTTTTGGAGCGTCAGCCTATCGCGCCGACGACTGCGCTTTCGCGCCTCCCGTTGCAGACGCTCGCTCGTATCAAATATTTCGAAGCCATATTCCTCACGCAACAGCATCGCCAGGGTGGACTTTCCGTTGCAGGTTCTACCCGTAAGAATTACGATTTGAGCCATCGCAACCTCGTCATCAATTATTGTTTTGTAAATCGCGAAGTTTTTTCATGATCTGCTCAGCAGCACCGTTGGGATGCGTCTGTTCGGAATCGATAAGAAGTTCACAGAGGCCGGCAAGCGATTGAACATGATGCTCTGTTGGCCCGGACTTCGCTTCTTCATAAGATGTAGCGTTCGCGTATTCGCCGCCAGTTTTTCGGCGTTCCTCATACCGACGACACCGAACCTGTTCCGGTGCTGTAACGTGAACGTGCAACGCAAGACTGAACACTTGATGAAACCACGAAATTTGAAAATCACGGCGTATGCTATCTAGGAGCCAATAATTGGCCGAGGGATTTTGTTCGCTTTGCATCGACGCCAAATCGGCGACCCATTTGCCACCAGTCTCAATGTCTAGGAAGTCGCCGATGGTTTTCAACGTGTCGCGGCCGATCTGCAACTCCCGCTTTTCGGCCAGTGTCTTTAGATAGCTTCCCGTCGCCACGCGTTGAAAGCCATGCTCGCCTTCCAAAGGTTTTTGCGACCAGGGTCTTGCCAGCCGCGATCTCGCCGCTAAGGAGAACGATGGAAGTCATGACCGCTGAACCGCGACTTCTGGCCCGGCAACGAGCCGGCGACTATGTGTGCGCCTCGACCAGCGCGTTAGAATTCTTCAAATTGCGTACAAGTAATTGTGACAAAATTGTGTTCCCGCAAAGCAGTCACACAATGGAGGGCAGAGATGACAATACATTATTACACTCTGTTCCGGGGCTTTTGGCCTCGTCAAGCTGTTTCTTCGTCTCTAGTTTGAGACGCCGGGTTAGTTCTAGCAACAGAAACGTGCTGCATCGTGGACCGCAAGCTTCTGCAAGGGACGCCCGATTTTCGCTGCGGCAAGCCCACAACAGCGAGCTACGGTCCGAATTTGAAAGCGGCCACTACGTGTACGCTCATGCTAAGAGCGGGCACTGCTCTGGCACACCGCCTCGAGACGAGCAGCTGTTGCGCTTATGCATTTTGCGGTCAGTAGCTCTTGACCGGAAAGCTGCTCCTTCGGCTGCTCGACCTACTTCGTAGGTCGAGCAGCCGGAGGACAGACCAGGCCAGCGGCCGGTTTCGCGTCATACAGGGCGGCAAGGGTCAGTTACAAAGACGTCCGAGGCCCTCCACTGACCGCTATCGTACCCAAAATTGGTAGCGGCCGCTGACGGTTCGATGACTGCGAGCACATTCTAGTTCCGCCTGTTCGGTGGCTCGGTTACGCTTGAGGGGTATGGCACCCCCTCTTATTAACTGCTCGTTGCCTTCGCGAGCACCGTTCATGTCTTCATAAAGGGCAACGAATAGTGGTTTTTTCATTTGTAGAGCGCTGAACCCGGCGTTTAACGTGCCACCAGATTTGCGCGCCTCGATCACGATTATTGCGCGACTGAGTGCCACTATTATTTTGTTTCCGTCTTCACACAGAAAAGTCCATGAACCTCAGCCACACCAGCGTCATATAGCTTCGCCGCAACATATTGTGCGGTCGTCCCGGATTGGTACTTGTCGTCCAACAGGACAATTTTCTTGCCTTTCACATCACCGTCGATTTTCAGCTTCGCCGCATCGAGCGCTCCCCACTTGTCCGTCAGCGACAGAGATTTGACGCTCACCTTTTTCTTGGAAAATCGAATGTTGGTAGAGATGTCGTCCCGTTTGGTTTTTGCGGCAACTAAATTCGCAAGTTCTGTCGGCAAATCCCAATCCTTGTCCGGCGATGGTGGAACCGCACAAATGGCACTGCACTCTTCGTAGAATGCGAGGCTACTGATCACCGATGAGCAGGCTCTGGCTAATGCGCCAATTGCTGCAGCGTCCTTTGCGGTCTTGGCGTCATGCTCTGTTTGACCGAGCTTAGTATAGACACCTGGTTCAGCAAGATTGAAGCCAAGAGCTACCGAGGAAGTCATTCCATCGCGAAGAAAAACGAGTGGTCGACGCTTTTCCTGCCATGCGAGGGCAACCTCGATCTGCCCTTTGTCGCTTATGTACCGGTATGGCCCGTACCGGACCGCTGTCGAGAGCAATTCCTGTTTCAGCGGTGAACAGACGTCCCAGAGGCGCAAAACGAAGGCTGATGCAATACTGTCCGTCCTTGCGCTCTGTGACGACAGCTGTTTGAGCAAAGCAGCACCGCTTGGGCGTTTGTCCTCGCAAAGTCTCCACATCTTCAAATGTAATTTTTGGCATCGGCTACGCTCCGCCAAATCTCCAACTGATAGCAGAAAACGCGGCCTGGGGCGCGGTGGGAGCTAGCCGTTTTTTTAGAAATCTGTATAGTTTGAAGGTGATGATCGGGACTGCCATCCCGCCATCGAGCCGACATCGACTGCTCATCGTGTAGCGAATCACACGCTATACGGGCAGGAGTCTGTTGTCATGTCGAAAGTTGCGCGCACATCCGATGCAGAAGAAATGAGCGCCGCCCCCCAGCGACCCCCGCGGCATATGCAATCTCATGCTTGATGAAGCCGAGGGCCATGGGACAATAACGAATCTCGCGCTTCAAAAGCTTCTCTACTTCGCACACGGACTTTATCTCGTTCAGACAAAATACCCCCTTGTCTCTGGCTATTTTGAGGCGTGGAGACACGGGCCCGTTCATCCGGCTGCCTACGGAGCGTTCAAAGCGGCAGGTGGGCAACTGCATCGACTTCCGTGCGGAAGCTAGGGACCCACTTACCGGTTCTCCGCGCGCGATCCATGCGCCCCTGTGACCCGGCCGTGCTGATCTGTATTCGCCGGGTCGTGTCGACTTACGGCCGAATGTCGCCGGGACGTCTAGTGGACGTTTCTCACGCGCGCGGTGCGCCATGGCAATTTGTAGTGGACGAAGCGAGAACAAAGATGGCTTTTGGTCTCAGAATACCAGATAGTGTGATCCTAGAACGCTTCAAATACCACAAGGTGACCGTTGGGGGCGGTCCCTCGACAGGAGAGCCTAGTGAAGACACGCCGTTCACTTCATGATTTGGATTTGGCCCGTATTGCACCTCTGCCCAAAGACGAGAAGCAAGTTGAGTTGCGCAAGCTCAAGGACAGCTTCCCGCCTTATGGCTACAAACCATTTCGGCTCAGTATTCTCGACATCTTGGACGTGCAAGCTGGGCCTCTAGCTGCACTTCCTCGAACTCCTTGGCGGACAATCGCCGCCGCCATCCGGCAGCGTGGCAAATCTGTAGCAGAGATCAAAGCCAATCTTCGCGCCGCTGAGGGATTGTTCAATTTTGCCAAAGACCATGAGATCATCGGCCGACGACACGAATTCTATCCGCTCGCAATTGGTTTGTCGGAGAGGGTTTCCTACTGGTCGCCAGTCGTGATTTCGATCGCCGGCCGGCCTGTCGTTCCGTTCTTTGATCCTCGCATGTCGAGCAAGCTTACACCGCTTGGCCGAAATTTTGTCTTGTCAGCCATGCATGAACGCATTCGCGTTTCAGATCCCGACTTTGCTGAAGTTGGAATGGCCGTGTTCCAATTTGCTTAACTCAAAAGAAGGCCCGCGTGCAGCAAAGCCCCACTTTGCCGACGCCATTTCCTTGTATGACTATGAGGCAATGGACGACATGGTGCGCGAAACTTATTCGATCTGGAACGAAATTCTCAAAGAGCGCACCGCCGAAGCCCGCAAGCGCGCAGACGTTGGACCGATGTTCGCGAAAAAATGACGGCTAGGACTGGCGATGGCATAAGCGATCTGCCGGCGTCCTGACTGCGTGTTTCATGCCAAGAGTGTCCTGAGTGGGTTGTCCGTTGGGACAGCCCCGGTCGGATCGAGCATCCGCGCAGAAATTCGCCAGAAAATTGCTCGCTTCTTGCTCGACTTCACGGCGAAAGAGAGCGTTCATGTGTGGGCAAACCGCAAGGCACAGGCCCGCAAAGCTAGAATGTGAACGCGACAATACTTACTCGACACCCCGCTCCACGAGCGCCCTCCCGCTCATTGGGGCTTTGGGCAGTAGCGGCACCGATGCCGCTTCAAAAAGAAAGAGGAACTTATGAACAAGTCGAGCCGGGCGCCGGCTCAGAAGATCGCCAGCCAGAAGCCACCTCCCCCATCATATAAAAAAACCAAGACGAGTTCGAAGCGCAAGTTCAATGCAGCATGTTAACCACCGACGCCGGACTTCCCCTAGCCCTGGAAGCAGCAAGCTTAATTGTAATTACCGT
Source organism: uncultured Alphaproteobacteria bacterium (assembly GCA_963743765.1). Lineage (GTDB taxonomy): Bacteria > Pseudomonadota > Alphaproteobacteria > Micropepsales > Micropepsaceae > Rhizomicrobium. The sequence continues at coordinate 184,179 of CAVUQQ010000004.1, forward strand.
GCTGCGCGGGTCGAATGGTGCGAGCATCGCGAACCTGTGCAACGCAACCGGTTCGCAGGCACATTCGGTGTGCGGCGCGTTGTCGGGCGCAATCAAGAAGCGGCTAGCTCTCGCGGTCACGTCGGAGAAGTTCAACGGCGTGTGCATCTACCGCGTCGCGAACTGAGCTCCGTCATATGCTACGGCAACAGAACGGTAAGTGGAGTTACGCTGGCTTCCAGGGTCCAAACAATTTAATCGAAACTGAACTTTCGACTCTTTCAAAACTGATGCTCGGCGAACTGAAAACGGCGTGGACGAGCCGGTTCAACACCAACCCTCCACCGATCCGATCGCGTGACATCTTGCTTCGCTTGTTCGCGTGGCAAATTCAGAAGGATGCGATTGGGCGGGCTGGACGCAGTTACTGAACGCAAGCTGCGCGAGATCGCCAGGGCACTGCAGCGCGACGGCTACTACGAGCCCAAGATCACGGCGCGATCTTTCGCCCGGCGTGGTTCTGACCCGCGAATGGAAAGGCGTTGTCCACAAAGTGACCGTGACGGCGCGAGGCTTTCAGCATCTCGGTAAGCGCTACGGGAGCCTTTCGGACATCGCGCGCACGATCACCGGCACGCGCTGGTCCGGTCCCCGCTTCTTCGGACTTGAGCAGAAGCGCGCGCGGCCATCGCGCAGGCGGCGTCATGAGCGCCAAGCGGCAGATCCGCTGCGCGGTCTATACCCGCAAGTCGACCGAGGAAGGTCTCGAGCAGGAGTTCAACAGCCTCGATGCCCAGCGCGAGGCCTGCGAGGCCTATGTCGCCAGCCAGAAGGCCGAAGGCTGGATCGCGCTCCGCGACCGCTATGACGACGGCGGGTATTTCCGGCGGCACACTGGAACGCCCGGCCCTGAAGCGCCTGCTCGGCCGATCGAGGCCGGCGCGGTCGACGTCGTGGTGGTCTACAAGATCGACCGCCTCAGCCGCTCGCTGATGGACTTTGCCAAGCTGGTCGAGGTGTTCGACCGCAAGAGCGTCACCTTCGTCACCGTCACCCAGTCCTTCAACACCACGACCTCCATGGGGCGGCTGACGCTCAACATCCTGCTGTCCTTCGCCCAGTTCGAGCGCGAGGTGATCGGCGAGCGCATCCGCGACAAGTTCGCGGCCTCCCGGAAGAAGGGCATGTGGATGGGCGGCAATCCGCCGCTCGGCTACGAGTCGTCGGACCGCAAGCTGGTGGTGAACCCGGCCGAGGCCGAGACCGTCCGGCTCATCTTCCAGCGCTATCTGGACCTGGGTTGCGCGCGCCTGCTGTGCACCGACCTCAGGCGCGAGGCGTGGTGTCCAAGCATCGGATATCCGAGCACCGGAGCAGACGCGCGGCGGCAAGCCGATGGGGCGAAGCGCCCTCTACTGCATCCTGAACAACCGCGCCTACATCGGCGAGACCACGCACAAGGGCGCCTCCTATCCGGGCGAGCACGAAGCGATCGTGCCGCGCGAGCTGTTCGATGCCGTCCAGCAGCGGCTGGCCGAGCTTCGTCCGCCGGTGTCGGGCAGGACGCGAGGATGCTCAGGATGCTCCTTATGCCGGTCTCCTCTTCGACGAGACGGGGCGCGCCATGCTGCCGACCTACACGATCAAGAAGGGAGGACTTCGCTATCGCTACTACGCCAGCAGGCCCGACACTGAAGGGTGAGCGTTCAAAAGCGGCCATCTCCCGGATTTCGGCGCCGCCCTTTGAGGCATTCATGTCGGGCGTTCTGGAGCGACTGGGCTTCGCCGGCGTGACCAGGACGAGCCCGCATCGAATCGTCGTGCGCAGGATCGATATTCTGTCGACAGCATTGCCGTTCAGTTCGATCGGACGAACCTGCTCGCTCGTGGAAAGCGACCAGTCCGGAGTTCGTGTCAGAGCGACCGGGACGTGATCGGCTATCGGCGCGGGCTCCTCGCGACCGGCGAGACGCTCGCGGATGACGGCAAAATCCTGACCTGTCGTTGCCGGTGCGAGCGCGCTTCCGGGGCGGCGCGCCACCATGCGCGAGCCGCCGGGTCACCGCTCAAGGCGCGCCCCGGCCCGACATGGCGTTGATGAAAGCCATCGCCCGGGCGCATCACTGGCGCAAGATGCTGCTGGATGGCGAGGTGTCCTCGATCGAGGCGCTGGCGAGGCGCGTCAAGCAGGACCGCGGGCATGTCGGGCTGACCCTGAATCTGGCCTTCCTGAGCCCCGCTCTGACGCGCGCGATCGTGCGGGGCGAGCAGCCGCCGGGTCTGCGGCTCACCCATCTTCTGGCCGCGGACTTCCCGCTCTCCTGGCGGGAGCAGGAAGCCTGTGATCCGTCGCTGGAGACTGGCCGATCGTAGGCTCGTCCATAGCGCGCGGGTGGCCAGTCGGGCAGCGAATAGCGGCTCAATCGCGACGTTGAAAAATACAGGGAAGGACGGCGGCAGTTTCCCTGTTATTTGCAATCGCGTTCCCTGTTATCGCGAAAATCGTTCCCTGTTATTTCGCCGGCATCGGAGTTGGCGGAGTTCAATTCCTAACCCAGCAAAATCAGGCGATTTTGACGCGTCAGACCCGCCGGCATGGTCCCGCAGGCGAAATCTTCCCTGTATTTTTCCCTGTTATTTTGGAGACGGAGACTGGAAGTTCGACCCGCGGACCGTCTGGAAAAACTTCGACCCTCAGTTCAGGCCCGAAGTGGAGGTCGGCGTTCTGGAGATAGAGACTGGCGCCGGCGGCGCGCGGAATTTCCCTGTTCTTGAGCTCTTCGCGTTCGCCGGAGCAGCGAGAGCGTAACATGCGGCGCAATTGCGGCGGTTTCGCGCGCAGATCTGAGGGAGGGAGTTTGCGGGATTGGAGTGGTACAGTTGGGTGGGCTCGAACCACCGACCTCCGGATCCACAATCCGGCGCTCTAACCAGCTGAGCTACAACTGCACGTCTCAAAAAGAGGGCCGGAAACTATGGCCCGCCCCCCGCAAAAGCAAGGCTTGGGACGGGGGTTTGGGCGCTCGCGTACCTTCGCATGGGCCGGCAGGGCCCAAAAGACGTCTTTGGCGATGGGGACGACCTTTCCGATTTGCAACCCGTTGAAGACAGACGCAGTTCTGGCGCGGGAGGCTTCGGCCACTATAAGTTGCCGCCGGAACGCCGAAGACCCGTTTCGGCAAGCAGTGAGGCGCGCATGAGCAGACGCTGGACGATCATCCTGAGCCTGGCCGCCGGCATCATTCTTGTGCTGGCCGGCGCGCTGTACTGGCTCACTCGCCCCTTGCCGGTCCTGACGGTGGCCACATGGGCGGGACCTTATAGCCGTGCGCAACAGAACGCGCTGTTCCGCCCCTTCGGCGAACACCGGCGCATCGACGTCCACCTCGCGCTTTATGATGGCGGCCTGACGGAGTTGCGCCAGATCGTCGGCAATGGCCGCTACGATTGGGACGTGATGGACTTCGAGCTGCCGGATGCGATTTCGGCCTGCCGAATCGGCTTGCTCGAAAACATCGATGCCAAATCGCTTCCGGCCGGCGCGGACGGAACGCCCGCCGCGCGTGATTTCGTGCCGAACGCACTCGGTCCATGCTGGGTCGGAAGTGTGGTTTATTCCCAGGTCGTGGCCTATTCGCTGCGCCGCTTTGGCGAGGCAAGACCGCAAACCATTGCGGACTTCTTCGATCTCGCCCGCTTTCCGGGGCCGCGCGCGCTGCGCCGCTCAAGCGCCAAGTACAATCTGGAGATGGCGCTTCTCGCCGATGGTGTGAAACCGCAGGATGTCTACAGCGTCCTGTCGACGCCGGACGGCGTGCAACGTGCGCTCGCCAAGCTCAACATGATCCGCGGCTCCCTTGTGTGGTGGAACAGTTCGGCCGATGCCGTCGCCATGCTCAACGATGGGCGCGCCGCCTTTGCCACGGCGCTCAACGGCGACATCTATGATGCAGCCCAGCATGATCGCAGCGTCGGCGTGATCTGGGACCGGCAGCTCTATGAGCTGGACGTGTTCGGCGTGCCCAGAGGCGACCCCAGGAAAGAACTGGCTCTGGATTTCGTGCGCTTCGCCACGAGCTCGAAGAGCCTCGCCGGCGTCGCCGACTGGGTGCCCTATGGCCCAGCGCGGAGCTCTTCGCTAGCCTTGGTCGGCAAGAATCCGGAACTCGGCATCGCCATGGCACCCTATTTGCCGACGGCCAAGGCGCATTTCGCCACCGCTTTCGCGATCGACGATGAATGGTGGCAGCTTCATGGACAGGATATCGAGCCGATGTGGCAGGGCTGGCTGGCCCTGCAGAAGTGACGCTTTGGGTTAATTTCGCGTTCCGGTCAATTCGGGAAATGTTCTGCTCTGTCCACAATCACGTGGATTGACATAGACCCGACGCTCGCGGAGTTTGACGCACGCCGAACCATCGCGCGCGGGACCAGCAGACAAGATGTTATCCTACGCTATCCGACGCCTGCTGGGCGCCATCCCCACCCTATTCATTATCATCACCCTTGCCTTCTTCATGATGCGGCTCGCGCCCGGCGGTCCGTTCGACAGCCAGCGCCGTCTGCCGCCGGAAATCGAACACAACATCAAGGCGGCCTATAACCTCGATAAGCCGGTCTACCAGCAATACTTTATCTATTTGGGCAAGCTGGCGCACGGCGATCTCGGACCGTCCTACAAGAACAAGGACTTCACCGTCACCGAAATGATTGCCGACGGCCTGCCCGTCAGCGCAAAGCTCGGTCTTTCGGCCATGGTGCTCGCCGTATTCTTCGGCCTGACGATGGGAACGATCGCGGCGTTGCGCCAGAACAAGGCTACCGATTATTCCGTGATGTCGATGGCGATGATCGGCATCACGATTCCAACCTTCGTCATGGCGCCGATTCTGACCCTTATCTTCGGCGTTTATGGCGTGAGCCTGTTCGGCTATGACATTTCGCTGCCGGTCGGAGGCTGGAACGGCGGCGCTTTGCGCAACATGATCCTGCCCGTCATCGTGCTGGCGCTGCCGCAGATTGCCGTGATCTCGCGCCTGACGCGCGGCAGCATGGTGGAGGTGCTGCATTCCAACTATGTCCGCACGGCCCGCGCCAAGGGCCTGTCGAGCTTTCAGGTCGTGATCCGCCACGCGTTGCGCGCGGCGATCCTTCCGCTGGTGAGTTACCTCGGCCCCGCTATTGCCGGCATCCTGACCGGTTCGCTGGTGGTGGAACAGATCTTCGGTATTCCGGGCATCGGCCGCTACTTCGTGCAGGGCGCGCTCAACCGCGACTACACGCTGGTGCTGGGCGTGCTCATTTACTACGCGACCTTCGTGATCTTGCTGAACCTGCTCGCGGACATTCTGTATGCCGTTCTCGATCCGCGCGTGAGGTACGCAAGATGAGCGTTTCCGCAGACCGCACCGCTGACCTCGTCACCCGCGCGCTCGACGTCAAGGGCCGCAGCCTGTGGGACGATGCGCGCCGCCGCCTGTTCCGCAACCGCGCCGCAGTCGTCAGCATCGTCACGCTGGGCATCATCACGCTGCTGGCCGTTTTCGGCCCGCTCTTTCTCGCCTATCCGTACGACTATATCGACTACTCGGTCGTCTCCTGCGCGCCGGACTGGTGGCCTGATCCGTCCGTGCTGTGCAACGCGGGCGGCACGCACTGGTTCGGAACGGACTCGGTTGGCCGCGATCTTCTGGTGCGCACGCTTTATGGCGCGCGTGTTTCGCTTGCAGTCGGCCTGATCGCAACGCTGGTCAGTCTTGTCATCGGCGTCGCCTATGGCGCGACGGCCGGCTATCTCGGCGGCCGCGTCGACGAACTGATGATGCGCTTCGTCGACGTTCTTTATTCGATTCCCTACATCTTCCTCGTCATCATCCTGATGGTGATCTTCAACCGCAACTTCTTCCTGCTCTTCGTCGCCATCGGCGCGGTGGAATGGCTGACCATGTCGCGGATCGTGCGCGGCCAGACACTCTCCATCAAGCAGAAGGAATTCATCGAAGCGGCACGCGCCAGCGGCGTGAACGGCTTCGGCATCATCACGCGTCACATCATTCCAAACGTCTTCGGCCCGGTGATCGTCTATGTCACGCTGACCGTGCCGGCCTCCATTCTTGCCGAGAGCTTTCTGTCGTTCCTCGGCCTCGGCATCCAGGAGCCGCTGACGTCGTGGGGTGTTCTGATTTCCGAAGGCGCCAACCAGATGGAGACCGCGCCCTGGATGCTCATCTTCCCGGCGCTGTTCATGGCGGTGACCCTCTTCTGCTTCAACTTCATCGGCGACGGCTTGCGCGACGCCCTCGATCCGAAGGACCGCTGAGCGCATGACCGGACCCATTCTCGAAGTCAGCAATCTGAACGTGAAGTTCACCACGCCGGACGGCATGGTTCATGCCGTCAAGGACGCGAGTTTTTATATCAACGAAAGCGAGTGCCTCGGCGTGGTCGGCGAGTCCGGCTCAGGCAAAAGCCAGCTCTTCATGGCGACGATCGGTCTGCTGTCGGCCAACGGCACCGCGACCGGCAGCGTCAAATATCGCGGCCGCGAAATCCTCAACATAAGCCAACCGCGTCTGAACAAGCTGCGCGGCTCCAAGATCACGATGATATTCCAGGATCCGCTGACCTCTCTGACGCCGCACATGACGGTCGGCGCGCAGATCATCGAGTCTCTGCGCACGCACACCGGCCTGCCCTATGGCGAAGCCGAAAAACGCGCCGTCGAAGTGCTGGAGCTGGTGCGCATTCCCGAAGCCAGGCGCCGCATGCGCCAGTTTCCGCATGAACTTTCCGGCGGCATGCGCCAGCGCGTGATGATCGCGATGGCGACGGCCTGCGGCCCCGATCTTCTGATTGCCGACGAACCGACCACCGCACTCGACGTCACCGTGCAGGCGCAGATTCTCGAGATCATGCGCGATCTGAAGACCGAACTGAAAACGGCGATCGTGCTCGTCAGCCACGACATGGGCGTGATCGCCGGAATCGCGGACCGCGTGCAGGTGATGCGCAACGGCGACATCGTCGAAGACGGACCGACGGAAGACATCTTCTATCGCCCCCATCACGACTATACGAAGATGCTGCTCGATGCGATGCCGCGCGTCGACAATCCTGACCGCAAGGGACACGCGACGCCGGCGCCGACCGCCAAGCCCGATGTGCTGCTGACGGTCGACGATCTGAAGGTTCATTTCCCCGTGCGCGGCAAGGGACTGTTCGGCAAGACCAGGCCCCTGCGCGCTGTCGATGGCGTGAGTTTTTCGCTGCGCCAGGGTGAGACGCTCGGCATTGTCGGCGAGTCCGGTTGCGGAAAGTCGACGCTGGCGCGCGCGGTGCTGAGGCTGTTGCCGAAGACCGACGGCACCGTGGTGTGGATGACGCGCGACCTCGGACAGATCAGCGAAAGCGATCAGCGACTGCTGCGCAAGGAACTGCAGATCGTGTTCCAGGATCCGCTTGCCAGCCTTGATCCGCGCATGACAATCGGCGAGTCCATTGCGGAGCCGCTGCGAACGCTCGAACCGAACCTGTCACGCGACGAAGTGAAGACGCGCGTGCGCGGGATCATGAAGCAGGTTGGGCTGGAAGCGGGCTGGATCAATCGCTATCCGCACGAATTCTCCGGCGGGCAGAACCAGCGTGTCGGCATCGCGCGCGCCATGGTGGTCAACCCGAAGCTTGTGATCTGCGACGAAGCGGTCAGTGCGCTCGACGTCTCAATCCAGGCGCAGATCATCGATCTGATCGTCAAGCTGCAGGCCGACTCGGGCATGTCGATGATCTTCATCAGCCACGACCTTTCTGTCGTGCGCCAGATCTCGCATCGCGTGATGGTTCTGTATCTGGGGCGCATCGTCGAATTCGCCGACCGCGAGACGATCTACAAGGATGCGCGGCATCCCTACACCAAGGCACTGATCTCGGCCGTGCCAATTCCGGACCCCAAGGCGGAACGCGCCAAGAAGCGCGTGCGGCTGTCCGGCGACCTGCCCTCGCCGCTCGATACGCGCGCGCAACTCAGCTTTCTCAAGTCCAGGCTCATCGACGATTCCGACGCCGAACAGTATCGGCCGAAGCTCATCGAAGTTGCGCCCGGCCACCTGGTGGCCGAGCACGATCCGGTCTGACCGCTCTATTTGATGCGCCGGACTTTCAGGGCCGCGCCCATGTCATTAACGACCATGTTGTACGAACCGATCATGCCGCGCGAAATTTCGACCGTGTTGACGTCCGTCTTGTGGAAGTGCGCGCGATCGGTGTCGCCATCGAGCTGCTGCCAGATCTGGCCGTTGTCGAGAAACACGACGACGCGGCCGAACGGGTTGAACGCATAGTCGGTGACCTTGGCGGTGATGCTGTCCAACGCTTCGGGGTGCGGCGGTGGCGGGGCTTCGCCGGGCTTGGGCGGTGGCGGCGCTGGCGGCGTCAGATTCTCGCCACCGAACTGTTGCGGAGTCGTTTGCGCGGACGGGCTGGTGCCGAAGATGCGGCCCGGATCATACCAGGACCGGTTGTCGCCGGTCTGCGTTGGCGGCGGCGCCGCGGGCGCAGGCGACGCGGGAGGGGCGGCCTGAGCCGCCTTGAGCTGCGGATTGAGCGCATCGTAACAGGCAAGCCTCGCGGTGTTGTCGGTGACGGTGGCGCACTTCGCCATTCCATCGATGAGATCCTCGCGCGGACCGGCAACGGCAACGGCAGGCATGATGGCGATCGCGGCAACGCAGGCGATTCTTAAACAGTACATTGTTGATTCATCCATATCCTGATTGCCTGTGCCGGCGAACGCGGGCACATAGTCTGAACCCGGTTATATGGTATCGAAAGGCAGCCCGCGAGGGTCTGGACGGCATGGCAGAGAGTAATTGGACTCGGCGTGGGCTGATGGCGAGCGGGACGGCCGTCGCGATCGGCGGCGTCGCCTATGCGCTGAAAGGCAAGTCGGGTCCGGGCATGAACTTCTCCCATGCCGATGCGCGCACGCTGATGCGCGGCAATGGTGCGGAGCCTGACACGCTCGATCCGCACAAGGCGTCCGGAAACTGGGAAAACAACATCATCGGCGACATGTTCATCGGTCTGATGACCGATGGCGAGGACGGCGAGCCCGTGCCCGGCGCTGCTGAAAGCTTCACGATGAGCGCAGACGGCCTCACCTATACGTTCAAGCTGCGCGATCACACCTGGTCGGATGGTGTTCCGGTGACGGCTCACGACTATGTGTATTCGTTCCGCCGCATCGCCGACCCGAAAACTGCGGCGCAGTATGTTTCGATTCTGTATCCGATGAAGAACATGCAGAAAGCCGCGGCCGGACATGTGCCGCCTGAAGCCGTCGGCGCGCGCGCGATCGACGATCGCACCCTGGAGCTGACCTTTCTCTTTCAGGTGCCGTATATCCGCGAACTTTTGACTCACTACACAACGTTTGCGGTCCCGCGGCATGTGGTTGAGAAGCATGGCGAGGACTGGACGCGGCCCAAGAACATCGTGGTCAACGGCCCGTACATTCTCAAGGAGTGGGTTCCGAACGACCATATCCGGCTTGAGAAGAATCCGCGCTTTTTCGATGCCGCCGACACCTCCGTGAAAACCGTCTATTTCTATCCGACCCAGGACTCCTCGGCAGCGCTCAAGCGATTTCGAAGCGGTGAATTCGATGTCGTCACGGACTCCGTCCCGCCGCAGCAGATTCACTGGCTGCAACTCTATCTCCCGCACGAGTTGCGCCTGTCGCCCTTCATTCTGTCGCAGTACGTGCAATTCAACATGCGGCGCAAACCATTCGATGATCGGCGCGTTCGTCTGGCCTTGTCGCTTGCGATCGACCGCGAGATCATGGTCGCGAAAGTCACGCGCGCGGGCGAAACCGCCGCCTATTCTTTCGTGCCGCCGGGCATGCCGAACTATCGCGCCGCGCGACTTTCCTTCCACGACGAACCCATGCCCAAGCGGATCGCGCGCGCCAAGGCTCTGCTCAGTGCCGCGGGTCATGGACCCGACAATCCCGTTACGTTCGACTTCAATACGTCCAACACGACAGAGTCGCGGCTCGCCGCCGTGGCCTTTCAGGGCATGTGGAACGATATCGGCGTCAAGGCGCGCATCGAACCCTATGACAGCCAGATCCACTACAACATGCTGCGAAAGGGGGACTTCGACGTGACCTGGGCTGCCTGGATCGCGGACTATCGCGACCCGAAAAACTATCTCACCCTTTTTCAGAGCACGACGACCGATCTCAATTATGGCGGATACTCGAATCCCACGTTCGATGCCCTCGTCGACAAATCCGACAACGAACGCGATCTTTCCGCCCGCGAGACTTTGCTGAGGCAGGCCGAACAGATTCTCCTCGACGACGTGGCAATGGCTCCCGGTTATTTCGGCGTCGCGCGAAATCTGGTTTCGCCGCAGGTGCGCGGATGGCGGGACAACAACGTCAACGTCCATCGCACGCGCTACGTTTCGCTCGACCGCTCCGTCCGCACGGTATGAGGTCGTTCGCAGCAGTCCTCGCCTGCTGTCTCGCATGGCTGACATGCGAGCCGGCCGAAGCCTTGATGGTGCTGAACCGCGGCAATGGCGGCGAGGTCAAGAGTCTGGACCCGCACTTCATCGACGGCTTGAACGAGTCGAGCGTCGAAGGCGACCTGCTGATCGGACTGTTGACGATGGATGCCGCCGCGGCGCCGATGCCCGGCGCGGCGACAAGCTGGAGCGTTGCGCCCGACGGCAAGACATGGACGTTTCATCTGCGCGATCATTTCTGGTCCGACGGACGCAACGTGACGGCGCAGGATTTCGTCTTCGCTTGGCAGCGTTTGCTCGATCCGAAAACCGGCGCGGCCTATGCGTACAATCTATGGGTGGTGAAAAACGCGCATGCGATCAGCGAAGGCAAGTTGCCGCCGTCCGCGCTCGGCGTTCGGGCGACCGACGACAGGACGCTGGTGGTGGAACTCGAGCATCCCGCCGCCTATCTTCCGGAGCTTCTGACGCACGACACGGCCTATCCTCTGCCGCGGCACGTACTGTTGGCCAAGGGCAATGCCTGGTCCATGCCGCAAAACTTCGTGGGCAACGGGCCCTATGTTCCGACGCAATGGGTCGCCAACGACCACATCACTCTGGTCAAGAACCCGAAATTCTACGACGCAGTGCATGTGCGCATCGACGTGGTGAACTACTTTCCGACGTCCGACAGCAACGCCGCGCTGCGGCGATTTCGCGCCGGCGAGCTAGACACGCAGACACCTATTCCATTGACGCAGATCGACTGGCTTCGCACGCACATGCCGGCGGCGTTGCACACCAAGCCGTTCCTGGGACTGTCCTATATTTCAATCAACATGCGCCGCGCACCGCTCAACGACGTGCGCGTGCGGCGTGCGCTCAACCTCGCCCTCGACCGCGAAATTCTGACGGCGAAGGTTCTGCGGCTTGGCGAGCCGCCGGCCTACAGCATCGTGCCGCCGAATGTGGCGAATTATCCGCCCGGCGCAGCGCTCGATTTTCGCGCGATGCCCACGCCGCAGCGCATGGCCAAGGCGCGGTGGCTGATGCGACAGCTTGGCTATGGACCCGCCAACCATCTGCGGCTTGTCTTCGAGACCTTCGACGAGCCTAACAACAAACGGGTCGCCGCGGTCGCGCAAGCCATGCTGCGGGAGATCTGGGTCGATCTCGACATCGTTGCAGTCGACGGCGCGGTCCATGGCCGCAACATGCAGCAGGGAAATTACGACCTCGGTGCTGCGTCCTGGTTCGCCGACTTCAACGATGCGAGCAATTTCCTCGACCTGCTGCGCAAGGACAGCGGAAACAACTATGGCAAGTACGACAACCCGGCTTTCGATGCGGCCCTCGATGCGGCGCAACGCGAGCCGGACGCGAAAAAACGCGGCGTGCTGCTGCAAAAGGCGGAGAAGATTGCCCTTGCGGACTATGTCTGGATTCCCACACGGTTTCGCACCACGCAGGATCTCGTTCAGCCCATTGTAAAGGGCTGGGTGGACAATCCGCGCGATCAGAATCGGACACGTTGGCTGTGGATCGAGGGGCGTCCAGCGGGCCGATGATCCGTCTTGCGCGGCGGCCCTATCGATGGGTTATAGAGTGGCCGGAACCAATCGTTGCGCGTCATTCATCGGGGACATCTTTATGACATTTGTTCGTTTTGCCGCACTCGCGGCCTTCGTTCTGCTTTCGGCCTGTTCCCGGTCGGGAACGGCCAACCAGACCGTCCACGCGCCCGACTATCTCGTCCGCGGCAACGGGTCGGAGATCAAGAGCCTCGATCCCCACTACATCGACGGCCAATGGGAGGCGAACGTCGTCGGCGACTTGCTGGTCGGCCTGACGACCGACGCAGCGGACGGCACCCCGATGCCGGGCGCCGCAACGAGCTGGGAGACGTCGCCCGACGGCAAGACCTGGACGTTTCACCTTCGCGATCATCTATGGTCCGACGGCCAGCCGGTGACAGCGGAGGACTTTGTCTTCGCGTGGCGGCGTATTCTGGAGCCGTCGCGCGGCGCGCCGTATGCCTATTATCTCTGGCTGATCAAGAACGCCAAAGCGATCAGTGACGGCAAGATGCCGGCGACTGCGCTGGGCGTGACCGCGAAGGATGACAAGACGCTCGTCGTCGAGCTCGAACATCCGGCCGCATACATGCTGCAATATCTGCTGCACCAGGCCGTGTTTCCGGTGCCGCGCCATGTTGTGCTCGCCAAGGGCGATGCCTGGTCGAAACCGGAGAACTACGTCGCCAACGGCCCCTACATCCCAAAGGAGTGGGTGCCGAACGATCATGTGACGCTTGTCAAGAATCCGAAATTCTACGACGCACAACACGTCCGTATACAGACTATTATCTACAAGCCGACATCAGACACACTGGCCGCGTTGAAGTCGATCCGTTCCGGCGAACTCGATACGCAAAATCTCCTGCCGACGGCGGAAATCAACTGGATGCGCGCGCACATTGCCGGCGCTCTGCAAATCCACACCTTTCTCGGCGTGAGCTATTTGGTGCCGAACTTCCAGCGCAAACCGCTCGATGACGTTCGCCTACGCCGGGCAATCGCGCTCACCCTGGACCGCGAGACCGTCACGCAAAAGATCATCAAACTGGGGGAACTTCCGGCCTATCACTTCGTGCCGCCGGGAATTGCCAACTATCCCGGCCGCGCAATGTTCGACTTCCAGCCGGTGCCTTACGCCAGGCGTCTGGACATGGCGCGCAAGCTGATGGCCGACATGGGGTATGGACCGGCGCGGCACCTGCGCTTCAACTACGACACCACAACGACACCCGATGCGAAGCGCACTGCCGCTACGCTCCAGGCAATGTTGCGCCGCGTTTATATCGACATTGATATCGTCAACACGGACACGCAGATATTCTACAAGAAACTGCAGGAAGGTCAGTTTGACCTGTCCGCCGGCGCATGGATTGGCGACTTCGATGATCCTGGAACGTTTCTCGACCTTCTGCAGTCCGCAAGCGGCAACAATTATGGCCGTTACCGGAGTGCGAAATTCGACGCCCTGTATGCCCAGGCGAACCAGACGCTCGACATCAAGGCACGTGGTGAATTGTTGAACGAGGCCGAGCAAGTGGCTCTGGACGATGTCGCGGTAATTCCGTCGCGGTTCCTTGTGACGCAGGACATCGTCGAGCCTTATGTGAAGGGCTGGATTCCGAATGTGCGAAACTTCAACCGCTCGCGCTGGTTGTGGATCGACCCGCACACCAAGCCCGTGCGCGGCTGATTGTGTTGGCGCCGACGCGGCGCCGTGACGCACATCTTCAGAGTTTCGCGCAGCGACGGCGACTGTAAAGCATTCGTCGAACGTCTTGCGTTTGAGAACGATACGCACTTCCGACGGAACTTGAATCGCGATCGGATTACGACACGCACGCAAATGGGCTGCGGCATTTCCGACGAACGCATCATGTTGAGTTGAATCAATTTGTACTGAACCGGTCGCGGTAAATATCGTCCGATGGAACAGTTGGAGCCGACGACGATGGTGGAAAAGATGATTTCGAAATCCGCTGCAGTTGCTTTGCTGGCCGCGCTGGGATTGGGGCTTGCAGTCGTGCCGGCTTCGGCATCCGCGGTGACTTGCGGTGTCGGTGGCGGCACCGCGCCATCCGGTTGGACGCTCTTCGGCGTCGGCGGCGGCGTTGCAGCTACAAGCGCACCTTACTTTTCACCGAGCGCGTCGCCGACCGATTGCTACATCATGACGGACACCGGAGCCGGCTGGCCCGGTGACGTTGCCAGCGGCTTCGACATCACCACGATCCCCGGCATCCCCAATATCGCCGACACCGTGCCCGGCACGACCAACGGCAGCGCGATGCTTTCACCGATCTTCACGTCCACGGCCGGTCAGTCGATCAAATTCGATTTCTCGTTCATCACCAATGACGGAACCGGAACGTTTTCCGACTGGGCCGCGGCATATCTGTTGCCTGTCGATGCCGCCGGCAATGCGATTGGCGCCGCCCTGAACCTTTTCACCGCCCGCACCAGTGACAACAGTCAGGTCGTGCCGGGTTACGGCTTCTCGGCGTTTCCGCCAGGTTTGACGCTGACGCCCAACACGGCGTTTCTCCAGGGCGACACGTTCTGCCTGAACGGGAGTACCGGCGGGACATCGTGCAGCGATCCGAACGCAACTCAGTTTGGTCCTGTCCGCTATGACTACCCCTACGATCCCACCGTGCCGATCGCACCCGGCGCGCCTCCGGGCGGTTCGACTCCCTGGATCAGCGCCAACTATCTGTTCGATAGCGCGACCGCCGGCACCTACAAGCTGGTCATGGCGGTCGGAAATGTCGGCGATCAGATCTACTCCACCGGACTGCTCTTTGCGGGCAGCGCCATCACCGGCGGAAGTCCTGTCGAGCCTGAAGACACCGTTCCGGAACCCGCATCGATCGCTCTGTTCGGCGGCGGACTCGCGGCGATCGGAAGTATGGCCGCACTCCGGCGCCGCAAGCGCGCTAGCTGATCGCTCCGTCGCCGCTCGGCCGCTAGGAGAAAGTGGTGGCGGCGCCGACGCTTGGGGCCACACTGTCGGGTCAGAGTTAACCAGGTGGATTCGTCAATGGAATTTACACTTCAACAGACAGGTGCGACCTAAGACATTGGTTCTATAGCGTGGCATGCTTCATGCTTAAATCTGGGGCGGAGCACTATTTGAATTGCCAGGAGCCAAAAGATGAACGTCAGGAAAAGACTGCTAGGACTGGGCACGGCTGCTCTAGCGCTTGGCCTTCTGACCGGGACCGCATCGGCGGCCGTCGTTGTGACAGCCAGTGTCGGCGGGGCGCCGTCCGGAGCAATTCTCGAAAATCTCGACTCTCTTGCCTTGGGTAACGCCGGTGGGATCACGCCCACACTTGTCACCGTGTCTTTCACGGGTGGCGGACAGGCAGTTCAGGGAGCATCTTCGGGTGTCTATGCGGCTCCGTTTTTGACCGGCAGCAATGGCACGGGCTTCGGCAGCCCCGATCAACCCAACGGCGCGGACGCGACCACCTATCTGACCGCCGGCGGCACGAGCGGCGACAGCGCTACCTTGGATTTTGGGACCGATC
Organism: uncultured Alphaproteobacteria bacterium; assembly: GCA_963743765.1. Taxonomy (GTDB): domain Bacteria; phylum Pseudomonadota; class Alphaproteobacteria; order Micropepsales; family Micropepsaceae; genus Rhizomicrobium. Next base: position 199,777 of record CAVUQQ010000004.1, read on the forward strand.
TTCACTACGTCGGTCTGCTGTGGGGTTCGATTGATACCTACAACACGCTGCAGCTTTGGGAAGGTGGCACTCTGGTAGCCACGATCACAGGCAGTGACGCTGCCGCGGCTGCTCTGACCCTGCCGAACGGCAACCAAGGCGCAAACGGCACCGCGTATGTGAACATCAATTCGACGGACGCGTTTGACCGTATCGTTGCGTTGAGCACCAATTTCGCCTTCGAATTCGACAATATCGCCTTCAACGCTCAGCAGTGCACCATCGACTGCCCGCAGAGCGTTCCTGAGCCCCTCACCCTTTCGCTCTTCGGTGCCGGTTTGGCCGGCGCAGTCGGCCTGCGCCGCCGCAAGAAGAAGGTGGCCTGAAAACCGGAGCTTTTCCGAGCATGAGAACGGCGGCCCTGGTGCCGCCGTTTTCGTTTGTGGGCGCCCTGTTTGCTTCGAACGGCGGCCGGAAAGCTGTAAGCGCTTTTTACAGAAATCACCGAAGTGATAACCATCTGGAATCACAACGGACTGATTTCATTTAACTTAATGATTTGGCACACAACTTGCTAATAAATCGTTCAGAACTGGTCTTGAAACGTTTGAAAAGGAATCCCGATCATGAAGCGGCTACTGATTTCCTTGTCGGCAGGTTTGCTGATGTCGGCGGCGTCGGTTGGCGCCCAGGCGAGCCCGATCGTCGGCACCTTCAACATCTCCGTCTATCAGGGATCCGGAAGCGGCAATATCTCCGATCCGCAGGAACAGGCCCAACAGGGCAATCCGCTGATCACGGGCGCGAATCTAATCGCGTCGGGCACTTATACGGGTGCAATCGATTTCACCGACGGCGGCGTCAATGACGTCAAGTCGTTCCTGCAGAGCGCCGGCGGCGCACTCGGGGGCGGACTGGCCACGATGGGCGCATTCCAGTTGAGCGCTTCGGGTTTCGGCCTGACGTCTGTGTTTGTCATCACCGGAACGACGGGCGGCCCCATTCTGGGCGGCACGCTGATCCACGATGACGGTGCCAGCCTTTATGATGGCGCAGGCTACTCGAACACAGTCGTCGCGGCGCCTTTCCCGGTGAGCATCACCGGTACGCCCTACTCCGGCCTGGTTGGCGGATTTGAGCTGATCTATGTCGAGGCGAACAATCTGCCGGCCGACCTGACGCTCGACGTGTCGTCGCGCACGGAAAACGTGCCGGAGCCGATTACGCTCTCGCTCTTCGGTGCCGGTCTGGCTGGTGCAGTTGGCCTGCGCCGCCGCAAGAAGAAGGCCGCTTAAAGGCCAGCGCTCCCACCCAGAGCACGACGACGGCGGCCCTTGTGCCGCCGTTTTCGTTGGTGCGGGCAAATAGCCTGGCGGCCGCCGCCGGGATGTCTGGGGATGTTCGGCTCTTGAGGCCGCGTGGAGCGGAAGCAGTCGAGTGTGAATACTTTTTACAGTCTTGCTGGCCACCAAAAGCCGAACATTTCTAAGCCCTTGAAAGTACAACATCTCATAAAATGGCACGATGTTTGCTCTGGTTAACAAAAGCGGGTTCGAATTTGGTGGGGATGAGACCATGCGTGGCATCAGAATAGCGGTTTTGGCGTCGGCCTTTGCCCTTGGCGCCTCCCAGGCGGGCGCTGCACCGACAGTGTTCAACTTCGGCGCCCTCGATGCCACCGAGCTTCCAAGCAGTACGGTGGTTCCAGCCAACGCAAGCGATACGGTGTTGACGCAGCACGTCAGCTTTACCGTCAGCGGCGCGACAATCGACGCGTTTGCGCTCTCTGCTGCGAGCGGTGAGGCCGATGTGACGCGGCGCCCGGGCGACGGCGTCGACGAGTCGGGGCTAGGTGTAAAAAGCGGTAGCGACGCCTCCAGCGGCACGCTCGTCGAAGTTTCGGTATCCGAACAGATCGTGCTGGATGTGAGCGCGATTCTCAGTGACGGCTACACCATTCAATCGGTGCTGCTTGGCTCTCTTCAGTCGGGCGAATATGCCGATATTTTCGGCACGGATACGCTTCCGTCCGGCTACGTCGCAAATCTCGCCAATCTGACCCCGCCGGAATTGACGGCAGACGGTCTCTTCAACATTTCCAGCCTGGTTACAGGAGACAGCGGCGAGCAGGCGAATTTTGACCTCAGCGGCTATCAGTACAAGTACTATATCTTCACGGCCGACGTGAACGGCGGAAACAACGACGGCATCGATAGCTCGGACAATCTGCTGATCAATTCGCTCACCGTCTCGCCGCCTCCCATAACAGAAGGCTGCACGCCTGGAATTCCCTGCCCCGAGCCGATCACGCTCTCGCTCTTCGGTGCCGGTCTTGCCGGTGCAGTTGGCCTGCGCCGCAAGAAGAAGACGAATGGCTCCTCGTTAGCCGGAGCCTGAGGAGACCACCGAATGAGCCTTAAATCATGCGCCGCGGCCGCGGTCGTTTCCGCGCTTATGGTCGCCGCGACGACCGTGCCCGCGTCGGCCACGCTCACCGCATACCTGGGCAACGGCAATCTCGGTGCATTCAACACGGCAGCCGGCAATCCGCCCATTTCCATCAGCTTCGATACCATTGCGGCGGGAACCAATCTTGCTGGCAGCACGGTCTCCGGCGTGACGTTCTCCAGTCCGTCCGGCAACTCGCTGGACGTGGTCGATGCCTCGACGACATTCAGCCCGTACGGGCCGCTCTACGTGCTGCCGGCCACATCGGGAGCCAATGTTTTGTCTCCCGGCGGCGCAAATCTCGTTGATGGGCCCGATATAAGGCAACGCGACGGCCTGGACATCTCATTCTCCACACCGGTCTCCGCTTTCGGCCTCGACATGCTCTTCGAAAGCCTCGACGGATTTTCCCTCGCCGGCGCGACCGTGTACGGACCAGACAAGACGACGGTGCTCTACTCCAATACGTTCCTGAGTATTCCAGCCATTACCGGTGGCGGCGCCTATTTCCTCGGATTCGTCTCGGACAGCGCCGCGACCAATATCGGCCGGATCGTGTTCAACGATGACGACGATAACAATGTGAATCCGGATGCCAACCTTGGCTACGATACGTTCCGCTTTGTTGCGCCGACGGTTGGCCAGGTGCCCGAACCCACGACCGTCGCGGTGTTCTTCGCCGGACTTGCCGGTCTCGGATCCCTGCGCCGGCGCCGCAAGGCCAAAGCGTAAAGCACCCGATTCCCCGAACCCGGAAGCGGCGGCCATCGTGCCGCCGTTTTCATTTTTCGGTCTGTGCGGCGATTTCAGAAATTGAAGCGAAGCATGGCTCTGGTTTCACGAAATCGCGCCCCTGCCCAATTCGGAACACAATTTTCCACGAACCTGCCAACGCGTCTGGCATCGCGATGTCCACGCGGCGATGCGCCTGCGTGTTACGCGCAGTCCAATGAACGCACTCAACGACGGCAAGAGGTATATTATGAAAAAATTCGCGCCCTTGGCACTTGCAGCCACGGCACTGTTCTTCGCGACGACGGCCATGGCCGATCCGATTATGATCGGCGATGATGAAGGCTATTCCCGGCTTGCACGATGGGAAAAGCATCTGGACGACAAAATCGCCGATGGCGTCCGCACGCGCGCGCTGAACCCAAAACGCGCCTGGCAAATCCAAAAAGATCTGGATTCAATCGAGGCCCACGTCCTGCAAAGCTACTATGAGGCGGACAACGGCATCGATGCCCAAACCTTCCGCAGATATTCCAGCCAGCTGCGTGACATCGGCTCGCAGCTTGGCGAGGACAACTGGGGCGCTCGGAACGTCTATGGCGACGGCTGGTCTGACGACCGGAACAGCGCCTATGGCGGCGACCGTTCACCCCCGCCCTCCTACAACTACTATCGCTCAGGCGATTACGAGCGAAGCTGCAGATCCGGCAACGCCGCGGCAGGAACAATCTTCGGCGCCATTGCCGGCGGATTGATCGGCGGCGCTGCGAGTCATGGCAATGGCGGCGCCGTCGCCGGCGGAGTGATCCTGGGCGGCCTTTTGGGAAACGCATTGAGCCGCGACATCGACTGTGACGATCAACGCTATGCGTTCGACTCTTACTCCCGGAGCCTGAACGGCGACGTCGGACGGGACTATGACTGGCAGCACGGCGACAACAGAGGCACCTTCAACAGTACGCGGGAATATCAGGATGGCGGGCTGCTTTGCCGTGACTTCCAGGCCGTGACCTATCGCAACGGCCAGCGCTATGAGCGTCAAGGCACCGCCTGCCGCGAGGCAGACGGAAACTGGCGGACGCGCTGACACGCGTGGATTGACGGCTACAAATGGCAAAACGGCGGCCGTCGTGCCGCCGTTTTCATTTCGGGCTCAGACTGCTTCGAGCGGCAACAAGCTGACGCAGCGTCCGGTACGTTCGGGACGCGCCGCCGCAGCAATGGCCTCCTGAAGCGCGATTACGACAAAAAAGACAGGTTCACTCCACCCTGACCGAAGGTCCGGGGTGGCCTTCTGCGCTCCGGGGCGGGGATAAAAAAGCAGAGGTCACTGCTCATCATGAATCTGCGCCAAAGGGCGAAACGTCTCCTGCCTCTTCTTGCACTCTTGCCAATATCCCTCATGACCCCGGCCCAGGCCGAAGGCCTCGACCTCAGCGCCTATAGGGGCAAGGTGGTCTATCTCGACTTCTGGGCGTCGTGGTGCACGCCGTGCCGCCTTTCGTTTCCCTGGATGAACGACGTCCAGCAATCCTACGCGCGAGAGGGATTGGTCGTTATCGGCGTCAATGTCGACCACGACCGCGCCCTCGCGGACGCGTTCCTGCGCTCGAGCAGCCCCGCGTTCAAGATCGTTTACGACCCGAACGGCGACATCGCGGGCAAATACGATTTCCGGGACATGCCCACGTCTGTCCTTATCGGGCGCGACGGCCGCGTGCATTTCACGCACGACGGATTCTTCCCCGCCAAGGAAGGCTCCTACGTCGCCGATATCGCCGCACTGCTCAACCAGAAGGCACCCTGACGTGAACACAAAATCCGACGCTCCTGCGTGGCGCAGGGTTCTGAAGCCTTTGGCGTCCGCCGGACTCGCCCTGCTTTGCACAGCTTGCACCACCATCGGTCCGAAGCCCTGGCAAAAGGACCTCATGTCGCGTCGCGAGATGCAGGTCGGCGCCTATTCGCTGCAGGCGGCAGCAGAGGACCATATCTATTTCAGCAAGGAAGCCTCGAGCGGCGGTCGCGGCTTTGCCGGCGGAGGTTGCGGGTGCAACTGAAGAAACGCCGCCGCCAGCGGCGGGTTCGCGAAAGCATTACCGCGCTTTCGGCAAGCCTGCTCGCTGCAACGATTTCAGGCCAGGCCGAAGCGCAAAGCTCGAGCGACAACAATTTCGGTCCCGGCATCGCCTACACCGAACTGGACAGCGCGGTGCTGGTCTATCAGGAAGCGGGCAGCCGCGTGATGGCGATCGAGCCGGCCGTCAATATGGCGATACACGGCGCGTCTGGAGCCGAACTGACGGCGGAATTTGTCTTCGACACGATCTCCGGCGCAACGCCGAACGGTGCAACGCCGTCCGACCAGATCCAAACCTTCGTAGTTCCGACCAGGGCCACGGGATCTACCGCGACGGTGACGAGCCCGTCCGGCGGCGGAACCGTCATCCACATCCCGCCGACGCCAGGACAGGTCGCGCAGGCCGCGCTGGGCATCCAGTACACGACCGCGCCCAACACGCTACCCGTGGACAAGGGATTTCACGATCATCGCATCGGATTCAATCTCGGCTGGTCGCAACCGCTGGGCGCAATTTCACTGGTTGGTTTCGGAGTGGGCTATTCGACCGAACAGGATTATCGCGCCATCACCGCCAACGCGCGGATCTCCCAGAGCTTCAACAGCGACAATACGACGGTCAGTCTGGCGATTAATACAGAACTCGATTCATCGTTTCCCTATGGCGGTGTGCCTTTGCCTCTTACGGACATGAATCCAAACTGGAAGACGCCGGCGTCGAGGGACAAGACGCAGCTTGGATTCGTCCTCGGCCTCACCGAAGTGATGAGTCGCCACTGGCTGATGCAGCTCAACTATTCCTTCGACAGGCAGAGCGGCTATCAGAACGATCCCTATCGCATCATCTCGCTCGTCGATCCCATAAGCGGAGAACCGGCGAACTATCTGTACGAGAACAGGCCGAACCGCCGTCAGAGCCAGAGCATTTACTGGGACAACAAGTTCGACTTCGGTCCCACAGTGACGGACCTGTCGCTGCGCTATTTCACCGACGATTGGGGAATAACATCCAAGACTGCCGAACTGTCCGAGCGTATCGATCTGACGCAGTCTTTCTACATCGAACCCAGCGCGCGCTGGTACCGGCAGACATCGGCGAACTTCTTCCGCAATTATCTGGTTCAGGGCCAGGCGCTGCCATCTTTCGCGTCGTCCGACTCGCGGCTGGAAGCGTTCACGTCGCTGACCTATGGCGTGAAGCTTGGCTTCAATCTGACCGGCAGGACCGAACTTTACTTCCGCGGCGGTTACTACCGGCAGACCGGAAACGGCCATCCGGCCGGCGCGATCGGCCAGCTCGCCAATCAGAACCTGTTCGCCGGCACCAACGCCGCTTTCGGCTTTGTCGGCTACACTTGGGACTTCCACTAGTTGGAAACCGCGGTGAAATCGATGACGGACCCTCTGCCGCGGCCTGCTGCATCTCTGCAGCGGACCGGGGACGACTTCCATTTCACGTTCCACGCCATGGCAACGCCGTGCGAGTTGCGTGTGGAAACGCAAGATCGCGCCGTCGCGCTCGCCGCGGCACGTGCCGTCGAAGCCGAAGCGCGCCGCATCGAGCAGAAATTCAGCCGCTATCGCGACGACAGCGTGGTCGGTCAGATCAATGCGTCCGACGGCCGGGAAATCGCCGTCGACGCAGAGACCGCACACCTTCTGAACTTTGCGGCACAATGTTTCGAGGTCAGCGGCGGGCTGTTCGATATCACGTCGGGCGTGCTGCGCCGCATCTGGAAGTTCGACGGATCGGACCGGCTGGCGACCCCAGACGAGATCAAATCCGTCCTGCCTTTCGTCGGATGGCGGAAAGTGACATGGCGGGCGCCGATGATCGCGCTGCCGCCCGGCATGGAGATCGATCTCGGCGGCCTCGCCAAGGAGTATGCGGTCGACAAGGCGCTGGCGGCGGTGCAGGCGATCACGCGTGAACCGGCGCTCGTCAACTTCGGCGGCGATCTGCGCGTGTCGGGGCCGCGAAAGCAAGGGGCGCGGTGGAAGGTCGCGATCGAATCCGTCGAAGCCAGCGGGCAACTCGCGGGCCTGCTCGAGCTTGCCGACGGCGCCATCGCGACCAGCGGCGACGCGCGGCGTTTTCTGCTGAAGAACGGCGTCCGCTACGGCCACATCCTCAACCCGCGCACGGGAAGGCCCGTCGCGCATGCGCCGCGGTCGGTCACGGTTGCGTCGGCGACCTGCGTCGAAGCCGGCATGATCGCGACGCTGGCGGTTCTGCAGGGCAAAGCCGCCGAAACCTTTCTCAAGCGCGAGGCTGTGCGGGCCTGGTGTATCCGGTGAACCGATGCGCATGAAATTTCTTCCGGCATTGACCGCATCGCTGCTGCTTCTTTTCTCCGGCGTCGTCGAGGCGACGCCCCTCGTGCGCGCCGATCACGTGACGTTCGATATCGCGCTCGACTCCGCAGTGCGGCCGGGCACGACCGTGTGGGTCGCGATTCGACAAGCGATCGAGCCGGGCTGGCACACCTATTGGCGCAATCCGGGCGACTCCGGTCTGGCCACTTCAATTTCGTGGGTGCTGCCCAAGGGTGTGACGGCCGGTGAGCCGCAATGGCCGGTGCCCGAACGTTTCACGACAGGCAACATCGTCAATTTCGGCTATCGCGATGCCGCCACGACGCTGGTCCCGCTGCATGTCGCAGGCGATGCTCTCGTCAACGGCGCAGCGAAGGTCAGGCTGTTCCTGCTCGAATGCCAGCAGATGTGCATCCCGGAGAATGTGACGCTCGATCTCGATCTTCACGGTGCGCCCGGCTCGCCGGCGATCTTCACGGGCGCACGCGCGGCGATACCGAAACCGTTTGGCGGATCAACCTCGCTCTCGGTCGATGCGAAGAGTCTGACACTGACTGTGACGGATCCCGCACTTGCCGGCGCCAAACCGGCGACCGCGCAATTCTATCCGGCGACCACGGGCGCGGTGGACTACGACGTCCGCCCCGACGTCCATGTCGACGGCGACACGCTGACCTGGAAAACGGCGCGTGCACCGCGCGCCAAGCCGCTCGCCGCGTTCGAAGGTGTTCTGGACGTTCGCGGCGCCGGAACCTTTTCCGTTGTCGCGGCAACGGCGGTAGCGCCGGTGGCGGTGTCCCCGGACCCCGATCTCACGCTCATGGAAGCCGCGTTCATGGCGTTTCTCGGCGGCCTGATCCTGAACCTGATGCCCTGCGTGCTTCCCATTCTGTCGATGAAAGCCCTCGCGCTCGCGCAATCGGGCGAAAGTTCGCAAGCATTGCGCCGCGACGGCGTGTTCTATTTTGCAGGCGTGCTGCTGACCTTCACCTCCATCGCCGGCATATTGCTGGTGCTGAAATCCGGGGGCGCCGCGCTCGGCTGGGGGTTCCAGCTTCAATCGCCGCTCGTCGTGTTCGCGCTGGCGCTATTGATGGCTGCCATCGGCCTCAACCTTCTCGGCGTGTTCGAAGTTCCGCTGGGTCTGGCCGGCGCCGGCGACAGGTTCACGCGTACTGAAGGCGGCCAGGGCGCATTCTTCACCGGCGTGCTCGCCGTGCTCGTCGCAAGCCCCTGCACCGCGCCCTTCATGGGCACCGCGATCGGCTACGCGCTGACGCAATCGGGCAGCTATGCGACGCTCGTCTTCGTTGCGCTGGGCACGGGCTTCGCCCTGCCTTTCACCGCGCTCGCCTTTGCGCCGCCGCTCGTCCATCTCATTCCAAGGCCAGGCGTCTGGATGATCCGCTTCCGCGAGTTCCTCGCGTTTCCGATGTTCTCGACGGCCGTCTGGCTGATCTGGGTGCTCAGCGAACAGGTGGGGTCGACTGGTCTGGCTATCGCTCTTTCGACAGGTCTTGGCCTCGTCTTTCTCTTCTGGCTGTTGCCGTTGTTGCACGTCTGGCCGCGGCGAGTTGCCGGCGCGGTGGGTGCCGCAGCGCTCGTCGCCGCCGGATTGCAGATCGGTTCGGCAGCCTCTCCCGCGCCATGGCAAACCTGGTCGCCACAGGCCGTGGCCGACGCGCAACGCGATGGAAAAACCGTTCTGGTGGATTTCTCCGCGGCGTGGTGCGTGACCTGCCTTGTGAACGAACGCGTCGCGCTGGAGGCTTCCGCTGTCGTCGAGGGTTTCCGGAAACATGGTGTCGTGCTGTTGAAAGCCGACTGGACGAACCGCGATTTAACTATATCTGCCGAACTGGATCGTTATGGCCGCAGCGGCGTGCCGCTCTATCTCTTCTACCCTGCGCATCGCCAGGGCCGCGCGACTGTTCTGCCCCAAATCCTGACACCTGGAATCGTGCTCGGCGCACTCGACGGAACGCAATTCGCGCAAAAGGATCGCTGAGCCGCAAAAGGTGCGTAAACTATACAAGAATTCAATATTGCTCGCATGAAGCATTAAGCCAACCTGCCTAGCGTGAGGATGCGGTTCAATGGAAAGGAAATCCCATGAGTGTCGCATCGTTGGGCTCGGCGGGGTGGAGTTCACCCGCGTGGACGCAGGCGGCATCGTCTGCCACACGCACGCCGGAAGCAAAGGAAGGGCCGGGTCCCGATCGGGACGGCGATTCCGACGACAAGTCGTCTATCTCCTCGCAGCCAAGTGCAGTGGCGGCCGCTCCTTCGGGATTGGGCGCCAAGGTGAATACGCTCGCCTGAAGAGACGCAAAACGCACGCATCCGGCAGGTGTCCGGGTGCGTGCGTGCCGGCCGTCCTTGATTCAGGTCATTGCCCCCATTGCCGCGTTCTGAGCTTCTCCGATCACAGATGTTCGGTGCTTGCGGCCGCCCCATCCGGCCGGCTTGCGCCACACAGGATCGATCGCTACGGACGTGATGAATGAAGCTGCTTCTCATCGAGGATGACGCGCAGACTGCAGCCTATATCGTGCGCGGCTTCCAGGAGCATGGGCACGTCGTCGATCATGCCAAGACCGGCCGCGATGGCCTGTTCCTTGCGGGCAGCGAAACCTATGACGTTCTGATCGTGGACCGCATGCTGCCGGGCATGGACGGACTCAGCATCGTCAAGATGCTGCGCAGCACGGACATCAACACACCGGTGATTTTCCTTACCACCATGGGCGGGATCGAGGATCGGGTGATCGGCCTCGAAAGCGGCGCCGACGACTATCTGATCAAGCCGTTTGCATTTTCGGAACTGATGGCGCGCGTCAACGCGCTTGCCCGGCGGCCGCCCTTGTCGAAAAGCCAGACCGTGCTGCGCGTCGGCGACCTGGAACTCGACCTGCTCAAGCGCAAGGTCCGGCGCGGCCCGGATGTCATAGACCTGCAGGCGCGCGAATTTGCGCTGCTGGAATTCCTCATGCAGCGCGCGGGTCAGGTCGTGACAAGGACGATGCTGCTGGAAGGCGTCTGGAATTTCCATTTCGACCCGAAGACGAATATTGTCGAAACGCATATGAGCCGGTTGCGGTCCAAGGTCGACAAGGGCCGCGGCGCCACTCTCATCCATACGATCCGCGGATCGGGATACAGTATCCATGCTGCTTCGGAATTTAACTAGAACGACGAGTTTCAAGCTTGTCTTGCTTTACGTTCTGGTTTTCAGCGCGTCGGTTATTGCACTGGCCTCGCTCACCTATTTCGTCGCGACCAGCGCATTGGACCAGCAGATCCGTTCGCGCATTCAGGCCGAATCCGACGGGTTGCGCGGCGAGTATGCGAGCGGCGGGCTGCATCAGCTTCTGCGCGCCGTCGAAGAGCGCCGGCGCGGGCGTCTGCGCGACGGACTGGTCTACACGATCTTCGATTCCCACGATCACCGCCTGTTCGGAACCTTGCCGGCATCGTCGCTGGTTTCCGGCTGGAGCGAAGTGCGCGGCCCGCCAGACGGCGACGAACCCGCAGGCGAAACCGAGCGGCTGGCCGTCCTCGGGCTGAAGCTGCCGGGCAACGAATGGGTGCTGGTCGCCGATGACATCGGGCGGGTTTCGGTGCTCGGCGATGTCGTGCTGCGTGCGTTTGGCGTGGTCGTGCTGCTGTCCGTGACGATCGCCATCATCGGCGGCTTTGTCCTCAGCCTCGGCTTCCTGCGCCAGGTAGAGGCGATTTCCAACACGGCCGAAGCAATCATCGCCGGCGACCTGCGACGGCGCGTGCCGTTGCGCAGCGGCGGCGACGAACTGGATCGGCTTGCTGCCACGCTGAACCGGATGCTCGACCGGATCGCCAACCTGATGGAATCCCTGCGCCAGGTGTCGAACGACATCGCGCACGATCTGCGCACGCCGCTCGGGCGGCTTCGCCAGGACCTAGAGGAAGTACGGCGCACGCCGCGGGCCGCCGGGGAGTATGAACGCGCCATCGATCAGGCGATCAGGGAATCGGATGACATTCTTGAGACCTTCGGCGCACTCCTGCGCATCGCGCAGATTGAATCCGGTTCGCGCAAGAGCGGATTTCGCGTCATCGATCTCAGCGAGCTGGTCGAACAGATCGCCGACACCTATCGCCCGGTGGCCGAAGACGAGGGCCGCAGTTTACTGGCGATCGCCGCGCAGGGTGTGAAAGTCGAGGGCGACCGCGAATTGCTGGCGCAGATGATCGTCAACCTCGTGGAAAACGCGATCGCGCACACCAGCGCAGGCACGACGATCAAGCTGCTGCTGGAGCGTGTCGGAAAACAGGGCGTTCTCACCGTCTCCGACAATGGTCCCGGCGTGCCGCAGGACGAGCTGCAGAACATCTTCAAGCGCTTCTACAGGCTTGAGCCGAGCCGCGGAACGCCCGGCAACGGGTTAGGCCTCAGTCTTGTGGATGCGATCGCCGACCTTCATGGCCTGACGATCGAGACGTGCGGCAATGCGCCCGGCCTGCGGGTCAGCCTGACATTCAAGCTCGCCGAGAGCGTGCTGTCCGCAGCGCTATCTTCGAAGTTCGGCGCGGCGGCGCGCTAGTGAGCGGCGTCTGCCGGCGGAGCCGGAGGCAATTTGGTGAACGCACCGAGCAGGCACACCTGACCGGAGCGCAGAACCCTTATGGATTGAAGGTTGTCGCAGATCTCGTCCGCGCGGACCGTGTAGACAAACCCGTCGAAGTTCAGGCCGCGGCATGGCGACAGCAGCACGTTGCGATAGACGGTTCCGTCCCGCATGCGAAAATCGATCGTCTTGGAATCCACGACGGTCGTGCGGTCGATGAGATAGGTCTTCAGGCAGATGGACTCCGCGGACGCCGGCGCAATCGCGGCGACCGCGCAAGCCAGTACCAATGCCAGACACTGGATTTTGTTCATCACCGACTCCCGATTTTGTACCGTTATCATTCTAACGCCAAGGGCATCCGGACAAAAGCGGCTGCCGCACCGCGCCAAAAAGGCAGGCCGTGGACGGAAACGGGCGTTCCTGATACCTAGCGAAATGTTGAAGTGCGCCGGGAACGCGTGTTGAATCCCCCAACGACCCCGTAGCTCAGCAGGATAGAGCAACGGTTTCCTAAACCGTAGGTCGCCCGTTCAAGTCGGGCCGGGGTCGCCATTCGAATTAAAGACTTAGGCCAAAGTGGCAATTGGTTTCCATCCGATGGGACACTGGTAGCGCAGTTCGAAAAAGCCGACGGTCAAGGCGAGAACAACAAACAGATGGATTCGTCGCCGAAAGTCTGCATGGGGTAGAAAGCGGCCGCTCATTGCGAGGTCTGCCGCAGTGCGGTCGCTTCGCGAACAGCGTAGAATGTCTTAAACACAGATCAAGGAGGACGACATGGCCGAGTGGGACGGCAAGGGCCTGGTTTCGACGGAATGGCTGGCAGCGCATATCGGCGATCCCGATCTGCGGATATTCGACGTCACCGTCCACCTGCGGCCGGCCACTCCCGGGCCGTATGCGATTGAGAGCGGGCGTGCCGACTATGAGGCTGCGCACGTTCCGGGAGCGGCATTTATTGACCTTGCACGCGATCTCTCCGACGCCGAAGCGCCGCTCCCATTCACGATGCCGTCCGTTGACCGGTTCGCCCGCGCTCTGGGGATTGCTGGAATCAAACCCGGCACCCGCGTGGTCGCCTACACCACGACGACACCCATGTGGGCCACTCGGCTATGGTGGATGCTACGCGCGTCAGGCTTTGACGACGTCGCGGTTCTAGACGGCGGCTTCGCAAAATGGACGAAGGAAGGCCGGCCGGTTGAATTCGGGGTCACGGCACTATCCGCTCGCAGAAATCTCCCTTGTCTCACGGCCAAGCGCATGGGCGGACAAGCAGGCCGTGCTCTCGGCGATTGGCGACGGCGCTGTGTGCACCATCAACGCCCTCTCGCCGAGCGTCCATAGCGGCCAGTCGGCGATGAGCTACGGCCGCAAGGGCCACATCAAGGCAAGCCGCAACGTACCATATGCTGCGCTGCTGAAGGATGACGGCACATACCGCGATGATTCGGAACTGCGTGAGCTTTTCGCCGCGGTCGGCGCGTTCGAACGGCCACGCGTCATCTGCTATTGCGGCGGGGGCATCTCTGCGACGATGGATGCACTTGCTTTGACTCGGCTCGGCCATCCTTCGGTTGCGGTATACGATGGTTCGATGTCGGAGTGGAGCCGCGATCCGGATCTTCCGATGGAAACCGGCGTCTAATCGGTGCGTGCCGGCCGCCCCGACAGGGAAGTTCCTCTTTCGGTTGAAAGCGGACGTTGGCGTACGCGCCGGATGATCTATCCGGCCCAAACGACGTGGTGGAACTTGCGCAAGACGCCACGGTCCACGAGGATCGTCCAGAGCCAAGTCTCCGGAGCCAGGTAGCTGAACTCGAACACTGATTCATCCGGCGAGAGCGAAGTCCTTTCCGCCCTGGAACGCAGGCTGGGCCGGCTGTATTCGAGGCAGCGGCTTGGCATAGAGCGTGAGAGCGAAGCGCGCGTGTTCGGGCATGGCATCAATTTCTTCCACCCGGAGAACTGGTACGCCGCGCACTCGCTGATCGCGGCCGTCCTCAAACTGTCGGGCCTGTATTGGCGTGGACAGAGAAATGCGCGGAACGTGCAGATCAGGCGCAACGCCATCGTCAGCGCGAGGCTGCCCGCGGCGTTCGACGGTTTTCGGATCCTTCACCTTAGCGATCTGCATACGGATACCAACGCGCGTGCCATGGCTCGCGTCGCCGAACTGGTCCGCGGGTTGCACTACGACATCTGTGTCCTGACGGGCGACTATCGCGGCGGGACGTCGGGGCCTTATGAAGCCACGCTCAAAGGTATCGAACAAATCTGCAGAGATCTGCGCGGCGCCGTCTATGCCGTTCTCGGCAATCACGACAGCATTCTTATGGTGCCGGGCATGGAGGCCCTGGGGATATGCATGCTGCTCAACGAGGCGGTGCAAATCGTCCGGGGGAATGAACGGATCCACGTCGTGGGCATCGACGACGCCCATTATTTCCGGGTTGATAACATTGAAAAAGCTGCCGGCGACATACCGCCGGAAGAGTTTTCAATTCTTCTGTCCCACACGCCCGAGGTCTATCGCCAGGCCGCACACGCGGGTTTCGATGCAATGCTGAGTGGACACACGCATGGCGGCCAGATCTGTCTGCCGGGCTCGATTCCAATAACGCTCGACGCCGTCCTTCCCAGAAAAATGGGGTCCGGCGCGTGGATGTACCAAAACATGCAGGGGTACACGTCGGCCGGAGCTGGGACAAGCATCGTTCCGGTGCGCATCAACTGCCTTCCGGAGATCACGCTGCACGAATTGCGTCGCGGTTGAGACGGCCGTCAATAAGGGCGATCGCGGATGTGTAACCTGTACAGAAGTTTCGAAAACAGAATCTCGGCCACGAAAAATGCGGCCGCTATGGCTGCGACGTCCATCAGGGTCAGAGATAGAAACCGCATGCAGATCAAAAGCGGCAACACAGCTTCCGGTAGCTGATCGAGCCCGATTGCCCGGCTGCTGGCCGGCAATTTCAGGCGCCGCTTGACGAAACTGGAAAGCAAATCGCCAAACATGGCAGCAGCGGCGATCAACAGACCAATCGTCCATTCGATTCCCAACAGCGGTGCGACGATCGCCGTGGTCAGCAACGAGAAGAATACGCCTCGGATCGTTTTCGAACGGCCGAGTATCGGCTCACCGTCAAAAAGCCTCAGACCGCCGTCAAGCGGCGCCTGGAAGCGACGACTTAAGAGATTCTTTGCAATGACGGGTGCGCCGTTTGCGACAAACAGCAACGCCAGAATCTTCGAATCGACAATAAGGTCCACAAGCCCACCTGCTCCATCGGCCCATTCTATTAGACGTTTTAGACATGAAAAACCTGCGGATGATAGGGAACCGGCAACAAACGTTCTCCGGAAAACATCGGACAATTCGGCCGAATTTCAGAATTCTCCGGCGCGGACCGCACCGGCCCCGGTCGCCGTAGAACGCACAGGTGCGCTGGGTCGAAGCCAAAAGGCATGTCCGCTTTGAGTTCGAAAGCGGACATGCGATCTTCTGCGTGGTATGTCGTGATCACAGACGCGCCGGAGAAGCGTCGCAAACTCTTGGATGAACGGGCGGTGTCCTGCAATGCGCCCGATTGTACCGGAACTTTAGGTCAGAGTGCAGGCAAGTGTTGCCGCGATGGCGACCCCTGTGATCGTGATTCCGGCCAACTTGGTCCAGGCTCCTCGCTGGTTAAGCCTATGCTCCCATGGCAGGTCCCTGAGCTGCGCCGACTGAGTCCGCTCGAAGTAGTAGTCTGACCTGCGATAATCCGCATGGGCGCCCGCGAGTTCAACGTTCGCCACTGTCGCTTTCATTGACCGGTTCGAAGACATCGTCCCACTCCTGATCAAATCAGAGGTAGGCGGGCAAGGCTCATGCCAGCCTCACAATTCCCCGGAAACGGGCCGGATTGCCGGATGGAAAGGTAAATAAGATCGAGCATTTCGTAGCAGACGTACGGACAATGCCCAATTCGAGACTGCCGGTTGAATTGAGCGGGCCGGCGATGCAACGCTCCAGCGGTCTCGGGATCGAACGTCTACCGGATGCACGGTGACGATGGGCGCATTGTGCTTTCGGGCATACGTCACGGCGAGGCCGCGGGCGACTTCCCTTCCGCCACGCTCACGCGTCTGAGCCTGCGGCCTTCCTTATTTCGATTTTCGAAGTGCGCCGGGTGCAAACAATATCAAGAACAGAGTTGTCGCGCCTATGCGCTCAACCCGCGAGAAACCTGCTCCGCGTGGCAAAAAAGTCGTGCAACATTCCCGGCAAAATTGACTTCGGTCAATGTGCGCCGGCTGTCTCGGCCGCAAATTTTATTGTTGGGGCTGCTCAACTTTTTAAGGGAGCACTCACATGAGAAAACTTTCAGCAGTACTTTTCGCTGCATCGGCGGTTATGGCGCTGTCAGGCTGCGTCCCGTACGCGGGCGGCCCTTATGGGACCTATGACGGATACTATGACGGTTACTATGGCCCCTACAGCAGTGGTTATTGGGCGAATGACGGGTATTTCTACTATTCGGACCAACAGCACAATTATCACCGCGACGACGGCCGTCACTTCCGTCATGAACGTTTCACTGGCGGCGCGCGGTTCCATGGCGAACATCACGGCGGCCGCGACAGCGGTCATGATGGCGGCGACCATGGACAAGATCATCACTAGCCGAGGTTCGAAAAGCTTAGGAGGAGTGGCATGCGTGTCGAAACAATAGTTGTTTGGCTATTGGTCGGCGCCATTGCGGGTTTGTTGGCGGGCATTGTCGTCAAGGATACCCGATTCCGGAGTGCCCGGTGACGCTCTACTCGGCGTCATCGGGGCGTTCGTTGGTGGTTGGCTCTTGCCACGTTCGGGGATTTATCTCGGACTTGACATCATGAGTGTCGTTCCCGGCGCGACGCTTGGTGCGGTTGTGCCCACCACATGGTTTCGCTGGTGCACGTTGCCGCGGTCGCGGAACACTCCGCCCGGCGCGCGCGTTTGAACATTGTAACTCGTCCCCCTAACCAAGGAGATCGCAATGGACAATGATAAAATCAAAGGTGCCGTCGACCAGACGAAGGGTGCCATCAAGGAAGCGGTTGGCAAGACCATCGGCGACAAGAAAATGCAAGCCGAAGGCACCGTGGACAAGCTCACAGGCAAGGTCGAAAGCGCCATCGGCAACGCGAAGGACACCCTTCGCGACGTGGTGAACAAAGCAACCAAGTAAACTGGTCGGCATCGAACGACGAAAAGCCCGGCCCAAGCCGGGCTTTTCCTTTTTACGGCGGTCACGGAACAGTGCAACACTTCGGCATTTGGTATGGCGGCTGTCACTACATTCGCGACCGAATTGGCACAAGCCAGCACATCACTGGAACCTGGCGCCTCGTGAAGTGCGTCGTCGCGAACCTTTGATCCCGCGGCGTGCATCGCCGCCCGCAACCTCATGTTGCTTGCTGCTATGCAAGCATAGCCAGTCCCTCACCATCGAAGCTGGTATTGGCCGATTTAGGTCAATCTTTGGAACCAGACGCCAGCTTCGGCGTTAAGTGGATACCACCCCAAGAAACGGAGGAATGCCCATGCATGATCTTAAGAAGGCTTTATCGACCGCGGCTGTTGCGGTGCTCATTGGCACCTGCGCTTTTGTAGCAACTGGCGGAACCGCTTCCGCGCGCGTGGTCTGCAATGCCGAGGGCGATTGTTGGCATACCGACAAGTCCTATCACTATGGGCACGGTGTGAAAGTGAAGGTTTATTCCGATAGCTGGTATTTCCATCAGGACTGGACCAATCAAAAGGATCGCCACTACCGTGATCATCACGATGATCGCGGTTATTACCAGAATGGTATCTGGGTCAAGTTCTGAATTTGACCAAAGCTCTTTAATTCCCTCCAACGAGGGCGGCTCGTGGGCCGCCCTCGTTGGGTTTAGCGTGCGTCTTTTGTCAGATTGCGTCAGCAACGGGTCGAACAGCACGATGAATCCGGAACTCCGACAATGACGCCGCGAATGACCGCTTTGGGTCGAAAGCGCACATGACACAGCGTGATCCCGACGGTGAGCAGCAACGCCCGAACTGTCTCCGATTGGTGCCTTTGGACGAAGTTGCACCTGAGAGTTCGCTCTCGATGATGCTTGCCGCTGGTCGCAGTGCCGTGTTGGTCGTCGCGGTGACTGCCGTCTGGATACTATTTTTTGATCCAGTGTTCCTGCACGACATGCTTTCGCTGCGTTGGCAAGCGGTCGACCATCAGCGGCACATCGGCGCCTTACCAATCCACCACACGCACCGGAATGAAGGTCTATAGTGCGCGAGGACGACGGGCAATTTTCCTCAGTTCGCTAAACCTAGAACTACACCGAGCACCAAAGCGCCGGCGATCGCCAGGCTGGCCACCCAGCCGAAGGGTGTCAAAATGTCTGACCACCGATGGCGTTTGAGATACGGACTAACTCCGCCGGGCAGAGCAACATGGCTCGCGAAATGAATAGCTGTCGAAGGAAATCGGCTCCGGCTCATTTGCGCATCTTTCGCCTACGTCCGCCTGGCCTAACTCACAATCACCGCGCTCTGCACGCCAGCCGAAAATGGATGCCGACGGGTGGTTGGGAAGCACGGTCTTCGGAAGAAAATCCCCACTGTTCCGCGGAGGGCAACTCCCGCCACATATGGATCAAACCACCGCTGCATGACCGGTTATTGATCCGCATCAACCGAAATGACCACGAATGCCGGCATCTTGCGTCGGCTACACATGGGGACCGCGATGATCCTGAAGGGTATAGTGGCGCCGGTCGCAATTTGCGTGGCCGAATCGGTGGCCAGGGCTGACGCGATCTGGCCCAAGGTGTTCGCGCGCGCTCAGGGTTATCCGAACCCTGCGTGGAACGGACCGCACATTTCTGTGTTGTGAGTATGAACCAACAGGAGGGATTCATGCGCTCCGGATTACTTTGGCTAATTGGCGTGCCGATTTCGATCATCATCATTTTGTGGCTGCTGACCGGCCACGCCTGATCCGTTTTGATGCGTTTCCGAAGCTGCGCTGAGGGATTCACGCCATGACCGACACAATCGTGATCGCCGAAGAAGGTGGAGAGAACACGGGCTACCGGTTCTCGTGGGGTCTGGCAATTGCGGGTGGCGTCGCCGCGACTGCAGTGACGTTTTTTCTCCTCAGTCTGGGATCGGGTTTTGGTCTTCTGCTCGTCCATCCGATCACGCACACTGGTCCGTCCGCACCCGCGTTTTTGACCGGTGGCGCAATCTATTTCTTTTGCGCGCAGGCGTTCGGATTTGCAGTTGGCGGGCATCTCGCTGGGCGATTGCTGGGGCCGCTCGCCGAAAGCCGCTTGCAGGAGGAGTTTCGAACGGCAGCACACGGCCTTATCGCCTGGGCGGTGGCTGTTTTGGCAACCTTGACGGTCGTAACGCTTGCAGGATTGACCTTGGCGAGTACCGGGGCGGCCACCGCCGCTTTGTACGGAGCTGCAACATCCAAGTCGTTTGACGCAGGTCCGTCGGCCTATTTGGTGGACGTCCTGTTTCGCCCCGGCCAGAGCAAAAGTGGTCGATCGCTAGCGCGCGCCGAACTCGACCCGGGCGCGCAAGCCGAAGCTGGACGTATTCTTGATACGGGAATGGTTCACGGCGAGCAGCTCGGCGCAGCCGACCGCACTCGCCTCATCGATCTCGTTTCGGACCAGGCGAACGTCTCTCGTGATGAAGCTAGGGGCCGCGTCGACAAAATGCAGGCCGATGTCCAGGCCAAGACCAGGCGAACGGAGGACGCGGCGCGGAAGATTGCCAGCTATGCGAGCCTTTGGATCGCATTTTCGCTGCTGTTCGGCGCCGTCGTATCCATGATCGCGGCTGTCACCGCGCGAAATGAAGACGACCGCGAAACGGCATCCGGGGCGAGATAGCATTCGTGCTCCCGGCGTCGAGGCAAGCTTGTGGTTCGCCGCGCTATTTGCGGAGAACTCGCGAACGCCTGCTCTGTAAAAAGGAACCGTTCAACGGGACGAAGACAGGCTGTCGTTTGGGAGTCGCCCTTGGGGCGTGTAACGATGGTCCGGAATTCGAAGATAGCAGGCGGGTTGGAGTGTCATGACGTCAGCGCCCGGAACCTCATACCTCGGATCATTCAGAAGCAATATTCTGTTCCTGCGGGGGCTCGGCGCCAACCCGCACGGCGTAGCATCGTTATTTCCTTCAAGCCGCGCGTTGGCGCGACGGATCGCGGCACAGGTTGATCCTGATGGCAGCGGAACGGTTCTGGAGCTGGGACCTGGAACCGGAGCTGTGACTAGTGCTCTGCTGGAACGCGGAATTAATCCGAGCCGGCTTGTCCTGGTCGAACGTGACGAGGATTTCGTGCGATCGCTTCGAAAGCGGTTTCCCGGCGTGTGCGTCAGGCTCGGTAACGCGCTCGATATCGATGATTTGTTACTCGATAGATCCGAACCCGCGTCTGCTGTCGTGTCGGGCCTGCCGCTGCTGAACTTCCAAGTCCTGGTGCGCAGGCGCCTGATCGAAGGTTGTCTATCCAAGCTGGCACCCAAGGCGCCATTCATCCAGCTCTCTTTCGGGTGGAACCCTCCGGTGCCGGAAGCGGACGAATGGCTTGTACGAAGCGCGGGCGTCACTCTTCGCAATCTGCCGCCTGCGACCGTGTGGATTTATACCAAACGCATCTGACCGAATTGCCGGTTTCCCCTCACGCGGCCCTTCAACTTGCGGCACTTGCGTGCTGCCCGCGATTGGCCTGTTTCGGCGTCAAGCGATTGCGGTGCATCGTCAGCCGCAATACGGTAGCGATGGACCGGTTTTGGTTCTAATTTTTCTTCCAAATAGTTGATTCTTCGACGGATAGATTTCCGTGAACCTCGTTTCGCATGAATTCAGCTAACTGAGTTATTTCAGTGATCCCGGGTCTCGACGTCCTTCAGATAGTGCGCTTCGCGTTCAAACCCGGTTCGCCGATAACGCAGCTTGATCCCCCCGTATATTCCTGAGGGAACCATGCTCAACGGCCAAAAGACGATCGCCACACTGTTCGATCACGCCGAGATAGAACTCAACGGACCCAACCCCTGGGATCCGAAAATTCACAATAATCGTTTCTACACGCGGATCGTCGCCCAAGGTTCACTTGGCCTCGGCGAGTTATACATGGATGGCGATTGGGATTGCGTTTCGCTTGATCAGTTCTTTGACAGGGTTATATCCAGGCGCCTCAGCGACAGGCTCGCCTTGACCGCACCGTTGGCACTTCTTCACCTGAAGGCTCGCATCCAGAACCGGCAGAATCTGCGCCTCGCAAAGCAGACCGTAGCCACTCACTACGACTTGCCTGTGGAGATTTTCGAAGCGACGTTCGACGCGCGTCTAACGGGAAGCTGCGCCTACTGGAAAGATGCAACAACACTTGACGATGCGCAGACTGCAAAGCTCGATCTTGTGTGCCGGAAGATCGGCCTTACTCGCGGAGCGCGCGTACTCGACATTGGTTGCGGATGGGGTGCATTCATGGGTTACGCCGCCCAGCAATATGGCGCGGAATGCGTCGGGGTTACGATTTCACCTGTCCAGGTGGAGTATGCGCGCAAGCGATATGCGGGGCTCTCCGTCGACCCCAGGCTCATGGACTATCGACGCTTCGACGGACCGAAAGCAGATCACGTCGTTTCGATGGGCATGTTCGAACATGTCGGTTCGAAAAACCACCGTACCTTTTTCAAGCGCGCTCGCAGTTATATGAAGGACGACGGGCTCCTTCTTCTCCACACAATATGGGAAAATGAGCGATACCCGACCATCGATCCCTGGCAAAACAAATACATATATCCTAACGGCGACCTGCCCTCCGTCGGCCAGATCACAACGGCGGTCGAAGGTCTCTTTGTCGTCGAAGACCTTCACAATTTCGGCGTCTACTACGACACCACGCTCATGGCCTGGAACGCGAAGTTCCAAATGCATCGCGCCGATCTGGCGAGCAAGTACGGCGAGCGCTTTTGCCGAATGTGGGAGTACTATCTACTCCAGTGCGCCGGCGCATTTCGCGCGCGACACATAAGCGTTGGGCAGTTCGTCCTTTCACCCAATGGAGTGCGAGGCGGATACAACTCTGTGCGCTGAACATGTGCCGTCAGGCGTGAGCAAAATTCCGCACTTTCTCTGACGCCGAGCCGGTGGGGCGTAGCCGGACCACCGGCCATTTTGGGCATGCACCAGCCTACAGCGCGCCTTCGGCCCGCAGCCGCTTGCACAGGGCGGTCGCGACTTCCTTGGTCATCGGCTTTTCGTCCAGGGTGCCGTGCGTGTTGCGCTCGATGCAGGCCTTGACCTTGGGGTCCAGCCGGTCGGCCAGCGCCGAGACGAGGCCGTACCCCGCCAGCACGATCATGACCGCGATGGCGGCCAGACCGACATAGATTTCCACTCTTGCGAGCGTGCCCTTGCGCATGAACCGCCCGGTCCCTTCCCCGTCTGGTCTCTACCCTTAGCACAGCCGCAAGATTCCGGAACGTCACCCCGCCAGCATTATTTTGCGATCTGACCGCGCAGCATGGCGTCCTCGCTCCAGGGGAAAACAACCGCCTTGTCGGGCCGCGCCAGCTTCTTGTTCTTGTGCGGAAAGGAAAAACCGGTCAGCAGATCGCGCATAAATTCCAGCCGCGCGACCTTCTTGGTATCGGTGTGGACGACATGCCAGGGCGCGACGGGATGGCTGGTGCGCCGGAACATTTCGTCGCGCGCCTTGGAATAGTCGTCCCACTTCTTCGTGGCGCAGGCGTCGATCGGCGAAACCTTCCACTGCTTCAGCGGACTCGTCTCGCGCGACGCCAGACGTTTCTTCTGTTCCTTTTTGGTGATGTCGAGATAGTATTTTCTGAGCGCGATGCCGTCGCGCACCAGCATCTGCTCGAAGCGCACGACATTCTCCATGAAGGCCTCGACCTGGTCTTGGGAGGCGAAGCCCATCACGCGTTCGACGCCGGCGCGGTTGTACCAGGACCTGTTGAAGACGACGAACTCGTCGGCGCTCGGCAGGAAGCGCACGAAGCGCTGGAAGTACCATTGCGATTCTTCGCGGTCCGACGGCTTGTTCGGCGCATGCACGCGCGTGTCGCGCGGACTCATATGCTCGATAAGGCGCTTGATCGTACCATCCTTGCCCGCGCCGTCGCGTCCTTCGAGGATGATGAGCACGCGTGCATTCTCCTTCAGCAGATGGCGCTGCAGCTTGACCAGTTCAATCTGGAGAGCACGCAACTCGCGCTTGTAGTGCGCGTCACGCCCGTCGTCATTGTCATCATCGTCGTACATGGCCCTCTCCTTCTGGGACCATGATTAGAGGCGGACAAGACAGGAAGGGCAAGTTACAGACGGTACCATGGCGTCAACGCGGATCGCCCGCCCGACGGGTCGGGCGTATGCATCGCGGCGATCCCGAAGACCCTCGCCAGAGCCGCATCGGAGAGCGCGTCTTGCGGCGCGCCCTGCCCCGCCATGTGGCCGCGATCCAGCACAACGATCTCGTCACAGTGGCGCGAAGCCAGCGCCAGATCGTGCAGCGTGACGGCGACGGCGATGCCGCGCGCGGCTTCCTCGCGCAGCAGTTCCATCAACCGTAGCTGGTGCGACGGATCGAGATAGGCGGCCGGCTCGTCGGCCAGCAGCACCGGAGCCGACGTCGCCAGAGCCCGCGCAAACAATACGCGCGCGCGTTCGCCTGCCGACAGTTCATCCATGCGCCGTTCGCCGAACTGGCGCGCGTCACACCGAACAAGTGCTTCATCGATGGCGATTGCATCCAACGGAGACAATGGGGCGAACGCCGCGCGATGCGGCAACCGGCCAAGCGCAACGAGCTGGCGCGCCTGCAGCGGCCAATGGGCGTCCGAGCCTTGTGGCAGATAGGCGATAGTGCGAGAGAGTCCTTCGCGCGACCATTGGTTCAGCGGTTTTCCGAGCACGCTGACGGTGCCGCCGCTGGTCCTCATCAGGCCGAGCGCCGCGCGGAACAAGGTCGTCTTTCCCGCCCCGTTCGGCCCGACGATGCCGGTGACGGCGCCCTTGGCGAATGACGCAGTGACGCCAGACAGAACCGCGCGGGCGCCATAGAACGCCGAGACGTTTTCGAACGAGACCGCGGTCTTCATGTTTCGCTCCGTAGACGGAGGATCAGCCACAGGAAGAACGGCGCACCCAGCATGGCCGTGACGACGCCGAGCAGAAGCTGCCCATCCGGCGCGATCAGGCGCACGGCGATATCGGCGGCGGTCACCAGCACCGCGCCGCCGAGCGCCGAAGGCAGGATCAGGCGCGACGGCTCGTATCCGTAAAAGCGGCGCAGCACATGCGGCACGACGAGGCCGACAAAGCTGACGGCGCCTGCCGCGGCTGTCGCCGCACCCGTGGCGAGCGCAACACCGATCACCACGCGCCCGCGCACGGAGGCGACATCGATGCCGAGACTCTGTGCCGCCTCTTCACCAAGCGTGAGTGCGTCGAGGCCGCGCGCCGCGGACATGAGCAGGGCCAGGCCGACGATCGTCAGAGGCGCGGAAAAGGCGAGGTCGGAAAGCGTGCGGTCCTTCAGCGAACCCAGCATCCACAAAACCATCTCGCTCATCGCATAGGGATTTTGCGCGAGCGAAAGGGCGAGCGCCGTCAAAGCGGTCGCGAAACTCGCAATCGCGACGCCGGCCAGCACCAGCGCCATTGCACCCGCTCCGCTGCGAGACAGGAGATAAAGGATGCCGGCCGACAATAGCGCGCCGCCGACCGCAAATCCGGGAAGCAGAAAGGCGCTGGACGCGGCCAGTCCGAAATAGAGCGCGAGCACCGCGCCCAATCCCGCCGACGAAGTCACGCCGGTGACGCCCGGTTCCGCCAGGGGATTGCGGAACAGGCCCTGCAGCGCCGCCCCGCTCGCGCCGAGTGCGGCGCCGACGACGAGCGCAAGCGCCGCACGTGGCAGGCGGATCTCGCGCGCGATGACGCCCGCGGGGCCGTGACCTGTCATGAGTCCAGCGAACAATTCGTGCAGCGAAAGGTTCGACGGCCCGAGCAGAAACGAAATCACAAAGAATAGTGCGATCAGCACGCCGAGTGCGATCGTCGTCGCCTGCGCGCGATCGGGCGTACTTCGCAATTCCTGGATTGAAACCGTAGCGTCCATGCGACCTCCAAAGAGTCGCCTCTTGCGGGGAACCGCAGACCATGCGCCAACCCCGGCACGCGGACGGACGACACGCGGCGGCAGGTTTCCTGGCTCACGGCCGCAACATCCGCCTTCCCGGTTTCCCAGTGGCATTTGGATGTGCGTTGCGCCGTCTACAGTTGCGGGGGCAGCCGCGGATTGAACCGCGTTCCCTTGTCCGTCGCGTCGGGGATAGTTCTAGTTGCGGGCCCGGGCCTTCGCAAGCGGACGCGCCTTTCGGCCCAAATCGGCGAAGGTTTCCGCGGCATCCGCCGACCATGGCCCGGGACAGGAAAGCGCGAGCAAGCCCGCCCAGGCGGAATAGGTCCGGCCCTCCAGCGAGGCCAGTGCCGGATGATGCTGGACAAGCGTGGCGTGGGAATCCGCATCGCCCCTCTGGCCGCTGAAGATCAAAAGCTCCGGCGCGGCCGCGATCACCGATTCGACCGGGATCGTCCCGGAGCGTGTCGGGTGGAGACCGGGCGCGGCGTCCACCAGGCCCGCGACATTCATCAACTCTCCGGTGACGCCGCCAGTCGTCGCATAACCGTTGGGCTCATAGAGAAGCGTGCGCACGGCGGGATGCGCCGCCGCGGCGCGAACGGCCGCAAGCTTCGCATCCATCTGCGCCAGCAAGGCGGCGGCTTCCTTGCGCGCGCCGAGTTCCTCGCCGAGCATCAGGGTCGTCTTGCGGATGCCGGCGACAGAATTTGCCCAGGGCACGTCGAGTACCGGAACGCCGAGCGCCACCAGATTCGCATGCACGCGCGGCATCGTGTTTTCGTACATTACGACAAGATCGGGATGCAGATTGAGAATGGTCTCGGTCGACGGCCGGATCTGGGTGATGCCGCCGACCTTGTCCGCAATCGTCGAGACGACCGGATGACGATCGCCGGCTTCGAACGACAGCGCCGCGATATGCGCGCGAGGCACGAGGCGAAACACATATTCATCGGTGCAGAGGAACGTCGACACCACATGTTGCGGCGCGGCAACAGATGGACTAGTGCAAAAAAATAATAGAGCACAAGAGATCGTGAAGCGTGCAAAGCGGTGCATGAGGCTATTGCAGGACGCGATATCTCCTACCATGTACGACCTGCATTCCGGGGATTGATCATGCGCATTCTATTGACCGCCATCGCGTTCGCTGTGCTTTCGTCTACGTCGGCGCTGGCCGCGACGCCAGCCGAAATTCTCGACGCCAACCATGCCGCCAGCGGCGGTTCCGCGTGGGACAGCAAAGCCGCCGTCCGGCTTCAGTATGACTATGCGGGCCAGGGCCTGACCGGCAAGGCCGCTGGCACTTCGGACCTGAAGGACGGGCGCTTTGAACAGGACTTCGTCATCGGCCCGCAAAAGGGCGCCAACGGCTATGACGGCGCGCATGTCTGGAGCAAGGACAATTCGGGCATCGTGACGCTGCAGGAAGGCGGCGACGCGATTCCCCTCGCCATCAACAACGCCTATCGCAACGCCAATCTATGGTGGCTGCCGAATCGCGGCGGCGCGGACATCAAGTCCGACGGTGTGAAGACCGAGGGCAACGCGACCTACGACGTCTTGACCATCGCGCCGAAGGGCGGCGCGGCGTTCGACGCATGGTTCGATTCCAAGACACACCTGCTCTATCGCGTCTCGGAACGCCAGGGCGGCGTACTGGTAAACACGACCACCACGAACTATCGCGCCTATGACGGCACGATGCAGGCCGTCAACACCGTAAGCAGCACGGGCGACGCCAAGTTCGACTCACATCTCACGTTAACCGGCGTCGCCTTCCTGCCGAAGTCCGACGCGACCGCCTACGCCGTGCCGGCGTCAGCCGCCGCGGACTTCGCGATCGCTGGCGGCGCGCACTCCGTGACGTTGCCGTTCGACCTGGTTAGCAATCACATCCACGCCCATGTCATGATCAACGGCAAGGGGCCGTATTACTTCATCTTCGACACGGGTGGCGTGAACATCCTGACGCCTGAACTGGCGCACGAACTTGGCGCCAAGATCGAAGGCGAAAGCGAGGTGCGCGGCGCCGGCGAAGGTACCGGGACCTCGGGCCTCACCCACGTCGACGAAGTCAATGTCGGCGGCGCCGTCATCAAGGATCAGCTCTTTGCCGCCTATGCGCTCGACTCGCTGTATCCGACCGGCGGTACGCACATGCAGGGCATGATCGGCTATGAAGTGTTCCGCCGCTTCGTCACGCGGATCGATTACGGCGCCAAGACGATCACGCTGATCGATCCCAAGACGTTCGATGCCTCCGATGCGGGAACGCCGATCAAGATTGCGTTCAACGGCAATGCCGCGACGGTCGACGGAAGCTATGACGGCATCCCGGCGAAGTGGCAGATCGACACCGGAGCCCGCAGTTCGCTCACGCTCGATGCACCCTTCGTCGCCGCCAACCATATCGGAGACAAGTCGCGCAGCGTAACGGCGGTGGACGGCTGGGGCGTGGGCGGACCCTCGCGTGCCCGTGTCATGCGCGGAGGCGTGCTGCGAATCGGAACCGCAATCGAAGTCGATCGTCCGGTTACGGGGATGGGCACCGACAAGGCCGGCGCGTTCGCGGATCCCTCGCTCTCCGGCAACATCGGCGGCGGCATCCTCAAACGCTTCGTCGTCACCTTCGATTACGGCCATTCGACGATGTATCTGAAGCCGGTCGCCGGACCCGTCGCCGATCTGGACACCTATGACCGCGCGGGCACCTGGTTCAACGTCGAGCCGGAAGGCTTCAAGGTCATCGAGGTGACCGCCGGCGGACCTGCAGACGCAGCAGGCCTGAAGGCGGGCGATGTCATCACCGCCATCGACGGCAAGCCGGTTGCCGACATCGCCCTGCCCGACGCGCGCCAGCGCCTGCGCGACGATCCGGCGGGAACGGTGGTGACCTTCTCCGTCCAGCGCGACGGCAAGCTGGTCGAGATCAAGGTCACGCTGCGCGACCAGATCTAGTCCTCACTGTCATTCCCGGCGAGCGCGAACTACGTTCGCGCTCGCCGGGATGACAATTTTTTACCCACGTCCGAAGCAGTGTCCCACGAATAGGGAGTGGCGACTGGCGGGGAGGTGGCCTACTATTCGTCATTCGCCGCTTCGCAATTCGCATCCGGAGTTTCCATGCCGATCTATCGCGCGCCGCTCGACGATTTCCGCTTTGTTCTGAACGAGTTGCTGGAGATCGACAAGCAGCGCGACCTGCCGCAATTCGCCGACCTTTCGCCCGATCTCGTCGACGACATCCTGACCAACGCGGCCAAGTTCTGCGAGGAAGTGCTGCACCCGATCAACCAGTCGGGCGACGAGGAAGGCGCGCATTACGAGAACGGCGTCGTGCGCACGCCCAAGGGCTTCAAGGAAGCCTACAAGGCCTATTCCGCGGCCGGCTGGGGCGGCCTCGGCGCGCCGGCCGCGCTCGGCGGCGCCGACATGCCGATGACGATCACCATGGCCGTCGCGGAAATGGCGATGAGCGCCAACCAGTCCTTCGCGATGTATCCGGGCCTCACCAGTGCCGCCTATTCCGCGCTCGCCGCGACCGGTGAGCCATGGATGAAGGAACAAATCGCCACAAAAATGATCTCCGGCGAATGGGCGGGCACCATGTGCCTGACCGAGCCCGGCTGCGGCACCGACCTGCGCCTGATGAAGACGCGCGCGGTGGAACAGCCCGACGGCACGTACCGCATGACAGGCACGAAAATCTTCATCTCCGGCGGCGATCACGACCTGACCGACAACATCATCCACATGGTGATCGCCAAAATCCCGGACGAGAACGGCCAGATCCACGACGATCTCTCCACCGTGAACTTCTTCATGGTGCCGAAATTCCTGGTCGGGCGAGGACGGCAAGATGGGCGCGCGCAACGGTGTTTCGACGGGCGGCATCGAAAAGAAGATGGGCATCAAGGCGCAGGCGACCTGCGTGCTCAATTTCGACAATGCCGTCGCCTGGCGTCTTGGACCGAAACCCACTCCACCCAAGCCCGGCGAGAAGCGCTCGGCGTCGGCCGGCATGGCAGGCATGTTCGGAATGATGAACGGCGCGCGCATGGGCGTCGGCATCCAGGGCATCTCGATCGGCGAGATCGCGTACCAGAACGGCTATGCCTATGCGCATGAGCGCCGCGTCGGCCACGCGCTGACCGGCCCCGCAGAGCCCGACAAGTCGGCCGATCTGGAATTCGTGCATCCCGACGTGCGCCGCATGCTGCTGCATTGCCAAGTCATTCGTCGAAGGCGCGCGCGCCGTGGCGATGTGGACGACGCTGAACATGTCGATCGCGCGTTCGTCGCGTCCCGAAGCGGAAGCAGCGGGCCTCCTCTCCGACCTGATGACGCCGGTGATCAAGGCGTTCTTCACCGACATGGGCTTCGAGGCCGCGAACCTCGCCATGCAATGCTATGGCGGCCACGGTTATATCCGCGACAATGGCGTGGAACAGTTCGTGCGCGACGGCCGCATCAACCAGACCTACGAAGGTGCCAACGGCGTGCAGGCGATGGACCTTGTGGGACGCAAGCTCGGCCGCAAGGGCGGCGCGGCGCCGATGGCGCTGTTCAACCTCATCTCCGGCTGGCTGACGGAGAACGAGAAGGACGAAGCGATGGCGCCCTACGTGAAGGGCGTGAAGCGCGGGCTCGAGAATCTGCAGAACGCCACGATGTGGCTCGCCGCGAACGGCCTGCAGAACCCGAACAATGCCGGCGCCGGCGCGACGGACTATCTGCGCATGATGGGCATCGTCGTGGTCGGTTGGATGTGGGGCCGCATGGCCAAAGTGGCGCAGGCCAAGCTCAAGAGCGGCGAAGGCAACCAGAATTTCTACAAGCAGAAACTCGTCTGCGCGAAATACTGGATGGAACGGCTGATCCCGGAAACGCCGATGCTGCTGGAGCGCATTCAGGCGGGCAGCGAAACGGTGATGGCGTTTAGTTGAAGTCTTCATTGTGGATAGTCAAACGTTGTCGTCGTTGGATATTTGATCAGGTCGCCGCATAGCAGCCATCGAGACTGATCTTCTGAGAGTGCACCAAATGCCCAAACCTCAGCCACATTGAGTTTTGGCAACTTTATCTTTGAGGGATCGAAACGACCGTGCCGGTTTACGTGGATGGCAACTATTAGATCGGGCGAGTCTCTATAGCTGACGAGATCATCTACAACATGCTGCAACGATGCTTCAGGATTCAGGTGTGCGGGCACGACTTCTTTCAATTGAACCGGAGCAACGTGGCGTTCATCGATGTCGTCCCAACTGGCGACAAAGTCGAAGTCAAACTCTTCGATTGGGTACACCCAAACTTTTCTTCCAATTCTGCAGCTCATGCCAAAGCAAAATAAGAAGGCTTCCCGGAGCTCTCGATCGCGCTTGAGGCCATGCGTTCGCAGAACTCTTTACCCGAGGGTGAGCGTTAGTCGTAGCCAGTACTTCCTCAATCCGGCGTAGCCTCTTCAAGGCGAGCCGCGGATCGACGCGACTACGCTTTCTCAGTTGATTGAGCCACGCACGGTCCATGCACGATATCTCTCATCTCATTCCTTTCTCAGCTTCTCCGGTTTCACGACTTGTAATCAAGTGGCCATGTATAAAACCCAGGCTGCGCTTGAACCGTTACGGTCAAATCACCAATTCCGCTAAATCCCCACAGCTGCGCGCAGAGAGAATGGCGTAACGCCGGGTGAGGTCACACACAACTCGTCATGTCCGGGATTGGCCCCGCCTCAAAGGCGGCCATGACGGTTGGAGTTCGGGCGAGAGAAAGGAGCAGCCGTCCGCACAACGGGCGGCGCGCGAAACGTTTCGAACAATCTCTGGCCGATCGACGCTCGAATTGCGTCTGCCGGGAATCGGAAAATCGCGAATTGTTCCTCGAAAAAAAAGTGCAACCCTTTCTCTCCGGCGGGCAAACTTGCCCCTGTTGGATTGGGGCGGAGGATCGTCTATCAGGAGGCCGTCACCGAACCAGCGCAAACGCCATGACCGACACCCCGCCCGACCGGCTCTGCAACAATCCAAAGAGCCCATTCTTCAACCAGGAACTGCTGGAACGCGGCGTCGGCATCCGCTTCAACGGCGTCGAGCGCAACAATGTCGAGGAATATTGCGTCAGCGAGGGTTGGGTCCGCGTGGTCGCCGGCAAGTCGGTCGACCGCCACGGCAATCCGATGACGGTAAAGCTCAAGGGAACCGTGGAGCCGTATTTCCGCACGGGTGAATGACTTTCCTCCGCCGTAGTAACGGGGGAGGAAACGATCGGCTACGCCGCCTTTGCCGCCAGCTTGGCGAGTTGGCCCATCAGGT
Source organism: uncultured Alphaproteobacteria bacterium (assembly GCA_963743765.1). GTDB lineage: Bacteria > Pseudomonadota > Alphaproteobacteria > Micropepsales > Micropepsaceae > Rhizomicrobium. Next base: position 231,467 of record CAVUQQ010000004.1, read on the forward strand.
TCTTGACCCCGTTGAGCCGCGATTCCGGCGACGGCCAGTCGCGCGTCACGACGACCTTCTGGTCGGGGCGCACCTTCATCGTGCCGGAATGCTCGTTGATCAGTTTCACCAGCGCCAGCGGATTGGGGAACTGGTTGCCGCGGAAGGCGATGGTGCCGCCCTTGGGACCTGCGTCGATCTTCTCGACCAGCGCCACGCGGCAGAGCTGCTTGATCGCGACGATGTCGAACAGGTGCTGCACTTCCTCGGGCAGCGCGCCGAAACGGTCGATCAGCTCGGCGGCGAAGCGGTCGATATCCTCGCGCGACTCGATGGACGCGAGGCGGCGATAGAGCGACATGCGGACATTGAGGTCCGTGACATAGGATTCGGGAATGAGAACGGCCGCGCCGATATTGATCGAAGGCGACCATTGATCGGCGATCTCGGCCGCGCCTTCGCCGAGCCGCATCTGCGCCACGGCGTCCTCGAGCATCTCCTGATAGAGCTCGATGCCGACTTCGCGGACATGGCCGGACTGTTCCTCGCCGAGCAGATTGCCGGCGCCGCGAATGTCCATGTCGTGGCTGGCGACGGAGAAGCCCGCGCCGAGCTGGTCGAGCGACTGCAGCACCTCCAGACGGCGCGTCGCCGTGTCGTTCAGTTTCCGGTCAGGCGGCGTCGTGAGATATGCATAGGCGCGCTGTTTGGCGCGGCCGATGCGCCCGCGCAACTGATAAAGCTGCGACAGGCCGAACATGTCGGCGCGATGCACGATCATCGTGTTCGCCGTCGGAATGTCGAGACCGCTTTCGACGATGTTGGTGGAGACGAGCACGTCGACCTTGCGCTCATAGAAGGCCGTCATGACTTCCTCGAGCAGGCTGGGCGACATCTGGCCGTGCGCGATGGCCGGCTTGATCTCCGGCACTGTGACCTTGAGAAACTCTTCCGCCTCGCGCAGGTCCGAGATGCGCGGCGCGACATAGAAGCTCTGGCCGCCGCGATAGTGCTCGCGCAGCAAGGCTTCGCGGATGACCAGCGGATCGAACGGCGTGACGAAGGTGCGCACGGCAAGCCGGTCGATCGGCGGCGTGGTGATGAGCGACAGATCGCGCACGCCCGACAATGCCAACTGCAGCGTGCGCGGGATCGGCGTCGCGGTCAGCGTCAGAACATGCACATCGGCCTTCAGCGCCTTGAGCTGTTCCTTGTGGGTCACGCCGAAATGCTGCTCCTCGTCGACGATGACGAGGCCGAGATTTTTGAAGCTGATGGATTTGGCGAGCAGCGCATGCGTGCCGATGACGATGTCGACGCCGCCTTCGGCGAGCTGGGCCTTGGTCAGCGCAGCTTCCTTGGCGTCGACGAAACGCGAAAGCTGGCGCACCTTCAACGGGAATCCGGCAAAGCGTTCGGCGAAATTGCGGTAGTGCTGGCGCGCCAGAAGCGTGGTGGGCACGATGACCGCGACCTGCTGGCCACTCATCGCCATCACGAAGGCGGCGCGCAATGCGACTTCGGTCTTGCCGAAGCCGACATCGCCGCAGATGAGACGATCCATCGGGCGTCCGCGCGCCATATCTTCCATCGTATCGGCGATGGCCTTTTCCTGGTCCTCGGTCTCCTGATAGGGGAAGCGGGCGCAGAATTCGTCGTACAGGCCTTGCGGCGGATCGATCGGCGGCAGGGAACGCAACTCGCGTGCGGCGGCGATGCGGATGAGTTCGGCCGCGATCTCGCGCACCCGCTCCTTCATGCGCGCCTTGCGCTGTTGCCAGCCGGCGCCGCCGAGCCGGTCGAGCTGCGCATTGCTGTCGTCGGCGCCGTAACGCGTCAGAAGTTCGATGTTCTCGACGGGAAGGAAAAGCTTTCCGCCGTCATATTGAATTTCAAGACAGTCATGCGGTGCGCCGAGCGCGTCGATGGTCTTGAGACCGAGATAGCGGCCGACACCGTGCTCGATATGGGTGACGAGATCGCCGGGCGCCAGGCTCGACGCTTCGGAGAGGAAGTTCTGCGCCCGGCGCGAACGCGTCTGCGCCCGCACCATGCGGTCGCCCGAGAATGTCCTGTTCGGAGACGATGGCGAAATCGGGCGCCTCGAAACCCTTTTCGGCGCCGAGAACCGTGATGCCGACGGCGTTTTCATGCAGTTGCGCCGCGTCGGGCCAGTTCGCGACGGTGCGGATTGCGTGAAGGCCGTGATCGGAGAGCACGCCGCCCATGCGTTCGGACGAACCGGCGCTCCACGACGCGATGATGACGCGCTTCTTCGCGACCTGCAGCGCCTGCGATATGATCGGCGGCGGACTGGAAAACGTTGATCTTGCCGGCGGCGCGTTCGGGCTGGAAATCGCGGCCGACCTTGCCGCCGGCATCGACCGACTTCATCGACTCCGGCGCCTGGAACGGCGACAGGTCGCGCGCATTGTGCCGCGCCAGCGCCTCGGTCCAGTCCTTGTCGCTGAGATAAAGCAGTTCGGGCTTCAGCGGCTTGTAGGGCGGCGCCTTGATGACGTTCTTTTCGGCATCGTGGCGCTGCACGCGGAACTGTTCGCGCGTCTCGAAATAGTCTTTGACCAGCTCGATGCGCGCCGCCTTGGTCTCTTCGGTCTGGTGGCCGAGCAGGAACAAGGCGCGCGGCACGAAATCGAACAGCGTGTCGAGCCTGGGATAGAACAGCGGCAGCCAATGCTCCATGCCCTGCTGCTTGCGGCCGGCGCTGACGGATTCGTAGAGCGGATCGTCGGCGTTTGCGGGGCCGAACTGCGCCACGTAGCCGGTGCGGAAACGGCTGATGGAATCCTTGCCGAGCGGCACTTCGCTCGCGGGCAAGGAGTTCGATCTCGTCGATCTGGTCCGACGAAAGCTGTGTCTCCGCATCGAAGCGGCGGATGGCGTCGAGGTTCGAACCGAAGAAGTCGAGGCGCAGAGGCTGCTCGATGCCCGGCGGCCAAAGATCGATGATGCCGCCGCGCAGCGCAAAGTCGCCCGGTTCACGCACCGTGCTGGCGCGGACATAGCCGTTGCCCGCGAGGAACGTCACCAGCGCTTCGTGGTCGATGTCCTGTCCGACGCGGGCAAAAAAGCTGGCCTGCGCGATCCAGTCGCGCGGCGGCACGCGCTGCAGCGCCGCGTTGACGGTGGTGACGACAATCGCCGGGCCAGCATCGGCTTTCCGCCGCGCGAGGTTCGCAAGCGTCGCCAGGCGCGTGCTCTCGATGTCGGGCTTGGGCGAAACGCGGTCATAGGGCAGGCAATCCCACGCCGGAAAGGAGAGAATGGAAACACTCGGCGCGAAGAAGCCGATGGCTTCGATCACGCTGGCCGCGTGCACATCGTCGGAGGCGACGAACACGACCAACCCGTTCAGGCGCAGCGCCGCTTCCGCCGCCAGATAGGCGTCATAGCCTGCGGGGGCGCCCGTTACGGCGAACCGGCCCGGCTGTCTGGCGATATAGTCTAGACGCTCCATTTCGGATTCCGGCGGTTGCAGAGCGCCTTCATGCGCGCGAAGAGCGGCGTGTCGAAATCGGCGGGCACGGGCGTCGCGCCGCGCAGCCAGGCATAGACCTCCTGGTCGGGGGCAACGAGCAGCGCCTCGAACTGGTCGAGTTCGGGCTCGGACAGCGTGGCGAGTTCGGCCGCCGCGAAGGTGCCGAAAATCAGGTCGACCTCCTTGAAGCCGCGCCTTTGCGCCCTGAACAACAGCCGTTTGCGGCGGGCCTCCGAAGAGCCACCGTTTTCATCACGCATCATGCGGCGGATATAGCCCCTTAGGTCCGTTGAGAACAACCGTCCCGACCCATATTCTTTTGGCTCCATGCGGCCTTCGATTCTCTTTCCCCTTTTCGCTGAAACACGCACCCTTGGCGGCGTTGGCCCCAAGCTGGAAAAGCTGATCACGCGGGTTGCGGGGCCGCGGATCGTCGATCTGATCTTTGACCTGCCCGTCGGGCTGATCGACCGGTCCTACCGGCCCAAGCTGATCGCGGCGGAATCGGGCCGCATCGCGACGGTGACGGTCAACGTGCTCGACCACATTGCGCCGCGCGACCGGCGCCAGCCCTATCGCGTCCGCTGTTCGGACGACACGGCGGTGATCGAGCTGATCTTTTTCCACGCCCATGCGGATTATCTGAACCGAACGCTTCCGGTCGGATCAAAGCGCGTCATCAGCGGCAAGATCGAGCGCTACAAGGACAAGCTGCAGATGCCGCATCCGGACCATGTGCTGGCGCCGGAAGAGTTGAGCGAGCTGCCGCTGCACGAGCCGGTGTATGCGCTGACCGAAGGTTTGCCGGCCAAGTCGCTGGCTAAGGCGGTGCGCGCCGCAGTGACGAAGGTTCCGGCATTGGCGGAGTGGGACGATGCCGCGTTTCTCAAAGTCCGCGGCTGGACGCCGTTCGACGAGGCGCTTCGCGCCGCGCACGCACCGGCGAGTGACGCTGATCTGCAACCCGACACCGCAATCCGCCAGCGGCTGGCGTATGACGAGTTACTGGCGAACCAGCTCGCACTGCTTCTGATACGCAGGCAGATGCGCAGCGTGAAGAAGGGCCGCAGCTTGAAGGGCGACGGCCGATTGAAGGCAAAAGCGGTCGCCGCCCTGCCCTTCGCGTTGACGCCGGCGCAACTTCACGCGATCGGCGAGATCGAAGCCGACATGCAGGCGCCGCAGCGCATGTTGCGCCTGCTGCAGGGCGATGTCGGCGCGGGAAAGACCATTGTTGCGTTCCTCGCGTTGCTCGGCGCGGTGGAGGCCGGAACGCAAGGCGCGCTGATGGCGCCGACCGACATTCTATCGCGCCAGCATATGGCGTCACTGGAACCCCTCGCCAAAGCCGCCGGCATCCGCATGGCGTTGCTGACGGGGCGCGAGCGCGCGGGCCGCGATCAGACGCTTGTGGAGCTTGCCAATGGCGAAATCGACATTCTGGTGGGAACGCACGCGTTGTTTTCAGAGGATGTGACGTTTGCCGATCTCGGCCTTGCCGTGGTCGACGAGCAGCATCGCTTCGGCGTGCATCAGAGAATGCTGCTGCAGGGCAAGGGCGGCCGCCCCGCGGACGTGCTGGTGATGACGGCCACCCCCATACCGCGCACGCTGGCGTTGACCGTTTATGGCGACATGGATGTGTCGCGTCTCACCGGCCGGCCGCCGGGCCGCAAGCCTGTCGACACGCGCGTGCTATCGGCCGAGCGGCTCGATGAAGTGGTGGAACATTTGCGCAAGGCGATCGCGCGCGGCGCCCGCGCCTATTGGGTGTGCCCGCTGGTCGAGGAGTCGGAGAAGATCGATCTTGCCGCGGCCGAAGAACGCGCCGCGATGCTCAAGCGCGTGCTCGGCTCGAAGGTCGGCCTCATGCATGGCCGCATGAAGGGGCCGGAACGGGACGCGGCCATGGCGAAATTCAAGTCGGGCGAGACATCGATCCTCGTCGCCACGACCGTCATCGAAGTCGGCGTCGACGTACCCGAGGCCACAATCATGGTCGTCGAACATGCCGAACGCTTTGGCCTTGCCCAATTGCACCAGTTGCGCGGACGCGTCGGGCGCGGGGCGGACAAGTCGAGCTGCCTGCTGCTCTATCACGGCCCTTTGGGCCAAACCGCAAAGGCGCGGCTGAAGACCATGCGCGAAACGGACGATGGATTCGTGATCGCGGAGGAAGACCTTCGTTTGCGCGGCGCGGGTGAACTGCTCGGCACACGGCAAAGCGGCATGCCTCTCTTCCGGCTTGCCGACCTCGCGGCGCATGCCGATCTTCTGGCAGTCGCGCGGGACGATGCGCATCTTGTCTTGACGCGCGATCCTGAGCTTCAATCCGGACGCGGTGAGGCTCTGCGTACGTTGCTCTATCTGTTCGGCCGCGACGAAGCCGTGCGATATTTGCGGGCCGGTTGAACGTTCCGCGGCGACAAGGTGTAGAACCATTCCATGACCGATTTTCTTCCCATTCTCGAGCAAGCGCTGAAACCGGTTCTACCGGGCCTGTTGCAACTTGACGCGCTGACCCGGTTGTCCGGCGGGGCCAGCCAGGAAACCTGGTCGCTGGATGCCGTGTGCAAGGGCGGCGTGATCCCCCTCATCCTGCGCCGCTCGCCGGGCGGGCTGCCGCGCGCGTCGACCGACACGACAACCTCGGTTCCGCTGGAGACCGAGGCCATCGCGATCGAAGCCTCACGGGCGGCCGGCGTGAAGGCGCCACATGTGCGCTATGTGCTGAAGGAAGGCGACGCCATCGGCCAGGGTTATGTGATGGACCGCTTGCGCGGCGAAACCATCGCGCGCAAGATTTTGCGCGACAGGGAATTCGACGCGGTGCGTCCGCATTTGGCGCGGCAATGCGGCCAGATCCTGGCACGCATCCACGCAGTAAACCTGACGCCGGAGCTGCGCGCCGTTCTGCCGGTGGTCGACGGGCCGACGCAGTTGAATCGCTATCGCGCGATCTACGATCTCTACAACTATCCCCATCCCGTTTTCGAGATGGCGTTCAAATGGCTTGAGCCGCGCATGGCCGGCGCCAAGCGCCAGACGCTGGTGCATGGCGACTTCCGGCACGGCAATCTCCTGATCTCGCCGGACGGCGTCGAAGCCGCGCTCGACTGGGAGCTGACGCATATCGGCGATCCGCTCGAGGATATCGGCTGGATCTGCACCAACTCCTGGCGCTTCGGCGTGCAGGAAAAGGTCGTCGGCGGTTTCGGCGAACTGGCCGACCTGCTGGCCGGCTATGAGTCCGCGGGCGGGGGAAAGGTCAGCGAGGAAGATGCGCGCAGCTGGATCGTCTACGGCTCGCTCAAATGGGGCGTGATGTGCATGAGCATGTACCAGGGCTTTGTGCGCGACCACTCTGTGGAGCGCGCCGCCATCGGAAGGCGCTCGTCGGAAACCGAGGTCGATCTCATCAACCTGATCGTCAGAGGGAAAATCTGATCATGATGGACCAACCCTCCATGCTCGAGCTCGTCGAAGCCGTGCGCGATTTCATCGAGCAGCGCGCGATGCCGGAACTGAAGGGCCACACCGCCTTTCATGCCCGCGTCGCGGCCAACGCGCTGAGCATCGTGGCGCGCGAACTCGACAAGGGCGGACCGTCCGGCGAAGCGGAACGCGCGCGGCTGAAGAAGTTGCTGGGCCAGGACGGCTCGCTGATGGATTTGAACCGCGAACTCTGCAAGCGCATTCGCGAAGGCGCGATCACGCTCGACACGCCCGGACTTGCCGAACATCTGACGATCACCACGCGCGACAAGGTGGGCATCGACCAGCCGAATTATTCCGGCCTGAAGCGCCTTCTGACGGACTAAACCGGCGCGGCCTCGCGCTCCACCAGCGCAAGACGCGTCAGCGCGGCGCTCACGACGGCGACGGCCTGAATCCAGGCCGCGAGTGCGCCAAGCCATGTCGGCGACTGAACCTGCGGGAAGAACAGGAACAGCAACCCTTTGGCGCCAAGCCCGGCAAGGATCGCCGGCGCGAGAACATACAGTGCGAACAGAATCGCCAACGCTCCCAGATCGCCGCGGCGATTTCCAGGCAAGGTCTGCATCAGCACGAATATGGAAACGTCGCGCGTGATGAAGCCGAGCGTGGCAAGAACCAGCGGCTGACCGGTGGCGGCAATCGAAACGTCGTGCATCAACCAAATTGACAAGAGCACACCGGCCGCGAGCGTCGCGCCGTAGCTCATCATCCAGGCCTGCACGCCCGACAGCGCATTGGCGATGTGGCCGGCGCCGAACTGTCCCGCCATCCAGCGATAGTGAACGCGATCCTTTGGCTCGAACAGCGCCATCACATAGGTCAATACGGCATAGGTGGTGCCGGCGAGCAGCAGGCGAAGCGCGACCGCGTCCCAGGCCTTCATGTCGGGCGAGAGCCACGCGTCAAACCCGGCGACATAGAGGCCCATGAAGGCGAGAAAGGCGAGCCAGACAAGCGGGCCATTGCGCATCTTCAATTCCAGCCGCATCTCGCGATAGCAGCCGAGCAGCATCCAGCCAGCGAAAATGGCGAGCGAAACAAGCAGGAAGCCGCGCGCGTCGATCGACATGCCCCACCAGGGAATGAAATTCGCTGCCGCCTTGTGATTCAGTACCGACGCAACCGGGTCGGCTTCGTTCCAGATGTAGTAGACCGCGAGCGCGGCGCAAAGGCCGATGGCCTGATAGACAAACTGATCCAGCCGCGAATGCGCCTGGCGGCGTCCGATGGCGATCAGGCTCGCCAATAGGCTGGCCGACTGCGCGATCACGCCGATGCCGATGTAGTAGACGAGCTCGATCGCCGCCGTGACCGGTCCCTGATGCATGACGAGATTGATCATTATCACGGCAAGGCAGATCGCACCGCCAAGCCAGTTGTAGATCGTGGACCCGAACAGCTTGCCCCAGGTCATGGTGGCCGCGCTCAACGAAGACAGGCGCTGCATGTCCCAGGTGCGGTCGCGGATCTCGCCGACAACGCTCATGGCTGCGTTGCGCGATCCCCAGACGACGACGATTGCGTAATAGAGAAACGAGGCGACGCTTGAAGGTCCCCACTCCACGCCCTCGGCGAGCGATGCGGCGAAAAAGGTCAGCGCCAGAAGTCCCGCCATCATCAAGACGCGGCGCGGAGTCAGTTCGAGCCAGACGTTGCGTTCGAATTCCGGATTCATGGCCGGCGCCCCACCTGCGCGAAATAGGCGTCTTCGAGCGCTTTGCTGGATTCGCCGAAACTCGAAAGATCGAATCCGGCCGTCACCAGATCGCGCACCAGTTTGGCGCGCGCACCTGGATTGCGCGTGAAGACGATCAGCGCGTGGACAGAATCGGACTCCACGACATCGGCGCCGCGCCCGGCGAGGAACTCCTTGAGATCGCTGCGCGCGGTGGCGATCTCGATCATGTAACGCGGCCGGTCGTCATCGCGCACCTTGATCGCCTTGCCGCCGGCGATCAGGCCGTTCTCGATGATGATCATCTCCGAGCAATAGTCCTCAAGCTCGGCAAGAATGTGCGACGAGACGACCAGCGTCATGCCGCCATCGCGCAAGGTGAGCAGCAGGCTGGAAAGATCGCGCCGCGCCTGCGGATCGAGGCCGGCTGCAGGTTCGTCAAGCAGAAGCACGCGCGGCTCATGCACGATCGACTGGCCAATGGCGAGCCGCTGGCGCAGGCCACGCGACAACTCGCCGGATTTGGAGTTCGAGGCGGTCCAGAAGGCCCACCCAGCCCGCCGCCTTCTCGACGGCCCTGGTGGTTGCGGTCGGTGCAATGCCGTGCGAGCGCGCTGCGTAGGACAAGCAGCGGCGAACGGTCAGGTCGTCATAGAGGCCGTAGAAGTCCGGCAGATAGCCCATGCTCGCATGAATCTCGCGCGGACTATGCGTGGTTTCGAGGCCGTCGATCAGCACCCGCCCGGAATAAGGATATTCTAGCGCCGCGAGGCAGCGCAGAAGCGTCGTCTTGCCCGCGCCGTTTGGTCCGACCAGCGCCGTGATGGTCTGGTCGGGAACGCGCAGCGACACGCCTTTCAGCGCCCGCGCAGTCGGGTATTCGTAGACGAGATTTTCGACTTCGATCATGACGCCCCGGTGCGCCGGTGGACGGCGCGACTCCCACCATATCGGGGAAGAATATGACGATATCGCGGCACGGCGCGCCAGCGCTTTCGGGCGACGGGCCGCTTTCACCCGAACGTGAAAATGCCCATCATGGAAACATGACTCGTTCAGCAAACCGGCTTGGGCTTGGCACCGCGCAGTTCGGTCAGGCTTACGGCATCTCGAACACGCGCGGCCGCGTTCCGGTCGAGGCTGTGGAGGCGATCCTGCGCCGTGCGGCAGCCGCGGGCGTCGGCACACTCGACACGGCTGCAGGCTATGGCGACGCGGAACAGGTGCTCGGTGCGCTGCAACCGCTGACTGCACCGTTTCGCATTGTCACCAAGACGATCCCGCTGAAGCATGGTCTCGACGCCGTGCTCGCGCGCGCGCGGCAATCGGTCGAGACGTTGGCACGACGGCCGGTCAATCTCCTGCTCGTGCATTCGGCTGGTGACCTGCTCGGCGATGGCGCGCAGGGATTGTGGAACGGTCTGCTCGCCCTGCGTGACGAAGGCCTGTTCGGCGGCATCGGCATCTCGGCCTATGTGGCGGACGATCCTGTGGCGCTGGCGCGGAAATTTCGTCCCGCGGCGATGCAGGTGCCGGCGAGCATCCTTGATCAGCGACTTGTTCAAAGCAACGCGTTGTCCGCGTTGAAGGAGCTTGGCGTTGAGATTCATGCCCGCTCGCTGTTCCTGCAGGGCCTGCTCTTTCTTGCAGAGGACAAGCTGCCGGAGAAATTGAGAGCCGCCGCGACCCATCTTTCTGGCCTGAGGCGGCGTTTCAAGGACGCCGGGACATCTCCGTTGGCGGCAGCAGTGACCTTCGCGCTGAATCGCCCGGAGATCGATGTGGCGGTAATCGGTGTGACGTCCGTGACGGAGCTGGACGAAATTCTCAACGCCGCGGACAAGCCCGCGCCCGCTCTCGATTGGGCGGCGTGTGCGCTGAACGACCCGTTCGTGCTGACGCCGTCGCTATGGTGATCAGCGAAGCGTCGAGAGCTCGCGCAGCGCATTGGCCACGCGCGTGACGTCGCCCTGCGACATGGCAGGAAACATCGGAAGCGTCAGAATTTCCCGATAGGTCTGCTCCGCCACAGGACATAGACCTGTCTGATAGCCGCGCGAACGGTAATAGCTGTGCAGATAAACCGGCGCATAGTGGACGTTTGCACCGATGCCGCGTTCGCGCAGATGGGCGAAAGCACGCGCGCGATCGATGCTGAGCTTTGCCAGATCGAGCCGCACGACATAGAGGTGATAGGCGTTGGTGCGGTCGGCATGAACACGCAAGGGGCGCACATGTGTCATGCCGCGGAGTGCGTCCTCGTACCAGGCGGCGACCGTGCGCCGCTTGGCGACCCAGCGCGGGAGACGCTCGAGCTGCGAGAGGCCCAGCGCGCATTGCACGTCCGGCAAACGGTAGTTGTAGCCAAGCTCGACCATGTCGTAGGCAAAGGTGCCTTCGGCGTCTCGTTTCCTATGATCGCTGTCGATGCCGTGATTGCGGAAGCGGCGCATATGCGCGGCCTTCTCGCGATCGTCGGTCAGCGTCATGCCGCCTTCGCATGTCGTAAGGTGCTTTACCGGGTGGAACGAGAAGCAGCTGATGTCGGCCAGCGTGCCGGCCATGCGGCCCTTGTAGGTTGCGCCCGGGGCGTGACAGGCATCCGCGACAATGGCGATGTTCCTGTTCTTGGCAAGCGCACGGAGTGCGTCGTAGTCGGCGGGCTGGCCGGCATAGTCGACCGCGACGATGGCCTTGGTCTTCGGCGTGATCAGTTTTTCGACGCAGGACGGATCGATGAGCAGCGTATCGGCCTCGACATCGGCGAACACCGGCGTTCCGTCTTCGTAAATCGCTGCATTGGCGGAGGCGGCAAAGGTAATGGCGGGAACGATGACTTCGTCGCCCGGTCCTATTCCAACGGCACGCATCGCAGCATGCAAGGCAGCCGTGCCGCTGTTGACGGCAACGCCTTCGGTCGCGCCACAGAAGCGCGCGAAGGCCTTTTCGAATTGTCCGACCCGTGGGCCGGTCGTCAGCCAGTCGGAGCAGAGCGCTTCGACAACCGCCTTGATGTCGGCGTCGCCGATTTCCTGGCGGCCATAGGGAAGGAAATTGAGCGCTGTCGTTGCGCTGTCGCGATCAGGCATAGGCCAACTGCAGAAGAGTCTGGAGGCCGTGCACGTCAAGCGCCTCGGGATTGGTGTCGCTGGAATAGGAGAAGCCTTCCGGCACCGGCCTGGCCCCACGCGCGAGATAGGCTTCGCGCGCGGCGGTGGCAAAGCTCGCCAGGATCACATAGCGGTCTTCCATGTCGACGGTCCAATGGGAGTTGTCGGCGGGGATCATCGTCTCGTGCAGCTTCTCGCCCGGACGGATGCCGACAATGCGCTGCTTCAGCTTGGGGCTGATCAGCGTCGCCAGATCGGTAATCGTGGTCGAGGGAATCTTGGGCACATAGATTTCGCCGCCGCGCATCATCTCCATGCTGGAGAGCACAAAGTTAACGCCCTGCGTCAGCGTGATCCAGAAGCGCGTCATGCGCTCGTCAGTGATGGGAAGGCTGTCGGCGCCATCGGCGATCAGCTTGCGGAAGAACGGCACCACAGAGCCGCGCGAGCCGAACACATTGCCGTAACGCACGACCGAGAAGCGTGTGCCGTCCGCGCCGGCCAGATTGTTGGCCGCCACGAAGATCTTGTCGGCGGCGAGCTTGGACGCGCCATAGAGATTGATCGGGTTGGCGGCCTTGTCGGTCGACAACGCGATCACCTTGCGCACGTTGCGGCGCAGCGCCGCATAGACGATGTTCTCCGCGCCGAAGACGTTGGTGCGAATGCATTCGAACGGATTGTACTCTGCCGTCGTGACCTGTTTCATGGCGGCGGCGTGAACCACATAGTCGACGTCGCGCAGCGCCAGATCGAGCCGGTCGCGATCGCGCACGTCACCGATGAAGTAGCGGATGAAGGGATAGCGATCCATCGGGAAGTCCATCGCCATGTCGGACTGCTTAAGTTCGTCGCGCGAAAAGATGATGACGCGGCGCGGCTTATAGCGTTCCACGACCATCTTCAAAAAATGTTTACCGAAAGAGCCGGTTCCACCAGTCACCAGGACGGATTTGTCGTTCAGATCGAGCCAGGGCTGGCTGAAATCGCGAAACTGCGCTGGCGCGGAAGCGGGTGCCGCGGTATCAGTGGAAAACTGCGTGCGCGCGAGGGCGACGGCAGGCTTGCTCATGGGCCAATGGTCCTTGTTGACCTCGGCAGTCTGTGTTGAAAATCACAAGACTTGATTAACGCAAGGTACCAAGAAGTATCGAATTGTTGTCATTCTTGTCGTACATCATTCTCCCAGCGGGCCAAGGTCCGTATTCCTTATCAAAGGATAAAAAATGCACATTGCGATGATCGGAACGGGCTATGTGGGGCTGGTGTCGGGCGCCTGCCTGTCCGAATTCGGACACAGCGTCGTCTGCGTCGACAAGGAAGCGGACAAGGTCACGGCCCTGAGGTCCGGCACAATTCCGATCTATGAGCCGCGCCTCGACGAAGTCGTGGGCACGAATGTGAAGGCAGGCCGCCTGTCGTTCGAGACCGACATCGCCAGCGCCGTGCGCGGCGCCGACGCCGTGTTCATCGCAGTCGGCACTCCGAGCCGCCGCGGCGACGGTCACGCCGACCTCAGCTACGTCTACGCGGCGGCCGAGGAGATCGCACGCGCACTATCCGGATATGCCGTCATCGTCACCAAATCGACCGTGCCCGTCGGCACCAGCCGCGAAGTCGAAAAAATCATCCGCCGCATACGGCCCGACGCCGAATTCGACATGGCGTCCAATCCCGAATTCCTGCGCGAAGGGTCGGCGATCGATGATTTCCGCAGGCCCGACCGTGTCGTCGTCGGTTGCGACACGGATCGCGCGCGCGATGTGATGCGCGAAGTCTACCGGCCGCTTTATCTGCACGAGACGCCGATCCTGTTCACCAGCCGCGAAAGTTCGGAGCTTATCAAATACGCCGCGAACGCGTTCCTGGCGACGAAGATCACCTTCATCAACGAGATGGCAGATCTGTGCGAGCTCGCCGGCGCAGACGTGCAGGATGTGGCGCGCGGCATCGGGCTGGACGGCCGCATCGGCAGCAAATTCCTGCATGCCGGTCCCGGCTTCGGCGGCTCGTGCTTTCCCAAGGACACGCTGGCGCTGCGCAAGACGGCGCAGGACCTCGGCGCGCCGACGAAAATCGTGGAAGCGGTCGTAGCCGTCAACGACGCACGCAAGATCGCAATGGCTGAGAAGATCGAGCGCGCGTTCGGCGGCGTGAAGGGCAAGACCATCGCCGTCCTCGGCCTCACCTTCAAACCCAACACCGACGACATGCGCGATGCGCCGAGCTTGGTGATCGTGCCGTATCTGCAGGAGAAGGGCGCGACGATCCGCGCCTTCGATCCCGAAGGCGCCAAGGAAGCGCGCAAGCTGCTCAGCATCGAGTTGTGCAACGACGCGTTCGATGCGCTCGACGGGGCCGACGGCGTCGTCATCCTGACGGAGTGGAACGAATTCCGCGCGCTCGATACCGATCGGATGAAGAGCCTGCTGAAACAGCCGCTGATGATCGACCTGCGCAACATCTACCGGCCCGGCCACATGGCCGCGGCCGGCTTTACCTATGTCAGCGTCGGCCGCGCAACGGTTTCGCCAGACTAGCTAGGCCACGTATCCCCTGTCGCGCAGATAGGTCACGATTCCCGCGGCCAGGTCTGCGGGCTCGGCAGTCGTCGTGTCTACTTTGAGTTCGGGATGTTCCGGCTCTTCATAGGGACTGTCGATGCCGGTGAAGTTCTTGATCTCGCCGGCCTGCGCCTTTTTGTACAAACCCTTGGGATCGCGCTGCATGCAGACTTCGATCGGCGTGTCGACATAGACCTCGATGAACTCGTGTTCCCCCACCAAATCGCGCGCCATCCGCCGTTCGGAACGGAACGGCGAGATGAACGAGACCAGCACGATGAGGCCGGCATCGACGAAGAGTTTCGCCGCTTCGCCGACGCGACGAATGTTTTCCACACGGTCGGCGTCGGTGAAGCCGAGATCGCGGTTCAGGCCGTGGCGGACATTGTCGCCGTCCAGCAGATAGGTGTGCCGTCCTTCGGCGAACAGCGCGCGCTCAACCAAATTGGCAATAGTCGACTTGCCGGAGCCGGACAGGCCCGTGAACCACAGAACGACCGGCTTCTGGCCCTTTTGCTGCGCGCGGGACTGCTTTTCGACATCGAGTGCCTGCCAATGCACGTTTGTGGCACGGCGAAGGCTGAAATCGATCATGCCTGCTCCAACCGTCGCATTGGTGAAGCGGTCGATCAGGATGAAGCCGCCGGTGTCGCGATTGTCGTGATAGGCATCGAACGCGATCGGCTGAGACGTCGCGAAATTGGCGTAGCCGACTTCGTTGAGGTGGAGCGTCTTGGCGGCGTGCTGATCCAGAGTGTTGACGTCGATCTTGTGCTTGAGCGCGGTGATCTGCACCGGCACCGTCGCGCTGCCGATCTTCATCAGATACTGGCGGCCCGGTAGCAATTCATCTTCCGCCATCCACAGCAGATGCGCGGCGAATTGGTCCGACACTTCCGGCCGGTCTTCGGGTGCGCACAGAATGTCGCCGCGCGAGATGTCCACTTCATCGGCGAGAACCAGCGTGACTGCGGCGCCGGCGACCGCTTCGGTCAGGTCGCCGTCCATCGTGACGATGCGCTTGACGGTACTCTTGCGGCCCGACCTCGCGACCGCGATTGCGTCGCCCTGCTTGATGCATCCGCCAACGACGGTCCCCGAGAAACCGCGGAAATCCAGATTGGGTCGGTTCACCCATTGCACAGGAAAGCGGAATGGCTTGCCAACGACGTCGGTGTCGACGTCGACCGTTTCCAGATGCGCGAGCAGCGAAGGGCCCTTGTACCAGGGCGTCCGCTCGCTTTCCGCGATGACATTGTCGCCGTAGCGCGCAGAGATCGGGATCGGCATGACGCTGGCAAAACCCAGCCGCTGGGAGAAATCTGCGAAGTCCTGGACGATGCCGTCGAAGACTCCCTGCGAATAGTCGGCGAGATCGATCTTGTTGACCGCCAGAACGACATGCCGGATGCCCAGCAGCGAGGCGATATAGGCATGACGGCGCGTCTGGATCAGAACGCCCTTGCGCGCGTCAATCAGAATGACCGCGAGATCGGAGTTCGAGGCACCGGTCGCCATGTTGCGCGTGTATTGCTCATGGCCGGGAGTGTCGGCCACGATGAACTTGCGATGCTCAGTGGCAAAAAAACGATAAGCGACATCGATCGTGATGCCCTGCTCCCGCTCAGCTTCGAGGCCGTCGACCAGCAGCGCGAAGTCAATGTCGTCGCCGGTTGTGCCGAACTTCTTGGAATCCTTCTCCAATGCAGAGAGATGATCTTCGAAAAGCAGCTTCGTATCGTAAAGCAGGCGGCCGATCAGCGTGGACTTGCCGTCATCGACGCTGCCGCAGGTGAGAAAGCGCAGCAGAGATTTCTTTTCCTGCGCGGCGAGAAATTTCGTGAGATCGGAAGGGGCGTTCATCAGAAGTAGCCTTCCTTCTTCTTCTTTTCCATCGACGATTTTTCGTCACTGTCGATCAGCCGGCCCTGCCGTTCGGACGTGCGTGCGGTGAACATCTCGGTGACGATGCCCTCCAGCGTGTCGGCGCCGGATTCGATGGCGCCGGTCAGCGGATAGCAGCCAAGCGTGCGAAAGCGGACAAGCACGTCTTCCATCTTTTCGCCCGGGAGAAGCTTCATGCGATCGTCGTCGCGCATGATCAGGGTGCCGTCGCGCTCCACGACTGGCCGCTTCTTGGCGAAGTAGAGCGGAACGATCGCGATGTTCTCGGCAAGGATGTATTGCCAGATGTCGAGTTCGGTCCAGTTGGAGAGTGGAAATACGCGGATCGACTCGCCCTTGTTTATGCGGGTGTTGTAAACGCGCCAGAGTTCGGGACGCTGGTTCTTGGGGTCCCAGGCATGCGTGGCGGTTCGGAACGAGAAGATGCGCTCCTTGGCGCGCGATTTCTCCTCGTCGCGGCGTGCGCCGCCGAAGGCCGCATCGAAGCCGTACTTGTCGAGCGCCTGTTTCAGCGCTTCGGTCTTCATGACCTGGGTGTGAAGAGCCGAACCGGAATCGAACGGATTGATGCCGCGCTTCACACCGTCTTCGTTGACGTGCACGAGCAGCTTGAGGCCGAGGCGCTTCACCGTCTCGTCGCGAAACTGGATCATCTCGCGGAACTTCCAGGTCGTGTCGACATGCAAAAGCGGGAATGGCGGCTTGGCGGGATAGAAGGCCTTCATCGCCAGGTGCAGCATCACCGACGAGTCCTTGCCGATCGAATACAACATCACCGGATTGGCGAACTCGGCCGCCACCTCTCTCATGATGTGGATGCTCTCGGCTTCCAGGCGCTTCAAGTGTGAAATCACAGGTGAATTTGTGGACAAACTTGTGGACCCCGAAAGTCAACTGTGAAATAGGCCGCCCAAGGCCGGGATGCAAGACATGCCTTACAGCATCTTAGTTCAAAGTTACCGGCACCAGTGGCTGGGAAAGGGCCGCCAAAGCCACAGAGAAGCGTATGAGGCCTAGTGGACGGCCGTCCCCTGTAGTGATGCTCACACGCCAGGTCCCCGGCTTGGGCTTGTTTTTAATCGAATAGCCGCGGTAACCGCCGTCCCGGCCTCCGTTGATCGAGAAAGAAAGGCGCGATTGGGGCACCCACTGGCGGGCGGCGCCATCGTACCAGTCCCAACGATGGACGATGACGGTCGTCACCCGGGCCGGCGCAAAGACCGAGCTGTAGAGATAGAGCTTCTCGTCGGGCGTGACATGCAAGACCGGCGGCACGCCCAGGAACGTTGTCCAGGGCTGGGCCTCTTCCGCCGCCTGGTAGACCGGCCCGACCTTCTTCACCGAATGGTAGACGCCGGCATCCGCCAGCGCGAGCGGCAGAGGCGGCAGGACTTTTGCGAAGTAGAAGAGGTTGATCGCTGCGTAGATCGCAAGCGTGCCTGCAAGGATCTGAATGCGCACCTGGCGGTACCGTTCCCGGCCCAGCCAAGCCAGCACATCGATATAGAACCAGAATACCGCGACCGCGACGGCGCCGCTGACCAGGAACGGAATGGTACCGAGCATGGCGATCAGAACCGGCACCAGCAGGATCGCGTAGGAGAACAGCGCGAAGAAATAGAGCAGCAGCGAGAGTGTGAAGCGCGTCGTGTAAGCCTTGAAGAATTCGTTGCCGACGAAAACGCCGGCCAGCAGCAGCAGATAGGGCCAGGAGCTCCAGAGCGACGCGCTGCGCAGGTAGAAGACGCAAAAGCCGCTGAGGAGGCAGCCGAGCGCAAACTGTGTCGCCGCAGTCAGGATCGTGCGCACACGTTGGCTGGGCTGCCTTTCCGCTGGACGGGATTCCAGCCGATGCGACACCGCAATCGCGCCTCCGGCCAGGGCGAGATAGGCAAGGAACACGATGTGCGTCGACGCGTGGTCGATCCGTCCGAATGTGTAACTGTCGAACACATATCCGCCGGCCATCGAGATCGCTGACAGGTGGCGTTCATACTGATGCGCAAAGGCAATGACGGATTTGATGGGTTGCATGACGGCTCTGGCGTGAACTCAACTGTTAGGATGATTTCGCATCCGGCGCACGGCCATAAACATCATCGTAGCGCACGATGTCGTCTTCGCCGAGATAGGAACCAGACTGGATTTCGATCAGGCGAAGCGGCCGCTCGCCGGGGTTCTCCAGCCGGTGCTTGGCGCCGACGGGAATGTAAGTCGATTGATTTTCTTGCAGTAGAAAAACCTTGTCGTCGCACGTCACCTGGGCAGTGCCCTGCACCACCACCCAATGTTCAGCGCGCTTGGTATGACTTTGCAGAGATAGACGGCCGCCCGGTTTCACCATAATGTGTTTGACTTGGAAGCCGTCGCCCGCATCGATGCCCTGATAGCTGCCCCATGGCCTGAACACGATCTTGTGCTCGGAAAGCTCTGCGCGGCCTGAGGTCTTGAGTTGGTCAACGATCGCCTTGACGTCCTGCGCCCGTGCCTTGTCGGCAACCAGCACCGCATCTTCGGTGACGACCACCACGAGGTCGTCTACGCCGACAAGCGCCGTCAGACCCTTCTCGCTGCGGACGAAGGAATTGTGCGAGTCATGGATCAGGACATCACCCTGAATCGCATTGCCCTGGGCGTCGCGCTTTTCCAGTGACCAGAGCGAGGCCCAGGAGCCGACATCGCTCCAGCCGATGTCGCAGGGCACGACCACGGCCTTGTCGGTTTTTTCCATGACCGCGTAGTCGATGGAAATGTTCTTCGCCTTTTCAAACGAAGCGGCATCGAGCCGGACGAAATCAAGGTCGCGCCTGGCGGCAGCAAGCGAAGCACGGCAGGCCTCGACGACCCCCGGTTCATGCAGCGCCAGTTCGGCCAACAGCACGTCTGCGCGAAACACAAACATGCCGCTGTTCCAGACATAGTCGCCAGACGCGAGATAGCGTTCGGCCGTTTTGCTGTCCGGCTTTTCGGCGAAACGCTTCACGACGTTGACACCGCTGACGCTCGCTAGCGGCGCACCACGCTGAATATAGCCATAGCCTGTTTCGGGGCCGCTGGGCGTAATGCCGAAGGTCACGACATAACCCTCTCTCGCGGCGGAAGCGGCACGGCCGACCGCCACGCGAAACGCGTTCTCGTCGGTCACGGCATGATCGGACGGCAGCAACAGGATAACGCCCTCCGGGTCCTGTTCCGCGACCATCAACGCGCCAATGGCGGCGGCGGGCGCGGTGTTCCGGCCCATTGGTTCAAGAACGATTGCCTGAGGCGTGACGCCGACGGCCTGCATCTGCTCTGCGACCAGGAACCGATGGTCGTCGCTGCACAACAGAATGGGCGCCGCTGCGCCCGGTACATTGGCGCGTAGTACGGTGTCCTGAATCATGGTGCGGACTCCGTGCAGCGCAAGCAGCTGTTTGGGCAGCGAAGCGCGCGACATCGGCCATAGACGGGTGCCGCTGCCGCCTGACAGGACGACGGGATATATGTGCTCTGGCGCCGTCATTTCGGGCTCTTTTCCGTGGCCGGTCTGAGCTCTAGCACGGCACAGAATCCCGCTTTGAAATGCATGATTTCAGAATCTGCGTCAGGCTCCCTGAGCCCCGATGATCGCGACCGAGCAGACATTCATTGCCGGCGCACCACCCAGATTGTGGGTCATGCCGATCTTCGGATTCTTGAGCTGGCGCGCCCCTGCCCTGCCTTGAAGCTGCAGGTACATTTCATAGAGCATGCGCAGGCCGGACGCCCCGATTGGATGGCCAAAGCATTTGAGGCCGCCGTCGATCTGACACGGAACCTGGCCGTCAGCGTCGTAAAAGCCGTTCATGACGTCTTTCCAGCCCTCTCCTTCCTTGGAGATGTGCAGGTCTTCCATCGTGACGAGTTCGGTGATGGAAAAGCAGTCATGCACTTCCATCATCGATATCTCGTTTCGTGGATCGCGAATGCCGGCTTCGTCATAGGCGCGCTTGGATGCGATGCGCGCAGTGTGGAAATAGGAGCCGTCCCAGGAATTGTGCTGGCTCTCCAAACCATTCGAAAGCGAAAGCTGCAGGGCCTTTACCGTTACCGCGTTCTTCTTGCCCATCGCGCGCGCGATTTCCGGTGTCGTCACGATGGCGCAGGCAGCGCCATCCGACACGCCGCAGCAATCGAAAAGTCCGAGCGGCTCGGCGATCATCGGCGCATTTAGGCACTGTTCTTCGGTAATGGGCTTCTGCAAGTGCGCCTTGGGATTCTTGGAGCCGTTGGCGTGGCTCTTGACCGACACATGCGCAATGGCGCGCTTGAGGTCTTCCTTCGAAACGCCGTGCTTGGCGCGATAGGCGGATGCCAGTTGTGCGAAATTTCCCGGCGCGGAACCGTTGGCGGCCCAAAGCGGAGCCAGCGTCGCGCCTTCGCGCTGCGGCAGGCCGCCATAGCCGGTGTCCTTCAATTTCTCGACGCCAAGCGCAAGCGCGATATCGCACGCACCGGCGGCAACCGCATAAACCGCACCGCGGAAAGCTTCGGACCCCGAAGCGCAGAAGTTTTCAACCCGCGTGACCGGAATGTTGGGAAGCCGCAGAGCAACCGAGAGCGGCGTCCCGCCCTTGCCAACATGCTGTTCTTCTATCCCTGTGCCGAACCACGCGGCTTGAATCTGGCTGGTTTCGACTCCCGCATCCTGAAGGGCTTCGAGATAGGCCTCGACCATCAGCTCTTCGGCACCCGATTCCCAGCGCTCGCCGAATTTCGAGCATCCCATTCCCAGAATCGCGACCTTGTCCTTGATGCCGCTTGCCATGTCCTCGTTTCCTTTTTTGCGCAGGCTGCTCAGCAGATAGAGGCCTTCGTTTCAATACCTATAGTTTACGTTTCTGCTACGTAGCCTAAAAATCCGTTCCGTCACCGACAGCACCGTCAAGCCACTATAGCGCCGTTTTCCCGATATGGGAGACGGGGCTCCAACTCAATTGAGAAACGACACTAGGCGGCTGCGAGATTCTTTGGGCGGCGTAAATCTTTGGCCAATCCCTCGCCCATGAGATCGACGAAATTGTCGCAATAAAAACGATCGATCTGTCGTTGCGTGCAGCCCTGCAGCGACTCGCCGAAACGCTTGAGCGGATTGCGCCCGCCCTCGACATGTGGAAAGTCGGACGAGAACAAGCAGACTTCGTCGCCGCTGTTGCGGATGATCCAGCCTGTGTCCTCATGCGGATAGGGCGTGACGCGAACCTGACGGCGGACAAACTCCGACGGCTTCATGGAGAGCTTCTGCAGACGCTCCTCATTCTTCACAAAGGCGATTGCGGCAGAATCCATGTTCCGCATCCAGCCGGGCACCCAGGACGCACCAAGTTCAATGACGCCGAATTTCAGTTTGGGGAAGCGATCGAGCACGCCGTCGAAGATCAACGCAGCGAGCGTCAGTTCAACCGAATGCGGAATCGGCATGTAACTGACGGAGGTGAAATTCTCCTCACCGCCATGGAAATCCTTCACACGCGGCAAGCCGTTCTCGAAATAATCCGCCTTGAGCTTCTCTTCGCCGCCGACATGAAACACAACCGGCAAACCCGCTTCCTGCGCCATCGCCCAGATCGGATCATGCGCGATATGGCTTTGCGAATGCCCATGGGGCGGCTTGGAGGCGATCAGAAGCGCCTTGCAGCCCAGATCGATGGCTTCGCGTGCGGCCTTCCTCGCCAGGTCGAAATCGATGAGCGGCACATAGCCCGTGCCAAGGAAACGCCGATCGACCGAACAGAAATCGACCATCATGCGATTGTGCGCCTGCGCTGCGGCATAGGCGAGTTCGACGGGACCTGTTTCGTCGAGACCAAAATTGCCAAGGCACCAGGTTGTGAAGATCAACTGGCTGGCAAAACCCAGATTGTTGAGCGTCTGCGGCCGGTCTTCGCGGCGGAACGAGCCATGCGCCTCATAATTCTTGCGCAGCAGGACGTTGGCGTCGGATCCGGAACGGAAATCGGGATCATCATGCAGCGCGCGCGCCTTTTTCACCCAACCGGCGTCGCGTGGGTTCTTCTGCAGCTTGGGGAGTGCATCATAGGCCGCGCGGAATTTCGGATCGAAATAAGCGTCCAGACTGTCAGGCAATTCCATCAGATGCGAGTCGGCGTCGTGAACGATGCGGTCTTCGACATAGGCCATGCGCGTTCTCCCCGTATTCGTTTGGTGCAAGTCTATCAGACCGGCACGGCTTTCCAGAAGTAGCGGACAAAGCCGCGTTTCGGGTCGAAATCCTTGATTCGGAAGGCCATGCGGACCTTGGCGCCGGTGTCGATCTGGCCCTGCTCGACATCTGTAATGTCAGCCATCAGGCGGCCTCCTTCGGCAAAGGTGATCATGCCGTAATGGCTCGGCGGGTCCATCGAATAGGTAAGAAAGTCCGCTGACCAGGACAGAACGGTGCCGGGCTGTTCCGAGAAACCGTAATCGTCCTGGCTATCGACCGCCTTGCAATTCGGATTTACACAAATGCGGCTCTTGGGATATTGCGCCGTGCCGCAAACGCGGCACTTGCCGCCGATGAGGCTGAGCAACATGTCGCTCTTGCGGTACAGCACGGTGAGCGCCGTTCGCTTGTCGACTTCGGCGCGCATGCCCTTCTCGAGTTCGATCAAGCCGTTGAAACCGAGAAACTTCAAATAGTTGGTTTCTTCCTTGCGGCGGGCGAGGAAACCGGAGACGCCATTGCGTTTCGGAAGCTCCGCGATCTGCGGCGTCACTTCAAAGAGAAGTGCGTCCGCGCCCTGTGCAAACTGCACGACCAGGATCTTGTCGCCCGCCTTCGCCTGTTCCAGCGCATGCACAAGCATCAACAGCGCATGCCCCGCGCCGGCGTCGCCGACATTCGACGCGAGATTGTCGCGCACCTTCGCAGGATCGATGCCGCATTGCTTGGCGATGGTTTGGTCGAGCTTCGCGAACGGGCACGGCAAAATGAAATGCGCGATGTCGGCAGCAGCCGTCTTCGTTTTCTCCAGAATTTCTTTGACGGCCGCAGGAATAATCTTTGTGTAGCCCTCGTCGCGGATCCAGCGCTCTTCCCAGCTGTAATCGAAATCCTCGCCCACGCCACGGAAATGGTCGACAAAATCGAGCGTCAGCGTGTGGCTGCCGATGAACCTTGCGATGACATCGTCGCGGCCCAACGTGAACGCAGCGGCTGCATCGCCATAAGCCAACTCCTGCGCTGACGCTGCGCGCGTCTTACGCTTGTCGCTGGCGACGAGCAGCGGCGAATTGAGCCGCCCGGCAGCGACTGCATCCAACGCAGAGATCAGGGCCGACGTACCGGCGCGCTGTGACGAGGACAAATCCATCGAGGAAATGCCGTCGTGCAGGCCGAGCGCGGCGGCAACGATGCCGGCGTTCTGCCGGTCGGCATACGGCAAGGTGGTCGATGCAAAATAAACTCCGTCGACATGGCCACGGTCCTTGACCGGGTCGATGGCCGGCAGGCAATCGCGGCCCGCCTCGAACGACATGGTCACCGCATCTTCGTCCCAGTTGGCCATGGCACGTTCGCCCTTGGCGCCACCCACAAGGTTGGGCGCGAACCAGGCGTTCGCCTGGGCTACGGATTTGCGCTGCAGACGGCGGCGCGGAATGTAGGCGCCATAGGCGGTAATGCCGATCATCGGGGCTTCCCTGTCAGATTTTTTGTAAGGAAATCAGGTTTGGCCGGGCTCGACTAGTCCGGCGCCAGAATGCAGGCAATCCGCTTGCTCTTTAGGGAGGCGCAAAGCTGGTTTGCCGCCGCGACGTCAAGCCGACCAATCCGCAGGCGATACCAGCGGCCCTTTCCGGAGAGATCAACGGGCACAATGAGGGGCGTCAGCGCGGCCAGCAAATCACCGGCGTTCTTTTGCAGATGCATCCAGGCGTCATTGGCCTCAGCCTCGCTTCGATAGGCTCCCAGCTGGACCGAGCGGCTTCCGGTCGCGGCCGTCTCGCTGATCGCCGGTTTGAGCACCGGGGCAGCCCCCGCGATCGCGGCAGACGCAGGGCGTGACTCAGCAGGTGGGTCAGGACGGTCGGGCTTGGTCAGCACTATGGGAGAGGCCGGCAGCGGCGACGCCGAACCGGCGTCCAATGCTGCAAGCCGGTCCGAAGCGAGAGTGAATTGCGGATTGGCCGCGAGCGCGGAGCGATAATATTCACGAGCCGCGCTTGGCTGACCAAGTGTTTCGGCGATCTGACCCATTCCGTACTCCGGATATTCCGGATGCGGATTGCCGGCGTCCATCGACGCCTCATAGTCACGTTCCGCTTCCGCGAGGCGTCCAACGCGACGCAGCGCGTTTGCGCGATTGTTGAGCGCCGCGGCAAGCTTGGGTACGAGCTTCAGCGCCGAAGTGTAGTCGGCGATGGCATCGTCGGTCCGGTTGAGTTCATCCAACGTCACGCCGCGATCGTACAGCGCGCTCGCCTGTTCCTCCCCGGTCAACGCCGAAGAAGATATCGCCTCATTAAAGTCGGCGAGCGCATCGTTTCGTTGGCCGAGCATTTCGCGCGCCAAGCCGCGCCGGAGCAGAATCCGTGCCTTGTCCGGCGCGGAAAGCTGTCCGGCCGCGAGCGCCTGATTGGCAAGATCGAGCATCTGCGCTGGCGTGCTGGCGTGCAAGGCGTCGCTCGCGTCAACTGCAGCGCGCGACGTTTGCGGCGCGGTTGCGACGATCGCCAAACCAAACAGGCAACCGCCTATACGGTGAACTCTTGCCATTACCCCAGGACCGATCTTTGTCGTTCAAAGACGATGATAATGCCTGAACCAATCTACGAAACGGGAAATTCCGGTCTCCAACGAAACTTTCGGTGCAAAACCAAAATCGCGGGCAGCGCGCGAGATGTCGGCATAGGTCTCCCGCACGTCACCGGGCGGGCCTTCCTTGAATTCGAGCTGCGCCTTGCGGTTTGTCATGCGCTCGATGTGTCCGATCAGGTCGAGCACGCTTTCGGGATGCGAATTCCCGAGGTTGTAGATGCGGTGCGGTGCTGCGCCCGGCTTTTCCATGAAGGGCGTCTCTACAATGCGGGTCAGCGCCGCAACAATGTCGTCCACATAGGTAAAGTCTCTCAGCAGTTTGCCGGCTCCGAACACCGGAATGGGGCGGCCATGCAGGATGGCGTCCGTGAAAGACCAGTAAGCCATGTCGGGCCGGCCCCAAGGGCCATAAACCGTGAAAAATCGCAGCCCGGTCTGTTTCAGGCCATAAAGGTCGGCATAGGAATAAGAGAGCAGCTCGCCGGAGCGCTTGGTCGCTCCGTAGAACGAGATAGGCTTGTCCGCTCGCGCGTCTTCGGAGAAGGGCGGCTTTGTGTCGTTGCCATACACCGAACTCGACGACGCGTAGACGAGGTGTTTGAGGCCTTCATGATGCCGTGCGAATTCCAGGACGTTTGCGTGTCCGACGAGGTTGGCATGGGTGTAGGCGCCAGGATTCGTGATGGCGTAGCGCACGCCGGCCTGAGCAGCGAGGTGAAGAATGACGTCGAATCTTTCGGCGCCTGTTACCGCTGCTAGCGCGCCATCTTCCGCAATATCGGCCTTGACGAACCGGTACGCAGCGCGCTCACCAATCTGGGCGAGCCGGCGCTCCTTCAGAGCCGGGTCGTAATAGGAATTGATCTCATCGACGGCGGTAACAGCGTGGCCCGCCGCCAACAAAGCAAGCGTTGCATGAAATCCGATGAACCCGGCGCCGCCCGTGACCAATACCCGCATTTGTTGATCTCTGATCCTGTTGCCGCCCCGAATGTGGACGGTCCCCTAGTATGTATGCCAAGAAGTCCGGCGTATAAACCCGGTGTCCCATGGCCTCTCCAAAGCCTGTCCGCAAAGCTGTTTTTCCCGTAGCCGGCATGGGAACGCGATTCCTTCCGGCCACCAAAGCGGTGCCCAAGGAGATGCTGCCCGTCGTCGACAAGCCGGTCGTGCAGTACGCGGTCGAGGAAGCCAAGGACGCCGGCATCGAGCAGTTCATCTTCGTTACCGGCCGCGGCAAACACATCATCGAAGACCATTTCGACCACGCCTATGAGCTGGAAGCGTTGCTGTCGGCCCGGGAAAAAACGAAGGAACTGGACAGTCTGTTGGAAGGATTGCCCGTCAGCGGTTCGGTGTCCTTCACCCGGCAGCAGAAGCCCCTTGGCCTTGGCCATGCCGTCTGGTGCGCGCGCCATCTTGTCGGCGACGAACCTTTCGCCGTCCTTTTGCCCGACGATCTGCTGGTCGGCACCCCCGGCGCACTGACGCAGATGATCGAGGCCTACAACAAGGTTGGCGGCGGCGTGATCATCGCGGCGGAGGAAAAGCCCCTCGATGAGACTCAGCGCTATGGCGTTGTATCGCCCGGCAAGACGAGCGGCAATATTACCGAAGTAAAAGGTGTCGTCGAAAAACCCAAACCCAAGGACGCGCCTTCACGGTTGTGCGTCATCGGCCGATACATTCTGCAGCCGGAGATTTTCAGCGAACTCGACCGCCGGGAGAAGGGCGCAGGCGGTGAGATTCAACTGACAGACTCCATGGCGCGCCTCATCGGACGCATGCCGTTTCACGCGGTCAAGACAAGCTGCGATCGATATGACTGCGGCGACAAGGTCGGATTCCTTCAGGCGAACATTGCGCTCGGTCTTCAAAGAGCGGACATGGCTCCGGCGCTCCGCGCGTTTCTCAAGATGATCAACTGATCCGGCGGCGCAACCGATCTCACGACGCCAGTTGAAGTCGCGAGATCGTGCGCTCGCGCGGCAGTCGAACCGAAACAGACGTCCCCTGCCCGACGCAACTGGTGAGTTTCACCGTGCCGCCATGCGCCTCGGCAAGTCCCTTGACGATCGGAAGACCTAGTCCCGTGCCCTTGTCGGCTGTGACCACGTCATGGCGGCCCTGACCGAAATTCTCAAATACGCGTGCCTGATCTTCTTCCGCAATGCCGACACCCGTGTCGCGGACACCGAAGGTGATACCGCCGTCGGCCGCTTCAAACGCGAAAGCGGTAACGCTGCCGCCCGTTGGCGTGAACTTCAAAGCGTTGGACAAAAGATTCAGCATGATCTGCTTCAGCGCACGCTCATCAGCGCGCAGAAAGGGCAGATCATCGGCCACTTCGCACTGCAGCCTGCATCCACCCTGCTCGGCTTTAGGCTCCAGCAGCGCGAGCGATTCCTGGACGAGCGTTCCGACTTTTACCTCAGACTCACGAAGCTGGAAGGAGCCAGCCTCAATCTTGGCCAAATCGAGAATATCGTTGATCAGCGTCAGGAAGTGATGCGCCGAACGATGAATGAGCTCTGCATATTCGTAGTGCTTCTCGACGTTCTTCACCATCGTCCGTGCGGCGATCATCTCGGAGAAGCCCAGAATGGCGTTGAGTGGTGTGCGCAGTTCGTGACTCATGTTGGCAAGGAATTGTGACTTGGCTTTCGACGCATTTTCCGCGCGATCGACGGCCGCATTCAGCGACTTTGCCATCTGCTCGTTCTGCAAGTGCAGGCGAACGGCCTGCTTGTACTTTCCGGACAGGTTCCAGCCATAGCGTACGATCATCGCGGTGAAGAGCGGCAGGATGATGCTGAGCGTTTCGGCGAGCGAACCGCCTTCAAGGAGGAACGTGATTTCGGTCACGCCGACAACGGCAATAATGTTGGCCGCAAAGACGGCGCGCACGGGCGACAACATGAAAAACGATCCAACCATCACGCCCAAGACGATCGTGCAGAGAATGGATTCGTTCGTCGGATTCGTAGCGTCCCAGAACGTGGGAACAAGCGCCCCCCAGACGAGGCCATGGAACGTCCATAGGACCGCCAGACGAATCTGCTGTTCGCGGGCGGATGTTGAAGCGCCGCGGGCCTGGTATCTGCGCCACTCGAGCATGCCGGTGATCGCGAAGGTGGCTTCCGACAGTACCCACAGCGCTGCATGATACGGATTTGCAATACCGAGATTGGGAAAGGCGCCGCACAGCGCAACGGCAATCAGAATCGCGAACGGCACACCGTCGGCGTATTGAATGCGCGTGCCGACCGCAATACGGACGAGTTCCTCGTCGATATGGCGCTCTAGGTCCGCCGACTGTATCTCCTCAGCCATTCCAGAAACTCGAGTTAACCCGAATGGTGGAGGTTGGCATTAACGCGTAAACAAACCCGTAAATGTATTGTGGAAAAACAACGGCACAGCCCCAGTTCGTAGAGCCTTTTCCCTTCCGACCTTGGGAAAGCACGTAGTCATTTCTGCTTGCCCAATGTACCGGGCGGCGGTTCAGCCCGATTCCGGGCAAACCCGTCTGGCGCGAGGATGACCATTGGCGTCTTCGGGCGAACCTTGTCTTGGTCTTATCAGCCACGGCCGATAGCATGCGCTGTAAACTCAAACTTGCCGGGATCGCTCAGCAACAAATGATCGTCGAACTCGTCTTCAATTGGGCGAAACGCTCGCCCGACAGAACGGCAGTGATCTACAATGGTCAGGCCCTGTCCTACCGATCATTTGTCCGACTAATTGCGCAAGCGCGCGCCTATTTTATTCGGCACGATTGTGCAGGCTCTGGCTATGCAGTCGTGGCCGTTCACAACCTGATGGACTTTTGGATTCTGAGTCTGGCCCTGCGCAGCTTGGGCCTTACCACTCTGGCCGTGCCTTCCGCCGAGGTGGTGAACGAGCTCAGTTTGCCAGACGTGCAATGCGTGGTCACAAGTCCCGGCGAAGACTGGCATGGGCTTGAGAGCATATGTTCCGCAAAGGGCCGCAAACTGCTTTCAGTGTCGTTGCGTGGCGAACTTGCCCTCTGGCCCGACGTGTCCGAAACGAAACATCCTGCTGGCGGCCACATCCTGCAGACTTCAGGCACGACCGGCACACACAAGATGGTTCTGTTTACTGGAGCGGCCGACGCATTATTTCTGAGTCGCAAAGCTGAACTCGTCGGTATGAACCGGAATACGCGTCTCAGTGTTTTCAATTTTCCACCCTGGACCGCGATTGGATATCGATGGGCCGCGAGCGCATGGACCGTCGGCGGGGCCATCATCATCGAACAGGGTCACGAGCCACATCACGCGCTGCTGCGCCGTGGAATTACGCATGCAGCACTTGTTCCGGCCATGCTCGAACAAATCCTGGCCGCGCCGGATGGCGCATTCCCTCGGAACGAGGGGCTACAACTCACTGTCTCGGGCGGTGCAATGACCACGAAGCAGGTCGAAGGGGCGAAAGCGCGCATTACGCCGCATCTGTTCAATTTGCTGGCCTCGACCGAGGCCGGCGACACCGCTTTCACTCTGGTGAGCGAGGCGGAGGACCATCGCTGGCACAAGATTGCGCCAGGTCGCTTGGTCGAACTGGTCGACGACTTAGATCGTCCCGTATCGCTCGGCGAGATTGGCCGGGTGCGGGTCGGCACCGCAGGCGGACCAACTAGCTATCTCGGGGATGAAGCGGCGACACGTGACTTTTTCAAGTCTGGCTTCTTCTATCCGGGAGATTTGGCAATCCAGCGCACGGACGGACGGATGGCTTTGCGAGGGCGCGTCATCGACGTGATCAATGTGCGCGGACACAAGATTTCGTCTGGGCCCATCGAAGATCGTTTGAGCGACATGCTCGCCGTGAGTGGCGTGTGCCTGTTCTCGATGCAGAACGACGGCGGCGAGGAGGAAATCCATGTCGTCATCGAAAGCGCAACACCGGTAGAACCTGTTCGGTTGGAGGCCGCTCTGAGACAAGAGCTTCCCCAATTCGCGCAGGCTCACATCCACTACCTACTGGCCCTGCCTCGCAGTGAGATGGGCAAGGTTTTTCGTCGCGCCGTCCGCGCTCAAACCCTGCTTCGCCAATTCGCTGTCGACGCGCAATAGCGCGCATGTCTTGGCTGGATTAAAGTTGGCAGCGAAGCAAAACAATTGGTCGGCAGGACGACGCCCCGCGATGACAACATTATGAGCGCGATCCAGCCGACACGCCCTTTTGTCAGCATTATTACGCCCACCTATGGTCGAGAAGACTTTATCTCCGCCATAACGGATTGCGTCAGGGCCCAGACCTATGAGGAAATTGAGTGGTTGGTATTGGATGACAGCGAACATCCGTCGGCTGAACTATGCAACAATTCCTGGAACAAGCTGAAATATATCCACTCGACTGATCGATTGAGCATCGGAGAAAAACGCAATCGGCTTTTGGACATGGCAAGCGGGGACGTGATTCTTCATTTTGATGACGATGACTATTACGGTTGCGACTACGTAATGCGAGCAGTGCAACGCCTTCAGAAAAATCAATCGGACATTTCGCTGCTGTCCGGATTTTTCGCTGTCCATTTGGATATGGGAAACATTGGATTTTACCGTCCGCTCGTCAAAAAGGGACCGGCCTTCAGCTTCTCCAAAAAGGGAATCGGGTTGGTTGAATTGGATAAATTGCACATTCCGTATGTTCACTTGTGCTACGGGTGGGCGCTTGCCTATCGCAAGAGCGTCTGGAGAGAATTTCCCTTCCAACCAGTGACACATGGAGAAGATCGCGCTTTTTTGCTGGACGTCGGACAGAAATATCGAATTAATTTCGACAATCCAGAAATAGTGGACTGCTTTCATTCGGTGCACAGCCGCTCTTCAACATTCTGCTACCCGCAATTCAATCTCCCCGCCTTTGTGTTTCGGACCCTGTCCCCCGACGCATTTCAGCATTTTGCTCGCTTGAGAAATGTAGTAAAAAGACGGAACTCGGGTTTGCCGGGCTTTTAGTGCGGTGACATGATTTCAAGTCGATCGAGGGTTCGCAACCGCGGTTGGTCGCCCTCGAGTTGGGCCCAAGGTGACGCTGAACCGGCCATCACGGCCATGAGCATGAAGGTCCCTGCAAGCCAGCCATCAACGCGTACACAAACCCATAAATATATTGTGGAAAAGCCACGCCTGGCACGCCAAGAACGCTTCAGGATCGTTACATTTGGCTGGCGAGCCCTCGTGACGATGACCTGAGCGCTTTGTCTCGTCATTTCAGCGAGCCGAATCTATCAAGGCCAAAAGCGTGCCTGCGGCAGAACCACGTCGGAGGGCGGCTTATCGCTATTGACGCTCACAGGCGCGTCGTCTGATGGTCGGCCGGTCGCATGCGCCTCACGCGCCGTCGCTCAGCAAACGACGCGGCACGCCAAGTGTGGAGAATGGTCGGGAGTAGTCAATGAAACAACTTATTTCAGAACGTCCAATGCATTTTGCCGACTGGTTGGCCTTTCAGGCGCAGTCCCGGCCTCTTGCGCCCGCCATCATTACCCCAAAGGCAAGACTAAACTACGTACAGCTTTTTGGTGCGGTGCGTGCCGCGGCGAACCGGCTACACAAGGCAGGAGTAAGGCCCGGGAGCACCGCCGCGATATGGGTGGCCAATCCGGCCTTACACGCCGCCGTCTTGTTCGCTCTGAACCGTCTCGGCGTGACTAGTCTCTCTTTGGTTCACGCCGAACGCGGCAAGACCCAGGTCCCGTCGAGCGTTCACGTAGATGTAGTCATCGCGGACGAGGAGACCACATTTCCATTCTGCACGAATACAATTCTGACAGACTATTCTTGGCTCCAGGATTGGCAGAACAGCGAACCCATGCCTGAAGGAGGATTTGCGCGACATTCGGAGATCTGCGTGATTGCGACTTCGTCCGGAACCACAGGCGAACCAAAGGCGATCGCCCTGACGATGGCTGAGATCGAGCACCGGTTCAGACAGCAAACGATCGGTCACATTGCCTTCGGCTTCGATCACAAGACCGTTTGTCTGCTGGATCTCGGCACGATTTGGGGACTTATCATTTATGTTCAAAGCTTATGGAGCGGAGCGGCCGTCTTCTCGAATTTTGGCAAGCTTACCCATCGCATCATTCCCGACTTTCAGATCAATCGCATAGTGGGTTCGCCTTCCACCATTGGCGATCTCGCGCGCCAGGTTGAGGCCGATCCGGTTGATTGTTCATCGCTGAGACAGATCATGGCTGGCGGCGGCTTGATTCCACAAGCCCTTGCGAAGCGCATAGCTCAGACTCTCTGCAAAAACATCGTAATGGGATACGGATCGGCGGAAATGGGGTACGTCACCAGCGCGCCGCTCGGCAGACTTAGAAACGTAACCGGAGGCGTCGGGGCCATCGTGCCTTGGGTCGAAGCCGAGGCTGTGGACCAAGAGGACAAGCCGCTTCCACCCGGCACCGCCGGCCAATTGCGATTTCGCTCCGAAATCATGGCGCGGAGCTATCTCAACGATCCGATTTCCAGCGCGAAGGCCTTCCGTGACGGTTGGTTCTATCCTGGCGACATCGGCGCGGTCACGTCCGAACGCATGCTGCTTATCGCCGGTCGAACGGACGACGTCATCAACGCCGGAGGAGCGAAATTCAATCCCCTGTCGATCGAGCGCAAACTGACGTCACTGGAAGAAGTCACGGATGCAATTGCCTTTGCCGCACCCACGTCTCATGGTGCCGACAACATCTGGGTGGCTGTGCAGCCAAGTGGAAATTTCGAGGTTGAGGGACTGCGCAAGCTGTGCCGCGAACGACTGGTGCAGTTTCCAGTCGGGCGCTTGATCTTCATCAAGAAACTGCCCCGTAATGCAATGGGAAAGGTTTCGCGTCAAGAATTGCGCAGCATGGCAGCAAAGATCGTGAGCAGACGTTCGCAAGATGTCGTTGGATCGGCGAACGGCAGAGGCAACGACCCGGACGCCTGACCCGTCGCCCACGCTGGATCATGCGCATTCCCTCTGCTTCCTGGGCGCGAGCGAAACAGAAGCCGAATTGAACGACGCGACGTTTCCGCGACAGTTTGAACATCGATACGGTCTCGAACACCGTTTGGTAACGGGGGGCGATGCCTGAAACAGATCCAACTCTGCTGTTACGCGGCTAACATCTTCGCGTTTCGTGTCTGGCGGACCTCTGAATATTCTGTAATGGACAGAAGATCAGCGCTCATGGCGTATCGGCGACAAAACTGAATTAATACCAACGCTGCAATCGAAACCTTTACCTAGATTTTGCTCGACACTGGGCGAAATCGTCGTGAGACTGGATATAAACCTGATTGCGTTGAGGGCCCCTTGCGCTGGCATGTACAAGTCTCTTCTTTCATAGTCGCAGTGCTGGTGTTGCTGAACGGCAATGCTCAGGCGGCGACAAATAAAACCATTAAATCAGCGGGAACAGACATCGCGATAGCGATGCCGTTGGTGGCAGGCGGTATTTCGCTGTTGCACGACCAGGATTGGGATGGTGTTGCGGAATTGAGCGTTTCAACCGTCGCAACCGTCGGTATCGCTTACGGCTTAAGCCACATCGTGCACGAACAGCGCCCGGATCATTCCGATTTTCATTCCTTTCCCTCGGACACAGCTGCTCTGGGTTATGCGTCTGCCGACTATCTTTGGGGCCGCTATGGCTGGCAATATGGCGTTCCGGCCTACGCCGCTGCGATGTTTGTTGGCTATTCACGCGTCAATGCGAAGAAGCATCATTGGTATGATGTAATGGCCAGCAGCGCGCTCGCCTTTGGTGTCAACTACGCGATCGTGACCCGCTATCATGCCAACAGCCGATACAGCGTCTATGCCAACGCCGATCCCGACTCGATCGGCGTTCACTTCGCGATGAACTGGTGAGTGAGATGCAGGTTCGGGTGAAAATAATCGTTGCGGTGTCGACGATCGCGTTCGGCGCCGCCTCGTGCTCGAGCTTCGTCATACCCAAACGCGGATTTGTCACGCGCTATTTTGCCGGTTCCGTGCTGCAAAATTCTGTACGTACGACCGACGATTTCGTAGGACGGCCAATTCATCCCGCCATCGACTCCTATGCTGGTGCTGCCGCGACGGCGGTCAGTCCGGGCGCTTCCGGTTCGGCGCGTATGAGCACCAGCATGGCGCAAACCGTGCGCACGTGCGAATTGGCCGCCCACCAGCGCGCGAGCGACATCGCGTTCCAGGGCTTTGGAGAAGCGACGCAGAAATCCGTATTCGACAACACCTATTCGGATTGTATCACCTGGCGAACGAACCACTAACGCGTCTGTTTGGCCTACGCACGTTTGTTAAGCGGAGGCACCGCTCAAGTTTGACGGGCGATCGATCGCTGGCTCGACCACCGTTGTGCTTGGCGCGACGTGCACAGCCATAAGGTTGGAATCCGCAGAAGCAATCCCAGTTCCCGTCGGTTTAAGAAACGACTCTAAACGGAGATGGGTCTGGTTACAAAATTCCACGCTGCTTGTCGTACAAACCGGCGAAAGGCTCTGAGGGCAACATTCAGTATCGCCTGCAACGTGCGCGGAATGGCTCGCGTATACCGCCGATGCAATAAAATTGTTCGTGCGTGTTCCACCCGGAACGGACATTGGCCTGATCGGACACGAGTGTCCGCTTTCGGCCCAAAGCAGACACAGCCCCAAAGCCTCAAACCGGCCGAGTATCCGGCGATCCTCGAGGCCTACCGTCACCTCTGGCGGCGCAATGAAGGCAGCCTACGCTGTCGTGTATGGAAGGGGCCGTTAGCAAAGTGATCGCAACCATCCTAATCGCAGCTGATGCTAGGATGGCGGAATGAGAGAACGCCTTCTTGGATTGCCCCGCAACATATTCCTTCTCGGGCTCACGAGCCTGTTCAATGATTTCTCGTCGGAGATGGTGTACGCTGTCTTCCCGGCATTTTTCACAGCGGTGCTCGGGGCCGGTGCGGCATCACTCGGACTGGTGGACGGAGTAGCGGAGGCCGCTTCGAATCTTTTCAAGATTTATTCCGGAAATCTCTCCGACCGTTTCCAGGTACGAAAACCGCTGGTGGTGGCAGGCTATACGCTCTCCGTCCTGACGCGCCCGTTCTATGCAATCGTATTCGCCGTCCCGGGCGCACTCGGACTCCGATTTCTCGACAGGGTGGGCAAGGGTGTGCGGGATTCCGCTCGCGACGCGATCATCTCGCTCTCGACACCCAGAAGCGAACTTGGACGCTCCTTCGGCTACCATCGCGCGATGGATACCACCGGCGCGATTCTCGGGCCGCTGGTTGCATACCTGATACTCAGTCGTTTCCCGTCCCGCTTCAATGTTGTCTTCTTCACCGCGTTCGGCGTTGGCGTACTCGCGATATTGTCGTTGGTTTTTATCAAGGATGTCATCGTTCCGGCCAGCGCGAAACGAACCCACCTCATCGCGTCCTTCACCCGGTTTTCTGTCAGCTTCAAACTATATCTCGTCGCGATCTTTGTGCTCTCGATAGGTTCCTTGCCCGTCGCTGTCATCCTGCTCAAGACGGAGTCGATCGGCCTTGTGATCGCCGACATCCCGCTTTTTTATATGGTCTACAATCTTTCCTATGCGGGCTTCTCGATGGCGGCGGGTAAGGCGAGTGACCGCATAGGGGCGCGAACCGTGATTCTGGTTGGGTACGCGGTTCTGCTCATGAGCTACTTCTTTCTCAGCATCGCTCACTCTGTCTGGCCGCTGGTGCTCGGGTTCCTTGTCCTCGGACTTTTTCCCGCCCTCACTGATGGCGTCCAGCGAGCATATGCATCGCAACTTACGTCGGAGGATCTGCGCGGAAGCGGATTAGGCTGGCTCAATGCAGCGAACGGTTTCGGAGCGCTGGTCGCCGGCGTCGGAGGCGGCTACCTGTGGCAGGTGCATGGTCCTGCAGTGGCTTTTCTTGCCGCGTCAGCAGTGGTTGTCACCGGGCTCGTTATATTTCTTGCTTCGTCGTTGACTGACACAGCGTAAGACGCGCGGACTTTATTAGAACGGCTAGAAGTGAAGTTGGAACGGCACTCGCAGCGGACCGCCTTCCAGCCACCGCGGTCCTTGGCCTGACCGCGCGGGAATGACCGCTTTCGACCCAAAGTGGTCACCGGCAGCGCCGAACTGAGCTCCTATCGAGCGACTTGCTGAAGAGTTCGGTGAAATCCGTTTTCTGGCCGCGACACGGCTCACACGTTCGATCCCTGTCGCGCCCAGCGTGACTGTCACTCGGGCTAAGCCGACCGGTCCATGTGAGCGCGCGCTCCGGCCATGATGGCGAGGCCGCGCTCGGTGAGGCGGGCATAGCGGTCGATGACTTCAATGCCTTGGGCGAAAGCGCGCCGATGCGCGGTCAGGCTGTCCTGTGCCTCTGCGCTCGCGGCACCGTCGAGCACGCCCGCCTGAAGCAGCCGCGCTACGGTCCGGTGCATGCGCGCAGTCACATATGTGGCGTGGACGATACCGTCCATGGGGCGCGGATCGGTGCGCAAGGGCGAAGGATAGAGCGGATTGTCATCATTCTCGACCATTGGTCCATCGGCACAAAGACCGAACAGCAAATTGTGACCGCTCTCATGCGCTAGCGCCTGCGCCATTTCGAGAACCGTCCGGTTCCCATTGGCATTCAGCATGATGGCGCCCCAGAGCATGAAGGACGAAGCACCGTCGAATGTCAGTGCGGCGGGGTCATCGGGGCCGACCGCGAGCACGATCTCGCCGATCAGCGCTCGGATTTCTGCCGCGAGCGCCGGGTCCCCAGCTTCGAGTAAGTTGAAGGCCGCGGCGATCCGCCCGCGGCATGCGGCCGCGATCTCCGAGGAAGGCGGCAACACGCTAAAGGAGATGGTGGGATCGGTATCGACGAGGCGAATATACCTGTCGGCGATCGGATCGATGCGCGGATTAGCCAAATCGCGGATTTGAAGGCCAGCGGGCCGGTTCGGCGCCGCACCGATCTCGGCGAACAGTGCTTCGGCCAAGTCCAATCGGTCCTCATCGATGGCGAGCACGAGATCGCAATACGCGCCGAATATGGTCGCGGATATTGGGCCTTGAGCGAGCCGTGCGAAAAAGCCTTCGATCGCCGGCCGCACAATCGCAACCTGGCCGTTCGCCTGTTCGACGATATAACGCAGGCTCGCTCCCAACCGCTCTCGCATGTGGCGGTCGATCGCCATCGCCCGAACGGCATTGGGTTCAAAATCAGCAGCGCTGTTCATTGCGGACATGCTGCGGCCAGAATGCCGACCGAGAAGCGTCGTCGATCAGCCGCGGATTTGAAAGCCCGGCTTGCCCCCAACTTTGCCCCCGACCTTGCCACCAAGTTTGGTGAGCGTCGGCGCGCTCAGCTGGGTGCCATCTGGTTGACCATCGACGCGAGTGGCTTGGTCGAAACCGAGCAGCTTGGACCAATCCAGTTGGATCTTGGACGTTGGTGCGCCAGTCGCCATGATCACATCTCCCGCATATCATCACCAATATACAGTATAGCATCACCGAACCCAACCTACAGGTCAAGGCGATGGCCTGGGCAAGTTCGATGCCAATGGACTTGCTTGGACCGGTGCCGCTCGGCAGTGTTTGGCACAAAAAAGGCGTTTGGGATCGGAGTTTTGCTCAAGCCGTGATCATCTTTGTCGTGACCCGCGAGCATGCCTACACCTTGAAAGCGGCGGTGCAGGAATCTGTCGGACTGAATCTGCGCATCGCTACCTATGACCAGCTGTTCGGAATGACCCAGGCACCGCGCGCGACCTATGTGTTCACTGATCTTGACCGCTTGCCGCTATGGCGCGTGCGCCAGGCTGCCAGAGTTTATCGCCAGTTGCGCCGGGGCGGCGCCCGGGTGCTGAACGATCCAGCGCGACTGCCCAGCCGGTATGGGTTGCTGCGCAAGCTAAGTCGGAACGGCATCAACGATTTCAACGCCTATCGCGTCGAAGAAGGAATCGTGCCGACGCGCTGGCCTGTCTTCTTACGTGCAGAAGGTGGACATGAAGCGCCGCTGACAGATTTAATTCACAGCTGGGACGAAGCGCGGCGCGCCATCGAATCAGCCGTCGCTATGGGCGCTCCGATTACCAGCCTGCTGCTTGTCGAATACGCGGCCGAGCCGGTGCGACCCGGTTTGTTCCGCAAGCTTAGTGTGTTTCGTATCGGCGAGGTCTATTTCGGAGCGAACTGCGTGCACGAGGACAAATGGCTAGTCAAATACGGCACGGACGGGATCGCACCTCCAGATCTTTATGAGGACGATCTGCACATCGTCCGCGACAACCCCTTTGGGACGGTGCTCAAACCCGTCTTCGAGCTTGCCAATATCGAGTATGGCCGGGCCGATTTTGGGCTCGTCGGCGGCAAGGTCCAGATCTATGAGATAAACAGCAATCCCAATGTCGAATTCCCCACCGAACATCCGTCCAATTTGCGCATCGAAAGCTACGGGCTATTCAAGCGGAATTTCTATGAAGCGTTAGCCATGATCGACACACCCGAATAAATTGTGCCCATATTCGCGAATACCTGTCTTTTCCGAAAATCTCATCCGGGGGTCCAGGGCGAGCAAGGAACATTGCATCATGATCGCCGCAAATGATCTCGGGTCAAGGACGACGGGCCGTTACTGATGCAGAAATCTCTCGCAATTCGAATTGTGAAGAACTTTTCCGCGACGAGGCGCGGACTGAGTCTCTTTGCGATCGTCAGGAACGAAGACTATCTGCTTCCCTTTTTTTTCGATCACTATCGGTCGTTGGGCGTCGAAAATTTTCTTGTCTACGATGATCACTCCGATGATCGGACAATCGATTTCCTCCACGCCCAGGCGGATTGCGCCATCGTGACCTCAGAAATGCGGTTTGGCGATCAGTTCGGCCAGGATACAAAAGGCTTTCCGCGACGCCTGACGCACGTGCTGAAAGAAAGTCTGCCGGAAACAATATTTCCGGGTCGCTGGGTAGTCACCGTGGATGCCGATGAGTTCCTGATCCTTCCATCACCGTTCACCAGTCTCAGCGAGCTGACAAGCTATCTCGATCGTATCGGACAGCCGTACGCGACAGCCCCAATGGTCGACTTCTACGGCGAGACCTTAGGCAATCGGAATCATGCCCGAACCATCGATCCCTTTGCCGCGAATCCCTATTTTGATCTTGGTCCCTATTACCTTTGGAATGACACGGTTCAGCCTACGGAACTTTATGCCCGCGGCGTTCGAAATCGCATATTGCAGATCCTTACCGAAAGGTATCCGGAACAGATTTCGTCTATCTATGGCCGCAAGCCGTTCGCGACTAAGTCCTGGAAAGTACCCTTGCTCAAGCAAGGATCGGGTGTTCGAAGGATCGGCGATCACGAGATCACGGTGGCGCCATCTATTGCCGTGGCCACAGCGCTTGCACATTTCAAATTTCATCCGAACCTTGATGCCAAGATCGATCTTGCCCTAAGCGAGCGCCAGTACGCCTTCCAATCGGTTCACTACGCCGTTCTCGATGCGGCCAGGAGATTGATCGGCAGTGAACGCCTCGTTAGCCGCGAGACGAGACGCTTCGAGGCTCCGCGGTCTCTCGAACAAGCTGGGCTCATGCGGTGCGTGTCGCTTTAAACGTGGTCATATTGCTCAAATTGGAGAGCCCTCTGAAGCGTGCTGACCGAAAATCTCTCCGAAGACGCGATATGGAAATACAAGCCTGTTCGTTCAGGCAGCGACGATAGCCGTGGGTCACGTGCGATTGCCCTCGGTTCGAGAGAGCACAAAGATTGGCGGTGTTGTTGACGACAGCTATACGCATAGCGATCGCGCGCCTCCAGAGTCGAGCTTCTTTGCTGGGCCCGCCACGTGCCGTCGTCACCAACCGATCAACCGTCGCCGGGCGGAACACTATCGTCAAAGTTAGGACTGTTCGCATCTGCCCCATGCTGCGACGCCGATAAGCTCAATTCCGCGGAGACGTGCGTAGAACCGAAGTCGTCGGGGGACGCGTCCGGGCCGGACGGAACGGAATTGGCACAAGGCAGGACGCCGCGTGGCGCGCAGGTCAACGTACCCGCATCAGCGTTGGCCAATTCCGCGCCGCACCGGCGGTGCGGCAGAGGCGTCCGCCATCACGGGTACGTTGCTGTCATTATCCTGACACGGGCGATAAGCAGCGCCCAAAGCAAGCGGTTGCATGCCAACAAACGCCGCAAGGTTCATTTGCCTGGCAGCGAGATCAAATTCCGCACTGGCGTGGGCACAAAATGATGCCGTTTCGCGAATGCTGCGCAGCGAGGACGCGTTCGCAAGCTCCGTCTTGAACGTGTTGTACCTTGCCTCGCCGCTGCTCGCGTTGCGGAGAACAAAAAATGCCTTCAACCTGTTATCGGAATCAATCAACTCAGCTTGACGAGAAAGCACGAAGCGGTTGTAGCGCGCTATGTCGTAGCATGTGAGAGCTGCAACCATCAGCTCCTGCTGTATCGCAGCGGTTCTGAGCGCCGACATATCATCACTGCCCACACAATCCGCGCCCCACGCGGTCGCAACGGTCCAGTTTGTCGCCAATAGTGCCGCGCCAAGCGCTCGCGTCGTTTTCATCAGACACCCTCGCCTCAATCGACAGGGCAGATGGTCGGAGTGTTCGAGCCAGAGCCATCGAACCGCGCTCCTTCACGCGAATTCGTCTCTGCTTGGGATGAGAGGGCCGATTCTTCGATCGCACTAGACAAATAACCGCGGCTCCTCGATGCCCGCAATCCAGACCTTTCCGCGTCGAAAGTAAATCCTTACCGCGCTAACTCCCTATGTCAATATCGTGCGCTCAGGCGGTGAGATCAATGTCCGCTCTTCGGGTCGATAGCGGACGTCGCCTTTACGATGCATCGGAGTGTCATGGCGGTACCAAGCATCTGATTTTGTCCACCAGCCACCACGTCAGTGGATCGCTGCCTGACCAACTTCAAAACGCGACCGCCAACGCGCCTTCAACGGACGCTGTAAAACCCCGGTCGGGACGCAACTGATCGTCTTGCAATCGTGCAGCAACATCCAGCTTAGCCCATGACCACGGAACAGAAACACGCACCTCTCCGATGTCGATCGTGACTGGCAGGCTCGTGAGCGGATTTGCTGCGCCGGTAAAGGGTGTCGAGACCTGAGCGCGATGGAACGTCAGTGTAAAGGTGCGATCCCCGGCATCGACGGCGCTGGCCTGCAGAGACAGAAGCCGCGAGTCGCTGTCCAAGCTGAACCCAAGAGCCCGTCCGCGATAGCGCATCCCATCAACGTACTGAAAGTTGTTGTAGGAAACGCCGTAGCCGACATCACCAAAACTAAAGATGTCTTTGGTCGCAATGCTGTCTGTGTACTCGACGGTCAGACGAACATTTTGTCCACGGATCGGGATCCAGACAGAAGCACCGAAGAGATGAACTCGAAAAGGAATGAACGAAGGGGTTGGTGTCTTCGTTCATGGCCTGCGTATAGATCTCGAAGGGCACGCCGTAGAGGGTTCGCGTGTAGTGGATGTCTATGATGCCTTCGTCATTGGTTGGGTTGACATGAGAGGGGTCGTTGCGGATGTCGAAATAGGTCGCCAGAGGCTTGCAGGGATGGCCTTTGCCGCAAAGTTCGTCGGTGCGGGCAAGTCCGATTTGCAAACCCGGCGCAGGATTAAACGTAAAGCGAAAGCCATCCCAATAGGTGTTTGTGGCGATGCGCTTATCGTCGAACCACCCCACCAGAAATTCCATCTGCCACGGACCAAGCCAGCTGAGCCAAGGAGATTGGAACGCTTCTGTGTTGCCGCGCTCGATTCCAACCTGCGGAAAGGGACGCGCATTGTTCGAGTAGGACAAGGCCGAGATCCAACCCGGGCCCCACCAATGCGTGAGATAGCCAGCGTAGACCACAGCTCCCCCGACCTTTTGCGCGAAGTAACTGCCGTCGGGCATGAACTGCTGCTTACCACCGCTGAACTTGGGCGAAAATATCCCGGCCGAAAGGCGGGCAGCCGTGGTCGGCGTCATGTACTCGAACGAGAGCTGTGCTTGGCCCTCGCCGAGGCCCATGGCATCAAAGCCGCGAGCCACGTCAGGATTGTTGGTCACGTCAATCGTTGCGGTCGTTCGCAAATCGTCAATGCGCATTTCGCGTTGGGCTTTTTCGAGCACTCGCCTAGCGGCTTCTCGGACGTAAGCCGGCTGATTGGTGACCGCGTCCTCTTGGCGTAGGCGCGCGATGACGCCGGCCCAGGGAATTGGCCAATGCGTGGTGATGTCGTCAATGACACCTGCACTAGCCAGGATTTGAAGATCGGACCGCAGCTGAGCGTCCCCGACTTCGGCCCATGGTGAGGCCGAGGCGGGCGAACTGGCTATCGCAACAAAAAGCAGAAGGCCCCCCAGCACCCAGCCATTCCAGCGCATCAAATCTCCCTGTGGGCCAAGGTCGCGGGCAATGGCTAGCTGATCAACCAAGACTGCCGGGCAACGCTATCGATAGTGCAACCTTACAGTCTGTAGCGCTGCGAAGCCAAGCGAATAGCCTTTGAAACTATTTGTCTTTTTGGCTTCGTTTTCCAGATTTGCCCTTTTTCAGACAACTGGCGCTTTCACCGAGGCGGAACGGAAGCCGACTCGAGAGTCGAATTCCTAAATCTATCATATCACCTGCACAAATAGAGATGATAGCTTATTCCACACTAGTCGATCACAATGTCATAAGTATACTTCGAAAAATACGATCTATTCTAGTAGTTTTTCAGTATGTACTTTCAGATACCTGGTTGCTCCGAAGATCTATTGGGCTCTAGTCTTGATGTTCATCGATCGAAGTTGAGTGCAGACGCTCGTTG
Organism: uncultured Alphaproteobacteria bacterium; assembly: GCA_963743765.1. Classification (GTDB taxonomy): domain Bacteria; phylum Pseudomonadota; class Alphaproteobacteria; order Micropepsales; family Micropepsaceae; genus Rhizomicrobium. Next base: position 274,331 of record CAVUQQ010000004.1, read on the forward strand.
GTGACAAGGACGCGCACGTCATGAACGGGTTCGACTCGGAAGTTTCGAAGGCGACGTACCAAGATGGCGAATCATGTTCCAACGCTGAATGTCCGCCTTGGGTCGAAAGCGGCCATTCGTCCAGTCGATGAACGAGACTTCGAGGGCATGCGATTTGTCATGCCGAAGAAGCCCAGCGTGTCATGCCAGCGATGCAGCTTGGCGTAACGGTTGATGTCTGGACCATCAGCGAGCTTGTGGAAGCGGCGTTGAACGGCGTCGTGATCAATGCGCCGCAAAGCTGCAAAGTTGGCAGGTTCACTGCAGCGATGGTGGAACCTCTCGAAAAAGTTCTCTGAATAACGCACATGACGCCGGAACCATTCACGCCTAACATGCAGCGATGCGTGGTTTGGCGCGAAGTGCGATCATATCAACATTGCTGACATTCGCGGCGAGCGAAGCATCTGCCTCAGCAAGCCCGTGGTCGATTACGGTTTATGGCGGTCCGGCGACCTATACCGTTTTTACGCAAATCGTCGCCGGCAAAACCAGATTAAACGGAGGCATGCTGAGTATCGCTGCGGATCGGCGGTTGGCTTACCTGGGCTGGGGCTGGAATCTGCTGGGCGAAGTCCAGTTCCAGCAATTTGCTTTTGGCACCAGCTACACAACCGGATCGGCCTACCCAAGCATCGCACTGGGTTTGGGCGTTGAGTATCACCACTTTCCTTGGGAAGAGACTTTGCCCACCGCAGTGTCGATTTTCATGGGTCCGAGCTATTCCTTCGGGCCGCCGCAAGCCTATCCCACTGCGGCATGGGGACGCCGGAAAAGCCTGCTCAATTATCTTTCGTTCGAATTCGCCTTCGCCGTGCCGAAGCTGCGCAATTGGGACGCTGTGTTGCGCGTGTATCACCGCTCCGGCGTCTGGGGCATCTACAGCCTCGACGCTGACGAATGTAGCGTGGTCGGCGTCGGCCTGCGCTATCGGTTCTGAAGGAAACTAAGGCTACAACCGTCCCAGTTTCCTTTCTCGGTTGTCACAATTCGGGGGCATTTAGGACAGCGCCCAAAATCAGAGCCTCACCCACTGGCGCGCGTAAAGTCTCCACTTTCGACGGCGCATTGCAGCTGCTCCTGCAGGACTAGTATCGAACGCTGCGAGCGTGGCGGGTTGAATCCTGCGGACGGTCAGTCCGTCGTGCTCGGTAGAGTGCAGCGCAACGGAAAACGTTTTGAAATTACTTAGTTTTTGGGCTTCGTTTTCTGGATTTGGTCTTTGTCGCGTCTTGTCGTGACCCGCGAACTGTTCGTTGCGCTGGCAAACGCACGCCCTGCCCTCCGGACGCATCTTCGTCGACGAATATGATGCCTTCATCGCGAAACAGCTTTTCGAGTTTTTGAAGTGCGCTTGAGAGGATGTCTCGACCGCCTTCGTAACGAGAAACGGTGTTCTTGTTGACGCCAGTCCGAGCCTCGATCTCCCGAACCGTGATGCCAAGCGCGGCGCGTGCCATTCGCATCTGCTCTGGGGTCATTTGCGGCTTGACTATGTCCCTTTCTTTGGTACATTGTACCTAATGAATGTACAAACCCGCATTCAGTCCCTGGGAGAACGCAATGGCCTCGACATCGCTCTTACGCACGGAACTAACGCACCATTTGATTCTCGCCAATCAGCTTAGAGAATCCTACGCCGAAATCGACGACGAGACGCTCAAAGACACGCTCGAGGGCATCTCCGACCTGCCCGAGGCTGTTGCCGCCGCCATCCGCTCCAGCCTCGACGACGAGGCTTACATCGTCGGTCTCAAGAGCCGGCTCGATGATCTGCAGGCCAGGCTTGCCCGGCTGCGGGAGCGTTACGAGAAGAAGCGGGCCCTGGCGCGTTGGGCCATGGTCGAGGCCGACCTCGAGAAGGTCGTGGCGGCCGACCTTTCCGTCAGCTTGCGCAAAGGTGGCGAGAAGCTTGAGGTCATCGACGAGGCCCGCGTCCCGAAAGACTACTTCGTACCGCAGCCCGCCAAGCTTGACCGCAAGGGCCTCACTGAAGCCCTCAAGCGGGGCGAGATGGTCAATGGCGCCCTCCTCGTTTTGGCGGAGCCCACGATCTCGGTGAGGGTCAGATGAGCGGGTTCTCACCGTCCCAGCTGAAGAAGCTCACCGGCAAGCTTGACCGCGCGCATGTCCAGTCTCGCAGCGTTGAGGGCAAGAGCATCGACTATATCGAGGGCTGGTTCGCGCTCAGTGAGGCCAACGCCATCTTTGGCTTCGCCAACTGGGACCGCGAGACGGTCCATTTTGAACGCCTGTTTGAGCGCGTGCGTGGCGAGATGACGACCTGCGCCTACTCAGCTCGGGTACGAATTCGCGTACGCGCTGGCGAAAATACGATTTTGCGTGAAGGCACAGGATGCGGCACAGCCTCGGCGCGCAATGCAGCCGATGCGCATGAGCGCGCCATCAAGGCTGCTGAGACCGATGCCACCAAGCGGGCTCTCGCGACCTTCGGCAACCGGTTTGGGCTTTGCCTTTATGACAAGGAGCAAGCGGGCGTCAGCGAGCCCAGCTCGCGCACTCTGGAGGTCGTATGCCCTGACGGTCAGATCTTTGCCGGCAGTCTCTCCCCGGAGGGCTTCTGCACGGCGCTGCGCAAGATCATCGAGAGCACCACTCGACACTGCCGAGCTTTCGGCCTGGCAGGAACGCAACGCGCCAGCGATCACACGCCTGCGTACGCTCGCGCCTGATCTCAAGACCCAGCGTGGCGAGCACTATGCCGACGTGCTGGAGAGATTGTTTCGCGCAAGGCTGCCGGTCCCAGCCGGAGGAGCGACCGACACCGAGGGCGGGAAAGAGGAGCCGGCCTCGATGGCCAACGAGATATCCGCTGTGCTCCATGGCTCGACATTCCCGCTTGCGCCCTCACGCATTGCCTACGGACCGCGCATCGATAAGGCCGCGCTCACCTTCAAAACGGCTCGACGCCTGCGTGACAAATCTCACTTACTCAATGTGGGCGCCCTCCCCTGTCTCATCTGCGGACGACAACCCTCCCATGCTCACCACCTTCGCTATGCCCAGCCGCATGGCTTGAGCCAAAAAGTCAGCGACGAGTTCGTCGTGCCGCTGTGCTTTCTGCACCACCGCGAACTGCACGACGCCGGTTCGGAGAGAGACTGGTGGCACAGACAGGGACTTGATCCTCTGCCAGTCGCTAGCGCGGCTTTGGGCTGAGAGCCGCAGCCAGCCCAGCCAGGCAGGGTTCGGCGGTCTCGCGAAGGCCAGACGACTGAGTCTGCGACACCGTGAGCTTCGATCAATCTAGGCGACCGTCGCCAGACCAATCGCAAATGGCCGGCCGCTTCTCGGAATGCGGATGGCACTCGAGGATCAGGCCAAACGGCGACGTGCGCGCGCTAGTCGGCCTCGTGGCCTCAAACAAAAGGATTGAGGCCAACCGGAACAACGCCAAGAAGAGCACCGGGCCGAAGACGCAGCGCGGCAAATCGCACTCGCGATTGAATGCGCTCAAACATGGCGCCTTCGCGACGCAGCGCCTGATTCGCGGCGAAGATGAGAAAGCCTACCAGCAACTGTCAGCGCGGGTATTCGCCGAGGCAAAGCCTAAGACCGCCATTGAATGCATGCTGGTCGATCAAATTGTCGGCGACATGTGGCGGCTTAAACGGGTTGAACAGGCGGAGCGAGCCTATTTTGAGCAAATTCGCGCGTCGGCGCTTGCCCGCACCCTTCAAACTTTTTCCGCCCGAGAAATTGAACTGGTGCCAGATATCCTTGGGAGGGAAGGCTTGTGGCGCAGGTGGTGGGTTTCAGAGCGATGGGTGGGACCCGATTGCGTTTAGTGGTAGCGCCATTGCTCTATGAGCATCTGCACCTCCTTGAGGCTGCAGAAGATTTCACTTTCAGCAGCTCGTCGTGAAAACGCTGCTCCAAGGTCGCAGCCTCCCGGCAGATAATCGGCAGCTACTCTCCCTAGCTCGTCGCTGCTTCAATCTAGCCAAGCAGCGTCACAATCTGCTCCTCACCGAACCTCTTCTTTGGGCACCACAGAGTTCGTTTCCAAGTCAATTTCCCCCAAAACGCTTGGTTCAAAAGAGCGAGGCCAAGTCAGGTGGCCTTAACGGTGTTTTTCATTAGTTGGGGATCACCCAGAGACAATGGCTTGAGCCGGACAATCGATAGCACCATACGGTCCTTCCAAGCGAGTGAATGGCAAGCCAATGCTATCGAGAGGAATGTCCAAAATTGCGAATTAATGTAATTTTCGTGAAACATCCCATCTAGCAATAACGCACTCACGATTGCCAATACTACACCATATCCGCTCCGTCGGCGTCGATCAGTCTCAGATCTCAGCGCAAGAGTTACCGAAGTTACGCACTGTATAATAAACCACAAGAACAGAGCCAGCGCAGGAATACCATATTCCGCTGCCACCCCAAGAAACATGTTATGCGTGTTAAGTTCAAATCCCGAAAGCCGTCCGATTGCTGCTTCCACGTTCCCATAACCCACACCCCAGGGTGGGCTTGTTATGACCAATTCTATAGCCGCGCGAAGTACGCTGCCATGCACGTTACTGGAGTAGTCCTTGATCTTTTCTACCGCATTTAAGCCCTTCTGGATTGCATCGAGTTCTGCGCCAGAAAACAACTCAAATGAAACAGCCGCGACTACCATAATTGAAAAAAGAATTCCGGGAACGCCAATCATTAGAACGCGCAAGCGCAGTCTAGCCTCGCTTGCGAAGTACACAGTAAGCGCAGACCCAAGAATGGCGCCAAACATTGATGACCTCCCGAATGTGAGCATCAGTTCAACGGTGAATAGGACGATCAGAAATGCGAGTCCAAATTTCCACATCACCTTCCGAGCGAGCATGAATTCGCGTGCAGCTAACGGTAAGGCAATGGCGAAGTAGGTACTGAAAGAAGTTGTATTAGCTTCTGTGCCCTCAAGACTCGGTAATCCGTACCATTGCAGTGGAGCCATCGGGTTTCCGAACAAGACCCCGACATCGTAAATTTGCATCAACGCAAAGGCAGCCGCCACGGCAACCAGAGCAATTCCGACGAGGTACGCCTTCAGCATCAAGTCTAATTCGCGAAACGAACACAATCCGTTGCAGACGATATTAGCAAGAGCAAAATATCCAATAAGTGAAATCCAAATTGGGATAAATGTGCTCGACAGCAGTAGGGAAATTGAACACCAGATCGCCAAGGCCGCTACTATGAGGCTAGACGGATGCACGCGAAATCGCTCTGATCCGAAAAGAATTGCTCCCGTTATGGCAATAGGGACGAGTGCTTTCTGGAGCGATATGCCGCCGAGAACGGCATCAATGAATTTTCCGAACGGAAGTCCAAACATCAGAGGTATCAGAATAAGCACCGCAAGATAAGTTAGTGGTTCCCGAGGGCCTTTCGGTACAGTGAAATCCCAAGCGGGTGTGACTTGATCTATATCTAACGATTCAGTTTGCATCATTCGGGAGTTGGGTGGTTCGGAGTGTGTAATCGATTTTGTCGCATCCAAAGCATTATCAAGCTCGTCAGTGCCAAGCTAGTTCCCACAGTAAATCCAAACAAAACGTAGAGAAGGCGACGAGGAGATGCTTTGACTTCTGGAACAATCGCGGGGTCGATCACCTCAACCACGTAGTCGCTTCTCGCATTGGCTAGAGTTTTGCGCTGAAGCTCTTCATCAAGCAGAGTTTCCATCTCAGTGCGCAGGCTTGCCTCCGTCGTTTTTTGCAGCAGTCCTTCGACAAAGGCGATTGCGCGCTCGGCCTCCAATTTGGTTCGCGTTCTCTCTTCTTCATTTACATAGTAAGCGAGCCTATTTACTAGTCGGGCAGCTACCTCAGCGTTAGTAGATGTCACAGTGACCAGGATTAAATTGTTGACTTTGTCGACATCAACAGACCGCGCGTCTTCGAATTTTTTGACAATTTGCTGTTCCGAGGGTTCGGATCCAATGGGTCCATTAGAAGTTCGTCCAAGTAGCCAGTCGAATTGACTTGTAGCCACAGGCTTCCACTTGTTTGCCCCTGCGTCCCACTTGTCGGGAAAAAACGTGGGCAACGCGCTTTCACCTCGAAGCGCCAGCAGTGCTATCCTTCGGGATTCAAGCAACGCTCCCAAGCGGCTGATGTCCGAATTGCCCGAAAAACCGATTCCCGAAAGGCTAGCAAGCCCCTGCAATTGGCTAGAGGCAATAACTTGGCCGAGGCGGCCTGATTGGGTGCTAGCGGCAGGTGCGTATGTTGCAGTCGCGCGGTACTGCGGTGTCACCAAGAAGGACATCAACCCGGCTACCATGGCGCCGGCAAAGCCAGCTAGCGGGATCCACCAAATGCGGCTTCGAACTGCTCTATATATCTCGTAAAGCGTCGGGCCTTGGCGACCGGCTTCGATCGAACCAGAAGCCGGATAGATGAGTACCTGCGCAGGCACTGCTTCGCGAGGGTCTCGTTGCATAATTCTCCACCGGGCTCGTAACTTATTCGCATCGCTGGGGCTTGTTCCAGCAATTTCGTTTCTCGCGCCAGTCTCTCACTACCCACCCTTCAAATTTCGCGCAAGTCAGCGCTCACCTCAGAGGCAGCGTCTGCTGCGTTTAAACGGCCGTTGTCTTGATAAGCCCAAAGCTGCTGATTCTCGCACGCAACGGCGATCCAGCAAGCAATCCAGCGTGAACTCATCGATCGGCGCGACTAGTCGAGCTTAGCGGCTATCATGGACAGGGGTTCTACAAATTGTAGGACAACAGGTGGTCACACCGCTCAACCTTATCTGCAACTGTCTTCGAAATGCACCAGCCGAAAGGGCTCTCATCGACTTCAGGCGCGACCAGCCGCATGAAAATGGCTGGCTCGATATCATCTGTTCTCGTAGGTCATCTGCTCGAAGGGCACTTTTGAGGGTGAATAATCGGGGATGGCAGTTGTAAAAAGCTCTATCACCGTCTCCGTGTCGCCTGCGTCAAAGGCCTTAACAAACTTCTCATATAGCTCTGTAACCGAGACGGACACAGGCAACTTCTCGCCTGCTCGCCAAATACTTGGATGAGCTGTTGGTTGGACACTTCCTTCTACTAGAAGTTCCTCATATAGCTTCTCACCAGAACGCAGACCAGTGAATTCGACAGTGACATCTCCGTCAGAATGCTGCTCGTCACGGGCCACCAGGCCACTTAGGCGGATCATACGCAGGGCCAGATCGTAGATGCGCACAGGCTTACCCATGTCAAGATGAAAGAGATCGCCTGTCTTTGTCATCGCGCCCGCCTGAATGACGAGCTGGGACGCCTCGGAAATCGTCATGAAATAGCGGACGATGTCGCGATGTGTGACAGTCACCGGCCCCCCACGCGCAATCTGTTCTCGAAATTTCGGCACAACCGATCCAGATGAATCCAGAACATTGCCAAATCGGACAACCGCGAACCGCGTCGACGTCGAGTGATGGATTAGGGCTCCATTTGCGCGCACAATCATCTCCGCAACTCGCTTGCTGGCACCCATGACACTTGTGGGCCGAACTGCCTTGTCGCTCGAAATGAGCACCATCAATTCAACGCCGCACGATTTCGCTGACTCCACGACGTTCATTGTAGAAACGATATTATTACGGGAGCCTTCAATAATGTTGTGCTCGACTAGAGGCACATGCTTATAGGCGGCAGCATGATAGATTGTTTCAACCCCAAATTTACGGCACACAGTTTCCAGATGGGACCGATCCATGGTTGTCCCGAGAATCGGAACAACGTTGACCTCGGCGTGGAGGGCAATCAGTTCCTCGTTGATGTTGTAGAGAGCTGGCTCAGAAATCTCATAAAGCACAATTTGTCTTGCTCGGTTTGCTGCCGCTTGGCGGCATAACTCGCTGCCAATCGACCCACCTGCGCCAGTCACCATCACTACCTTTCCGTCAATACAGGCGCGCAGCAAATTTGCGTCGGGCGGGACTACGTTGCGATCAAGCAAATCCTCGATTTCGATGGGACGCAGCTCACTTACTCGCGTGCGCCCCGATGCGACGTCCTCGAGACGCGGCACGCTACTCACCTGTACGCGAAGCGATTCAAGCCGTGCTATAATTTTTTGTCGACGCAATTTAGAGGCCGAAGGAATTGCGAGCAGAATGCGCTCGATTCCGAGTCGTTCCACAAGTGACTTCAATTCCTCGGGGCTATATATAGGCAACGAACGTGCCATGCGTCCCTGAAGCCGTCCATCATCGTCCACAAAACCGATCGGCTCGTATTCCAACGAATTATACAGCGCAGCTGCAAGCTGAAGCCCTGCTTGGCCAGCACCATAAATTAAAACGCGTGTTCGCCTAATGCGAGGCAAGGCTGACCACCGCGCGTAGGCCCCCCCAAGCAGCCGAAAAAAAGCCGAACCCAGAAAAAGAAATGTTGTGAATGCGAATGTACCAAGCGCCGCCTGGCCCGGCTTTAGCATCATCAGTGATACGAAGAAAAACAGAACTGAGGCGAGTAAAGCGGCACGGCCGAGTATTCGTACGTCGCGTATTGTCATATGACTAACGACCACGCGATAAAGGCCCGACAGCCAGAAACTGAACAACCCCATCGGAACTGCCAATAAGACAATAGTGGCTTGTGACGCGCCATCGACATGCGACAATTGACTAGCAACGTACAGCGCGCAGCCGCTGGCAATCGAGGAGATCAACGCATCCAATCCAAGTAGGATCGCAAGCTTTATCGAACGTTGTAAATCGTTGGCCACAACAAACGTGGGGAAGCGAGAATTCATGGAGTAGCTCTCAAAGTCATTTGGATAAGCTTAATATATTCGCACCCACTAGATACAGTCACGCGGATACTCTGGTCACTATTCGCAAGGAGCGTCTCTGGCATGCGAGATCCGACATCTGATCGAGCAAGTCATGATTCAATTTGCGGCATCCAAACTCATCATAACGGGTTCAGACGGCGCGCAGTAGGAAGTTCCGCGTTTGGTATTCTGGTCCTAGTAACGCCTGAAAAGACCGATCGCCCAAATAGTTTAGCCGCTAGAACGATGAAATTCATCGGATCGGACGAGGCCAAAACTCAGAGAAAGGCCAACTTGCTACTAAATGACCCGCGAGGGCGCACCGATATGAACCGCTCATACCATCATCTTGGTGAGGGGCATTCGGCACAACACATCCTAGGCACACTATGAGGTTAGCACCGATCGTGATTGCTCATAGGCGAATGACTGTCTGCAGCGTGTCGTGAAATTCTACCTCTAGACATTGCGACCGATACAAGCGATTAAATTCGGGCGCATAGTCGTAGGGACTAAGCTTGATCGAACGCGCGCCTTCGACCTGAATTGTGGCCGGTCCCGCCTGGACAACCGCGCGTTCTAATTTCACTTCCATAGACGGATGAAAATGAAACCGCGCTGTAGCGATTCGTGACTTGGCTCCAACTCGCAGGAGCTTGTCAATGATCCGGAATTCTTGCGCAAAAAAATCGAAGCTGCGTTGATGTGTGATTCTGGCGCGCGTACCCATCATGGGCCGCCACTATGGAAAAAGCGTTCACGCAGCGTTTAGAAACATGCGCGCGGCGTCCACCCGGAACGCACCCCAGATCTCGCTCTGTTCCATGTCTTCGACTTGTACTGTGTTATGCGCTGCCGTACCACGCTCGAAGTATCTACGTTTGCCCTCGTTGTAGGTCGAGACGCCTGTATCAACAATGATCGGTTTACCGTGGGCAAACAGCTCAAAACTGAGTGTGTCGCAATGACCATGACCGGGCTGATACTCCGGACCGATATCACCTGCATCGCCGAAAACGCTGAATGACTCGCCCTCATAGCGAAAGTAGCCGCTTGCTGGAAGATCATGCAGGCCGCTACTTACCGGGGCAGGTGGTGCAAGTTCCAGAGCCTCGCCGAACGTCCGCAGCTCGTTGAACCCCGACGATATTCCGTATGCGGCATCGTTAAATAGGGGCGGCACGTCATCTGGTCTCGTCATCACGCTCTGCCAGCGCAGCGCGCTCTCCGCTGTGCTACGCCAACTGGAGGGAACAGAAAATTCGAAGGCTGCAGCCAAATTGAGGATGTCGAGCAAGTCTTCCAGCAGGATTGCATGGTATAACGTACTTCTTTCGAAATGTCCTCCGTCGGCAAGAAACTGCTCTTTTATCTGTTCGTCCAGCAAGAGACACGCTGTGCTCAGCCACTTCGCCGCCTCCTCGTCATCAAAAAAAAGTCCGGCAAAAAACAGCGCCTTGGAATTTGCAAATATATGATTTGCAAGTAAATGATACTCCATACTGTCCGCTAGATAGCGTGTCATGACTGTCAACGCCAGTTGCGACCGTTCGCTCAGTAGTCCGGTGTGCATATGCCACTTTATCCAATTCACAACCCGAAGCGCGATCGGGTAAGGCTCCCAGCCCACACCCGTTGCAGGAGGATTACCCTCAACCCATGCCTCAACAAGATCGTACTTGCACCGCTCGTCCGGTGCGCTGGCGAGGAGGCCGTCGAAATAGTGAAGATTGTACAGCCACAATCGGTCCGGACCCTTCGTATTCCAATCTTCCGGAAAATGCATCGTGTGAGTTTCATTCAAAAAATGAAATCGGTTACCGCCCAGGATACTTTGCGGACGAATGCAGAATTGCGCAGGCAGCGGGTGCTTCGGTTGACGCAGACGCAACACTTGGCCGAATCGGGGCCGCACCGGAAGAGCTAAGCGCTGAAGCCTATTTGCTAGCTGAATTGGGCGCAGGTGACGAAGCGTCCGGTAGTAAATGCCAATTCCGTCGAAGAGCGTGCGCCGCCTAGGCATGCTTATTAACCTTCGATACTATGTTCCGCCTAGCTCGAAACGCCCTTCGTAACGTCATCCCTTGGCTGTCAACGGGTGTCAACCTACTTCGGCCTGCGCCTGTTCACCGGCTTCGATGGCAGCACGTGACACTTCGAAAAGCTCGTCCGCAGCGATCGGCGGCGCTTTTCCAGTCCGAACAGCGTCGACAAAGCATGCCACGCATCGTTCGGCCCCTTTATCCTGAATTAATATCGAACTGCGTCTTAAATCATTGGTTCCGTAGCCTACTAGACGTCGAAAATTATCGAGCCGTAAAACCATCCCGCCACGAAATACTTCAATGCGCTCCTTGGGGAACCCACGGTGACCGTTGCTGAAGTAATGTATGTCAGCGATTGAGCCGTCCCCGAATGCTAAGCTGATGCTTGCGGTATCAGCTGGAGTCCGCGAGTTCGAAGATTTCATCGCCACAGTTCTCGTTGATATGATCGGCGCCCTGACTAGATATCGGGCCAAGTCGATGAAATGACACGCTTCGCCAATGAGGCGGCCGCCGCCCTTCGTCGGATCCTGCGTCCAGTGCTCAGCAGGGATCGAACCGGCGTTGCATGTGTAAATGATGCTCATCGGCCCCGTGGCGCGGTCGAGCTGTTCACGCAACTTTTTTGTCAGGCGAGCAAAACGACGGTTAAACCCAACCATCAATATGGGAGCGAAACCATGCTGCCGCGCCGCATAGTATGCGCGCTCAACTTCGCTAAGTTGTTCAAGCGTGATCGCCAACGGCTTTTCGACAAAAACATGCTTCCCAGCCGCAAGCGCTGCCGCCGCGAGACTGAAATGGCTGTCATGCTGCGTGCAGATGACAACAGTATTAATCTGGGGATCTGCAAAAAGCACGTCCAAATCCGTCGTGCTCTGTTCGAAGCCTAGCCGGCGCCCCTCGAGCGTACCCGAGAGCCCTTTTTGGGTCGATATGGTTTTAAGGCGCGTGCCCGCTTTCCGGAAGGCGGGCAAGAGAACTCGGCTCGCATAGCTACCAGCACCAATCGCACCAACGGTGACGATGCCCGTCGCCACGACCCGCGGCGGTAAAAGCTGCACCGTATGCTTTGGCCGCATGCTGGCTGCGTCCTTCGGCTCAGGGTACCGCAGCAGCAGCCCCAGGGAGTTTCGATCCCGAGCCAGGATTTCATAAGCCTTAGGTGCATCAGCGATGTCGAACGACTTACTAATCAGTGGAGCGACATTCATCTGGCCATTCGCCAGCATATCAAGCACAGCCTCAAAATTGCGCTGCTCGGTCCACCGCACAAAGCCGACAGGATAGTCGTGCCCGCCTTGTTCATAAGACGCGTCGTAGCGACCGGGCCCGTACGAGCACGATACTTGGAAAGTTAGCTCCTTCTCATAGAAGTCTGCCCGGTTCAGCTCCAGCCCGGTAACGCCGATAAGAACAATGCGCCCACGCTTGCGGCACATAGCCGCCGCTTGATGGATGGGATCACTGCTTGCTGTAGAAGCAGCCACGAGGACCGCATCAACTCCGCGGCCCCGCGAAATAACTGCCGCCACTTTGACGGGATCCTCCCCCGCAGAAAGGTTCACGACGTCCGCTCCGAATCCACGCGCAAGATCAAGCTTGGCCTGGTCGAAATCGATACCTATGACGTGGCACCCCTGCGCGCGAAGAAGCTGAACTGCCAAAAGTCCTATCAGCCCCAGGCCGCTCACGACGACCGTTTCGCCAAGGCTCGGCGCCACCAGCCTGATACCCTGTAACGCGATCGCTCCAACGACCGTGAACGCAGCCTCCTCGTCTGTGACGCTGTCTGGAATTTTTGCACAAAGATTTCTTGGAACGGTTACAATTTCCGCGTGATTGCCATTAGAAACCACGCGATCGCCGGCGCAAAATGCGCCTGCTCTACTTTCGAATACTACGCCGACATTGGAATAGCCGAGGGTAATAGGTTGGCTTAGCTTTGAGCGCGTCGCAGCGATGGTTGGCAGGATGCCATCCGTGCTGACCTTTTCGAGGACCTGTCTGACACGCTCGGGTTGCTGAAGCGCCTTCTGTAGCAAGTTTGCTCGTCCGAATTCCACGAGCATCCGCTCGGTGCCCGCCGATATGAGCGAACGCGTTGATCGAATGAGAACTTGGCCAGCAATGGCCTGTGGATCGGCAACTTCAACGACCTCCACATTACCGTCTTGAAGGCTCTGAATGACCTGCCTCATTTGCGTATTTCGCGCGCAGTCGCTGACATCATTTCAATTCGCCTGTTGCAGGGTACGCGCCGCTGAACTTTGCGAATAGGGAAATACTGTGACCTTCCGATTTTGGTCTAGCGCCTCGCGCGTCTTGAGAAACAATTCGCCGCTTTCCCATATGTAGGACACTGGAAGACCCATCTCCGTCGGCGCCGGGCCAGATGAGGCATCATATGTCGATAGGATGGATCTCATATGACCCTGATCGCGATGCAATCCGGACACCTTGCGCTTACTCGCGACTGTTTCGATCGTCAGAGTACGGAAGTCGTCCATTGAAATCAGCACGTCGCCGCGATGAGCCGAGAACCGCTCGCGCACACCCTCGAACGTATGCCCCTTAGCCGAAAATGTGATAGCCGCTATGGACCCATCGCCGAACGTGAATGTTACGGCCACGTCACAATCCGACTTTTCTGCCCGCGTCGGATTGATCACAATCGGATACCGACTCTCGGGCTCGATGCAATGGTAGATGAAGTCTGTCCAGTGGCACATGTTCCCAAGTACGCGCCCGCCCTCTTCCACCTTGTAATACCAATGATCCGGATCAATTTCGTGTCCTGCAACAAACCAATTCAGCATCGAGGCGCCGCGTTGCGCAGCAAGTGCCGCGCGGACGGCCAAGCCGATACGACTGTGTGGTCGGTTGAAATCCTAGCCCAACCTTTCCGGGGTTCGAAGCCATCGACTCGCACAAACGCCGCAACTGGTCCTCATCTACTACGTGAGGTTTCTCAATATGCACACTCTTGCCTGCATTGAGGCATTGGATTGCGTATTCCGCGTGTGACGCATGATTCGAAGCGATGTAGACCAAATCTATCTGCTTGTCGTCGATGATCCTGGATGCATCGTTAGTGTAATAGTCGAGTTTGTACGACTCAAAGAGCGAGGCCGCGCGGTCAATGTTCACGTCCATCGCGGCGCGAATGATGGCCCCTCGCTTCTTATAAAGGTAGTAGGCGATGTTGCTGAAACAATAGTTACCACAACCGATGAGACCAACATGCTTCGAACTCGATTTCGTCCGAATTTGCGGAAGCTTTGCATAGCGCTTCTTCATGTGAAGCTGGCCCCGCACCTTTACGAGCGTGCGGCTTGGGCCGTAAAGCGCGATGTACCGTAAGACCTTACGGATTTGGAAGAGCCGTCCAGCTTGTGTGTAGTCCATGCCTGCCCGCTATGCACAAAAAATGTTTGCGAAATTTAGGCGCAGCCCACACGGCATCAGCCCATTCCGCGACACCGTGTTTCTTGACCTCACTCTATCGAGGATCCTCAACACTCACAACTTTCAACCACATATCGCTGCAGTGTCTTTCAAGATGGTCAACAGCTGATCGGCCAGCGCGTCGCGATCATAGGCAGCCGCTAAGCGACGACCGCCCGCCGAAAGCCGAACACGCAATTCGGGGTCCTCAAGAAGACGCAATAACGCAGCATGAAATGAAAGACCGTTCTCTGGTTCAAAGTAGATGCCAGCATCATACTGCTCGACGATTGAACGCGCCTCACCATCAACGCCCAGCAGAATGGGGCGCCCAATCGCCGCTGCCTCGAATATCTTGGACGGAATGACGTACTTGTATGTCTCGGAGCGTTTCAGCGGCACAAGCAACACGTCGGCAGCGGCTAGCCACGACGGAACCTGATCTCTTTCAACGGGCGCGTGAAACGTAATGTTCGATACCCCCAGCCGACGCGCCAGCTCCGCAACGCGGGGACGCTCGGCGCCGTCCCCCACGAGTAGAAAATGGACAGGCCCATCGTTAAAACTCTTCGCAGACTCGACAATAAAATCCAACCCATGCGCGAGCCCAATAGTACCAACATATCCAACGACAAAGCGATCCTGAAGTCCAAGTGTACTCAACAAAGCGTCATTGCGTGGGCGCGGTGCAAATGCGGATAGATCCACACCATTGGTAACCACCTCAATTTTCGTAGAATCAACTCCACGACGTGATAAATTTTCACGAAACGGCGGCGATACCACTACAATTTTGGTCGCTTGGCGGTAAAGAAACAGTTCGACCCGTTCGAGCAATTTGTACACAGGACCTTGGCTCATCGCGCCCACGGTGGCAATCGATTCCGGCCAAAGATCACGCAGTTCAAAGATCCACGGCGTACGCTTCGCGACTGACAGAGCCCATCCAGCAAGTGCGGTGAAGAACTGCGGCGACGTCGCCACGATAATGTCACTTCGTTCGAACAAACCTGCAAAAAATGCAGAAGCGGCAAAACTCAGGTAGTCGAGGCTACGGCGGACAAATCCTTCATTTCGAGAGATGAAGGTGATCACCCGAACAACACGGATACCGTCGATGTTCTCTCGCTGGACGAGGAGGTTTCGATATCCCGGATAGACACGGCCCTGAGGAAAGTTGGGCACGCAAGTGATAACCGTCACTTCAGCGCCCGAAGAAACCCACCGACGGCAATGAGCGTATGTTCGCGTTGCCGGTGCATTTACTTCCGGTGGAAAATTGTCGCTGAGGAAAAGAATTTTCATGAGGATATCCGACGATCAACGCATGGCCACGGCACGAAATGGCACTGAACGAACGCATCCTCGTCACTTTCAACCAGCGCCGATTTAGGGCTCTAATTAACTTGGCTTTCAGCCTTTTCTCGGATCGCACCGCGATACAGATCGAGGTATTCTCCAACACGCGATTTGAATGAAAGATTTTTCTCTATCATCGCCTTCGCTCTCAACGTCCGCGCCTTGGCCTCATCCGGGTGTTTCAGTAGATAGTCGAGTTTTGCGGCCAGTCCGGGAACATCACCGAAGTCAACGGTTTCGCCCGCATCCAGCCTTCGGACATCTTCTCCGGCCCCAGTATGCGCCGAGACGACAATAGGGGTGCCGCACAACACCGCTTCGATCGGTGCCCAGGCTCCCTGTTCCTGACGCGACATCTGGGCGACAACGTCGGCATCGACAAGCGCTGAGAGCTTTTTGTTTCCGGCCAGGAAGCCGGGAAAAAGCACTCGTTCAAGCACATTCAACTTTCTTGCGAGCGCCTTGCATTCTTCCATGTGACCATCATCGCCACCCACGATAACGAGCCATGCGTCGCGATGGGTTCGCATCGTTTCGGCGAATCCCCGGATCAAGAAGTCATTTCCCTTAATGTGATGCACGCGGCCCATGAACATGATAACCGGATCGGTCGCGCCGATTCCTATCTCGTTGCGAAATGCGCCGCGTGCAGGCAGGATCGCAAATTCGTCCGTATCAAACGGCGGCGATAGAACCACGATGCGTGCGCGGTCAATACCCGCATCAATGTCTAGATATTCTTGGACGCCGACCTGTGTCTCTGCCAACAAAAATGAGGCGTTTCTCAGAATTTGTCGCCCCCAGATTTTATCAAAGATTTTTTTCAAGAAGCGCTTTCTCCGGTAGTAGGGAACAGCACCGTGAGCGTCCATGACATAGGGAACATTGAATTTGCGACAGAAGAAGTAGAGTACGACATTTTGAAATGTCCGAAAGACGTGCATATGCACTACATCAAGGGTGGGCACTTCCCGCCGTGCACGCCCAATCAGTCCGGGCATAATCGAAAACCCGGCACGATCGAGATAAGATTTTTCTACGCGCACGTCTACTTCGGGAAGTTTGGCGACCAGTTCGTCATCTAGCCGATAGTCACCCGTGTAAATGATAGGCTTTTGCCCAGCCACTGATTGCGCTCTGGCAATCTTGAACATAAAATCGGAAGTCCCGCCCGCAAAGCGAATCGAAAAAAAAAGAAACGCGTGGCAGACGGTCAATGGCAAAGCGCTGCTATCTTCAGTCGCCATTCAGCTATACCTCAGGAAAGCCGCAACGCCTTCAGCGTTGCTAGCACAATCGCGTCGTGCCCCATACTATGCGTTCGTCTCAAATAGTCCTGATCACCAACAATGGTGGGAAACTGGTCGAACAATCCAATTCGGTGGAAATACCGCGGCGCGGCGCCTGCGTCCAGAAGCGTTTCCGCGACGGCTCCGCCCAGGCCACCTAGTACTGTGTGCTCTTCTACGGTTACGATCCCCCCGGTTTCGCGTGATGCGGCGATCAGCGCTGCAGCGTCCAAAGGCTTGAGAGTGTGAATAGCGAGTATTCGCGATGAAATCCCTCGCTCACCCAGCACATCAGCCGCGCGCATCACCTCGCGTAGTATAGCTCCTATGGCAACAATCGAGATATCGCTCCCCTCTCGCACGACTCGAGATTTTCCAAGTACCGCAGTCTGTTCGACATTGCCCGCGCTTCCCTTGTCTAGCCTGAGGTAAGCGGGACCCGGCGAGTGGGCAAGTTGCTCTGTCAACTGAGCGGCCTCCCATGGATCGGTGGGCGCAACAACGCGCATATTCGGCAACGCCCGCATGATCGCCAAGTCTTCGGTGGCAAAGTGCGACATTCCCAGTGGACCGTAAGAAAAACCACCGCCAACCGAAACGATCTTGACGTCGGCATCATGATAACAAACATCGTTCCGTATCTGTTCAAGGCAGCGAAGGGTCGTGAAATTAGCGATTGAATAGGTAAAAACCTGTCTGCCTTCGAGCGCGAGGCCACACGCGATCGCCGTCATGTTCTGTTCGGCAATGCCGGCGTTGACAAACTGCTTTGGGAATCGCTTAGCAAAATCATCGAGTACCCCAAAGCCAAGATCGCCCGTAATCAACATAATCCGGTCGTTTTGCTCCGCCAGCCTTGTCAACTCTCTTACGAACGCATCACGCATCTTTGCTACCGGGCAAAGGCAATTTTGGCTTGCTCGCCTGAAGCTCAGCAAGCGCTTGCAAGAGCTCATCGTTTTGGGGGTGGCGATAGTGCCAGAGCACTGAATTTTCCATAAACGATATACCGCGCCCCTTTATTGTATGCGCG
The DNA here is from genome assembly GCA_963743765.1 of uncultured Alphaproteobacteria bacterium. Classification (GTDB taxonomy): domain Bacteria; phylum Pseudomonadota; class Alphaproteobacteria; order Micropepsales; family Micropepsaceae; genus Rhizomicrobium. The sequence continues at coordinate 292,322 of CAVUQQ010000004.1, forward strand.
AGAAGGCATGACGGCTTTCCTTCGGTCCATGGGACTGTCAGAAGCGCCGCTTCAAGCTTAGCGTGACTGTGCCCATCGACTTCGGCGACTTTCCAGCCGAAAGCGCGAAGCTTGTCCGCAAATGGCTCGAGCGTCAGCGTCTCTGACACCGGCGCAAGGCTTTGTATTTTGTTGTAGTCGATGATTGCTATCAGGTTGTCCAGCCGGTGATGCGCCGCGAACAAGAGCGCTTCCCAATTCGAACCTTCGTCGAACTCGCCATCGCTCAAGAGGACAAAAACGCGATTCCCACGACCTCTCCTCTTCGCGTCAAGTGCCATGCCGGTGCCCACGCCTAGCCCATGCCCGAGAGACCCCGTCGACAGTTCCACTCCTGGAACTCCCTTGTGAGACACATGACCGGATAGGTTCGAGCCATTCTGGTAGTGCTGAGAAAGACGGGACGTTTCAAAGAAGCCACACTCTGCAAGCGCCGCATAGACTCCAGCACCAGCATGCCCCTTCGAAAGAATAAAGCGATCACGATTGTTCCAGCGCGGATTTTCCGGATCGATCTTCAGCACGCAACCATAAAGAACCGCCGTAATGTCCGCCATGGAGAGAACCGAGCCGACATGAGAGCTTTTTCCGCTGGCCGTCATGCGGACTGCGTGATCGCGAATTCCGCCAAGCCAGATCTTCTGTAGACTGAAATTTCTTGCGAATTTTCGACAATGTGTTGGCGCTCTTAATCTAAGACAGCAAACCCTATATAAGGGTCAAATTCCAAGCGCTCAATCTGCAGAGGGCGAATCGCGTGCGCCTCGAGCATTGCGGTGGTTTCGCCGGGCCAAAGGGGATTGTCCAGTTCGTCAAAAGCAACGATAGCACCTTTTGGCATTCGCGGTAGAAAGTTTTCCAACGCAACTTTCGTTGGCTCATACAGATCAAAGTCTAAATACAACAGGCTGATTAAAAGGTGCGGATTGTTCGCGATGAACTCGGGAATTGTCTTGGTAGCATCGCCGCGTACAAGCTTCACCTTCGGGACATGGCCGAGAAAGCGAGTTGAATCGAAAGTACTAATGAGCTGAGTAAGTTCATCGAACGTATCCGCCGCTAGGTCTCCTCGTTTCACATGGCGGCTGCTGACCGACCTATCCTTCTTGCTTACGCCCGGAAACCCTTCGAAGGTATCGAAACCGTAGACTCTGCGCGTCAAATTCACTGGCTCCAAGATGGCAGAAAGCTTGGCCCAACTCATAACGCCGAAGCCGTGATTGACGCCACACTCGATTACGGATCCCTTTACAGTTAGGACTTGCTTGAAAATTTCGTACAAGGCACAAAAACGCGTCAAATTCTGGCGGCGGACATACTTCGGAAAATTTTCGAGTTTAATTTCCCAACTCGATCTGTTCGCTTCAAACGCCGCGCGATTGCGTGAAGCTTCTTGCGATTCCGCTTCCGTGCGAAGCCCGCCAGAAACCTTCACTCGCTTTGCCAACACTGTATGCGATGCGCGCCGACGTTTAGCGACCACAGTAGTAGTTTTCGATTTCATCGCATACGTAGTGAATGTCTTCGTCGCTGAGCAGATGATTCATAGGAAGCATCATGTAACGCTTGGACATCCCCTCCGCGTACGGCGCGTCGGCTCGAAGTTTCAATTCGTCAAACTGGTGAATCATGTTTCCGCCCCATTGCAAGATTGTTCCGACACCTCGGGCGCCCAAATGATCGCGTAGGTCTTCGCGGCCGTCAGCCTCTATTTCAAAATTCTGAAAGACGTCGAATCGGTTCTGTTCGACTCCAGGAGCTGGCGGCAGGAGAATTGCGCTAATAGATCGCAGGCGTTCGCAGTATACTTTGGCAATCGCCCGACGGCGAGCAACAAACTCATTGTACCGCTGGAGCTTAAAATTCAAAATTGCCGCCTGGACATTGTCTAGACGTGCATTAAGACCAAATCGATGCACGCGCCCATCGCTTCCCCGGCCGTGGTCACGATATTGACGAACAATTTCAGCGTGTTCGTCACTGTCCAGAATAACGGCACCCCCGTCGCCGAAGCAGCCCAACGTTTTCGCTGGGTAGAAGCTGAAGGACCCTGCAACTCCGAACGTGCCCGCGTGTCGATCGTTGAATTTCGCGCCCAATGCTTGGCACGAATCCTCAACGACCTTAAGTCCGAATTCGTTCGCCAGATCCGCAATGGCATCCATGTCGCACGTACGACCGTTCAGCTGAACAGGCATGATCGCTTTCGTGCGCTTGGTTACCACGCGGCGGGCGCTGGCAGCGTCCATCATGTGGTCCGGGCCACAGTCGCACAGCACCGGAGTGCCACCCGCATGATGAACGGCCGCAGCCGTGGCGACGAATGTGTGCGAAGGCAAGATGACCTCATCTCCCGGCTCGACTCCAGCCAGCTTCAGCGCAATGATAAGCGCGTTCGTCCCGTCGGCGACACCGAATGCATACTTGGTTCCACAGTATGCAGCGAGGTTTTCCTCGAACTCCGTGAGGTCCTTTTGCATGATGAAGGCTCCTCGGGCCAAAACATCATGAATGATGGCGGAGTATTCTCGATGATGTTCAGCAAAAAGCGCCGGATAATTGAAGAATGAAATAGCTCGCAAACCTGCTTTCGGGCTTGAAGTTACTGTTGGTGCAGTCATTTTCAAAAAACCGGTTGTGTGTTTACTGCCTGCAGTCATAAGTACCGAGTCATTCCGGACCACGCAAGCTGTGGTGAAAGACAGTATTGGGGACGTACGCACGTTTCGTTGCACCAAATTTCAAGGACTTTCCGTGGTACTGCCCCGCGCTGTACCGACCCCGCCGTCACTTCGGGTGACCTCCTCAAGGATCCGTATCACCTGGGCATCGCCCTTGGGTCCGTCAATTAATTGGAGCATAAAAGCGAGGCCAGATTTCATAAGGGCGGTCCGCAACGCCCGGTCATCTACAATCTCCAATACGGCATCCGCTATGGCATTAGCGTCCTTTGGCGGGACAAAAAGCACCTCTTTTCGGTGAGCAAGCTTTCGCGGAATTCCACAAATATTGGTTGACACGATTGGCAGCGCTTGGGACATCGCCTCATAAAGGACCCGCGGGAAGCCCTCACCGGAGAAAGACGCAAAGAGGAATATGTCTGCCTCGCGGAACCTCTTCGTGAGCGCCTGACCCGTGAGGTGACCGGTAAACTCCATACAATGCTCGATCCCTAGATCGCGGGCTTGTTGGCGAAGGGAAAGTTCGCACGGACCCCAGCCGACCAGGACACAACGAAAGTCTCGCACGGTTCGACGGCGCAATAGGCTCAGCGCGTTTAAGACATAGGTTCCTCCCTTGCGCTCGAGAAGATTGGCCACAAAGAGAAGGTTTATCCGATCGGAGGTACATGTATCCGGCCGATCGAAAAGTGCAAATTCCGACCATGTGAGGCGCGGCACTGTTTCATGCACGTTCCGGTGCTCGAGCCCATACCGTTCGCACAAGTCGGTCCCGGCGGTCAGCGTGAACAGCGCGCCCTTGATTGCCGCGTCCTGCAGAAAATGAACAAATCGCCGATACGGTCGCACTAGCAAGCGTTTCGCCAATCCACCAACCGGAATTAACAGCTCCGCCTCTTCCGGCCAGTCGGACGCGAGGTACACAAAATACGGTCGCCGAAATACGCGAAACGCGAGCGCGGCGAACGCAGCATTGTATCCCGGAATAAAGGCGTACGCGACATCCCACTCGCGAGACCGAAATACGATGATCACGAAAGCCAGAAGCAGCTGCCAGACCTTGCGAAGCTTGAAAAGGAAACCCGGCCTAGCGAGAGGAATTTCTACAATGCGGATATTGGGTTGTACGAAACTGTATGTAGCGGTGTTGTCGTAGTCGGCATCACCCTGGCGAAATGCATAGGTGTAAATGATCAGTTCCCGTACTCGTGAGGCGAGCCCGTCCAGGTAAATGCCCTCATTGGGCGAATGGAAGTAACGTTGGCCATCGAACGAGATCGGTGTTTCGGAGATCACTCCAAGCGTGATGGACCTTGGGTCGAACATGCCAGCCTCAGTCTCTCGCATCGAGGCCAATGTTGCGAACGCGGCCAGCGAACAAACTATCGGCCCGATGCACAATATTGAGGTAGTCATACCGACCGGATATTTTCCACTCGAGAGTTTCGACACTGTCGTCATGGCTAATCATGAGTTGACTTAGCCAGTAAAGACTTTCCGGTGCGTGCCGAGTGCCCCAAATCGTAGAGCATGCCGACGAAAACCCAAGCTTATGCACCTCGTCCACGGCCGCCCGGGGAATGTCGCGACCACGGCCGTTTGGATAGGCAAACGACTCAATGGGGTGTCCAAGATTTCGCTCAATGGCCAATTTCGAAGAACGCACTTCTTCGCGAGCCTGGGCGTCGTTAAGCGTGGACAAAATTCGATGCGTGCACGTGTGGGCACCGATTAAAACAAGTTGAGTGCCCTCCATTTCACGCATTTGCTGCCACGACAGTGGGCCCCAGCCCGCAGCCGAAATCATCTGTATACGCCCGTCGATGAAGTCGCTTACAACATATATTGTTGCAGGCACGCGGTACTTGATGAGCAGCGGAAAGGCGTATTGGTAATTGTCGATGTAGCCATCGTCGAATGTCAGGGCAATTGGATTTTCAGGCAGCGGGGCCCCCTTCGTCAGGGCTGCGGCAACTGCCGCTATCGGAATCGGAGAGCAGTGATCGACAATAAATTTCAGATGGGACTCAAAGAGGTCCGGCGACATCGAGTCCGCCTCGTCATCGTAGGTCGGATTTATACTATGGTAGCATAGTATTGGGGTATATAGGCCCGCATGCACGCGATCCCGAGAAATCGTGGATATGCTATGCCACAATCCAGCGATCGTTTTTTTTACTCGTTTCTTTCGGGTTTCTCGTACCAACGTTTCGCTCCTAAAACGGCGGCGTCTTGGAGACCGCAGTCCAAAGACGTTGCAGCATCTGTGAACTGGCTGTGGAATCTCGAATGCATGCTCGCACTCGACGCCGAGCGTGGGCGACCGACCGCGCCAGCCGCCCCGAGTAAACGACGTATTCGTAAATGTCTATTCCCGTGTCCGTCCACTGAAACTTGTAGGGTTCCTCTCCGCCCATAAAATCGAAGCGGGTTAGACCCCAAGCGAACGAGTGACGTAGCAGCTCGGCAATATGCACCTTTCCCAAGGACATACTACCTAATGAGGGATCGAATGAGGGAATCCAATAGAAAAGGACCCGACCGCACACTAGGGAGTACGCGGCGGACACCAGCCGCCCCTGCCACCGGATTGCGGACAAATGTGTGACGGCCCCCGGCTCAAGCTTTCCGATTATCGCGCGCAAGAAATCATGATGACGATGGTCAGCGAAGATAGACCGGCCAACCTTGTTGTTCTGACGAGCCTGGTGAAATTCGGCCAACGTTTCGTAGATTTCAATTGCAAGGGGACCGTCTGTCGCCGTTTCGAAGTGCCACTCCCCTCCCTGGTTCAGATGATTGATCGTCGTGCGGATGTCTTGGCGGAGACGTTTAGCTCGAGACCCCAACAGCGTATCAAATGTACCGGTGAGTTCGATGATTGGATTAAACGTGTAGACATTTCGTTCAGCTAGCATCGATTGGCGCTTGAGCAGATCTAAAAGCGTCGCATTAACAGCAGCGTCGCCGCGCAGGGGCATCAGCGAAATGGGGTAACTTCTGCCCAAACGGGCGCGCAGGTCACTAATCAGCCTGTCCATGACGGCCGGCTCGCCGCCAGGCACTAGAATATCGCAGTAATCCGCGAGCTCAGAATCCTGCAACAACCTCAGAGTACGAGCAGACGCATCGAACGCGGCAAGTCCGACTGGTTGGCCATCGCTCTCGCAATACCACACAAGGATCGAAGACTCTTCGCAATAGGCCCCAAACCATACCCTCACCCACTCCCAGCTTGCGAAAGGATTGGGTTCGCCGCATCGACGAAAAAGATCCCTCCATGCGTTCGCCAGTTCTTCAAGCTCCGACCAGCGCGTAATGAACCGGGAATGTAGCGCGCAAGTCATCGTCAGTTAGGCAACAAGTGTCTGAACGCGCCGCAGAGGGCATGAATATCGTCACGTCGCAGCAACAGGAAATCACGTGCGCTGAGACCCGACTGCACCGAGAACGCCATCGCAAGCGTCCCCGACGCCACAAGAGAGCTAACCACGTAAGAGAAGGCCGCGCCTTCCATTCCAAAATGGGGAATCAGCAATACTGAACTCGTCAGCGCAACAGCCAGCCCCAGTCCAGCTGCAGAGACACTAATAGCTTGACGCCCAATGCTCATGAAATAACGTGTTAACACCTGATAGACCGTCCCTATGAGCGCACCCATCATCAAAATCAACGCTGGCCCGATGACCGGTGCGAAGGTATTGCCAAAAATATGTGACACAATCTGCCCGCGCAATGTGGCCACGAAAATGATGATCAAACCGCTAAACGGAATAATTGTCCGACAGGATCGAGCCGCGAGCATCGCACCGCCGCCACTTTCGTCATCGGCCAGAAATGGAAGAAGTGCCGTTCCAACAGTATTGGGAACAAACCGGACAAGCTCACAGAAAAGCAGCGCGACCGAAAACCTACCTGCATCCGCGAGGTTACTCGCCAGAAAGTAGAGATATACCCGGTAGTTCAGAAGACCGAGCACATTCTGGCCGAACACTTTCGAGCCAAACTCCGCTTCCTGCCTGAAAGTGGAAATACGAAACTCCGGGACCAGCGGCATCACGTGCGTTATGCGCAGAACCAATATCAGGATGGCCAAGAAACTTCCGAAGACACGTAGCGTTATAGCCGTCGGGCCCGAAGCTGCGCCAATGAGCAGGGGCAGTGTCATCAAAAAGATAAAAGCTGGCTCGATTGCGAGTTGATCCGTATAAAGATGATAGTGCTTACGTGCCATCACGATGCCGCCCAGGCCTTCTTGGGTGACCGAGAAAAGAACAGCACAAACAAAGGCAACGCCTATCCAGTCATTGCCCAGAAAGGACATGGCCGCGGGGAAGAACAAGAAGGCACCCCAGAACAGAATCGCAAAGACGATGACATTAAGCACGATCAGTACCAGTAGATTCCCGAGAGTCTGTTCAGCTCTTGCAAGGCCCTTAGAAATGGCGAATATCGCGGCTTGATAGAACCCCATTTGGCCAAAAGTCGCGGCGAGACCAACTGTGGCAAAGAACAGCGCGTACTCGCCCCGTCCGGCGGGCCCGAGCCAGCGAGCGGTCAAGACGCCTACCAATAACGATAACACTGCTGCGAGGGCGTTACTCCTGCCAACACGGAAAATCGTTTGTGCAATTGTCATCTATACCGCGCGTCTCATCGCGAGCTTCAATTGCGGCTCTAAATTTCTAATCGACGAATCGTTAGTAAACACATAGCCTCTTCGCGAATAGTGCAGACGAAGCCTCGCAAGCGTGCGATGCACAAAGTCGTTTCCCTGCGGAGGAACATACGTGGCTACACACCGCATCCCTGCCGCGTCAAAGACTTCTCGCACCGCTTGTTGCGAACGTAAATAGCCCGCGAACACACCGCGCTTTGGGCCACCACAGAGCCGATATCGAGCTACATTGATAGGCGCAATATCTTCAGCGTGGAGGACTATGACGTGCTTGACGCCATAAGAGCTCGCCTGTCGAAGAAAATCGCTCCAAACCTCGTCAGAACAGACGAAAAAGCAAGCGCAAATGAATATGGCATCGAACTGCGTCTCGCTCAGAACCGAGCGTGAGGCGGCGGCATCACGAACGTCGAAACGGGTGTAGGACACATTTGTGGCGGCCAAGGGAAATCCATAGTCAGCTGCTCGTTTCAAGTCTTCAACAACATTCATGGGAGGGTGGATATCGCTAGCGACTATCTGCAAATTAGGAACCTGCGATACCAACAGTACCTCCCAAAATGGGCGGCCGCTTCCGATCGACAGGAGCCGCTTCACGGCAAGCGCGCCTAACAATGGACCGAAATTGCCAACTTGCGCCTGTACTTGCTCCAGGCGATCCTGGTCGTCCCAGATACGGTAGTGAGCCGACGAAAAGTCAAAGCCCTCGAACGCCCGATAGTCCGCATAGGCCGACTGATCGTAAAACAACTTGTCCTCATCATACCCTTCCGGAGGTCGCCAGCCTTTTTCGAATGGCGTCGGGTCTCGATAAACGATCTTCACAAGTCTTCCCCGTCGCTTAATTCCATACGCGCAGCTACAAACTTTTGGCTCGACAGGAACATGCTATGCATGTCCCATTGACAATGCAGATCGGTAGAGCTTGACCAATAAGCGGCGAAAAGGCTCCTCTAAAGCAACCTTCATCGCACACGCCAGCGCAATGACCGAGGCCATGGCAATCGCTATTGCCAGGTAGGCGTCAACGCCTCTAGCGGTGAGATTGCGGATGATCATCACACCTATATTTTGGTGAATGAGATAGAGACTGTATGAAATAAAGCCAAAAAACAGGAGGAACGAGTTTGAAAAGAAGGCCGGCAGATGAAATGCCACAACGAGCAAGAATGACATAAAAATAAACACGATTGCTATTTCCAAAGAGGTCCCCGTCAAAAGCGTCATTAGCGCGCAATTCGCAATGCCTGCGAGTGTCAGCCAGTCGGCCTTTTTCTGAACAAATATCAGATACATGGAGATGCCGGCCATAAACAGCGGGAACGACAAGACGAAGAAAAACCAGAAGAAGCCCAACTTAAACTTGAACGATGCCAAGTAGAAGATGACAGGTAGCGGCAAAAGAAACGCAAGCGAGCGGCGCATATCGCGGCCCGTATAAAAATATACCAAGGAAATCACGCCATAGAAAACGATCTCGTGAAACAGTGACCAGTAGGCCCCGTCGACGTCCGCAACATGAAAAGCCGTCTGCAACATTGTGAGATTGATCATCGCAGCCTGAAGACTCACCTCGCGCCCCGGTAGGCCGACCAGCTCGACTGCACAAAAGGTAAACACAATAGCGAACCAGTAAGCGGGATAAAGACGCGCAAAGCGTTTGAAGAGAAAATCGAACTGTGAGTTGCAGCGAATGAGAGTGATGGGAATAACAAACCCACTGATCATAAAAAACAATTGCACACCGAGGTAGCCGAACGAAACGGTGACCAGCGGTTTCGCCGTGAACCCGTAATACGAAAGCGGAAACCGGGAGGTAAAATGATAGATGACAACGAGCAGAATGGCGATTCCACGTAGACTGTCCAACGAGCGAATTCGGTCTTCGTTCACGATGTTTAGATCATGCACCAATGTATCCGTCCAACCCCCACCCCGCGCATCGACGCGGCCCTCGCAAGTTACTATAAAGCGATCTGACCCTCACTATTAGATCATTCTCATTCCATTAAGGAGCTCTCGCTGAGTCGCGTGGCACCGGCCGTACGCACGTTGTGAAGAGTCTCGACCACGTCAGGCCGGTCGCCGACTCCGATGAGAAACGTGCGCGAATTGCGGTATACTTCTGGCGCGCAGGAAACGTCTCCAACTAGATGATAACGGCAAAGTGCTTTCATGCCACTCCTGTCAATCGGATACAAAACGTTACTTGCATTTCGCGCTAGTAGGGATCGGATTTTTACCTTCCCATATTGGGATCAGTATGATGGGGAGGTTCAATTTACCGCGCGTTCTTGCCAACTAATCTTGCGTCAGCCGCCGATCTCTAAACGAACTCGCCTCATCTAGAGTCCCCAAAAAAGATACCTTCGCACTTAGCGACGAAACTCACGCTGCTAGGCTTACTCTATGGTATGATAAAATTCCGTTTCTCGAGTATCTTCATCAAACGGCTTGGTCCTGCCAAAAAAAAGCGCGGTCAAGTTGCTGCTCAGCACCCGTATTGAGGTCTGGCGCCGGACAGATTGCATCGGCCGCAGACGCGCAGTACGTGACTTGAACCGTTGATATACCTGGGCTAATTGTGCATCGACCTCTGACGCCAAATGTTCCAACCGTCACGCCCAAGTGCGACCTTCCAGTCGCGGACAACCCATGAGGCGTTGTGTAGGCCGAACTGGTGAATGGACAATCTAAAGGGGGCGGCTTCGAAATGCAGAAAGATCCCACGGGCGCAACGATATTGAGAGGGGTTCCTCGCTCCTATTCGCGCGACATCCTCCGGTCCGTCCTGCCTACAATCATCAGACAGCCACTAGGTATCGTACACCGTTGGGCATTGCGAAACACTCGGTACTCACTTTCTCGGCTGGGGGCGGGCCTTTCCCCAAATTTTATTATTATCGGCGTGCAACGCGGCGGTACGACATCTCTCTTCGATTGGTTGGCCACAATCCCCCAAATCATTTTCCCAATCTACAAAGAGGTACACTTCTTCGACAATCAATGGCCCGCCAACTTGCACACCTATAACAGTTTTTTTCCCACCAAACTCGCACCGCATATCGCGGCATTGACTGCGCGCGGGGTCAAATATTCGGTCGGTGAGAGCTCGCCCTATTACATGTTCCACCCCGACCTTCCTCGGCGATTGGTGGAGCTTCTGCCCGATGTAAAGTTGATCGCCTGCCTACGGAACCCGATTGACAGAGCCTACTCACATTATCATCACGAGCGAAATATGAAGCGCGAACCCTTTGAAACGTTCGAAGACGCCATCACGCACGAGGACGCGCGCTTAACCGGTGAGGAAGAACGCATGTTGCATGATATCACGTACAAAAGCTACGCACACTGGCGCTTCGGCTATTTGGGACCCGGGATCTACCATCGCCAGATCACGAACTGGCTCAATTTTTTCCCTCGCGACAAGTTCATGTTCATCAAGAGCGAGAAAATGTACAAAGATCCGGAAGCGACGGTTAACGACACGCTCAAATTTCTAGGTCTCGAACCAAATTGGAAATATGATCGTGATCGCTTCTATATCGATTCCGCGTATGCGCCTGAGCCAATCGCAGCAAATACACGAAAGCGCCTAAATGAATATTTTCAGCCACATAACAAAGCGTTAGCGACCCTCATTGGCGATGAATTCAACTGGCCGGAATAAGTCCAATCAAGGTTGGTCACGCAAGGAGTTTTAAGGCATGCTGTGTTCAAGTACGTTTCACGAACAAAAGATCCCGAGTTTCTGCTCCTTGAAGTTTGACCAGGATTTTCATCGTTCGATCCAGTTCCCTGACCAGTTCGCCTGTGTCGTTGTCGCAAGACAGCTCCAATCGCATCCCGAGCTCTTCCACCATCGAAATCATGTCAATGGGGTTTGCGACGTATCGAACTAGGTTGCCTGGGGTGTATTCGGCGATAATCTTGATATCTTTGCTTGCAGCGATAGTTTGCCTCATTCCCTGCAAGGCGAGCGGTTCAGAACCGTCAATATCGATTTTGACAAAATTGACTTCCTTGATCGCATTCCTCGCGACGATCTCGTCAAGCGTCCTTATCTCGACCGGAATACTGTCAACGGCGGCTCCGTCGACGCCGTCAACTCTGTCGGCGACGAGAGCATTGTCCGCATAGCTGTCTGTACGGAAAAGTGTGCCCTTACCAGGCTTTATCGCAACTGCACTCGCTACAACGCGAATATTTTCAAATTTATTTAGCTCGACGCTCTGACGCAACAGTTCGAGATTTCTTGTGTCCGGTTCGACGGCGATAACCGTGCCGCTGCGGCCGACAGCACGCGCCAGTTGCATTGTGTAAAAACCAATGTTGGCACCAACGTCGAGTGCGACATCGCCCGCTTTGACCAGGCGGTCAATGATCTGACTTCGACCCTCCCCATAAGTACCTGATAATGCTAGCTTCTGCCCTATGCCGTTGTCAGCGGGATTGACCGCGAAGAGAAGCCCGTTCGCCTTAACGGGCCGAACGCCCCCGGCGGTGTGCCGGTACGCCCATCGCAAGGCGCTCCAAAACGGTGTACTGGCACGAAGGGGCGAAACAACGGCATAGGCTGTACGCCGAAGGTCGGCAACAAATTCTGACATGACCCCTCAATACCTAATGTCTCACGTCCCATGTCGCAATTCTACGAGCAAACGTCAACGAGTTCTCGGAGGCCTATGGGCGGCAACGCAGAGTATTGAGTGCGCGCTGCAGACGGTCTGTGACCTGCTTGATCTCTCGCACTCCGAGGCCTTGGTGAACTGGCAGCGACACGAGGGTTTGTGAGTATCGCTGTACGAACGGAAAGTCTTGATCGGGGTTTAGTAAACCTGGAACAGTGCGATACGGCGGGATCAATGTTGGTTCAAGGTAGATGCCCTGGTCTGCAGCGCGGCGAAGGAACAGATCACGTCCCTCAGAAATTATGACGGGGCAAGAAAAAGGTACTGCGTAGGGCGGAATGGTCGCTCGAAACGCACGCATCCGGTGGCCACCGTGGCTAGACACCCAGTCAGTGAGATACGCGTAGTTTTCCTGGCGCCTCTGCTTTATCCACGTTAGATCGCAATGAGCGAAGATTGCGGCGGCGGTGGATGAGATCGGCCTTGGTGGTCGCCAGCCTGAAGCGTCCAGTAACGGAAGGCCTCTCAGATAGCGATCCATCGCGTGGCGCCGCTTCTTGAACTCGGCAACTGGCAGGAGCCCGTGCAGTGCAAAATAGTTGGCAACCTGCTTGATCGCCGAGGCGATCGCATAAGAGCTGAACTCTGGCGGTAGTTCTGCGGGCGGACACACAGACTTACTACAACATAGGAGACCACCATCAGGCATTGACAGCAGCTTACGCAAACTGAAATACGCAATATCTCCAAAGGAGCCAATTGGACTGCCCTCAACAGGCAAAGTATGGGCGCAGTCCTCAATTAGGTACAGGCCTCGCCTTTGGCAAAGGCCCTTCAACCGAGTGAAATCTGTTGGCAAGCCAAACTGGTGATTTACATAAACAGCACGCGTTCGAGCACATATGCCTCGCTCGATGTCATCCATTGACGGATTTAGATTCGCGTCAAGGTCGTAAAACGAAATTTCAATTCCCTTCTTTACGAAGGCCAGGAGAACTACGTCACAGATCGTAGCGGGCAAGGCAACGACGTCACCCTTGGATAAGCGGAGTGCTTCGAGCCCGGCGTACAGTGCATCCCGACCATAGCGATATAGGGAAATACGTCCTCGTCGCGAAAATTCCTCGATCGCGTTTGTCTTGCGACCGATCAAATCTTCAGGCGACAGCGGGGGCAATACCGTCACATACATTGGATGATACCCCAAAAAGGACTAGTCAACGCGCAGATCAATCAATTAGGCATGACAAATGGCGAAGTTAAGCAAAGTAGACATTGTCGACGCGCTGATCTCCTTCGCCTTGACCATACGTTTACAATTAGCGCCGCCAAATGGCCAGTAGGGAGAACAGCAGTATCGCAGATCGAGCGGCTCAGGATCGTTCGCGTATCGCGAAATGTGTAGACTGAGCCTGCTATCCCAATCGAACACTCCAGGTAAACTCAATCCACCATGCTCGAGCTCACTATCGGTTCCGACATCAATTATTAGTACCAATAACAGACAACGATGCTGCCGTGATCGCTAACTGACTGACGATCTGCGTCACATCCTTGACGAACTGCCTCCAATCAAAGGGTCTGAGATCACGCGGAACTACGATGGTCGATCCGGGAGGAACCTGGTTCCCGCTCCCGACGGAAAGCCAGTCCGCTCTTGTCGGCATGGCGCTTCCATCGGGCAGGACTACAAAGGTCAATCCTTCATATGCAGATTGGGTAGGTCCGCCAGCCATTCTGATGTCGTCGTCATATCCAAAGTTCGGATGGTATTGGAACGATCCTGAATTCAGCATCTCTCCTGAGCCAGACACACTGGAGGAACGCTTGGGAACATAAAGTGCATCACGCGGTTGAAGCACGATCTCGAGCTCGGGCCTTGCCGCCAAGACTGCGGGATCCGCCTGCACCATCACCCGACCAAGAGCTGGTGTGGCGCGCAATTCCTGTACGAGGATGACAAGTAGCCGAGGCCCTGGGCAGTTGACGTATCGGATTTGCTCGCAGTCGCAAGGACCGATAGCTGGCTCTCAATTTCGGGAGCCGCACGTTCATTGCTTTCCTTAGTGGCTCCGTCTAGCGTTCTTTCTGGAGAGCAGCCATGCGCAAGTGTCGATATCGCAATGCCGCGGCTTATCGCCAACTCCCTAACATGCTGTGCAATGAAGCTATTGCATCCAATCAGCACTAGATGATTCAATTTCTGATCTCGTTTGCGCTGGACGTCACAAAATCAATTTAAAGGCCAAGAGAATGGCGAAGACGTGTGTTGCTTCAAGTCCAGTTACCCCAAAATAAAGTTTCGGCTCGACTAGGGGTTTGAATGTATCACTGAAAGTGATGCAGCTGTGATCGCCAACTGGCTGAGGATCTGCGTCACATCCTTGACGAATTGTGTCCAATCAAAAGGTCTCAGATCACGTGGCACAACGATCGTGGATCCGGGAGGAACCTGGTTCCCGCTCCTGAACGACAGCCAGTCTGACTGTGTCGGCATGGCACTGCCGTCGGGCAGGACTACAAAGGTCAAATCTTCATAGGCAGATTGTGTGGGCCCACCGGCCATTCTGATGTAGTCGTCGTAGCCAAAATCTGCGCGGTACTGGAATGACCCCGGGTTCAGTACCTCTCCCGAGACAGACACACTGGAAGGACGCTTGGGAATATAGAGGGCATCGCCGGGCTGTAGCACGACATCCAGCTGAGGCTTCATTGCCAGCACGGCTGGATCTGCTTGGACCATCACCCTGCCTAACGCTGGCGTGGTACGCAATTCCTGCACGACGGACGACAAATAACCGATACCCTGCCCTGCTGATCCATCCGATTTATTCGAGGCCAGAAGCACAGAAAGTTGGCTCTCGATTTCGCGAGCCGCGCGGTTGTTGCCTTCCTTCTCGCTCAAAGCGGCCGCTTTACGCGTAAACACTGCGCCATAGGGGTAGGCAACTTCTGTCATTCCACCGGCACGCAGGAGTACAGACGACAAACGCTCGGACCGCGTAATATCAAACACTCCGGGGTAGCGCACCTGACCGGCAATGGTCACCGTTCCGCCTTCACGCTCCGAATAGATGGGACGGATACGGATCACGTCCAGCGGGTGAATTGAGGCAGAGCCGCCCTGGTTCGCCGCATAGAGCGTCCGCGAGGTTCGCGAAGCACCTGCCATCTGGTCGTATGCCGTCGACGTTACTTCGATCGCCGAAAGATCTGCTTGCTGCAGCGTGCCGCCTGCCGCCTGGATCATGTCCGAAAGCGTCGTGCCCGAAGCTCCGACGTAAGCTCCAGGCGCACGCACGTCATCGAGCACCCACACCAGGTCCTCTCCGACGGCCCGTTCCAACATGTCGGGCGTAACGCCAAGAACCGCGGCGATGGCATCGACCAGCTGTTCGTTTCTGGCGGCCTCGTCAGCGGGCAACATTGAGAGGGAGGCCCCCGTCACTCGACGGGACAACGCCTCTGCCTGCGTCAGTGCAGCTGTCTCCGAAGCGTTAGCACCAAACTCTGTTGAATTGTCGGGTTGACGTAATGTGGCTGGCCCCTGCCCGGCTGGAGCCATAGCTGCAGTGCTTGCGGCACGCCAGTATCTGGCGTGGTTGGTTTGAAGCACCAGGACTTTGTCTTGGTTGGCCGCCAGAATCGCGTGTGCTCTCAGGCTCATTTGTCCGCGCGTTGTATGGCGAGTTTACGTCCTTGGTCACGATCGATGTCAGCGCGCGGATCTCACTTTGGCTAAAGACATAGATCGTATCGTTTCCTTGCAGCGTCACGTTGGAGCGGCCGGCAAGCGAACCGATCAGGGAAAAGGGAATAATGACCTTGGAGTTCACCAGCGGGTCGCGGCGCACGATGATTGCTGAAGCGGTGTACGCGTCGGGGGTCAGATCGCTAGCACTGCGAATGAGCTCTGCGACCGTCCTGTTCTCCGAAAGCGGCTTGTCGCCGCCAATGGTCACCGCGCCAACAAGGGTGACCCGCCCCAAGGTTGCATTGTGGCTGGCATCGACAAAGACGATTTCGCCGCTGCGGACCATGGCGCCCGTCGAGGTCGGGACCAACCGGCTATTGCCGTTTTGACCTAGCTGAGTTTTTGAGAGGTTATACCCGCCCGCGATCTGCACCCCGCCGGCAAGACGAAGTAGAGCTCCGACATTCGTTCCCGTGGAATTGCCTGGCAATTCGTAGATTCCAGGTCTGCCAACGACACCAGTGATAGCCACCGTTGCACCAAGCGGCGGCACATAGATACGGTCGCCATCGCGAAGAAGACCAAGGCTTGAGCCGCCCTGGGTCAACACCGCGTAAAGATCGATGGTGTGTGAAATGGTACCGCGCGTCAGACGCACGTTGCGAAGACTACCGGTTTTGGCAATGCCTCCCGAAAGCAGAATGGCATCCAGGGGAGAGGCGAAGGCACTGACAATGCGCGAGCCCGGCGCGCGAACTTCGCCGGCAACCAGAACGGTAAGCTGTCGGACTTCGCCTAGCGAGACAAAAACACTGGTGGATATGAAGGCTTGCGCAACCCGTGCCTCCACTTCGCGCCTGAAATCTCCAAATGAGCGCCCCACCGCGGCAATCGGGTTGAGCTTTGGCAACACTACCTGGCCATCGCGGTCGATGCGCTCCCGATAGGTCGCGTTTTCCTGGCCGCGCAAAACAAAGACCAGCTCATCGCCCGGACCTAGCACGTAGCTGTCTTGCACCGCACCAGACTGGGTGATGGTGACCGCGGAGGGCACGCCCAAGACGTCGTAGCCAAACTGTCGGAGAGCTCGGCCGGCACGCTCCGAATAGAGGCTCTCCAATGTTGAGGGCGGCGCGGCCTGGTTAGGGGTCGCAGGTTGGTAGATCTGAACGGTCGGCTTTACGGCCGTGCTCTGATCGCCGGTCTCACCAGGATGTTGTAACGCCTTCAGCAGCGCATCGTTCGGATCAGTTTGTGCAAAGGCAAATGGAACCGTCACGGCCAATAAAGTCATGACGGCGGCGCAGACTACGAGCCCCCACGTCGCCAACTTTACGCGAGCCCGAAAGCGCGCCCATAACATGTCCACGAATGCCTGCAATTTAGGGAGCACCAAGATTGGCAAAGCATGCAATTTGCTTCTAAGGCGTTTAGCGCAACGTCTCAACTGAAGCAAGAAAATAGTGCGTTTTCCTGCGGTTACGCGCCAATCCACGCCTCGGCGGGATCGCCCTTTTCGTTTGTTACGCCGAACCACACCACAGGCCATTTAACAACAAATTCTGGGTCAGTCTGTCGATCTGACAAGTCCGTTCAACACAGTCACGCCAAAAGCGAGACGCCTGATTTCTGCAGGATGAGCGTTGTCGCAGTGAAAGCGCTTTCAAGCACGTCAGCGAATTCTGTTCAACGAATTGCGGTCAGTTTTCGTACTCTACGAGGAACCCAGTGCCGACGCTCTCGCTGATTTGGGTCGCTTCAACTGACCGTCCGGCTCGCACTATCAAGAGGCGAATATTGACGGCTGGTCTTCTGGATCGATCTCGGATCTTTGTCGGAACGCATCCACGAGTTAGTCGCGTTTGAAATGTCTGTCGATCGATTCAAGTTCGACAAGATTGGAATTGCCGACTAACCGAAATCCGCTCAACATGCGCTTCAGATTCCAAGTCTGCTTCTTCGACCGCAACCTTTTCTTCAAGCCATGCGAAGCTGAAATACAAGGCAGCAAGCGCGATCATGCAGACAAGGGACAGACGCGGCATGAGCGCAGCAATGATCGACGAGGTACCTATCGCACTCAGATAAATCACCAGTCCGAAGCTCGATCCCACCTTGTCCTGCAGCCGATGATGAAAATGATTTCGGTCCGAATAGGTTGGAACGCCGCCAGACAGCGATCGTGTCACCATAAGTCGGAGGCAGTCCAACACCGGAATGAAAAACCAGACCGCGATGGTTTCTGCCGAGACGCCCCAGTGATTGTGAGCTCGAATGGCCAAGATACCAAAAACAAAGCTCACGCCGTAGCTGCCGCTGTCGCCCAGAAATGCGCGGCCAGCTATATTGAAGAAGAAAGAGATGAAGCTGGCTCCAAAGAGGATCAGCGCCGCGCTCTGTGTGTGGCCACGCGTCGTGAGTATGAGGCAGGCCGACCAAATGATGAACATGCCTAGTACGACACCGTTTTGACCGTCAGCCATGTTTACGGCGTTGACGAAACCCGCCATCGCGACGGCGATGAAGATACAAGCGACCCATGGTGCCAGCAGCAGCGGACCAAAATGGGTCCAATTTATTTGCGACGGCAAAAGATCCGGCTCAATAACAATCGCGATAGCGGAGAGAAGAAAAAGAAACAGCAATCTGCCGGATGCCGAAATCGGCGTCTGGTCATCGATGTATCCAAGCAGCATCGCGCCCGTCCCGCATAGAAGGACGGCCAGCAAGAGGTGCGAATTCAGAGTTGAATTCCAGACAAAGGTTCCGCCAGCCCAGACGATCACGGCGGCCATGATAGCGAGGCCAATCGTGAGCGGAGTGACTTGCGGATGGGTTTTGCGGACCGCATCGGGATGGTCAAGCACGCCCAATTTTGTGCCGACAAATCGTCCATTGACTAGAAGGACAAGCGCGGCGCCCAGCGAGGCAACAAAAATCAAAATGGGAGCTGCGCTGTAGTGCATATTCAACAGACCTCTCCCAGCCTAATAAGACAGACCGAATCCGCAATTACCTTGTAGCGCGACTACTCCCATCGCAACATTAAAATATGTTCAGTACTCAATGTCTCAAAGTTGTCACTAGTTTGACTTCTATTGACGAGATCCTGTTTCGAACTGGCCCCCTTTTCCGACAACTTGCTGCTTGTCTGATCAGAAGCCCTTGTGGCCGAGACGCGGCGCACTTTGACAAATCGATGCCAAGGCAAGTTCTTAAGTTCAATTTCGCCAAACGGCCATTTTGGCGATCACGCAAATTTGAGAACCGGTCCCTGGCTTACTCAATTTGGGCAGGCGTGGACGTTCCGAATACAGCAATCGAGATGTGAACGGCGCTTCCGTTTTTGAAAGAACCAAGCTCCAGATTCGGACCAGCGCCCGGCGCCGCGAGGACGCCAGACCTTGTCCAGGGACGCTTGTCGCCAAGGCTGCTTTGGTCCAGGAAGACGATCATTGGATTGCAATGCGATCCCAATAGGCTGACCAGGCCGGCTATCTGCCCGCTTTCGACCCCGTTTGAACACCGGACATTCCGGTTCGCGGCGCGTTCAATTGATCCAGCTCGACGATCGCATCATGCAGTCTTCGTAAGATCGCTCGAATGCATGCTTCTGTTCGGCTGGCTTCGCTCCCATCTGCTGGACTTTCCAGCTCTGAGTGTCGGCAAAATCTTTGCAAAATGTTTCGGCTGTACCGGCCTGAACGGTCGCCACGGTGGCGGGCGTGGCAGCTTCAGGCGCGTTGGGCACATCTGCAGCGTCGGCATCGCCGAACGCGTCGACGACCGAATACGCACTGTCCCATTTGATGTCTGCGCATGCAGTTAGCAGGACGCATGCAGCGACGACAAAAACAATTCGAAGATTTATGTTCACATTGCACCCAGCGCTCGTTTCACGATTTTTGCAGTAGCTCATAAGTTAATTGAACCACACAGGGTCATGCGTGCAATGCGTGGGTGGGGATAACGATGGCCTAGTGCCAGCAAACGGCAGCCCACGAAGCGAGAGCAGAGAGTACTGACGCGACCGCCGACACTAGAGCAACAATCCAAAGTCGCTGTTCCCGTCGGTTCCGCTGTTCCTCTTTTATCCGCCGAAGAAGCTCGTATTCCGTAATTTGCAACTCGTTCCAGGCATCAGTGCTTGGCTTGTACACTCCCGAGTTTGTCGGGATGCCGATCTTCTTAGCCTCAGCCGAGAGTGCGTCAAAGTTGGGCATTCATCCCCAGATTCCGAGAAACTCCCGAGCCTGTAGCAAGCCTAGCGTTTTTAGTCTGTCAGCTAACCCCTTGATTTGTTTGGTGAGCCCGGATGGGATCGAACCATCGACCCTCTGATTAAAAGTCAGATGCTCTGCCGCTGAGCTACGGGCTCTGCCAAACGCGCCGGGACCATAGGTGCCGGGTCGGCGGGGGTCAATCGAGCATTTCAGCCGGTTTTGGACACATCGCGGGGATAGGCTGCCGCGATCCGCGCCACAGTTTCCCGGACACTGCCGGCCGCAATCGCCTCGCGCAATTCGACCATGAGATCCTGGAAGTAAGTCAGATTGTGCCAGGTCAGCAGCATGGAGGCGATGATCTCGCCGCTCTTCACGACGTGGTGCAGATAGGCGCGGCTGAACTGGCGGCACGCCGGGCAGCGGCACGCCTCATCGAGCGGCGTCGGGTCCTGCGGCATGCCGCGCGTTTCGCAAATTGACGGTTCCGCTGCGCGTAAACGCCTGGCCGTTGCGGCCCGAGCGCGTCGGAAGCACGCAGTCGAACATATCGACCCCGCGCAGCACCGCGCCCACGATGTCGTCGGGCTTGCCGACGCCCATGAGATAGCGGGGCCGATCACCGGGTAGATGGGAAACGGTGGCATCGAGCACGTCGAACATCGCGTTTTGATCTTCGCCGACCGCGAGACCGCCGAGCGCGTATCCGTCAAAGCCGATTTCGCCAAGAGACTGCACCGAGCGCCGGCGCAGCGCCGGAAACACGCCGCCCTGGACGATTCCGAAACAGGCGCGACCCGGTTGTTCGCCAAATGCCGTCTTCGAACGCGCGGCCCATCGCATCGAGAGTGAGAGGGACTTTTCGATTTCGGTCTCTGTGGCCGGATAGGCCGGGCATTCGTCCAGCACCATCTGGATGTCGGATCCGAGCAAGCGCTGGATTTCCATCGCACGTTCCGGCGAGAGAAACTCCTCCGCGCCGTCGATGTGCGAGCGAAAGCGCACGCCTTCCTCGGTGATCTTGCGCAACTTGGACAACGACATGACCTGAAAGCCGCCCGAGTCCGTCAGGATCGGCCGTTCCCATGCCATGAATTTGTGCAACCCGCCGAGCCGCGCGATGAGTTCCGCGCCCGGACGCAGCATCAGATGGTACGTGTTGCCGAGCACGATGTCGGCGCCGGTTTCACGAACCGAGCCGGGCAGCATCGCCTTGACCGTCGCTGCGGTTCCCACCGGCATGAAGGCGGGCGTGCGGATGTCGCCGCGCGGGGTCTTCAAGACTCCGGTCCGCGCGTCGCCGTCGGTGGCGGCCAATTCGAAGCGAAACGCACTCACGGTTGCGGCCGGAACAAGAGGCACGCATCGCCATAGGAATAGAAACGATAGTGCTCGCGGATGGCTTCGGCGTAGGCAGAGCGCATCACATCCAGCCCGCAAAAGGCGCTCACGAGCATGAAGAGCGTGGAACGCGGCAAATGAAAATTCGTCAAGAGAATATCGACCGCCTTGAACTGGTATCCGGGGGTTATGAAGATATCCGTCTCGCCGGCATAGGGCAAAATTCGGCCATCCTCGGTCGCCGCCGTCTCCAGCGTGCGCAGCGACGTCGTTCCAACCGCGACGATGCGGCCGCCAGCCTTTCGCGCCGCGTTCAGACGATCCGCAGTCCCTTCCTCGACGCTTGCCCATTCCGCGTGCATGCGGTGAGAGGCAGTATCGGGCGCGCTCACGGGAAGGAACGTTCCGGCGCCAACGTGCAACGTCACGGTTTCCCGGGCGACGCCGCGATCGGACAGGAGCCCGAACAGTTCCGGCGTGAAGTGAAGTCCAGCCGTCGGCGCAGCGACCGAGCCATCGTGGCGCGCGAAAACCGTCTGATAGTCCGCGCGGTCCTGCGCGTCGGCCTTGCGCTTTCCGGCGATGTAGGGCGGCAGCGGCACCTCGCCTTGCATTGCGATCTGTGTGTCCAGCTCCGCGCCGGCTCAGTTCAAACCGAACCTCAACTTCGCCGGCTTCGCCGCGCCGGCGCATATGGCGCGATGAGCGAGCTTCCGAGTAGGAGTTCATCGCCCTCGACGAGCTTTCGTGCCGGCCGCGCAAAGGCGAGAAACCCGTCCGCGGATACACGCTTGTGGAGCATGATCTCCACTTTTGGTGAAACGGCGCCGCGCCCGATGCGATGTCCCCGCAAGCGCGCAGCAATGACCTTCGTATCGTTCAGGACCAGGCTGTCGCCCCGGCGCAACAGGTCCGGAAGGTCACGGACGATCCTGTGCGAAAAATCCCCTCTGGGTCCGACGACAAGCAGACGGGCAGCATCCCGCGGCACCGCAGGCCGAAGCGCGATCCGGTCTTCCGGCAGGTCAAAGTCAAACGCGTCGACGCGCATTGGCAAGCATGAGTGGGGCCTCGCGTGAGGCAACACCACAAAGGGGCACGTCAAGTCAAACGCGGATCCGGGCGCTGCGCCAATCGCTGGCAAAATCAGCAGCAAAACGCCCCATCGGGCACCAGTCCGGGAGCCCGTTGAGCGGTGTCGGATCAGTGGCCGTCCAGATTGCTCTCTTGCGCTTCCAGCAGCACGACATTGCTGTTGGCGGCCAAACGGAATTGTTCGCCGTCCCTTGCGACCTCGACCTCGCGGAGCTCGACGGCTTTTTCGGAGTCGATCAATGCCAGACTTAAGTAAAATGCCGTGAGCAAAAGCAGGCAGACAATCGAAAGCCGCGGCATCAGAGAAGCAATCAAGGAAGACGTCCCTACTGCGCCAAGATATATCAGCAGACCGTATGTCTTTCCGACACGATCCTGCAGTCTGTGATGGAAATGGTTTCGGTCGCCATCGGACGGGGCCACACCCTGGAGTGCACGCGTGAATATCAGGCGCAGGCAATCCATGATCGGGATGAAGAACCATACGGCGATCGTTTCCGCCGAAACGCCCCATCCATTGTGCGCGCGAATGGCGAGAAGTCCGAAAACAAATGTGACGCCATAGGTGCCGGCATCGCCGAGAAACGCTCGTCCCACCATGTTGAACAGGAACGCGATCAAGGACGTCTCGAACAACACCTGCGAAACGTTTTGCGTCAGGCCGCCAGTGACCGTCATAAGGCAAACGGACCAAACGACAAACATGCCCGTGACAATGCCGTTCTGCCCGTCGGCCATATTCACGGCGTTGACGAACCCAGCCATCGCAACCGCAATCAGGCCGTAGGCCATCCACGGCGCAAGCGCCAACGGTTCGAAGTTCCCCCAGTTCAGATGCGTCGGCAAAAGTTCGGGCGCAATCACCAGCGCAAATGCGGTCAGAAGAAAGAGTGACAGCAGACGACTCGAGGGCGACGTCGAGGACTGATCGTCGGCATAGCCGACAAGCGTGGCGCCTGCGCCGCAAAGTAGAATAGCCAGCGCAAGTTTTTCGTTGCCGCTATGCCCTGAGACCAAAATCGCGCCGATCCAGGACAGAAGCGGAATCATGATTGCGAGTCCGCCTACAAGCGGCGTCACGCGCGAGTGATGTTTCCGGACCGAATCCGGATGGTCCATGATTTCCAGCAACTCGCCGATATTGCGAGCATAAAAAAGGATGAGAAATTCGGCGATCAGCGCGCCGAAAAGAATTGCACTGGATGCGGAACTGGAAAGCAAATTCATGTCTGGTCCCTGCCGGACACCCTGTAGTCACGGCAACTGAGTCCGTCGCGTTCTTCGACGAAGGACGCTGACGAGTTCTGTGCGAACATAGGGGAGCAGGAATGGAATTCACATACGAAAAGAGCATGTATTGAGAGGGGATAGTTCGTTTACATGGTCAATTTAATATGGGCAGGCCATCGCATCCGTATTTATTTACAAGGTTACTCAACACTTTCCAAAACCGCTGAAATGATCGTGTCCAGGGCGCCGTCATCCAGATAGGGATGCATGGGCAGGCTGATAACGGTCTTGCTCAACCTCTGGCTGACCGGAGTCGGCGCAGACGGAAATGTCCGATAGCCCTTTTGTTGCGAAAGCGGGATCGGGTAGTACACGGCCGTCGGAATGCCCCGCGCCTTCAGAGCTGCTTGCACCTTGTCGCGATCGGGAACTTGAATCGTGTATTGCGCCCAGGTCGATTGCGCACCGGCGATCACGCGGGGTACGCGGATCTTGTTCGACTTCTCCAATGCCTGGTTGTAGCGCTGCGCGACCGCCTCGCGCTTTTCGATCTCGTCCGGAAATATCTTGAGTTTTTCGAGCAGGATTGCCGCCTGGATCGTGTCCAGGCGCGAGTTCACGCCGATGCGGACATTCTCGTATTTGTCGCTGCCCTGCCCATGAATGCGGATGGAACGCAGCAGTTCATCAAGTTCGTCATCGTTCGTGAACGTCGCGCCGCCGTCGCCATAGCAACCAAGCGGTTTGGCGGGAAAAAAGCTGGTCGAAGCGGCATCGCCGATTCCGCCGGTGCGGCGTCCATCCAGAACGCCGCCGAAACCTTGCGCAGTGTCGCAAAGTATCTTGAGGCCTTCACGCGTGGCAATCGCTTCGAGCGCGGGATAGTCCGCAGGCTGACCAAACAGATCGACGGGCATGACCACACGCGGACGCAGCTTGCCTTCTTGGCGCGTCGCGGCAATTGCAGCCTCAAGACTTGCGGGATCCATGTTGAACGTGTCTTCGAGCACATCGACGAAGACCGGCGAGGCGCCGACCAGTGCGACAACTTCGGCCGACGCGGCAAACGTGAACGCCGGAACGAACACCGCATCACCCGGACCGATATTCCAGGCCCGCAGCACGATCATCAGCGCATCGGTGCCGTTCGCGCAGGCGATGCAGTGCTTGACGCCGGCAAAGGCCGCGAGTTTTTCTTCCAGCTCGGCGACTTGCGGTCCCATGACCCACTGTCCGCCTTCGACCGCGGCCTGGATGGCGCGATTAAGGGGTTCGCCCAAGCGGCGACGCTGGGCCTGAAGATCGATAAAGGGAATGGCAGCAGCCAACGCAAACTCCGATTCAAAGGGGGACGCGGTCTTTTAGGCGGCCTGTCGTGCGCTGTGCGACACACGTTATATTGCGATTTGCGTCATGTTCCAGGGCGCGAATCCGGTCCAAAATCGAAGAGATGAGAGAGACAATCGCGGCATGCCCGGCGCCAAGAAGCCCTTTCTGGAGTCAAAGGCGTTCGATGTTCTGGCGACGGCGCCGCTTATCGTCTGGTATGGCTTTGCCGTCGCCGGCATCGGCATGAGGAGCGTCCGGCTGATCTCCGGCCTGCCATCCTGGCCGGATTGGCGCGCGCTCCTCGACCTTGGTTCCCAACTGGCGACGGCCCTTTTCCTGGGCCTACAGGTTGTCCTGTTCCTCGTGCGGCGATTGCCGCTGGCCAAGGCGCCGGGGATCGCCCCTCGTATCGCTGGCGTCGTCGGGGCCAATCTGGCGCTTGCTTTCCTTGCCCTGCCCCGTGCTTCTCTTTCGCCGCCCATCGAGGCGCTGTCGACAGCGATTGTCTTGCTGGCAACACTGGCGAGTGTCGTGGCCGCTTTCCGTCTCGGGCGCGCCTTCAGCATCCTGCCTCAGGCGCGGATCTTCGTCGCGAGCGGACCATACCGCCTGATCCGTCATCCACTCTATCTCGCGGAACAAATCGGAACCTGGGGGCTCATGCTGCAATATGTACAGCCATGGGCCGTTCTAATTGCACTCGCCAGTCTCGCAGCGCAGTTCCCGCGCATGCATTACGAAGAACAAATCCTCCGCGAGACCTTTCCGGAATATGCCGCTTACGCCTCACGAACCAAGCGGCTGGTTCCCGGCGTTTACTAGCCTCACGCGCACCAGGCTCTGACGCCGACACAATTCACGGCGCTGGCGTGGTTTCCGTCCCCCGCGTGTTGTCGTTGCTCGGCGCCAGGGCGGCCGCTGGAGCCGGCCGCGTGGCCATGGCCGGCCGTGGCGCCGCAGCCGGCGGTGAGGCTACCGCAGCACCGGCGGGAGCCGGCATCGCTGCCAGCCAGGCAGGATAGGCCGCACCAAAGCCCCCATTGGGAATCTTCAGCGAGGCAGTTTTTCCGTTGCCGGCGACGAAAGTCACCGTCGTGGTCGCAGCGGCGACAAATTCGGCCGCCGTCGCTTCATCGAACATCAAGGCTGCTTCGCAAGCCCCTTTTCCACATTTGATGAATTGCGCAACCAGTTCCTTGCCCGTTCCCGGCGTCAGATGGACGCCGGCCGATAGCAGCGCACCCGGCGGTGTGATGACAACCATCACCGCCCGACCCTTGGCGTTGCGCGTGACAAGCAAGCTTAGCACAGGCTTCTTGTTGGCCTTGCTGATGGCCTGCAGGACGAGGTTGCAGCGGGTCAATTTGGCGACGTTTTGCGCGCAGGCCAGCGTCCAGCTTTCAAATCTCTGAGGCGGTAGCCGCACCACGCCGTTCGCCGGCGGGATAGTGCTTGGACCTGTGGTTTCTGCGACGGGAGCCTGGGTCTGTTTCGCCCCGTCCATGCGACCGAGATAGAAGCTGATGACCGAGCTCAACACCAAGGCTGCAATCACAACCAGGATTACAGACAGGGGTATCTTCTTGAGGGATTCGCCGGCCATTTTCACTCCCGTTCTTGAACACTAACTGTCTGAGAACGCGCCTATCTGCGCGAAGCTCCCGTCGCCCGTCAATGCGCGTGCCACGAATAAAGCGGGCCGCCTTCGCAATGCGCTCACCGAAAAAGGGCGGGCTTTTGGCCCGCCCTTTGTTGTTCAACGAAGCGATCGGAGCGCTTAGCCGCCGAGGTCGATGACCGCGCGCCGATTCTGCGGTTCGCGAACGCCAGGTCCGGTCGGAACCAGCGGGTCGTGGAAGCTCTTGCCCTCAATCGCGATGCCGTTGCCGTCCAGACCTTCGTGGACCATTTCGTCCTTGACCGACTGGGCACGGCGGATCGACAGCGCCTGATTGTAGCTGTCCGAGCCGACGGTGTCGGTGTGACCGGTGACCAGCACCTTCACGAAGCCGCCCGCCTTGGCCGTACGTACGGCTTCGGCAACCACTTCCTGTGCCTTGTCGGTCAGGTCCGACTTATCGAAGTCGAAGAAGACGATGAACGTCTTCACCGGCGGAGGCGGCGGGGGTGGCGGCGGCGGCGGTGCCGGCGGCGGAGGCGGCGGCGGTGCCGCCTCCTCACCCAGCTGGATCTTGATGCGACCCATGACCGACTGCGTCACGCGGTCGGAGCTGAGGTCGCCTTCGTAATCCAGCATCGCCGAGACATTGCCGTCGATGGCATATCCGAGGCCCGCGCCGATGGCCAGGCTGTCCTTCGACAGGTCCCTTCCGTTGACGCTGAAGCCACTGCCGGCCAGGCCGTCAAACGCCGCATTGACCGTCCAGACGTTGCTGTCGAAGTTGTGCCTCCAGGCCAGCTTCAGTGTCGGGGTCAAAGCTTCGTCGCCGATCATGCCGGTCATATCCAGCTTGACACCGAGGAAGGACGACAGCGACGTCGACGAAGCATCGCTGACGGCCAGGTTTGCACCCGGTATGCCGGTTTCCGTGTACGCGCCCGACGAAGCGTCCGTGTAGCCGAAAGCCAAATACGGCGTGATATTGATGCTGCCGCCCGGATTGACGTTCATGCCGCCTTCGCCATAGACCGCGAACACGCCGCTGGTGAACTTGCCGAGGGCGACACCAGAGCCGAACGGTGCCGGCAAGGAGATGAACCGCAAGGTCTTGTCGTCGTAGCTGCCGTATGAAATCAACGCCTGCAGGTAGTAATTTTCGTCCGCGTCGTAACGGCCGTATGCACCGACCTGGAAGCCGTCATACTCCGCACGGTTGCCGACTGTCTTGCCGTAGTCGTTGAAGTGGACGCCACCATTGTTGGTGTAGTTGAACGCCAGGCCCACGGTCGTGTTGCGATTGACCGCGGTATCGACGCCGGCGATCAGGCCAGTATTGCTGGCGCGATAGCCCGGACCCGAAATCGTGTCCTTGGTGTTGTCCCACACGCCGTAGAGACCGCCCCAAATGGTGATGGGGGCTGAGCCACCCATGGCGGCATTGACCTTTTGCGGCAAGGCCGCCGTCATGGTGTTGCCGACATTCGCAAGGTGGAGATGCGAGGTGACCGCGTTGGTCAGCGTGTCTGCTGCATCGACGTTGAGCTGAGAAAGCTCGCCTGCCTCTTCGCCGGAGAGCATATCGAGCGTACGCGGGTACTGGGCCGCGTTGACCCCAAACAGGCCCTCATAAAGAAGCGCTGCCGCACCCGTGAGCGACGTCTTATAGGCATTCTCCAGACCATCGCCGACTTCTTCCTCGTTCGGCGTCAGGCCCGTGACGGCGTCAAAGGCAACGCGTGTCAGGACGATATCCGCCTCGAACGCCGTCGGGTAAGACGCCGTCGGTATCAGCAGCGGCGTTCCGGTCGTCGTCACAACGCTGCTCCACGTTCCCGAAATCGGAGTGGCACTGAAGATCGTCTGGTAGGTCGTCGAGTTGCCGTACAATCCGAAATCCGGGTCCACAAGGACGCCGCCGCTAAGCGTGACGTTGGTCGCCTTGATGAAGCCCGCGGTCGTCGTTGCCGTCGGCGGAACTGCCACCGGCGTCGGCGTGATCTCGAGTTCCAGTGTGCCCGCCTGGGTGTACGTGTCGGCATACACTTGTGCTGGAGCTTCAGCCGCGTTGTGCAAGCCGGCGCCGTTGGCGAGTTCCAGGGTGCCGTCGGCACTGATGGCAACCGTCCCGACAAGCGCCAGGTTGTCGTTCACAAGGCCGTCGAACTTCGTCTTGCCGCCCGAGACAGTGACGGTATCGCCTGCGGCGAGGTCGATATTGCCGTAGATGTCGCCGTTACCCTTGAGGTCGACGTTGATCGTGTTCGGCGCGTTGCGCAGGAACATGGCATCGGAACGGAAGAAGGTAATGCCGTCGTTCGAGACGCCAACCCACATCGTGCCGCCGTCGTTGACGACCGTGCCGACACCAAGACCTGTCGGCGCACCGTTCGATGAGATTGCAATGCCCGTGGCGTTCGGCGAAGTGCCGACTGCCGCCACATGGATCGTACCCTTGTTTGTGATCGTGCCGGTGAACTCGTCAGCCCGGACGCCAATTCCAAGCGCGTAGGCAGAGCCAGGCGCACTGGCGATGACGTTCAGGTTGCCGTCGTTCTCGATGGTGCCGGTGAGCGTGCCGCCAACATCACTGTCCTTGGCAAGGATGCCGTAGGCGCTGGCAGAACCCGTGCTTCCGTGGGCGTGAGCCGAGACATCGAACGTGCCGGCAGAAGCGTTCATGATATTGATGCTGCCTGCGTTTTCGACCTCGGCTTTCAGACCCGTGGCATAGGCATAGGCGCTTGCGGTCGAGCCGACGGCCGTGGCCGTGGCCGAGACCTTGTAGCTACCCGAGTTTGTGAAGGACTCCGCACCGCCCTGCGGCAGACGCTGCGAGGCGCCGACAGCGTAAGCATAGGCATAGGCCTGCGTGGAGGCACTGGCATGTGCGCCGGCGCCGATGTCGACCGTGCCTGAATTGACGATTGACACGGTATTGGTGGTCGCGTTCGTGGCGTCCTGATAGATGCCCTGCGACACCGATGCCCAGGCGTACGCGAGCGCGGTGCCAGTCGCGGCCGCATGTGCGTGAATGTCGAGTGAGCCCGAGTTGTTCAGCGTGGCGGCTGCAGTGGATCCGAGCGAACCGTTACCCGTGACATGTTGATAAACGCCGGTCGTGACCGTCGCCGTTGCATGAGCGACATCGGCACTGGCGAAGGCGTTTGCCGCGATATCGATGTGGCCGGAATTGTCGAGCGTTGCCGATGCATCGACGGCATTTTCGGCGATCTGGCTGATTGCATACTTGATGTCGCCAAAGGCCTTTGCCGACGTCCCACCAGAAGCCGTGGCGCTCGCATCGATGTTGATGTGGCCCGAACTGTCATTGGTCAGGTCGACCGACGCGACGTCTTCGCTGTAGCTCGCGTATGCCTTCTGATAAATGGCCGCGCCAACGCCGCCCGTGCCGCTCGCGGCGTTAATGACAGCGGCGTCCGTGTAGCCGGTGCTACCAATTATAGCATTGGCCAGAGCGAGGCCGGTCGGGTCCGCCAAGGCACTCGCTTTGATGTTGATTGTGCCGGCGTTGTCGAGTGAGACGGAAGCGAAGTCAGCACCAGTCGCTTTCTGGAAGATGCCATAGTCGCTGATGTGAGCATAGGCACGCGCTTCCGTAGCGCCGGTCGCCGTCGCGTGAGCGCCGATATTTATCGTGCCGCTGCTAGCGTTGGTCAACGACGCCGATGCGATCGAGCCCGTCGTATCCATCGCGCTGGCGTACTGGTAGATGCCCGCGTTCGTCACCGACGCAGAGGCAATGGCGGAGGCTGCGAGAGAGTTCGCGTGGGCCTCTGCAAGAATATTTATCACGCCGCTGTTGGCGAGCGTAACTTCCGAGTTGAAGGAGCGATAGGCATACTGGGCAATACCGGTATCGATATATGCGTATGCGCTCGCGGAGGTCTGAGCATGCGCGTCCGCGATTACCTCGATATTGAGGACGCCCGTGCTCTCGTTCGTCAGAGACGCGGTCGCCGCCGAGGCGGACGTTGTTGGGCCATAGGCGTATTGATAGATGCCCGTGTACATTTGGGCATATGCGCTGGCATGGCCTGTGGTCGCGTGAGCGTGTGCAACCGCTTCGATGTTCAGTGTTCCGGCATTATCCAGCGTGACGCTGGTGTTCTTGCCGTAGTAGGCATTCTGGCTGATGCCGTAGTAATTGTAAGCCGTTGCCGAGGCCGTCGTCGCGCCCGTGGCTGTTGCCTGCGCGATGATGTTGAGCGTACCGGCATTGGTGAGCGAGGCGGATGCGCTGAGCTTGTTGCCCGTCGCATTGGCCTCTTGATAGATACCCGTGTCGATATAGGCGTAGGCTGTTGCCTCGGACGCTGGTACTGCCGCGGATGTCGAAGGAACTGCCCGAGCCAACGCTTCGATGTTCAGCGTGCCTTCATTGCTGAGAGAGACACTGGCCGTCTCGCCATTGGCTGTCTGGTAGATGCCCTCGCTGTCGATATAGGCATAAGCGTCCGCGTCGGTGCCGCCGTCCGCATGAGCTGTCGCCTGCGCGATGATGTTGAGCGTTCCGGTGCTCTGGTTGTCGAGCGATACAGACGCCACGCCGCCAGTCGTGTTGTAGGCATCAGCCGTCTGATAGATGCCGGTGCTTACCGATGCGTAGGCATAGGCGCTCTTTCCGCCGGTCGCATGGGCGACGGCCTCGATGTTGAGCTGTCCCGCATTGGTCAGCGTGACCGTCGATGTCAGTGCACCGTCCGCCGACTGATAGATACCGTAGTCACTGATGTAGGCGGAGGCCTGGGCGCCGGTGCCGCCATGGGCAGACGCCAGCGATTCTATATTCAAAACGCCCGTGCTGCTGTTGGTCAGAGTAGCAGTGGCAGTCGTCGTGCTTGAGCCGTCGGCGTCCTGATAGATACCCGTGTAAATATAAGCGGAGGCAGAAGCATAGCTTCCGATGGCGTTTGCATGTGCGTCGGCCAGAATGTTGACCGTGCCGGCATTGTTGAACGCAACGCTGGCGTTACCGTTCGAAGCGTACTGCTCTACGGCGTAATAGTTGTAGGCGTAGGCGTCGGCGTCCGTGCCGCCCGTCGCCGTGGCGAACGATTCGATATTCAGCGTCGCGCCGCTCTCATTTGTAATGGTCGCCGAAGACGACACATCATTGTTGGACGCGGCAACATTTTGGTAGATGCCGTATTCGACTGAGGCGCTCGCAGAAGCAAAGCTGCCAGCGTGTGCATTGGCGATGGCTTCGATATTGATCGTTCCGGCATTGTCGATGACGCCACTTACCGAGTCTGCGCCGTAGGCTGACTGCGAGATGGCATCGTAGATCGTCGCCGAAGCAGAGGCGTCCGTGCCGCCCTTTGCAGTGGCTGCAGCAACAATATTGATCGTGCCCGTGCTCGAATTGGTGATCGAGGCTAACGCCGACGAGCCTGCCGACGTGAAGCCCGATGCTGACTGCGTAATGCCGTAGTCAACATAGGCTGACGCCGTGGCACCCTTCGCAGCCGACGCGAATGCGGTTGCCCTGATGTCGAGCAGGCCAGTATTGGTGAGCGACGCCGTCGAAACGTAACCACCGTAAGCGGAATCGCTTACGCCCGTGTTGACCGACGCAGAAGCAAACGCGTGGGTATTGCCTACCGCCGAAGCAACGGCGTGGATGTTAAGGGTGCCGTCATTGGTCAGCGCAACGCTCGACGAGTCATGGTCGCCACCCGCAGTGGCGTACTGTTCGATACCCCGACTGACGGTCGCCTCGGCGGTCGCCTTGCCGGTCACGCCGTGCGCAACAGCGGTCGCATCGATGTTTAATGTAGCACCCAGTGAATTGGTGAGAGATATCGAGACGTTGTCGCCATTGGCTGCGCGTTGATAAACGCCCGTGTCAGAGATCGAGGCTGACGCGAAGGCGAACTTGTTTGCTGTGGCGTCCGCGTGGGCGCCGATCGTGATCTGGCCGTTGTTCGTCAGCGCAACGACGGCATCGCCTTCCTGGGCGCCTGCCACAGCGTTCTGAGTGACGTGGGCGTATTGAGATATGCCCGTGTCGATCGAGGCGTAGGCGCGGGCCGAGGTTATACCTACGACGTCCGCATTGGCCAAGATGTTGATCGTACCGGTGCTCTCATTGGTGAGCGCAACCGACGCGTCAATCTCACTCGGGCCAGCGACCGTGTTTACGCCCAGGGCGTGCTGATAAATGCCGGTGTTCACGAACGCCGTGGCCTGCGCGACGCCGGCCACAATAAGCGCACCGTTCGCCTTGGCGCTGATTTCAATCAGGCCACTATTGTCCAGACCGACGCTGGCCTCACCGGCCGTCGCGAGCGCGTGCTGGTAGATGCCGTGATCAGCCGAGACGAAGGCGCTGGTCGTTGCGACGTCGACTTTGATCTGGCCGGTCGAACCGTTGGTAATGCTGCCCTCGATGAGCGCGGCGCCCGAAACACTTTGGTAGACGCCGGTGTAATTCGCGCCGCCGGCATTGCCCGCGACCTTCAGAAGGCCTGTGTTCGTGAAGTCGGCGTGCGTGCCGGTCTGCTCAACGCCAACAAAATTGCCGCCAGTTCCTGTGCCGGCCACGATGAGCTCATCGGTGTTGAAGATCCCGCCTTCAAGCCCGCCATGGTCATAAATTCCGGACACGATTCCGGCAGCCAGTCCGTTTTTGCTGACGATCAGCGAACCATTGTTCGTGACGTTGCCTGTGACATCGGCAGTTGCGGCGATGGAGATGCCGGTCTTGGTGGCGATGATGATATGGTTGTTGATGATGTCGCCGGGGATCGCGAGGGTCGTATTGCTGGTAACCGCGCCAGTGCCGTTGACCGTGATGCCAAACGCGCTACCGACACCAACGACGCCGTCGTTCGTAATGCCGCCAACAACATCACCGCCGGTCGTCACCGAGATGTAGCTGAAAACCTGAGCGGCGGTCACCAACACCGCGCCACTAGGCGCAGAAACGGTAATGTGGCCCGCTTCCGCGACCGTGATCGAACCAAGAGACAACGCGGCAAAGGACGCACCGGACATCAGACCGCGGGTCAATTTTTGCATTTGGAATCCCCCTCAGGATACGGAGCGTCATAAAGGACAACGTAAATTCAACGTAACCTTTGTCATGGCCTGCTTAATCTCGCAAGCGTAAACAAATAGATGCCGTTGCTTTTTTTTCATTTACGTCGGCATGTCGATTTCCAAATTGGTGTGGCATTTTTAGCACGAATTTATTATAGTGAAATCAAATAGTTAGAAGATATTCTTGGCTCGATTAACTATTCGGTTTTTGCGACAAATTTGAGCCGCGTTCCCCGGTCAATCGGTAGCGTGCGTGACGCTTCTCGCGAATAGGCGCGTCGAATGCCACAAAACAGCGCGCATCGACGAATCGGCCCGGCGACAGTAGGCGGCCGGGCTGAAATCCAATCCGATCGCTAGTTGCGCGGCCTGGCAATTGGCAGGCCGGCGTTGAGCGCATCGACCAGCGGCTTGAGACCGTCGCCGTACCGCTCCCACCGATTGACCGAACTTCCATAGATTGGCTTTCGCACCTGCGAGACGCTTGCCGTCTTCACAGGACGGTCCGACGTGTGGAAGTTCAGGCACGCGTTGTTCCACGGCAGTCCAACGAATTCGATGATCTTGCGCGCATTGGTCTCGGCGTCGGCGACGACGTCCTCATACTGCACGTCGAGCATCACACCCGCCGGCAGCACGCAACGCCAATGCTCCATCAGTTCTTCGTATTTCTTGTAGTACCGGCCGAGTTCCGCCAGGTCGTAGCTGTGGGGCATGTCGTCCTTGAACAGCTTGGAATAGGCCGACAGGCAGGTATCGACCGGATTGCGCATCGTGTGAATGATCTTGGCGTTCGGAAACAGCGTGTTGATCAAGCCGACAAAATAATAGTTGGTCAGCAACTTGTCGGTTACGCGCACGGCTGTCGAGGACATCGCGGTGAGTTCTTTGAGATAGCCTGTTGCGACCGCTGCGAATTGCTGCGGCTTCATCGCGGTCGCCATTTTGGGGAACCGGGGAAGGTTCGGGAACTTCTGGCGCAGATTTGAAAGGACTGAACTTAGAACCTTGATTTCTCCGGCACCGTAGACGTCCGGATGACTGGAGATGATCTGCTCGGTCAAAGTGCTACCCGAACGCGGCATGCCCACAATGAAGAGCGGAAGCGAGGACGGCAGGCCCTCGTAGGGACGGTTCTTGAAATATTCTTCGTTGAAGACCTCGCGAATTCGAGTTCGAAGAAGCCAAAGACTTCGGCTTCGTCGTATTTGAGAATCGCGCGCTTTAATTTGGCACCAATGGTGTAGTGCTCGAGCGACTTGGGATATTCCTTCATGTCCTCATAGGCTTTGCCGAGCGCAAAATGCAGCGCCGTGTAGCGCTCTTCGTTGGGGTCTTTGGCCTTTTCCAATATCCCGATCATCGCCTTGAAGAGCGTGTCGTCCTTGGAGAAATTCTCGAGGTCAACGATGTTGGAGTAGGCGCCGATCGCGTTCGGCTGCAGCTCCAAGGCTTTGGCAAAACTCTTGCGCGCTTCGTCCATGCGGCCGAGCGACTTGAGCGTTATTCCGTAAAAGTTCAACGCTTCCATGTTGTCGGGTTTGATTTTGAGCGCCTTTTCAAAGTTCTCCAGCGCGTCGTCGTAGCGATCGAGTTCGTGACAGACCTGCCCCAGGGTTGTGAATGCCTCGGAGCTTTGAGGATCTTCCTCCAATGCCATCTTGACCGCGCGCTCGGCGGTCGAATGGGCGCCGCGCATGAGCTGTGCGCGTGCCACGCAAAGAAGCGTCTGCACGTTCTTGGGCTGGATCTTGAGGATATCTCCTAGGATCCTCAGCGCATCGTCATAGCGCTTCTGCTGCATCAGCAGGGTCGAGAGATTGTTCGCTGCTTCGATATAGTTGGGACGAATCTGGATCGCCCGGCGGTACGAAAACTCCGCCTCTTCCAGCTTTTGCTGGTCGCGAAGCCCAGTCGCCATGTTGTTGTAGGCTTCTGCATAATTATCCCGCAACTCAATGGCGCGCTCGTACTCGGAAAGTGCGGCTTCCGTATCGCCGAGGGCGCGATGCGCATTGCCCATATTGTTGTGGGCCTCGGCATAGTTGTCGTCGATCTCGATCGCCCTGCGATAGTGCTCGGCGGCCTTCTCGTAGTCATGTTGATCGTAATAGACGATGCCGAGATTATTGTGGGCTTGTGCCGACTTTTCATCGATCGCAATGGCGCGGCGAAGTGCGATCGCCGCAGATTCCAGGTTACCGGCCTTGCGTTCCATTTCTCCAAGATTGGAATAGAAGTTTGGATTGGTGCTGTTGAGCCGCGTGGCTTCGCGGACCGATTTCAGGCCTTCTTCGGTTTTGCCTTTGCGGTGCAGGATAACGCCGAGAATATTGTGCACGTCGGCGCGCGCGGGGCGCGATGCGATGATCTGGCGACAGAGACTTTCTGCCTCATCCAGCCGACCCGCGCCATAAAGCTTGGTGGCGCGCGCAACTGCATCGTCGAGTTTCATCATGCGCCGTCCCGGCTGCTTTGCTGAGACCGGGCTCGCTGCTTGCGGTGCGGAATTCGGACGCGGGCCTGTCGGGCGGTTGCTCACACTTATCTCCTTGATGCCCTTCAACAATTCGAAAAATTCGAACGGATTGACCGTTTAGGGCGTAAACGATTTAACACCCACCCTTTCGGGTCACAAGAACTCAAAGTTCTGTGGACAGAGCCAGCCAAGGTCAAAACAAAACCACGCGCCCAAAAAACGTAGGCAGATAATGACGTAGGCGGACAATAAAGTGTGCTGCGCGTGGACGTCGACCAAGAGTGCCGCGGTCGCGTGGCCCGCGGCGGAGCGCTCCATCCGGCGAAGCGCAAAACTGCCGGGCAAGAGTTTCCGCACTTCGACCGGTATTGCCACACTTGTCGCAAGAATTCGCATGGTAACGAGTTGCTAATCCTGTTTTTGGCGACAGCCCGTTCGCACAAACGGGCACGACTTCTGCAAAGCACGCATGGCCGGCGGCGTTTGTCGCGGCGGAACTTGTAGCTCTTGCGGAGAAACATCATGTCCATCGGCGGTCTTGGCGCATCCGGCGGCCTCGGTCACGGCATCAGCGCGCTGCTCGCCCGATTGAGCGGCACACAGGGCGCGTCCGGCATCGACAGCGACGGCGACTTCGACGGCAGCGTCGGTTCCGCTACGGCCCCAGCGGCTTCTGCGCCGACGATCGCCAGCAACGCGCTCACCGGCAACACGAAGGCGGCGATCAGCGATCAGATTCTGGCGTTGCTAACCCGGCTTCAGCAGCAGACGAGCGTTCAGGGCGGGGGCACGCCCTCTTCGTCGACCTTGATCGCGACGGCCGGCACCGCGGCCACTACGACCTCGATTGCGCCTTCTAGCACCACGGCCGATCCGCTCTCAAAGCTCTTCGCTGCCATCGACGGCAACGGCGACGGCGCGATCTCCCAATCGGAATTGGAAGCCTATGTCCAGAAACTGGGCGGCACGACCGCCGAGGCAGACGCTCTGTTCTCCGGCCTCAACCAGGGCGCAACAGGCGATCTCACCAAGGCCCAGCTTGCCAGCGACCTGCAGCAGGCGCAGTCCGTGGGCAGCCTGCGTCACCACCATCATCACGGCCTGCCGTCGGCGGCCGAGGTCGCCAACAAGCTCGTCAGCGCCATCGACAGCAATGGCGACGGCTCTGTCGATCAGACCGAGTTCACGTCTTTCGTGACCGGCCTCGGCGGTACGCCATCCGAAGCGGCCGCGGACTTTTCGGCCCTCGACCCCAATAACACGGGTTCGGTGAATGCCGCGCAGTTCACGAGCGCCATTCGCGCCTTTGAAACGGCAGGCAACGCGGCAAGCGTCGCTGCCAATGCGGCCTCTCCGATCCTGACGCTGCTGGATGCGTTCGCGCAGAACCCGCCAGCCGCAGGTTCCGCAGCAAGCGTGACGGCCTAGAAGAAGTGACGCCGGCGCAGAACGGCGTCAGGCGTCCGCCTCGATCCGCATCTTGACGATCTTGTCGGGCGCGCCGCTGATCGTGCCGTTGTTGTGTTCGCCGCCCTTCTTGATGGCGTCGACATGCTCCATGCCTTCGACCACCTGGCCCCACACCGAATATTGGCGATCGAGCCAGGGCGCGTCGCCGAAGCAGATGAAGAACTGGCTGTTGGCGCTGTTGGGATTGTTCGTGCGCGCCGCGGAGACGGTTCCGCGCTTGTGCTTCTCGGCCGAGAATTCGGCTTTCAGGTCCGGCAGGTCCGAACCGCCGCTGCCGGTGCCCGTCGGGTCTCCCGACTGCGCCATGAAATCGGGAATGACGCGATGGAACACCACGCCGTCATAGAAACCCTTGCGCGTCAGTTCCTTGATGCGTTCGACATGGCCGGGCGCCAGGTCCGGGCGCAGCGCGATCACGACCGGACCGCTCTTCAATTCCATGATCAGGGTGTTTTCTTTATCGCGTGACATTCGTCTATCCGGTTTCCTTGCAGCGCTTGATGAGCAGTTCGGCGACATGGGGGCTGGTGAAGGCCTTCACCTCGCCGCCCAGCATGGCGATCTCCTTGACGAGCCGCGACGCGATCGCCTGATGCCGCGGGTCGGCCATGAGGAACACGGTTTCGATCTCCATGTTCAGGCGCTGGTTCATCGCCACCATCTGGAATTCATATTCGAAGTCCGAAACGGCGCGCAGGCCGCGCACGATGACGCTGGCGCCGACTTCCTCGGCGAACTTGACCTGCAGCTTCTTGTGGAAGCTGACGACTTCGATCGTCGCGCGGCCCTCGGCGAGCGGCGTCGCCTCGTGACGCATCATCTCGATGCGTTCTTCGATAGAGAAGAGCGGCGACTTCGACGCGTTGGTTGCGACCCCGATCACCAGATGATCGACGAGCTTGACCGCCCGCTTGACAATGTCGAGATGACCCAGCGTGACCGGATCGAATGTTCCAGGATAAAGACCCACGCGCGGCTTGCGCGCGATCTCGATTTTACCAGTCTGAGCCACCTATTCGCTCCCGTCGCCCGATACGTCTTCTATGCGCTCGACCGAAACGACGCGTTCTGTGCCGTCCACCCGGAAGAGCGTGACCCCCTGTGTAGCACGGCCCGGCGACCCGGATGCTCGCCACCGGAACGCGAATTGTCTGGCCCTGATCCGTGATGAGCATCAGATGGTCGGATTCCTCGACCGGGAACGAAGCCACGACGCCGCTGTTCTTCCGCGCCATCGCCATGGCGACGATGCCCGAGCCGCCGCGGCCGGTGACGCGATACTCGTAGGAGCTTGTGCGCTTGCCGAAGCCGTTTTCGCTGGCCACCAGCACGAACTGTTCGCGGGCACCGAGCTGAGCATAGCGTGCAGGCGTCAGTGTCGCCTCTTCGCCGCCCTCGTCATCGTCTGCGGGTTCTTCGGCAGGGCCAGCCTCTTCGCCAAGGGCGGCCCGGCGGGCAGCATTCGCCTGCTTGAGATAGGCGCGGGCTTCGGCGGTGGTCGCGTCGGAATGATGCAGAAGCGTCAGGCTGACCACTTCGTCGCCGGCCGCCAGCTTGATGCCGCGCACGCCGGTGGATTCGCGCCCCTTGAACACGCGCACGTCGGTCAGCGCAAAGCGGATGCACTTGCCGCTCTTTGTCGTGAGCAGCACATCGTCCTGATCGGTGCAGACCTGCACGCCGACGATGCCGTCGCCGGCCTCCAGCTTCATCGCGATCTTGCCGTTGCGGTTGATGCTGGCGAAATCGGAGAGCTCGTTGCGCCGCACGTCGCCGGATTTGGTGGCGAACACGACGTTGAGCTTTTCCCACTGCGTCTCGTCCTCGGGCAGCGGCAGGATCGTCGTGACCTTCTCGCCTTCGGAGAGCGGCAGGAGATTGACCATCGCCTTGCCCTTGCCCTGAATCCGCGCTTCAGGAAGACGCCAGACTTTCAGCTTGTAGGCCATGCCGGTCGATGAGAAGAACACGAGCGGTGCGTGCGTCGAGGCGACAAAGATGAAATTGACAAAGTCTTCCTCGCGCGTCGCCATGCCTGAACGGCCTTTGCCGCCGCGGCCCTGCACCCGATATTCGTCGAGCGGCGTACGCTTGATGTAGCCGGCATGTGTCACGGTGACGGCGACGTCCTCGCGCTCGATCAGCGCCTCGTCTTCGACCTCGACATCGGCGTCGATCAGTTCGGTGCGGCGCGGAACGGCGAATTCGGTGCGGATTTCTTCCAGTTCGCTGCGCACGATCTGCAAAACGCGCGGGCGTGAACGCAGAATGTCGAGATAGTCCTTGATGGCTTCGCCGAGCTTACGGACTTCGTCGCCGATTTCGTCGCGGCCGAGCGCGGTGAGCCGCTGCAGGCGCAAGTCGAGAATGGCTTTGGCCTGATCTTCCGAAAGACGGATCGTGCCGTCTTCCTGCATCACATGCCTCGGATCGGCGATCAGCAGCACCAGGGGCGCGACGTCGCGTGCCGGCCAGTCGCGTGCCATCAGCCGTTCGCGCGCCGTGCCCGCATCCGGTGCGGCGCGGATCAGCGCGATGACTTCGTCGATGTTGGCGACGGCGACGGCAAGGCCGACCAGCGTATGGCCGCGATCGCGCGCCTTGGTAAGCTCGAAGCGCGTCCGCTTGGTGACGACTTCCTCGCGGAAGGCGACGAAGGCGCCGATCATCGCCTTCAGGTTCATCAGCTCCGGACGGCCCGAATTGAGCGCCAGCATGTTGACGCCGAAGCTCGTCTGCAGCTCGGAGTAGCGGTAAAGCTGATTGAGCACGACTTCGGACGATGCATCGCGTCGCAGCTCGATCACCACGCGCATGCCGTGGCGGTCGCTCTCGTCGCGGATATCGGCGATGCCCTCGATGCGCTTCTCGCGCATCAGATCGGCGATCTTCTCCTGCATACGCGCCTTGTTCACCTGATAGGGAATCTCGGTGACGATGATGGCTTCGCGATCTTTGCGGATTTCCTCGATGTGGCACCTGGCGCGCATCAGGATCGAGCCGCGGCCGCGCGCCAGCGCAGCGCGCGCCGCCTGCTTGCCGATGAGAAGCCCGCCGGTCGGAAAATCCGGACCCGGCACGATTTCGGTCAGCGCTTCGAGATTGATCGACGGGTCTTCGATAAAGGCCAGGCACGCCGTGATCACTTCGCCCAGATTGTGCGGCGGAATGTTCGTCGCCATGCCGACGGCGATGCCGCTGGAGCCGTTGATCAGGATGTTCGGGAACCGCGCCGGAAGAACGACCGGCTCCTTCTCGGTGCCGTCGTAATTGTCTTTGAAACCGATCGTCTCTTTTTCGATGTCTTCGGTCAGAAGATGCGCAATCTTGGCGCGGCGTACCTCGGTGTATCGCATCGCGGCCGGCGGATCGCCGTCGACCGAACCGAAATTTCCCTGTCCGTCGATCAGCGGCGCGGACATCGAAAAATCCTGCGCCATGCGCACCAGCGCATCATAGATCGACTGGTCGCCATGCGGATGATACTTGCCGATGACGTCGCCGACGACGCGCGCGGATTTGCGATACGCCTTGTTCCAGTCGTAGCCGTTCTCGTGCATCGAAAAGAGGATGCGGCGATGCACGGGCTTCAGTCCGTCGCGCACGTCGGGCAGCGCACGCTGCACGATGACGCTCATCGCATAGTCGAGGTAGGAGCGCTTCAGCTCGTCTTCGATCGCGATGCCGCTGATATTGTTGCCGCCCGGCGACGGGGAATCCGGCTTTGTAGGTTCGCTCAAAAATCGGTCCTTAAACGGGGCAAATCTGAGCGCCTACCTAGCACTTCGCTTTCGATTCGACCATAGCGATTAGCTCATAAAATAATCAATTAAATCAAATACTTATGCCGGTTAGCAGAAGGCCCGTTCGACGCGGTGTTTTCAAACGGAATCCGGCGCCTCAGTCCACGTCCACCGGCAGCTGGTGCATGAGGGTGGCAAGCTCGTTGCGCACTCGGCTGATCGGATAGGCATACATCGTGCGGCGCCCTCGGGGATCGAGAAAGCCGAAGGTGATGCCGACGAGACGGCCCGTCTTTGCGTCGACAACCGGCCCACCGCTGAAGCCGGGCCCGGCATCGCCCTCGAACGTGAACGCCGTTTGGACCAGACACGTTTCGCAACGCGGCTGTACCGGAGCGCTCAGCAGGGCAATGGTGCCGCGCGACTCGCGCAGCTCGCCCGAAGCCCCCTGGCCATAGGCGATAACCTGCTCGCCGATGGCCGGCGCGCTCGTCGGCACTTCGCTTCTCCTGTCGACGTGGAAGAAGAGCAGATCGTAATTGCGGGATTCGCCGATGATCGGCGCGCCGCCGATGATCTTGGCGTTGTGCGCGTTGGTGACCGCCACGCCCGGCGCGATGACGAAGGCGGCGGCACGGCCCTCCAGCACCACCATGGAAACGCCTTCCAGCGGCACATAGGCATCCGCGATCTGCGGGTTGAGAAACCCGGTCGCACGATCACCGTAGGAAACGGCGCAGCCGGCAAGCGCCAGCGTCAGACAGATACCAATGATACGACGCATGTGCAGGATCAGAACGGAATCTCGTCTTCCATCTCGTCGCGCTGGAAGGCAACCGGCGCGTCGCTGGCGCCGATGCGCTCGCGGCTTGCGCCGCCGCCCTCATTGCGTCCGTCAAGCATGACGAGCTCGCCGCGGAACCGCTGCAGCACGACCTCCGTGGAGTATTTTTCGTTTCCGTCCTTGTCGGTCCATTTGCGCGTCTGGAGCGCGCCTTCGAGATAGACCTTGGAACCCTTGCGCAGAAACTGCTCGGCGACCTTGGCGAGATTCTCGTTGAAGATCACCACGCGGTGCCATTCGGTGCGTTCCTTGCGCTCGCCTGAGGCCTTGTCGCGCCAGGTGTCCGACGTCGCGACAGACAGGTTCAC
The DNA here is from genome assembly GCA_963743765.1 of uncultured Alphaproteobacteria bacterium. Taxonomy (GTDB): domain Bacteria; phylum Pseudomonadota; class Alphaproteobacteria; order Micropepsales; family Micropepsaceae; genus Rhizomicrobium. The sequence goes on from CAVUQQ010000004.1 coordinate 334,793, forward strand.
GATCGGCTCGCCCGACGTCATGCGGCGCACTTCGGGATCCTTGCCCAGGTTGCCCACCAGAATGACCTTGTTGACGCTGCCCGCCATGACCGTCTCCTTTTTCTCACTTCCGCGAACCTAGTCCCGCGCCGCGAGCCGCGCCACATCGCGCGCCTTGCCGGTTGTGGACAGGATGCGGTTCGTCGTTCGATTCCTGTTTGTTCTTATTATGTTCTATTCCGTTTCCGCGGGCAAGGCCGGTTTTTCGGCCGGCCTTAGAACGCAGGCTTGAACAGGCCCGTAAGCTGCAGGGCGCCGTACACGCTCATATGGTGGTGATCGAAATAGAGCGGCTTGCCGTCCCGCATCAACGCACAGCGGCCGGTGGCGCACAGCAGGCTCGCCGGATCCACGACCGTGACACCGTACGTCTCGTGCAGGTTTGCAAGATCGCGAAGTACGAACGCGTTGCGCGCCCGGTAGTCCGAAAGACTTGGCCCCGGGTGCGGGTGCGAACCATACGCGGCGGCCAACGCCATGACCTCCGGCACATCTATGCCGGGTTCGGGCACGGGCGCCACAATGACAACTTTCTTTCCGGCCGTGATCAACACTCGCACGGTTCGCTCAACTATGCGGGCGAACGTCGCGTGCTGCGATTCATCGGCATGAAGCGGCGGATCGAGGTCGATCAGATGACGAACGTCCGATGCATCAGAACCATATCCCGTACCCTGATCGTAATAGGCCCAGCGCGCGACCAGGATGATCTCGGTCATCTGCTTCTGCATGGCGATCTTCAGGGCCGCGTCATTCAGTTGGGCGCATCGCTCCGTCGGTTCGTCGGTCAGCGAAAGATGCAGAAGCGGCGGGCACCGTCCGTGCGCGATGAAGAGTCCCTTGCGACCTGCGCGTGCGGCCACCGCGTCGACTGCGGGCAGCAATGCGTCGGCATGCGAGTCGCCCCACAGCATGAAAGTCGTCGCTGCAGCATTGGCGTTGCCGATTGCACAAGCGCGCCCCTCCTCCACGTCATCCGCCGAAAGATTGAAGCAGCCATGCCGCCGCGGCTCGATGTCGCTCGCCTCGGCGAAAATGCGCTGGACCTGCGGCGTGAAGCGTTGCGGCAAGCCGTGCAGCGCGAACAGCAATCCCGAGACGATGAGCGTTGCGGCCGTCGCCGCACCTGCGAGACGGAAGATCGTGCGTCGCGCAAAAACCTCTCGCCGGCGAAACGGTAGCTCGACAAATCGCCACGACAGCACCGCCAGGACAAAGGACAGCGCGATGAGGCCAACGGTCCGGACGCTGCCCTGCGCTCCGTCGGACAGGTATTTGGAAAAGACGTGGATCGGCCAATGCCACAAATAAAGCGAGTAGGAGATCAGGCCGACGAACACGAACGGCCGCGACGACAGAACGCGGCGCGTGCCGCTGCGCTCGTTCCCGCCCGCGTGGATCAGCGCAGCAGCGCCAAGACAGGGGAAAAGTGCATTGATGCCGGGGAACGGCGTTGCCGCGGTGAACGCAAAAACCGCAAAGCCGATTGCGGCCAGGCCTGCGAACGAAATGGCCTCTCCGGTCCAACGCGATTTCGGCAGAGGAAAGTCACCGAGCGCCAGGATGGCGCCCAGCATGAGTTCCCAGGTGCGATAGGGCGCGAGATAAAAGGCGGCGCTTGGAAAGCGGTTCACGCCCCACACGCTCAACCCGAACGAAGCCACGGCGAGCGCAGCGACAAGGCCAAGCAACGTCGCGCGCTTCCTGGTGTGCATGACGTACAGAAGCGCGGGGAAGGCAAGATAGAACTGTTCCTCGACCGCCAACGACCATGTGTGCAACAGCGGCTTGAGGTCCGCGCCGACATCGAAATAGCCCGACTGCAGCCAAAAATCGAAGTTCGAGCCGAAAATCGCGGTTGCGGCTGCACTCTCGGCAAGGCGAAGCAGATCGGCCGGAAGAAAAACCAGGACGGCCACAACCAACGTGGCGGCCATCACGACGAAGAGCGCGGGGAAAATCCGCCGCACGCGCCGCTCGTAGAAGCGCAGGACCGAGAACCGGCCGTCGCGCAACTCGCCGAAGATCAGCGACGTGATGAGAAAGCCCGAGATGACGAAGAACACATCGACGCCGACGAACCCGCCACCGAAACCCGGCACGCCGAAATGGTAAAGGACCACCGGAACAACGGCGAGCGCGCGCAGACCGTCAATGTCAGGACGATAGGTCAGGCTGCCCGGCGCGGACGGTCTGGTCTGTGTCATAGGTTCTTCGATTGGGGTGAAATAATGGGCAGCTATGCCTATATCGCGGTGGAGAAGACAGCTATAGCGCTTCTTCGCCGGGCCCCTGGGCGATAGACACAGAGCCTGCCTCATGAAATAAAGAGTTCCCCTTTTGTTCTGCGGATTCGGATTCTGTCAGCAGCATTTGGGGCGCGTCTTGCGGGCGTGTTCCACGCGCAGCAAGCTTACTGTTTGGCCGGGAAACACATGCTGAAAAACATCTCCATCCGCGGTGCGCGCGAGCACAATCTCAAGAATGTCGACGTCGATATTCCGCGCGACTCGCTGACGGTGATGACGGGCCTTTCGGGCTCGGGAAAATCCTCGCTCGCCTTCGACACGATCTACGCCGAGGGTCAGCGCCGCTATGTCGAATCGCTTTCTGCCTATGCGCGCCAGTTCCTCGAGCTGATGCAGAAGCCCGATGTCGACCACATCGAAGGCCTGTCCCCGGCGATTTCGATCGAACAGAAGACGACCTCGCGCAACCCGCGTTCGACCGTCGGCACGGTCACGGAGATCTACGACTATCTGCGCCTCCTCTTCGCGCGCGTCGGCGTGCCCTACTCGCCGGCCACCGGGCTTCCGATCGAAAGCCAGACGGTCAGCCAGATGGCCGATCGCATCCTCGCGCTCGACGAGGGCACGCGGCTCTTCCTGCTCGCGCCGATGGTGCGCGGCCGCAAGGGCGAATATCGCAAGGAATTCGCCGAGCTGCAGAAGAAAGGCTTTCAGCGCGTCAAGGTCGACGGGAAATATTACGAGATCGGCTCGGTTCCCGTGCTCGACAAGAAGCTCAAGCACGACATCGAAGTGGTGGTCGACCGCATCGTGGTCAAGAAAGACATCGGCAACCGGCTGCCGGATTCCATCGAGACCGCGCTTGGCATCGCCGACGGCCTTGTGATCGCAGAATTCGCCGACGTGAAGGAAAAAGACGGCACGGCGAAGCAGATCATGATGTCGTCGAAGTTCGCCTGCCCCGTCTCCGGCTTCACGATCCCGGAGATCGAGCCACGGCTCTTTTCCTTCAACAATCCGCATGGCGCGTGCCCCGCCTGCGACGGACTTGGCACACAGCTCTACTTCGATCCGGCTCTGGTTGTGCCGGACGAGACGTTGACGCTGCGCAAGGGCGCCATCGCGCCCTGGTCCAAGGGTTCCTCACCTTATTATCTGCAGACGCTTGAGGCCCTCGCCCGTCACTACAAATTCTCGCTCAACGAGCCGTGGGAAGACCTGCCCAAGAGGGCCCGGGAAATCATCCTGCAGGGTTCGGGCGAGGAGGAGATCAAGTTCATCTATGATGACGGCCTGCGCCGCTACGAGACCAAGAAGCCGTTCGAAGGCGTCGTGCCGAACATGGAGCGGCGCTTCAAGGAAACCGATTCCGCCTGGGTGCGCGAAGAACTGGAACGGTTCCAGGACACCAGCCCGTGCGATGTGTGCAAGGGCTATCGCCTGAAGCCGGAAGCCTTGTGCGTGAAGATCGGCGGCAAGCACGTCAGCGAAGTGTGCGACCAGTCGATCCGCCACGCCGACGAATGGTTCCGCGACATCGACAAGAAGCTGAACAAGCAGCAGACGGAAATCGCGGCGCGCATTTTGAAGGAAATCCGCGCCCGGCTGAAATTCCTCAATAATGTCGGGCTCGATTACCTGACACTGGCGCGTGCGTCCGGCACGCTTTCGGGCGGCGAGAGCCAGCGCATCCGGCTCGCCTCGCAGATCGGCTCGGGCCTGACGGGTGTTCTCTATGTTCTGGACGAACCGTCCATCGGCCTGCACCAGCGCGACAATGAAAAGCTGCTGGAGTCGCTCAAGGGCCTGCGCGACATGGGCAACACGGTCATCGTGGTCGAGCATGACGAGGAAGCCATCCGCCAGGCCGATCATGTGATCGACATGGGACCCGGCGCCGGCATCCATGGCGGCGAAATCGTCGCCGAGGGCACGCCCGAAGACATCATGTCGAATCCCAACAGCCTGACGGGAAAGTACCTGACCGGCCTGGAGCAGATCGCGATACCTTCCAGGCGGCGCAAGGCGATCCACGATCGCTGGCTCAAGGTCGTCGGCGCGAAGGGCAACAATCTCAAGAACGTCACGGCGGCCTTCCCGCTCGGCACGCTGACCTGCGTCACCGGCGTTTCGGGCGGCGGCAAGTCGACGCTCACCATCGAGACGCTTTTCAAATCGGCGTCGCGCAAGCTCAACCAGGGCCGCGAGCATCCGGCGGCGCATGACAAGATCGAGGGCCTGGAATATCTCGACAAGGTCATCGACATCGACCAGTCGCCCATCGGCCGCACGCCGCGCTCGAACCCGGCGACCTATACCGGCGCCTTCACGCCGATCCGCGATTGGTTCGCGGAGCTTCCGGAATCCAAGGCGCGCGGCTATCAGCCGGGACGCTTCTCGTTCAACGTCAAGGGCGGGCGTTGCGAAGCCTGCCAGGGCGACGGCGTCATCAAGATCGAGATGCACTTCCTGCCCGACGTCTATGTCCAGTGCGATGTCTGCAAGGGCAAGCGCTACAACCGCGAAACGCTGGACGTGAAGTTCCGCGATCACTCCATCGCCGACGTGCTCGACATGACGGTCGAGGCGGCCGGGGACCTGTTCAAGGCGGTGCCGTCGATCCGCGAGAAGATGGACACCCTCAAACGCGTCGGTCTCGGCTACATCAATGTCGGCCAGCAGGCGACGACCTTGTCCGGCGGCGAGGCACAGCGCGTGAAGCTGTCCAAGGAACTGTCGCGCCGGGCTACCGGCCGCACACTCTATATATTGGACGAGCCGACCACCGGCCTGCACTTCCACGACGTCAAGAAGCTGCTCGAAGTGCTCCACGAACTGGTCGACAACGGCAACACGGTCGTGGTGATCGAACACAATCTGGAAGTCATCAAGACGGCCGACTGGATCATCGATCTCGGACCGGAAGGTGGCGACGGCGGCGGCGAACTGATCGCCTTTGGCACGCCAGAGGATGTGGCCCGAAACGCCAAGAGCTATACCGGCCAATATCTCAAGCCGCTGCTGAAGAACCGCATGCCGGAAAAGCTGGCTCCTAAGAAGATGAAAGCCGCCGAGTGACGACGCCGGCGCAGCAATCTCCGATCGACACCATCACGCGTGTGCTGTCGGCGGACCGGCGCATCTTGCCCTCACGCTTGGCGCCAAAATCTGGCACATGGACGCGCGCGCGGCTGATCCGCATTATAGAACATGTATTGGTTGGGCAGGCATAGCCTCTGCGGGCGTGCCGGTTTCCCAAACAATGGCAAGAACCAGCGCGACCAAAAAAACTGCGGCCGAAACGAAAAACGCGGCGCCTGGAACGATGATCGGCGCAGCGGGGCTCACAAAATAACCGAACAATCCGGTCCAGATCGGCGGTCCTGCAATGCTTGTAAGACTTGTGATGCTGGAGACGGCGCCTTGCAGCAGGCCCTGTTCGTTCGCGGGAACCGCGCGCGACATCAAACCTTGTACAGCGGGTTGCGCGACCGTCCAGCCGGAGATGGCGAGCGGCATAACGCAATACATCATCCAACCCTTGTTCACAGCGCCGTAAAGCACGCTGACGACGACGCTGACGCCAAGCCCGATCAGGATCGCGCGGCGTTCGCCGATGCGCGGAATCAGGATTCGCGTGAACCAACCTTGCCCGACCACGAAGATCACGCCGACGATGGCGAGCGAAAATCCAATCTCCTTCGGACCCCAGTGGAAGCGATAACCCGAATAGAGAACCCACGTCATTTCGGCGACTCGATTGGCGAACATGGCGAGCACCAGGATCGTCATCAGGTTGAAGACGGATGGATGGCGCCAGACTTCGCGCAAAGCGCCGACGGGATTGGCACGACGCAACGCAAACGGTTTGCGGTTTTCCGCACGCAACGATTCCGGGAGTGCAAAGAATGCAAAAGCCAGATTGACGATGCACAGGCAGCCGGCGGCCAGAAACGGCAGATGCAGATCGATCGCGCCAAGAACGCCGCCGATCACCGGACCGGTAATAAAGCCGAAGCCGAATGCCGCGCCGATAAGGCCGAAACTCTGCGCCCGCTTTTCCGGTGGCGTGATGTCCGCGATGTAGGCGCCGGCGGTCGAGAACGATCCCCCCATCGCGCCGGCGACAAGCCGGGCAATGGCGAGCCAGGCAAGGCCCGGCGCCGCCGCCATCAGCATATAGGCCGTGCCTGCACCGCCGAGCGACAGCAGGATGACCACCCTGCGTCCATGACGATCCGATATCGCACCGATCAGCGGCGCGAACAGAAACTGCATGAGCGAAAAGCCCGAGGCGAGAAATCCCACGATGTACGACGCGTGCGAAACATCGCCATGTTCGAACTGCTGCACAAGCCTTGGAAGAATTGGATAGGCAAGCCCAATTCCCAGCATGTCGATATAGACGACCGCCAGAACGATGATCAGACGGATGTTGCGCAAGTTCGTCGTTCCGGCACGTCTAGCTCTCGCTTCTTGCGGCCGACGGATTCCGGCCCGAAAGAGCACGATAGGCAAAGGCCGATGCCGAGAACATCAGGCCGTACAAAAGCGGCGCGACGACGAAACTCATCCCCATCAGGACCGGCATGTGCGTCTGCATGGTGCGCATTTGTGCGGCCATGCGGTGCAGGCTTGCGGTCGTATCGGTCGCCTGTTTCAGATCCGGCGTGAAGAACGCGGGACCCAGAATGGCGAGTTCCACCACACCGAAAACCAGCATGATCGGCAGCAGCGTGGCCAGTCCCACCGCAAAAATGCGCCAGAAATTTCCTTTCGTGAGTTGCCAACTGCGCGTCAGGCCGAATTCGCCGCCATCCACGACCGACGGGATCAGCAGGAAGCTGAGTCTGACCGCCAAATAGATGACAACCAGCATTCCGATCAAAGCCGCCAGGCCAATGCCGGCAGCCACGGGCGCGGCGATCGTCGGATTTGCCGTCGTTGCGGCCCCACCGCCGGCGGCAGCGATGCCGACAGCCAGCGCAACGACAATGACGAACAGGACGAGCAGCAGATAGAGTCCGAAGAAGCCGCCGAACGCCCGCAATTCGGCGCTGCCTAAAGCGATGTGCGCAAACGCCGGCCCCTGACGAAGGCCCAGTACCTGCTGCGTGATGGCAACGCCGATCATTGCCATCAGAAGCATCGAAAGGAATGCGAGCAGAAACGGCAGGCCAATCTCGGGACCCACCGGCGGCAAGCCGCTTTCGAAACTGTCCGCGAGCGTTCGGTAATAGGAACCAAGCACGAAAAAGCTCGCAACCGCATTGATCAGCGTTGGAATCCAGATGAGGCCGATGACGGTACCGATTTCTCCGAAGGTGAAGGCGTAGGCGAAGCGAATGGTCTGGCCTACGGGAATCTTGTTCATGCGGGAGCCTTTGGTGAGCTGGATGGCGGTGCGCTGTCTGTTGCGCCCGTGACGAGGTTATACGCGGTTGCAATCGCGCCGGCCGACACGCCGGTCAGCGCCACCATATAGAGCAGTTCCATCACTGCCAAAATGGGCCACACGCCCGCGACGGCGCTTAGCACCACGGTGAGATATTGGCGCAACTCTTGCGGCGTCATCGTTCCCTGCACCATGTGCGGCATGATTCCCGCCAACGGCGCGGCGTGCCTGGCCAGCGAAATCTGGAGGACAACCGAAAAGAGCGTTGTAAACACAATATAGGCGGGCAGCGTCACCAGAATCGCAATGCCGACAATCCTCCAGAAATTGCCGCGCCCCAGATTCCAGGAACGGCGAAGGCCGATGTGGTGCTCCGCCACCACGACAGCCGGAAGGAAGAACTGCACGCGCACAATCGCGTAGATACCGCTGAAGATCGCCGCGAGCGTCAGCAGCGCCGTGCCGACGGTTTGCACGGTCGCGGAGATCTTGGACAAGGCGAAACTGACCACGGCAAGTCCCAGGCCGAACGCGATCATGATACCCCAGGCCAGAAGCATGAGCAGAAGATAAGCGCCGATCATCCGCCACACCTGCCCGCCGAGCGAAAAGAAAATGTAGATCGGTCCCGGATGCTGGCCGAGCGCCTTGCGCATCAAGCCAACATTCACCATGGCGAACGCCAGGATGAACACGACCAACAAAAGAGACATAGTCCCCACAAGCGAGGTCACGAACGGGATCATCTGCGTCTCGTCCCACTTGTCCTGTCCGGTCGTCAGAAGAGAGTTCAGCAGAGGAAGCATCGAGTAGATCAACCCCGCCGCCGCGACGCCGACGATCAAGAACGGAAACCACGCGATTCCCAGGATCGAAAGGAAGTTAGTGAAGGCAAACCGGTACGCGCCGACGAGTGTCCGCTCGAATGGAATCTTCATGCTGCGTCCCCCGACCTGATCGCGGCATCCTAGAGCGCAGCTTCCGTTGCGGCAAATTGCACTGAGCTGCAATGCTGCAGTGCCGCGAACTATGCGGCGCCGTGACATGTTCGTGACGGCTCAGCTAAGGTTTGCCGATAGTCAAATATTGGGTGGTGTGATGGGATTTGATGCGTATGGCTCTTATGACGGGCTGGGACTGGCCGCTCTCGTCGCCAAGAAGAAAGTCAAAGCCACCGAGCTGATCGACGAGGCAATCACGCGCGCCGAAACGCTCAACCCAAAGCTCAACGCCATCATCTTCAAGGATTATGAACGCGCGCGCGACGCGGCGAAGGGGAAACTTCCCAAAGGTCCGTTCAGCGGCGTGCCGTTCCTGCTGAAGGACATCGGCGCGCTCGCGCAAGGCATGCCCTCCCGCCAGGCGTCGCGATTCATTCCGGCCTTTCCGCGGCCAAGCGACAGCTATCTCGTGGAGAAATTCAAAGCCGCAGGATTGAACCTGTTCGGCGTGACGAACGTTCCCGAATTCGGTCTTGTCGCATCGACCGAGTCCAAGCTTTACGGCACCGCGAAGAATCCGTGGAACCTCGCCCACTCGACCGGCGGTTCGTCGGGCGGATCGGCGGCAGCGGTCGCCGCCGGAATTGTTCCGCTGGCGCATGCCAATGACGGCGGAGGTTCGATCCGTATCCCGGCCGGTGCCTGCGGACTTGTCGGATTGAAGCCATCGCGCGGACGTCTTAGCCAGGGCCCGTTTTTTGCCGATGCGCTCGACGGCATCGCGACCGATCTCGTCGTCTCGCGCTCGGTGCGCGATACGGCAGCGGCGCTCGACGCCGTTCACGGTTACATGCCGGGCGATCCTTATGCCGAACCGCAGCATCCCGATTCTTACCTCGCAGCGATCGCGCGCAAGCCAAAGCAGCTTCGTATTGCCTTCTCGACCAAAAAGGTCGACGGCACGGCCGTGCATGCAGATTGCGCGGCTGCCGTGAAACACGCGGCAAGGTCGTGCGAAAAGCTCGGGCACAATGTCGAGGAAGCGGCTCCGTCGCTCGATTTCGCCGCGCTGATGGGCGCATTCACGGCATTCTGGGGCGGCGGCCTCGCGGCCGGCATCGACACGATTGCAAGATTGACCGGGCAGACTCCGTCACGCGAGATCTTTGAAGGACTCACCTGGGCGATGTACCTGGCAGGCAAGCAGGTCACGGCGAGCGACTATCTGCAGGCAAAGGATCTCATCAACGTCGCATCGCGGGAAATGGCGCGCTTCCACCAGACCTACGATGTGTGGATCACTCCGACACTGGGGCGTCCGCCGGAAAAGAACGGCGTATTCGATTTCGATAACACCGATCTCTCCAAATCCTTCGCGCCGCAGATCGACTATGTACCCTTCACCGCCCTGCAGAATGTGACCGGCCAGCCCGCAATGAACGTTCCGCTCTACTGGAACAAGGACAACCTTCCGATCGGCACGCAGTTCGTCGCGCCGTTCGGCGACGAGCTCACCCTGCTCAAGCTGGCGGCACAGCTGGAGAAGTCCAATCCCTGGTTCGACCGCTACGCCAAGATGAAGGTCTGAGACATGCGTTTCTCCGAATATGGCAGGTACGACGCGCTTGGCCTCGCGCAGGCCATCGCGAAGAAAAAGGTTTCGGCACGCGAAGTGATGGAAGAAGCCATCGCGCGCGCCGAGTCGCTCAATCCCAAGCTCAACGCGATCATCTTCACCGCTTACGACGAGGCGCGCACCGCAGCGAAGGGCAAGCAGGGCAAAGGCGTATTCGCCGGCGTGCCGATGCTGTTGAAGGACATGCGCGCCAACGTGGCCGGCTGGCCGAACCGGTCCGGCTCGCGCTACGTGCCGGCAACGCCGTCGACATATGAATCGACGCTCGTCACGCGCTTCAGGGCCGCCGGGCTCATTCCTTTCGGCAAGACCAACGTGCCGGAATTCGGAATCCTGCCGACGACGGAGTGCAAGCTCTACGGTCCCGCGCACAATCCCTGGAACCTTGCACATTCGGCCGGCGGTTCGTCGGGCGGTTCGGCTGCTGCTGTCGCCGCCGGCATCGTGCCCATCGCGCATGCGACGGATGGCGGCGGATCGATCCGCATTCCGGCGTCGGCCTGTGGTCTCGTCGGATTGAAAGTCTCGCGCGGCCGCCTCACGCAAGGCCCGGGCGCCGCCGACGCCACGGGCGGTCTCTCCGTCGACGGCTTCGTGACGAAGAGCGTGCGCGACACCGCCGCTGCGCTCGATGCGACCTGCGCACCGGACTATGGCGATCCCTACTTCGCGCTGCCGCCGGAGGGTTCCTATCTCGACGGCATCAAGCGCAAGACAAAGCGCCTGCGCATCGCCGTCAGCACCAGGATGATGAATGGTACCGCACACGATCCCGAAGTGACCGTCGCAATCAAGAAGACGGCCAAGCTCTGCGAAAGCCTGGGCCACGACGTCGAGGTCACCGATCCGCCGGTCGACGCAGGCGCGCTCATCGGCGCGTTCTCGACCGTCTGGTGTTCCAACGTCGCCTTCACGCTGGACACGCTGGCGCAGCAAACAGGCAAGAAGCCTTCGCTCGAAGTCGTCGAAGGCCTCACGCTAGGCCTTTATGAAATGGGCAAGCGCGTCAGCGCCGCCGAGTTCATCGCCGCGCGCGCGATCATGACAAGCGCCGGACGCCAGTTCGCCGCATGGCACGAAACCTATGATGTGTGGCTGACGGCTACACTCGGCCGCCCGCCGATGAAACTCGGCACCATCGATATCGACGAGACCGATGTACAAAAGGGATTCCTGCCGAACTACGGCTATGTCCCCTTCACCTCGATGCAGAATTCGGTCGGAACGCCGGGCATCAGCCTGCCGCTCAACTGGAGCAAGGACGGCCTGCCGATCGGCGTACAATTTACAGCGCGCGCCGGCGGGGAAATGACGTTGCTCAAGCTTGCCGCCGAACTGGAAAAGGCGTCACCATGGGCCGGCCGGTACGCAAATATAAGGATCTGAAAAATGGCGTTCGCCGAATACGAACAGTATGACGGCCTCGGCCTTGCCCACCTTGTGCGCCGTGGCGAAGTCACGCCGCTCGAACTTCTCGATGAAGCGATCGCGCGGATCGAGCGCCACAATCCGACGCTCAATGCTGTCGTGTTCAAGGCGTTCGATGAAGCGCGTGCGACCGCCAAGGGCAAGCTTCCCGACGGCCCCTTCAAGGGCGTGCCCTTCCTGATCAAGGACATCAACCTGCCCGTCGCCGGCTGGCCGATGACGAACGGCAGCGCACTCCTCGCGGGCTATGTCAGCGATGCGGATGGCGAACTGACGAAGCGCTACCGTGCCGCGGGTCTTGTTTTCACCGGCAAGACCAACACGCCGGAATTCGGAATTCCCGGCACGACCGAGGGGCGCCATCTCGGCAATTGCCACAATCCGTGGAATCCCAACCACAGCTCCGGCGGGTCGTCCGGCGGTGCGGCGGCGGCGGTGGCGTCGGGCATGGTGCCGATGGCGCACGCCTCGGACGGACTCGGTTCGATCCGCATTCCCGCCGCGCAGTGCGGACTCTTCGGGATCAAGCCGACGCAGTTCCGCAATCCCGGCGGACCCGACGATCGCGGGCGCGCCCACGGCATGATCTGCGACCATGTCGTGACGCGCACGGTGCGCGACAGTGCGGCGATGCTCGACTGGACCGGATTGCCGGAAGACGACGCGCCTTATGCGCCGTTGGCAAAGGCTCGGCCCTATATGGAGGAGCTCGAAACTTCGCCGGGCCATCTGCGCATCGCGTTCTGCACCGAGAACATCCAGAACACACCCTTGCATCCCGACGTAAAGGCAACGTTCGACGCAACCGTGAAGCTTCTCGGCGAGCTTGGTCACACGATGATCGAACTGCCGACGCTAGGCGTGAACCTGCGCAAACTCTACAAGGCGCAAGGTTTCGTTTCCGGCGCGATGAGCGTCGTGGGTTACGAAGAATGGGCCGAACAGATGCAGCGCCCGCTCGACGAAACGACGCTCGAATGGCTGGCGCTGATCGGCTATCGCGCCGCCCAGCAACTCACGCCGAAGGATGTCGCGTGGGGCCTCCAGACGATCCGTCTTATCGGCCGCGAAATCCTGGCGCTCTATCGCGGCTTCGATGTGCTGCTGCAGCCGATGACGCTCACGCCGCCGCCGCCGCTCGGGTTTCTCGATCCGACACTTGTGCGCGCGCGCGAGTTCAATCGCCGCCAGGGCCAGATCTTCGGCCTCACACCGCTGGCCAACCTGACGGGCCAGCCGTCCATGTCGCTGCCGCTGGGCATGTCGAAGGACAAGCTGCCGATCGGCATGATGTTCAGCGGCCGCTATGGCGACGAGGCGACGCTGTTCCGCCTGGCCGCGCAACTCGAACAGACAAGCCCCTGGATCGACCGCAAGCCGCCGGTGTGGGGTTAGGCCAGACGACGGGGCCGCGCGAAGGTTCGAGAGAAGCTTCGCGCGGGCGATGCGTCCTGGCGGCAAAAAAAGAAAACGGCGGCACGATGGCCGCCGTCCTCATGCTCGTCTGAGAGCAAAGTGCCGTTAGGCCGACTTCCTCTTGCGGCGACGCAGTGCAACCGCGCCCGCAAGACCTGCACCGAACAGGCTCAGTGTGATCGGTTCTGGAACGCCATTGCCGCGGACCGTCACGCCGGTTCCGATCTGATGCCAGCCGATGGACTCGTTGCCGTCGCTTGAGCAACAGACGAAGTCATAGCCACCGGTATTGAGGATCGAGCCGGTATCCGTCAGGCTTATGGGATTGCCGTTTTCCAGGAAGGAGATGACCGGGTCATTCAGAGTGCACGTTGCCTGCTGCGCGGCCGTGAGATCGCCGTAGTAGGTGCAACCGCCAATGCCGTTGAAGCCAATGCCGATGTCGCTGAAAAAACCATAGTCGCTTGTGTCAAAGTTGAACGAGGGCGAAGTCTGCCCGAAGATCGCGCGATCGCCCGGGGCAAGCGTCACGCTGCTCCACAGCGCAAACGAGACTGCGCCGTTGTCGAGCGTCACCACGATGTTGCTGAGGGTGATCGGCGTTGCGCCGGTATTGTCAACGCGAAAGGCGCCGGCATCCAGCGCATCCCCAGTGTCAACCTGACAGTTGGGCGTGATACCGCCCGTGCAGAACGGGCTGGGAAAGAAACCGCTTGGACGCAGGGTATCCGCATACCCCACATAGACATTGAATGTATCCGCCTGCGCCTGCGACGCTAGCAAGGCAACCGACGCAGCCAACAAGAGCCTTTTGAACATCGCCATCCTCCACTCCAACGATGTTGATGCGCCAAGCAAATGGTGTGCCAAAACGACACATATTCGGAATATCAATAGGTTAACAAAAATGGGTGCCCCGGAGGGGCCGCCAAATGTAATTTGCATTTACAAATGGCAACCGGCTTCCCGGCCGGGACCTGCAGGACGGCAAGCCGCCGGTGCGGGATAGAGCGCGATCAGGGTTCGTCGTCGTCGCCGCTGTCTTCGTCGTCGCTGCGGTCGTCGAAGCGATCGCGCGGATAGCCATCACGATCCGGATTCATGCGCGCATAGCGATCAGGTCCGTGTGGCGTCGAATTTCGTTTCTGGGATTGCAAACCGGCATCGTCTTCGTCTTCGTCGGCATCGCCGTCGGCCCGCGCATATCGGTCGGCGTTTGGCGAGCGACGCGCCGGTGTCCATGACGGTGGCAAAACGGAGTCCGCGCTCGAACTGTCGGCATATGGATCCGGCGCACCGGCGCGGACACTGGCGAGCCTGGACTGACGCGAAGGCAAAGCCGGCGACGCGTCGGCCGTCACTGGCGCATTCCGGTCGCGGCCCCGGCAAGTCTGATAGGCAGCTCCCAAAGCGAACGACTGCATGCCGACAAGCGCCGAGAGGCTCATCGGCCTGTCAGCGAGATCAAATTCCGAATCGGCACGCGCGCAAAATGAGTCCGTCGCACGAACGCTGCGCAGTGAAGAGGCGTTCGCCAGTTCGGTCTTGAATGTGTGATAGCCGGCCTCAACGCCGCTGCGTTGGACGAAATAAGCTTTCAGTCTGTTGTCGGAGTCAATCAATTCAGGCTGGTGCGAGAGTACGAAGTGGTTGTACCGCGCAACCTCATGACAGGTGAGTGCCGCAACCATGAGTTCCTGCTGCATGGCGGCGACTTTAAGCGCTGTCATGGCGTCGTTGTTCACGCAATCCGCGCTCTGGGCAGTCGAAAGGGTACAGGCTGTCGCCAGAAGGGCCGCGCCGAATGTTCGAATCGTCTGCATCTTGTGCCCTCGCTCGAGCGACGAGACGGTGGGCCGCAGCAAGCGCGCCAACACCGAGTTGCTGCAGTCCTTGACACGGCAGCACATCTGCCCGGAATCACGGGACCGCAACCTCGATCGCCTGCAAAAGCAGACCCCGTCGCGGAGTGCTTCTCAATTCAATCTTCGACCGCTCGAAAATGAATCCTTACTGCACTGTCTCAACCTGTCGGCATCCTGCGCATCGGTTCAATGGCAGCTTTTGTCTTTTGCCAGATTGAGTAATTGCTGCAGACGCGCATCGCCCTACAGGGCCTGCGTTTGCGCGATGGCAGGTTTCATCTGAGCGTTCAGCTTGTCGTCGGTCGGCTTCTGCTTGGCCTGGCTTTCGGCCATGACACGTTGCTGTTCGGCGATCTCGGCCCGATCTACCGCAGCACCGGCACCGGGAACCGCGGCGGACATGAGAAACACAATTTTCTTTGGAATGGATTGCATGCCGTCCTCCCTGCCTCGGAAAACGCAGGCCGATATTGGCGCAATCGGCGGGCCCATATCCAACCGTGACCACGCGTGCACGATTCTTTCGCCAATCACCCTTCACCCGCCGCTAAGCGGCCAGCGGATTGAACCAGCGCAGTTTGGGAAAGCGCGCGAAGTCGCCGTCGCTGCTGCAGAGCGTAAGGCCATGCTCGATGGCCAGCGCCGCCAAATGCGCATCCACGACAAGCTTCGACGTCATGCCCGGCAGCGCAATCATCTCGGCCAGAATTTCGGCATGATGCTCCGTAGGTTGAGGGATCCAGCTCGATCCGCTTTCCAGCCATGCTCGCACCTGGTTCCACGCTCCCGGAACGGATTGCGGCCGCGGATATATTCTTGGATTGGTTGCGATGCGCAGAAAGCCGAGCACGCTCTCCCACGGAAGTCCCACGCGGGTCGCGCCGCCAAGCTGCTCGTCAAGCCAGTTACGCATGCGGTCATGCTCGTCATAGCTCGAGAAATGCGCGTAAAGAAGGACGTTGGCGTCGACCAGTATCACTTGCGGGATTTCTCTTTGAAGTCTGCTTCATCGAGCATCTCCAGAACGTCACCGATATTGTCGACGGGAAGAAAAGGTTTGCCCGGATCGTAGACCCCTGTCTTGAAAGGCAAGCGCGTTTGCGGCGGCTCGGCCATCGCGTTCAAACCGCGTCGGATGGCCTCGTTCACGACATCCTTCAGGCTCGCGTCGCGTTCCTTGCGAAGACGCTCCAGCCTCACGGCATTGTCGTCGTCGATCGTCAGGGTCGTTCTCATACATCAAAGCATCAGTTATTTGATGCTCTGATGTCAAGAATTTTATCTTATGAAGGACTTGTTTTGGGAGTATTTAGTCCTATATGCATCTGTTGGCCGCTTGCAGCCGCCAGACGAACTCTCAAGGCGGTTCGGGAAAGCTGGATGTCTGCAACGGCAGGAAAACGGAGGACCCAAAAAGACGGGATTCTGCTGGAAGAACAAGATGTTGAGACGGAAAATGGCGAATTGATCCCGAAAAAAACAAAAGAATCCAGAACCCACCATGCTATCCAACTGCCCCATGAGCGAACCCATCCACATCATCGGCGGCGGCCTTGCCGGCAGCGAAGCGGCTTTCCAGGCGGCGGAGGCCGGCGCGCATGTCGTGTTGCACGAGATGCGGCCCGTGCGCGGCACCGAGGCGCACATCACGGACGGTCTGGCGGAGCTCGTCTGCTCCAATTCCTTCCGCTCCGACGATTGGGAAAACAACGCCGTCGGGCTGCTGCATGAAGAGATGCGCCGCGCCGGATCGCTGATCATGCGCGCGGCGGACCAGCATCGCCTGCCCGCGGGCGGCGCGCTGGCCGTGGACCGGGTGCCGTTTTCGCAGACGATCACGCGAACGCTCGAGGCGCATCCCAACATTGCAATCGCCCGCGAGGAGATCGCCGGACTTCCGCCTGACGACTGGCGCTCGACGATCGTCGCGACCGGACCCCTCACCTCGCCGCCGTTGGCCGAGGCGATCCGCGGCCTCACGGGCGAAGACTCGCTTTCGTTCTTCGACGCCATCGCACCGATCGTGAATCGCGACTCCATCGACTTCGGCATCTGCTGGATGCAGTCGCGCTACGACAAGGGCGAAGGGGCCGACTACATCAACTGTCCGATGAATGCGGACGAGTACGACGCCTTCATCGCGGCGCTGCTCGCGGGCGAGAAAACCGATTTCAAGGAATGGGAAAAATCGACGCCCTATTTCGAAGGCTGCCTGCCCATCGAGGTCATGGCGTCGCGCGGGCCGGAGACGCTGCGCTTCGGGCCAATGAAGCCGGTCGGCCTTCACGATCCGCGAAAGGTGCAGCGGCCGCACGCCGTGGTGCAGCTGCGCCAGGACAATGCGCTCGGCACCTTGTGGAACATGGTCGGTTTCCAGACCAAGCTGAAGCATGGCGAGCAGACGCGGATATTCCGCATGATCCCGGGTCTTCAGAACGCGACGTTCGCCCGGTTGGGCGGATTGCATCGCAACACCTTCATCAACTCGCCGCGCCTGCTGGATTCGCAGTTACGCCTGAAAATGCAGCCGAACTTGCGCTTCGCCGGCCAGGTGACAGGCGTCGAAGGTTATGTGGAAAGCGCCTCCATCGGGCTTTTAGCCGGCCGTTTCGCGGCGGCGGAAATTCTTGGTCATGCGGTCGAGCCGCCACCGCCCACCACCGCCTTCGGCGCGCTTCTCGCGCACATCACCGGTGGTGCGGATGCGAAGACGTTCCAGCCTATGAACGTCAATTTCGGCCTGTTCCCCGATCCGCCCGCCAGGACTCGCGGCAAGGACCGCAAGCGCGCGCAATCGCACCGCGCCATCGCCGACCTGCAGGTCTGGCTCGGCGCGGCGAAGGCCGCCGCCGAATGATCAGATTTTTCGCCGCATCGCCGCGACCAGAAGTCTCATCTGCTTTCTATGCTGCGGCACGTCGCCGGAATGTCTCAGCGGGTTGAACCCCCTGCGACGGGCGCGCCTCAGATAGAGAGGCACCAGCGCCGCAGGGAGAAAAGCCGGCAGCAGCGCACGCGGCGTACGCAATTTCTGCGCCGCGAGAAAATGCTCGCGCGCCTTGATCGCGGTCTGACTGATCGCGGCCCTCACCTTCACGTCGAAGGTTCCGGCCATGATCTGATCCGGCAGCAATCCGACCGCGCCGAGAAGATCTTCCGGCAAATAGACCTTGTGGCGCGCCGCGTGGAATGGAAGCGCACGGATGAATCCGGCCATCGCATAGGCGACGCCCGCTTCGCGCGCCAGTGCATCCTGTTCACCGCCGAGGATGCGCGCGGCGAGCCGCATGAGATTGCCGCTGGTCGCGTCGCAATAAGCTTCGGCCGCGGTCCAGTTTGCAAACATGTCGGCCGTGGAGTCGAACGAACGCGCCTCCAGGATCGCATCGAACAGTTCGGCCGGAAGCGCGTAGGCGGCCAACAGATCGGCGAGTGCCCGCGCCACATTGTGATTGCGCGGCGATCCCTTGCGCGCGCCCTCCAGCGTCTCGCGCCACCATTCCAGCCGGATCTCGCCCATCATGGGTTGGCGCACTGTCTCGGCAACGCGCGCGATCTCATGATTGAACGCATAAAGCGTCATCAGATGCGCGCGAGCGGGCTCCGGCGCGAACAGGGCCGAGAAATACCGGTCCGGGTCAACGCGCCGTACGGTCTGGGAGATCGTTTCAACAGCGGTGGTCAAAGCAAAAGAGCCGCCCGGTTCCCCGGGCGGCCCCTTCCGGTGTGCATCCAATGCTCAAACCAGATGCGCCGCTCCCACCATGCAGAACAGCATGGGGATCGAAAGCAGCGTGTTGATGCGCGAGAACTGTCCGGCCATCTTGGCCGCCACGTCCTTCGCGGGTTGCGCCAGATCGGGATACTTGTTGTCGATGTTGAGGGCCTTCTGTTGGTTGGGCCAGATCACAAACCAAACATTGAACCACATAATCGTGCCCAACCACATACCGATACCAACGATCGTGTTCTTCTCGTTGGAGAATGCACCAAGTTTGTCTACTGCATCCAGCGTGTACGCTTCGACCAGATAGCCGCTGCGGAATGCGAGAATGAGCCCGAAGACGATCGTGCTCATAGCAGACCAGCGGAACCAGAACAGCGCGGCAGGGGTGATGAACTTGCCGAGTGCCGGCTTCAACTCAGGCGGAATCTTCGGCATCGTAGGCGTCGACACAAAGTTGAAATACCACAGCAGTCCGATCCACATTACGCCGCTGACAACATGCAGCCAGCGCAACACGAACCATTCGATCTGCAAGCCGTTCAACGCGGCGCCACCAGCAGTGGCAAGTTTCCAGTGCAGCACAAAGACAAGCAACGCCAGCACGAAGCCCGCGATCACGACGTTACGAAGATTTCCCAAAAAGGCCGCCATGGCCATCCTCCCCTTATGAGTCCTGCTTCAGTCTATCGCATTTGCAGGGCTTTTCAGCCCTTTTTGCTATATGGCCAATTTCCGGGGCCGCCGGATGTTGAGCCACAGGATGACGATGAGACGGGTCACCATCACGGCTGTGAAGAAGGAAGTGATGATGCCAACGCCCAGCGTGACTGCAAAACCACGCACCGGTCCCGAACCGAGCTGGAACAGGATCAGCGCCGCGATGACGTGAGTCGAATTGGCGTCGATGATGGTCGACATGGCGCGACGGAAGCCCTGGTCGATCGAAGCCAACATGCTTCGTCCGTTACGCTGTTCTTCCCGGATGCGCTCGTAAATCAGGACGTTTGCATCGACGGCCATGCCCATAGTCAGCACGATGCCGGCGATTCCCGGCAAAGTCAGCGTCGCGCCGAACAATGTCAGCACTGCCAACAGGAGCACGATGTTCAGCGTCAGCGCGATGTCGGCGAACAGGCCGAACAGGCCGTACCGCGCGATCATAAAGAGAGCGACCAGAATCAGACCGGCGAGAGCCGAATAACGGCCAGCCCGCACCGAGTCTGCGCCGAGTTCGGCGCCGACCGTGCGCTCCTCAATCACTTTGAGCGGCGCAGGCAAGGCGCCGGCGCGCAGCAGGATGGCGAGATCGGAGGCCGTCTGCGAGGTGAACGAGCCGGAGATCTGGCCCGAACCACCCAGGATCGGCTCGTTGATGACGGGCGCCGAGATGATCTGCTTGTCCAGCACAATGGCGAAGCGTTGTGTCTGGGGCGGATAGGCCTTGGTGACGTCGGCGAACTCACGGGCACCCACGCTGTCGAAGCGGAAGTTCACGGTCGGCTCGCCCGTGCGCGAGTCAAATCCGGCGCTGGCGTCAACGAGGCGATCGCCGGCGACCATTACACGCTTCTCGACGACGATCATCTGCGGGATCGCTTTCGGATCCTTGTTCTGCACCGGCAGGATTTCATCGCCAATGGGCGCGACGCCGCGAACGGCCGCACCGCCGCGATCGGCCGCTTCGTCCACCAGTTGGAAGGTCATCTTGGCCGTCTTGCCGAGCGTCTGCTTCAGATGCTCGGGATCCTTGAGGCCCGGAACCTGGACGAGAATCCGGTCATCGCCCTGGCGTTCGATCGTCGGCTCGCGCGTACCCATCTCGTCGATGCGCCGGCGCACGACTTCGATCGACTGGTTCACGATCTCGGCCTGGGTCTGGACCTTGTACTGGTCCGTGATCTTCATCGAGTACGTGCCCTGGCCGTTGTCGGAAAATTCATAGGCTCGGCCGCTGACGCCCAATACGCCGGAACCCATGTTCGGATTGAGACCCTCAATGAGCGTCTTGGCTTCGTCGCGTTGCGTGGGGTCCTTGATCTCGACCGAGAACGTATCGGAGGTGACGCCGATATTGTCATAGCGGATGTGTGCC
This sequence comes from uncultured Alphaproteobacteria bacterium, assembly GCA_963743765.1. GTDB lineage: Bacteria > Pseudomonadota > Alphaproteobacteria > Micropepsales > Micropepsaceae > Rhizomicrobium. The sequence goes on from CAVUQQ010000004.1 coordinate 355,581, forward strand.
TTGCGCAGCGCGCGGCGGACATCGCCCATCAGAGATTCGAGCTTGTCCTTCTGCACCGCATCAAGTTCGACTTCGAGCAAGAGATACGAACCACCCTGCAGGTCGAGACCAAGGGTGACGGTCTGGCTCGGCAGCCAGCCGGGAATTCGAGAGCGGATATTGTCGGGCAGCGCGTTTGGCACCGCGACGAACAGTCCTGCGAGCAAGATGAGCGCAACGGCGAGTCTGGTCCAAGTCGAAACCTGAAGCATCGCCGGTCAGCTCTTGTCCGCTTTGGTGTCGACCGGCTGGCTCTTCGCGCGCACCTGACTCAGCGTGCTCTTGACCACCTTGACCTGCACATTGTCGGCGATTTCGACCGTCACTTCAGCATCTTCCTTGGCCGGCGCTTTCACGATACGACCGATAAGGCCACCTGCCGTCACGACCGTGTCGCCGCGGCGCAGATTCTCTATGGCCAGGCGATGTTCTTTCTGCTGCTGCTGTTGCGGACGCATCACCAGAAAATAGAAGATCAACCCGATGGGGATGAACATAAAAAGCGGGTTTGTCAGAATATCTTGCATACTGGATCCGGAGGGCATTGGCGCCGAGGGAAGCCAAAGCGGCTTTTCGGGCGCGAATATAGCGGTGCGGCCCTCCTTTGCAACTATGCAAAAACAAGGGTTTAGGTGATGGCGAAGGCCGAAAAAAGCAAAGCTGCCGCTTTGGACGGTGCGGTTCTCAAGCGCATCGCATCGGCGCTGGAACGTTTGGCGCCGGGCGCGATGGCCAGCGCCGCGCCGTCGACGGGCGATGCGTTCGTTTGGGAACCGGCCCAAGGCGGCCTGCTCGCCGTCGCGAGGATCGCGAGCGTACCTCTCTCGCTGCTTAAGGGAATCGACGCAGCGCGCGACACGCTGTTCGAAAACACGCGCCGCTTCGCGGATGGCCTTCCGGCCAACAATGCTCTGCTTTGGGGTGCACGCGGCATGGGCAAGAGCTCACTCGTCAAGGCGGTGCATGCCGAGGTGAACCGCAGCCGCAAGGGCAAGGGCCGCATGGTTCTGGTCGAGATTCACCGGGAAGAAATCTCAAGCCTCCCGTTGCTGCTGCGCGTGCTGCGCGGCGATGTCCGGCGGTACCTTCTCTATTGCGACGATCTTTCGTTCGACAAGGACGATACGAGCTACAAGTCGCTGAAGGCGGCGCTTGAAGGCGGCCTCGAGGGGCGGCCGGAGAATGTTCTGTTCTACGCGACTTCGAACCGGCGGCATTTGATGCCGCGCGACATGATGGAGAATGAACGCTCGACCGCGATCAATCCGTCGGAGGCGGTCGAGGAAAAGGTTTCGCTGTCGGATCGCTTCGGCCTGTGGCTCGGCTTTCACAATTGCGGTCAGGACGAATATCTCGCGATGATCGAAGCCTATACGTCGCATTTTGGATTGAAGGTCGAAAAAAGCGAACTGCATCGCCGGGCGCTGGCATGGGCGGCGGGGCGCGGCGCGCGCTCTGGCCGCGTCGCCTGGCAGTTCATCCAGGATCTGGGCGGCGAACTCGGAAAGACGCTCAGCTAGCGTTCGAGGCCATCAGCATCGTGCGCGGGTTCACGGGTTGCACGCCGTGACGGATTTCGAAATGCAGCTGCGGGCTGGTCACGTCGCCGGTGCTCGCCGGCATAGGCGATGATCTGACCCTTCGTCACGGTGTCGCCGCGATTGACGACGATACGTTCGGCATGGGCATAGGCGGTGACATAGCCGTCGTCGTGCTTGATCAGGATCAGGTTGCCATAGCCGCGCAGCTCGTTGCCGGCATAGCTGATTGTTCCCGAAGCCGCAGCGCGGATCGGCGTACCCAGAGGCGCGGCGATATTGATGCCGTCATTGCGCTGGCCGCTGCCATTGGTTCCGAAGTCGGAAATCACGCGGCCGGCGACCGGCCATTCGAAACTCGGCGCGCTGCCATAGCTGACTGCCGGTTGAACGGTCGGCGTGGACGGAGGCGGAAGGTTGTTCGCCGTGTACCAGGCGGGCTTGGCGCGCGGTGTCGGACAATCGAGCGCGGCGGTCTGCACCGGCGGACGATGCGAAAACGGACGATGCGGCGCAGCAGGGACGCGGATTGATCGCGGTTTCTCTCACGCCGTCCCAGTTGAGATGGGTGCGCGGCGTGTCGGCGACACATCCGGTCAGAAAGACGGACGCCAGGACGACGGAAGCCAGCAAAGTGGCGGCACGCTGAAATTCGATGTTCCAAACCATGTGCGTTCTCGCACCTCAAGGTAGGCCCGACAGCATCGGGACAAACAGAACAGGGATCAGGACTTCTTCCCTCACGCCTGTTTCAGTGCGGATCATCTTGGTTAATTGTTGAGAAAAGCTTTCCGCCGGCCCCAAACCGTCCGATTTCGGGACATTACCTACCGGCGCGATGAGCACGCCGCCCAATTTTAACTGTTCGATAAGGATTGGCGGCACTTTCGGCACCGCACAAGACAGTACAATCCGGTCGAACGGCGCCTGTTCCGGCCAGCCGGCGAAGCCGTCGCCGTGCTTCGGCACCACATTGTGCAGGTTCAACGCCCTGAAGCGCTGCTTGGCCTGATCCAGCAAGGGCCGGTGCCGCTCGATCGTGTACACGCGGCGGCAAAGCGGACTGAGGATGGCCGCCTGATAACCCGAACCGGTGCCGATCTCCAGCACGCGCATGTTTTCGCCGAGGTCGAGATGCTGGGTGATGTAGGCGACGATGTAGGGCTGGCTGATCGTCTGGCCGCAGGCGATCGGCAGCGCGGTATTGCTGTAGGCATTGTCCGCGAACGGCGCGTCGACGAAAAGGTCGCGCGGCGTGTGTTCGATCACGCCCAGCACGCGATTGTCCGTGATGCCCCGCTTGCGCAGTTCCATGATCAGCTGGATTTGGCGCGGATCGTCGGTCATCTGTGCCCACTACGCCAACGGAATCTTGCCGAGCTTCTGCTTCATTTTTTCAAGCACGTCGAACTCGGTGAGGTTCAGATGCAGCGGCGTCACCGCAATGCGCTTGTTGTAGACCGAATGCAGGTCGGTACCTTCGGGCGGATTGGAGCGCACGCGCTTGAAGCCGATCCAGAAATAGGGATTGCCGCGTGCGTCCACGCGCCGATCCAGCGCCGCGGTCTGCAGATCGCGCTTGCCCTGCGAGGCGATGTCGATGCCCTCGACTTCGTCGGGCGCCGCATCGGGAAAATTGATGTTCATCAGCACATCGTCGGGCCAGCCCATCTCGACCAGCTTGCGGATGAGCGGCGGCCCCTGCACTTCGCCGCAGGCCCATTGAATTTCGGCGCCCTCCGTCCATCCGTAGGACTGGCTCATGGCGATGGAGGGAATGCCGAGCGCGCAGCCTTCCATCGCACCGGCGATGGTGCCGGAATAGGTGACGTCGTCGGCGATGTTGGAACCGCGATTGACGCCGGAAAGGATGAGCGTCGGCGGCGCGTCCTTCATCACATGGGCACAGGCCATCATCACGCAATCGGTCGGCGTGCCGGTCACGGCGAAGCGCTTCGTCTCGATCTCGCGCAGGCGCAACGGCATGGTGAGAGTCAGCGAGTGCGAGGCGCCCGACTGTTCGGTTTCCGGCGCGACGACCCATACATCGTCCGTGAGGGCGCGGGCGATCTTCTCCGCCGCGGCCAGGCCGGGAGCGTGGATGCCGTCATCGTTGGTGACCAGAATGCGCATTCGTCAAATTCTCCGCTTTCCGATGCGCGAAAAAAAAGACTCCGAAAAATTCGGGATCAATTCCCTCTGGCCTTCATCAACCCTTTGGTTCAATTCACGATATTCCGTAAAAGACGCATCGCGCCAACTCGCACGAGCGTATGCCGGGCCGTCTCCAGCCAACACTGAGGCGGCCTCTTCGGCGACGATATTGGTGCAGGTCAGAGCCAAGTTTCGCATCCAGTTCAGAATTTACAGCCGTAGGAACATGGTCCTTGAACGCTGCAGTTCAAGTGCGGCCCGCGGATTTATTTCTCAATCCGCTCAAGCCCGCCCATGTAAGACTTAAGCGCATCGGGAACGGCGATCGAGCCGTCCGGCTGCTGATAGTTCTCCAGGATCGCGACAAGCGTGCGACCGATGGCGAGCCCTGAGCCGTTCAGCGTGTGAACCGGACCCTTTACCTTGCCGTCGGCGCCACGGAAGCGCGTGTTCATCCGCCGCGCCTGGAAGTCGCCGCAGTTCGAGCAGGACGAAATCTCCCGGAAGCGGTTCTGGCCCGGCAGCCATACTTCGATATCGTAGGTCTTGCGCGCGGAGAAACCCATGTCGCCGGTGCACAGCGTGACGACGCGGTGATGCAGATCGAGCTTCTTGAGAATCTCCTGCGCCGCGTCGGTCATGCGTTCATGTTCGGCGTTCGACTGTTCGGGCGTGGTGATGGAGACGAGTTCCACCTTGTCGAACTGATGCATGCGGATCATGCCGCGCGTGTCCTTGCCCGCCGCGCCGGCTTCTGCGCGGAAGCAGGGCGTGAAGGCTGTGAAGCGCAGCGGTAGTTCGGCCTCGTTCAGGATTTCGCCGCTGACATAGTTCGTCAGTGGAACCTCGGCCGTGGGGACGAGCCAGAAGCGTTCATTCGCCGGGACCTGACTTGCCACGTCGCCGTACATTTTTGCGAAGAGTTCTCTATCGCTTTCATCATCTGCAAGATTGAGCGCGCCAAACTGGCGTACCATTTTATGCAACACGGCAGCGGCGTGCGCAGTCGAATCCTGCAATTTAGAAGTCGAGAACAGATCCTCTTCAAACTTTGGTAGTTGACCTGTTCCAAAAGCCGCCTCGTCTCGAACCATAAGCGGTGGTTGGAATTCGGTGTAGCCGAACTTCGTCGTGTGGCTGTCGAGCATGAAGCTCGCCAGCGCGCGGTTGAGCTTCGCCAATACGCCCTTCAGATAAACGAAGCGCGCGCCTGACACTTTCGCCGCGCGCTCGAAATCCATCATGCCGAGCGCCTCGCCGAGCGCGACATGATCCTTGGGCTGGTTCATGCCGGGCGCGCGGCCGAAAGCGCGTGCGGCGACCGGCCTATTGTCGTCCTCGCTCGCGCCGTCCGGCACGTCGGACGCGGGCAGATTCGGAATCACGGCAAGTTCGTTCTTCAGCGCTTCGCCGAGATCGCGCTCCTGCTGCTCGCCGGCCTGGATTTCGTCCTTGAGGCCGGCGACTTCCGCCATCAGGGCGGCCGCTTGCGCTTCGTCCTTTTTCGCCTTGGCCTGGCCGATCAGCTTGGACGCTTCGTTGCGCCGCGCCTGCGCCTGCTGCAGACGCGTCAGCAAATCGCGCAGTTCCCTGTCGCGCGCGAGCAGCTTCGACGCGAGCTCCGACGCATCCGAAATCCCGCGGCGCTTCAACCCCGCGATGAAGGTTTCGGTCTCGTCCCTGATGGCCTTGATGTCGTGCATGGTCCCCGCTCCGCCAAGGCGCGGTAATGGCATGGGTAAATTGGGACGTAAAGCGGACGAATAGCCCCTTCTTTGACGCGCTAAATTCCACTGTGCGGCTACCTTTTCCTCCCCCGTTGTTACGGGGGAGGTGGATCGCCCGTTTTCGGGCGAGACGGAGGGGGCCCTCAACGTGCGAGACAGCGAGAATAAATCGCGCCGATTCGCGAAGGACCTTCGACGCCGCATGACAGATGCGGAAGTCATCCTCTGGTCCCGGCTGCGAAGAAAAACCCTGCTCGGTCACAAGTTCCGGCGCCAACATCCAATCGGAAACTACATCGCGGATTTTGCGTGTGTGTTGGGACGGTTGGTGATCGAGGTCGATGGCGCGACGCACTCGTCCGAGGCCGAGATGGCGCATGACGCGGAGCGCGATGCTTTTATGCGCGAGCGGGGTTGGCGCATTGTTCGGGTAACGAACAATGATGTGTATGAGCGTCTGGAAGATGTGCTTGAAGCAATCGTTCGGGCGTTGCCCCCTCCACCGCTTCGCGGTCCCCCTCCCCCGTAACAACGGGGGAGGAAAATCTTAGGTCCCCGCCGCCTTCGCTGCGTCTTTCTTGGTGCGGTCGCGTTCGATGAGCCAGACGCAAAGGATCGAGATTTCGTAGAGCGCGACCAGCGGGATGGCCAGGCTCATCATCGAGAACGCATCGGGCGGCGTGAGGACTGCGGCGACCGCGAACAAGCCGACGATCGCGTAACGCCGCACCGAGCGCAGTTGCGCCGACGAGACGATCCCGACCCGGCCCAGCAACGACAGAAGAACCGGAAGCTGGAAGCAAAGGCCGAACGCGAAGATCAGCGTCATGACGAAATCGAGATATTCGCTGACCTTGGCCTGCAGTTCGATGCCGAGCGTGCCGTTGCCGCCATGGCTGTCGAAGCTGACGAAGAACCGGATCGCGTTCGGCAGCATGATGTAGAAGACGAACGCCGCGCCCAGGATGAAGAGAAACGGCGTGGCGGCGAGGAAAGGCAGGAACGCGTTGCGCTCATGCTTGTAGAGGCCGGGCGCGACGAACATCCACAACTGCGCCGCGATGAACGGGAATGCGAGGCAGAGGCCCGCGAACATGCCGACCTTCACGTAGGTGAAGAAGGTTTCGGTGAGGCCCGTGGCGATCATGTGCTGACCGGGCTCGCCCCTGAGCGCGGCGGCCAACGGCTCTGTCAGGAAGGCGTAGATCGGCTTTGCAAAATAGAAACAGATCAGGAAGCAGACGACGAAAGCCAGGATCGACCAGATGAGCCGGCTGCGCAGCTCGATCAGATGGTCCATCAGCGGCGCCTTGGTCGCGTCGATGGCCGCTTCGTCGTCCTCGCTGGGTTTGTTCATGGCGGCGAAGGTGTGAAGCCGCCGGCCGCGACGGGTTCGCTCGCCGTTTCGAGTTCCGAAGCGTGCGGGTCCGCATGCACATCCAGGGGCGCGGTTTCGATCTCGACCGGTACCGCGGGCGTGGACTTCATCTCGTCCGGCACGATCGACTGGTGCATGTCGCGTTCGAGATCGGCGAGCGGGCGCTCGGAGCGCAGGTTCTCGATTTCCTTGCGCAGCTCGTCGAGTTCCGACTGCCGCGCCATGTCGTCGAAGCTTTTGCGGAACTGGTCCGCCATCGCCCGCGCCTTGCCCATCCATTGCCCGACGATGCGCATCAGGCGCGGCAAGTCCTTCGGCCCCACGACGACGAGGGCGACGATCAGAACGATGAGGATATGGACGCCGCTGAAGTCGAGCATCGACTACCGCCCGACGGTGGTCTGGTCCTTGTTGGGTGCCGGAGGAGGATTGCTCGACGAGCCGGGAATGACCTTGGGGTCATCGGGCTCATTCATTCCCTGGCGAAACGCCTTGATGCCCTTGGCCACGTCACCCATGAGGTCGGAGATCTTGCCGCGGCCGCCGAACAGCAGCAGCGCAAGAACCGCCAGAATCAGAATGTGCCAGATGCTCAGCGCACCCATGAAACTCTCCTTTTCCCCCGGTTGAACGGTCGAACCGTGTTCGTCCGGCGCAAAGCCGTGCTTCTTAAAGACCTTTCGGGGGCATCAGCGCAAGATACAGGTCCAAAAGCTCCAATATCGGCGGTAAATCAGCCGATCAGGATTTCACCTTTGCGGCCGAAAACCGCCGCCAGCGCACCCAGACGCTTCTGCACCGGCTCGCCGGCAATCGCTTCCTCGCGGCGCGGCACGTCGAGCACGATCTTTCCAGGCGTGACGCGCAACGCATAGTGCGGCAGCGCACCTGCCGACGAACCGGACAGTGCGAACGCCAGACGGCACGCCAGGCCCATGCGCAGCGCACGCGCCTCGTCATCGGCATTCAGCAGTTCGGCATTGGCGATGTCGCGCGGAAAGTCCTCGTCGCCCGAATGACGGTGGAACACCGACGAAGCGATGAGGGCGCGGCCGCGATGATCGGCGCCCGCGAACGGCGCGGTCAGGACCTGGCTGAAGGCGCCGAGCGCGCGGTCGTCCGGATGACGGCGCCAGGCGATGTCGGAGAAGAAACACACGGCGCGGCGCACGCGCCTCATCTCGGCCGTCTCGTCGGCGAAGAGCGGCACCATCCAGTCGAACATTTCCTGCGCATGACCGGGCGAGCGCGCCTGGCGCACATTCATGCCTTCGGCGAATTCGATCAGCGGATCGAGCGCACGCTCCTCCGGCGACAGACGCGCGAACAGCAGACCTTCGCGCAGGCCGAACGCCGACACCACGACCGATTTCAGATCGCAGGCAAGCAGCAGCCGCTCGAGCACGATCGCGCCATAGGGTAGCGATTCCGCGCGGCGCTTGGAGACGACCTTCATCTTCTCGACCGACTTGCGCGACAGGCCGGAGAGAACCTTGCAGAGCCGGAGCGCGCGGTTGCGCGGAATCTCGTATTCCTGCAGCACATGCAGCGGATAGTTGATCGCTTCCATGTCGACGCGCGCGAAGCTTCGCCAGATGCCGCCGACGGCATAGAGCGAACGATCCTTCATGCCGCGCAGATCGAGTTTCGCCAGACCCTCGTCCACCAGCTTGCGCGCCTTGTCGGCGTCGCCCTTGGCGCCGTCCATCAGGCGCAGCGGCCCGAACGGCAGCGTGAACGCATCGCTCGTCTTGCCGCCCCGAACGCCGACCATGTCGAGGCTGCCGCCTCCCAGATCGGCGACGAGCCCGTCCGCGTTCGGAATGCCGGCGATCACGCCTTCGGCGGCGATGCGCGCTTCGTCCTCGCCCGACAACACGCGCACCGGCGCGCCCCAGGCGGCTTCGGCGCGGCGCACAAACTCCGCGCCGTTCGACGCATCGCGCGCCGCCGCCGTCGCCACCGCTTCGCGCACGGTCACGTTCAATCCGTCGGCCAGCATCCGGAATCGCGCCAGCGCCTCCAGCGCCATGGTGCAGCCTTCGCTGTGCAGGCGGCCGCTCGTCACCATGTCGCGGCCGATGCCGCAGATCGATTTCTCGTTGTGCAGCGTCGCCGCCGCGCGCGTTTCGGATTCGTAGATGACGATACGCACGGAATTCGAGCCGATATCGACGACCGCAACGGGACCGCGAGGCTTGGGACGCGGACGCGACCCCGACGGAGCGCGAACATCCGTCGAGGGGGTTGATGTGCCGCTCATTCAGTCCCGCCGGGCGACAACGGCAACGGGACGCGGCTGCTGCATTTTCAGAGCGCGGCCGCGGCCGGAGAGCGAGGGATTCGTCATGAAGTAAGTATGCGCCGAAAACGCGTCCGGCGATGCGAACTCAGGGTCGCGGGCATAGGACCCGTCGGCGCTCATGTGCCAGCTCTGCGCCTGGTCCTTCAGCACGGCGACCATGATCTGGTCCTGGACCTGCTGGTGCACGGTGGGGTTCTCGATGGGAACCAGAGCCTCGACGCGGCGGTCGAGGTTGCGCGGCATCCAGTCCGCGGACGAGATGTAGACCTTGGACTCCGGCGACGGCAGTCCGTGGCCATTGCCGAAGCAGACGATGCGGCCATGCTCCAGAAAGCGGCCGACGATGCTCTTCACCCGGATGTTGTCGGACAGGCCAGGCACGCCCGGCCTGAGGCAGCAGATGCCGCGCACGACGAGTTCGATGCGCACGCCGGCCTGGCTGGCGCGATAAAGCGCATCGATCATGTGCGGATCGACCAGAGAATTGATCTTGATCCAGATCGCGGCGGGGCGCCCCGCCTTGGCATGCACCATCTCATGCTGGATCGCGTCGATCAGATGGCCGCGCATGGTCAGCGGCGAAGCGGCGATCTTTTCCAGCGAGGTCGGCTCGGCATAACCGGTGATGTAGTTGAAGAGCTGCGCAGCGTCGCGCCCGAGCGCGGGATCGGCGCTGAACAGCGACAGGTCGGTATAAATCCTCGCGGTGTTGGGATGGTAGTTGCCGGTTCCGAAATGGACATAGGTGTGGAGCTGCCCGCTCTCGCGCCGCACGACAAGGCTGACCTTGGCGTGTGTTTTCAGCTCGATGAAGCCGTAGACGACCTGCACGCCGGCGCGTTCCAGATCGCGTGCCCATTTGATGTTGGCCGCCTCGTCGAAGCGCGCCTTGAGTTCGACCAGCGCGGTGACGGACTTGCCGGACTCGGCTGCCTCGATCAGAGCCGAGACGATCGGGCTGTCGCTGCTGGTCCGATAGAGCGTCTGCTTGATCGCGACGACGTTCGGATCGGCGGCGGCCTGGCGCACGAACTGCACCACGACGTCGAAACTTTCGAACGGATGATGGACGATGATGTCCTTCTCGCGGATCGCGGCAAAGCAGTCGCCGCCATGATCGCGGATGCGTTCGGGGAAGCGGGCCACATAGGGCTTGAACTGCAGGTCCCGGCGCTCGTCCAGGATCAGCTTCTGCAGGTCCGACAGTCCGAGCATGTGATCGATGATCACCAGGTCCGGTGGATCGAGGTCCAGATGGTCGGCGATGAATTCGCGCAAGTCGTCCGGCATGGAGCGCGAGCACTTCATGTGAATGACCGAACCGCGGCGGCGGCGCTTGAGCAGCGACTCGAACAGAAGCATCAGGTCTTCGGCTTCTTCTTCGACTTCCACATCGCTGTCGCGCAGGATGCGGAACACGCCCGAACCCGACACTTCGTGGCCGGGGAAGAGACGGTCGAGGTAGAGCGTGACGACCTTTTCCAGCGGCAGGAAGCGCACCGTCTTGCCGACATCGGGAAGCCGGATGAACCGCTGCAGCTGCGGCGGAATCGGAACGAGCGCCGTGACGACCTTGCCGTCCTTTCCGCGCGCCAGACGCAATGCGAGCGTGAAGCCGAGATTGGGAATGAACGGAAACGGATGCGCCGGATCGATGGCGAGCGGCGTCAGAACCGGAAAGATCTGTTCGCGGAAATGCGCATCGAGCCAGGCGCGGTCGCTGTCCATCACTTCTTCCGGCTCGATCACGGCGATGCCGGCGTCGCGCAGTTCCCGGCACAGTGACATCCAGACAACCTGCTGATCGGCGATCAGCCGGCTCGCCATGCGGTCGACCTGCACAAGTTGCTGGGCCGGCGTCAGGCCATCGTCGCTCTGCGTGTTCACGCCCGCATTGACCATGCCCTTGAGGCCCGCGATGCGGACCATGAAAAACTCGTCCAGGTTCGATGCGGAGATCGACAGAAATCGCATCCGCTCCAAAAGCGGGTGGCGCAGGTTGCGCGCTTCTTCCAGAACGCGGCGGTTGAAGGCGAGCCAGGAGAGTTCGCGATTGACGAAGCGTTCCGGCGACGCGGGATCGATCGCGGGCTCCGGCGGAGCGCTGATTTCGGACAGTTCGTTTGAGGCGACGGGATTGGACATCAGGCGGTTACCGCTCGCGAGGGTCCAAGGGTAGCCAATTTGCGAGACTCTGTCATGACGGCGTCTCGCCGCCATCGGCCAGCAATTCGTTCACCAAAGCCGCTGTAATCGGCCTTTTTTCCGCCAGCGCGCGCGCATCCGCGCGGGCGACGAAGTCACGGATCGCGGCGGGAGAGCGTTCGACGGAGCGTAGGATGCGCATGATCACAGGATCAGGCACAGCCAGTTGCCGGTCCGTGAACAATTTGCGCGTCAGGGCCGCCAAAAGTGCGTCATCGGGCGTCCACAGCGAAAAGGCCAGAAGTGCCCCAAAACGGGACGCGAGGTCCGGGAGCGCCGCCGGCCAGCTTGCGGGCGGCTCGCGCCCGGTCAGAAGAAGCGGCTCGGGCCGGTTGAAGAGCGCGAAAAGGGGCGCCTCGTGCGAAAAACCCCTCGCGGCATCGACATTCTCCACCGCGACTGCCCTGCCCGTCTCAAGTTGCTGCACGAAAGTTTCGTCCAAATTGGCGGCTTCGACGATGACCGCGCCGGAAGCTTCGGACCATGCCGAAACCAGGTGCGACTTGCCCGAGCCCGGCGGTCCGTAGAGCGCCGCCGCCGTCGCCGGCCAATGTGGAAAGGAGTCGATGAACGCGACCGCTTCGGCGTTGCCGGGCGCGACGAGAAAGTCTGCACGCCCAAGGGCCGGAGCAGTCTGCAGCGGAAGGATGAGTTGCGACGGCAAAGCGTATCAGGCCGGGCGCCGGCCGAGTGCGAAGGCCTTGAGCAGCAACTGGCCATAGGCAGCCCAGGACAGCACGGTGAAGACGGCTGTGGCCGCCGCCGCAAACATCGTGAGCTGCGGCATGTCGAGATTGAAGGTGAGCAGCAGGAGCCGCAGTCCGATGTAGCCGATCTGCACGACCGTGCAGGCCTTGCCGATGGCGAGCGGCTCCATCTTTACCGGCAGCGACAACGCGCGCGAGACGAGCACGCCAAGCACAATGGCCACGTCGCGGCCGATGACGATCGCGCTCAACCAAAGCGGCGCATGTTGCATGAGCGTCAGCGTCACGAAGCAGATGAGCATGAGAAGCTTGTCGGCGGCAGGATCCAGATATTCGCCGAAGCGCGAAACCAGGCCAAAACGGCGCGCGAGGAATCCGTCCACCGCGTCGCTGGCGCCGGCAAGCGCAAACACGCCGAGCGCCGCAAGGTCGTTGCCCTGGACGATGAGGTAGGCCGTCAGCGGTGCAAGCAGAACGCGCACCGCGGTCAGGACGTTGGGGATGTTGCGCAGAAGCGGGGTCACGGGGTGGCCGCTGTGGCGGAAGGTTTGGGGGGCGGCGCATAGGCAAGGGTCCAGCCCGACTCGTCCTTTGTCAGCGCAACGCCCACGGGCACAAGTGCGTCGTGAAGCTGATCGGAGGTGCCGAGATAACTCACCGACACGCGCATCATGCCGATATCCATCGCGACAACGCTGACGTCGCGCACATTGGCGATCATGCCCATGGCAGTCTGGATGGTGCTCCATTGCGCCGGCGACGTCAGGCGTATGTCGGCCGTCAGGCTGCTCCGGGTCGAGAAGTCGACGGGGCTCTTCTGCCGCCACATATCTTCGATGCCATGCACGGCCGCGTCGGCGGCGGCCGGATAGGTCTGCGTGACATTATTTTGCACGAGCGGCACGTCGAACGATACCTTAGTCGGCGCTTCCGCCACGCCGATGCGCTTCAACCAGACCTGAACCTTTCCAGGGATGGGAACGGCGAGCGCCAACACGGCCTCGGTCGCGCGAATCCGGCCTGCGACCAGTTCGACATCGGCCCAGTTTGTCGCGTCGAACTGCAAGCGGCTCAGCGCGGCGACATCCGGAGCACCGCCCGACGGAACGACGAACGGCACCAGGCTGCCGCCGAAACGCGGGCTGGAGAAGGCGCTGCTCCAACCGGACGCGCGGTTGAAAGTGGGCGACATCGGGATGACGAGAATGCGTTTCGCCTGCGTGACGGCATAACTCGGCGAGATGGTGCGCAGCACACGCGCCACCGCTTCAGGGCTGAAGATGTACGTTACGACGGCGACGTAGCGCGTCGTCGACCGGCGTTCGTTGCTGACCGTATAGCCGCGCGCCAGGCCACGCAGAGCCACGGCATCCAGCTTCGGCTCCTTGACCCAGTCGGGCTGCCTGGCAAGGCGCTTGTAGAGAATGTCCCAGGCCCTAGGCCGGCCCTGGTCGATCGCGATCGCCTGGGCCGCGGCCGCCGAGGCGGCCGTCGCGTCGACATGGATTCCGCTGACCGCATAGGTCGGATCAGCCGCCCACGCGCCTTGTGGCAATAGCGCGGCGAAGGCGAGCGCCAGAAGGGGAGCAAGCCGGGGAAAAGTCTGTCGCATCGGGAACCTTGGTTGTTCCGGGCGAGTATAAAGGGCGAGCGCTGGCTAAGAAAGCGTCTGAAATCACGCCCGAATTAGCCCGGAGAGCGGCGCAACGCTGCCGCTGTCGGGAAACACGGTCGAATTCAGGGCCGCCTTCGCGACACCCATGTGCTCGGCCAGAAGTCCCTTGAAGAGCGCGCGCAGATCGGTGCGTGGAGGTTGGTCGCGCCCGTCCTGCAATGCCGCGGATGACAGGCCGGTCCATTCGGCATGGATCGTTCCGCCCCTGACTGCGCCGCCAAGGACGAGCGCGGCGCCGCCGGTTCCGTGGTCGGTGCCGTTGCTGCCGTTGGGATGCACGGTGCGGCCGAACTCGGTGGCCATCACGATCGTGGTTTTCGCCCAGACCGGACCGAGCTGCGTCTTGAGCACGTCGAGCGCCTGATCCAGCGCCTGAAGGCGGCGCGCCAACTGGCCGTCATTGCTGCCCTGATTGAAATGCGTGTCCCAACCGCCGGCATCGAGCACGGCGACGCGCGGACCATCGGCAGCCGCGAGGAGTTTGCCTGCACCGGAAAAGAGCGGCGTGAGATTGCCGTACGCGCCGCCCATGCCGGGCTTCTTCGCGGCAGGATCGTCCATCGCGGCGTGCGCCTGGTTCTGCAGCTCCATGGCGCTGGAGAGCGCGGCGGAGAGCACCGCATCGTCCGCGTACAGCTTTCGTACGCGTGCGAGAAATGCTTCGTCGGGCGCGGGCAGCGTCGCCGGCATCCAGCTTGTCGCGCGCGCCGGACCCGAAAGCAGCAATGGCGGCGTCTGCGCCACGGCGAGCGCGTGTTCGCCATCGGCAAGGCCCATCGGCGTCAGCGCGCGGTTGAGCCAGCCATCCTGCAGCACATGCGGGCCGGTTCCGCCGGTCTCCAGAACATTCTGACCGTCGAAATGCGAGCGGTCGCGATAGGGCGAACAGATATTGTGGAAGATCGCGGCTTCCTTGGCGTCGTACATAGCCTTCACGTTGGTGAGCGAGGGATGCAGGCCGAAGAAGCCGTCGAGATCGTGCAGCGGATTCGTACCGCTTGTGCTGAGCGCCAGCACGCCGCGCGTCGAGGCATAATCCCTGTCGCCATGCGGCGGAACGATGGCGAGACCGTCGAGCGCGCCGCGCAGGATGACGACGACGAAGCGCCGGTCGGTCGGAATCGCGGCGAAGGCGTAGCGGATCGGCGTGTCCCACACCGCCAGCGCGCCGGCCGCAGCCATGGTCTTCAGAATAGAGCGGCGTGTCGTCATGGCACTCACCTGCGCTGGAATTCGGGGCTGGAGAGAAGAAGCGCGAGCGCGTCGGATTGGCTTTCCGCCTGCGCCATCGCCGTTTTCGTTGCCGGCTGCAGCAGCGGGCCGACGCCCATTTCCGCAATTGCGGCAGAGTCGAATCCGGGCGGCATCTTCTGTCCCACCTGCTGCGCCCATTCGATGCGCGTCAGCACGGCATCCGGCCCGGACCAGGCATCCGACGTATCCGGCCAGCCCTTCGGCGCAGGCGGCGAAAGCGGCGTCTGACCCATCAGCCGCGTGGCGGCGACCGCGCCGCGCACCTGCTTTTCGGTGTTGTCGCCCTTGGGCAGATCGAGAAGGCGGTAGCCCGCCGTCACATATTCGACCGGCGAGCGCATTTTCCCCGGACCGGGTTTCCACGCGTTCGCATCATCGACGACTGCGTGCGCGAGTGCCCGCAGATCGCCGCCCGTTTCGTTGAATGTCTTCTCCAGCCGCGCGACCAATTCCGCCGGCGGATCGTCGGCGATGAAATGCGTCGCCAGCTTGCGCGCGATGTGCCGCGCCGTGGCCGGGTCGTGCGCAAGGTCCTTGATCGCCGCGACGCCGCCGTCAAGTGTCGGCGCATAGGTGCGGCCGCGCAGCGTGACGTCGCCCGGTTCGTGGCGATTTTCAAAGTATGCAAAGCCGTTGTTCTGGCCGTCGCGGTTCAGCGACCAGCCCGTCAAAATCTTCGCCATGCCGATCACGTCGGCCTGCGTGTAGCCGCCGTCGACGCCGAGCGTGTAGAGTTCCATCAGCTCGCGGCCGAGATTTTCGTTGAGGCCTTTGCCCGCGAATTCACCCGCGCGCGAATGCGGACCGATCGATTGCGCGTTGTCGAGGTAGAGCAGCATCGCCGGATGGCTGGTGACCGCCAGAAGCATGTCCTCGAACTTTGCGTTGATGTGCGGACGGATCGCTTCGCGCTCGAACGCGCCGACCAGCGTCGTCGCTCGCGGGTTCTGGGCGGAAACGACGAAGTGGTTGCTCCAGAACCAGACGAGCCGTTCCGCAAACGGCCGGTCGGTCGTAAAGCCGTGCGCGTAGCGGGCGGCGAGTTCGTCCAGGAATTCCTGCGCCTTGACCTTGAAGAACATCTTGACCGGATCGGCGCCGCCGCCAGTGCGCCGTTCCATGGCCCGGTCGCGCTGATATTGCAGCATTTCGACGACCAGCTCGCCGCCGTTCTTGAAGGTCCCGCCGCCCAGCGGCACGGGCTGATCGGCCGGCGTGTCGATCTGGGACTTGAGCCACGCCTTGGGATTGCGGCTGGCGCGGTCGATTTCACCGGGCCGTGCGCCTAAACCAAACCGATGCGCGGCAATTGCGCCTTCCAGCGACATGTGGGCTTCCTGACCTGGACGCTTGCGCGTTCACACTCACCATCTTAAACGAGGCAGGAAACCACCTCCGTCGCGCCGGACCATCAGATGACCGACAAGACCGGACGTAATAGCCTCACGTACAAAGATGCGGGTGTCGACATCGACGCCGGCGAAGCGCTGGTGGCGCGCATCGCGCCGGCCGCCAGGTCGACGCGGCGCTCCGGAGCGGATGCCGATCTCGGCGGCTTCGGCGGACTATTTGATTTGAAAGCTGCGGGATACAAGGACCCGATCCTTGTCGCATCGACCGACGGCGTCGGCACCAAGCTCAAGATCGCGATCGACACCGGACAGTTCGCCGGCATCGGACAGGATCTTGTCGCGATGTGCGTTAACGATCTCGTCGTGCAGGGCGCCGAACCGCTCTTCTTTCTCGACTATTACGCAACCGGAAAATTGAACGTCGACGACGCGGCGATCGTGATCGAAGGCATCGCGCGCGCCTGCCGCGAGTCCGGCTGCGCGCTGATCGGCGGCGAGACGGCGGAGATGCCGGGTCTCTACGCCAAAGGCGATTTCGATCTCGCCGGCTTCACCGTCGGTGCCGTCGAGCGTCACCATGTCCTTCCGCGGACCAATGACATGAACGAGGGCGATGTCGTCATCGGCGTCGCCTCGAGCGGCGTGCACTCCAACGGCTATTCGCTCGTGCGCCGCGTCGTTACCGATGCCGGCGTGGCCTATGACGCGCCGGCGCCATTCGACAAATCGCACACGCTGGGGGCTGCGCTGCTCGCGCCGACGCGTCTTTATGTAAAGAGCGGGCTCGCCGCGATCCGCGCCGGCGGCGTAAAGGGCCTCGCCCACATCACGGGCGGCGGCATCACGGAGAATTTGCCACGCGCCCTGCCCGATGGCCTCGATGCCGAGATCGATTTGTCATGCTGGACGCCGCCGCCCGTGTTCGGCTGGCTCGCGCGTCAGGCCGGCATCGCCGAGCGCGAGATGCTGCGCACCTTCAATTGCGGCCTCGGCCTGATCGCCATCGTCGCGCCGGAGAGCGCCGGCCATGTGATCGACGCCTTCCAGGAAGGCGGCGAAAAGGCGATGCGAGTCGGGCATCTGATCGCGGGCGAAGGCGAAGCAAAGGTCACCTACAAGGGCGTGCTGAAGCTTTGACGAAGAAAGTCCGCACCGCCGTTCTGATTTCCGGGCGCGGCAGCAATCTTGCCGCCTTGATCGCAGCGTGTCGCGATCCGTCGTTTCCGGCCGAGATCGCGCTCGTCTTTTCCAATGTCGAGACTGCGGAAGGGTTGAAGGTCGCGGCTGCGGCCGGCATTCCGACCAAAGCCGTTTCCCACAGATCATTCGCCTCGCGCGAGGAATTCGACGCGGCCATCGACGCCGCGCTCCATGAGGCGAAGATCGAGCTCATCTGCGAAGCCGGTTTCATGCGCATCCATTCGGACGGCTTCGTGCGCAAATGGGAAGGACGGATGCTCAACATTCACCCCTCTCTGCTGCCGTCGTTCAAAGGCACCCGCGTGCATCAGCAGGCGATCGACGCGGGCGTGAGAATTTCCGGCTGCACGGTGCACTTCATCGTGCCCGAACTCGACAGCGGACCGATCGTCGCGCAGGCCGCCGTGCCGGTATTTCCGAACGACACGGCCGAGACGCTCCAGGCGCGCATCCTCGCCGAAGAGCACAAGCTTTATCCGGCGGCACTGAAGCTGGTCGCAGAGGGGAAAGTTGTGTTGCGAGACGGTAAAGCCCGCTTCCTCTGAACAAACTCAATCGTCATCCCCGGCGAACTTCGTGCGCAACGCGTGCGAAGTGAGGGAAGGGGACCCAGGATTCCACGCAGCGCGACTGCTTCGAGTCCTGGGTCCCCTTCCCTCACCGCGCTTTGCGCGGTTCGCCGGGGATGACAGATATTGTTTACCCCACGCCCGCGATCTTCGCCGAGACATCCCACAGGCGCTTTGCCGCGTCGTCGTCCTGCGCGGCGAGGGACGGCTCGGCGACCTTGCACTTGTAGAAATATTCGCCGCTGATCGTCGCCACATCCGGCGATGAGGCCAGGTGGATGATCGTCTTGGCGCCTTCCTCCGGCGAGATGCCGAACGTCATGATGGTCCTGGCGAGCGCCTTCATGAAGAAGTTGGTGGCGTTGTTCTGGCCCAAACGCGTGCCGACGAAGCCT
This sequence comes from uncultured Alphaproteobacteria bacterium, assembly GCA_963743765.1. GTDB lineage: Bacteria > Pseudomonadota > Alphaproteobacteria > Micropepsales > Micropepsaceae > Rhizomicrobium. The sequence goes on from CAVUQQ010000004.1 coordinate 374,079, forward strand.
GGATGCAGGCAGTTCGCGGTGACGCCGGTGCCGTCAAGCCGCCGCGCCAGTTCGCGCGTGAAGAGAATGTTGCACAGCTTCGACGTGCCGTAGACGCGGAACGTGCTGTAGCTCTTGGCGCTTTGCAGGTCGTCGAAATCGAGCTTGCCGGATTTGTGCGCGTCGGACGCGGTGGAGACGATGCGCGCGCCGGGCGTCGCCTTCAGCCGGTCGAGCAGGATGTTGGTCACGACAAAATAGTTCATGTGGTTCGTCGCAAACGTCATCTCCAGCCCGTCGACACTGGTCTGACGGGAGAGGAACACCGCGCCGGCATTGTTCACCAGCACGTCGATCTTCGGTTCGGTGTTCGCAACCTCCGTCGCGACGCGCTTCATGTCGGCGATCGACGACAGGTCGCCGCAATGCACTTTATGATCGGCGGTGGGATTGGCTTGCTTGAGCATCGACAGCGTGACATCGCCGCGCTTGGGATCGCGCGCGATCAGAACGATGCGCGCGCCCTGCCCCGCGAGTTCGAAAAGCGGCGACCTCGCCGATGCCCGAAGTACCACCCGTGACGACGACTGTCTTGCCCTGCATGTCCCGCTCCCTGATTTGCGAGGGAGCGTAATGCGGCTACGGCACGATATCGAGGTCGCTGAAGAAGAAGCTTATCTCCTGCGCGGCCGTTTCCGGCGCGTCGGAGCCGTGGACCGAGTTCGCCTCGATCGATTCGGCGAAGTCCTTGCGGATGGTGCCGGGAGCGGCTTTCGCCGGATCGGTGGCGCCCATCACTTCGCGGTTCCTGGCGATGGCGTTCTCGCCTTCGAGCACCTGCACGACGACGGGGCCCGAGGTCATGAATGAGACCAGGCTGGCGAAAAACGGGCGTTCCTTGTGGACGGCATAAAACGCTTCGGCCTGGGCCCGGGACAGGCGCATGCGGCGCGAGGCGATGACGCGAAGGCCCGCCTTTTCGAAGCGATCGACGATGGCGCCGGTATGGTTACGGCGCGTCGCGTCCGGCTTGATGATCGAAAGGGTGCGCTCAACGGCCATAATTCACTCCAAATAGCGAAAGCGCGCGCCTTATGCCGTGGGAATTCCCATGATACAAGCCCCGCCGCCATGCTCGTCCTAGACAACATCATCGTCCGCATCGCGGGCCGCGAGATCCTCAAAGGCGCAAGCGCCAGCTTGCCTGCCGGGCGGCGCATTGGCCTTGTGGGGCGCAACGGCGCGGGCAAATCGACGCTGCTGAAGGTGATTCTCGGCGAATTGCACCCGGATGATGGCGACGTCGCCTGGCCAAGCTCCTGGCGCATCGGCTCGGTGGCGCAGGAAGCGCCGGGCACGCAGACGAGCCTGATCGACACGGTTCTCGAGGCCGACGTAGAGCGCACCAAGCTGCTCGCCGATGCGGAGCATGAGTCCGACGGTCACAAGCTTGGCGACATCTATCACCGTCTCGACGCCATCGACGCCTACACCGCGCCGGCGCGCGCGGCGGAGATTCTCGCCGGCCTGGGCTTCTCGGCCGAAGATCAGCTCCGGCCCTGTTCGGAATTCTCCGGCGGCTGGCGCATGCGCGTCGCGTTGGCGGCGATCCTGTTCTCGGCGCCGGACCTGTTGCTGCTGGACGAGCCGACCAACTATCTCGACCTTGAAGGCGTGATGTGGCTGGAGAATTTCCTCCAGCGCTATCGCGGCACCGTGCTGATCGTCAGCCATGACCGCGACCTGCTCAACACTGCCGCCGAATTCATCCTGCATCTCGAGCATGGCAAGTTGACGCTCTACAACGGCAACTACGACACGTTCGTCGCTACGCGATCGGCGCGGCGCGCGCTCGACGCGGCGTTCGCCAAGAAACAGGAACTGGCGCGCAAGCACATGCAGGCCTTCGTCGACCGCTTCAAGGCGAAGGCCTCCAAAGCGCGCCAGGCGCAGAGCCGCATGAAGATGCTGGCGCAAGCTGGAGACCGTCGAACTTCCCGTCGACGAGCACGTCGCGCCGATCCGCATTCCCAAAGCGACCGAAGCCAGCCCGCCGCTGGTCACGATGGACCACGTGTCTGTCGGCTATGAGCCGGGCAAGCCGGTGCTGTCGCGCATGTCGTTGCGCTTCGATCCCGACGACCGCATCGCGCTGCTGGGCAAGAACGGCAACGGCAAGTCGACGCTGGCGAAACTGCTCGCCGGCAAGCTGGAGCCGATGGGCGGCGAGATGATCCGCGCGCGCAAGCTGGTGCCGGGCTATTTCGCGCAGCATCAGCTCGAGGAACTCGAAGGCGGCATCACGCCCATTGAGACGTTGCAGAACCTGCGCCCCAAGCTGACGGTGCAGGAAGTGCGCACGCAGCTTGGCGGATTCGGATTCTCCGCCGACAAGCAGCTGACAAAGGTCGGCAACCTGTCGGGCGGCGAACGCGCGCGGCTGATGCTGGCGCTGGCGACGCTCGACAAGCCGAACCTGCTCATCCTCGACGAACCGACCAACCATCTCGACATCGATGCGCGCGGCGAGCTTTTGAATGCGCTCAACGATTTCGACGGCGCCGTCGTGCTGGTCAGCCATGACCGCCGCCTGATCGAGGCGACGGCGGATCGCCTCTTGCTCGTCGCCAATGGCGAGGTGAAGCCGTTCGACGGCGACCTCGACGATTACCGCAAGTTCCTGCTCTCGGGCGATAACACGCCGACGCGCCGCGCCGAACCCGAAGCGAAGGTCACAAAGGATGTCGTGCGCCGCGACAGCGCCGAACGCCGCCGCCAGTTGAAGCCCCTCAAGGACAAACTCGACTCCGTCGAGCACCAGATCGCCGAGTTGAACACAGAGATCGCCAAGTGCGACAAGTCGCTGACCGATCCGCTGCTGTTCACCAAGGATCCCGCGCGCGGCAAGGCCGTGTCCAAGAAACGCGCCGACGCGCTCAAGAAACTCGAAGTGCTCGAAGCGCGCTGGGTCAAGATGCAGGAAGAATACGAACAGGCGATGGCCGAGGCGTAGTTATTTCAGTCCGCGCCGCGCGATGTCGCCCCATTCCTTCTGTGCCTGCCGGTAGCGCGCCGGTGCACCGTCGAGCAGCTTGACGATTTCCTGGTAGATCGCGCGCGCTTCGTCGCGGGCGCCGGTCTTGTCCAGCAGCATCGCAAAGCGGGCACGGGCTTCCTCGCCGGAGAAATAGGGCACAAGGCGCCGGTATTCCGCGATGGCCTCATCGGTCTTGCCTTGCGCCTCCAGCGCGCGCGCATAGAGAAGATGTGCATCGCCGGAGACAAAACTGGGATCGGCGGCTTGCACCGCATCGAGGCTTGCCTGCGCGCCGGCCGGATCGTTGTTGAGGAACTGCGCGCGGGCGAGGCCCATCAGCAGCGCCGGATCGTCCTTGAACTGCCCCACCGCTGTCGCGCGATAGATCTCGACCGCATCGCCATAGGCGCCGCGCGCCAGATATTCCTCCGCCAGCGCGCGCTTGGAGTCGACCGAACCCACAAGCTCGGCCGCGCGGTGCGCCTCGCGGAACGACTTGTTGGGATCGAGGGCGGACGCGGCACCGGACTTCAATCGCGCGGCGGCGCGACCGCGCAGCAGCTCCGGGACGATCTCCACTGCAATGTAGATCAGGCTGCCGATGCCGGGCAGAAAAATGATGACATAGATCCACGGAAAGATGTTTCCGCGCCGGACCGCGTGCACCACGCAGATCGCGATGAGCGCGAGCGGAATGAGCGAGAGGGGATTTTCGAGATAGACGAGAGGATTGAGCAAGTGAAACTCCGTGGCGGCTGATCTATCAGATGGCCGTACCGGACCGCAATCTCAAGCCTGCTTCTCGAATTTCCCGCTGGGTGTTTCTTTCCAATATGTCACGTCGTGTCCGGCGGCCTTGGCGTCCTTCCACGCAGCGCGCGCGCGAGCGAGCGAATCCGCGTCGCGCCCGTCGAACAACAGCACGACGCGCGTCAAACTCTTCGCTGCGGCATCTTCCCAGTGCGGCGGCGCGGCGCCGCCGACGAGGAAGAGGACATTGGCGTCGTTCGGATTGTCTTCTTCCACCGTGATAAGCACCGGCTGGCGTTTCGGATTGCCGTCGCCCGCCTGTGCATGCGGCAAGAACGTCTGGTCGTTATAGGTCCAGAGCAGATTGTCGATGGCGTCGGCGCGCTCGGAGGATTCGGTGCGGATCACCGCGCGCCAGCCACGCTCCAGGGTCTTTTCGATCAGACCCGGAAGCACGTCATCCAGCGCTCGGCGCTCGAGATGGTAGAAAAGGGTTTCGGTCATTCGTCACCTCCCCCTTGTGGAGAGGTCGAAATCGTCGAGCGCAGCGAGAGGATTTCGGGCGGGGTGCCGCTGCCGAGACAGCCCCTCACCCGGCTCACTTCGTTCGCCGGCCTCCCCACAAGGGGGAGGTGAAAAAGTGCGCGCCACCGCGATCGCATTAGTCCTCGTAATGCTCCGCGACCAGTTCGTTGAGGATGCGCACGCCCCAGCCAATGCCCCAGCTTGGCGCATGCGCCTTTTGCTCGCCGTCCTGCCATGCGACGCCGGCGATATCGAGATGCGCCCAGGGTGTTTTGTTCTCGACGAAGCGCTGCAGGAACTGCGCTGCGGTGATCGAACCCGCACTCGGCCCGCCGATATTCTTCATGTCCGCGATCTTGGAGCGCAGCAGCTTGTCGTAGTTGGGGCCCAGCGGCAGGCGCCACACCGACTCGCCGACCGCCTTGCCCGCTTCCGTGATGCGGTTCGCGAGCTTGTCGTCGTTGGAGAAGAGGCCGGCATGTTCCGGGCCGAGCGCCATGATGATCGCGCCGGTGAGCGTTGCGAGGTCGATCACGAATTTCGGCTTGAACTTGCGCTGCGCGTACGTCATCGCGTCGGCGAGAACGAGCCGCCCTTCCGCGTCGGTGTTGAGCACTTCGATAGTCTGGCCCGACATGGACTTCACGACATCGTCCGGACGCTGCGCTTTGGAGTCCGGCATGTTCTCGACAAGGCCGATCACGCCGACGGCGTTCACCTTTGCCTTGCGCGAGGCGAGCGCCTGCATGGCGCCGACGACGGCGGCCGCGCCGCCCATGTCGCCCTTCATGCCCATCATGCCAGCGCCGGTCTTGAGCGACAGGCCACCGGAGTCAAAGCAAACGCCCTTGCCGACGAACGCGACCGGCGCATCCGTTTTCTTGCGCGCGCCCGTCCAGTGCATGACGACAAGCTGGCTTTCGCGGTCGCTGCCCTGCCCGACGCCGAGCAGAGAGCCCATGCCGAGCTTTTTCATCTCCGCTTCGCCGAGAATGTCGACCTTGACGCCAAGTTTGGTGAGAAGCGTCTTCGTCCGCTTGGCGAATTCTTCCGGATGCAGGACGTTCGGCGGTTCGTTGATCAGGTCGCGCGCGGTAATAATGCCGCTGGCAACGCCTTCAAGCGACGCCCAGTGCTTCTTCGCATCGGCGAGTGCCGTGGTCGCGATCGTCACCTTCTTCAACTTGAACTCATACTCGTCCAGATTCTTGGTGCGGTACTGGTTGAAGGCGTAGCTCTTCAACCGCGCGCCGAGCGCAAGGTGCGCCGTGAGTTCGCCCGGCTTCAGCTTGGAACCCTTGGGCACGTCGATCTCATAGGTTGCATTGGTCTCGCCCGCGCCACTCAATCGTCCGTTGATCGACGCCGAAAGATGCTCGGCTTTGGAGCCGTCGAAGTCCGCAGCCTTGCCCAAGCCAACCAGAAGGATGCGTGACGCCTTGACGCCAACCGGCGCGAGGATTTCCAAAACCTGTCCGGACTTGCCGGTGAAGCGGCTGAACTTGAGGCCGCGACTGAGCGCGCCGCCAGCCGCCTTGTCGGCCTTCTGCGCCGCGGCCGTCAGCGTGCCGCCCTCCAGGGCGCCGACGATCCAGGCGCCTGATTCCACGGAATGCGGCGCGGCAAAGGACAATTGCATCATTTCTCTCCCGAAATTGCTTTTGATGGCGTGACTTTATGTGGTCATTGGCCGGTATAAGAGGCGGGCGCGCAGTCCATCCATATTGCCGGATAACCGCGCCGGAATGCTAGTTTAGGGCGAATCACAGAAGGGGCGAAAGGGCGTACACAAAAGTGTGCAATCCCGCGCCAGAACGGCCGTAAGCGTGAAACTGCCGCGACTGTCGACCTATGTGCTTGGGCAGATGATCGGCCCGACCGCGCTCTTTGCGTTTCTGCTGACCGCCGTCATCTGGCTCACCCAGTCTCTGCGGCTGCTCGACCTCGTCATCAATCGCGGCCAGTCGGCGCCGACCTTCATCTATCTGACGCTGCTGATCATTCCCAGCCTGCTCGTCATCATCCTGCCGATCGCCTATTTCGCAGGGACATTATTTTCGCTCAACAAGCTCAATTCCGATAGCGAACTCGTCGTCATGTCCGCCGCCGGTTTCAGCCGGGCCCAGATCGCGGTGCCGGTGCTGATCGCGGCCGTGATCGTCATGGCGCTGACCTATCTGTGCGGCCTGTACCTCATGCCGGCGGGACAGCGCGCGATGAAGGACAAGGTCGTCGATATCCGCGCCGACATCGGCGCTGCGCTTTTGAACGAGGGGGAGTTCAACACGCCGGCCGACGGGTTGACGGTTTTCATTCGCGAGCTGAACTCGGATGGCACGATCCGCGGCGTCATGGTTCACGACAATCGCAACAAGAAGAATCCGGTCACCTATCTGGCCGTGCGCGGGCAACTCGCGCAGACGCCGGGCGGCGCGCGCCTCATCATGTTCGACGGCACGGTGGAGCAGAGCGGCCATGCCGGCGGGCAGCTGACCGTTCTCAAGTTCCAGCGCGATGTCTTCGACCTCGACCAGTTCGCCAGTCCCACACGTGCGACGAACCGCGCCACCAGCGAGCGCTATTTGTCGGAACTGTTCTGGCCGAGTCCGCAACTGCCGCAAAAACTGCGCAACGCCTACGTTGCCGAGGGCCATAACAGGCTGTCGCAGCCGCTCTATTGCATTGCCTTCGCGATGATCGCTTTGGCGGCGATCCTGCGCGGCCGCCGGGCGCGCGGCGCCAACGCGTTGCGGCTTGCCATTGCGGCGCTCGCGGCAGCCATCGTGCGCATCGCGGGCTACGGCGTGCAGGGACTGGCGGTGGGCTCGCCGTCTCTTGTCTTTCTTTTCTATCTGATACCGCTGCTCGGCGCGGCGATTGCGCTGGCGGCGCTCGCGGGCGTCGATCCGCTGGCGTGGTTGCGGCGGGCCAAAGCGGTCGAGGCGGTCTCATGAGCTGGTCCTGGACACTGTACCGCTATCTGGCCGAGCAGTTTCTTGCCGGCGTCGCCATCGTCTATGGCGTTTTCCTCCTGCTCGCATTTTCGATCGATGTGGTGGATCTGACAAATCGCACGGCGGGCCATGGTGTCGCGACAATCGTCGTGGTCGGCATGGCGATCCTGCAATTGCCCGATCTTGGCCAGAAGGTGATGCCGTTCGCCGTGCTGCTGGGCGGCGTCTTCGCGTTCGCGCGGTTGTCCCGCAGCCAGGAACTCGTTGCCATCCGCGCCGCGGGCATGTCGGCGTGGGACTTTCTCGCGCCGCCTCTCGCCGTTGCGGCTGCCCTTGGCATTTTCGTCGTGATGATCGTCACGCCGATCTCGTCGCGCATGCTTGGACAATTTTCGGCATTGGAGGCGAAGTACATCAAGGGCGAGGCTTCGCAACTGGCGGTGTCGCGCAACGGCTTGTGGTTGCGCCAGGGCGACCAGAGGCAACAATCGGTGATCCATGCGCTGCGCGTGACCGACCAGGGCGTTCATCTGGAAGATGTGATCGTGTTCCTGTATGGAGCGGACGACCATTTCCTCGGGCGCGTCGACGCGAAGTCGGCGCAATTGGAATCCGGAATCTGGATGCTGAAGGACGCATGGGTCAGCGGCACCGACGGAAGTCCGGTGCACCATGACGCTTACAAGCTGGAGACGACGCTGACGCCCGCACAAATCCAGGAAAGCTTCGCGCCGCCGGACACGTTGTCGTTCTGGCAACTGCCCGGATTCATCCGCACCGCACAAAGCGCAGGATTTTCCGCCGCGCGCTATGAACTCTATCTCTACACATTGCTCGCCATGCCGGCGTTGTTCGCGGCCATGGTGTTCATGGCAGCGAGCTTCTCGGTCCGTCTCGGCCGCAATGGCGGACTGCCGCGCGTGATCCTGATCAGCGCACTTGCGGGCTTTGGCGTCTATTTCTTCAGTGAGTTCGCCCGCGCGCTGGGACAAACAGGAATTCTGCCGATTGCACTCGCCGCCACCGCGCCGGCGATCGCCTCGATCCTGATCGGCATGACCCTGGTGTTCAACCAGGAGGATGGATGATACGCGCCCTCCTCCTTTTTGCGGCGCTGATGCTTGTTCCGCTTTGCGCGGCGAATGCCGCGCAAGAGACGACGATCAAAGGCCAGTTCCTGCTGCAGGCCGACGAGATGGACTATGACGTGGACAATCACGTCATCACGGCGCGCGGCCATGTCGAGATCGACAGCGAAGGCCGCGTGCTGCTGGCGGACGAAGTGTCCTACGACCAGGTCAGGGACGCGATGGTCGCGAGCGGCCATGTCTCCATCACCGACGAAAAGGGCAACGTCGCCTTCGCCGAGCATGTGGAACTCCGCGACAAGATGCGCGACGGCGCACTGCAGAGTTTCGCCGCGCTGATCGGAAAGAACGGCCGCCTCGTCGCGGCGAGCGCCACGCGCAGCCAGGGCCGCTTTACCGAGGCGTTCGACGCGGCCTACACGCCGTGCAAGATCTGCAACAAGCCGGGTCAGCGCACGCCGGTGTGGCGCGTGCAGGCCAACCACGTCATCTACGATCAGCTCAAGCACAAGATCGTATTCAAGGGCGCGACGCTCGAATTCTTCAACGTGCCGGTGTTCTACTCGCCCTATCTCTCCGAGCCCGATCCGTCCGTGCGCTACGCCTCGGGCATCCTCACGCCGGACTTCGGATCGTCGACCTCCATCGGCTACTTTCTGAGACTGCCAGTCTATGTTGCGCTGTCGCCGTCGAACGACGCCACGATCACACCGACCGTGACGTCTCGCGGCGGCGAAGTTCTTTCCGGAGAGTACCGCGAGCGCTGGCAGCATGGCGGAATGTGGTTGCAGGGCAGCGTCGCCTACAATCCCCATGGCGGGCTGGCCGCCGACCAGAACCAGTGGTACGCGAGTTTGTTCGGCTCGGGGCGCATTCCGGTCGCCGACAATTGGACCACCGGGTTCGATGCGCAGCTCAGCTCCAACGACACTTATCTGAAGCGCTACGATTTCTCGCAGGCCGACCGGCTCGTGAACGATCTGTTCATCGAAGGCACCGGCGCGCGAACCCGTTTCGCCATCACCGGATATTTCTTCCAGGGCCTGCGTGCCACCGACAAGAGCGAGGTCATTCCGCTTGCGCTTCCGCTCGTCGAATTCAGCTTCAGTCCGGTCAATCGCTGGCTGGGCGGTCAGTTCCGTTTCGACTTCAACAGCGTTTCCCTGACGCGCGATATCGGCGTCGACAGCCAGCGCGCCACGGCGGAGGCCCGCATGCGATGGCCGACCGTGCTTCCGGGCGGCCAGTTGCTTTCGCTCGAGCTCGACGCGCGCGGCGATTTCTATCATGTGAGCAATCCGCCGCCGCTGACCGCGAGCGACAAATTCATCTCGCGCGGGATTCCGTATGCCGCGCTCGATTGGCGCTGGCCTTTCATTTCCACCTCGGGCGCGGGGCGCGCATTCATCGTGGAACCGATCGCGCAGGTGATCCTGCAGCCCTATGGCGGCAATCCGTCCGGCATTCCCGTCGAGGACAGCGCGTCGTTCGAACTGGACGAAAACAATGTGCTGACCTTCGATCAGCTGCCCGGATACGACCTGGTCGAAAGCGGACCGCGAGCCAATATCGGCTTTCACGCCCGCGCCGCGTTCTCGTCCGGCTCGATCGACGCCGTGCTGGGCCAGACTTACCGCCTGAAGCCGGATCCGATCTTCGGACCGGATTCGGGGCAGCACGGCACGACCTCCGACATTGTCGGCCGCGTCAGCGTGAAGTTTCTGCCCTATATCGATCTGACGGATCGCATCGACGTCGATCGCAATAACGGAACGGTGCGCCGTCATGAAGTCTATCTCACCGGAACCTACAATCGCTCCACGCTTCAGATCAGCTATGTCCAGCTGCCGGCGGAAGTGGTGACGCTTGGCCTCGGCGCCCGCGAGGAAATCAACGCACAGGCGGACATCAACTTCTACAAGAACTGGCAGGCGTTCGGCGCGCTGCGCCGCGATCTTCTGGCTGGACAGATGCTGGATACCGAGCTGGGCCTCGGCTATGAAGATGAGTGTCTGGGGGTCTCGATCGCCTACCGGCGCAAATTCACGACCGACCGCGACCTGCCTCCGTCAACTTCCATTATCCTGCGGTTCAATCTGAAGACCGGAGACCAACCGATCTCGCCGTTTAGCCTGTTCCCCCAAGACGTCTTCTCCCATCCTTGAACCGTGGGCGAATTTGCTTATTCTCCCGGCCCGGTTCGGGGGCGAGCGCGTAAACCATTGAGATTGCTGCCGAAGGGCCTGGCCTTGATCCAAACATACCGATTCCATGCCGTTTTCGGGCTCGCCGTGCTGCTGTGCGCAGCGCCGGCGCTTGGCAGAACGCACGCGACCGCGCCACATCGTGCCGCGCCCGCACCGGGACCCGCCGCACCTGCATCCGCCGCACCTGCACCCGGCGCAGCAACCGCACCCGGCGCCGCAGCACCAGCCGCGCCTGCGCCGACACCGCCGGCAGGCGCCGCTGTCCAATCCGACACAGGACCGGCCGACGGCGTCGCCGCGATCGTGAACGATGCGATCATCACCGAATATGACTTGCGCCAGCGCATCCTTCTGTTCGTCTCGACGTCCGGCCTGCAGCCGACGCCCCAGATTCTCGCCAAGCTGCGCGGTCAGGTTCTGGCCCAGCTCGAAACCGAGCAGTTGCAGATTCAGGAAGCCCGCAAAAAAGGAATCACGGTTTCGCCGACCGACGTCGACAAATCCATCGATCGCATCACGACCGACAACCACATGACCAAGGATCAGCTCGCCGACCTCCTCAAGAAGGGCGGCGTTGAGATGGCGACGCTGCGCGCGCAGATCGCGGTTCAGATCGCCTGGCAGAAGGCCGTCGAAGACGAGTTCCAGGATCGTGTGAACATCACGCCCGCCGACATCGATGCGGAGCTGGCGCGGCTTCAGGAAGGCGCAAACAAGCCGCACTTCCTCGTTTCCGAAATCTTTATCGCTGTGGACAATCCGGACGTGGACGCCAAGGCGTTGAAGGATGCCCAGGACATCGAAGCGCAACTCCTGTCGGGCGCCAGCTTCGGGACCGTGGCGCGCCAGTTCAGCCAGAGCCCGACCGCAGCGTCGGGCGGCGATCTCGGCTGGGTGCATCAGGGCCAATTGCCGACTGAAGTCGACGACGCCGTGCAACACATGCAGGTCGGCGCCGTTTCGCAGCCGATCCGCTCGGCCGGCGGCTACTACATCGTCGGGTTGCGCGACCGTCAGGAAGGCCTTGGAACGAAACTACCCGACCCCGCGACGCAGAAGCCGGCCGGTCCGCTCACCGTGCAGCGCGTGCTTCTGCCGCTGGGTCCCAATCCGCCAAAGCAATTGAAGGAAAACGCGATGAAGATCGCGGTCCAGATCCACGACCACGTCAATGGCTGCGATACGCTGCCCAAAATCGAGCAGCAGATCCGCGGCATGGTCGTTCAGGATCTCTCCAAGCTGGGGATCAAGATCACCGATCTCAGCCCGGAAATTCAGGGCGCGATCGACAAAGCCGGGCCGGGCGAAGCCACGCCGCCGTTCATGTCGCCGGCCGGCATCGAGATGATGGTGCGCTGTGACAAGCGCGCGCCGACGGTGACGGCCTACACCATCCCGTCGCGCCAGCAGATCGAAGAGCAGCTCTTCGATCAGCAGATCACTATGCTGTCGCGGCGCTACATTCGCGACCTGCGGCGCAACGCCAATGTCGAAACCCGCTAAGAGAGCCGGCACGGACGCACCGATCCTCGTGACGATGGGCGAGCCGGCGGGTATTGGTCCGGAGATCGCCGTGGCCGCGTTTCAGACGCTGGGCGGCCATATCGGCAGGCATCCTCTGAAACTGGTTGGCGATCCGGCGGTGTTCGCAAGCTGCGGTCTCGCGGGCGCAAGCGCGGTCATCGCGACGAACGCACCAACGTCCCGCATCGCTGGAAAACCCGATCCCGGCAACGCGGCGGCGGTCATCGAAGCCATCGAAACCGCGGTCAAAATGGCAAGCGACGGCAGCGCGGCGGCGGTCGTCACGGCGCCGATCAACAAGGCGGTGCTGGCGCGGGCCGGCTTCAAATATCCCGGACACACCGAATTCCTGCAGGCGCTCACCAAAGTGCCGCGCGCGGTCATGATGCTGGCGAGCGGCCAACTCCGTGTCGTGCCGCTGACGATTCACATGCCGATTGCGGCGGTGCCGAAGGCGATCACGTCAAGCTCGATCGTGGAGACGGGCGAGATCATTCTGTCGGCGCTCAAGACCTATTTCGCGATTCCGGCGCCGCGGCTTGCGGTCTCCGGGCTCAATCCGCACGCCGGCGAAGAAGGCGTGCTGGGCGGCGAGGAGGCAGCTTTCATCGCGCCTGCCGTCGCCGAATTGAAATCGCGCGGCCATGACGTGCGCGGACCGCTGCCCGCCGACACGATGTTCCATGCCGAAGCGCGCGCCCGCTTCGACGCGGCGCTGTGCATGTATCACGATCAGGCGCTCATCCCGATCAAGACGCTGTCCTTCTGGGACGGCGTGAACGTGACGCTCGGCCTTCCGATCATCCGCACCTCGCCCGATCACGGCACGGCGTTCGACATTGCGGGCACGGGCAAGGCCGACGCGCGCAGCATGATCGCCGCGATCCGCATGGCAGCCCAGATGGCCGATGCCCAACCCTGACACCCTGCCGCCGTTGCGCGAGGTGATCGCGGCGCACGATCTGCGCGCGAAAAAATCGCTCGGCCAGAATTTTCTCTTCGATCTCAATCTCACGCGGCGCATCGCCCGCGCGGCAGGCCCGCTCGAAAACACGACCATCTATGAAGTGGGTCCCGGACCCGGCGGCTTGACGCGCGCGCTGCTCGCCGAAGGCGCGGGCCGCGTCGTCGCTGTCGAGCGCGACAAGCGCTGCCTGCCCGCGCTCGGCGAGATTGCGGAGGCTTATCCCGGCAAGCTGCAGGTCGTTTCCGCCGACGCGCTGAAGATCGACGAGCGCGAACTGTTCGGCGCGACGCGTGTGCGCATCGCGGCGAACCTTCCCTACAACATCGGCACCGCCCTGCTGGTGAAGTGGCTGACGGTGCCCGAGTGGCCGCCATTCTGGGACAGCCTGACGCTGATGTTCCAGCGCGAGGTCGCGATGCGCATCGTCGCCAGGCACGATACCGAGGCGTACGGACGGCTGTCGGTCCTCGCCCAGTGGCGCACGGTTCCGAAAATCCTGTTCGACGTCTCGCGCAGCGCCTTCGTGCCGCCGCCCAAGATCACGTCCAGCATCGTCCGGCTCGAACCGCTCGCCGAACCCGTTGCACCGGCAAAGCTGAGCGATCTGGAAAAAGTCACGGCCGCTTCCTTCGGCCAGCGCCGCAAGATGCTGCGCCAGAGCCTGAAGCCGCTCGCCTCCGATGCAGAAGACCGCATCCGCGCCGCCGGCATCGACCCCACCGCGCGCCCGGAACAGCTTTCCGTGGCGGAGTTCGCGGCCCTGGCGCGCCGGTTCGCCGCCTGATCCTGCGCGACAGCGGGTCATTTCCGCCGGGCATGACAAGCCGGGTTTGGCCGTGCCAGACTGACAACAAGTCATAAAAATCCAAGGGAGAGACGCGCATGCAAAGCCAGGCGATCATGGAATTCGGCAAGCCCCTTCAACTCGTCGAGACGCCGACTCCGACGCCCACCGGCACCGAAGTCCTGCTGAAGGTTCACAATGCCGGCGTGTGCCATTCCGACGTGCACATCCATGACGGCTATTTCGACTTGGGCGGCGGCAACAAGCTGCCGATGGCCAACATGAAGCTGCCTCACACGCTGGGCCATGAGATCGAAGGCGAAGTCGTCGCCGTCGGACCGGACGTGAAGGACATCAAGGTCGGCCAGCGCTATGCGGCATTCCCCTGGATCGGTTGCGGCAAGTGTCCGTCGTGTTTGCGCGGCGAAGAAAATCTCTGCATCGGCGGACCGCGCCAGCTCGGCTGTTCAAGCGGCGTCGCCGGCGGATATGCGACACACTGCATGGTGCCGCATCCCAAATATCTCATCGACTACGGCAAGGTCGATCCGGCGCTCGGCGCGGCCTATATGTGCTCCGGCCTCACCGCCTTCGGTGCCATGAAGAAAGTCGGCAAGCTCGGCCCCGACGATCAGGTTCTGGTCGTCGGCTGCGGTGGTGTCGGCATGATGGGCGTGCAGTTCGCCAAGGCGCTGTTCGGCAAGGGACCGCTCGCCGCCGACATCGACGAAGGCCGTCTGGAAGCCGCGAAGAAAGCCGGCGCCAGCGCCACCTACAACACGAAGGATCCGGAAGCAGCCAAGAAGCTGATGGCCGACACCAAGGGCGGCGCCTATGCCGTCGTCGACTTCGTCGGCTCGGAAAAGAGCTTTGCCTTCGCAAGCCAGTGCGTGCGCCGCGGCGGCAAGGTGATCATTGTCGGGCTGTTCGGCGGTTCCATGTCGATGCCGATCCCGATGTTCCCGTTCCGCACGATCTCGATCGGCGGTTCGATGACGGGCTCGCTCGGCGAGACCAAGGAGATGATGGAGCTGGTGAAGGCCGGCAAGGTCGATCCGATCCCGTTCAGCAAGCGCCCGCTCAGCGCGGCGAGCCAGACGCTCGACGATCTGCGCGAAGGCAAGATCACCGGCCGCGTGGTTCTGACGCCGTAGCACAATGTCATCCCCGGCCGAGCGACCGAAGGGCGCGAGGAGAAAGCGATGACAAATATTGGGAGATGACCATGACCGAAGCACATCCTCGAACCCGATCTGCCGATCGTCGATCCGCACCATCATCTGTGGGACCGGCCGACGGCGATCCTGCAGAACCTGCCGCCGTCCGACCCACGGCTTCATGGACATCATCCGCAACACGCCGCGTTATCTGATCACGGAACTGCTGGCCGACCTGAAGAGTGGCCACAATGTCCGCGGCACGATCTACATGGAGTGCGGCGCGATGTACCGCGCCGACGGACCGGATGCGCTGAAATGCGTCGGCGAGACCGAGTTCGTGAACGGCGTCGCCGCTATGACGGCGAGCGGCATCTATGGCGATGTGCGCGCCTGCGCGGGCATCGTCGGCCATGTCGACTTGCGCATCGGCGACGCGGCGGAAGACGTTCTGCGTTCGCACATCGCGGCCGGCCATGGACGCTTCCGCGGCATTCGCCACAGCGCATCGCACGACGCCGATCCCGGCGTGCTGGGGCCGCTGGCGGGACGCACCGCGGCGGGTCTTTATCTCGACGCAACATTCCGCGAAGGCTTCAGGCACCTGCACCGGCTCGGCCTGTCGTTCGACGCCTGGCTGCTTGAGCCGCAGCTGCCCGACCTGATCGATCTGGCGCGCTCCTTCCCCGACACGACCATCGTGCTCGACCATGTCGGAACGCCGCTCGGCATCGGAACCTACAGGGGCAAGCGCGAGGAACGCTTCGGCATCTGGCGCGACAACATCAGGACGCTCTCCAAATGCCCCAATGTCTTCGTGAAGGCCGGTGGTCTTCCCATGCCGTTTGCCGGCTGGAAGATGCGCATGGCCGAAGCCGATCCGCCGTCCGAGACGCTGGCCAAGCAGTGGAAGCCTTACCTCGAAACAGTGATCGAGGCATTCGGCGCCGGCCGTTGCATGTTCGAGAGCAACTTCCCGGTCGACCGCTTCGGCTGCGACTATGTTTCGCTGTGGAACGCTTTCAAGCGCTTTGCCGCGAACTATTCGCCGTCGGAAAAGACCGCGCTCTTCAGCGGCACCGCGAAGAAGGTCTATCGGGTGAACATCAATTGATCTCCCTCTCCCCCGTGCACCGGGGGAGAGGGATTCATTTCATCAGCCCCGCCACGAACTCGCCGACGCCAATGAGGCGCGTGCGGCGGGCGCGCTCGGCTTCGAGGATCGACTTGATTTGCGCAAGCGCGCGCTCGATATCGCGGTTGAGCACGACATAGTCATATTCCGGCCAGTGGCTGATTTCGCTCTCGGCCTTGGCCATGCGCTTGGCGACGGTGTCGTCGCTGTCCTGCGCGCGTGTTTTCAGGCGGCGCTCGAGCTCGTCATGGCTCGGCGGCAGGATGAACACGCTGACGAGATCCTCGCGTGCGCGCTCCTTCAGTTGTTGCGTGCCCTGCCAGTCGATGTCGAACAGCACGTCGCCGCCGGCGGCAAGAGCGTCGGTCACCGGCTTCTTTGGCGTGCCGTAACGATGTTCGAAGACGGTGGCGTGTTCGAAGAATTCGTTCGCCTTGACCATTTCCTCGAATTTCGCCGGTGTGACGAAGTAATAGTCGCGGCCGTCGACTTCGTTCGGGCGCTTGGCGCGCGTCGTCGCGGACACCGACATGACGATGCCGGAATCGGACTCCAAAAGCTTGCGCGACAGCGTCGTCTTGCCCGCGCCCGACGGCGAAGACAGGACCAGCATCAACCCGCGCCGCTTCATTTCCCCGCTCATTCCCCAGCCCTATTCGACATTCTGTGCCTGCTCACGGAATTGGTCGATCGTCGCCTTCAGGGCCAGCCCGATGCGCGTCAGCGCGATGTCGGACGATTTCGAACACAGCGTGTTGGCCTCGCGGTTGAACTCCTGCGACAGGAAATCGAGCTTGCGCCCCACCGCTTCGCCCGAACTCATCAGCACCCGCGCTTCATGGACGTGTGCGTGCAGGCGGTCGAGTTCCTCGCGAATGTCCGCCTTCACGGCCAGAAGTGCCGCCTCCTGCGCCAGTCGATCTTCCGAGATGCCGCTGCCCGTGAGCATTTCCTGCACCTGCGCCGCCAGGCGGTCGCGCAGCGCCTGCGGCTGCATCGAGGCCAAGCTGGCAGCCTCCTTGGTCAGGCGCTCGATACCGTCCATCTGCGCGGCCAGCACGGCGTGCAGCTTGTGACCCTCCGTCGCGCGGGCACGCACCAGCGCATCGAGCGCGGTCGCCAGCGTTTCGATGATCGCGGCATCGCGCATGGCGCGCTCCGGTGCTTCCACAGGCAACGCCTCGTCCTGCACGATTACGCCCTTGAGCGCGAGCAAGCCGTCGATGCGCGCCGGCGCAAGCCCAGTCTCCGACGCCACTTCCTGCGCGATGCGGACGGCGGCGGCCAATGCGATGGGATCGACCTTCAGGCCGCGAACGGACTCGCCGGCCTCGAAGGTGAGTTGGAGCTGGAGCGAACCACGCTTGAAGCGTTCAGCCGCAAGCTGCCGCGCAACAGGCTCGATGCCGTCGAAGCCCGGCGGTGTCCTCAGCCGCAGGTCGAGGCCGCGGCCGTTGACGCTCTTGGCCTCCCAGCGCCACCGCGCGCCTTCGCGGCTGCCATGCGCTTCGGCGAATCCTGTCATGCTGACGATTGTCATGGCGACTCCGATGATCCGGAACGATAAACCCGCACCCGTCAGGCGCAAGTGCGGTTATTTGTGTCCGGCGGCGGCTTTTTCGGCGCGTTCGCGGGCGCGCAAGGCGGCGACGTTCTTGTCCTGGTCAGCGATGCTGGCCGAGAAGACATGGCCGCCATTTCCAGCGGCGACGAAGTACAGATCCTTCGACGTACCGGGATTGAGCACGGCCTTTATCGAATCCTTGCCGGGATTGCAGATCGGCGTCGGCGGCAGTCCCGTGATGACATAAGTGTTATAGGGCGTGGCCTTCGCCAGCTCGCTCTCGCGTATGCCGCGGCCGAGCGGATAGCCGCCGCTGATCGTATAGATGATCGTCGGATCGGACTGCAGCTTCATACCGAGTTGCAGGCGATTGACGAATATCGCAGCGATGTGGCGCCGCTCCTCGGGCAGCGAGGTTTCCTTCTCGACGATCGAGGCGAGGATGATCGCCTCCTGGGGCGTCTTGAACGGAAGTCCCGCGTCGCGCGCCGGCCAGAGCCTGGCAATCAGCTCTCTCTGCGCCTTTTGCATGCGCGCAACGATATCGGCGCGCGTGGCGCCGCGCGTGTAGAGATAGGTTTCCGGCAGCAGCGTGCCTTCGGCCGGCGTCGCAACCGTGTCGCCGGTCAGCACCGGATCGGCGGCGACGAGCCTGGCGATCATGTCGCTGGTCAGGCCTTCGGCGGCGGTAATCTTGTGCTGGATCGGCTTGCCTGAGATCAGGATGTCCATGATGTCGTGCATGCTGGCGCGGCTGGGGATCGCAAATTCGCCGGCCTTGAGGCTGGCCGTCGTGCGGCGCAGGCGGACGCCGAGCAGGAAGAGGTCGGGATTCGCGATGACGCCGGCGTCCTTCAGTTCCTGCGCGATGCCCTTAAGCCCGACGCCCGACTTGATGACGACGTCGGTCTCCGGCGCGGCATTCGAAGCAGCCGGTCCCGCCGCGCTGAAATTGGCGCTCTCCCACTCGAAGGCGCCGGCGACGATGACAGCGAGGATGAGCAGGACAACAAGAAAGCGGACCATGGAGCGACCGCGAAAGAGGGCCTAGCTGGCCTGGGTGAAGATCAACGCGGCATTGGTGCCGCCGAAGCCGAAGGAGTTGGACATCGTGGCCCTGACTTCGCGCTTCTTGGCGATGAGCGGCACAAGATCGAGCTGGGTGTCGACGTTGGGATTCTCGAGATTGATCGTCGGCGGCACGATCTGGTCGCGCATGGCGAGCAGGCAGAAGATCGCTTCCACCGCGCCGGCCGCGCCGAGCAGATGGCCGATCGAAGACTTGGTCGACGACATCGACGTTTTCGCCGCCGCATTGCCGAGGAAGCGTTCGACCGCACCGGCCTCGATGCCATCGGCCATGGTCGACGTGCCGTGGGCGTTCACATAGTCGATGTCGGACGGCGACAGGCCCGAACGCTTTAGCGCCATCTTCATCGCGCGGAAACCGCCATCGCCGTCTTCGGACGGGGCGGTGATGTGATAGGCGTCGCCGGACATGCCATAGCCCTTCACTTCGCCATAGATCTTCGCGCCGCGCGCCTTGGCGTGTTCGTATTCTTCGAGGATCACGACACCCGCGCCCTCGCCCATGACGAAGCCGTCGCGGTCCTTGTCGTAAGGACGCGACGCTCTTTCGGGTTCATCGTTGAACGCCGTGCAGAGTGCGCGGCAGGCATTGAAGCCCGCGATGCCCAGCCGGCAGATCGCCGCTTCCGAGCCGCCAGCCAGCATCACGTCGGCATCGTCGAACGCGATCATGCGCGCCGCATCGCCGATGGCATGCGCGCCGGTGGCGCAGGCGGTCACGACCGCGTGGTTGGGACCCTTGAAGCCATGCTCGATCGAGGCATAGCCGGAAATGAGGTTGATCAGGCGGCCAGGGATAAAGAACGGCGAGAGCCGGCGCGGGCCCTTTTCCTTCAACAAAAGCGCGCCTTCCTCGATGCCCGGAAGTCCGCCGATGCCCGAACCTATCAGAACGCCGGTGCGCTGGCGCTCTTCTTCGGTCTTCGGCTCCCAGCCGGAATCGCGCACCGCCTGCTTGGCGGCGGTAAGGCCGAAGATGATGAAATCATCCATGCGGCGCTGTTCCTTGGCATCGACCCAATGGTCGGCGTTGAACGTGCCGCCGGAGCCATCGCCCCGCGGCACGTCGCACGCGATCCTGGTGCCAAGGTCGTCGGTCCTGAACTTGGTGATCTTCCGCGCACCGGATTTTCCGGCGAGCAGGCGCGACCACGTCTCTTCCACACCGCAGGCGAGCGGCGTGACAAGACCAATTCCTGTGACGACAACTCTACGCATGGGGGTGCTGATGAGCGAAATTCAAGCCGCCGCGGATTTGTCGATGTACTTCACGGCATCGCCGACGGTGACGATGGACTCCGCTGCGTCGTCGGGGATTTCGATGCCGAATTCCTCTTCGAACGCCATAACGAGCTCGACCGTGTCGAGGCTGTCCGCGCCGAGATCTTCAATGAAGGACGCGGTATCGGTGACCTTGTCGGCATCCACATTGAGGTGCTCGACAACGATCTTCTTCACGCGTTCCGCCGTATCGCTCATGGTATTGTAAGCCTCTCCTTGATGATCCTGCCGGGATGGGTTGTCGGCCCGCAGGGTGGGCCCTCACTGTTGCAAAGCTTGTGGGGGTTGGCGGTTTTCGTAACACAAAGACCGGGCCACCGCTACAAGACGGTTAACCTATTGAAATAGTTGTCAAATCATCGCCATTCCGCCATTGACCTGAATGGTCGCGCCGGTGACATAGGCGGCTTCCTCGCTGGCCAGATAGACCACCGCGGCGGCGATTTCGGCCGGGTTTCCCATGCGTCCCGCCGGGATTCGCTGGCTGATCGTTTCCTTTTGTGCGTCGGTCAGGATGTCCGTCATGGCCGTCGCGATGAAGCCCGGGGCCACGCGTTGACGGTGATGTTGCGCGAGGCGACCTCGGCCGCGAGCGACTTGGTCATGCCGACCAGACCCGCCTTGGCGGCGGCATAGTTGCCCTGCCCCGGATTGCCGGTCTCGCCGACCACGGAGGTGATCGAAATGATGCGGCCCCAGCGCTTCTTCATCATGCCGCGCAGCACCGCACGCGACAGGCGGAAGGCTGCGGTGAGATCGACCGCAATGACCTGGTCCCACTCGTCGTCCTTCATGCGCATGAAAAGATTGTCGCGCGTGATACCGGCGTTGTTGATCAGGATGTCGATAGGCGCACCGGCCGCCGC
Source organism: uncultured Alphaproteobacteria bacterium (assembly GCA_963743765.1). Lineage (GTDB taxonomy): Bacteria > Pseudomonadota > Alphaproteobacteria > Micropepsales > Micropepsaceae > Rhizomicrobium. The sequence goes on from CAVUQQ010000004.1 coordinate 394,986, forward strand.
TTCCGCGGCCTTGGGCAGCGCTTCGACGGAATCCTTGTCGCCGAGATTGCAGACCGCGACGAAGGCGCGGCTGCCGAGTTCGGCCTTCAACTTTTTCCAGAGCGTCGGCGCGCGTGCCCGAGAGGACAACCGTCGCGCCCTGCGCGTGCAGCGCCTTCGCGATGGCGCCGCCGATGCCGCCGGACGCGCCGGTGACGAGTGCAACCTTGCCGGTGAGATCGAACATCACAGCGTTCTCGCAAAGGCTTCGATGTCGGCAGGCGTGTCGAGCGTCATGGTCTGCCAAATCCTTGTCGGTGCGCTTGACCATGCCGGTGAGGACCTTGTCGCCGCCGGCTTCGACGGTAGTCTCAACGCCAAGCCCGCGAAAGGCCAGAACGCTTTCGCGCCAGCGCACGCGGCCGGTCACCTGCTCAACCAGAAGTCTGCGGATGGTTTCGGGTTCGGCGGTTTCGGCGGCCGTCACATTGGCGACCAGCGGAACGGCGAGCGGACGGATCGTCACGGCGGCAAGCGCCTCGCCATCTTGTCGGCGGCGGGCTGCATCAGCGGACAATGGAACGGCGCGGACACGTTCAGCGCCATGGCGCGCTTGATGCCCTTCGCCTTGGCGATTTCGCCGGCGCCTTGTCGATCGCGGCTTTCGTGCCGGAGATGACGACCTGTCCCGGCGCATTGTCGTTGGCGACGACGCAGACGCCACCGGTCGCGGCTGCGCAGCTTCCTTGGCGAGCTTCTTCGGCCTGTTCGATCTCGGCGCCGAGCAATGCGCTCATCGCCGCCCTGCCCGACCGGCACGGCGGTCTGCATCGCCTGGCCGCGCGCTTTGAGCAGACGCGCCGTGTCTGCAAGCGTGAACGCGCCCGCCGCGCACAGCGCGGTGTATTCGCCGAGCGAGTGACCGGCGACGAGGCGCGCATGTTTCGCCAGAGCGAGAAGCCGGCTTCGCGCTCCAGGATGCGAATGATGGCGTAGCTCGCCGCCATGATCGCAGGCTGCGCGTTCTCGGTAAGCACGAGATCGCTTTCAGGCCCCTCCCACATCAGCTTTGAAAGCTTCTGGTTCAGCGCGTCGTCGACTTCCTGGAAGACTTCGCGTGCCGCCGCGAACGTGTCGGCGAGCGCCTTGCCCATGCCGACGGCCTGGCTGCCCTGGCCGGGGAAAATGAATGCTCGAGTCATGGGAGCGTGAAAAAGACCAAGGGGCGAGCCGAGTCAAGCATTGGACGTCACACTTTCATACGCCTGAACTTTTCCGGCGCGTTTGCACGTCCCTCCGGAGCCAGCGTCCGGCCGATGGCGACGACGAGAATCGCCGCGACGATCAGTGCCGCAGCCAGAACGCCCATGCCTGCGGAATAGCCACCAGTGTGCTGCTTCAGCCAGCCCATAAGATACGGTCCGAAAAAGCCACCGGTGTTACTGATCGAGTTGATGAGTGCGATGCCGCCGGCCGCCGCCGTGCCCCCGAGAAATGACGTCGGCAAGGTCCAGAACACGGACAGCGCCGCATAAATTCCGCAAGCGGCCACCGTGAGCGCAATGAGCACCGCAATGTGCGAGTGAAGCAGTGATGCGCCGATGAGGCCGGCTGCTCCCAGCAAGGCCGCCGCGGCGATGTGCCCGACGCGTTCGCCGCGCGCGTCGCTCGACATGCCCCACAGGACCATCACGACCGCGCTCACCAAATAAGGCGCGGCGACGACAAATCCCGTCTCGATATTCGAGAAGCCCATCTCCTTGACCATCTGCGGCAGCCACAGATTGAGTCCGTACAGGCCGAGCACAATGCCGAAGTCCGGAATCGCCAACAGCCAGACGCGCGGATCGCTCAACATGGGAAGAAGTTTGGTGTGCGTGCCTGGCGGCTCGAGCGCAAGCGCAGCTTCGACCACGGATTTTTCTTTGTCGTTCAACCACGACGCTTTCGACGGACGATCCGGCATCCAGATCAGAACCGCCAGCCCGAGCAGCACGGACGGCAAGCCCTCCAGCAGGAACAGCCACTGCCAGCCATGCAGATGGAAATGTCCCTCTACGCCAAGGATGTATCCCGACACAGGGCCGCCGACGACGCTGGCCAGCGGAACCGCCGCGAGGAACATCGCGATGAAGCGTGCACGCGTCGCGGTCGGAAACCAGTAGGTGAGATAGAGCACCATGCCCGGAAAGAATCCGGCTTCGGCAACGCCGAGCAGGAACCGCAGGATGTAAAAGCTGAGCGAGCCTTGCGCGAAGGCCATCGCCATCGAGACGACGCCCCATGTCAGCATGATGCGGCAGATCCAGAGTCGCGCGCCGACCCTTTCCAGGATGATGTTGGACGGCACTTCGAAGAGGAAATAGCCGAAGAAGAAGATACCGGCGCCGAAGCCGTAGACCTCCGGCGAGAATCCGAGGTCCCTGTTCATGGTCAGCGCCGCGAAGCCGACATTCACGCGGTCCAGAAAGCTGACGATGTACAGCAGCGCCATGAAGGGTATGAGCCGCCGCGCAGCTTTGGCGAAGACTCGCCCTGCTTCCGTTTCCATCCGACCTGTCAAATGTAAGCACCGCCTCCGGCCACTATGCGCAAGCTGGCCAACTCGGCAACTGGGCGGACCGGCAATATGACAAGGACGTCATTCATCCTGCATTCATGCCGGACGCCGAACTATTGCTCTGTGAGAGGTTGGCGATGCGTAGTATAGCTTTGCGCCAGGGGCGTGTTTTAGGTGTGCAAATTTAAAACTCAGAGGGATCCATGAAAGCAATCATTGCATCGGTTTTCGCATTGGGACTGCTTGGCGCGTCCGTTTCTTCGGCCGAAGCCCTGACCATTCATGTCGGCACGGGACATCATGATGGCTGGCACCATCATTATGGCTGGCACCAACATTATGGCAGGCACCATCACCGCCGTTGCGGTAGCTGGGGCTGGCGCCATCACACCCGCTATTGCCGCGGCTGGCGCTGGTAAGACCGGCCTAAGCCTCGCTTTTCACGCATTTTGGGACGCGGCCGGGCGATTTAGCCCGGCCGCGCCTTTGCTTTTGGGTTCCGGGGTTGCCCAAGGGGGGGCCTTCGCCTATAAGCCCCGCCTTCTAGCGGCTGCGGTCGCGAGGGGCCCCTTTGATAAGGGGTGTGCGCATTGTGCGCGGTCCTTGCGATCCGAAGCGGTGACGGGTGCCCGCCCCGATCTGTTCCGCAGCCAAGACAAAGGGACGGACATGGCTCTTTACGAGCATCTCCTGATCGCGCGCCAGGACATCAGCGCGCAACAGGTCGACGCGTTGGCGACCCATCTCAAAACCATCGTTGAAGGCGAAGGCGGCAAGGTCGAGAAGCAGGAATATTGGGGCCTGCGCGGACTTGCCTATCGCATCAAGAAGAACCGCAAGGGGCACTATGTGCTCCTCAACATCAATGCGCCGTCCAAGGCCGTCGTCGAGCTCGAGCGCCAGCTCAAGATCAACGAAGACGTGCTGCGCTACATCACCGTGAGCGTGGACCAGTTCGAGGTTTCCGCGAGCAAGGCCCGCCGCGACGATCGCCCTGAGGGCGAGCGCAAGCCTGAAGGCGTCGAAGGGGAGACAGCAATATGAGTTTCGGTGGTGAACGTTCCGGTGGCCGCGACGGCGGCCGTGAGGGCGGTGGACGCGAAGGCGGCCGCGGTGGCGAAGGCGGCGGAGCCGGCGGACAGCGCCGTCCCTTCTTCCGTCGCAAGAAGACCTGCCCGTTCTCGGGCGCCAATGCGCCGAAGATCGACTACAAGGACGTCAAGCTGCTGCAGCGGTTCATTTCCGAGCGCGGCAAGATCGTGCCGAGCCGCATTACGGCGGTGTCCAACAAGAAGCAGCGCCTGCTCGCGAACGCCATCAAGCGCGCGCGGTTCATGGCGCTTCTTCCCTACGTGCTGACCTGAGCGGGAGAGCGACATGCAAGTAATTCTGCTCGAACGCGTCGAGAAGCTCGGCCAGATGGGCGACGAGGTGAAGGTGAAGGACGGGTTCGCCCGCAACTTCCTCCTTCCCGAAAAGAAGGCTCTTCGCGCCACGAAGGCCAACCGCGAATATTTCCAGGGCCAGAAGACCCAACTGGAAGCGCGCAACCTGGAACAGAAGAAGGAAGCCGAGGCCGTCGGCAAGAAACTGGACGGCAAGAGCTTCACGCTGATCCGCCAGGCCGGCGACCGGGGCCAGCTTTATGGCTCCGTCAGCCCGCGCGACATCGCCGATGCCATCTCGGCCGGCGGCGTTTCGGTCAACCGCACCCAGGTACCGCTCGACCAGGCGATCAAGACGATCGGCCTGTTCACGATCGGCGTCCGCCTGCATCCGGAAGTGCGCGTGAAGGTCACGATCAACGTGGCGCGCAGCGAAGACGAGGCCGAGCGCCAGGCGCGCGGCGAAGATGTCCTCGCCGAGCGTACGGAACAGGAAGAGGCCAAGGTTGCGGCCGAAGAACTGTTCGAAGAAGGCGCAGCTCCCAAGCCGGAAGGCGAAGAGGCCGAAGCCTGAGACTGCAGAGCGTTTAAGAAATCAAACGGGCGCGGTGCGAAAGCACCGCGCCCGTTTTTCTGTTTGCCACCCGCCCGAATGTCATGGCCCGCAAATACGGGCCACCCAGGTGATGTAATGCCGGACTCCCGAAAATTATCGCAGGCGGTAACTGGGTGGCCCACACTCCGGTGGACCATGACAGCGAGGTAAGCGGAAATACACCGAACTTATCCAACACGCGGCCGCGCCATCGCGAACGAAATTCCGGACGCGCCGCGGCGTAATCAGAACGTGTCGCCGCGGACCTGCTGGATAACTTCCGGCCGGCTGAATTTTCTCAAAGGTTTCTTCCGTAAAAACCCGCCCTCCCCTTGAACCGTTACGGTCAAATCACCAATTGCGTTAAATCCCCATAATTGTGAGCAGAAAGCCGCAGGATACCCGGCTCGTGCAGGGGGCCGAAAAAGGCTATGCTGCACCTGCGAAAACGTGAGGCACATCGATGTCCATCGTTACTGAGACCAAGCGCGTCACCGTTCCCGAAATCCGCGCGCACAAGAATGCCAAGCCCGTGGTGTGCCTCACCTGCTACCACGCGCACACGGCGCGTCTGCTCGACAGCCACGTCGATCTCATGCTCGTCGGCGACAGCCTCGGCATGGTCATGCACGGCATGGAGAACACGCTCGGCGTCACGCTCGACATGATGATCACGCACGGCAAGGCGGTGATGCGCGGCAGCAAACATGCGCTCGTCGTCGTCGACATGCCGTTCGGTTCCTATGAGGAGAGTCCGCAGATCGCATTCCGCAATGCATCGCGCGTGATCCAGGAAACAGGCTGCACCGCAGTCAAGATGGAAGGCGGCGCGCGCATCGCCGAGACGATCCACTATCTCAGCCAGCGCGGCATTCCGGTGATGGGCCATATCGGCCTCACGCCCCAAATGATTCAAGTATTCGGCGGCTTCAAGACGCAAGGCCGCACGGAGGCCGAATGGCCTGCGATCGAAGCCGATGCCAAGGCCGTCGCCGACGCCGGCGCCTTCGCGGTTGTGCTGGAGGGCATGGCGGAACCGCTGGCCGCCAAGATCACCAGGCAGATCGCCATCCCCACCATCGGCATCGGCGCGTCCGCGGAATGCGACGGGCAAATCCTGGTGATGGAAGACATGCTGGGCCTCAACCCGAATCCGCCCAAATTCGTGCGGCAATACGCGAACCTCGGGCCGGACATCGAGAAGGCCGTCAAAGCCTATGCCATCGATGTGCGGGAGCGCCGTTTCCCCGGCAAGGAAAATGTCTATGCCATGAAGCGGGTTAGCTAGACCGCCGCGGATTAAGTCGCTTTCACGCCCCGTCAGTTGCCAGTTGAGCCTGCAGCGGCTAAATCATCCCGCGCGGTCAATATCTTGGGTGCTTTGGGCCTTGGACTTTCCGGCCGCCCCCGAACGAGGACATTCCATTGAGCGACATCTTCCGCGAAGTCGAGGAGGACGTTCGCCGTGAACGCTTCGAGCAGATCTGGAAGCAGTACGGCGACTACATCATTGCGGGCGTGGCGCTCATCATCATTGCCATCGCCGGCTACGAGTTGTGGCAACGCTATGAGGAAAACCAGAGGCTCAAGGCTTCGGAAACCTTCATCGCGGCGCAGCAGCTTGCCGACGGCGGCAATGTCAACCAGGCCAGCGCGGCTTTTGCCGTCGTCGCAAAGGACGCGCCGGATGGCTACGTCAAGATGGCGCGCCTGTCTCAGGCCGGCCTGCTCGAGGTGAGCGGCCAGCGCAGCGAAGCGCTGATGATCTTCAAGTCTCTGGCTAAGGATGACACCGGCCTGATCGGCAGCATCGCGCGCCTGCGCGCTGCGTGGATCCTGTCCGTCGATGGCCCCCGCGCCGACATGGACGCGTTGCTCGCGCCGCTGACCGATCCGACGAGCCCGTGGCGCTTCACGGCGCGTGAGGTCATGGCCTATGCCGACTTCCATGCCGGCCTCAACGCCAAGGCGCAGTCGGAGTTTCAAAACCTTGCGGACGACAAGGCGGCGAGCGAAACCATGAGGCGGCGTAGTGCCGCGATGGCGGCATTCCTCAAGAACGGCGGCATGGCGAATTATGGCAAGGTACCGCCGCTTCCCGCTCCTGCGCCAGCTCCCGCGAATCCGACGGCCCCGACACCATGAACAAACGCTCAGCCGCAACACTCGCCATCCTGCTCGGCGTTGCCTCATTCACCGCAAGCTGCACCATGATCGACACGGTCGGCGGCTGGTTCGACAGTGGACCCAAGAAGTCCAAACTCCGAGGCGAACGCATTTCGGTCATGACGGCGGACTCAACGCTGCATCTCGACGATTCGCTGAAGGGTGTCGATGTCGTTCTGCCGCCACCCTACAAGAATGCGGAGTGGCCCGAGCCCGGCGGTTATTCATCGAATGCGATGTACCACCTCGAAGCCGCTGGCCCGTTGCGCCAGGCGTGGCAGCAAGACGCCGGCAAGGCTTCGGACAAGTACTCGCGGCTGACCGCCGCGCCGGTCGTGGCGGACGGCAAGATCTATGTGCTGGATTCCGAGGCGCATGTTTTTGCGTTCGATGCCGGTTCCGGCAATCCGGTCTGGGACGCGAGCATCGCACCGGCCGGCGAAGGCAGAAGCTGGTTTGGTTTTCTCCTGTTCGAAAAAGACAACAGTATCGATCCGACGAAGGGATTCGGCGGCGGCGTTGCCTATGACAATGGCAAGCTTTTCGTCACAAGCGGCTTTGGCGACGTCGTGGCGCTCGACGCGCGCAGCGGCAAGAAATTGTGGACACAGTCGCTGGGCGTGCCGATCGTCAATGCGCCGACCGCCAATGGCGGCCGCGTCTTCGTTTCGACGCAGGAAAACCATCTCTACGCGCTGGCCGAAGTGGATGGACGCCGCCTGTGGGATCATCAGGGCATTTCGGAATCGGCCGGCATCCTGGAAAGCACCAGCGCCGCCGTGGCGGGTGAATATCTCGTTGCGCCCTACTCGTCCGGCGAAATCTATGCGATCCGCGTTCAGAACGGCCGCCCGGCCTGGAACGACATGCTCACCCATTCCGGCGTCGCGACCGCGCTGTCGGAACTCGACGACATCGCCGGCCGTCCCGTCATCGACCGCGACGTGGTCTTTGCCATCAGCCATTCGGGCATCATGGCGGCGATCAACATCAATACCGGCGAGCGGCTTTGGTCGCGCGACATCGGCGGCATCCAGACTCCCTGGGCGGCCGGTGACTATGTCTATGTGCTGACGACCGACGAGCAGCTCATTTGCCTGACACGCAAGGAAGGCAAGGTGAAGTGGATCCACCAGCTCCAGCGCTGGGAGAATCCCGACGACAAGAGCGGCGCGATCGTGTGGGCCGGACCGGTGCTGGTGTCGGACCGTCTCGTCGCCGTGTCGTCCAACGGTCTCGCCGCCGCCGTATCGCCCTACACCGGCGAATTGCTGGGCAAGACTGCGATCCCGTCCGGCACGTACATCTCGCCGGTCGTCGCCAACGGCACCCTGTATCTGTACACGAGCAATGCGGAGCTTGTGGCGCTGCGCTGAGGTGCAGGGCCGCATAAAGTAGAGCAATGTCGCTGACAGTCGCCATCGTCGGCCGGCCGAATGTCGGCAAGTCAACGCTGTTCAACAAGCTTGTTGGCCGCAAGCTCGCGCTGGTGCATGACACGCCGGGCGTGACGCGCGACCGCCGCGAAGCCGACGCGACGCTGGGCGCATTCTCGTTCCGCATCATCGACACGGCCGGGTTCGAGGAAGACACACCCGACAGCATGGCAGGCCGCATGACGGCGCAGACCATGACCGCGATCGCGGACGCCGACGTCTGCCTCTTTCTGTTCGATGCGCGCGCCGGCGTGACGGCGGGCGACCAGATCATCGCCCAGACGCTGCGCCGCTCCGGCAAACCCGTGATCCTCGTCGCCAACAAGTGCGAGAGCCGCGCCGGCGAAGGCGGCATCGCGGAAAGCTATTCGCTCGGCTATGGCGAGGCCATTGCGCTTTCGGCCGAACATTCGATTGGCCTTGGCGAGTTGCAGGAAGCGCTCGAGGCCTTCGACACGACGCCGAAGCCCGAACAGGCCGAGGATGAAGACGAATTCGGCCCCGAGCCCGAGGAAGAATCCGACGAGGCGTACAAAGAGCGTCCGATCCGGCTGGCCATCGTCGGGCGTCCCAATGTCGGCAAGTCGAGCTTGTTCAATCTTCTGCTGGGCGAAGATCGCACGCTGACAGGCCCGGAGGCCGGTATCACGCGCGACACGATCGCCGCGCCCTGGTCGGCGGGCGGTCACGAGTTCCTGCTGCACGACACGGCGGGTCTTCGGCGCAAGGCGCGCACGGCGGGCCATACGCTTGAGGAAATGTCGGTCGGCAACACGCTGGAAGCGATCCGCTTCGCCGACTGCGTGATCGTCATGCTCGACGCCACGCAAGCCTTCGAAAAACAGGACCTGACCATCGCCGACCTGATCGCCGGCGAAGGCCGTGCAATCGTCTTCGTCGCCAACAAGTTCGACCTGGTCGAGAACCGCCCCGGCACCATCAAGGACATGCGCGAAAGATTGGACAACTCATTGCCGCAGGTTGTGGGCGCGCCGCTGGTCGCGATCTCGGCGCAGACCGGCGAAGGCATCGACCGCATCGTGCCGGCGGTTCTGGAGGCCTGTGCCGCCTGGAACAAGCGGGTTGGGACATCGGCGCTGAACCGGTTTCTCGAGAATGCACTCAGCCGCCACGCCCCGCCCGCCGTCAGCGGACGGCGCATCCGCGTGCGCTACATGACGCAAGTCAAGGCAAGGCCGCCGACTTTTGCCTTGTTCGGAAACCAGTTGAAGTCGCTGCCGGAAGATTATCTGCGCTACCTGACAAACGGCTTGCGCAACACTTTCGAACTCCGAGGAACGCCGATACGCTTCCTGCTGCGGACGGGAAAGAACCCGTTCGTCGAAGACAAATAATTCCTGGGGAGACACAGATGGCCAATCCGGACGTGCTTTCGACACGCATCGAGGGCGGCGTTGCCGTCGTCACGCTGGGCAGCGAGAAACGCATCTTCTTCGATCCTGAAATGAGCGACGCGCTGTTGGAAGCGCTCACTGCGTTTTCGACCGACGAAAAAGTGCGCGCGATCGTCGTCACGGGTGGAGCGCCGGGATATTTCGTGCGCCACTATTCGGTCGCGGAACTGGTCCGCCTCGGCGAGACGTTGCAGAAGACGGGGCAACCCTGGCCCGAGGACGCGCCCTACCAGCCCGGCAGCTTCGACAAGGCGATGATGCTTGTCGAGACGATGGACAAGCCGGTGATCGCGGCGATCTCCGGATCCGCGATGGGCGGAGGATTCGAATTCACGCTCGCCTGCGACATCCGCATTGCCCAGGAAGGCGATTTCCAGATCGGTCTGCCGGAGATCAACATCGGTATCCTGCCGGGCGGCGGCGGCACGCAGCGTCTGCCGCGCACCATCGGCACGGCGAATGCCTTGATGCACATCCTGATGGGCGCGACCCTCAATCCGGTGGAGGCCGCGCAAAAAGGCTTCGTGCAGGAGTGCGTCAGGGGCAACGCGCTCGACCGCGCGATGGAAATCGCCAAACGTCTTGCAACACACACACCAGAGTCCGTGCGTTACATCAAGCGGCTGGTGCGCGGCGCGACGTCGACGCCGCTGGCCGAAGGTCTTGCGCTCGAGCGCAACCTGTTCATGAAGCTTTGCATCGGCGATGCGGCGATCGAAAGGATGCGTGCCTATGAGGCGCAGAGCATCACCGCGCCGTCTGCGACTTTGCGCTGAACACAACCGTCTCGCCGTTCTTCGCGCAGGCAGGCGACAAAAGTTCGACGATCAGAGGCACGAGCGCCTCTGGCGGCGGCAGCGTCTGCGGATCCTCGCCCGGCATCGCCTTGGCGCGCATGCCGGTGCGGATGGCGCCGGGACTGAGCAGATTGACCTTCACATTGGTCGTCGCGCATTCCTCGGCATAGGTGAGCGCGAGGGACTCGAGCGCGGCCTTGGCCATGCCATAGCCGCCCCAGAACGGCGTGTGCTTGCGCGCAGCGCCAGAGGTGACGAAGAGCGCGCGTCCTGCGTCGGACTGGCGCAGCAGCGGGTCAAGCGAACGGATCAGGCGCCAGTTCGCCGTGACATTCACTTCGATCAGTTCCTGAAACACCTTGGGCTCGAGATGGGCGACCGGCGTCAACACACCGAGCGATCCGGCATTACCGAAAAAGGCGTCGAGCCGGCCCCAGCGGTCAAAGATCGTCCGGCCGAGACGATCGAGCGCGTCGAAGTCGCGGATGTTGAGTGGCACAAGTGTTGCGGTGCCGCCGGCCTTCTTGATCTCGTCGTCGGTGGCTTCTAGGCCGCCGACCGTGCGGGCGAGGCACACGACATGCGCGCCCGCCGCGGCAAGTCCGATCGCGGCCGCTTTGCCGATGCCGCGCGACGCGCCGGTTACGAGCGCAATGCGCCCCTCGAGTGTCTTTGTCATGAGATCAGGCTACGTCGGCCAGAAGGGAGAGTTGTACGTCCTTGCGGCCGCCGGTCAGGTCCGTGAGTTCGATCGGATAGGCACCGGAGAAGCAGGCGTCGCAGAATTGGGGCGACTCCGCATTGCGTTTGCCCTCACCCATCGCGCGATAAAGTCCGTCCATCGAGATGAATGCAAGGCTGTCGGCGCCGATCAGGCGGCGCATGCCTTCGACATCGGTCTTGTGGGCGAGCAGATCGTCCGTGTTGGGCGTATCGACACCGTAGAAACAGGAATGGGCGGTCGGCGGGCTTGCCACGCGGAAGTGAACTTCAGCCGCGCCGGCGTCGCGCACCATTTGCACGATCTTCTTGGAGGTCGTACCGCGCACGATGGAATCGTCGATGAGCACGACGCGCTTGCCGGCCAGCGTCGCGCGGTTGGGATTGTGCTTCTTGCGCACGCCGAAATTGCGGATGCCGTCTGTCGGCTCGATAAAGGTACGCCCGACATAGTGATTGCGGATGATACCAAGCTCGAACGGCAGGCCGGTTTCGTTCGCATAGCCGAGAGCCGCGGGAATCGACGAGTCCGGCACGGGAATGACCATGTCGGCAGACGCAGGTGCTTCGCGGGCCAGCTCAACACCCGTGCGCTTGCGCTGCTCGTAGACGTTGCGGCCTTCGACGACCGAATCCGGACGCGAGAAGTAGATATACTCGAAGACGCAGAAGCGGTTCGGCTGCTTGGCGAAGGGATGATAGCTTTCGATGCCATCCTTTGTGATGACGATCAACTCGCCCGGGGCGATATCGCGCACGAATTCCGCGCCGATGATGTCGAGCGCGCAAGTTTCCGAGGCGAGGAAATACGCGCCGTCGAGCTTGCCGAGGACCAGCGGGCGTACGCCCCAGGGATCGCGGACGCCGATCAGCTTCTTGGAAGTCAGCGCGACCAGCGAGTAGGCACCCTCGACCTGCTTCAGCGCGTCGATCAACTTGTCGACGATCGGTTTGTACTTGCTGCGCGCCGCGAGGTGGATGATGACTTCGGTGTCCGAGGTCGACTGGAAGATGCGGCCCTCGCCAACCAGTTCGGCGCGCAGCAGGCGCGCATTGGTGAGATTGCCGTTGTGCGCGAGCGCGATGCCGCCACCCGTCAGGTCGGCGAACATGGGCTGGATATTGCGCGGCGCCGAACCGCCGGCCGTCGAATAGCGGTTGTGGCCGATGGCATAGGAGCCCTTCAGATTGAGGGCACGGGCGCTGTTCTTGCCGCCGAAAATGTCGCCGACAAGGCCGGGATGCCGCTCCGCCGTGAAGTGGCCGTCGTCATAGGTGACGATGCCTGCGGCTTCCTGTCCACGATGCTGGAGGGCATGCAGGCCCAGGACGGTCAGCGCACCCGAATCCGGATGGCCGAACACGCCGAAAACGCCACACTCCTCGTGGAGTGTATCTCCTTGAAAGTCCTGATCCTTTGGAAGGCCGGTCATGGCTTGCCGCTACCGCCGTTGCCTGTCGCCTCGAGAAGTCTGTCTAGCGCGCGGCGGTCGCCAACGCCATAGCCCTTTTTACTGTGCCTGACGCTCTTGGATTTGACCGGTCCCGTCGCCGGTTTGGGCAGATCCTGGGCTTTCTCGGTGAGGACCGGCCTGGCCGCCTCATGTTGACCATGACTGGGAACGAGCGACAGCAGCACATCGCTTGAACTTTGGATAAGCGGCAGGGTCCGGGCGTTGGTTAGCCAGGCCGGCTGCGAGCGGATAGGCACAAAGGCCGTGAAGACCAGATAGGCGATGCCGAGAATGGCAAGTCCGCGCACGATGCCGAAGGTGGCGCCGAGCGCCCGGTCGAGCGGACCCACGGGTGAGTGTTTGACACCTTGCGCAAACCGGTAGCTGCCGAACGACAGGGGAATGAAAACGACCATGAAAACGGCGGCATAGCCGGCCAACGTCGCGAGCCAAGGAGCTGCGATCAGGCCGTGCAGCAACTCTCCAACCCAGGGGCCAAAATAGAGCGACGCGAATGCGGCCGCAGCCCAAGAAACGATCGACAGGGTTTCGGAGACAAAACCTTTCCAGGTCGCATAAGCCGCGGAACCCAGAATAACCAGAACAACGAGCAGGTCGACGAATGAGAATGCCAGACTCATGACTCCATTCTACCACGCCGCGACGAACGTTGTTCCGCCCCCGCGATGGAAAGGAGTTCGCCGACGTCGCGGATGGGCTTCAACTGAATGGCGACACCTTCCACTTTGGTGCCGGCCGGAACAATCGCCTTTGTAAATCCCAGCTTTGCCGCCTCTTTCAATCTTAATTCGGCCTGAGGTGCCGGACGGATGTCGCCCGAAAGACTGATCTCGCCGAAAAACACGGTTTCCTTCGGCAACGGCTGTCCCACGAAAGACGAAACGAGAGCCGCAGCCGCAGCCAGGTCGGCCGCGGGCTCGCCAACCTTCAGCCCGCCGGCCACGTTCAGATAGACATCGGAGGCGCTGATACCAAGACCGCCCCTGGCATCAAGCACGGCCAGGATCATAGCCAGACGCCCAGTGTCCCAACCAACCACCGCCCGGCGCGGCGTGCCGAAACCAGCCGCCGCCACCAGCGCCTGGATTTCGACCAGGAGGGGACGCGTGCCTTCAAGGCCGGCGAATACGGCCGTGCCTGGCGAGACGTTGTTGCGATCACCCAGGAAGAGCGCAGACGGATTTGCGACTTCGGCAAGGCCCTTGCCTGTCATCTCGAACACGCCGATTTCGTCCGTCGGGCCGAAGCGGTTCTTCACCGCGCGCAGCACGCGGAAATGGTGGCCGCGTTCGCCTTCGAAATAGAGCACCGCATCCACTAGATGCTCGACCGCCTTCGGACCCGCGATCTGGCCTTCCTTGGTGACATGGCCGACCAGCAGAACCGCGGCGCCCGACGACTTGGCGTAGCGCACAAGATCGAACGACGCGGTGCGTACCTGCGCGATTGTTCCTGGCGCAGCTTCGAGCGCCGACGTCCAGATTGTCTGAATCGAGTTCGATGGCGACGATGTCGGGACGCTTGCCGCTTTCGAGCGTCGAGAGAATGTCCTCGATGCAGGTCGCCGAGCCGAGTTGAACGGGCGCACCGGACACGTCCATGCGCGCGGCGCGCATTCGAACCTGCGCCATGGCTTCTTCGCCGGAGATATAGACCGCTTTACCGCCGCGCTGCGCAAAGGAAGCGAGCACCTGCAGAATGAGCGTGGATTTTCCGACGCCGGGATCGCCGCCGATCAAAAGCGCCGAGCCCGGCACGATGCCGCCGCCCGTGACGCGATCAAATTCTGCGATACCGGTGATGCGGCGCGGCGGCGCGGTGTCTTCCGTCCTGAGATCTTCGAGCGCGAAGCGGCGCCCCTTGACGCGCTTGGTCGCGCCGGCGCCGATGGGAGCCGGCGCGCCCTCCTCCACAAGCGTGTTCCAGCCGCCGCAGGCATCGCACTTGCCGGACCATTTGGGATGTATGGCGCCGCAGGACTGACAGGCAAACGTGGCGACGGCGCGGGCCACCTAGGCTTTCACTTCCATCTTGATCGGGCCCTCGGCGCGGCCATGGATGAACTGATCGACATAGGGATTGCCGCTGGCGTCGATGTCCTCGGTCGGGCCGTGCCAGATGATCTTGCCCCTGTAGAGCATGGCGATCCTGTCCGCGATTTTGCGGGCACTAACCATGTCGTGGGTGATCGAAAGGGTCGTGGCACCGACATCCTTCACCGTGTCGACGATGAGATCGTTGATGATGTCGGCCATGATCGGATCGAGGCCGGTCGTGGGTTCGTCGAAGAAGATGATCTCCGGATCGGCGGCGATGGCGCGCGCGAGCCCGACACGCTTCTGCATGCCGCCGGAAAGTTCCGACGGAGAGAGGCTTGCGACCTCGGGCCCAAGACCGACCTTGCCGAGCTTCTGGATCGCGATGTCTCGAGCCTTCTTGCGCGCCATGCCGCGGCCCTGAATGAGTCCGAAGGCGACATTTTCCCAGACCGAGAGCGAGTTCGAACAGGGCGGCACCCTGGAACAGCATCCCGAACTTGCGCAGCATTGCCTCGCGCGCGCGGCCGCCGATCCGGGTGACATCCTCTCCGTCGACCAATATCTGGCCTTCGTCAGGACGCAGGATGCCGAGAACGCACTTGATGGTCACGGATTTCCCGGTACCCGAGCCGCCGATGACGACCAGCGAGTGCCCGCTGTCGAGGATCAGATCGATGCCGTCCAGCACGACTTTCGAGCCGAAGCGTTTCTTGACACCGCGAAGCTCGATTTTTGGAGTTCCAGCCATCTTCGTCACTTCGAGAACAGCACGGACGTGAGGAGATAGTTGGCGGCAAGGATCAGGATCGACGCGGACACGACTGCGTTGGTCGTTGCTGCGCCCACGCCCTGGGCGCCGCCCTTGGAGTTAAAGCCGTTATAGCAACCCATGAGTGCGATGATGAAGCCGAACACCGCCGCCTTGATCAGGCCGGAGGTCACGTCCTGATGCGTGACGAAGTCGACCGTGTTCTTGAGGTAGATGCCGCCGCTGAAGCCCAGGCTTTGCGTCGACACCACGTAACCGCCGAACACGCCGATCGAGTCGGCGATCGCGACTAGGATCGGCATCGAGACCACGGCTGCGATCAGGCGGGGCACCACGAGATACTTGATCGGGTTGGTCGCCAGCGTCGTCAGCGCATCAATCTGTTCGGTCACGCGCATCGTTCCGATCTCGGCGGCAATCGCAGCAGCGACGCGCCCGGCAACCATGAGCCCGGCAATCACCGGACCAAGTTCGCGCGTGATACCCAACACGACGATCTGCGGCACGATGGCTTCGGCGCCGTAACGATTGCCGCCGATATAGATCTGAAGCGCCAGCACGCCACCCGTGAAGAATGCGGTCAGTCCAACCACCGGCAACGAGAAATACCCGATGCGCATGATCTGGCGCACGATGTGGAGCCAATAGATCGGCGGACGAAAACAGCTCGAAACCGACGAGATTGTAAACATCGTCAGGCTGCCGATTTGGGCAAGAAAACCTAGAAACGCACGGCCGATTGGAGCAAAAAAATTCATGCAGCCGCGTCCTGATAATGGCGCGGAACGCGCGGCATGATCGATGTCAGGATCTCATAGGCGGCGGTGCCGCCCGCTTCGGCCGCCTCTTCCAACGAAATCGTGTCGCCGAAGAATTCCGCTTCTGAGTCCGTCGAAAGTTGTGCGGAAGGAATGCCGCTCACGTCCAGCGTCGTCAGATCCATGGAGACACGCCCCACGATAGGCGCGCGCATACCTCCGATCGCTGCATGTCCGCGATTGCCGATGGCGCGCATCAAACCGTCTGCATACCCCAAGGCCACGGTTGCCAGCACCGCGGGCCGTTTCGCACGAAAGGTGGCTCCGTAACCAACGGTCTCACCGCTGTCAACGTGGCGAATCTGGAGCACGCGTGCTGTCAAAGCGGCGGCGACGGAAAACGGATTGGTCGGCGTATTTTGTACGTTACCGCCGTATAACCCGATGCCCGGGCGAACCAAGTCGAATGCATATTCCTTGCCGAGAAGCACGCCTCCGGACGATGCGAAACTTGCCGGCGCCTGCGGAAGAATTGCGAGAGCGGTGCGAAAGCGGTCGAGCTGCACGCTGTTCATCTTCGACGCCGGGTCGTCGGCACAGGCAAGATGACTCATCAGCAGTACAGTCCGAAGACCAGCGACGCGCTTCTTCCACTCGGCAGCGAGAATGGACAAATCATCGCCCGGCAGACCCAAGCGGTTCATGCCCGTATCGATGTGGATCGCGGCGTCCAGCGTCGTACATGTTTCCCGCGCCGCGGCACTCCAACCTGCGATCTGTGCCAGCGAGTTGAGGACCGGGGTAAGGCGATGTGTGATCAGCGCCGGAACGGAGTCCGCAAGGGCGCCGTCGAGCACAAAAATGCGCGCCTGCGGAACGATCGGACGAAGCTCGACACCCTCTTCGAGCCTGGCCACGAAGAATGAGTTGCAACCTGCGGCAGCGAGTGCGCGGGTGACCGGCACCGCGCCAAATCCATACCCATCCGCCTTGACGACGCCCGCCACCGCCGCCGGTCCGGCCAAGCGCTCGCAGACGCGGTAGTTGGCCACGACCGCGCCCAACCGCACTGTCAGGCGCGCCGCTTCGAAATCCGATTGGTTCATGGCCGGACAATGCCGAGGGGGCGGCCTTCCGTCAAAGGCTGCTTCGGCGCTGGCGTTTTGCGGTCATACAAGGCCTAAAACGGGTTTGGCCCGCCGCCCGTAGGATCGCCGTGCAGAACCTTTCCAAGGCAGGGCACATTCGAGAGAATCGGACAGGGCGGCGCGGTCTGCTGCTCATGGCGGATGATATCGATCGCGGACGGCGGCGGTTCGACCGGCTTGGGCGTTTCCAGCACGATTGTTCCGTCGGGCCGCTTCACGAAGTGCCAGGGATGGCGCAGGCATTGCTGGCGCTGGGCCGCCGACAAGTTCTCGTAGCTCGACGCGCCGCAGGCCAGCGAACGGCCAACGCCGAGGAGTCCCCCGCTCGGCGGGGCGGACGGCAAGGGTCTGGCCGGGATCGGCGGCAAGGTGATCGGCAGCGTCACCTGTGGAACAGCCTCCTGCGGCAGTGCGGGCTCCGCAACGTTCGGCTTGGCCGGCTTGGGGGTAAAGACAAACCAGACGATCGCTTCGGGGACCGTCGCACGAATGCGCTCTGTCATGGGAATCCGGCTGCTGTAGATGAAGACCGCAATCGCGAACACATGCAGGACAAGAACGACCGCGCCGACAATGGCGCGCCGGAAATTGCGTTCCCGTTCCGCCGTTTCCACACGCGCGCGCTCCGCCAGGATGACGGAGAATTCTCCCGGTTCGCCTGCGAGCGCATTGTCCGTCACGCCAACGCCTGTTCAATCCCATGGGCGGTGCGTGCCGTCACCGCGATCAAGTTCTAGCCGGCCACGTCGAGGCGGCTGCGCATCCGCTACTTTATCAGAATTCCACAGCACGAGCGTTTTCTCCAGCCGCCCTTCCCAGCCGTGCGCGTCGCGGATCGGCGGCGTCACCCATGGCGTCCGGCAAAAATTCCACGTTCAGGAACTGTCCCGGCAGCCGGCATACGCCGGACGGATCAGCCATCAGATATTCGTAGCGCAGCAGATGACAAGCAGTGCTTCGTCGCAAATGGTCGTGGGGCGCCCGTGCCGTCAGACATTTTCCGACAACGTTACGCGAACCCTTGCAGAAAACGCGGTTGGCGGAGCCGGCCCAGCTTTCGAAACTGCGGCTCGTGAGAAGTCGCGGCCGTTGAGCGTGTGGGGAATTTTCTTTCCACGCTGCGTCGGCATCTACGCCCGAAGCGCTAGCGATGGAGATCTCACCAAGAACACGCAGGCTGTCGCGCATCAGTGCGATTCGCTTTGCTGTTGCACGGACATCGAGGAATGGCGCGAGACGGTTCGGCCGTGTTTCGAACTGCACCTGCTGCCGCAGCGGATTCTCGGCGTTTTGCGGCGGAAATCCGCGCTGGTGTGCGAAGCCGAGCAGCTGGACCCGGCGCCGCGGCATTAACCATCGCGAGAAAAGCTCGCCCTGCCCGGACCGCAACTGTTCCATAATCGGACGAAGGAAACCCTGGCGGCGACGGACCGTCGAAGGACAATCATGCGTGCATACATATTGACGGCCCTTGCCCTGCTGAGCGTATCGGGTTGCGACAGCAACAGTCCGGCACCGAAGCCAGCGACGGTCAGCTGCAACTGCACCACGCCGGCGGCTCCCCCACCGCTGGTGACACCGGCGCTGCCGCCTGCGACGCCGGCCATCCATCATCGCGGCCGTCACCGCAGCGCAAGCTGGCACGGCCGCGGTTATCGCTGGCACAAGGAGTATGCCGAAACCTCGGTCTTCACGTACGACTATCACAGCGACAGCCACAGCTATTACCAGGGCGAGCCCGTTTATCGTCACGGCGGCGGCGAAGAGGGTTGGGTCGATGGTTATGGCCGTTCGCATGGCTCGGGCAGTGAGGACGATAGCGATTTTCTCGCGAGCGGCGATACGCACGGCCGCATGAAACCGTGGCATGGATATGACGTCGATTGCCCTGACGACCGGAAATAAGTTCCACGTCCCGCGCTAGCGTCGTTGAGCATCTTCCGCCGCGAGGTTCGAGAACCGCGTGAAGCGGTCGTCGAAAAACAGGTCGATCTTGTTGGTCGCGCCATGGCGGTGCTTTTCGACCAGCACTTCGGCTCTGCGATGGGCGCGTTCGCATTTCTCCAGCCACTTGGCGTGATCGGGCGTGCTCGGATCGGGTTCGCGCGATTTCAAATAATATTCCTCGCGATAGACGAACATCACGACGTCGGCGTCCTGCTCGATCGAGCCGGACTCGCGAAGGTCGGACAGCACGGGCCGCTTGTCGTCGCGCGCATCGACGCCGCGGCTGAGCTGCGACAACGCGATCACCGGCACGTCGAGATCCTTGGCCAGAACCTTCAGGCCCTTTGAGATTTCGGTGATTTCCTGCACGCGGTTTTCCGGACGGCCCGATCCCGCCACGAGCTGGATATGGTCGATCATGACGCAGCCGATGTTCTTCTCGCGCTTCATGCGCCGCGCGCGCGCCGCAATCTGCGCGATCGAGATGCCGCCCGTGTCGTCGATATAGAGCGGCAGGGTCGAGAGGTCCTGCATGCTGAGGACGAACTTCTCCCACTCATGTTCCGAGAATTTGCCGTTGCGGATTTTCCACATCTCGATTTCGGTCTGCTCGGACAGAATACGCGCCGAGAGCTGCTGCGCCGCCATTTCGAGAGAGAAGAACAGAACCGGCGCGCCGCGCGGCACTTCCGCGCCGGCCTCCATGTCCTGCACATAGGCGCGCGCGGTGTGGAACGCCATGTTGGTGGCGAGCGATGTCTTGCCCATGCCGGGACGGCCGGCGACGATGATCAGGTCCGACGGCTGCAGACCGCCGAGCAGCGAGTCGATGTCGGAAAAGCCCGTAATCAGGCCGGAAATACGCCCTCCCCGCGCCTGCGCCTTTTCGGCCAGTTCCACGGTGCGGCG
The DNA here is from genome assembly GCA_963743765.1 of uncultured Alphaproteobacteria bacterium. Classification (GTDB taxonomy): domain Bacteria; phylum Pseudomonadota; class Alphaproteobacteria; order Micropepsales; family Micropepsaceae; genus Rhizomicrobium. The sequence continues at coordinate 415,084 of CAVUQQ010000004.1, forward strand.
CAGACTCTCGGCGAAATCGATCGGCCCCGCGCCATATTTGGAGCTTTCGCTGACCTGGTAGAGCGCCTTCTCGGCCTCTTCGATCTGCGCCTTGGGCGGCTTGTCGTGCGGCGCTTCATAGGCGGTGTTGACGATATCCTCGCCGATGCGGATCAGCGTGCGGCGCACGCCGAGATCGTGAAGGATGCGCGCATAGTCTCGCACGTTCGGCATCGCGGGCGCCGCCTGCACGAGCCCTGCGAGATAGGCGTGGCCGCCGACTTCCATCAGGCCGGGATCGGCCTTCATCGCGGCATGCAGCGTCAGCGGCGTCAGCACCATGCCGCCGCGATCCGCCGAAGAGGTCATCACCTCGTAAATTCGCTGATGCAGAGGATCGTAAAAATCCTCGGCCTTCAGGATCGAGGCGACGCGCTCGATCGCCTGATTGTCCACAAGGATCGCGCCGAGCAGAGCCTGCTCGACTTCGATGTCATAGGGGACGTGGCGATAAGCTTCCTGTTCCATTTTTCTTCTGCTGGCGGCCGCTCTGTCGCGGAGACCGAATCAAGCGGCCTGCGTAGCGGGGAGCAAGTATAATCCCTTTCTGCTCACAGCTTCCGCGAATTGCGCGGTCCTCGATTTCACTCGCGTTTGCGGAATTGCAGCCTCGCTCTGCGGATTCCGCAAGTTTGCTGTGGACGTTCCTTCCCAGACGCTTTCCTTTCTTGATGTGCGCGCGGATTTCGGCAAGGAGCGCCAGCCGTGCACCTGTGTAACGGCCATGCTTGAACGCATTACGATTGCCGAGGGGCGCGCCGCGCTTATTTTCTCCCATTTTTTTCTTTCCAATCCTCGATCCACAATCTGTCGTTGGCTTCTTGTTGCGGATCGTGCGGCGATTGCAGCCCGTCCTGTTTTTGGCGGAACAGGAGCCGGTCGAGTTTCTGCTGCATCGAAGCCAGCGCTTCTTCTTTGGTTAATTTCGGGATCAAATCCCCCGGCTTTGGTGGAACCGGTTGAATACGTTCGACGATCGAGCGCCGGCGACGCTCCACCTGTGCGACGTGAGCGAGCGCGTCGGCGACGTGAGCCTGCGCGCGCATCAAGCGCGCGGCCGCATAGATCGGACCAAGGCGGTCGCCGCGCTGCGCGAACGCCAGCGTCTCGCAGCGCTCGATGAGCGATGCGCCGATGTCGAGATGGTCGGCCAACCGCTCCACCGCAAGACGGCGAAGCGCGTCGTCGTCGAGGCGCGGGGGCAAAAGCTCCACAAGGGGAGCGGGATTGTCTTTCTGGCCGTCACCGGCCGGGGTGGTTTCTTCGGTCATGAGGCTGAATATAGGACGATAATCCGATATTCAAGGGGTAGAAGAGGAATTTTTTGCTATACGGCGCACAACGCCCTTCCCTCCGTCTTCCTGCGGCGGCGCAGTGCGACTGCGCCGGCAAGGCCCGCGCCGAAGAGCGAGAGCGTGATCGGTTCGGCTATTCTTGCAGTCTGCACACTATGGATTGCAGCGATCGGCTGTGGGGCAACTTCCGAGAATGGAGCGGGAAGAAGTTCGCGCTCGTACCCGAACCGTCCAACCGGTGATTCACGTCTTAGATGCGTAAGGCGCCCGATGGCAGCGGCTTTCGTTCAGATCGACGCACTTTGATTTGTCCTCTAGGCAAACCCGATGCAGTGAACATGGACGGGCTCGTCGAATCCTTTGAGCGCGATCTGGCCGACATCGCGGAACGGCAACGCCTTGCCGATGCACAGTTCTGCGACCGTGTTCGACATGAGTATCTGCTCCGGATCGGCATGAGCGCATAGACGCGCAGCAAGCTGCACCGTCGAGCCGAAGAGATCGTTGTGGTGCTCGATCGGTTCTCCCGCGGCCATGCCGATGCGCACCTGAAGAGGCTGATCGGGGTGTTCCGCGCGATGCTGCAAGATGTTCTGCTGAACATTGATTCCACAACGAACGGCGGAGGCGGCCGAGTAGAAAACCGCCATGATGCCGTCTCCGGCGTGTTTGACTTCGCGTCCACTCGCCCCCGTCAGCGCAGCGCGCACGATGCGATCGTGTACGAGGAGCAGTGTGAGCGCCATTTCGTCTCCGAGGCGCTGCGTCATGTTGGTCGAGCCCACAATGTCCGTGAATAGAATCGTGCGCGTTCCGGGGTCGTGTTCGGAATTTTCGGGAAGAAGCACCGCGCCGGCTTTGTCGGTTTCGGCGGCGCCCATGAAGGCCTCGGCCACTTCAGGCGTCACTTCCATGATCCGCGCGGCGGTCAGACCATGGGCATCGCGGTGCACGGCGTCGGCGGCTTCAGCGCTCGGCGCATGACACAGACAGAAGATTTTACCCTGCTTCTCGTTCACCCAGTATTTAACGTACTCAACGCCGTGCTGGGCTTGAATGTGCTGGTCCATCACATGCGCCTTGGCAACGTCGTCGGATGTGACTCCGGGCACATCGTGGATGTCCATGTACATTGGCATGCGGGTTTCTCCTCATCGAGAATTTCAGGGCGAAATCAATTGCGCGTTGCTGCTCCACCATCCGGCGCGTTCAAGGTCCGCCGGCTGACCGCAAGTTTCGGCGGGTGCGCCAGCGTCTGGTAGACGACGCAGTAGCGTTCGGTGAGACGCAGCAGCGTCTCCAATTGTTCATCGGTCGCATCCGTATCGAGCGAAATCTGCAGGCGAATGTCCTGAAAGCCCACGGCGACGTTCTTTGCCACGCCAAGCGTGCCGCGAAAGTCGAGATCGCCCTCCGCCTGAAGAGATGCATCGCGCAGTTCGATGCCGAGCGATGTTGCGACGGCATTGAGCGTGACGCCCGCGCATGCGACGAGTGCCTCGAGCAACATGTCGCCGGAGCAGGCGCTCATGCCGGTTCCGCCCGTCGCCGGATGAAGCCCCGCCGCAACCAGCGCTTTTCCCGTTTCGACGTTGCAGGTGACACCCTCGCCGAGACGCCCGCGTGCGCGCAGCGTGATCAACGCGGCGTCCGGGGTCTGCCGGTAATGTTCCTTAATCGGCGTTTGGATCGCGCGTAGGTCGTCCGCCTTCATGCGAGGCCCCCCAAGCTTTCCCGTACGCGACTCTACCACACGGAACCGATACAACGTACGCGAGAAAAGGAGCCGCGTTCGACCGGAAAGATGGATGGCCCGCGCGCGGAGCGGCGTATCGAATGACGTCCTGCCGGATTTTACACATACCCAATCCGGGGCTTATGATTTCACCCTACACAGGACCGGCAATGCTTCGGTCCGCCGGACCGAAGTCCGTGTCCTCGCAAGAGGATCGTGTGTGCCTCAGGCGCGGCGGCCTGTTTTCGTGAAAGTGCGTGTGGATCGAGTGTGCCGGCGAGGGCAGGCCATAGCTGACGATTGTGCCGTGGAGCAGGAGCACAAAATACCATCGGCGTCAGCAGCACAACTGGGCTTTGTTCACCACCGTCAGGGCGCATCAATGGGTTTCGAGAGAGCGCGACACGCAATGCGCCTAGGGGACCAGTCGCAGCTGCAGCATCACGCCGAGCGTGTCGAAGACGCCCCAGTGGGCTGACACCGGTCCTTCGTCGTTGAAGGTGAGCCAGAGCGTGGAACCGGTCGATGCTTTTCGATGAAGGGCGGCGCGATTTCGCGAAATCTCGACTGTCAGCCAATTGTCCATCCTCCGTTGGCGACTGCTCGTGCTTTGCAACGCTCGAGCGTGTGACATCACCGAGTCTCCTAGAAGCGCGCGGCTTTTCTGGAATCCCTGGAGCGACCTTACGAGCCGAGTGAGCTGGGAACTTTGGAACCTTGAGGCAAGGGGTGTCCGCTACCAGCCGCCTCGCGGCTCTGGAACAGCGTCTCGCCGCCTCCAACCCGTGAGACTCGGCCCGTAGAGACCCAGCACGGTCAGGGCGATCAAGCTCATAACGATTGCCTGCACCCTGTTCTGGATCTCCCCTCCTCCAGGGAAGACGTGGGCGGCGGGCATCAGATTGAAAATCAGATGAGGTATAGTCCCCGCAACCAGTAAGTTTCCGTTGGCGTTTAGATAGATCCACGTGACGAATACTGAGGTGGCCGTCGTCTCCAGTACAAACCAGCCGAAGCCGAACTGCGACTGGGTTAGGTCCGAGACGAAAAAGGCTGGCAGGTGCCAAAGCCCCCAGATCAAACCCAGGACGACCGCTGCGGGGAGCGGCGGCCAGAGCGTGAGCAGCCTCGGGAGCGCAAACCCTCTCCAGCCGAGTTCCTCACCAACTCCGCCCGCATCTCGGATCAACACCATCGTGGTCAGCGCCATCACTGGCGCCCCAACCGCCAAGGCGTGCAGGTCGATAGCTCCACCGGCGCCTACTCCCCGCATCGCCAGTTCCCAGACCGCAAGCGCCGCTGGCCAGGCAAACACGGCGACCAGAATCCAGATGGGGCGCGTCGGGCGTATGAAACGCGCCGCCAGCGCCCTGAGGCCAGTCCAACCGCCGGTCGCCAAGGTGACCATCACCGCGGAAAACGACGGCGAATAGACCGCCAAATAGAAGAGCCAGGAATCGCTGGTAGGCCCGATTGGCCCGACCACCGCCTCGAGCTGCGGCCGCGCAAAGAGCAACAGTGCGCCAAGGCCCCAGCTGATCGCGAAAGTTAGTCCGAAAAACGCCGCCAGTTGACGTAGGATATCACTGCGGCGCGGCGATCCATTTAGGCTGTCCAACGCCATCACACCTACCTCTATTGTGTCCCGAGCGCGGGAACGGTAACATTGTTAACTGGAGTTTCCGCCATCACTTTTAGGAGAGGGTTTGTTGACCCTTCCGTTTCGCTCCAGATCGGCGCCTTCCTCGCGCAAGCGACGGCAATTCCTGTCGCGCCAGAAGATTGTCGAGGCCGCGGCGGCGATCCTCGAACGTGACGGCTATGATGCGCTCAACATGAGGTCGATCGCCGCCGAGCTCGGCGTGAAGGCGACCGCGCTATATCGGTACGTGGATAGCCGCGAAGACCTGGACGACATCCTGTTCGACCACCTGATGGTGGGCTGCGTACCCGCCTTGGAGGAAGAGGACTGGCGGGTCGACCTGAAAGCGATCGCTGAAGCCTGGCGCTCTCGACTGCTGACCCGACGTGACGCGACGCGCATCGCCTTGGCCCAAGTCTCGATAGGGCCGAACCTGTTGCCGCTCATGGAGGCGGCCCTGGGCGTCCTGCGCAGGTCCGGTCTGAACGATGACGACCTCATCGAAGCCTACCAGATCCACACGCTTTTCGTGCACAGCTTCGCGAGCTCTCAAGCGACCTATCGTGCGCTGCAGGCGCGCCCTAACGGGTTACGCTATGCACCTCCCGCACCGGAGTGGTTCGAGGCTTATCCCATCGTGTCATCCGTGGCGGAGCGGCTCACCCAACCGGTCGATTTCGACAAGCGTTTCGCCTTCGGCCTTAACGCGCTTATCGCCGGAATCGAACGCCGCGTCGGCGCGGCTTAGGTGTCGAAACTATGAAGGTTGTTCATCGGAGGAGGGGCTGGGAAGCTGGCCGAACAGTCGACGCTGTCCTAGCTCGCATCAAAAAGTCCGGCGCAGACTACGGATCAGCTCACGACAAAGGTCAGGTCCGGACACATCCGGAACGCCCGCATCCCTGTCGCGACGCTTGAGTACGGCAATCAACAGCGACGCCGCGTAATCCCAGAACCAATTCTTGTCATCGGCAGGTAGACCAGCGATCAACGCCTCAATACGGTCGGCGGCTGGAGGGTAGTCCTCGTCGCCTGCTTTCCCCTCCGCGGGGGTGAATTCGCGAAGGATAAAGGCTCCGAGGGCGACGCCCGCTGCTCGCTTGGCGAACACCGCTTCCTGAAGCTCGTCGGCACGCTCCGCATAAGCGTCGACCCGATCGAGAATGAAATTCCGAGCGAAGGCTTCGCAAGCCATCTCTTCCTCGCGACGCAGCGGCCGGTCGACATCGACGTTGAACATGACGTGCCGCACCTCATGCAGCAGCGTGTAGGCCGTCGCGATCATCGTCACAGTGTGTTATGGAGGTTTATGGGATGCTGCGGGATACCCTCGGATGGGTCAAAATCACTCCCACTCGATCGTTCCCGGCGGCTTGCTGGTGATGTCGTAGACGACGCGGTTGATGCCGCGCACTTCGTTGACGATGCGCGTCGCCGTGCGGGCGAGGAAGCTGTGCTCGAACGGGATAGTAGTCCGCCGTCATGCCGTCGGACGACGTCACGGCGCGCAGCGCGCACACGTGATCGTAGGTACGCGCATCGCCCATCACGCCGACCGTCTTCACCGGCAGCAGCACCGCGAAGGCCTGCCAGATCTTGTCGTACAGATCCGGCCTTGCGGATCTCGTCGAGATAGATCGCGTCCGCCTTGCGCAGGATGTCGAGCTTCTCGCGCGTGATCTCGCCCGGCACGCGGATGGCGAGGCCCGGACCCGGGAAACGGGTGTCGTCCGACAAACGGCTCCGGCAGGCCGAGCTCACGGCCCAGCGCGCGCACTTCATCCTTGAAGAGTTCGCGCAACGGCTCGACCAGCTTCATCTTCATGAAGTCCGGCAGGCCGCCGACATTGTGGTGCGATTTGATCGTGACCGACGGGCCGCCCGTCGCCGAGACGCTTTCGATCACGTCGGGATAGAGCGTGCCCTGCGCCAGGAACTCCGCACCGCCGGCCTTGTGCGCCTCGGCATCGAACACCTCGATGAAGGCGGCGCCGATGATCTTGCGCTTGGTTCTCCGGATCGCTGACGCCGGCGAGACGCCCCAGGAAGAGATCCGCGGCCTCGGCATGAATCAGCGGGATGTTGTGGTGATTGCGGAACAGAGAAACGACTTCGTCCGACTCGCCTGCGCGCATCAGACCGGTATCGACAAAGATGCAGGTGAGCTGATCGCCGATCGCTTCGTGGATGAGCACGGCCGCGACGGATGAATCCACCCCGCCCGACAGGCCGCAGATCACCTTGCCCTTGCCGACCTGCTTTCTGATTTTCTCGATCGCGGCGGCACGGAAGGCATGCATGTTCCAGTCGGCGGCGATGCCGGCGATCTTGCGCACGAAGTTGGCGATCATCTGCGCGCCGCGCGGCGTGTGCACGACCTCGGGATGGAACTGGATGCCGTAGAGCCGCCGCTTCTCGTCGGCGATGACGGCGTAGGGCGAATTTTCGCTCGTCGCCACGACATCGAAGCCCGGCGGGATGGCGGTGATCTTGTCGCCGTGGTTCATCCAGACCGTTTCGGTGTCGCCGGTCTTGCCGATGCCGTCGAGCAGCAGCGAGTCCTGCGCGATCAGGATATCCGCGCGGCCGAACTCGCGGTGATGGCCGGTCTCGACCTTGCCGCCGAGCTGTTCGCACATCGTCATCTCGCCGTAGCAGATGCCAAGAACCGGCACACCGAGCTCGAACACCTTCTGCGGCGCGCGCGGCGAGTAGGTTTCGGCAACGCTGGCCGGACCGCCGGAGAGGATGATCGCTTTCGGCGTGCCCGCGGCGAGCGCGGCCTCGGCCTTGTCGTAGGGCACAATCTCGCAATAGACGCCCGCCTCGCGCACGCGCCGCGCGATGAGCTGGGTGACCTGCGAGCCGAAATCGACGATTAAAACGGGTGCCGCCATGACGGGATTTAGTGGTTACCCCCTTGGCTTGTCCAGCGCCTGCACTGCCGCAGGATTGTGGATGAAAACGCCTGCGAAAAAGCCGTCCGTGCCGGTGGTGCGCGGTGAGGCCTTGAAGAACTCGCCCATGCCGGGCGGAGCTTCGTCCGATTCGCGCCAGACTTGCGCGCAGGGCCGGACTGCAAAATCAGGGTGGCGCGTGAGGAAGGCGTTGGCGCGGTCTTCGTTCTCGCAGGGCAGGATCGAACAGGTCGCGTAGATCAGCCGTCCGCCCTTTTTCACGCGCGCGGCGGCCTGATCGAGCAGCTTGTCCTGCAACGCCATGCGCGCCTTCAGCAGTTCCGGCGAGAGGCGCCAGCGTAATTCCGGCTGGCGGCGCCATGTGCCGGTGCCCGTGCAGGGCGCATCGACGAGCACCCCGTCGAACGGGCCTTCGGGCGGTTCCTTTTCCGTCAGGTGCGTGCGGATGATCGTGGCGCCGGCGCGCGTGGCGCGGCCGGCGAGCTGTTGCAGCGCAGTCTGGCGGATGTCGCAGGAGACGATCTCGCCCTTGTTCTGCATCGTCGCCGCAAGCGCGAGCGATTTTCCGCCGGCGCCCGCCGCGAGGTCGAGGATGCGCTCGCCGGGCCGCGCCTGACAGAGAAGCGACGCGATCTGCGCCGCTTCGTCCTGGAATTCGAAGGCGCCGGTTTCGAACATCACGCTGCGGCCGAGTTCGGCGGAGCCCTCGCTCGACGCGATGCGGATTCCGTGCGGTGCAAATGGTGTCGGCTCGGCCGGAAACTCACGTGCCCGCAACGCATCAAGCACTTCGCCTCGCTCGCGCTTGAGTGTGTTCACGCGCAGGTCGACCGGCGCGCGCGACTGAAGCGCAAGCATCTCATCGAGCAGGTTTGAACCAAACGCACGAGTCAGTTCCGGCTCAAGAAAAGCAGGAAACTCGCCGCGCACATGAACGGGAGGCTCACCGCTTGGGGGCTTTGCGATCGCGGCGCGTTCGACGCCTGTCAGCTCGGCCGGACCGTATCCGCCGCCGGTGAATAGACTCTCCGGCTCCTCGCCGCTCTGCAGCAGCGATGCAATCGCCAGCGCGCGCGGTGTTTCGGCCTGCATGCGCCAGGCCAGCGACGCGCGATGCCTTTGGATCGTGAAGACGCGTTGGGTGATCGCGGCGCGATCCTTCGAGCCCGCATAGCGCCGTGTGCGAAACCAGTCGCGCAGCAGCCGGTCGAGCGGCTGATCCGTTTTGGCTAGCGCCTCCAGAATATCGATAGCGCCTTGCAGGCGGGCCGCGGGCGTCATGCGCCCGATATCCGCACGGCGAGGAAAATCACCGCCGCGCCGAGCAGCGTCATGATCGTCGTTGCCGCGCGCGGATGCTGGTGATGGCTCTCCGGAATGAGATCGGAGGCGCCGAGATAGAGAAAGCTCCCGGCGAACACGGCGAGCACCGGGCCGATGTTCGCCTCCGGTATGCGAAAAAGAAGCGTCGACAGTGCACCCAGTACCGGTGCGATCGCATCGACCAGAAGCCAGGGCAGCGCTCTGCGCCATGTGCCGCCGCCCCGCACGATGAAGCTGACCGTGTTGATGCCGTCGGAAAAATCGTGCGCGATGACGGCCGCGGCGATGACGAGGCCGACGGCCGGCGAGGCCTGAAATCCGACACCGATGGCGACGCCGTCGAAGAAGCTGTGCGCCGAGAGCGTCAGCGCGCCGGCGATGCCGCGCGCTGGGCGCTCATCGTCATGATCATGCCCGTGTTCGCCACCATGATCGTGCGGATGAATGAGGATGAGGCGGTCGAACACGAGATAGGCAAGAAAACCCGCGGCGATGAACAGCGAAATGGTCGCCGGACTGTAGGAGACGCCGAACGTCATCGCCTCCGGCAGAAGATCGAACAGCGCAACAGCCACGACGGCGCCGGCGGAAAATCCCAGGATGAGATGCAGCCTGTCGCGAAAACGCATCGCGAAAAAGCCGCCCAGCATGGTGGCGGCGAACGCGATTGTAACGATGACAAGAAGTTCCGGGATCATGCCGTCCGCGCTTCGGGCCGGCGAAACAGGCTGGCGATCACTGTCCACCCGGATAGTTCGGCGACTTGCGCGTCACGACGATGTCGTGCACATGGCTCTCGCGTAGACCTGCACCGGTGATGCGAACGAACTCGGCCTTCTTGTGAAAGTCCGCGATCGTCTTGCAGCCTGTGTAGCCCATCGCCGCGCGAAGTCCGCCGATGATCTGGTGCACCACCGTCGTCGCCGGACCCTTGTAGGCCACCTGTCCTTCGACGCCTTCGGGCACCAGTTTGAGCGTGTCGCTGACTTCGGCCTGGAAGTAGCGGTCGGCCGAGCCGCGCGCCATTGCGCCGAGCGATCCCATGCCGCGATAACCCTTGTAGGAGCGGCCCTGATAGAGAAACACCTCTCCCGGCGCTTCTTCGGTGCCGGCAAGAAGCGAGCCGACCATTGCGACATCCGCACCGGCGGCGATCGCCTTGGCGAGATCGCCGGAATATTTGATGCCGCCGTCGGCAATCACCGGCACGCCGGCTTTCTGCGCCGCCGAGACCGCATCCATGATCGCCGTCAGCTGCGGCACGCCCACGCCGGCCACGATGCGCGTCGTGCAGATCGAGCCCGGTCCGATGCCGACCTTCACGCAGTCCGCGCCGGCGTCGATCAGCGCGCGCGCGCCTTCCGCCGTCGCGACGTTTCCGGCCGCCACCTGGATATAGTTCGACTTCTTCTTGATGCGCGTGATGGCGTCGAGCACGCCTTTGGAATGGCCGTGCGCCGTGTCGACCACGATGACATCGCACTCCGCTTCGATCAGCGCCATGGCGCGGGCATAACCGTCTTCGCCGACACCGGTTGCTGCGGCGACGCGCAGGCGGCCGCGCTCGTCCTTGCAGGCGTTGGGATATTTCTGCGCCTTCTCGATATCCTTGACCGTAATAAGTCCAACACAACGATACGCATCGTCGACGACAAGAATCTTCTCGATGCGATGCTGGTGCAGCAGCCGCTTGGCCTCGTCCGGTTTCACGCCTTCGCGTACCGTGACGAGATTTTCCTTCGTCATCAGCTCGTGGACCGGCTGGCGCGGCTCGTTGGCGAATTGCACGTCGCGGTTGGTCAGAATCCCGACCAGTTTTCCGGCGCCCTTGCCGTTCGCGCCCTCCACAACCGGGATGCCCGAGATGCGGTAGCGCTCCATCAGGGCGAGCGCGTCGGCCAGCGTGGCGTCCGGCGCGATGGTCACCGGATTGACCACCATGCCGCTCTCAAATCGCTTCACGCGGCGCACCTGCTCGGCCTGCTCTTCTTTGCTGAGGTTCTTATGGATGACGCCCATGCCACCCGCCTGGGCCATGGCGATGGCAAGCCCGGCCTCGGTCACGGTGTCCATGGCCGCGGAAATCAAGGGAATTCCGAGCTCTACGGTCTTTGTGAGCCGCGTTCTTGTGTCGACCTGGCCGGGAAGGACTTCCGATGCAGCGGGCACCAAGAGCACATCGTCGAAGGTTAAAGCTTCGCGGATGGTCATGTGCGGCCGCTCCATCTGGTTTGGAGCGCCGAGCCTTTAGCAGCGCCGAACCGATTCCGCAAGCGGCCAAAAAAGATCGATTTGTAATCTTACGGGGTCACAAATCGGCCAAATGCCTTGTAATATATGCCTACCAAGGGACGGCGGGCATGCTATGCCCATCGCCTTACGTTAGGCTATTGATCGCACGAAATAGGAGAATCTCCACATGCAGAAGAAATTTCGCTTGATGATGGGTGCGGCCGTTCTGGCAGTCGGCGCCTTGGCATTGGCCGGCAGCGCAGATGCAGCGCCGCACGGCGTAAAGGTTGGTTCGCTGACATGCAACGTCGCCAGCGGTTGGGGCTTTATATTCGGATCCTCCAAGGATCTGCATTGCACGTTCCGCCCCAACAGTCACACCAGCGAACATTATGTCGGCACGATTTCCAAGTTCGGCGTCGACATCGGCTACACTGAAGGCGGCGTCCTGGTCTGGGGCGTGTTCGCGCCTGCGTCTGACGTTCGTGCCGGCGCTCTTGCCGGCGACTATGCCGGCGCGACAGCCAGCGCGACGGTTGGCGTCGGCCTCGGCGCAAACGTTCTGATCGGCGGTCTCGACAAGTCGATCGCTCTGCAGCCGCTCAGCGTCGAAGGCAACAGGGGTCTGAACGTGGCCGCCGGCATCGGCGCGATCAGCCTGACAGCGTCGCCGTAACACGCGCAGTCATGGATTAAGCGAAAGCCCTGCCGTTGCCGGCAGGGCTTTTGTCTATAGGGCGCCGCGAAAGCCGAGCGCGACGAGATAGAGCTCGACCGACTCCGCGCGGCTGGCGGGCGGCTTGACATGCTTCACCGTCTTGAACGACTTCTTCAGCCGCTGCAGAAGTTCGCCCGTCGCGCCACCCTGGAAAACCTTTCCGACGAAGACGCCGCCCGGCTTGAGCGTGTCTTCGGCGACGTCGAGCGCGGCTTCGAGCAGCGAACTGGTGCGCAGGTGATCGGTCTGGCGATGTCCCGTCGTCGGTGCGGCCATGTCGGTCAGGACGACATCGGCCGGACCGCCCAGCGCCGTCTTGAGGATTGCTGGCGTCTCCTCGTCCAGAAGATCGGCCCTGAACACCGTGACGCCTTCGAGCGGCTCCATTTCCAATATGTCGGCGGCGACGACACGGCCCTTGGCGCCGATGCGCTGATGGGCGATCTGGCTCCAGCCGCCGGGCGCCGCGCCGAGATCGAGAACGCGCGCACCGGATTTCAAAAAATGGAACTGGTCGTCGAGATCGATGAGCTTGAACGCGGCGCGCGAGCGATAGCCCTTGGCCTTGGCGGCGTGGACATAGGGATCGTTGAGCTGACGCTCCAGCCACTTGTTCGAGGAAGCCTTGCGGGACTTGGTGTTCTTGACCTTTACCCGGATCTCGCCGCGCCCGGATGGACGGGCGGTCATGAACGGCCCTCCGCCAGCAACTCGCGCAAGATACCTTCACGCAGGCCGCGATCGGCAACGCGCAACTGGGCGCAGGGCCACAATTCCACGATGGCCGCGAAGATCGCGCAACCCGGCACGATGAGGTCGGCACGATCGGCTCCAACACATCCCACGGCAGCACGTCCCTTGAGGTCGAGGTCCACCAGGCGGTCTATAATAGAGAGTATGTCGGCGCAACGATGCCAGCTCGCATCCACCCGGTCGCGGTTGTAGCGCGCAAGGCCTAGCGCGATGCCGGCGAGCGTCGTGACGGTGCCGGAGGTGCCGAGGAGATGATGCGTGACGGGATCGAACGGCGCGAGACGGCCCATCCCGGCGCGGAGCGGACGGAACCGTTCGATCATCTCGGCCCGCATGGCCGAAAAGCCTTCGCGGTCGGCCGGCCGGCCGGCCCATTCATCGGACAGCGTCACCACGCCCGCCGGTTCGGATGCCGAGGCGGCAACGAACGGCACGCCGCGTTCATCGCGCCGCATCCAGATCACTTCCGTGGAACCGCCGCCGATGTCGAATATCAGGCCGCCATCGGCTTGGGGATCGATCAGTGGCGCGCAACCGACGGCGGCGAGACGCGCTTCTTCGGTGGCGCTGATGATCGTCAGTTCGATGCCGGCTTCGTCGCGCGCGCGCTCAAGCAATACGCTGGCGTTGCTGGCGCGGCGGCAGGCCTCGGTCGCGATCGCGCGCACGCGCCGCGCACCCTTGGCCTGAATATGGTCCGAACAGATTTTCAGCGCCGCGATGGTGCGATCGATGGCGGCGGACGAAAGTTCGCCTGTATGCGCAACGCCTTCCCCCAGACGCACGATGCGCGAAAAGGAATCCACGATGCGCAGATTGCCGCCGCGCGACGGCGAGGCGATGAGAAGGCGGCAATTGTTCGTGCCGAGATCGAGCGCAGCCACGCGCGAGCTGTCTCGGCGCCCTCGCCTGCTCCTGCGCGCATCCTTCACCACCCCGTCCAGCAAATGCTCTCTCCTCCGGTTCCGCCAAGCGAACCAGACTCCGGCCACGCTAGCATGATCTCGGATGGGCGCTGCGCCGGCCGGCGAACGCGCCTTGCAAGGCGGGAGCACGTTCGCTAAACGGGCGTCCACCGATCCGTTGGGGGATCGTCTAATGGTAGGACTGCAGACTTTGACTCTGCCTGTCTAGGTTCGAATCCTAGTCCCCCAGCCAACCAGTCTGCTCCGATCGGGCCAGTCTCGGTCCGTCAGAATTAATCACGAAATTTCAAAGACTTGCACTCCTGTCGGGGCCGGGAGCGTCAGTGAAATAGGCTATCATCCGCGTTCAGGCGGCGCATTCTGCGCTTTTGCTCCCGGGCCCACTTTTGGAGTGACGCTTGCGACGAGAATGAGCGAACCAGGGCTCTGTGGGTCCAGCCAACCAGTTCTGACCTTGTGCTCAATGAGGGCAGTGGAACAAGGCGTCTATCCAAGCAGCGCCCCCGGCAGTTATGCCGGGGGCACCATTTTCGTTGACTATCTATTGAGGAGCGTTCGGATCAGTTTCCTGATTGTCCTGGGCGCCTTTGTGCTTGCGGTGGTCCTTGTTTTTGTCGGCCGGAGGATTGTTGGCGGCAGGCGGAGCGACCGCAGGCGTCGTCTGCGGTGGCGGTGTTACTGCGCCACCCTGTGAGCCGCCCGTTCCTTGATTGTCTTGGCCACCTTTGAGTTTGTCACGGTTACGTCCGCCCTTATCTGCCGGAGGATTGCTGGCGGCAGGCGGAGTGAACGTAGGTGCCGTCTGCGGTGGCGGTGCTGTTACTGCGCCACCCTGTGGGCCACCCGTTCCTTGATTGTCTTGGCCACCTTTGAGTCTGTCACGGTTACGTCCGCCCTTATCTGCCGGAGGATTGCTGGCGGCAGGCGGAGTGAACGCAGGTGCCGTCTGCGGTGGCGGTGCTGTTACTGCGCCACCCTGTGGGCCACCCGCGCCCTGGTTCTCTTGGCCACCCTTGAGCCTGTCACGGTTACGTCCGCCCTTATCTGCCGGAGGATTGTTGGCGGCAGGCGGAGTGAACGTAGGTGCCGTCTGCGGTGGCGGTGTTACGGCACTACCCTGTGAGCCTCCCGTTCCTTGATTGTCTTGGCCACCTTTGAGTCTGTCACGGTTACGTCCACCCTTATCTGCCGGAGGATTGTTGGCGGCAGGCGGAGCGACCGCAGGTGTCGTCTGCGGTGGCGGTGGTGTTACAGCGCCACCCTGTGAGCCGCCCGTTCCCTGATTATCTTTTCCGCCCTTGCGTAAGTCACGGTTGCGTCCACCCGTATCGCTTGGCGTTGGGGCCGAAGGGCTCCCCGAAATGGGAGCGATTACATTTGGCGCCGAGGGCGTAGCTGTTGCGGGCTTGAGCGGCGCGTTGACCACCGTCGTCTGTGTGAACAGATGAACCGGAGGACGCCCATTGCGCTCAACTGGCCGTGTAGACAACGTGCGCACGACGTCTTGTGAAGGCTGCGGCGCGCTGTTGACAATTCCTGTTCCTCGCGGCTGCGTTTCACGCATCCGAACCTGAACAGCACGGCCGGTATCCGCAGTCGTTATGAGTGCCGGGCTCTTTATAACCGTCGCTGCAGCTACGGTCGGGACTGGATGGCCGCCGGCTCGCTCGACGGATCTCACGTCCACACTGCGGTTCACAATGTAGTTGTTTACGACAGTGTAGTTGGTGACGTTGGTCGTCGAGTTGATGACATTGATGACGTTGGTCCTGCTCACCGCATGTGAACGGTAGTCGCGATCAGACAGGTTGCCGGTGCCGATGAAGACCCAGTTCGACGCAAATCGGCTTTCGTCGTATCCGCGTCCATACCAGCGTGAATAACCATAATAGTCGTCGGTCCGGTTAAAATTGATCGAGATGCCGAAGGAGCTGTGGTCACCGTGGCCACTCAGAAAGCCTTCGTCAGGCGGCATCGGCATCCAGCCCGTGTAGCGATCGTTTGAACGCCAAACGACCCAGCCGGGACTCCAGACATATCCGGGAATCCACATCCAGCCGTCATCAGTGTCATTCACCCAGCGTCCGTAGTGGAAGGGAATATCGCCCCAATCGTAGCTTGATACCCAGAGCCAGCCATATTCGCGCGTGTTGGCCCAATGGCCTCCGGAGTAATACGGATGAAAGTCATTCGGGACGTCTGCGGGAACCCAGACTTCACCCCAGCGATCACTATAGACCCAGTCTCCGTGAGGGGCGAGCGTGCGGTGAAAGGATTGAAAGCTGACGACATCTCCTGCGCGGGTATCCGCATTGTAAGACTGTCGCCAGCGATCACCTATCCGAAAGCCGTGACTTGCATAGTAATCGATAGCCAGCGCCGGTCCGTCGTGGCTCTGACGTGCCCAAGCCGGCCGGCGACCGCGCCATTCGTCGCGATGCCATCCACCGCTCACCCAATACTGACGACCGTGGCGGTCGGCTCGGAAGTAGACCGGGCCCCGATACCACTGTCCGTGAAAGAATACCGGCCCGTAGTGAATCGGATATTTCCAGAAGCGATCCGGGCAGCCGGCGTTGTCGCAATAGCCGCCCGTTTCGGGTGAGGAAGAGATGGCGCGACTTCTGTCGTCACGCCCATAATATTGGGCCTGCGCGCCTGACGCGGAAGCTATCGCCAGGCCGATAATTGTTGACGCAAGTAGCGTGAGTTTCAGCGACGGTTTCATAGACGCTCCATAGCAGTTTGTGTGATGGAATCCGCGCAAGAGAGATCGCTCTTCGAGCGCGCTTGAAGACACGAGTTAAACGCAAGGAACGCGGATTCGTTCCCGGCACTCCATTTTTTCGTGACGGACCTGGCTGGTTGGGCGAGCGGCCTCGGACGAACCCGCCGAGGCCGCTAACTCGCCAAGAACCCGAACTACCAGTGGCGATCGTTGTCGCCATAGCGGTCACTATGGTCGCCATACCTGTTACCATATTGAGCGCCGTAGCCGCCGTTGTAACCATTGTAGTAGCCGTAACGATCGCCATCGCCCTTGTACCAGCCATAGTGATAGTAATGATGGCGATGTTGTGACGCCAAGATCGCGGCTAAAGTAAGAATGCCGACGCCTGCCACGATGGCGCCGCCGTTGCTACCATTATGTCCGCGGTAGTTGTCACCGCGATACGCGTTGCCATAGCCGCTGTCGTATCCCTGGTTTCCGCCACGATCGGAGGGCGCGGCGACAGCCGCAGATCCGCCCAACAGCGTCAGGGCCAGCGTTGCACTCACAAGACGTTTCATGACCTTCATTCCTTCTCGTTACGACGCGTAGACATCGTTGGAAGCAGAATGGGCCGCATCGGCTGAACCCAGTCTGGGGGCGGCGTTTATCTTGGGTTCATATTGAACCAAGCGGTTGCCGGTATTCGGAGAAAGACAGCCGGTATTTTTGGAACGACCCCGAAAGTCCGCTTTCCACCCCAAGCGGACATTGAGGCGCTCCAGCGGACAATATTGAGTTTCTTGACTGTCAGCGCGTGGCGACGATGACGATCCACGCCGTATTAAGCTTCGGGCGCTCGCAGCGAACGTCAAAGAAACCCGTCTCGACGAGCGCGGCGACAACGTCGTCTGGCGAGCGCGTCGTGAAGATGTCCGTCGGCGGGCCCATTCGGTCCATATTCTCCTTGGGCAGGAAGCCGACCACGACGCGACCACCCGGCGAGAGCACGCGATGGATCTCCGCAAATCCGGCGCGGAGCGATGTCCAAAAGTAGACCGTGTTTACAGTACAGGCTTTTTCGAATGAGCCCGCCTCGAACGGCAGAGCTTCTGCGGTGCCGACGCGAAAATCCGCGCGACCAGCTCGCACATCTTCTGCAAATTTCTGCTTTGCTCGTTTGACGACGTCCGGCGATCGGTCCACACCACCCACGAACGAAGCTTCCCTAAGCAGAGAGGGAAGAGTCACTCCACCCCCGAATCCAATCTCGAGCACGCGGTCCGCCGGCTTGAGTTCAAGTTGCTTGACTGCAAACACGTTCATCGCGGCATTCGTCCAATTCATGAGCCACCCTATGAGGCGGCCTGCGAAGCCTGTTGGACGAGAGAGCTGGACTGCGACGAAACGCGGGGGCATGTGGGACACACCAATATCTCCGGAATGACAGGGAGAATTGGCGACAGCATACAAGATTTTGACTGGCTGTCGTTCAAGCCGTTCACGACATAATATTCGGCGCATTGCGTCGCAATGTTCCGTTCTTTGTCCGTCCACTAGAGGCGTGCGTAGCTGGCGGTTGAATGCACCCAAGGTGGTCACTCTGCGCAGGCGCGACCTGCCGGTCGGACGCGCATCTTACCGCGCGCGAAGTTTGACCTGCATCAAGCATGCGGCCGCCGGGCTCCCTACTCTGCGCTTCGTCGGTTGAGAATGACGGGAGAGCGCCATGCCTATGAATGTGAAGCCTATTCCCACGCTGGATCCGCGCATCAACGAGATCCGGGAGCTCACGGCTCGCATCGTCAACAAGGAGATACTGCCTAACGAGCGAAAACTCGGGGCAGGTTGGCGCCACAGCGCGACGGCAGACGAGCGAGCCGCCTCCAAGAGCCTTGCAGAAGCCATCAAGGGAAAGGTGAAACAGGCAGGGCTTTGGGCGCCGCATTTGCCGCCCGAATATGGCGGGGCGGGCTTGAGCTTCCTGGAACACGCCTACATGAACGAGGTTCTCGCCTACACACAGGGCGGAGCCGCACTGTTCGGCGTCGTCGCACCCAACTCCGGTAACCAGACGATCCTGCTGAAATACGGCACGGAAGAGCAAAAGCGGAAATGGTTGGTTCCCTTGACCGAGGGAAAAATGGAGTCGGGGTTCTCGATGACCGAACCAGACTCGCCCGGCTCCGACCCGCGCGCGATAAAAACCTCGGCGCGACTTGAGAACGGCGAATGGGTCATCAACGGACACAAATGGTTCACGTCGAACGGATTCCGCGCCGACTTCCTCATCGTCATGTGCCGGACGGAAGGCGCCGGGCGCGACACGGGTCGCATGACGCAGATCATCGTTCCGACAAAAACGCCGGGCGTGCGCATCGTCCGCGGCGTGGAAGTCTGGGGCCGTCCGAGCGATCACTGCGAGATCGTCTATGACGATGTGAGGGTTCCCCAGGAGAACGCGCTGGGCGCGGCAGGATCGGGCCACAAGGCGGCCCAGGACCGGCTCGGCGCAGGCCGCGTTTTTCACTGCATGAACTCGATCGGACAGATGTGGCGCGCCTTCGATCTTATGGTCGAGCGTGCCACCGTGCGGGAGGTCCACGGCGGGCTGCTTGCAACAAAGCAATTCGTGCAAGGGTTCATCGCGGACTCCTACATCGACATTCAGGCCGCGCGATTGATGACAATTCGCTGCGCGGAGATGATGGAGGGCGGCGGCGATCCACGGACGGACATTTCGGCCATCAAGATCTTCGTGCCGGCTGCCTATGAGCGCGTCGTCGATCGCGCCATCCAGGTCTGGGGCGCTGCCGGGGTATCAGGCGACCTGCCTCTAGCAGGAATGTATCTAGGCGCCCGAACGTTGCGAATTGCGGACGGGCCCGACGAGGTGCATCGCATCCTGATAGCGCGCAACGTACTATCGCGCTTTGCAGCCGGTGAAAGCTGGGACTTCGGAAATTGAAACTGACCTGTCCCTTCCGAAAACTATATCCGGCGATATTAATGGTGAGGTCCGCCTGACACTCGCTAGCGACAACGCAGCCGTGCCGCTCGATGGGGCGGCGACATGGGATATCGTTCCGCGGATATTCTATTACGCTCATCCGCTGGACGAAATGGTCGTGAAGATCGGTGGCAAGAGAATGTGGCTGCGGCACGCCGTCGATGACGAAGGCGAAGTTCTGGACATGCTGGTCCAGAAACGCCGCAACACGCGTTCCGCGTTGAGATTGCTGCGCAAACTACTCAAGAACCAAGGTATCCATCCAGAGACCGTCGCAACCGACGAACCCGTCTCGCATCGAGCTGTATTTCGAGAAGTCCGCTGCAGCGATCGTCATCGGCCTGGACGCATGCTGGCGAACAATCGAGCCGAGATTTCACACTTGGCGATTCGACGACGCGAGCGAAAACAGCAGAAGTTTAAGTCGCAACGTTCAGCCCAAAGGTTCCTGGCCACCTACGCCGCCGTCGACAACATCTTCAATATGGCGAAAATCCATACATGCATATTGTAAAGGCCATTTTTCCGTGGCGCTCGCGGCGAATTCCGGGCGCAAAGAGGCGCGCTTCCTTCTCTTCCGCGCGGCCTTGCTGAGTAGCGATTGTTTGGCGCGCCCGAGAGCCAGGCACTCTCAGATGCCCGTGCCAGGCTGAGGCACGCATGCCGGCAATCGATCCAGTGAGAGTTCGAGCGGCTGCGGCCCATCGAGGAGCGCTTTGACAATGGCTCGATGGCCGCTACTGGCCGCATGCCGGCCATCTTGGCCTGAGAACGCCGGCGAACAAATATATAGACTTACGCACGAACGTATATATTGTGTCCCGGCACTCCAAATGCAGCGGGCGAGGGCCAATCTTCGCGCGCACGACCGCGAGGATAGGGCCATGGCCAAAGAACTCCCCAAAACGACGCCATCCGCCTCCGCCGCAGTTTCCGGTGATTCACCGTTCCATCGCGGCGAACTCGCGATCCAGGAGCGCCTCGGAATCGTCGAAAAAATGGACAAGTATGGACGAGCGGCCATACGCGACTTCCTGCTCGATCAGCATCGGGAGTTTTTTCCAAAACTCCCGTTCTTCGTGGTGGGCTCGGTCGATGCACGCGGGCGCCCCTGGGCTTCGCAACTGGACGGAGAGCCAGGATTTCTGCACTCCTCGGATCCAAAGAGACTCCACATCGCGGCGATACCGTCCGATGGCGATCCGCTCAAGGGCGCGCTTCGAGAAGGCGCATCGATTGGAGGACTCGGCATCGAGTTGTATACGCGCCGACGCAACCGCATAAACGGGAAGGTGTTGCTCGACGAGGATGGCAGTGGCTTCACCATCAAGGTCGACCAGTCCTTCGGAAACTGTCCGCAGTACATACAGGCGCGTAAGCCACGCTTCGTCCGAGAGCTCTCCGGTCAGACCCGGCCCCGATCACTTCGAGGTTTTGAGAGATTCGACGACGATATCCGCACGGTTATCCGCCGAGCGGACACCTTCTTCATCGCCAGCCGATTCGAAGGCGATGAGACGACGGCGAGAAATGGCGTCGATGTCTCGCACCGCGGCGGACGCCCCGGGTTTCTGACCGTGAAAGACGATCGCACGCTTCTTTGGCCCGATTATCGCGGCAACTTCTTTTTCATGACCTTGGGAAATCTCGAATGCGATCCGCGCTGCGGCTTGTTGGTAATGGACTTCGATCGCGGCGACACCCTGCAGCTTACCGGGACAGCGAAGGTGCTCTGGGATTGGCCAAAGGACGACCCGGCATTCAAGGACGCGCACCGTTTGGTTGAGTTCACCTTGAGCGAAGGCATTCAGGCCAAAGGCGTCCTGCCCTGCGCCTGGGACTTCCTCGGCCAAGCGCCGCAATTCTCGCCGGGCTGATGTCACGGAGGACATAGCCCTAACCGCCTGGCAACAGCGCCGCTCGCAGGGGCGCTGAATGTCCTTCCATCCTGCGTCGCGTCAGGCGATCCGGATTGGCGAGCGCCTGGCGACGTGATCGTGGGAGTTCGGCGGATGGGCGCGAAGATGTGCCTTGCGCTCTGCGTAGCCTTCGCCCGAGACGAGGCCCAGTGTGGCCACGAGGGACTCGAGCGCGGCCAACCAGCAAGCGTAGTATGAGCGTTCCCCTGCCTCGCCGCTCGCCGGATCGACCAGGCCCGCCGCCGCGAGCTCTTCTTCGAGCGCCTTCACGCGCAGCGCCATTTCCGACAGAGGTTTGACGTGCTCGTCGCTGCTCATCTTTGTGGCGCCACCCTTGTCGCGGGACATGTGCCGGTTGCCGCCACAATCAGACATGCCACAAGGCGAGCGCCAAGTTTGACGGGACCGATCGGCACCATCCAGAACCCTATGTCGCGAACGAAAGTATATGACCACGCTCAGGCGACGAACGTCCAGCGATCATCTTTCGAAAAGCCAACGTGTTTTCGCGAAATCATTCCGGCCAACCAGAAAATCGCGCATTTCTTCCGTCAATGTCTGCTCCGCCTTTGAGATTGAGTTCGCGGCGTCCGCGGCGCCGCTTTTCCGGCCCTGAGAGCCCCAATTCGATCACGGCAGCTCTTCCTTGCACGAACAAAGCTTTCTTGATCGCCCAGCAGCGCCGCCGTGTTTGCTGCTCCCTGGAACGCCGTGAGTTCGAATACGAGTTGCTCGCCGTCGAAATCCGCCCTGAGTTCACCCGCGCGTTGGGCCTCGGCAATGGTAGATTTCAGCAATCTCAACCAACTTTTTCGGTGTTCGGTGACGCGGTCGCGGATTGGTCCGGGGCGAGCGCGATATTCAGCCATTGTCGCATAGAGCATACATCCCCCCGGAAGGACGCGCCGTTCGACATAGTCAAACCAACCATCGCACAGCCGGAGAAGCCGCTTGGTCAGTGCCGTCTCTTCCAGCGCGGGCTTGATGACGGCGCTGACAAATATCTCGACCGCCGCGTCCAGTGTCTTGAGTTGCAGGGTTTCCTTGTCGCCAAACAGAACCGAGATGTTTCCCTTGCTGATCCCAAGCTCCGATGCGAGCCCACCGATCGTCAGGCCCTCAAGCCCGTTTACCGACGCAACACGTACCGCATGCGACAAGATTGTCGCCCGCGCGGTAGCACCCCGTCGCCGGCGGCCATCAGTTTCATCTCTCATCGGCGCGCGTGTCTTGGACAGGTCTTTCATGTAGCTGCTCCCAGGAAACGCGAAATCGCGCGGTTCGATGTAGCCCGGCAAGGGCCGCTAGACAGGAATACCTTCTTTTTCGAGTACACGCTTTACTGCAGGCCTTGCGATCGTGCGCTCGGCTATTTTTGTCCAGGCGGGATATCGCTCGTGCATCGGGTTCCCGGCACCCTTCGATCCCAGGTAGAAAAACAGGAGATAAGGGTCGACGATCGTGTACTGGCCAGGCACGGCCCAGTCGCGGCCTTGCAGCTGTTCTTCGATATAGGTGTAGGCGGCACCTATTCCCTGCCGGCCCCTGGCGATCACCGCTGGATAGTCTTTCTGGTCGGCGACGAAGCGCTGGGGGCGGACAATTTGGGCGAATGCCGTCGCATGCACCGTAGTGGTGAGCCAGTTCATCCACTCAAGGCAGCGCGCTTCCGCCTCGAGCGTCGCCGGCAACAGTCTGCTCTCCGGGTAGCGTTTCGCCAGATAGGTCAGAATGGCGGGCGTTTCGGTCAACACATCGTCGCCAATCGTGAGTGCGGGAAGCCGTCCCTTGGGATTGATCTTCAAATATTGGTCGTCAACGAGAATGTCGGCTCTGGAAGCCTGATCGATCGTGACCTCCTTGGTGAGATAAGGCAGTCCGATTTCCTCCAGAACGATGTGCGGTGCGAGGGAGCTGGCCCCGCGCGCCCGGAAGAGTGTGTGCATCCCGAATTCTCCAGTTGTTCCGACGCCGGAAATATATTTAAGTACGAACGTACGTATTACAAATCAGCGTCCCATGTCAAGACGCGGCGTCCCGGGCCAATTTGCGATCGGGCCAGACAGAGGTTTTTTGCATTCGAGGGTGGCTGCGACGCGTACGCCGGGGCGCCTTCAGCACGTCTTCCCGAGCCCACAAGCGTCAGGCTTTGGAAATCGGGGCCGGGAAAATCGAAGCGACGGTCGCGGCCGCCGGTCGCCGCTTTATTGCGGCAAAGCTACGAAGAGCAACGCAACGTAAATGACATAAACTGCCAAGAACAATGGCGCTAGAACCATGTGAACCAGACTATTGCGGGAAACAAAGCCAACGAATGCCACAATGGCGAAGGCGCCATGCCCAGCCAAATCTGACGACTTTGGAAGCGCTCCATATGTCATCAGGGCTTTTGCCAGACTAATCACGACAACAGCCAATGTCGCGCCGAAGAACCATCTGGTCTCCCGGAAATAGTCTTGTTCCAGATCGACGTGGCCCTCCGACCGCAAATCCGGCGTGATCAACGCTGCCATCAGGTACAGCATGACCGGCTGCATCAGCACGACGAGAAAATTGGCAAAATTCCAATGCCGCATCTGACGCAAACCAAACAGCGCCCACCAAACCTGCACATGCAGCAGAAAAACCACCCCCATGAGGAGTGGCACCGGCCAAAACATTCGTATCCGAGCGCGCGCTCTCACCATCACGGCAAAGCCGGACAGTAACTGCGTCATGCCGAGACCAAGCACGATAGAGATCAAGACCGAAAGGTAGTCGAAAGCGTCCATCGGTTTCCATTGAGGAGTGCGCTCGCCTGAAGCGGAGCAACTGACCATCGCCCCCGGCGCCCCCTTTTCCGGGCTCAACAATACGGGCTGTCCGGTCTGAGGGCGTTCAATTTGAGGTGATCACCATAATGGGATGCGCTCCTGCAGCGGCGCTCCAATCGCATTCGATCAGAGATCGGTCTTTTGAATCTTCGCCTCTGTCGCGTCTATCCGCGACGCCGGCGTGGAGGAATACGATGGGATCGCCCTGCCCGCTGACCTGCACCGCCAACATTGCGGCTCCCGAAGCTGTCGTGTGATTGCCAATCATGGTTCGCCCACGCCAGAATTCCGCGCATCGTGACATGGGGCAGGACTGTCGTTGCTCAAATCTTCGTGGCGAAAGCGTGTTCGCGGGCTCAAGGCTTCGTCCTCCATTTCCAAGCACCAATTCAGTCTACAAAAGCACCTCTTGCACGCCGCGATCGCGATGCTTCAGCGCCGCAAGAACCGAGCTTCGTCCTCCGTGTTGACCTATTCCTTTCCGCCATCCGCGAGGTTCCTGGTTTCACGTCGTACGGCGGTCACGGAGAAACGCCCGTCTGGCGGGGAAATAAAGTATATGTCTATATGTCCAGACCTATTGACATGACGAAAAAGACCTCATATATCCAACCGCATGGACATATCGGAAGCACTCGCAGCCTTTGACGCGCTCTCGCAGCGGACCCGCCTGGAAACCTTGCGTCTCCTGGTCAGGGCGGGAGACGGCGGTCTGGCGGCCGGCGACATCGCCCGGTCGCTGGGCGTGCCGCACAACACCATGTCGGCGCATCTGACTGTGCTCCATGCAGCCGGGCTCGTTTCCTCGGAGCGGCGAAGCCGCTCGGTGATTTATCGCACTCGCTACGAGGCACTGCGCGGCCTGCTCGACTATCTGATGACCGATTGCTGCCAGGGCCGCCTCGAAACCTTTGGCAGCTTGACTTAACCCAACAACAATCCTGAAGGAGAAGACCGTGAAAAGACTTCATGTACATGTCAGCGTCGACGACCTCGACAAGTCAGTCGGGTTCTACTCGGCGCTGTTCTCGGCCCAGCCGACCGTTCAGCGCGATGACTATGCCAAATGGATGCTCGACGACCCGCGGGTGAACTTCGCGATTTCGCACAAGGACGATCGGCAGCCGGGCTTGAACCATCTCGGCATCCAGGTCGATGAAACCAACGAACTCGAAGCCCTGTATGCCGCCCTGGGCGCAGCCAACATTGCGACAGTGGATGAGACCTGTGCGCGGTGCTGCTACGCCGAGTCCGACAAGCACTGGGCAGTCGACCCGAGCGGTATCGTCTGGGAGACGTACCACACGATGGGCGAGATCGCCGTCTATGGAGAGGATCGCGGCGCGGGTGTCGATCCCCTTATTCGCAAGCAAACTCCTGTGGCACCGGCCAGGGAGAAAGACGAGTGCTCGGCCTGCTCGTAGTTGACGGGTCAGCTCTCAAACGACACGACAGGCTGGGAACCACCTAGCCTGTCAGTCCGCCGAGAAGACCCGGCAGCCTTATCCTGATCGTTGTGCCGTTTGGTTGTGTCTCGGGCGGCCGGATTGTGCCGCCGAGCTGGCGGACAAAGATTGCGACATAGTCGGAGCCGCGCTTTTCCGGAACGTCGCTGGCGTCCTTGTCTTTCATCCCGACCCCGTTGTCGGCCACGGTGAGCTCCACTTCGTCGCCGTCGCGCCGCAGGCCTACAACGACACGGCCGGCGCCGCCCGGAAAGGCGTGCTTGATCGCGTTCGTTGCCAGTTCGTTGACAAGCAGTCCGAACGGTACGGCACGATCGGGGTCGATTTCCAGCTCCGACGCCCTGACCTCGAGCGTTATGTTCGTTCCGGTCGCCAGCAGGCTCGATGACATCGTCTTGGCGATTTCGCGCAGATAGGCATCGGCCGCGATCGCGCTGCCGCGGCTGGATTGGGAAATCAGATCGTAAAGTTGCGCGATGGCCGCAATGCGCGACTGCATCGCGCGGTAACCTTGCACGCACGGAGCAGTCGTTTGCTTGACTTCAAAGGCGATCAAACCAACGATGATCTGAAGATTGTTTTTGATGCGGTGAGAGATTTCGTTCGTCAGCATCAGCGCATCGCGTTCACGCTGCTTTCTGTCCGTGATGTCTTCGAAGACGAGAAGCATGCGATGCGAATGATTTCCGGGCTGGGATATCTTGCGGGCGTTCAGATTGAAGACGCGCCGGCCGAGGCCCGGAAAGTCGTCCTCGATCTCAAAGCTCTCGATCGGCTTGTTTTCCGGCAGCACTTTTTCCATCAAATGGCGTAGCGCCGGCACGTCCCATTGGTGCTGACCCAGCTCCGACACGCGCCGGCCACGCGCATCGGCCTGCGTGATGCCGAACATCGTCAGAAACGCCTTGCTGGCGGTCAGGATCGTCATGTCCTGTTCAAGCACGACCAGCGGATCGCGAATCGTATCTACGATGCTTTGGGTCAGTTGCCAGTTTCGCCGGCTATCCTCACGCGCCGCCCGTTCGCTGCTGACGTCTTCTATGGCCAGGACGACGAAACCCGTTTTGTCGCCGGGCCGAAGCACCTTGCGCGCACTCAGCACCATTGTGCGCCGGCCGATGGCCGGAAAGTCGTGATCGACTTCAAAGCCTTCGAGAGACGTTCCGAGCCGGATGACGTCCTCGAGCAACCCGTGCAACGCGGGAATGTCCCACTGCCTGCTGCCCAGTTCGTACAGTTGGCGGCCAAGCGTCTTGTCGGGACTGGTTCGAAAGTCGTGATAGAAGGCGCTATTGGCCGATATGATGTTCAGATTGCTATCGAGAATGAGCAGCGCACTGGGCACGATTTCGACGATGTCGCTCGCATCGAGGTCGCGTTCGGTGTTTTTACCGGGCACAGGATGAGACATGGCGTACGCTTCCCCGGAACTGTGCCGCTTCAGGTAGTCGGTGCGAGCAAATGTCCAATAGAGTTCAGCAACTGGCTTTCAGAGTAGGGCTTACGCAAGCACTCCGTGCCTTTGACGAACATGGACTTCATCTTATCGGTTACGAAATTGCCGGTCGTGTAGAGGACGCGCAGTTCCGGACGAAGTTTGATCGCCTGACGCGCCAAATTGCAGCCACCCAGTACGTCTGACTTCAGGTAGATATCCGTGAAGAGCGCGTCAATGCGCTGTGGTTCTCGCAATTGCAGAAGCGCCTCGCCCACATCGCTCGCCGACAGGATTTCGTGACCCCAGTCCTGTATCATCATCTCGGCTATTTCGCGGATGAACACGTCATCCTCGACAACCAATATCACGGCCATGAAAACCCTCTCCGTCGTGACGACGCACGGTACCGAAAAACCGGTTCCCTTGCTGACGGTTTCGCAACCGGCAGAGCCCGCCTGCCACGATCAGGGCAAATAGGTTAACTCACCGCGACGAAAAGAGTTCCACGACGACCGGCGCGCGAGACACGACGGACGTACGCCTGGCGCGCGCCCAGCACTAAGTAAGTGAATTCATTGACGTCTCCGACGCCTTAGATCGCTGGCGGGCTGTACGGGTCATTGAACACCAATTCGACGCGGGTGCCCCTGCCGGGCTCGGAGTGCACGGTCGAGGCCCCGCCGATTTGCTGGCCAAATGTCCCGATCAGGCGGCCGCCGAGCCCGATCGAGGAGTTCGAAGACACAAACCCGATGCCATTGTCTTCAATGGCAAGGCAAAGCTTGCCGTCTTCCACGGGCGACAGGGACAGGGAAATCACACCATCGGATCCCGGAGGAAAAGCGTATTTGAAGATGTTGGTGAGCGCTTCGGCGACGAAGAGCGCAACCGGCACGGCCAAATCGCCCGAAACGTTGCGCGAAACGACGTCCTCCTCGATCCGCACATGGGTGTGTTCGTGGCGCATGCCTTCGGCGATCTGTTGCGTCAGCTCATGCAGCAGGCGCTTCAGATCCACAGTCGTGAGGTCTTCGATTTCATGAAGTATGCGATGCACCAGTGCGAGCGCGTTGATGCGGACCTGCGCCTGCGTGAGCGCATCGCGGGCCGCGGGATCGCGCAGCTGTCCGGCCTGCAAGCTCAACAAGCTCATGACGATCTGGAGATTGTTCTTTACCCGGTGGTGAATCTCGCGAATGAGGATCGACTTTTGTTCGAGGGCGTCGCGCAAGCGGCGATCGCGGTCCTGGATCGACGACGCCATCTCCGCCAGGCCGTCGCCGAGGGAGCGGAATTCGCTCGGCGCACCGTCCAGTTGCGGGCGAATGGAGTAATGGCCGCTTCGATACGCAGCCGAAAAGCGCCGCAGATACAAAATCCAGCGCGTCACCACGCTTTCGGCGGCGAACCAGATACCGGTCCAGGCGAGGCCGATCATCAAGATCGGCATCAGGAAGTCGGCGCCCACATGCAGGTAGGTCGAACCGAAAAGGACGCTTCTTCGCATGGCGAACGCGACCGTCAAGGCTCCACCGTGCAGCGGCGCTGCCGCGAAAGTCCAGTTGTCGCCGCTCGCGTCGACGCCATCGCGAAGAATTTCGGTGCTGTTATGCGGCGTGGAATGCGCCGCCAGCGCCTTCGCTACGTTCGGATCGCTGGATGCCAGGACGTGTCCGGCGGCATCGTAGATGAACACGACTGCGCCGTCGGACAAGTCGCTTGAGCGCACCAGCAACTCCAGCCAATGAATATCGAGCGTGATCGTGAGCGTGCCGTCGAACACGCCCGACTCGGTATAAATCGGAAGCATGCCGGCAATGACGGGCCGTTTGAGAACGACGCTTTGGATCTCGCCGCTGACGACAAACTTCTTTACATGTCTTGCTTGTTGGAAAATCGGTTGCTGGGCGGAATTTACGCCCACCGCGCTCGGAAGGGCGGAACACACAACGACGCCGTTCTTGTCCATTCGCGCGAGGTTGCTGAAATAGCTGACACCGATCAGCGCGTCGCTGAGGTCGGATGCGCAACCGGCGCTGACCGTCCGCACGGCGGTGAGATTGGAAATGGCGCGCGTGACCTGCTCGGCCGATGCGAGGACGTTTTCCTCGTCGCTCGCTGCGCTCAGGGCCGATTTTACGAGGCGCTCGTGAATAGTGGCGACGTCCGCCTGTGCGCGTTCGATTCCTTGCAGGATGCTGAAAATCGCGATGGGCAAAAGCGCAACGGTGACGAACAGCAGAAGCCGGAAACGGAGCGACCAGCTACGCTCAGAGGGAAGGTCCTTTGCGTCTGCGCTGGGCAGTGACGTCTCGGTCCGCGGGCGTGAGGCGATCCAATTGCGCCATAATCTCACGAGCAGCTTCTCCTTGGGCGGGTCGGTCGGAGGGTGGCAGCGCCTGCTCACCATCAAGAATTGCAACCAGCGCCTTGCGCGCACGGGCGACGCGACTCTTCACGGTTCCGACGGCGCAATTGCTGATCCTGGCGGCCTCTTCGTAAGCGAAGCCGCCGGCGCCGACCAGAATGAGGGCTTCGCGCTGTTCGATCGGCAGCGCCTTCAGCGCGCGCGCCGTGTCGGACAATTCCGCTGCCCAGGTCTGCCCGCCGCTGCTGCCCGGAATGCGTTCCGCAGCTTCGGCATCCCAGGGCGTCTGCCGCCAGGCACGACGGCGATCCGAGTAAAACTGGTTTCGCAGAATCGTAAAGAGCCAAGCCTTCAGGTTGGTGCCGGGAACAAAGGAAGCGCGCGATTGCCATGCCTTGACGAGCGTCTCCTGCGCGAGATCGTCCGCGCCCTCATGCCTGCCGGTGAGCGAGCGCGCAAAGGCGCGCAAGAACGGGACAAGCGCCAGCAGATCGGCCTTGAACTGTGCCGAATCCGGAGCGCGGTCTGTTCTCTCCGCAGGGTTTTCATGCGGTGCGGTCAATTAGAACCCTTCTCTGAAGAATCCTCGGCGCCTGCATCCATCTTTTTGAGGAGGTCCATGAATTCGTCGGGCACAGGTTCCTGCACCACGGTGTCGTAAATGCGCCGGAGCTCGCGCCCGATCACCTGCTGGCGTGCACGCGCGGCACGGTTCTTCTCACGATTAGGAGATTTTTCCTTGGACAAAGCTTATACCTGCTGCTGCGACGCAACAAAAAACAATCGACCCATCAAGATCATAGCCTTCATTTCCCTCTGCTCCTTCGATTGCTCCCGCCTAGCCTTTTTTTCCCTGACGCATAGAAACGGTTCATGGCCAGAATGGTTCCGGAATCTGGCGGAACTTTCTTTCGGCCGGAGCATTTACGTCTCGTTGACTGGTTATTCCACCAGCCTTGGGAGCAGATATTCCATGAGCATGACGCAATCTTTTGCACCGCATCTTCCCTATCTTCGCCGCTATGCGCGCGCACTTGCGGGCTCCCAGAGCAGTGGAGACGCCTATGTGCGCGCTGCACTTTCGGCGCTGCTGGAAGGCAATCAAACCGTCGCCGAGGGTGTATCGCCCCGAGTCGGACTCTATCGCGTCTTCCACGCGATCTGGTCGAGCGCGTCGGGCCTTGTCGAAGACGGCATGCCGCCGAACCAGGATGGCCAGAAGACCTCAGCTCCCGAAGCACGTCTTGCGATGCTCGATGTTCAGAAGCGCTCGGCGCTTCTTCTGACGGCAGTCGAGTCGTTCAGTCTGGAAGATGCCGCCTTTATCGTGGATGAAACGCCCGAGGACGTCGAACGTGCCATCCTGGATGCGCAGAATTTGATCGATCGCCAGCTCGTTTCGCGCGTGCTGATCATCGAAGACGAGCCAATCATCGCGCTCGATCTGGAGAATCTCGTCACCGAATTGGGCCATCAGGTGGTCGGCGTTGCCGCCACGCGCAAGGAAGCCGTCGCCAAGGCGCTGTCGGAAAAACCCGGCCTGGTACTCGCCGATATCAATCTGGGCGAAGGCGGATCCGGCATCGATGCCGTAGCGGACATCCTCAACAGCTTCGACATCCCCGTCATCTTCATCACGGCCTATCCGGAGAAACTGCTCACGGGCGAGCGTCCGGAACCCACCTATCTCGTCGCCAAGCCGTTTCTTCCGGAAACCGTTCAGGCAACCGTCGGCCAGGCGCTGTTCTTCCACACCGCACGGCAAAAGGTCGCCTGATAACCGAAAAGAAAACCTGCGCGGGCATAGGTTGCCCGCGCAGTTTCCGATTCAGGGCGTGAGCTTCAGGCTGATCTCACCGACGCCTGCGGCTACGTT
Organism: uncultured Alphaproteobacteria bacterium; assembly: GCA_963743765.1. Classification (GTDB taxonomy): domain Bacteria; phylum Pseudomonadota; class Alphaproteobacteria; order Micropepsales; family Micropepsaceae; genus Rhizomicrobium. The sequence goes on from CAVUQQ010000004.1 coordinate 446,265, forward strand.
CAGACCCTCATTGCCGGATACGCTGAGCGGCTGAAGGGCGAACGAATGATCAAAACCGCCGATCAGGACATTGGCGCCTGCGCCGACACCAACTGTTGCGCTCGCACTGGCGCCGACATAGTCACCGTCGAGCGAGCCCGGGCGAATGTCTGAACTCGGTGCAACCACGCCCCAGACGAGAACGCCACCTTCGGTGTAACCGATATCGACGCCGAATTTGGAGATCGAGCCGGAATAGTGTTCCACGTGCCGGTCATGCTGGCGGAATGTGCAATGCAGATCCTTGGACGAGCCAAAGACGAAGCCCCAGCCGCTTGCGACGTTGCAGGTCAATGTACCGACATTGACGCCGTGCGGCGCGGCCTGCGCCGGCGCGGCAAGCCCTATTGCACCAAGCGCGGCGGCGCTCATCATCAGGCGAGAGAGTTTTTTCATTTCGACAGGTCCTTTGTTGTGAAGAGTTTCGCGCGAGTCCAAGTCAGGCGCGCCAAATGCGCTCAACGGCGAGCGGCAGTCGAACAACGCCCGGCGACGCTTTTGGTTTCACGCCGTCTGCGTAGATAAAGGTCGATAATCCGGCTAATCAGCGGAAATGCCAGTAGCCGTCCCGCTCGTAGCAGGCGGTGCCGTCATGCTGGTAGGGCTGCCCGTGACGATATGTCGTGACCGTGAATTCACGGCAGCGCAGTCCGCCATCACTAAATTCCCGCGTCGGCGTGAAGTAGCCATAGTCATTGCCGTGGTGCCACTCGTAGCGGCGGTCGAGGTCGCCGTTCAGCCCTTCGGCGTAGACATTGAATGCGTCGCGCTGGGCATCGCAATCAACGTCGCGCGAGAGCGCATTGCCCAGCAATCCGCCCAACAGAACGCCGCCGACGACGGCGCCGGCGTTGCCGTGACTGGCCGCACCGCCGATCAGGCCGCCGCCGATGGCGCCGAAGACCGTTCCGGCGGCGCTGTTTCCCGCGCGGCAATTCCGCTCATAGTCGCCTTCGCGATAATAGTTCGCAGGCGGCCCTGCGTCCGAATCCTCGTTGTTCATGTGCCTGTAATGGCCGTCTCGATCATAGTAGCCCGCATGATCGCTGCGGCTATAATAGCCATCCGGATCGGGATTTTCGTCCGATTGGGCGAGCGCGGCGCCGGCCCCCAGAATAATGGCGGCCGTGCCGGCCAGATACATTGCAATTCGCTTTTTCATGATCGGCCATGCCTCGGGAAGGTTCCTGGCGACAACGCAGCGCCTGACGATATGTTCCAGCTTGCGATAACAATCGTACGCCAGCTTCCCAAAACGTTGGCAGTATGGAACTTTGTACAGTCTGGAGCGTTGCCGCACTGACTGTGACTCCACTAGGCAATCCGTCAGGCCGTAACCGGCATTGATGAGCCTCGCGCCTCACTCATGGTCGGTTAGACAGCAACCGTGCGGGGCGCAGCGCCATGAACTACTACAACTACGGGGCCAATCGCCAACGGGCCTCCGAACCCATCGACGGTCTTATCCGGGCCGAGCTCTTCAGTATCGAACGGCTCGAGCAGCACGCAGCAAGCCTCGCGGCGGCACAACGCGTCGCTCCCGCCAGCGCCGCGGGACGGCCGATGGCGTCCCGACTTGCCGACAATGGAAAGGTCCTGGCGGAAGCGTACCACTCGATCGTTCAGGCGACGCGCGAAAATCAGCCTATTCCGCCAGCCGCGGAGTGGCTGCTGGACAACTACCATGTCGTCGACGAGCAAATCCGCGAGATCAAGGACGATCTGCCACCGGGATTCTACCGCAGGCTGCCGAAACTGGCGGAAGGCCCGCTTGAAGGTTATCCGCGCGTATTCGGCATCGCCTGGGCGGTCGTGGCGCACACCGACAGCGCCCTCGATGTTCACAAGCTGACGCGCTTCGTCGAAGCCTATCAGCGTGTCCAACCGCTGACGATCGGCGAGCTCTGGGCCATCGCAATTACTTTGCGCATCACCTTGGTCGAGAACCTGCGCCGTGTGGCGGAAGGCATCACGCTGAGGTTGGCCGCCAGTCGACGGGCGGATGCGCTTGCCGATCGTCTGCTCGACACGGACAGCAAAATGACCACTTCCGCGCTGATCGAGAGCCTTGAAAAAGTTCCGTGGTCGTCGGCCTTCGCGGTGCAGCTTGCCCAACGCCTTCGCGACCGGGACCCCAACGTGACACCGGCGTTGCGCTGGCTCGACGAAAGGCTGGCGACAGAAGGTATTTCCACGGACGTCATCGTGCGCGACGAACTCCAGTTCCAGAGCGCGATGAACGTAACCGTGCGCAACATCGTCACCAGTATGCGATTGATTTCCGCGATCAACTGGCCTGATTTCTTCGAAAACGTCAGCCTGGTCGACGTGGTGATGCGCCGCGAAAGCCGGTTCGCGGAACTGGATTTCACGACGCGCGATCACTATCGCCGCGCGATCGAATCTTTGGCCGAACAATCCGGAGTCGACGAAATTGACGTCGCTATGCGTGCCGTCGGCGCCGCAAAGCGTGCCGCCAAAGGGCGCAGCGCGTCCGGATACGACAGCGACAGGGATTGCGATCCCGGCTACTACCTGATCGCCGAAGGACGGCGCGCAATCGAAAGCGAGCTCGGGTGCCGCATTCCGCTTAGTACGGCGATCTATCGAAGTTTTTCCGATGCGGGGATCGCTAGCTACGTGGCCGTGGTCACCGTAGCCGCAGCGATCATAGTGATGGTGGGCCTGCTCCTGATCGCGCAGGCCGGTGCCGGCGGCTGGATTCTGGCTGTGCTGGCGCTCGCTGGCCTTGTGCCGGCATCCGATCTTGCGATCGCCATCACCAATCGCATCATCACCCAACGCGTCGGCGCGATGCAGTTGCCGGGACTCGAATTCCGTTCCGGCCTCCCGGATGTTCTTCGCACGATGATCGTCATGCCGACGCTTTTGACATCAAAAGCGTCGATCGACGAGCACATCGAACGGCTCGAGGTGCACTACCTTGCCAATTCGGACGACAATTTCACGTTTGCCCTTCTTTCCGACTGGGCAGATGCAGACGTGGAAACTGTTCCGGGCGACACCGCGCTGCTGACAGCAGCCGCAAGCGGAATCGCAGGCCTCAATGCGCGATATGGGCCGACTTCGTCGGGCGACCGGTTCTTGCTGCTGCATCGCCGGCGCGTCTGGAACTCGGGCGAAGGCGAGTGGATCGGCTGGGAGCGCAAGCGCGGCAAGCTGCACGAACTCAATCGTTTGCTGCGCGGCGCACAGGACACGACTTTTGTGGCAATCGATGGGCGGCCGGCGTCAGTTCCCCAGGGCGTTCGGTTCGTCATCACGCTCGATGCAGATACCCGCCTTCCGATTTCTGCCGGCCAGCGGCTGGTGGGCAAGATGGCTCATCCACTCAACCGTCCCCGTTTCGACGTGCGCGAATGCCGCGTTGTGCAGGGTCATGCAATCCTGCAGCCGCGCGTGACGCCGTCGCTGCCGATGGGTGCGGAGGGCTCGCTCTTCCAGCGCGTGTTTTCCGGGCCCGGCGGTATGGATCCCTATGCGGTCGTCGTTTCCGACGTCTATCAGGATCTTTACGGTGAAGGGAATTACTGCGGGAAAGGCATCTACGACGTAGACGCCTTCGAAGCGGCACTTCAGGGCCGCATTCCCGTCAACGCCGTTCTGAGCCACGATCTTCTCGAAGGCATATTCGCGCGCGCCGCACTCGCTTCCGACATCGAAGTCGTCGAGGAATATCCGTCGCGCTACGACGTGGCGGCCGCGCGCCAGCAACGTTGGGTGCGCGGCGACTGGCAGCTCTTGCCTTGGATCCTGTTCAGGGGCCCGGCGGCCGCGAAGCGGCGGACGGCCATTCCGATCTCCGGCCGATGGAAACTGCTGGACAATCTGCGCCGTTCGCTCTCCGCGCCGGCGACGCTTCTGTCCCTGCTGTTGGGCTGGTTCCTGCCTTTGCCTGTCGCCGCGTGCTGGACCGCATTCATTCTCCTGGTCACTGCGCTTCCGGCTCTAATCCCCGCGATTTCGGCGATCGCGCCGCGCCGTGTCGGCATTTCGCAACGCAGCCATTGGCGCAGCATCGGCCGCGATCTCGCACTCGGCTTCGTTCAATGTACCTTCACGCTCACATTTCTCGCTCATCAGTCGTGGCTGATGGTCGATGCGATCGCCAGAACATTCTTCCGCTTGCTCATTTCACGCCGGCATCTGCTCGAATGGGTCACCACCGCGCAATCCAGCGTCGCGCAAGGGCATGACAATCGAAGCCTCACCACACAGATTGCGGCAAGCGCCGGATTCGCCAGCGCGATGGGCCTGGCCAGCGCCGCGTTGGGGCATGGCACATGGCCCTTGGCGGTACCCTTCGGCCTGCTCTGGATACTCTCCCCGCTCGTCGCACAGCGGGCGAGCCAACCGCCGCCATCGCTGGGACATCTCTCGATTGCGCCGCAGGAAGCGCGCTATTTGCGCCTTGCCGCGCGGCGCACCTGGCGGTTCTTCGAAAAGTTCGTCAACGAGGACGAAAATTGGCTTCCACCAGACAATTTTCAGGAAGAGCCGGAGCCTATCATCGCGCACCGGACGTCGCCGACCAATATCGGATTGTACCTGCTGTCCGTCGTTGCAGCCCGCGATTTTGGCTGGATAGGCACGCTCGATGCCATCGAGCGGCTGGAGCAAACCATGGCAACGCTCGACAAGCTCGAGCGCCACAGAGGCCATATCTTCAATTGGTACGATACGCGCGACCTGCGCTCGCTCGAGCCGAAGTATATTTCCACGGTCGACAGCGGCAATCTCGCGGGTCATCTGATCGCGCTCTCCAATGCCTGCCGCCAATTTTCGTCGGGCCCTATCCTTCATCCAGCGTGGAAGACCGGTGTGCAGGACGAACTGGATCTCGTTCGCGAGCATGCCCGGCTCGCCTTTGGCGAACACAATGCGCGCGACAAGAGCTACGTTCTGATCGTGGCCGCCATCGACGGCTTTGCGCGCGCGCTCGAGCAAGATGCAACCTCGCTGCCGGGGCTGGCGGACTTGCTGCGCGAACTGGAAGAAAAAACCGAAAGCCTCAAGAAGATCGTCGCACATGAATCGGATATTGCCACCCACTCGACGAAGGGCATTTCGGACCTGATCGGCTGGACGACGGCGCTGAAGAATTCGGTTCAGTCCCACAGGAAAGATATCGCCTTCCTTGCGCCATGGGCCGTTCGCGGTGAGACGATGGTCGGCCGTCACGAGGCGGCAGTGGCGTTTCAGACCATTCCGTCAATTGCAGAACTTCGCGCTCCCGAACGGCGAATCCATTGCCACCTTCAAACACGCCGCGGCGGCAAAGAATGAGGCGAGCCCGGCGGACCAGGCCCTGCAACAATCCGGCTGGGCAGCGACGCGACTGCACCACCGTTGCACGGCGCTTGCCGATCGCGCGTCGGCTTCGTTCGACGCCATCGAATTTGGATTCCTTTTGGATCAGGACCGGCAACTCTTCTCGATTGGATATCGCAGCGCGGATGCCGGTCTGGATCCGAACTTCTACGATTTGCTGGCGTCTGAAGCCCGGCTTGCCAGTTTCATCGCAATTGCGAAGGGCGACGTTCCCGCCAAGCATTGGTTTCACCTCGGCCGTACGCTGACACCCTTGCCCGGCGGCTCTGCGCTGATCTCCTGGTCGGGATCGATGTTCGAATATCTCATGCCGTCATTGGTCATGCGCGCACCCGGAGGCAGCCTGCTCGCGGAGACCAATCGGCTGATCGTGCGCCGGCAGGAAGCCTATGGCACCGAACGGGGCGTGCCCTGGGGCGTATCCGAATCCGCCTACGCCGCGCGAGACATCGAACGGACCTATCAATATTCCAGCTTCGGCGTGCCCGACCTCGGTTACAAACGCGGCCTTGGCGAGAATGTCGTGATTGCGCCTTACGCCAGTGCTCTCGCGGCGATGATCGATCCGGCCGCATCGGTGCACAATCTGCGCCGGCTTGCCGACGCCGGCGGCCGCGGAGCGTACGGCTGGTTCGAAGCACTCGACTACACGCCTTCAAGACTGCCCGACGGCGCCGATGTTGCAGTCGTGCGGTGTTATATGGCGCATCACCAGGCCATGACGCTTTTGGCGGTAGCCAACGCGCTTCATGACGGCGAGATGCGAGCACGGTTTCATGCCGAACCGATCATTCAAGCAGCCGAGCTTTTGCTGCAGGAGCGCATGCCGCGCGATGTGGCAGTCGCAAGGCCGCCTCCGGAACAGGTCGCCGAAACCGTCGCAGTCGGCAGTCTGATACCGGAAATCCAGCGCCGGTATACGTCGGCCTACAGCCGGTTGCCGCGCACGCATCTGCTGTCCAACGGCAGTTATTCCGCGATGGTGACAGCGGCGGGGTCCGGTTACAGCCGCTGGCGCGATATCGCCATCACGCGCTGGCGCGAGGATGTCACGTGCGACAATTGGGGTAACTATTGTTTTGTGCGCGATGTTCAAAGCGGCGATGTCTGGTCGGCCGGCTATCAACCCACCATCGCCGAACCCGATCGCTACACGGCAAGTTTTACCGAAGACCATGCCGAGATCGTGCGACGCGACGGTGCAATCACCACCGCGCTTACCGTCGCCATCTCACCCGAAGACGATGCCGAAGTCCGTCGTGTCTCGATCACAAATCACGGAACACGCGCGCGCGAGATCGAATTGACTTCCTACAGCGAACTTTCGCTGGCCCGGCAATCGGACGACATGGCACATCCGGCCTTTGCCAAGCTGTTTGTCCAGACAGAGTTTGTTCCACACCTTGGCGCACTACTGGCGACTCGGCGGAGGCGCTCGGAGAACGATCCGATGGTCTGGGCCGCACACCTGGCCATCGTCGACGGAGCAAGTCAGGGCGACCTTCAATTCGAAACCGACCGGGCCCGTTTCATTGGGCGGGGGCAGAGTATCCGCAACTCCGTCGCCATCGCCGAAGGCTGGCCACTCTCCAATACTGCCGGCCCGATACTTGATCCCATCTTCAGTCTGCGCCGGCGCATCAGCGTGCCTCGCGGGGCAACTGTCCATGTGTCATTCTGGACATTGGTCGCGGCGAGCCGCGATGACGTGCTGGAGCTTGTAGAAAAACATCAGGACGAGGCCGCGTTCGAGCGCGCCATGACTCTGGCCTGGACGCAGTCCCAGATGCAGCTTCATCACCTGGGCATTTCCGTCAACGAAGCCCATCTCTATCAGCGCCTGGCAAACCATGTTCTTTATTCCGACAGCACATTGCGGCCGTCTTCCGATCTTCTGAAGCGCGGTGCGCGCAAGGCCTCCACGCTCTGGCCTCACGGCATTTCCGGCGACCTTCCGATCGTGCTCGTACGGATCGAGGAGGAAGACGATCTTCAACTCGTGCGTCAACTCCTGCGCGCGCATGAATATTGGCAGCTCAAACAACTTGCCGTCGATCTCGTGATTTTAAACGAGCGCGCCACGTCTTATGTGCAGGATTTGCAAGGCGCTGTGGATGCGCTGGTGCGCATGAACCAGTCGATGCCGAAAATCGCGCGCAGCGATGTACGCGGAAATGTCTTCGTTCTACGCGGCGACATGATTTCCGGCGAGGTGCGCGATGCGTTGCAGACGGCCGCTCGCGCGGTCTTGCATGGACAGCGCGGAACATTGGCGGATCAGATCAATCTGGCGCGCGAGCGGCGCTCGGGCGTGGCGCCGCCGCCGCGCAAGGACTTGGCGCCAGTGACGCCGGATTCACTCTTGCCACTGCCGAAGATGGAATTCTTCAATGGACTTGGCGGATTTGTCGCCCAAGGCCGCGAATATATGACGGTGCTGGAAGCCGGCGAGCGCACGCCGGCGCCCTGGATAAACGTCATTGCCAATCCGTCGTTTGGTTTTCAGGTATCGACCGACGGCAGCGGATACACCTGGTCGGTCAACAGCCAGCAGAACCAGTTGACGCCCTGGTCGAACGATCCGGTGAGCGATGCGCCCGGCGAGGTGATCTACATTCGGGACGAGGAGACCGGCGCGCTGTGGACTCCAACCGCGCTGCCGATCCGCGAAAAGAAAGCGCGCTATTCCGCCTTCCACGGACAGGGCTACAGTCGATTCGAGCATGCATCGCACGGCATTGCACTCGAGCTGCTGCAGTTTGTGCCGGTGGGTGACTCGATCAAGATCGCGCGTCTCAAGATCACGAACCAGTCAGGCAGAGCGCGTAAACTTTCCGTCACGGCCTTTGTCGAATGGGTGCTTGGCTCGTCGCAACGATCCGGCAAGCCGTTGATAGCCACCGAAATCGACCCGCAGACCGGATCGTTGTTCGCGCAGAATCCGTGGAACGACGAATTCGGCGAGCGCATCGCGTTTCTCGACATGGCCGGTCGCCAATCGGCATGGACCGGCGACCGAACCGAATTCATCGGCCGCGACGGCGCACTCGACCGTCCCGCCGCGTTGAGCGAGGGAACACAATTCTCGAACCGCGTCGGTGCCGGCCTCGATCCCTGCGGCGCGCTGAAAACCTATGTCAGGCTTGGTCCGGTCGAACTCGGTCGAAATCGACATCTTTCTCGGCCAGAGCGGATCGCGGCGCGAGGCGGCCGATCTTCTTCTCAAGTACCGCCAGGCAAATCTCGGCGAGGTACTGGCGCGCGTACGGCAGCAATGGGACGCAACCCTCGAAACCGTGCAGGTGAAAACCCCGGATCGCGCGCTGGACGTGCTGGTCAACAGATGGTTGCAGTACCAGACGCTCAGTTGCCGCGTATGGGCGCGCGCCGGCTTCTACCAGGCAAGTGGCGCGTTCGGGTTTCGCGATCAGCTCCAGGATGTGATGTCCCTGTGCGTGACGCGCCCGGAGATCGCGCGCGAACATCTTCTCCGCGCGGCCGGACGGCAATTTGTTGAAGGCGACGTGCAGCATTGGTGGCTGCCGGAGAACGGTCGCGGCATTCGCACGCGCGTGTCCGATGACCGGATATGGCTGGCCTTTGTGACCGCGCATTATGTGGAAACGACCGGCGATGCGGCCATTCTGAACGAGATAGTTCCCTATCTCGATGCGCCGCGACTGCAGGCCGACCAACGCGAGTCTTTCGCGCAGCCAACCACATCTCAAAGCAACGCCAGTCTCTTTGAGCACTGCGCCGTCGCACTCGAAGACAGCCTGAAAACCGGTGCGCACGGACTTCCGCTCATGGGCACCGGCGACTGGAATGACGGGATGGACCGCGTCGGCGAAGCTGGAAAAGGCGAGAGCGTGTGGCTGGGCTGGTTTTTGTTCTCGACTCTGACGTCGTTCTCAAAAATTGCCGAAGCACGCGGTGCGACCGATCGTTCGCGGGAATGGCAGGAACACGCCGCACAACTGAAACTATCTCTCGACCGCGAAGCATGGGACGGAGACTGGTATCGCCGTGCATTTTTCGACGATGGTTCTGCGCTCGGTTCGGTTTCGAACAGCGAGTGCCGCATCGATTCCATCGCACAATCATGGGCGGTGATTTCGCACGCCGCCGACCGCGTGCGGGCCGCGCGGGCCATGGCCGCGTTCGACAAATATCTGGTGCAGCGCGATCAAAAGCTCGCGCTGCTGTTCGCGCCGCCGTTTGACAATCCCGTTCAGGACCCCGGCTATATCAAGGGCTATCCGCCGGGCATTCGCGAGAATGGCGGCCAGTACACGCACGCCGCAACCTGGGCAGCGCTCGCTTACACGATGCTGGGCGATGGCGACAAGGCCTATGAATTGCTGTCGCTGCTGAATCCGATCTATCACGCGGATTCTCCGACCGCGATGCAAAGATACAAGGTCGAACCCTACAGCGTTGCGGCAGATGTTTATTCGGTGCCGCCGCATGTCGGTCGCGGCGGCTGGACCTGGTACACGGGTTCCGCGGCGTGGCTCTATCGCGTCTCTCTGGAGCGGTTGCTCGGATTTCGCCTGCAAGGCAGCAATCTGTTGATCGACCCGTGCATACCGCGAGGCTGGTCCAGCTTTTCGATCTCCTATCGCTATGGTTCGTCGCGTTACGAGATCGCGGTCGAAAATCCGCTTGGCGTCTGCAATGGAGTGCTGGCCGTCAAGATCGATGGCGAGACGATGACAGGCAGCCGCAAGGGTCTCATTCCGCTGATCGATGACGGCGCCACGCATCGCATTTTGATCGTGTTGGGCTAGTCGAGGAACATGGGCTTTCCAGGAATATGCGCGATGCGCGGACAATAGCCGTCCGTGTCGTAGAGTGACGCGACATCGACGCGGCGCCTGCCCCTTGTGCAGGTATCGCCGGGCACCGTTGTGTATTTGCCATCCCGCACGGCCATCATCAGGCCCTGCTTGCCTTCGGCGAGCAATTGTACGGCCATCGCGCCGTAACTCTTTGCCACCATCAGATCTAGTGCGTCGGGCGTACCGGAGCGCATGAGATAGCCGAGGTTCTGCGTGATCGTGCCGACGCCTGTACGGCGCTGGATCTCCTCGCCGACGAGTTCGCCGATGCCGCCCAGCTTGCCGCTGCCGTGCGCGTCGCCTTCTCCGTGCTCCTGCGTCTGGCCTTGCGCCAATCGCGCGCCTTCCGACACGACCAGCATGGCGTAGTTTGAGGCGTTGGCCGCACGATCCTGCAGCAACAGCCGGCTGACTTTTTCGATGTCGAACGGGACTTCGGCGATCAGCACGCGATCGACATCGGCAAGATAGCCGGTGATCAAAGCCGTCTCTCCGGAATTGCGCCCGAACAGTTCGACGACTGCGATCCGCTCATGGCTGCCCGTGGTCGTGCGCAGCGCGCTCACCAAGTCGACCGAGCGCGAGACGGCGGTGGAAAAGCCGATGCTGTAGTCGGTGCCGAACACGTCATTGTCCATCGTCTTGGGCACCAGCATCATGGCCATGCCCTCGCGCCGCAGCCGCGCGGCGAAGTTGAGCGTGCCGTCTCCACCGATCGCGACAAGCGCATCGATCCGCAAATGCTCGAACACACTCAGCAGGTGCGGCGTGCAATCGAGAAAGCCATCCGGCGCCGGCACAAGACGGTTCCGAAGGAATTCAGGCACTTCCGCTGGGCGCAGGCGGTCGGGGCTCGTGCGCGATGTGTGCAGTACGGTTCCGCCAGTGCGATCGATGGTGCGGACGATATCGGGACTGAGGCGGATAAGATGCGCTTCGCCGCCTTCAGGGTCGTCGGGATTGTAGTTCAACGGCCCCGCAAAGCCGCGGCGAAAGCCGAGGACATCCCAGCCGAGCTCCGTCGCTCGCAGCGTGATGGCCTTGATGCAGGCATTCAGCCCGGGAACGTCGCCGCCGCCCGTGAGGACGCCAAGTCGTTTTATCGCCATCAGCCAGACCGCCATTTGTCCGGGCCTGGTGGGACGCGCCCGGATGGTCGCCTACAATAGCGCAAACGCCTGAAATATGTGCCCCGGTCGCCTGAACGATCTCAGGACACTGCCCGCGTTAGCGCTTGACGCCTTCGTGGGTTGCCAGCAGATCCTGCATGTCGGAGGCGTGTTCCTCCTCGACCGCCAGGATCGACTCGATCATCACGCGCGTGGTGGGGTCATTGTCCCCGAAGAAGCGGATCAGCTCGCGGTAGTGATCGACGGCGATCCGCTCGGCAATGAGGTTTTCCCGGATCATGGACACAAGATCCTCGCCGGTTTGGTATTCCGATGCCGACCGGCTGGCCAGACTCTTCGGGTTAAAATCCGGCGAGCCGCCGAGTTGATTTATGCGCTCCGCCACGGCCATCGCATGTTCCTGTTCTTCCTTGGCGTGTGCCGCAAATTCCGCCTTCACGCTTTCGCTTGCGAGGCCGGTGGCGGCGACGGAATGCTGTGTGTAGCGCAGCACGCAGACGATCTCGGTCGCCAGGACGCTCTGCAAGATATCGATCGTCTGCGCGACGTCGCCGCCATAGGTCTTGGTCACCGCGCCTTGCGCGATGTGCTGGCGGGCGTTTTCACGCAGAGTCTTGATATCGCTCAGGAAGGGTTGGGCTGAGTGTTTTTCCATCGTGGTCTGTGATTTCACGTGAGGCTCCCATTTTGTGTGTCGGTGAACGCGGCAGGTCAGCCCGTTCTGGACAGTCTTTGCAAACGCACGTTCGACGGTGCCGGATGACGCCAGGCTTCGCCTTCGCCCTGCGCCGCAGCGAATTGCGCGGAAGCAAGTTTCCAGTTCGGCAATGCATCGAACCAGGCTTCCAGGAAACCCTTTCGGTCGCTCTGGTGGTCAAGATAATAGGCATGCTCCCACAGATCGCAGACCAGCAAGGGCGTTATGCCGCCATGAGTTCAGCGTGTCGTCCGCATCGTGAGTCGAGCGCACCTTCAGGCTGCCCTCGTTGTTTGCCGTCAGCCATACCCAGCCCGACCCGAAATGCTCGGCGCCCGCAGTAACGAACGCTTTTTTCAGTTCGGGCAGCCCGCCGAACGCTTTGTCAGTCGCTGCCGCAAGCCCAGTATCGGGCCGCTCGCGCTTGGGCGACATCGCGACCCAGAAAAAGCTGTGGTTCCAGGCCTGCGCCGCATTGTTGAAAAGCTTGTGGTTGGCCGATTTCGCCGCCTGGCGAATGATAGCTTCCAGCGATTCCGGCACCTTGTCTTCCGGCGCAAGCAATTCATTGAGCGTCTTGACGTAGGTCGCGTGGTGCTTGCCGTGATGAAACCTCAGCGTGCGGCCGGACATTACCGGCTCCAGCGCATCCTGAGCGTAGGGCAGATCGGGCAGAACGAACATGGGGGTTGCTCCTCTTCGGTCAGGCAACGCCTCATCGAACGTTTGGTTCACTCCCCTCCCCGAAAGAATAAAGCTCTCCGGATCAATCTTACAATCAGCAGCAGCTCAACCGTGCCGAGAGTGGCGCTTGCAATCACGGGAGCAAGTCAAATGCCCAGCTGAACGCCCAGTCTTGGCAACAGCCAGCTACCGGCAAACGCGCCAACGATTCCGACGACGATGTCGCCCAGGAGTCCAAATTCACCGCCTTTGACAATGACGCCGGCCAGCCAGATCGCGAGGGCTCCAACGATCAACCAAATCAATAGTGTTTCGACAGGCATGCGCGTTTCCCACTCCTATGGGGCCGTCGTTACGACAGCCTTGTCCCAGAACACAAGAGCTCAGCGTCACTTTGGATCCGTGCCGGCCGCCATTTGATGTTCGAAGGTCGAAATATGATCCCCTTGAGACGTGAAGCCCAATTGTCGACGAAGCCAGCACGCACGTTGCGTGCCGGGCACCGCTGGTTTCATGTCCGAAATGCAGACGTTCCGATGGTGGATGGAACCCAACCGGTCCGTGCGCGTTACCGTTCCACAGCCGCAAAAGTGCGGCCAATCCCTTCACCAGGAGTTTGTCATGCTCAAGGGTACCCGACACGTTCTTGCCGTTGCCAGTATCGCATTGGCATGTGCCACGGTTTCCGCGCAGGCTGACTCGTGCAGCCATCACAATCATACCACCGGCACGGTCATCGGAGCGATTGGCGGCGGTGCAATCGGCAGCGCAGTCAGTCACGGCAGTCTCGGCGGCGTCGTCGCCGGGGCGGCGCTTGGCGGTCTGGCCGGCAACGCCATTTCGCGCGATGCCGATTGCCGTCATCACTACGACCGGCACAGCCGCTATTACTATCGTCATCACCGTTACGCCCACTATTGATTCCGGCGGTTGATAGGGAACCGACCACGCGCCGTTCCGCTTACTGACTGATGGATCAAGGATTGAAAATGATGACGCGCTATTTCCTGAATGTTCGAGACGGCGGCCTGGTCATCCGCGATCCAATTCCGTACGGCTTTGTAGACGATCAGGCCGCGCGCGAGGCGGCAATCCAAACCATTCGGGAGCTTCTTGCCGCGCACCCTGATGATCACGCCTTCGACGGCAAGCAAATCGAAATCGCGGATGATGCCGGAAACAACATCGCCTTCGTGACGATGCGCGACATCATGGACGAGCCTATTCACTGACCCTAGGAGGACCAGAACTGGTTGCGGCCGACTGGACCTGACTAAGTTTTCTTTGCCCGGGGATCAGATGGTGCCGACGGGTGGAGCGAGACGGGAGGGGCATGGGACTGGCCAGTGCGCCGCTGCCAAAACCCGCTGACTTTCTCTAAACGAAAAGTGCCGAAGTTCGTTCCCTGACGTCGGAACAGGAATAAATTTCTACCAAACAATTGAGTTAGGCCGCCTGACGTCTTTGATTGGTTGCCCTAAAATCGCCAGACTTGCTGGCCAGAAGATTTGCGGTATCGATCTGTTGATTTGCCAGCGCAGCAATATCGGAGCAAACCGCTGGCGGCGTGTCGTTGGCGATGCACGAGCTGGCCACAAATGCCTTGAAATATGGCTCGCTTTCGGTTCCGGACGGAACAGTTCAGGTGCGATGGTCGCTGAGTGGCGAAGACGAAACGCGGCGAATTGTGATTGCGTGGCAGGAGCGCGGCGGACCGCCAGTCGGCCCTGTTCGGTCGGAAGGCTACGGGAGCAAAGTCATCCGGAACGCTGTTCGCCACGAACCGAATGGCGAGTCGCGGCTGGTGTTCGATGAGACCGGGCTTCGCTGCGAGTTGACGTTCACCCTCGCCTCGCGGCCACAAGGCTCCTGAGTCGCACGCGACCCGGTTCCGCGTCTCTTCGAACGACGCCGAACCAATTGCGGCCAAGAAAACAAACGAGCTCGGAGAATCGCATTTCTCCGGGCGCGTTACGCTTGAAGCCGATTAGTAGGTCTTGGGATCCTTCGCGGATCCGCTCTTCACCTTGCGTTCGGCTTCCTTCACCGCATGCGAGCCAGGTTTCGGCGATTCGCTCTCGCGTTCCTTCGGCGCACCGATGATATGCTTGCCGCCGGAGTAGGACGGCGGATCGCTCGCCGGGAACGAATCCTTCACCTGGCGATCGATCTTGTCGTCCTGCTTCTTGCGGTCGTCCGCCGATGGCTTCTTGTCCATTGCCATGAGTGGCCTCCTGTTTCGCAGCCACGGGTTTCGAGGTGCTTCTGCCAAATGAAAACAAATGGAGGAAGCAATGGTTGCCTCGGAGTTGCCTTACGAATATTTCAATTGCCGGCCATCACCGGAACCGAAATCTAATCAGGGATGGTTCGGCATTTCGTCCTGACGGGGGCCTGCGCGCCCGTGAACGGGATTGAACCCGGACTCTGCTGCGTGGCGGAAATGATGATTGTCGTCGCGTGTCCAATGATGTCCGTTGGAGTCGGAATAGTAGAAGAATCCCTCCGTGCCACAATATCCATCTTAGAAGGGTCTGTAGTAGCCATCGAAATAGCCGTCATAATATACGACACCGGCGCCCGCGACGACGCGATCGCGGTCGGTGTCATATGCGCAACCGCGGAGCCCGTCGCCGCAATCAATGTGCGCTTGATCGTGAGACACTCCATTGCACGTTGTGATGGCAAAAATGCGTTCCATTGCGTTTCGCATCTCGAACCATGGATCGGCGCCGGGTGCAAATGGACGATTGACTGCGCTTTGATGAAATAAGCGGCCGCAATGTTGTCGCAGTTTCGTCGGAACAAATTCGCTCGATTTGAGTTGGCAGTGTGTGCGGTGAGATCGCTCATCGGCACAACAAGGAGACAGACCATGACTTTCAGACATTTGGCCCTCTCGGGCACAGTCGCAATGGTTTCCGTCATGGGCGCTTCGCCAACATTGGCGTTCACGCATCATCCGGCGACGCCTGCGGAAATCCAACAGACCGACGCGCTGAACGCGCACGCCCTGGTCAATGCACAAGGCACGGCCGGCAATCAGATGCCGGCTGCGGCCAACGCTTCGCCCGCGATGGGAACGAACATGTCGCCGCTGAGCGAGATGGCCGCTTTACCCGCT
This sequence comes from uncultured Alphaproteobacteria bacterium, assembly GCA_963743765.1. GTDB lineage: Bacteria > Pseudomonadota > Alphaproteobacteria > Micropepsales > Micropepsaceae > Rhizomicrobium. Next base: position 462,132 of record CAVUQQ010000004.1, read on the forward strand.
ACGCTTAGCGGCGCTGCGGTTCGGAGTCAGACAGGCGATGCGATCGGACTGGTGCAAAAGGTCATCACCGGCGCCGATGGCAAGGCTGCTACTGTGGATGTTGCACTGAACGGTGCTCAAAAGGTCGTTGCAATTTCCGCGAGCGACCTCAGCTACGACGCAAGGCGTAACGTCTTGACGGCAACGCTCACGGACGAGCAGATCAAATCGTTGCCGACGGCAAATTGATAGCTGTCGACCTGACAGTTGATCGACGGCCGGTGCAATGCATCGGCCTTTACCGTTCGGAACTATCCGACGCGAACGATACGAAAAGAGCGGCGCTGCAAAGCGCCGCTCTTTCTCGTTCAAGTCACATAAGTCAGGGCTGTATGTCCGGCTGTGAAGGCGTGGCTGGCGTGACCGGTACTGGTGGAGTTTGCGCCGGTGTCGTTACAACAGGCGCCGGTCCGGAGTCCGGAAGTGCAGCTTGCGCGGGAGGAGTATCCGTGGGCAGAGCTGCCGCAGGCGTTTCGTGCTTGCGAATTAGGGCACGCGCCGTCTTGGCTGGTTTTACCGCAAGAGTGGAAGGCGCCACTGGCGATGCTTGGACCGCGGGCGCGTTCACAATCGGTGAAGGTACGACGGGTGCCACGGGCGCGAACGCCCGGACCGGAGGTGGATATTTGAATGCGAGGGTTTGCGGCACCCGCGTGTTCCACATGCCGGTGTCAAAGGTGTATGCAGCAGTTGCACCGATGGCGAGTGCAACAAAAACCGCACCGGCTATTTTCCCGCCTTTGTCGACTTCGACCTCCGGCACGTTCATTCCGCGCAAATCATGCATTGCTGTCTCCTGCCATTGTCTCAACATCTGTAGAGAAAACGTGCGGAGCGCAGGTAGGTTCCGGTTTGTGGTTACACGGCGCGGCATCGAGTGCGACTGTTGGACGCGGAAAAGGTTCCAACCAAGGAACTTTGCGCAGAGTGGCGGGTTATCGTGTTAGTCAATAGGAGCGCGCTGATGCCTACGAAAAAAAACAAGACACGAAAACAGACCATCGATACAAGGCTGGTTTCGTTACGCTCAGATCTGAACGCCCTGCAAGCTGACGTCAAGAGTGCCGCGAACGACGTGGGCGAAGTTACCGGGGACCGGACGAACGCCGTGATGCGCGCAGCGGAAAGCATCGCCGAGCGCGCATTCGGTCTTGCCGAAGACGCAGCAGTCGAATGGGCGGACGATATTGAAGAATGGACCAGCGGTAATCTCGATTCCGCGCGCGCGTTTGTTCGCACGCAACCCTTGTCGGCAATTCTACTGGCCATGGGCGCCGGTGCGGTACTCGGGGCGATTTTCCTGCACCGCTGATCGATGACGGGTCCTAGTCAACGGGAACGCGCCTCTGTTCTGATTTGCGCCAGCCGCGCGGCGAATCTCGTCGAGATTACGGATATTGAGTGGAAGGCAAGGGGGAAATCGTTGCGTGTATAGCCAAGCGAGAGAATTTGGACGGCAATACGTCATCAAATGGAACGGTGCCGACGATCGCTACGTCGTCGCATTGGGCGTCAGAGTAGTCGGCCGCCATGAAAGCCAGGAAGGCGCTGTTGCTTTGGCGCGCAGACACGCTGCGAAATCGGCCTTGAATGTGCCTGAACAACCCAGTTTCATCAGGACGGCCGACGAGTACGCCAAAGCCTCTGTTTGATGCGTCGCGATATCAACCGGCAGACGAGTTTCCGGTCGAAGGCTCGCCGGCTGCGTCGACTTGCGGCCGCGACGAATAACGCGCTGCCAGTGCGGTGAACAGCGTCCCGATCAGGACAATGAGGGAGAACATGTACCAGCCGCTCCGGTCTGCATCGCCTGAAAGACGCGCGACGTCGGAAAGCGCGAATGCCAGCCAGAAATAGGCTGTCGCGATCGTCCGGATTGCCCGCCAGGCGGGCAATCCCAGAAGCCGGACGGTCGCGCGCCGGGCCGTGAACATGGTGACGATGAGCACCATGCTGTTGAAGCCAAAATAGAAGAAGGCGCCCGCCGAGAGATTTGCGCTGGCCAGCTCAACCGGTGCGATGATGCAGGCTAGCGAGAATGCGAAAGTGGCAACGAAGGCCAGCCTCAGATTTTCACGCTCCTGCGCAACCGCGCGAAGCAACCGTGTCGGAAAGAGGCGTGCGAGCGGCTCCACCAGCAGGGAAGTTACGAAAATGAGGAGGGCAAACCGCGTGACGAGTTCGCCGGCCGCGCGAGAACCGTCACCGCTCGTGACAATGAGAGAAAACGCTGCAAGAACAGCCGAGATGGTGAAGGCAATGAAGATCAGCGCGCCACCATGCGGTGCGCCCTTGTGCGAGCCAAGTGAAGGTCCGCTCGAACTCTGCGCGACGGACATAAATTCAGCACCCCGAATAACACATATATCAACGCGTTAAGACCGCAATGGTTCCGAAATCTCGCGCACATCTACGGTAAGGACTTTTGCAAGCAAGGCCCGGCTCCGGTCGGGCCTTGTTGCTTCAAAGTTTACCGATTAGGACTTTTGTGCGTCTCGGACAGCGTCTTTGACACCGCCGACAGCGTTCTGAACCGTGCCTTTGGCCTTATCCAGCCTTCCTCCCGCCACGAGTTTGGCATCGCCGGCGGCGTTGCCGATGCCTTCCTTCGCAACGCCCTTGACCTTGTTGGCGGCGCCGTCAATCCGGTCCTTGTTCATTGGAAACTCCCTTGTACGTTGAGTGCTTCCATCGAACGCATTGTCGTTGGTGAGGTTCCGCGCGGACTCGGCTCAAATTGTCTCGTTTCGCGCATCGGAGTGTTTTTCGATCGGAACCATCGATTGCCGGTCGCGTTTGCTTTCTGGACGGTGAGGTTCTTGCCTTGCCAATGTATCCAGGAGACATACCATGCATTTCAGGACACTGATGTTGACCGGCGCTGCCGGTTTGCTGCTGGTTGCGGCGCCTGCTTTCGCCCAAAGCAACAATGCGGACAGCAACTATAATCAGAATTCGACGCCGGCCGAACGCGCGCAGACAAACGCGCTGAACACCGACGCTGCCGACCGCGCGCGCGATGCAGGCGACGCAAGCGCCGCAGCCCGAGACAACTATGACGCGCAGCGCGCCGCCTATGAGAGAAGTCTCAACGACTACGGCATGCGCAAAGCTGCTTATGACAACGATCGCGCGCGCTATGACGACCTGCGGCACGACTATGACCGCGATCGCGCCCAACGTTGGAGTGCTTTCCCGCACCGTGAACGGTTCCACGATGTTCTCTCGCTCCGTGCTGACGATCTGGTCGGGTTGACCGTTTCGACCCGCGCGGGTGACCGCGTCGGTCGCATTCGGGACGTGAAATTCGCTTCCAACGGTCGTGTTGACCGCATTGCCATCGATGTCGGTGCTCGACGCACTGCCTGGGTCTATGCGGATGACGTTCGCTACGATCCGGAGACACGGGCCATACTGATCGATCTATCGCGCGACCAGGTTGATCGCCTGGCACGTATGCGCCAGTTCGGTTCCTGATAGAATAACGAAGCCAGAAGGGCCGGCGCGCAAGCGCCGGCCTTTTTCGTTTGGACGTGACGCTTCGCTGCCGGCCCTGTTCTAATTCGCCTCTCGGAATCGGCAAGTTAGTTGGCCGGGCGCGCAATGTGGCCGCGCGTTGCCCTTCCGTTCAAGCAGTGAGATCGCGGTGGACCGTGCGTCGCCGCCCGCCGAAGATGTTCTAGCTGGTAGCACAATTGACAAGCGCCAGGCTTGGCGTGACGACTTGGCTTTTCATTGGTAAAGACGGACGTCTGGGAGGACGAAGAACCATGCAGATCAACAATCGGATCGTGGTTGTGACTGGCGCGGCCAGTGGAATCGGGCGCGCCCTGGCACGCCGGTTCGCCAAAGAAGGGGCCAAGCTGGTGGTCTGTTCCGATCTCAATGGCGAAGGTGCACAGGCGGTTGCCCGGGAAATTGGAGGCGTCGCCTACAAGACGAATGTGGCCGTTGAAGCGGAAGTCCAGCACTTGATCGAGCGGGTCGAAGCTGACCACGGTCCGATCGATCTTTTCTGCTCCAATGCCGGAATTGGCATTGGCGGCGGCGCCGAAGTGTCCAACGAGGGTTGGCAACGCATCTGGGACATTAACGTTATGGCGCATGTCTGGGCGGCCCGTCATCTTGTTCCGCGCATGGTTGCCAGAGGTGGTGGTTACCTGCTCAACACTGCATCGGCCGCCGGACTGCTTTCGCAGATCGGATCGGCGCCATACGCGGTGACCAAGCACGCCGCGGTGGGATTGGCCGAATGGCTCGCGATTACGCACGGCGACCAGGGCATTAAAGTCTCGGTGTTGTGTCCCCAGGCTGTCCGTACGGCGATGACGGCCGGCAACCCGGACGGCGTTGCCAGCGTCGACGGCATGATAGAGCCCGAAGCGGTCGCAGAGGCGTGCGTGCGCGCGATCGAGGCCGAAGACTTCCTCGTGCTGCCGCATCCCGAGGTTCTGGAGTATATGCGACGCAAGACGGGCGACTACAATCGCTGGATCGGCGGCATGCGAAAGCTTAATCGAAAATATCGGGGCTAGAGCGCGTCCTTACGGAATTGCCCTGTATTAGCGGCAGGAGTGCAAACGTTTGGCTGATATGGCTCTTAGCCGCCAAGCAGGACGTATTTGATCTCCAGATAGTCCTCGATCCCGTATTTGGAGCCCTCGCGGCCGATGCCGGATTCCTTCATGCCGCCGAACGGTGCAACCTCTGTCGAGATGATCCCTTCATTGACGCCGACGATGCCATATTCCAGCGCCTCCGACACCCGCGTCACACGGCCGACGTCGCGCGCATAGAAATAGGCGGCAAGGCCGAACGGCGTGTCGTTGGCGATCCGAATGGCCTCCGCCTCGTCCTTGAAACGGAACAAAGTCGCGACGGGCCCGAATATTTCCTCGCGCGAAATCTCCATCATAGGCGTCACCTGCGTCACGACGGTCGGCTCGAAGAATGTGCCACCAAGCGCATGGCGATGGCCGCCCATGACGACCTTCGCGCCCTTTGCCGTGGCGTCCGCAAGCAGCCGCTCGACTTTCTCAACGGCCCTGGCGTTGATCAGCGGGCCCTGCGTCACGCCCTCGACGGCGCCATTGCCGACCTTGAGGTTTGCGACGCGCGCCGCCAACATTTCGGTGAACGCGTCGTACACGCTGTCCTGCACCAGTATCCTGTTGGCGCAGACGCAGGTCTGACCCATGTTGCGGTACTTGGACAGCATGGCGCCATCCGCAGCGGCGTCGAGATCCGCGTCTTCGAACACGATGAACGGCGCATTGCCGCCGAGCTCGAGTGAGACCTTCTTCACCGTCGTTGCGCATTGCGCCATCAGCTTCTTGCCGACCGGCGTCGAGCCGGTGAAGGTGAATTTTCGTACCAGCGGATTCTGCGTGAGCGCCAAACCAACGGCCGCAGCCTTCGTGGACGTGATGACGTTGAAGACGCCCGGCGGAATACCTGCGCGGTTCGCGAGTTCCCCAAGCGCCAGCGCTGACAGCGGGGTTTCCGCAGATGGCTTGATCACAAAGGTGCAGCCCGCCGCCAGCGCCGGCGCACATTTGCGCGTGATCATCGCATTGGGAAAATTCCACGGCGTGATCGCGCCGACAACGCCGACCGGCTCCTTCAGAACCAGGATGCGCTTGCCCGCGGCATGGGTTGGAATCACATCGCCGTAGATACGCTTTCCTTCTTCCGCGAACCATTCGATGAAGGCCGCGCCATAGGACACTTCGCCGCGCGTTTCGGCCAGCGGCTTGCCTTGCTCCGCCGTCATCAGCCGCGCCAAATCTTCCTGGTTCGCCATGATGAGGTTGAACCAGTTGCGCAGCAGAACGGCGCGCTCCTTTGCCGTTTTTGCGCGCCAGATCGGAAAGGCGCGCCACGCCGCCTCGATCGCCGCGTTGGCGTCAGCCTCGTCCATGTCGGCGACGTCGGCCAGCATCTCGCTTGTCGCGGGATTTCGCACCGCGAACCTCGCGCCGGATCGCGCGGGCGTCCATCGGCCGTCGACATACGCGTCACTACGCAGAAGCTTGGTATCCTTCAGGTTCATGCTCACTTGATCCTCCGCACAGCGTCGTCATCCATCGGTCGGCATTTGGCCGTTTATGTTATCAGCAACGCGATGGTTTGGCGCCAAGTTCCGCTCTACCTTGCGGCCTTTAACAGCACGAATGTGCGACAGCACATGTCAGCGAACACCAGCATCAAGGTGCAAACCGAAACGAGACACGGTGAATGCGCAACGACGAGCGTTCTTGCGGCAAGTTCACCGCCGTCCAGTTGCGTCATGCTCCGTCTCCCATGCAGCGTCGCTGCACAACCCATTCTGGCTGGCGCGATCCGTTTAGGACCGGCCGAAGGACAGGAGCTGCTTGCCGATCAGATTGCGATGCACCTCGTTGGTGCCCGAATAGATGCTGGCCGCGCGGGTTCCGAGATATTTCTGAACAGCAAAACTGCCGGCCGCGATTGACCCGATTTGATCGTCCAACAGATTTGGCGCAATCACGCCGTAGGGACCCGCGACCTCCAGCAACACTTCGGTGATGCGCTGGTGCAGTTCTGTCGCGACCAGCTTCATGATGGACGAACCGGCCTCATCATCGCCCGAAAGCCGGCCTGAGGCGTAAAGGTTCAACTCCCGGCTTTCGAAGGTCATTAGATCCACTTCGATTTCCGTCAGCCGCGTCCGCAGCGCCGGCTCGAGATGATCGGCGCCGCCAGCGGTCTCTCTCTGCACGGCGCGCCAAGCTCTGCGCAGCAGGGACGAGTTGGTGTTGTTGGTCCGCGCAAAGCGCATCAGGTGCTTGGCGACCGACCAACCATCGTTCTCCTCGCCCACGCGGTTGGCGATCGGAACAGACACGTCGTCGAGCAGCACTTCGTTGAATTCGTGCTGGCCATCGATCGTGACGATCGGGCGGACGGATATTCCCGGCGTGTCCATGTCGATAAGCAGAAAGGTGATGCCCTCCTGCGGCTTTCCCGACGATTGAGTTCGAACCAGCGCGAACATGCGGTTGGCCAGATGCGCGCCGGTCGTCCATATCTTGCGGCCTGTGACGATGTAGCGGTCTCCGTTCGCAACCGCGCGGGTTGCAATCGCCGCGAGGTCGGAGCCCGCATTCGCTTCGGAAAATCCCTGGCACCACAGGTCTTCGCCCAAAAGGATCGGTTGAATGTAACGCTTCTTCTGTTCCGGCGTGCCGAGCGCAATGAGGAGAGGACCGATGGAGCGAATGCCTGTCGCAAAAAGTATCGGCGCGTCGTTGCGCGCGCATTCCTGTTCGAAGAAAAAGCGAAAGTTATTGCTCCAGCCGGTGCCGCCATAAGCGACAGGCCATGCCGACGCGATCCAGCCGCGATGATAGAGCCGTTGGTGCCACAGGCGGCAGGCGTCGATCTCCGAATGCACGCCGGTGGTACGGCGTCCGGCTCGGCGCAAATCGGGCGTCAGGCATTCATCGAGAAACTGACGGACCTCGGTCGCGAAATCTTCGAACGAGTTCTGGCGGAAGTACGCGAACTGTCATCAGGCAAGCGCCACTTTCCCACGGTCCGGAGAAAATCTCCACCACCACGCTCGCACTAGACCATCATCGCATCACCCGGACTTGATCTGCGTCAATGATCCGTCGCGTCGAACCGCGAGACGCAGCCGCTCATATCCGCTCGATGATCGTCGCCGGCGCCATTCCGCCGCCGGTGCACATCGTCACCAGGCCGACATTGAGATCGCGACGCTCCAGCTCATCAAGCAACGTGCCCAGGATCATCGCACCGGTGGCACCGATCGGGTGGCCCAGCGCCATCGCGCCGCCATTCACATTGACAATTGCGGGATCGATGTCGAGATCGCGCATGAACTTGAGCGGCACGACCGCGAAAGCCTCGTTGATCTCGATGAGGTCGATATCCTTTAGGTTCATGCCTGCAAGCTTCAGCGCCTTGCGCGCGGCAGGTCCGGGCGCGTTGAGCATCAGTTCCGGACTGTCGCCGGCCGTCGTCACCATACGGATACGCGCGCGCGGCTTGAGCCCGTGCGCCTTGGCATACTCCGGTGAAGCCAGGACGACCGCGCCCGCACCGTCGACCACGCCCGACGAATTGCCGGCATGGTGGATGTGCTTGATCGCCACATCGGGGAACGCCTGCTGCACAAGTTTCTTGTAGCTCGTGCCTTCTTCGTCGAACGGGTGGCTGTACATGGCTTCGAATGCCGGCTTGAGCTGCGACAACCCTTCGAGCGTCGTGTTGGGACGTGGAAACTCTTCGTGGTCGAGCGCAATCCGCCCGTCGTCATGGTGGACCGGCACCAGGCTCTTCTTGAAGTAGCCGTTCTTGATGGCGTGGTCCGCGCGACGCTGACTTTCGACGGCAAGCTTCTCGGTATCCTCACGGCTGATGCCGTCGAGCGTGGCGATCAGGTCGGCGCAGATGCCCTGATGCGGCTGCGGATGGATCGCGCGCAGGTGCATGTTGTTGCTGTCGATCGTGGCGGAGATGCGCGGCAGCGTCGAACTGTGCGACATGGACTCGATGCCGCCGGCCACGACGAGATTCTGCATCCCCGACATGATGCCCATGGCGGCGAGATTGACGGCGGTGAGGCCCGATCCGCAAAAGCGATCCAGCGAAAAGCCGGGTGCTTCCGTTTTCCAGCCGGCGTCAAGCGCCGCCATTCTCGCGATGCAGGCGCCCTGCTTGCCCGCTTGCGTACCGCAGCCGGCGATCACGTCGTCGACATCGGCGGTTTCGAGATTGTTGCGCTCGCCCAGCGCCTTCAGGACGGCGGACAGAATGCGCTGCGGATGAACGTCCGACAAAGCGCCCTTGCCAACCTTGCCAACGCCGCGCGGCGTGCGCGCCGCATCGATGATCCACGCTTCGCCCGTCATATGTTTGTTCTTCCTTCTTGGAATGGTTTCCGTCCCACTTCGCGGGACAGTAGTGCATCATTTCCGCGCGATCCAGACGGACAATCGGGCACACACCGAACGAACAGCGCGGATTGGCGGCGTCCACATGGCTAACGCTACGGTCGGTTGGGTTTTGGGCCAACTATCTCAATCGCTGCGCGCGTCCTGAACGGAACCATCTCGGCCCTTTCAATCAGCCCATCTACTTTCCGACGAAGCGAGCAGGCCGCTTTTCGAGGAAGGCAGCGACGCCCTCCTTATGATCCAGTGACTTGAAGCATGCAGAAAGCGCCTGGACGTGTTGCTGCATGTGCGCCCCCACGTCGCGTTCCAGCCCCTGCCAGACCAGGTTCTTCATGTGGCGCAACGAGAGAGGCGATGAGCGCAGATATTTCCTCGCTTCCGCGCGGGCTGCGTCCATCAGCGTTTCGGGCGCAACAATTTCGTTCGCGTAGCCGATCTCCTGCGCTTCCTGCGCCTCCAGAAAATCGCCGGAATAGAGCAGACGCAGGGCGCGGGACGGGCCGATCAGGCGCGGCAGGATCCATGAGCCCGCGCCCGTATCGGGCACAAGACCGCGATGCGCAAAGTTCCAGGCGAAGCGGGCTCGGTTCGTTACGATCCGGACATCGCACTGGCTGGAAAACTCCGCTCCCATCCCGACAGCGTAGCCGTCGATCGCGCCGATCACGGGTTTTGGACAGGCCACAATCGGCCACCAGACGCTTCCTTCATGCGCCTCGCCGCGCACGCCGCGGGTTTCGCCGGGAATCGTCGCTAGATCGGCGAGATCGGTGCCCGCACAAAATGTGCCACCTGCCCCGGTGACGATGAGCACCCGCACCCGCTCGTCCGCGCCAGCCTGGCGCACGGCTTCGATGAAAGCGCCGAGCATCTTATAGGTCATCGCGTTGCGCTTCTCGGCTCGGTCAATCGTGATGGTACCGATTCCTTCGTCGTCGACGTCGAAGCGGATGTGGTGTTCGGTCATGGCGAAACCCTTCTTTTCGGTATCGCCGGCGGCATTCCGGCGTCGCGGCGATTGAATCCGGTCAATCGATACATTCCCCAACGTCGGCAATCGTTTGTCCCGTGAGGGTGGCGAAGTATCGACCTCGTTTTCGTGCGATGCCAGCATTTCTTGACCCAATAAACTTTCCGCAACGGACAGTTCCTCCTTCTCTTCCCGGACACCCGTTTGTTCGGCGACGGCAGGCTCGACTTGGGCGCGCACGATTGGCAAGGTCGCGCAAACCGTTTTGGGAGCACAGCTTGCGTGATTTGACTCCTGTCCTTGTTGGTGTCGGCGAAGCGTCGGAGCGCATCGACGCGGCGGACTATGCCGCGCTGTCGCCGGCGGACCTGGCGGGACTGGCAGCGCGTACGGCGTGCGACGACGCGCTGTCGACCGAGCACCTCGCGTCCGAGATCGACGTCATCGCCGCCATCCGGCAATTCGAAGTTTCGGGCCCAAACACGGTCGCGCCTTTCGGCAAAGCGGATAATTTCCCGCGCGCGGTGGCGCGGCGCATCGGCGCCAATCCCGAGCGCGCCATTCTCGAACCGGTCGGCGGCCAGGGACCTCAGCACCTCATCAATGAATTCGCGCATGACATCGCGCGCGGTGAAATCGCGATGGCCCTGATCTGCGGTTCGGAAGCAATCTCGACTGTCCGGCATCTGGCCGCCAAAGGCGAAAAACGTGACTGGTCCGAAACCGTTGGCGGACAGTTGGAAGATCGCGGTTTCGGAGAGGCACTGCTGACCGCCGATCTTGCGCGGCACGGGGCGAGGACGCCGATCAGCGTCTATGCGCTGTTTGAGAATGCCCGGCGCGCACGGTTGAAGCGCACTCGCGCCGAGTATGCACTGGAGATGGGACGGCTGTTCGCGCCGTTCACGCAGGTTGCCGCGCTCAACGAGCATGCCATGTCGCGCACGATCTACAGCGCCGAAGAGCTCGCGACCGTCACCGCTGCAAACCGCCTGACGAGCGATCCCTATCCGCGGCGCCTGGTGGCGCGCGATCAGGCCAACCAGGGTGCAGCCGTGCTGATCACCTCGGTCGCCCGCGCACGGGAGCTCGGTATCCCCGACGAACGCTTCGTCTATCTGCACGGCGGCGCGGATGTCCGCGAGCGCACGCCGATCGAGCGGCAGGACCTGTCATCGAGCCCGGCGTCGGTGCTGGCCGCCAAACAGGCGTTGTCGACTGCCGGGCGCAGTCTTGCCGACATAGCACTCTTTGATTTCTACAGCTGTTTTCCCATTGCCGTATTCAACATGCGCGACGGTCTTGGCATCACCTCTGACGATCCGCGTCCCCTCACGGTGACGGGCGGCCTTCCTTATTTCGGCGGCGCGGGAAACAATTATTCGATGCATGCCATCGCCAGCATGGTCCGGGCACTGCGGGCAAAGCCGGGCGAATTTGGCATGGTCGCAGCAAATGGCGGCTTCCTGTCGAAATATTCCGTGGGCGTTTATTCGACCGCCCGCTCGGACTGGAAAGGCTTCGACAGCAAGAAGCTCCAGGCCGAAGTGGATTCGTGGACGACACCAAAGGTCGAAGCGGGTAACGGCGCGGGTACGATCGAGACCTATACCATCGACTACAGTGGCCAGACGCCGCGCGGCATCGTGATCGGCATTCAGTCGGCAAGCGGCGCGCGGTTTGTCGCAATGACCGATCCTGACGAACCGTCGATTGCGCAGGCTATGATAGCGACAGACCCACTCGGCGCGAAAGTGCATGTCGAACAGAACGATCAGGGCCGGGCGATCATCAGAAAATTCGAACCCGCAAAATGAATTGCAACGACAAACCAGGGAGAGACTCATGAAGCTGGAAGGCGGCTGTTATTGCCACGGACTGCGCTACGTCGCGGAAGGCGAGCCAATGATGAAGGCTCAGTGCCATTGCCGCGAATGCCAGTACATTACGGGCGGCTCACCGAACGTCTTCATCGCGATGCCCATTGCCGGATTTACCTACACCAAGGGCACGCCCAAGAAGTTCGCGCGCAGCGACATTGCAAATCCCGTGACGCGCGAATTCTGCCCGGACTGCGGCACGCATGTCGTAACGCGTCCGCAGGGGTTTCCGGCCGTCATCATCAAGGTGGGCTCGCTCGACGATCCCAAACAGTTCGGCAATCCCGACATGGCGATCTTCACGATCGACAAGCAGAGCTTTCATCACATCCCGCAAGGAATGCCGGCGTTCGAACGTCTTCCGAGGTGACACTCGACCGCTATCGATGCTCGAACTGCCTTCTCAACTCCGCTTTGGCGATTTTGCCAAAGTGGAGTGCAGGGGTTCCGTCACGATCCGCACGTCGAACAATCGTAAAGATGATTTAGATGACCGACATGCCGCCATCGACATGCAGCACCTGCCCGGTCGTGTAGCCACCACGCATGAGATAGAGGTAGGCTTCGGCCGCTTCGGCAGGCTCGCCCACGCGCGGAAGCGGCTGACGCTTCGTCATGCGCTCGAACTGTTCGGCGCGACGGTCTTCCGGGATGCTGTCCCACACTTCCGTGCGTATCAGGCCCGGGCACACCGCATTCACGCGGATCGGCGCGAGATCGACGGCAAGGCCGCGCGTCAGATGCTCGACCGCGCCGGCCATCGCCGTGGCGACGGCTGAACCCTTGCTTGGACGATGGGCGACCATCCCGTCCGTCAGCGTGATCGATCCGCCCGGGGTTATCGACTTCTGCGCGTGCTTGACGACCGCGAGCGCACCCCAGAAGCGCACCGCAAAGTTCCACCGCGCCGCTTCGAGGTCCAATTCGGCGAGAGAACCGCGCCGTGCTTTCCAGTCGCCCGCCGTGAAGACCAGATGATCGAATTGTCCGAGCTGCGCGAACGCCGCTTCGATCGCGCTTTCGCTGGTCACGTCGAAAGCTACACCGGACGCGCCGTCCGGCAAGCGCTTGACGGCAGCATCAACCTTGGCCGGATTGCTGGACGTGACGACGACCCTGGCGTGTTCTTTGAACGCGCCTTCCGCGACAGCGAAGCCGATGCCGGATGTCCCACCGACGATGACGATGCGGGTCGATCGCAAGCTCATGGCGTTATCGCAACCCTACTCGGCGGCCTTGAGCAATCCGGCAGCAGCCTTCGCGTTCGCCGGATTGTCGAATATCAGAGCGCCGTCTTCGAGCGCGCCGTGGCGGATCATCTGCTTGTCACGTGTGTAATTCTGCGGATTGATCCACGGTTCGTGGTCGCCCTGCTTGGGAAAGCGATCCATCATGCGCTGCATGTAGCCTGAAGAGAAATCATCGATCCACGGACGCGCCGGCATGTTCCGGTCGGTGTCGCGCAGTCGCGGTGTCACCTGGCGCGCACCCTTCTCGTCCATGTGGCTGACGAGGCGGCAGACATATTCGCTTGTCAGGTCGGCGCGCAGAGTCCACGACGCGTTGATGTAGCCGAAGGTCGAAACCATGTTCGGCACGCCGGAATACATCATTCCCTTGTACGACCAGGTCTTGCCAAAATCGACGGGCACGCCGTCGACGGAAAATTGCATCTCGCCGAGCACGACCAGGTTGAGCCCCGTCGCCGTCACGATGATGTCGGCCTCAAGATTCTTGCCGGATTTGAGCTTGATGCCGGTTTCCGTGAACGCGTCAATCTGATCGGTCACCACGGACGCCTTGCCCGCGCGGATTGCCTCAAAGAGATCGCTGTTGGGAACGAGGCACAGGCGCTGGTCCCACGGATTGTACTTCGGCGTGAAGTGCGTATCGACGTCAAAGCCGGGGCCGAGTTCCTTCTTCACCATGTCGACCAGCGCCTTCTTCACCTTTGCGGGATTGGTGCGCGTCTGGCGATACATGAACTGCTGCATGGTGACATTCTTCCAGCGTGTGAGCGCGTAGGCCCAGCTTTCGGGAAGGAACGAGCGTAGCGCGTTCGCGATCGCGTCCTTGTCGGGACGCGAGACAACGTAGGTCGGCGAACGCTGCAGCATCGTAATATGAGCGACATCCTTTGCCATCGACGGCACCAGCGTCATCGCCGTCGCGCCGGAACCAATCACCAAGACATTCTTGCCCTTGTAGTCCAGGTCGGTTGGCCACTTCTGCGGATGAACGATTTTTCCCTTGAAGCGTTCGATGTCCTTGAATTCGGGTGTGTAGCCTTCGCGATAGCTGTAATAGCCCGAGTTCATGAACAGGAAATTACACGTGAAGCGGACGGTTTCGCCGGTGTCCTTGCGTTCCGCTTCGACCGTCCAGACTGCATCCTCGCTCGACCAGGACGCTTTCTTGACGAGATGGTTGTAGCGGATGTGCGAGTCGACGCCATATTCGGCCGCGGTCTGTTTCACATAGTCCAGGATCGACGGACCATCGGCGATTGCCTTCGCCGCACGCCATGGCTTGAAGCGGTAGCCAAGCGTGTGCATGTCGCTGTCCGAGCGGATGCCCGGATAGCGGAACAGATCCCATGTGCCGCCCATCGAGGGCCGGCCTTCAAGAATTAAATAGCTCTTGGACGAACAATTTTTGTGCAGATGCACGCCCGCGCCCACACCGGAAAGACCGGCGCCCACGATCACAACGTCAACGTGTTCCAAAGCCATGTTCTTGCTCGCCCCTGTTGCAACGACCGGCCGCGCGGCCCGTGGGGGCGTCCAGTCCCCAATGGCGGGCATACTAATATGACATTGCCGGATATTGCACCCTCGACCGTCGCTGTTACGTAGCGAAAGCTATTGGGCGATGGGACCGCAACCAAACTTCTGCAATCGGGCCGATTCTTGGTTATCGTCGGGTGCCAGCCTCCTCTGGGATACGATTCATGCCCTCCATCATCAGTCCTTCCGAGGCCCTGGGCCTGTCGGGCGCCGCACTGGAGAGCCGCGTCAAACGCGCCGCCCACAACATCTCCGACCACACCTATCGGCGGATTTCCGAGCGGATGCGGGCCGATGCGATCGCGAACCAGATGATCTACGAGCATAACGGCGTGCCCGAAGCCGTGCGCGTCATGCTGCGCCCGATCCTCGCCCGGCGCGAACAGCTCACCTACGTCCACTATGTCTGCCAGCAGATCACCGAAGCGCTGAAGCAGTTTCCGGCACTGTTTCTCGAGAGTGCGCAGATCCGTGAAATCCTCGCCGTCAGCGACGAAGAAAGCAGTTGGCTGCGGGACATCTGGACGCCGGAACATGCAAAATACAATCCGGTCTATGGGCGGCTCGACGCTGTGTGCGATTTCGCGAGCGCGGGATGGCAGGACACGCTCAAATTCATGGAGCCCAATCTGTCGGGCGTCGGCGGCATCCACTATTCGCCCGTCGCCGAGCAAATGGTCATGCGGGATATCGTCCCGACGCTGACAGCGCATGATCCCGAACTCTCCATCGAACTTTTGCCCGATCAGCGTGATCTGTTCGTCCAGCTTCTCATCGATCATGCCCGCTCGGTGGGCCGTGAGTCGTGCCATATCTGTTTCGTCGAGCCGAAATACGAAAATGACGGACCGGCAGAGCAATCCGTGCTCATCGACTTTCTCTCGCAAAAGTTTGGATTGATCATAGAACATGCCGACCCGCGCGAATTGCGAGCGGAAGACAACGAGGTCTTCTATGGCGACACGCGCATCGATATCGCCTATCGCGACTACGAAACGCGCGACCTGATCGCGCTGGAAAAGGAAATCGGCAAGCCTCTGGACGGCATGCGCCTTTTGCTCAAACAGAACCGGATGATCTCGTCTCTCACCGGCGATTTTGACCACAAGAGCTGCTTTGAAATCCTCACCGATCCCGACGTCGCAGGAAAATTCTTCTCGCCGGACGACTGCCGATTATTCGAGCGGCACATCTTGTGGACGCGGATCGTGGGAGCACGCCGCACTACGCTGCCCAACCACACGACCGGCGATCTGATGGAATATGCGCGTCTCAATCGCGAACGGCTGGTTCTGAAGCCCAACCGCGCCTATGGGGGCGAGGGTGTGGCGATCGGCACGCTGCTGACGGATGCAGAGTGGGAGCGTCAGCTTCATGACGCGGCGCTGAAAGCCAAGGACCCCAACTTTTCATGGGTGCTGCAATCGGCGACGCGGCTGCCGATCTGCGAATTTCCGGTGACGGGGGAGGACGGCCGCGTCTATGGCGAGCCCTTCTATGCCGTCATGGGTTTTGCGCCGACGGACAACGGACTTGGCGTCCTGTGCCGTGTTTCCCAGAAACAAGTGGTGAATGTTGCGCAGCATGGTGGCCTTGCAGCTGTGCTTGTGGCGGGTCCGCTGAAAGACCTGCACATTCCGCAACGGTCGCAGAAACGAAACGACAGTGCGGTCAAAACTCTGCGCGCGCAGATCGCCGAACTGCACCATCTCGACCAGTCGATCGCACTGCTCGAATGGGATGAGGAAACCTATCTGCCGTCTGGAGGACGGGCACAACGCGGCGAACAGACGGCGACGCTCGAAGGTATTCGCCACGGTATCCTTACCTCGGATCACTTCGCAGACGTGATCGAAGAAGCGGCTTTGCAAAGCGAAGGCGACAGTGACCTGTCGCGCGAATTGTTCCTTGTGCGGCGCGAACGGCGGCATGCACTTGCCCTGCCGGAAAGCATTGTCCGCAATTTCGCCAACGCGAAGGCCAAAGCGCTGGGCGCCTGGGAAGAAGCGCGCGATAAAAACGATTTCGCGATTTTCGCGCCGCCCTTCTCCGACCTTCTCGGCCTCGTGCGCGAACGGGCAGAGTGTCTTTCGTCCGGAGGCGATCGCTATGATGCCCTTCTCGATCTCCACGAGCCGGGCATGACGCGTGCGCGCCTCGAACCGCTGTTGATGGAAATGCGCGAACGCCTCATTCCGCTCGTGCAAAGGGCATCCGAACGGACGGCGGGTGCCGCCCCTGCGCTGGAGGGGCGACGGTTTCCCGTCGCAGAACAATGGACCCTGAGCCGTAAGATGCTTTCTGCCATGGGATTCGACTTCGAGCGCGGCCGCCTCGATCCAACGACGCATCCGTTCACCATGCTGGTCGGACACAACGATGTCCGCGTGACCAGTCGCGCGGACGAGAACGATCTGACGGTGAATATGCTCTCGACCATGCATGAGGGCGGTCATGCCTTGTACGACCAGGGTTTCGCCGCTGCCGACGCGGACACCTATCTGGGCGACGGACCCAGCATGGGTCTGCACGAAGCGCAAGCGCGGCTGTGGGAAAACCATATCGGGCGCAGCAGGCCGTTCAGCGAATTACTCTTCCCGCAGATGCGTGCGCTGTTTCCGCAAGCGCTTGACGGACTGGATGCCGAACAATTCTGGCGCGCGCTCAACCGTGTATGGTCCGGTACGAACCGGACCAATGCAGACGAGATGTCCTATCACCTGCATATCGTCCTGCGTACCGATCTTGAGATCGCCCTCCTGTCGGGACAACTCAGCGTCAAAGATCTGGTGCAGGCCTGGAACGAGCGCTGCCACGCGCTTCTGGGCAAAGAGCCGGCGTCGCCGCGTGAGGGCGTTCTGCAGGATGTCCACTGGGCGGTGGGGATGTTCGGCTATTTCCCGACCTACACGATCGGCAGCCTTTATGCCGCGCAGCTCACCGAAACCTATGCCAAGGCGAATCGCCTTGATGACGAGATCCGCGCTGCGCGCTTCAGCGGGCTTCTCGAATGGCTGGGGGTGAATGTCTACAAGCTCGGCAACCGGTATTCGGCCGAGGAGATCGTGACCCGCGCAACTGGGCGCGGGCTGGATACGGCGGCGTTCTTCCGCCATGTGGAATCGCCTGAACGAGCCTGGAACACGCCTTAACCACGATCGACGTTGCAGGGGAGAAGATCTTTGCGCGCAAAAACGGCGAAACCCCATTGATCGACATCAAATAACCTAAATGCCAATCTGTTTTGGTTTCCGTCCTAGTTTGAACCCGGCTGGTCATGGCGACCGGTCACAATTCAAGAGGCTTCGTTCATGTTCCCTTATTCCAAAGTTCTGGGTGCCGCGGTCCTGGCGTGCACCACTGCGCTGGCTGTCGCGGCACTGTCCAGTTCCGCGCAGGCCGCAAGCGCGATTACGCTGCGCGCATGCAATCACACGGACGAAACGGTCCTGGTCGCCAGCAGCTATATGCCGATCGGTGGGTCAGACTGGCGCAACAAGGGCTGGACCGCGGTTCGCGCCGGCGGTTGCGAGGACATCTTCAAGACCGAAAACCGCACATTCTACGTGCGCGCCGAAGTGAAGGGTGATTCGGATCACTATTGGGGTTCGGACATCAAGCAGTGCGTCGAATATCCGGGCCCCTACGATTTCAACACAAGCTCCGAGGATACGACCTGTCCTGAAGGCGAGCCGGCCGACTTCACCACCTTCCGCTCCGACGGGCGTCCCGTCTATGTGTGGAATCTGAATCCGTAATACCGGTTCGAATGCAGCGCGCAGGCGGCCAGTTCGATGAACTGCCGCCGGCGTGTGCGTGACGGCCTAGTGATTATGGCGCGACGTCTTGCGTGCCACGCGGCGATATTTGAGCGCCGGTTCCATTACCGCGCCGCTGTCCATCTGGCCGACGGTTGCGCGGAATATTTCCTGCCACACCGTCGCTGTTTCGGGAACCGGCGGAAGGCCGTCCTTCTTGCGCCGCGCAATCTCTTCGTCCGGCACGAGCATGTCGCATCGGCCGGCGTTCAGATCGACGCGGATCGTGTCGCCGGTGCGCAGCCAGGCAAGTCCGCCGCCTACCGCGCTCTCAGGCGCGGCGTTCAGGATCGACGGACTGTCTGCCGTGCCGGACTGCCGCCCGTCCCCGATGGTCGGAAGACTTGCGATGCCCTGCTTCAGCAGCGCATCCGGCGGTTGCATGTTCACGACCTCGGCGGAACCGGGCCAGCCAACAGGCCCCGACCCGCGAATGACGAGGATCGTATTCGCATCGATGCCGAGCGCGGCATCGTTGATGCGCTGGTGATAATCGTCCGAGCCATCGAAAACGACGGCGCGGCCTTCGAAGACATTTTCCTGACCGGGATGGGAAAGATAGCGCTTGCGGAAATCGTCCGAAATCACGCTCGTCTTCATGACCGCGAAGTCGAACAGGTTACCCTTCAGAACCAGAAAACCGGCGCGTTCCATCAGCGGCTTGTCATAGCTGCAGATCATCTCGCGGTCGTGGGTCTGGCGACCTTTGATGTTAGTCGCGATCGACTGGCCAGTGACTGTCAGCGCGCCGCCTTCGATGCGTCCTGCGCTCAGCAGCTCGCACAGCACTGCCGGCACGCCGCCGGCGTGGTGAAAGCGCTCCCCGAGATACTTGCCCGCCGGCTGCATGTTGACCAGCAGCGGAATATCGTAGGCCGCGCTCCAGTCGGCCGTCGACAATTCCACTTCGGCGTGGCGCGCCATGGCCGCGATGTGCGGCTGGGCATTCGTCGATCCGCCGATTGCGGCAACTGTCGCGATGGCGTTTAGAAACGACGCACGCGTGAGAATCTTTGAAGGCGTCAGGTCCTCATACGCCATCTCGACGATGCGCTTGCCGGTTTCGTAAGCGATCTGACCGCGCTCACGATAGGGCGCCGGTATTGCCGAGCAGCCGGGAAGCGACATGCCGAGCGCCTCGGCCACGGCGTTCATCGTCGATGCCGTGCCCATCGTGTTGCAGTGTCCGGCGGACGGCGCAGAGGCGCAGGCCGCCTCCATGAATTCGTCTTTAGTGATCTCGCCCGCAGCCAACTTACGGCGCGCGCGCCAAATTACCGTGCCCGATCCAGCGAGTTCGCCCTCGTGCCAGCCATCCAGCATCGGTCCGCCAGACAGAACGATTGCGGGAATATCGACAGTCGATGCCGCCATGATCGCGGCCGGAGTGGTCTTGTCGCAGCCGGTCGTCAACACCACGGCATCGATGGGATAGCCGTGCAGGATCTCGACCAGCGTCATGAACGAAAGATTGCGATCGATCGCTGCCGTCGGACGGCGGCACGTTTCCTGAATCGGGTGAGTCGGAAATTCGAGCGCGATGCCGCCCGCATCGCGAATGCCTTCGCGCGCACGCTGCGCAAGTTCCAGATGGATGCGATTGCACGGCGACAGATCGCTGCCCGATTGCGCGATGCCGATGATCGGCCTGCCCGACCGCAGTTCGTCCGGCGTCATGCCGTAATTCATCAGCCGCTCGAGATAGAGCGCCGCCATATCCTCACGTCCCGGCGCATCGAACCAGTCGCGCGAACGGAATGGCCTCACCGGCTTGCGGTCAGACATGAAGAACTCCTTGTGGCAAGCCTGGAACATCGACTTCGAAACGGAACAATCCGCCAGCCAATGCCTGCTCCGCCCGCTGCTCGGCGCTCAGCGCGTGGCGGGCTGTCGTGGCAAAGGCTGTGCGCAGGTCTGGACCGGCAAACACCAACTTGGTGACGTTGGAACAGGGAAATTTCACGGCCGCGATCAATTTGCCGGCCGGCGAATAGCGCCGCGCCGACCAGCCAAAGAACAAACAGGTCCAAACGCAGCCTTCGGCGTCAGTCACCGATCCGTCGGGATGGCCGGCGCCTTCCTCGATCGTTATGAACGAGCGCTTGTTGCTCACCCTGCCATCGTCGGCGACATCGAAGGCGAAGATCGTGCTGGCGCGTGTGTCGGTGTGATACAGAATGCGTCCATCCGGGCTGAAGCACGGGCCGTTCGTGATGGCGTAGCCGCTGTCGAAAACGACCGGCCCATCCGGATCGAGGCGGAACAGTGAACCCGTCTTCTCCGTTTCGCCATTGTCCATCGAACCAAACCAGAGCCGCCCTTTCGGATCGAGCGCGCCGTCATTCAAACGGTTGCCAGGCCTTTCCGGCTCAACTTCGAACAGAAGTGCGAAGTCGCCTGTCCTGGGATCGAAGCGGTGCAAGCCGAATTGGAGCCCGACCATAAACGTGCCACCCTGCTCCGGCACGATAAAGCTCGGGTTCGGCGGCGTCTCGTAGCTGCGCTTTCTGCCGCTCGATGGTTCGAAACGGTGGATTCGGTTTTTCTTGATATCGACGAACCACACGGCCTCTTCCGAGGCCGACCAAATCGGCCCTTCGCCGAGTTCGGCCTGCAGCGACCAAGCGCAATCCGCAGAAACTGATTGTGTCATCGTCACCCTGCTTTTTTTGCCTACATCGAATGACGTACGGCAAAGGCTTTATACGCATCTGCCGGCGAAAGCCGAACAGCAAATTGCACGGGGCGCGAAGCTAGTCGGCGCGCAACCGGTAGCCGACCCCTTGCTCCGTCAGGATGTGCACCGGCCGCTCGGGATCGACTTCGATCTTCTGGCGCAGGGACCGGACATAGACGCGAAGATACTGCACGTCGGTCGCGCTGCCCCACACTTCCTTCATGGCAAATTTGTGGGTCAGCACCTTGCCCGCGTGCAGGACCAGCAGGCGCAGCAAATCATATTCGCGTGGCGACAGTTTCACCTCGGCGCCGCGCACGGTGATGATACGCCGGACAAGATCGACCGTCAGATCGCCGCTTTTGAACACCGGCGGAGTGCCCTGCGCCTGCAGGCGGTGGCGCAACGCGGCGCGTGCCCGGGCCATCAGTTCCTCGACGCCGAATGGCTTGGTGACATAATCGTCGGCGCCGAGATCGAGTGCCTTCACCTTGCCCGCCTCGTCGTCGCGGCTGGACAGTACGACGATCGGAACCGCCAAACCGCGATCGCGCAATTCCTTGATGACGCCGAACCCGTCCCTGCCCGGCAATCCCAGGTCGAGGACGATGAGATCGACTGAAGCGGACTTGAGAGCATCCAGCGCTGCCTGGCCGTCGGCGGCCTCGACCACGTGATAGCCCTGCGCGCCGAAACTGGTCTTGAGGAGGCGGCGGATTGGCGGCTCGTCATCGACGACCAGGACAGTGAGCTGCTTCGAAACGGCACTCATAAAGTCGGTTCCCTGGCCGCAGCCGGAAGGACGATCGTGAAGACGGCGCCGGTGCGGTCCGTGCGATTGGCCGCGACGATCGTACCACCCATCGCCTCGACAAAGCCTCTGCAGATCGCGAGACCCAGACCAGTACCCGCCCGCTGGCTGTCGCCGGCATGCACGCGATAGAATTTGTCGAATACACGTTCGCGCGCATCGTCCGGCAATCCGGTGCCTTCGTCCGAAATCTGCAGCGCGATTCGTCCATCGTCGCGGCGGACAGTAAGCGTGATCGTCGTGCCGGCCGGCGTATACTTCGCCGCATTGTCCAGAAGATTGAACAGCACCTGTTCCAGCAACACCGGATCGCCTTGCGCCATCGGCAGACCGGCATCGATGTTGAGCTGGACCTTGTGCTGCGCGAGAACATTGGTGGCGCGCTGCAAGGAACTGCCGACCACATCGCCGATATCGACCATTTCGTTGCGCGATTGCACCGCGCCGGACTCCAGCCGCGTCATGTCGAGCAGGTTGGCAATGAAACGGTTCAGGCGTTCGGCTTCCTCCTGGATCATCGCGGTGAGTTCGTCCTGAGCCCTGTCGTCGAGCGATTTGCGATAGGTGCGAAGGCTGGTCGCCGAACCCAGTATAGAGGCGAGCGGCGTGCGCAGATCGTGTGAGATCGAGGTCAGCAGTGCGTTGCGCAGACGCTCCGTCTCTGCGGCAAGGCGCGTGCGGTCGACGTCCGCGACCAGATTGATGCGCTCGATGGCGAGCGCCGCCTGATCTGACAAGGCATCGAGAAGACGCCGCTGGTCAGGCGAGAGGATCGGTCCGGTCGAATCGCTGTCGAGACCGATGACGCCGACGGTGCCGCGGCCGGTTCGCATCGGCAGGAACAGACGCTTGGCGCCGGGCAGCGTGTCGGCGCCACGGCCAGCTGCCTGCGCATGCTGCCAGGTCCACTTGGCGGCAGCGAGGTCGGAATCGTCGAGCATGTCTTCAGGCGGGAAACCGGCGCGCACTTCGATCGTTTCGCCCGAAGGCAGGAGCAGAACAACGCGCACCTTCAGCATCTGTGCGATCTGGTGCACCGTAGCCCACAGCAGATCGTCGAGCTGGATGACACCCGCCAGTTTGCGGCTGAAAAGATAGAGGTCCTCCGTCATCTTGGCGCGTTGGCGTGCCGCGAGCGCCTGCAAGCGAACCCTGCCGGTCAGATTGCTCGCAATGACAGCGATGATGGCGAAGACGATCAGCGCCAGCACGTTCGCGGGATCGGCAATGGTGAAGGTGTAGAGCGGCGGCAGGAAGAAGAAATTGTATGCCAGCACGCTGACGAAGGACGCAAACAAGGCAGGCCACAATCCATAGGTCACGGCACTCGCCAGCACTGCGGTCAGGAAGACGAGCGCGATGTCAGAAACGCCAAGCGATCGCTGAAGAGCGAGGCCGACGAGCAACGCTGCCGCGACCATGACGACGCTGCCGCCATAGGTGCCGAAGTCCAGGCGGCGCTTGCCGTGCGGTCGCGGCCTGGCGGCCACTGCGTCTTCGTCGACCGCTTCGACATGACGCTCGGGCACGACGTGAACGCTCACATCGCCAGCACGTCGAATGACCTCATGAGCGAGCGACGACCGTACGAGTTCAAGCCAGCGCGAGCGTTGCCGCGTCGAAACGACGATGTGCGTGAAATTGTTGGAGTGGGCATAGTCGATGACGCCGTCGGCCGTGGCCGCTGCCGGCACTGTCACCGATTGTCCGCCCAGCTGTTCGGCAAGACGTAGCGCTGCCGCTACCCGATCGCGCTCTTCTTCGCTCAGCCGTTGCGTACGCGACGTTTCGACATAGATCGCCGACCATGAGGCACGCAAACGATCGGCAAGTCGGCGTGCATAACGCACCAGCGCGGTGCCGCCAGGGCGGTCGCTGACGCAGACGAGCACGCGCTCGCTCGCCTCCCACGGGCCCTGGATCGCGTGGGCGCGCATATAATCGACCATTTGCGCATCAACGCGTTGGGCGGTGCGTCGCAAGGCGAGTTCGCGCAAGGCGGTGAGATTACCAGGCATGAAATAGCTGCGGATGGCGCGCTCCGCCTGCTCCGGAACATAGACCTTGCCTTCCTTCAGACGCTGGATGAGGTCTTCGGGTGTCAGATCGACCAATTCGACATCGTCGGCGCGATCGAGAATGGAATCCGGAACCGTCTCCCGCACGCGCACCCCGGTGATCTGGGCGACGACATCGTTCAGGCTTTCGAGATGCTGCACGTTCAGCGTCGTATAGACGTCAATGCCGCTGGCGAGGATCTCCTCGACATCCATGTGACGCTTGGGATGCCGACTGCCGGGAGCGTTGGTGTGGGCCAATTCGTCGACGAGCACAAGTTTCGGCTTGCGCTGCAGAATGGCGTCGAGATCCATCTCGGCCAGCACGTGCCCCTTGTATGGGAGACGGCGTTTGGGGATCTTCTCTAAGCTCTTGGTGAGCAGATCGGTTTCGACCCGGCCATGTGTTTCAACCACGCCAATCACCGCATCGACGCCGTCGAGGCGGCGCTGACGGCCCTGCATCAGCATCTCGTAAGTCTTGCCAA
This sequence comes from uncultured Alphaproteobacteria bacterium, assembly GCA_963743765.1. Lineage (GTDB taxonomy): Bacteria > Pseudomonadota > Alphaproteobacteria > Micropepsales > Micropepsaceae > Rhizomicrobium. The sequence goes on from CAVUQQ010000004.1 coordinate 486,603, forward strand.
CGCCCGGCGCGGCGCCGAGAAAAACCTTCAGCCGGCCACGACCCTCTTCTCCCGCCTGACGAAGCAGTGCTTCGGGGGATGGGCGGTTGTCGCGATCCGATCTGTCATCTGACATGCGACCCGAGTTTACGCCCTTCGCAGCCGGCTTCCACCATCACCGCGCCGCGTCGAGCGCCAAGTTCAGCTTCAGGACGTTCACGTGCGGTTCCCCAATAACGCCGAGCAGGCGACCCTCGGTGTGGTCGGCGACAAGCTGGCGCACCCTGTCTTCGGACAGGCCACGGGCCTTCGCCACACGCGGCACCTGGAAGTAGGCACCGGCGGGCGTGATGTCCGGGTCAAGGCCGCTGGCCGAGGTCGTCACGAGATCGACCGGCACCGGTACGCCGGGGTTTTCCATCTGTAGCGTCGCCGTATCGGCCTTAATCCGCTTGATCAGCGCCTTCGACGTTGGGCCGAGATTGGAGCCGGACGAATTGGCGGCGTCGTAACCATTGCCGGCAGCCGACGGGCGGCCGTGGAAATACTTGGCGCTGGTGAAGTTCTGGCCCAGCAATTCTGAGCCGATCACCTTGCCGTCAACCGTGACGAGGCTGCCGTTCGCCTGATGCGGAAAAAGCATCTGGGCTAGGCCTGTCATACCGAGCGGATAGGCAAGTCCTGTCAGGATCGTCATCAGAACGATCATCAGGATTGCGGGGCGAATTTGGCGAAGCATTGGGGCGCTCCTTAAATGAGGCCGGTGGCGGTGACGAAAAGGTCCACCAGCTTGATGCCCACGAAGGGCACGACGATGCCGCCGACGCCATAAATCAGCAGATTGCGCCGCAGCAGGGCCGCGGCCCCGACGGCGCGATAGGCGACGCCGCGCAGCGCCAGCGGGATAAGAGCAATGATGATCAGTGCGTTGAAGATAATCGCGGACAGGATCGCACTCTGCGGCGAGTGAAGGTGCATGACGTTGAGAGCCTGCAGCTGCGGGTAGAATGCGACGAACATCGCCGGGATGATGGCGAAGTATTTCGCGACGTCGTTGGCGATTGAGAACGTCGTCAGCGCGCCGCGGGTGATGAGCAGTTGCTTGCCGATCTCGACGACCTCGATGAGCTTGGTCGGATCGCTGTCGAGATCGACCATGTTGCCGGCTTCGCGCGCAGCCATCGTGCCGGTGTTCATTGCCACGCCGACATCGGCCTGTGCCAGCGCTGGTGCGTCGTTCGTGCCGTCGCCGCACATCGCGACCAGCTTGCCCTTGGCCTGCTCGTCGCGAATGAGCTTGAGCTTGGTCTCGGGCGTCGCCTGCGCCATGAAATCGTCGACGCCGGATTCGGCGGCAATCGCGGCGGCGGTCAGCGGATTGTCGCCGGTGATCATCACCGTGCGAATGCCCATCTTGCGCAGCGCGGCGAAGCGCTCGCGAATACCGCCCTTGACGATGTCTTTGAGGTGAATCACACCAAGCAGCTTGCCGTCCTTGGCAACCGCCAGCGGCGTGCCGCCGGACTTTGCAATGTGTTCGGACAAGGTGACGAGCTGCTGCGCGTGGTCGGCGCCGACAGCCTGGATGGCCGCCGAAACTGCGCCATCGCTTCCGCCCGCCGCCGGAATGCCTTTTTGCGCGCGGACATAGTCCAACACGGCGTCCACGGCGCCCTTGCGGATGGACAAGCCGTCGACATCGATGCCGCTGATGCGCGTCTGCGCGGTGAACGGAATGAAGTGAGCGGAAAGGGATGCCATTTCGCGGCCGCGGATGCCGTATTTTTCCTTCGCCAGCACGACGATGGAGCGCCCTTCCGGAGTCTCGTCCGAAAGCGACGACAGCTGGGCGGCATCCGCCAGGTCCCTCTCGTTGACGCCGGAGATCGGCAGGAACTCCGTCGCCTGGCGGTTCCCAAGCGTGATTGTTCCTGTTTTATCAAGCAGCAGCGTATCGACGTCGCCGGCGGCTTCGACCGCGCGGCCGGACATGGCGAGAACGTTGAAGCGCACCAGGCGATCCATGCCAGCAATGCCGATGGCCGACAGCAGCGCACCGATTGTGGTGGGAATGAGAGTCACGAACAGCGCGACAAGCACAAGGATGCTGATCGAACCGCCGGCATAGATGGCGAAACTTGGAATCGTGGCCACTGCAAACACAAATATGATCGTCATGCCGGCAAGCAGAATGTTGAGGGCGATTTCGTTGGGTGTCTTCTGGCGCTCGGCGCCCTCGACCAGCGCGATCATGCGGTCAATGAACGTCGAGCCCTGCGCTGCCGTGATCTTCACCTTTATCCAGTCTGAAATGACCTGTGTGCCGCCAGTGACGGCGGACCGGTCACCGCCGCTTTCGCGGATGACGGGCGCAGACTCGCCCGTAATGGCGGCTTCGTTCACCGATGCCACGCCTTCGATGACGTCGCCGTCGCTCGGGATCAGGTCGCCGGCTTCGACGAACACAATGTCACCCACCTTGAGCGCGGTGGCGGGAACAAGATTCCATTTCGTGCTGCCCTTTTCGTAGAGCTTGGCAGCCGCGTCGGTCTTGGTCCGGCGCAAGGATGCCGCCTGGGCCTTGCCCCGCCCTTCGGCGACGGCCTCCGCAAGGTTCGCGAAGATCACGGTGAACCATAGCCAGAGATTGATCTGGAACGCGAAGCCGAGATGCGACGCGCCGGTCACGAGGTCGCGGAAAAACAGAACTGTTGTCAGCGTGGCGACGATCTCCACCACAAACATGACGGGGTTGCCGATCATGTGCCGCGGGTCGAGTTTCAGGATCGAGTCCCAAATCGCGGGGATCAGGATCTTCGGATCCGTCATAGTGCTGGCAGCCGTCCGCTTGTTCAGCTTCTCGATGCCCATCGGCCTGTCGCTTGCAGTGTTCATGCTTTTCAGGTCCTCAGAACTGATTGCCGCTGAGCATCGCGAAATGTTCGACGATCGGGCCGAGCGCGAGCGCCGGGAAGTAAGTCAGGCCGCCCATGATCAGGATCACGCCGATCAACAGGCCAACGAACAGGCCCGTATCGGTCGGAAACGTTCCCGCCGAGGGCGGCACGATCTTCTTTGCTGCGAGCGAGCCCGCAACCGCCAGCATGGGCACGATCATCAGAAAACGGCCGATCAGCATGGCAAAGCCGATCGTCACATTGAAGAAGAGCGTATTGGCGCTGATCCCTGCAAAGGCGCTGCCGTTGTTGCCGGTACCAGACGTATAGGCGTAGAGAATCTCGCTATAACCGTGCGGCCCTGAATTCAGCGGTCCGGCGAGTCCCGCCGGCAGCACCACGGCCAGCGCCGTGAAACCCAGGATCGACAGCGGCAGGATCAGGATGGCAAGCATTGCCATCTTCACTTCCTTCGCCTCGATCTTTTTGCCGAGATACTCCGGCGTGCGTCCGACCATGAGGCCGGCGACAAACACGGCGATCACCGCGAAGAGCAGCATGCCGTAGAGACCGGACCCTACGCCGCCGAATATGATTTCGCCCAGCATGATGTTGATCATCGGAACCATCCCGCCAAGCGGCATGAAACTGTCATGCATGGAATTGACCGCCCCGCAGGACGCATCGGTCGTGATCGTCGCGAACAAAGCCGAGTTGGCGATGCCGTAACGCACTTCCTTGCCCTCCATGTTGCCACCAGCCTGGAGCGGGCTAACCGATTGATCGATGTGGAACGCGGCAAACGCAGGGTTGGCCTGCGCCTCCGCCGAATAGGCAACCATCACGCCTGCCAGGAACAACAGACCCATCACGGCAAAAACGGCCCAACCCTGGCGTTGGTTGCCGACCATGCGGCCAAACATGTTGGTCAACGCTGCACCCAGCGAGAAGATCAGAATGATCTGCACCAGGTTGGTGAGCGCGTTGGGATTCTCGAACGGATGCGCCGAATTGGCGTTGAAGAAGCCGCCGCCATTCGTGCCCATCATCTTGATGACTTCCTGCGAAGCCACCGGGCCCTGTGCAATCATCTGCTTGACGCCATCCAGCGTCGCCGCCTCGGTATAGGATAGCAAATTCTGCGGCATGCCCTGCCAGACGAAGAACAAGCCCACGACGATCGAGATCGGCAGAAGGATGTAGAGCGTGCAGCGGGTCAGATCGACCCAGAAATTGCCGATTGCCTTGGCCGAACGCCGCGCGAAGCCGCGGACGAGCGCGACGGCGAGCGCGATTCCTGTCGCTGCCGAAACGAAATTGTGTACCGTGAGACCAGTCATTTGCACAAAATAGCTCACGGTCGTTTCAGGCACGTAAGATTGCCAGTTCGTGTTGGTGACGAAGCTCATGGCAGTGTTGAACGCCAGATGCTCGCCGACCGCAGGAAACCTCTGCGGGTTGTACGGCAGGACCGCCTGAAGCCGCATCAACACATAGAGCGAGATGAAGCCTGCGAGGCTGAATGCCAGCATCGCGACGCCGTAGATTACCCAATGCTGGTCTTCCTTCTCGTCCACGCCGCCGATGGCGTAGAAAGCGCGCTCGATCGGGCGAAGCACGGGCGAGAGAAAAGTCTTCTCGCCGTCAAACACGCGCGCCATATACCAGCCAAGCGGCTTTGTGATCGCAATAATGATCACGCAATAGAGAGCGATCTGAATCCAGCCGTTTGCCGTCATGGATGACTTCCCTCAGAACCGCTCAGGGCGAATGAGAGCGTAGACGAGATAACCGAGCACAAAGATCGTGACAGCCGCGCCAAGTACATAATCGAAAGACATGTCCGGCCTCTTAGATACGATCGCACGCAACCGCATAGGCGATCGAGACAACAAAGAATCCTATTCCGGCAAGGATAAGAATTGCGTCCATCATGACATCGGCTCCCCTGCCAGCCTGCAATTCATATTCAGACCATCAAGCATTGGTCATGCACCCAGAATGATTTCAATCAATGCGGCGAGTGCGAGTGGAATGAGAAGGATCAATCCGGTTTCGAACAAAACCTGCCGAGCTGAATTGGTATCCGATGGCGGGCGCGCAACTTTGGGCGCCACAGCCGGATCTCCGGCGGCGAACCAGTCCCAGCGCTCCGGGTTCGTCCAATTTGAAGGTTTCACGACTCGCTCCTGGAACCTGTGTTCCGTGCAGAAAATGGGGGGTACTGCCGTATAAAATCGAGCGCGTGCAGGGCCGGGGGATATATAAGAAACATAAGAGCAGACCGATTCGCATAACCTCAGGAAAACACGGATGAATTTCCCCAACGCGCTGCACGGCTCCAAGCGCGCGGTCCTGAGAGACGTATTCGGCTTCGAAGAATTCCGCCCCGGACAGGAAAAAGCCGTCGATGCGGCGCTCGCCGGGCGCAATGTGCTGACGGTCATGCCGACGGGTTCGGGCAAATCGCTTTGTTTCCAAGTTCCGGCGCTGGTTCTTGGAGGGCTGACCATCGTTGTTTCGCCGCTCGTCGCGCTGATGCAGGATCAGGTGGCTGCGCTTCGCCTGGCCGGCGTTGCCGCCGATACCATCAACTCCTCTCGCAGCCGTGACGAGAACGTCGCCGCCTGGCGGCGCGCGGTGGCGGGCGAGACGCGCCTTCTTTACCTGTCGCCCGAGAGATTGATGACGGAGCCCATGCTGGCCGCACTGTCGAAGCTCGATGTGCGTTTGATCGCCGTCGACGAAGCGCATTGCATTTCGCAATGGGGACCGGCGTTCCGACCGGAGTATGAGGCGTTGTCGCGACTGCGCGAACTGTTTGGCGCGGTTCCGATCATGGCGCTGACAGCAACCGCCGACGAAGCGACGCGCGCCGATATCGTGGCGCGATTGTTCGGCGCGCCCGTCGAACAGATCGTGCTCGGCTTCGATCGTCCGAACATCAAGCTGACAGTCGCGCCAAAACAGGATTGGAAGAAGCAATTGCTCGGCTTCGTGCAGGCCCATGCCGGGCAGAGCGGCATCGTCTATTGCCTGTCGCGCAAGAAAACGGAGGAGGCCGCGGCTATGCTGGTCGAGCATGGCATCAAGGCCCTCGCCTATCACGCGGGCATGAACAAGGAAGACCGCGAGGCCAATCAGAACACGTTCATGTCCGAGCCGTACACTGTGATGGCCGCGACCATCGCGTTCGGCATGGGCATCGACAAGTCCGACGTGCGCTTCGTCTTTCACGCCGATCTTCCGGCGGGTCTCGAGAGCTACTATCAGGAGATCGGTCGCGCCGGGCGCGATGGCGAGACCGCCGATGCGCATATGCTGTTCGGCCTGGGCGACATTCGCATGCGCCGTGTCTTCATCGAACAGGAAGAATCCAGCGACGACCGCAAGCGGCGCGAACATCAGAGGCTCGCGGCGCTGATCGGATATTGCGAGTCGCCGGGCTGCCGCCGCCGCGTGCTGCTCGGCTATTTCGGCGAGACGTCGGAGCCCTGCGGAAATTGCGATTCCTGCATCGACCCCGTCGCCTTGGTCGACGGCACGAAGGAAGCGCGACTGATACTCGACGCGATCCAAAGCACCGGCGAACGTTATGGCGGCGGCCAGATCGTCGACATTCTGCGCGGTGCGGAAAATGAGAAGATCATCAGCGCTGGTCACAATCGCCTGCGCAGCTTCGGTACCGGCGCGGCGAACAAGAAAGAAGAATGGCGATCCTTGATCCGGCAACTCGTCGCCTGCGGCTTTCTCAATCCTGACGTCGCCGGTTTTGGCGGCCTCAGTCTAACGGACGAAGGCCGGGCCTTGGCGCGCGGCGAACGACAATTTCAGTTCCGGCCCGACGCCACACACCGCGCGCTGCGCAAGGAACGCGCCAAAAGTACACTGCAGCCGGTAACGTCCGAGCAATCTGTGCTTCTGGCCGCGTTGAAAAAGATTTGCCTGGAGATTGCTGGCAAACGCCATCTGCCAGCCTACCTCATCTTCTCTGACCGCTCGCTTCTGGAGATGGCGCTCCACCAGCCTTCCAATCTGCACGAGTTCGCCATGATCAATGGCGTGGGTGCGTCGAAGCTGCGCGACTTCGGCAAGCAGTTTCTCGCGGCGATCGTGACGCACCGCGAGTTGACGGCCGAGTCCTAGCCGGAATCAGATCTGTTTTTCCTTCGGCACATGCGCCTGCGCCGCGGCGATTGCGTCGTAGGTTTCGTGGATCACGCGGTTGGCGATTGGATCTTTCTTGATCGCTTTCCAATAGGCCGACAGTTTCGGCAATCCGCTCTCCGGGCTCGGCCAATCGAAGAGTTTCGGTGCCCATTCGAAGGCCAGCATCAATTGCGGCGCCAGAGCGCCGTCGGCCTGCGTCAGGGACTTTCCCACGGCGTAGCCCTCCGTGCCAATGTAGTGCTCAATATAGTCGAGCGATTTTTTCACTTCGGCCAGGGCCGCATCGATTCTGGACGCGTCCCATTTCTTGCGAGGCATTCCGGACGCGGTGAAAAGTGGCACCATCGCCATCACGAGATAGAAGTCACACAACCGCGAAATCAACCGCACCTGCGCGCGCGCCCAAGGATCGGTAGGGCGCAGGGTGGGTGTCGGAAACGCGTCCTCGAGATATTCGCAGATGACTTCGGATTCCGGCAGCGTGCGGCCATCGTCCAATTCCAGCGTGGGCACGCGACCCAGCGGATTGATTTTCAGGTAATCGCCTTTTCCGCTCGCGTCGTGAATTCCCGTCGGCTCGACAAAGGGAATGTCGATGCCCTTGGCATACAGCAGCAGCCGCACGCGCGTAGGGAAAGGGGACAGGAAGGTTTGATGCAGTTTCATGACGCCACCTGAGCGGCATCACGTTACGCGCCTGGCGTGCGCCCTGCAAAGGCGCGGCGGACGGATTGAATTTCGTTTTCCAGCGCACCGAGGAATTGCGACCGGTCCTTGGGCGTGAAGCCGGCATTGTAGGTCTGCGTGCCCGTGGCTTCGCGCAAGTGCTTTTGCAGCTCCCGCATGCCGAGCGCCATGCCGATTTCGCTTTCCGTGAAAGGCTTGCCCGCCGGGCCCAGAACGCGCGCGCCCTTCTTCAGACAGCGCGACGCAAGCGGAATATCAGCCGTGATCGCGATGTCGCCCTCGCAGATATGGTCGACGATCCAATCGTCGGCCGCGTCGGCGTCTTCGGCGACCGTCACATGCCGAACCAACGGATTGCGGCTCGGGCGCAGCCCGCCATTGCTAACGATGTGAATGACGAGACCGTGCCGGCCGGCGACTCGCTCTACCTCCGGCTTCACTGGACAGGCATCTCCATCGACATAAATTTCAAGCACCGATTTGGCTCATCCCAATTTCCTGTCCTTCATGTACTGTGAAAGCGAGCAGGAGGAAATAGTGGCACTCAATCCCGAAGACATGGACTTCATTTCAAATTTCAACACTTTCTGGGCCGTCTTTCTGGGCGCAATTCTGGCGACAATCGGCGGCTTCGGCGCCACCCAGGCGGAGTGGATTCTGGAGCGCAAGCGGCGCGAGCGTAACGCTGCGATCTTCTTCGGTGAATTGCTTTCAACGATGAACATTATCCTGACCATAGCGGACGAAACGCGCAGCGTCGGCGATCCTTACGGCCCGATCACGCTGCGCATGCTGCGCTCCGCCGTTAAGGAAGTGGATATCTACAACCGAAATCGAGAGACGCTATTTGATCTGCGCGATGCGGAACTGCGCGCTCGCATTCATACGCTTGTCCTGCGCATCGTCATGCCTGCCGACGGCGTGTTCGACACGACAAACGAAATCGCCCATGTCGAGGGCCTGCTCAAAGCGCCCGGCGTGACGGATGTCGACCGCGCGGAACTGGAAGCGCGACTAACTCGGCTGAAGACCAGCCGCGTCGCCAGTTTTGATACGGTGGTAGAAAGTTCCACGCAGCTCAAGAGCGTCGTGAGGCTGCTCGAACCGATCGCGAAATACTCCTATGAAAATCTCGACAAGGTCGTGCGCAATACGTAACGACCCGCAAAAGAAAACGGCCACCCCCGTGAAGGGGAGTGGCCGATCCTTTGACGTCAGCGGTTGACGATTAGGCCGCGCGACGATTTCCGCGGAAGTTGGAGCGGCGTTTGGGGTTTTTGTAATTGCGCTCGTTCGGCTTGTGCGGACGGCGTTCCTCGTTCGCATTGGCGGGCGCAAGGCTGCCGGCCGGCAGGTCGTGCGTGACGACGGCGATCTGGCGTTTCACCAAACGCTCGATATCGCGCAAATAAGCCCGTTCCGACGGATCGCAGAACGAGATGGCGATGCCTTCCGTGCCGGCGCGCGCCGTGCGGCCGATGCGGTGGACGTAGCTTTCCGGCTCATTCGGAAGTTCGAAATTGATGACATGGGTGATGTCGTCGACATCGACCCCGCGTGCCGCGATGTCGGTCGCTACCAGAACACGGACATCCCCCGACTTGAAGTTCGAGAGCGCACGCTGGCGTGCGTTCTGAGACTTGTTGCCGTGAATGGCGTCGGCCGAGAAGCCGGATTTCTCCAGATGCTCGGAGACGCGGTTGGCAACATGCTTGGTCCGCGTGAAAACGATGACGCGCTTGAAATTTTCATCGCGCAGAAGGTGTGAGAGCAATGCGCGCTTGTCCTTCTGGTCAATATGAATGACGCGCTGGTCGATCTTGTCGGCCGTCTTGGTCGGCGGCGAGACTTCGATGCGCTCAGGCTGGTGCAGCATGTCGCCGACGAGCTTGACCACGTCGTCCGGCATCGTGGCCGAAAAAAGCATGGACTGGCGCTTTTTCGGCAGCAGCGAGACGATTTTGCGGACATCGCGGATGAATCCCATGTCGAGCATGCGGTCCGCTTCGTCGACGACCAATGTGGTCACGCCGTCGAGCCGGATATGCTGCTGCTTGACGAGGTCAAGGAGACGGCCGGGCGTTGCAACGAGGATGTCGACACCCTGCTTCATCGCGTTGACCTGCGGATTCTGGTTGACGCCACCGAGGATCACCGCCTGGCGAAAGCCGAGATGGCGGCCATAGGTTTTAAGGCTGACATCGATCTGAATGGCGAGTTCGCGCGTCGGCGCCAGAATCAGGGCACGCGTGCCGCGATGATCGGCGCGCGCCTTGTGTTCGGCGAGGCGCTGCAGCAGCGGCAATCCGAAAGCTGCCGTCTTGCCCGTGCCCGTCTGGGCAATGCCCAAGAGATCACGGCCGGCGAGCAGCGCGGGGATTGCGCGGACCTGGATCGGCGTCGGCGTCGTGTAGTTCTCGGAGGCGAGCGCGCGCAAAAGGGGCTCGGAAAGACCGAGGGATGCAAAAGTTGAATTCGTCACAAAAAAATTCCTTACCGCGCAAACGGCCAAGGGCACGCGCGCAACGGCTTGTTGCCGTCTTCCACGCACATCTGGAGCTAACGGGAGGTTCTATGGAGCCTGCGGTGGGAACGCCCGGAATTCCGGCGCGCCGCGTGCGACCGCGAGGTGATGGGGCAGCCTATAGGCGGGAACTTAACGAAAAGTCAAGCGGAGGGCACCGGCGGGCGCGACATGCGAGGCAATTGCAGCCGTAAACGCCGGCTCTAATGTGAGCAGCATGATGGACCTTTCTGAGGTGCGCTTCACAAAGCGCGTTTGCAAGGACGTGACCTTGCATGTGGCCGAAGCAGGACCGGGGGACGGCCCGCTCGTCATCCTGCTGCATGGCTTTCCGGAGTTTTGGCTCGGCTGGCGCCATCAGATCGCAGCGCTGGTTAGCGCGGGCTTTCATGTCGTGATGCCGGATCAGCGCGGCTACAATCTCAGCGACAAGCCTGTGGGAATCGCGAACTACGATGTCGATAAGCTCGCCGGTGATGTCGTGGCGCTCGCGGCGCACTACACAAACGAGCCCTTCCGTCTCGTCGGTCATGACTGGGGCGCGGTTGCGGCGTGGTGGACGGCAACGCGCTTTCCGCAGAACGTGCGGACGCTCTGCGTGCTGAACTGTCCGCATCCGGCGATCTGGCGTGACGCAATGGACAACGATCCCGTGCAGCGCAGGGCGAGCTGGTACGTGCGCGTCTTTTCAATTCCTTGGCTGCCGGAGATGATAATGCGTAGCGGGAATTTTCGCGCGCTGGTCGGCGCGATCCGCGGTTCCAAGACTCCAGTGTCGGACGACGAAGCCAACAAATATCGCGGGGCATGGGCACAGCCCGGCGCGCTTACCGCCATGATCAACTGGTACCGCGCCATTCTGAAACGCAAATTCGAACCGATTGTGCGCGGCAGCATCGCGGTTCCGGTTCACATTATCTGGGGACAGCAGGATCCCTATGCGCTTCCGGCGCTCGCGGAAGCGAGCAAGGCGTTGTGCGCCAACGCAACTTTGACGTTCCTGCCGGAAGCGACGCACTGGGTGGCGCATGACGAGCCCGAACGCGTGAACGCAATTCTTCTGGATGCAATGAAGGCGTGAACGATTTCAAGTTCCGCCGTTTCGAGAAGCCAAGATCAATTTCCGCGAACAGAACCATCGCTGAACATTCGCGCAGTACGCGGCCGATCGCGAGCAAATAGCCGATCCCGAGACCCAAGTGTACGCAAACGTAGGCGTGAAAACGCGCCAAGCTCCTACCGCTTCAAATTGCTCACCATCCAATGAAATCAGCTATTTCCCGCCGAGTCTGGGTACGCGGATCGGTGGTTTTTGCGGCCCGCCATAGCGGCCGGGACCTGGTCTACGAGGGTCTCCCGACCATGCAGCGGATGGTACCCAAATGGCGTGGGTGGGCCTTCAATCTTCCCCGCTCTCCACTGTTGCGGATTCGCCCCACTTTTGCGCATGATACTAAGGACGCGCCCGACAGTGCCGGACGTATGGGCGTGCATCTGGGCAAATCCGGCAGGGCAGCGGCATTCGGCAACACATGGCAAACTTTGACAATGGCGGCTCGCGTTCACTTTCGCAGGCTTCGGTAAAAGGCACGGTCAAGTGGTTCAACTCGACCAAGGGATACGGTTTCGTCACGCTTGAAAGCGGCAGCGATGCGTTCTGTCACGCTTCGGCACTGCAGGCGGCAGGACATGCGGACTTGCCCCAGGGCGCGACAATCGTCTGCGATCTCCAGGATTCGCCACGCGGCCTTCAGGTCGTGGCAGTCCACAGCGTCGACACCAGCACGGCCGACACGAGCGCGCCGCGCGGTCCGCGCCGGGACTTCGGCGACAGCGGCGTTCGCAGGGGCGGTGGCGGCGGACGCTTCGCCGGCGGTGGTGACCGCTTTGGCGGCGGCGGCGACAGGTTCGGTGGCGGCGATCGTTTTGGCGGCGGGGACCGTTTCGGTAGCGGCGACCGCTTTGGCGGAGGCGACCGGTTCAGCGGTGGGGATCGCTTCGCTGGCGGCCGCGAGACCGGACCAAGCGGCCCAATGGTCGAAGGCAAGGTCAAATTCTTCAATGATCAGAAGGGATTTGGCTTTGTGATGCCCGACAGCGGCAGCGGCGACGTCTATATTCACGCCAGTGCGCTGCGGCGTTCTGGCATTCAGGCGTTGGAGCCGGAACAGCGTATTCGCTATTCCACACGCCAAGGCCAAAAAGGCGTCGAAGTGGACCGCGTAGAGGTCATTTAAGCCCTTATTAGAAATAGATTTTTTACTAGTTGGGACGGTTGCTTCGTATGCAACCCCCTGCCGCATGATTAATGCGGTTTGGTAACTTGAATTTTGCACCTGCGAACATATATAGCGTCGATCTATATCGGACCTATATAGGTCGTAGGGACTTGGTCATGGACGTTCGCACGATTTGCTTGGGAATTTTGACCCGCGGCGACGCCACCGGGTACGAAATCAAGAAGTTGTTTGAGGACGATGGCTTCCAACACTTCGTCGAAGCCAGCTTCGGCTCGATCTATCCTGCGCTCAACCGTTTGACCGAAGAAGGCTACGTCTCGGTCCGCGAGGAGAGTCAGGAAAAGCGCCCCGACCGCAAGGTCTATTCAATCACGCCCGCCGGCCGGACCGCCTTCATCGCTTCTCTTCTCAAGCCCCTGCCCGAAGACCGCCACCGCTCGCCGTTCGTTTTCGCGATGCTATTTGCCGATCTTCTGCCGGCAAGCCGTGTCGGCGGAATGCTGGATGCCTATATCCAGCAGGCTGAGGAGAAGCTGGCGCATCTGAACGAGCATGACTGCGCATCCAAAACGAGCGGCGAACGCTTCGTTAGTGGATTTGGCCGTGCGGTTTATTCCGCAACCCTGGAATTCCTGCGCACGCATCGTGCGGAGATTGAACAAGAACAAGCGGCACAGGCCGCCGAATAACGGAGTTTGGTTTTTATGTTCAGGCAAATCGCTTCAGCAGTCAGCCGCCTGTACGACACGTACATGCCGGCATTCTGGCTGCGCCTGAAGCCCCGCTACCAATGGGCCGGCGGCATCGCCATTCTCGTTACTCTGTGGGTCGCAACGGGCGTGTTCAACAGCCATGCCGCGCCGACCGAAGGTGCCGGCATGAGCACAAAGCCGGACGATATGGCGCGAGTGCGCGTCACCCAACTCGTGGCCACCTCGCGCGATGCGACGATCACCGTGCGCGGACGCACGCAAGCGATGCATGCCGTTGACGTTCGCGCCGAAGTCGAAGGCGTCGTTCAGGCCATCCATTTCGACAAGGGCGACAAGGTCAAGGCCGGCGACGTGCTGTGCGAAATCAAGCTGAACGACCGCGGCGCCAAGGCGGCCCAGGCGTCGGCCCTCGTCGCGCAAACGCTGAAGGAACTGCAGGTCGCGCAGGACCTCTACAAGGAAGGTTTTCGCTCCAAGACGCAGTTGGCGCAGTCTGAGGCTGCCTACGCCCAGGCGCAGGCCGGTCTTGCGACGATGCAGGTCCAACTCGCCAACACGCGCATCAAGGCGCCCTTCGATGGCTTCGTCGATGATCGCTATGTGAACGCGGGCGACTATATGCGCCCGGGCGACAAGTGTGAGCTTGTCATCGCACCGGAGCCGTTCCTTGCCGTCGGCACCGTTTCGGAACATGAGGTCGGCGAAATTCGCGTCGGCGACACAGCCAACGCGACGCTCGTCACCGGCGAAAACGTCCCGGCCAAGGTTATCTTCGTCGCCGATCGCGCCGATCCGACAACGCGCACCTTCCGCGTCGAAGTTCAAATTCCCAATCCGGACGCCAAGCTGCGCGATGGCGTTAGCGCCGACATTCATATTCCCGTGAGGCAGCTGAAAGCCCAGCATATTTCGCCGGGCATTCTGGTATTGGATGACTCCGGCTCGGTGGGCGTGCGCGCAGTCATCAGCGGCATCGTCCGCTTCATACCCATCCAGATCCTGTCCGACGGGCCGGATGGCATGTGGGTTTCCGGCCTGCCTGACCGGGTGAGTGTCATCACCGTGGGACAGGAATTTGTTACCAACGGCGAGCGCGTGAAAACGGTACCCGACAAAGGCGGAGTAGCGACATGACCGGCATAGTCGAATGGGCGGTCCGTAGCACAAGGCTCATCCTTGCACTTATCGCCGTCGCGGTCGTGACCGGCGTAATCGCGTTCATGGCGATCCCCAAGGAGGCTGATCCCGACATACCGTTCCCGACGCTGATGGTGCAGGTCACCTATCCCGGCATCAGTCCCGAAGACAGCGAACGCCTGCTGGTCAAGCCGCTGGAAACCAATCTGCGTTCGATCGAAGGACTGAAGACAATCACCGCGCGCGCCTATCAGGGCGTGGCGGTGATCATCATGGAGTTCGACGTCAACTTCAACAAGCAGAAGGCGCTTGAGGACGTTCGCGCCCAGGTTGACGCGACGCGGGCGCGGCTGCCGGTGGATGCCAACCCACCGGTCGTGCAGGAATTCAATTCGAGCTTGTTCCCTGTCATCACCGTGGCGCTTTCGGGCGATGTGCCGGAGCGCACGCTGCTGAGGCTGGCGCGCGATCTTTCCGACGACATCAAGACGATTCCAAGCGTTCTGCAGGCGGATCTCGCGGGCGACCGCCCGCAGATGCTCGAAATCGTCATCGATCCGGCCAAGCTGGAAGCATTCGGCATTTCGCAACAGGAGATGTTCAACGCCATCTCCCAGAACAACCGGTTGATCGCCGCCGGTTCGCTCGACACCGGCCACGGCAGCTTTGCCGTGAAGGTTCCGGGCGTGATCGAAAACGCCGAAGACGTCCTCAATCTGCCGATCCGTTCGACGGCCGACGCGACCGTGACGCTGAAGGACGTCGCCGACGTGCGGCGCACTTTCTATGACCCAACCGGCTATGCCCGCATTGGCAGCCAGCCGTCTATCGCCATCAACGTGACCAAGCGCATCGGCGCGAACGTCATCGCGAACAATCTCAAAGTGCATGAACTCGTCGACAAGGCGGCCAAGAGCTGGCCGCCCGGCGTTCACCTCGTCTACATGTTCGATGAATCGACCTACATCCACAATCAGCTTAACTCGCTGACCGACTCGATCGTACTCGCGATCGTGCTGGTGATGATCATCGTCGTGGCGGCGCTCGGATTGCGTTCCGGGCTGCTGGTCGGCGTGGCGATTCCGACTTCGTTCCTGATGGCGTTCTTTGTGCTCAACGGCATCGGCTACACGTTGAACTTCATGATCATGTTCGCATTGCTCCTCGCTGTCGGCATTCTGGTCGACGGCGCGATCATCGTCGTCGAATATGCCGATCGCAAAATGACCGAAGGCCACAAACCCAAGCAGGCCTTCGCAGAAGCAGCGCTGCGCATGTTCTGGCCGGTCGTCAGCGCCACTCTGACGATGATCGGCGCCTTCTTGCCGATGCTGCTGTGGCCGGGCATTCCCGGCAAGTTCATGAGCTTCTTCCCGATCACGCTGATCATCGTGCTGTCGGCCGCGCTGATCGTGGCGCTGATCTTCATGCCCGTACTGGGCGGCATCTTCGGCAAGGCGCCACCCCACGACGAAGATCACGAACGGGCCATCGAAGCCTCCGAAACCGGCGATTGGCGCGACATTCCGGGTATCACCGGCTGGTATGCCAAGCTAGCCGAACGCCTCACGTTATTTCCCGGCCGTACACTTTTGGGCGCGCTTGGAATCGTCGTCGTTGTCATCGGGCTTGTGGTCCTCTTCGGCCGCGGCGTTGAATTTTTCGTCGACGGCGACGCGGACGAAGCGACCATCCTGGTCTCGGCGCGAGGCAATCTTTCGGCCGGCGAAAAGCGCGACCTCGTCATGGGCGTCGAGCGCATCGTCGCCACGGTTGACGGCATCAAGTCGATCTATTCCAGCACGGGCGGCCAGAGCTTTGGCAATGGCCGCGACGGCGGCATTCCGGTCGACAATATCGGCCGCATCACGGTCGAGCTGAAGGACTACAGCCAGCGCAGGCCCGGCAAGGAAATTCTCGCCGAGATCACGCGCAAGACGGAACACCTGGCCGGCATCAGCGTCGAAGTGCGCCAGCCGCAACAGGGTCCGCCGACCGGCAAGGACGTGATGATTGACGTTTCGTCCGACAATCCCGCCGAACTCGCTGCGGTAACCGATGCCGTACGCAGGCACATGGACGGCGTGAAGGAACTCCGCGACGTGGAAGACACACGTCCCCTTCCCGGCATCGAATGGGATCTCGACATCAATCGCGAGATGGCGAGCCGCTTTGGCGTCAACACCCAGGCGATCGGCACAGCGGTGCAGCTCGTCACCAACGGCATCCTGGTTGGAAAGTACCGCCCGGACGACGCCAATGACGAAGTCGACATTCGCGTGCGATATCCGGCAAGCCAGCGCGGCGTGCATGCGCTCGACGATCTGCGCGTAGCGGTTCCCGGCCCCCAGGGCGGTGCGCAAATGGTACCGCTCAGCAACTTCGTCAAGTTGAAGCCGACGCAACAGGTGAATTCGATCGAACGCGTCGATGCGCATCGCGTGTTCCATGTCCGTGCCAACATGAAGAAGGAGATGGACATCCTGCCGAGCGCAGAGGTCGTCAAGTTGAAGCAGTGGATCTCGCAGCAGAACTTCCCGCATGAAGTTCGCGTCGCGTTCAAGGGCGCGGACGAGCAGCAGAACGAGTCCGGTGCATTTCTGATCGAGGCGGCGTTCCTCGCCCTGTTCCTGATCGCGATCGTGCTGTTGGCTCTTTTCAACAGCTTCTATCACGCCGGGTTGATCCTCCTCGCCGTCGTGCTCGCCATGATCGGCGCACTGCTCGGCATGGTCGTGATGGGTCAGACCTTCTCGCTGATCATGACGGGCACGGGCATGCTTGCGCTCGCCGGCATCGTGGTGAACCACAACATCGTCCTGATCGACACGTTCCACCGCCTGCTGGAGTCCGGAATGGATCCGGTCGAGGCGGTGATCCGCTCGAGCGCCCAGCGTCTGCGCCCGGTGTTCCTGACGACGATCACGGCCATTGGCGGCCTGTTGCCGATGATGTTCGCGATCGAGATCGACTTCGCCACACGGCATGTGACGATCGGCGGCCCGAATGCCTCGATGTGGGTGCAGCTCTCCACGGCGATCGTGTTCGGCCTGGCCTTCTCCAAGATGATCACGCTCGGCCTAGTGCCGGCGATGCTTGCGCTGCCCTATCGCCTGCGCGAACGCGGTCGCAGCTTCGGCACGATTGCCGCGGGCGTTCTTACCGCCCCTGCCCGCGCGATCAGGCGCCGGCGCGGCGGCGGTGCCGCCGAGCCCGAGGCACAGCCGGCGGAGTAATCAGTTGGCGGCAACCGGCGTGGCGCGTGCCACGCCGGGTACCACCTCGGGATCGTTCTCGACGGCCTTGAGCTTTTCGCGCGCTTCGGCGGCCTGCTTCTGCTTGTTCCACATCGACGGCGTAGTGTCCGCCGCAGCGCGACGAGGTCGCCATGCCGGCCGCGCTCGACGATCTCGCCGTGATCCAGCACCAGGATTTCGTCGGCATCGACCACCGTCGACAGCCGGTGCGCGATCACCAGCGTCGTGCGGTTGCGGGAAACTTCGTGACAGCGCGCCCTGGATTTCGCGCTCGGTGTGCGTGTCGAGCGCCGATGGTCGCTTCGTCCAGCAACAGGATCGGCGGATTCTTCAGGATCGTGCGGGCGATGGCGACGCGCTGCTTCTCGCCACCGGAAAGTTTCAGCCCGCGCTCGCCGACCATGGCGTCATAGCCAAGCGGCAGCTCGCCGATGAATTTGTCGATCTGGGCGTGACGCGCCGCTTCCTTGATCTCGGCTTCGTTCGCACCGATGCGGCCATAGGCGATGTTGTAGCGCACCGTGTCGTTGAACAGCACGGTGTCCTGCGGAACGATGCCGATGGCAGGCGCGCAGGCTTGCCTGGGTCACGTCGCGGATATCCTGGCCGTCGATGGTCACGCTGCCGGACTTGATGTCGTAGAAGCGATAGAGAATGCGCGAAATCGTCGATTTGCCCGCGCCGGACGGGCCGACGACGGCCACCGTCTTTCCGGCCGGCACGGTGAAGCTGATGCCCTTCAAGCACCGTGCGGTCCGGATCGTAGCAGAACACGACATTGTCGAACCGGATTTCGCCGCCGGTGACCTTGAGCGGCTTGGCGCCCCGGCTTGTCCTTCACTTCCTGCGGCTGGTGCAGCAGGCGGAACATCGCCTCCATGTCCACCAGAGCCTGCGTGATCTCGCGATAGACCGTGCCGAGCAGATTGAGCGGCTGGTAGAGCTGGATCAGGATGGCGTTTGCCGGCAACCAGCGTTCCGACGGTGATGCGACCGCGACTTGATGCCATAGGCAGCCAGCGCCATGACGACACCCAGGCCCAGCGCCATGATCGATCGCCTGGCCGGTGTTGAGAACAGAGAGCGAAATCTGCGCCTGGATCGAGGCGCGCGAGATATTTCTCCATCGAGACGTCGAAGCGGCGCGTTTCGTGCCCTTCGTTGTTGAAATATTTGACCGTTTCGTAGTTGAGCAGGCTGTCGACCGCCTTGGTGTTGGCGTCTGTGTCGCTCTGGTTCATGTCGCGGCGGAACTGGATGCGCCAGCGCGTGATCGCAGAAGGTGAACCAGACATAGGCAACGACCATCGCCAGCGTCGTCAGCGCGACCCACGCGCCGTTCCGGCGACCACAGGATGGCGCTGTAGAAAACGATCAAAAGGATCGTCGGGAAGATGCTGAACAGGGCGAAGGACAGCAGCGTGTCGATGCCCTTGGTGCCGCGTTCGATCACGCGGCTCAGGCCGCCGGTCTTGCGTTCCAGATGAAAGCGCAACGACAGCGTGTGGACGTGGGCGAAGGTCGACACCGCCGACCTCGCGCATGGCGTGATACTGGACCTTGGCGAAGATGCCGTCGCGCAGCTGCGCGAGGGCCTGCATCAGGATGCGCGAAACCGTGTAGGCCGCGATCAGCGCCATCACCGCGCCCATGGCGATTTCGGCCGGCGCCTTTGCCAGCTTGTCGATGGCATAGCCGTAGAACAACGGCGAATAGCTTGTGGCGGCTGTCGCGGCCAGAAGAAATACGACCGATGCGATCACGCGTGCGCGCAAGCTCCGGCTGAGCCTTCGGCCAGAGATAGGGCAGCGAGCATCCACAAGCGGACGAAAGGACGGCGCGCCGTCGCCTTCCTCAACGATCGGTCGAGCCATTCTAGTGTCCCATGTTGCCGCCGCCGAAGGCGAGAAACCCGGCGATGAGTGCGAGCAAAGCGATTGCTGCGATGATGACGAGCGTGCGCGGCACGGCTAACCTCTCATTTCCCGAATCTGTTTAGAAACTGGCGCGCAGGCGCGCAACCCCGGCCCCGGCATGGATAACAAGAAGCCTTCAATTTGCGTGTTTTGCGGTTCCTCGCATGGCGCGAGGCCCACTTTTGCCGAGGCCGCCCGCCGCTTGGGAACCTTGGTCGGTGAGCGCGGCTTTTCGCTGGTTTTCGGCGGCGGCAATGTCGGGCTGATGGGCGAAGTCGCGCGCGCCGCACATGCCGCGGGTGCACCGGTGCTGGGCGTCCTGCCGTCCTTTCTGCGACATCTCGAACAACCGATGAAGTCGGCCGAGGAACTTGTCATCGTTCCCGACATGCAGCAGCGCAAGGCGATCATGCTGGAGCGTTCCGACGCTTTCATCGCACTTCCCGGAGGGCTTGGCACGTTTGACGAGATCTTCGAAGTGCTGTCGACGGCGCAGCTGCAGGTGCACAAAAAGCCGCTCGTCCTGATCGACAGCGAAGGTTATTTCTCGACATTCGGACCTTTGATTGCGCGCATCGTGCGCGAGGGTTTTGCGATCCGCAGCATCGAGAATTTCTACCGCGTCCTGCCGACGCCGGACGCGGCGATCGAATTCGTGAGCGCATCGCTAGGCCGGACGCCGCGTCCATGAGGCGAGCCGTCCTTCCAGACTGACCAGCACCAGCGCAGACCAGACAAAGCCAAACGCGATGACGTTCGTGCGCGTGAACGGCTCGCCCAGGATGAAGGTCGCCACCAGCAAGGTGATGGTCGGTGAGAGATATTGCAGAAAGCCGAGCGTCGTCATGCGAATGCGGCGCGCGCCGGCGGCGAACAGGACGAGCGGCACGGCGGTGAGCGGGCCCGTGCCGATCAGCATGGCGTCGCGGCTGAATACAGGCGACGGAAACGCACCCGTGCCCTGCATCGCCCACAGAACGATCAGCGGAATGGCGATCGGCAGCAGCAGACAGGTTTCGATCGTCAGTCCGTCGAGCGAATCCACCGGCGTCAGCTTTCGCACATAGCCGTAGAAACCGAAGGTCAGCGCCAGCGCCGGCGCAATCCAGGGCAGACTGCCGAGCGAAACGGCCTGTACCACGACCGCCGCGGTGGCCAGTGAAATCGCCGCAAGCCGCAGGCGCGAAACCTTTTCGCCGAGCAGCACGACGCCGAGCGCGATCGAGACCAGCGGCGTCAGATAGTAGCCAAGGCTCGCCTCCACCAGGCGGTGCGTGCCGACGCAGTAGATGTAGATCGTCCAGTTGGTCGAGATGAGCAGGCTGCTGGCCGCCAGCGCCATCATGAGGCGGGAGGTGCGCAGAACGGTGATGAAGTGCGAGATGCGGCCGCGCGCCGTCGTGACGATGAGTCCCGTCAGGGCGCACCACAGGATACGATGGAGCGTAATCTCGATCGGCGGCACGTCTTCGAGAAACTGCCAATAGAGCGGCACGACGCCCCAGAATGCATAGGCGCCGCCGGCATAGAGTATTCCACGCGTTTCGTTGTGAACTTCCGGCCTGTCGCTCATGCGATCAATGTAGAGGACCCAAACCCGATTGCATCATCATCACGGGCGGACCTGCTATGCGCGCGCGCCGTCGCGAAACAATTTGTAACAGATCGAGTCCGTCAACGCTTCGAATGAGGCATCGACAAGGTTTGGCGACACGCCGACCGTGGACCAGCGATTGCCCTTGCCGTCGGCGCTTTCGACCATGACCCGGGTTACGGCCTCCGTGCCGCTCGTGAGGATACGCACTTTGTAGTCCACGAGCCGCAGATCGGAGAGGAACGACGAATATTTGCCGAGATCCTTGCGCAACGCTTCGTCGAGCGCATTGACCGGGCCGTTGCCCTCGCCCGCCGTGTGGAAGATCTCGCCGTCGATCTTCACGCGCACGGTGGCTTCCGAGACGGTAACGAGCTCGCCGATCGCATTGTGGCGGCGCTCGACGATGACCCGGAAACTCTCGACATCGAAGTAATTCGGCACCTGGCCGAGTGCGCGGCGCGCCAGCAACTCGAACGACGCTTCGGCGCCGTCATAGGCATAGCCCAGGAACTCGCGCTGCTTGAGGTCTTCGAGCAGCCGCGTGATCCGCGCATCCTTGGCGTCGAGGTCGATGCCGACTTCGGAAAGACGCGCCAGAAGATTGGAGCGTCCCGCCTGATCGGAGACGAGAATCTTGCGTGCGTTGCCCACGGTTTCCGGCGGCACATGTTCATAGGTGCGCGGATCCTTCGCCACGGCCGAGGAATGCAGCCCGCCCTTGTGCGCAAAGGCCGACGGGCCGACATAGGCGGCGTGCCGGTCCGGCGCGCGGTTGAGGATTTCGTCCAGCAGCCGCGAGACGGGGTCATCTTGGCAAGCTGTTCGCGGCTCACGCCGGTTTCGAACTGCGAGGCGAACGGTTCCTTGAGCAGCAAGGTTCGGCAGCAGCGAACAGAGATTGGCGTTGCCGCAGCGCTCGCCAAGACCGTTGAGCGTGCCCTGGATCTGCCGCGCGCCGGCGCGCACCGCCGCGAGGCTCACCGCCACCGCCTGTTCGGTGTCGTTGTGCGCATGAATGCCGAGCGCGGCAGCCGGGCAGCTTCGCCTTCACCTCGGATACGATGCGATAGACGTCGTCCGGCATCGTGCCGCCGTTGGTGTCGCACAGCACCAGCCAGCGCGCGCCGGCATCGTGCGCGGCACGGATGCAGGCGAGCGCATAGTCGGGATTGGCCTTGTAGCCGTCGAAGAAATGTTCGGCATCGAACAACGGCTCGCGCTTTTTCGCCATCACGGCGGCGATGGATTCGGCGATGCCGTCGACATTTTCGCTGCGCGGAATTTCGAGCGCGACATCGACATGGAAATCCCAGGTCTTGCCGACCAGGCAGACCGCGTCCGCCTCGGCGTCCAGCACCAGCGACAGGCCCGGATCGTTGGCGGCGCTGCGCCCGGCGCGCTTGGTCATGCCGAAGGCGGTGAAGCGCGCGTGCTTCAGCGGCGGGCGCTCGGCGAAGAACGACGTGTCGGTGGGATTGGCGCCCGGCCAGCCGCCCTCGATGTAATCGACGCCCAGCGCATCGAGCGCGAGCGCGATCTGGCGCTTGTCCTCGACCGAGAAATCGACGCCCTGCGTCTGCGCGCCGTCGCGCAGCGTGGTGTCGAAGATATAGAGGCGTTCCTTGCTCATCGGGCACGACCTTCGCATCCAGGAACGCCAGTGGCGAGTGCGGCGCGAGCGCGCGCGTTTCGCCTCTGAGCGCCTTGGCGAGCGCCAGGATCTTCGCGCGAAGCTTGCGTGCATCGGCAATGAGCGTGCGAAGCCTTCTGTGCCTCGCCCGGTATGCGGAGGAGCGCCGGCCGTGACGCATCGCGTTGCTGTTCTTCGGCCGCGCGCCGGCGCCCTTGCGGTTGCCGCGGTTCGGACCTTCCGCCTTCGCTCTTCGAGCTCCGGTGGACCGGTCGGCAACAAAATTGTTCGCCGGTTTTTCCGAATTTTCGCGTCCCCGTCCCCCCGGCCCCCGTCTCGGCGCGCGCGCAAGCGCCGCCGAGATGACGGGAGAGATAGGGTGCGTGAGCGGGTCCAAGGTCATCCGCCCAATATAGGAATGAATTCTGAAATGGGAATATGGTCTGGCAGAAAATTTTTATGTTATTGAAAATACGAACAAATTTGTCATCGGCCGCCTTGAGCCGCCTGCCCATCACGACTGCGTCGGCGGGCGCAAAAATGTCTCTGCGGCGCGCGGACGCGCGCCTGATTGATGGCCGGGTCGAGCCTGGCCATGACGGTGAGTGGGTGACGGGCCAGCTCACCGCTTCACTTCCCACGTCGTGCCGCCGGGGCCGTCCTTCAGCACGATGCCCTTGGCGAGGAGTTCGTCGCGGATGCGGTCGGACTTCCGTGAAGTTCTTCGCCTTGCGCGCGGCTTTGCGCGCTTCGATGGCCTTGGCGATCGCAACGTGTCGACCTCCTTCCTCGCCTCGATGCGCATCTGCGTGTTCGAAAATCCGAGCAGACCAAGCCCACCCGCAAGCTCCAGCTCGCCGCCTTGTGCAGCTCGGCGATGGCCTGCGGCGTGTTGAGATCGTCGGACAGCGCCTCGAGGAACGCCGCCCCGACGCTTCGGATTGGCGAGCGGCTCGGTCACGCCATAGAAGCGCTCCAGCGTCTTCCAGCTTTCATTCATGCCGGCGACGGTCCAGTCGATCGGCTGGCGGTAATGCGATGCGCAGCATGTTGAAGCGCAGCACCTCCCCCGGCCAATCCGCGAGCAGTTCGTGGATGGTGACGAAGTTGCCGAGCGATTTCGACATCTTCTCGCCCTCGACGTTGCAGAAAGCCGTTGTGCATCCAGACATTGCGCGAGCGGATGGTCGTGATGCGCGCCTTCGCTCTGCGCGATCTCGTTCTCATGGTGCGGGAAGACATCAGATCGATGCCGCCGCCATGGATGTCGAACGTCTCGCCGAGATATTCGCCCGCCATCGCCGAGCATTCGATGTGCCAGCCCGGGCGGCCGCGGCCCCAGGGCGAATCCCAGCCCGGCGTGTTCGCGTCCGACGGCTTCCACAGCACGAAATCCATCGCGTTCTTCTTGTAGGGCGCGACTTCGACGCGCGCGCCGGCGATCATCTCGTCGAGCGAGCGGCGCGCCAGCTTGCCGTAGTCGGCCTTGGACGAGACGTCGAACAGCACATGGCCTTCGGCCGACATAGGCGTGGCCCGCCGCGATCAGCTGCGCGATCATCGCGATCATCTGCGGCGACATGCTCGGTCGCGCGCGGCGTCCGGTCGGCGGCAGGCAGCCGAGCGCCGTCACGTCTTCGAGATAGACACGCTGCGGTCGCCTCGGTCAGCTCGCGCAGCGCGGTCGAGGATATCGCGATTGCCTCGCGCTCCAGCGCCGCGCGCGTTGATCTTGTCGTCGATGTCGGTGATGTTGCGGACATAGGTGACGTGATCGTCGCCGTAGAGTATGCCGCAGCAGGCGGAACAGCACGTCGAACACGATCACCGGCCGCGCATTGCCGATATGGGCGAAGTCATAGACCGTCGGCCCGCACACATACATGCGGACGTTCTTGGGATCGAGCGGGACGAAGGCGTCCTTCGACTTTGTCAGCGTGTTGTAGAGGCGAAGGGTCATGGCGGCACTCAATGCGATTTGGCCACGCCCTTACCGGAAGGCGCGCGAGCGTAAATTTTGACGATGTGGGCAGGCAAAAAGGGTCTGTTGCGGCGTTAGCCGCAAATCGATATCCAAGACAGATTTGGCGGGCGAAGAACATCACGCCGTATCCCCTTTGAGCCGCGCAAAAGCCTTGTGCGCGTCCGATGAGGGGTAGCAGCTTTTTCAGCTCCGGTCCATGCTCCCGGCCGGTCAGCGCCAGCCGCAGCGGATGAAACAGCGCGCGGCCCTTGGCGCCGGTGGCATCGGCCACGGCCTTGGTCCAGGCGCCCCAGGTGGCTTCGTCCCAGGGTTCGGGCGGCAGCAATGTCGGCCGCCTTTTCGGTCAGCTCCGGCATCCTCGATCACCGGCGCGACGGGCCCGTCACCACGTTCCACCAGATCGACTGCGTCGGCGAGCCTGCGCGAGATTCGGCCGCACCGCGTCCCAGAACGGCGCACCGCCCGTAATGCCGAGCGCGGCGAGACGCGGCGCGACATTGTCGAACGGCAACAGGTGCAAGCAGCTTGCCGTTGAGCGTTGCGAGTTCCGTCACGTCGAAATGCGCCGGAGCGCGGCCGATCTTCTCGAGGCGAACTCGCTGCGCCAGCACGTCGAGCGAGAGGCGCGGCTCGATCGCGTCGGATGTGCCGATCTTGGCGAGATACGAGGCGAGCGCGAGCGGCTCGATGCCGTCCTCGCGCATGGCGCGGATGGAGAGCGATCCCAGCCGCTTGGACAAAACCTCGCCGCCCGGCGACCGATGAACAGCGGATAATGTGCGAAGGCCGGCGTCGGCGCGCCAAGCGCCTCGAAGATCTCGATCTGCGGCGCGGTGTTGGTGACGTGATCCTCGCCGCGGATGATGTGCGTGATCGCAAAGTCGATGTCGTCGACCACCGACGGCAAGCGTGTAGAGGAAGCGTCCGTCCTCGCGGATCAAGGACCGGATCGGAGAGCGTCGCGGTGTCGATCTCCACCGGCCCGCGGATCAGATCGGTCCAGGCGACCTTGTCTGTGACTGAGCTTGAAGCGCCAATGCGGCTTTCGTCCTTCAGCTCTCGAACTTCGCCCTGTCGGCATCGGTGAGCGCGAGCGCGGCGCGGTCATAGACCGGCGGCTTGCCGCGCCGCCATCTGGCGCTTGCGGCGGCGGTCGAGTTCTTCGGCGGTTTCGTAACAGGGATAAAGCCGCCCGCCGCCTTCAGTTTTTCGGCGGCGGCTTCGTGATGCGTCCGACGCGGTCGGACTGGCGCGCGAAGATGTCGTGCGCGATGCCGAGCCAGGCAGGTCCTCGAGGATCGCCGCTTCGAATTCCGGCTTCGAGCGCGTGTCGTCGGTGTCGTCGATGCGCAGCATGAACTTGCCGCCGCTCTTGCTTCGCGAACAGCGCATTGAGCAACGCCGCGCGGCGCATTGCCGACCTGCAGATAGCCGGTGGGCGACGGCGCAAACGGGCGACAATCACTTTCTCACCCCGCTTGCGGGAGTGCTGCCGAAGGCAGCGAGGGGGGCCCCCTCCGATCCGCTACGCGGACCACCTCCCCCGTGAACGGGGGAGGAAAAATAGGGCTAATCCCGTGCATCGCGAAACGCATTGGTGATCGGATAGCGCCGGTCGCGGCCGAAATTGCGCGCGGATATCTTCACGCCCGGCGGCGCCTGGCGGCGCTTGTATTCGGTGACATAGAGAAGCTGCTCGATGCGCTTCACCGTGGCGGGATCGAAGCCCTTGGCGCACGGTGTCCTCGAACGTCATCTCGCTCTCGACCAGGCATTCGAGGATGCCGTCGAGCATCTCATAGGGCGGCAGCGAATCCTCGTCGTTCTGGTTCGGCGCGCAGCTCCGCGCGTCGGCGGCTTGGTGATGATGCGCTCGGGAATGACGCGGCCGGCGGGCCCGAGCGCGCCGCGCGGCACGTACTGGTTGCGCCAGCGCGCCAGCTGGAAGACCTCGGTCTTGTAGACGTCCTTCAGCACGTTGTAGCCGCCGCACATGTCGCCATAGAGCGTGGCGTAGCCGACGCTCATCTCGCTCTTGTTGCCGGTGGTCAGCACCATCGGGCCGAACTTGTTGGAGATCGCCATCAGGATGAGCGCCGCGGACGCGCGACTGGATGTTCTCCTCGGTGGTGTCGGCGGCGCTTGCCGGCGAAGACCGGCGCCAGCGTGTCGCCGAACGCCGTCCACCGCGCGCTCGATCGGGATGGTGTCGTAGCGAACGCCGAGCAGGCGCGCGCATTCCGTCGGCGTCGTCGAGGCTGTCCTGCGACGGTGTAGCGCGACGGCAGCATCACGCAGCGCACGCGATCCGCGCCCAGCGCGTCGACCGCGACCGCCGCCGACAGCGCGGAATCGATGCCGCCGGAAAGGCCCAGCACCACGCCGGGAAAGCGGTTCTTGTTCACGTAATCGCGCAGGCCCAGCATCATGGCGTGATAGACCGAGCTGCGAGCGCTCCTCCTGCGGCGCGCGGTGTCGCCGGGCGCGCAGACCCATTTGCCGCCATGGCGCGACCAGTCGCGTGATCGACGACGCTTTCTTCCCAGGACGGCATGGCCAGGGCCAGCTTGAACGGTCGGCGTTGACGCACGAACGAGCGCGCCGTCGAACACCAGCTCGTCCTGGCCGCCCACCTGGTTGAGATAGATCAGCGGCAGCCGCGTTTCGGTCACGCGCGCGGCGACCAGGTTGAGCGCGCACATCTTCCTTGCCGGCTTCGAACGGCGAGCCGTTGGGCACCAGCAGGATTTCCGCGCCCGTCTCGCGCAAGGCATTCGCGCGACTTCCGGCGTCCAGATGTCCTCGCAGATCGGCACGCCGACGCGCACGCCGCGCACGTTGAACGGACCGGGCAAGGGACCGGCCGCGAAGACGCGCTTCTCGTCGAACACGCCGTAGTTCGGCAGGTCGTATTTGAAGGTGCGGCCGGCGATCCCGCCGCCGTCGAGACAGAGCGACGGCGTTGTAGAGCTTGTCGCTCTTCGCGCCAGGGCGCGCCGATCAGAACGGCGGGGCCGCCGTCGGCGGTGTCCTTGGCGCAAGCTGTCTCGATCGCCTCGCGCGCGTCGGCCTGCAGCGCCGCGCTTCAGCACCAGATCCTCCGGCGGATAGCCGGCGATGAAGAGCTCGGAAAAAAGAATGAGGTCGGCCCCGGCCTTCGCCGCCTCGGCACGCGCGGCGCGCGCCTTGGCGAGATTGCCATGCGATGTCGCCCATCACGGGGTTGAGCTGGGCCAGTGCGATGCGAAAACGGTCCGTCATGCACGGTCTTTAGCGCGCAATTGAAGCCAGCAAAAGGCTGATCAGCGGGCGGCCGCGACGGCCGCGTATGCCGCTTGCCCACGGGCATCGGGGCGGCGCTCGGCGGCATCGTCGATCATCAGCGCGGTTTCGAGGGCACGGCGGGCTTCCTGCGGGCGGACCAGCGGGGCGGCGCCATGGCGTACGGAGCGGACGAAGGACGCAACCGACTCGGCCAGCGGATCGCCCATCTCCAGCGGCTTCAGAGGGCGCGGCGTCGTGTTGCTGATCTTGCGGGTGAGGAAGTCGATTTCGATCACGCCGTCCTGGTATATCGGCGCGCATGCCACGGCGGCGGACATCCGAAATGCGGCTGGTCTCAAGATGCGCGACGGAGCCGTTGGCGAAGGTGACGGCGGCCGAGACTTCGTCGGCGAGGCTGCCATGCAGCGCGCGCGAGCGGGCGTCGACGTCGCGGACCGCGAACGGCACCAGCTGATGGATGAGGTCGAGATCGTGGATCATCAGGTCGAGAACGACGCTGACGTCGGCGCCGCGGCCTGTCCAGGGGCCCATGCGCCAGCAGGAAATGTCGAGCGGGACTTCGCGGCTGTCGAGCAGGCCGGTGCGGGCGAAGACGAAACGCTCCTGATGGCCGACCGTCAGGACGCGGCCGGTATTGCGTGCAAGCGCGATGAGCGCATCGGCTTCTTCGAGGCTGGTCGCGATCGGCTTTTCGACAAGAACGTGGGCACCGGAATTGAGGAAGGCCCGCACGATCGGGGCGTGCGTCACCGCCGGCGAGCAGACGCTGACGAGATCGACATGGCCGAGCAGTTCGCGCCAGTCGGCGACGGCGCGTACACCATGATTTGCCAGCGATGTCTTGCGAACTTCGGGGCACGGATCGGCGATGGCGATCAGTTCGACGCCGTCGATGCCGCGATACTTCGAAGCGTGGTGGCGGCCGAACGCGCCGGCGCCGATCACTGCCGCCTTAAGCGTACCGTTGTCGCGAATTCTTTGGGGGGCCAAAAGCGAATCTCGCCGGAAATACAGATACATAAGTGCAGGCAGCGGACCGGGAGGCGACTCATAAAATGTTTCGTCTTGTTACACATCGGTCCGCTGATAGGTTAACCCCACCAAGCAATCCCACCTTTAAAGTGTTCAGGAGACGCCCGTGTCCAATCAAAAAAACCGCGAAATCCGCCTAAAAAGCCGCCCCGTCGGCATCCCGACCCCGGAAAACTTCGAATTGGCCGAAACGCCGGTCCCGACCCCCGCGGCCGGTCAGGTGCTGGTCCGGAACAGCTATATCTCGGTCGACCCCTATATGCGGGGGCGGATGATCGACCGGAAAAGCTATTCCCCGCCCTTCCAGATCGGGGAGACCCTGCAGGGCCATGCCGTCGGCCAGGTGGTCGCCTCGAACGGCAATTCCGCGCTCAAGGTGGGCGATTTCGTCCAGAGCATGCACGGCTGGCGGGAGTGGTACGTCTCCAGCGGCGCGGACGTGCAGAAGTTCGAGCCCGCCGTCCCGATCCAGTCCTATTTGGGCGCGCTCGGCATGCCGGGCATGACGGCCTATGCGGGCCTTCTGCGCATCGGCGAGCTGAAGGATGGCGAGAGGGTGTTCGTATCGGCGGCGTCTGGCGCCGTCGGCTCCATCGTCTGCCAGATCGCCAAGGCCAAGGGCTGCTATGTCGTCGGCTCGGCCGGGTCTGACGAGAAGGCGCAGTATCTCAAGAGCCTCGGTATCGATCAGGCGATCAACTACAAGACCTGCGGCGATCTCAACGCCGCCGTGGCGAAGGCGTTCCCGCAGGGCATCGACGTCTATTTCGAAAATGTCGGCGGCGTGCATCTGGAAGCCGCGCTCAACAATATGCGGCCGAACGGGCGCATTCCCTTGTGCGGCATGATCGACATCTACAACGCGACCGACCTGCCGCCGGGACCGCGCAACCTTGCGATGGCGATCGGGCTCAGCCTCACGCTGCGCGGCTTCATCGTCTCCAACCATTTCGACATGCTCGCCGACTTCCATCGCGACATGGCCAAGTGGGCCAAGGAAGGCAAGATGAAGTGGCGCGAGACGATCGTCGACGGCGTCGAGAATTCGCCCAAGGCCTTCATCGGCCTCTTCAAGGGCGAGAACCTCGGCAAGATGGTCGTGCGCGTCGGGCCCGACAAGGCGGTTTAATTCAAGTTCGTCATGGCCGGGTCAAGCCCGGCCATGACGGCTTTTTGTTACTCCGGCCCCGCGATTTTGCGCACCTGCGCCGCAGCCAGAACGTCCGGCTCCATCAGCCGGGCGTTTACGCCCATGCGGTCATAAGTCTTGTCGGCCGCGGCCCAATGAGTTGTGCATGCGCAAATCTTGCATGAGTGAAATTCCAGTTCCCGGTCGCCCCACATGTAAATCTGGGTCGCACCCGAGGGCGGAATAAGACGCACGTGACGCGGCGAGTAGTACGCCCAGAGCGTGCCTTTCCTGCGGCAGATCGAGCAACCGCAGTCCGTCACCGTTTCCGGCGGAGAGTCGATTTGCATCCGCACGGCGCCGCAATGGCAAGAGGCTTCGATCATGCGTCACACTCCGGGGGCCGGTCCGCTAGCGCGCAATGTCGCGAGCGCGGCGAAGATCAGGTAGGACAGCATCAGCGGCGCGAGGCCGATGAGCACGGCGCCGGTGATGTCCGTGAAGGCGCTGCAGGCAAGCCACGGATAGGCCGTGCCGACGAAGAGCAGTTGGAAGCTGACGATCGCGACGACCCCGAAGATCGCGGCGGTCAATGTGGGTCCAAGCGACGACGGCCGCGTCAAACGCTCGATCCGGATGATCCCCGACGCGAGCCGGATCCGCGACAGTGCCGACGCCAGGAAGATAATGGCGAGCAGCCACGTGGTGCCTGAGGCGAAGATGCGTCCGCCGTCGAGGCTGCATGTCAGCAGCGCGTGCTCCAGCGCATGTTGGCCGGGAACGAAGAAGGAGAGCGTCGCCTGCACGGCGCCGGCGGCCGGACTGCCCATGTAGAGCGGCGCGAGGAGAACCTGGTTCAGGAAACTGAGAACGATGAAGATCAGGAACACGACTTCGTTGAAGCCCGGCACGAGATGATGCGGCTTCAGGCGCAGCAGAAAGGCCTGGCGGCCGCCGCCGCCGGGCGAAAGCCCGAAACCGGCGATGAAGAGAAGGCCCATCGCTGCGAAAAGCAAAACGCAAACGCCGATGTCCTGGGCTGCATCGAGCGGCGCTTCGCCGCGCGCCAGCGCGAGATTGACGGCGTGCGCGCCCGCGAACAGGCAGAACACCAGCCACCCCTTCGCGAGCAGGCGCGCCACGCCCATGGCTTGAGCCCCCTGGAGACGTTTACGCGGAAGCCGCGAAGCGGTCGGTCTTCATGCGCTCCGCGCGGATGCCTTCGGCGATCAGGAAAGCCAGTTCCAGCGCCTGACTGGCATTGAGGCGCGGATCGCACGCCGTCTGGTAGCGGTCGTAGAGATCGATTTCCTTGATCGCCTGCGCGCCGCCGAGGCACTCGGTCACGTCCTGGCCCGTCATCTCGAAATGAACGCCGCCGGCATGCGTGCCTTCGGCGCGATGCACGGCGAAGAAGGTGCGAACCTCTTCAAGGATGCGGTCGACGGGGCGCGTCTTGTAGCCCGACTGCAGCTTGATCGTGTTGCCGTGCATCGGATCGCAGGACCACACGACCTTCTTGCCTTCGCGCTGCACGGCGCGGATGAGCGGCGGCAGCTTGTCGGCGACCTTGTCAGAACCGAAGCGCGCGATCAGCGTCAGCCGGCCGGGCTTGTTTTCCGGATTGAGAACGTCGATGAGCTTGAGCAACTCGTCTTCCGGCAGGCTCGGCCCGCATTTCAGGCCGATCGGATTCTTGATGCCGCGCATGAACTCGACATGCGCGCCGTCGAGATGGCGCGTGCGGTCGCCGATCCACAGCATGTGCGCGGAGGTGTCGTACCAGTCGCCGCTGGTCGAATCGACGCGCGTCATCGCCTGCTCGAAGTTGAGCAGCAAGCGCTTCGTGGCTGGTGTAGAACTCCGTCGTGCGCAGTTGCGGCACGGAGTCCGGCGTGATGCCGCACGCCGCCATGAATTCCAGCGTTTCGGAGATACGCGCTGCGAGACCCTTATATTGTTCGCCGGCCGGCGATCCCGCGATGAAGCCCAGCATCCAACGGTGGACGTTGTGCAGGTCGGCATATCCGCCCGACGCGAAGGCGCGCAGCAGGTTGAGCGTGGCCGCGGATTGCGCCGTCGCCTCGAGCAGGCGCTTCGGATCGGGCGTGCGCGCCTCGACGGTGAACTCGCTCGCCGTTGATGTTGTCGCCGCGATAGGACGGCAGCGTGACGCCGTCGCGCGTCTCGAAATCGTCGGAGCGCGGCTTGGCGAATTGGCCGGCGATGCGGCCGACCTTCACGACCGGCACGCCGGCCGCATAGGTCAGCACGATCGCCATCTGCAGCAGGACGCGGAACATGTCGCGGATATTGTCGGGGTGGAATTCGGCGAAGCTCTCCGCGCAATCGCCGCCCTGCAGCAGGAAAGCCTTGCCTTCGCGCGACCTGGGCCAGACCGGCCATCAGATTGCGCGCCTCGCCGGCGAACACCAGCGGGGGATGCGTCCTCAGCTTGGCTTCGACAGCCTCCAGCGCCGCCGGATCCGGGTAGACCGGGACCTGACGGATCGGCTTGGAACGCCAGCTTTGCGGGGACCAGGCTTGGGCCACGCGGACCTCCTACATTCGGCCTGTGGATATATGGGAAGGCGGCGCGGTTTGCCAGCCGGGGTTGCGCGGCTGGTGAACGGTCACTTTAAAGGCAGGCTGGGACTTTAGGGCCGAAAAGCGCGGCCGGCGCTCGATGCGACATTGCGCAGCGTCGCGGGCCGGGGACACCCCAGGGGATGGCGCCGGTCCTAGGGCTGCTCCTCTCCGAGCGGAGACTGGGAACGCGCGTCGCGGAGTACGGCCATCTGATCCTCCAGCCATGCGGAGCGCAGCGTCCAGAACATGAAAGCGAAGAACGGAAATCCCATCGAGATCGATTGAGGCTCAAGCGATCCGGTGAGCGAGAAGCTCGCGCTCGGAAACTGAAGATAGAGAAGCTGAAAGAAGACCATTCCGGTCGTCCAGTTGAGGGTCGCGCGCCCGACGCCGAGCGGAACGAGGATCAGTGCAAGCCAACGCCATCGCCAATGCGGCACAGGACCGAAAAGGCACGTCACGAAGGAGACAAAGACGAACAGGTCGATGCCCGCCGCGACGATCACAAACGCGATCAGTCCGACCGGCTTGGGCGCATCGGGATGCGTTCCGGCGAAGAGCGCGACCTCGCCGGAGTTTGGGACATGCAGGTCACTGGCAGTCGCATGCACGCCGGCAAAGGCGGGCTGTCCGCCCAGCGTCATCATGACGATGAGTATCGCGATCAATCGCGTCATCAATGCTGCCCGCCCGATACTGTGCCCTCGGGGACAGTGTGGGAACGGCCCGGTGCAATCATCCCCCCTGAATGAGGGGGACGTCGTCAGCGCACCGGCTCGATCCGCCTGCGATCCGCGTTGAAGACTTCGGCGGGAACGCGCAGCGTCGCGTCGCCATTGTAAAGCGCGCGAAGTTCGGCGAAGCGCCGGTCTGCGTCCAGCGTGAGAGCCGCCAACCGGTCGAACAGGGCGAGCTTGTCCGGCGTCAGTCCGGCGCCGGCAGGCGACATCGGTCCCCACACATCCCAGGGCAGCATCTCTTCATTGTTGAGCGACGCGAAGTCGCGCAGCACTTTGCCGGCGACGAACCACAGGCCCCGCATTTCGAAAATGCCCGGAATGTCGGACGGCGCGTCCCTGAGAAGATCGGCCGCCGCGCCCGCATCGGTCATGCGGGCCGGGCGCGTGTAGAAACCGGCTTGTTCGGGTGGCAGGGTCATGACCAAAGGCTAGCGGAGCGGAATGTAGATTTCCACGCCGCCAAAGCCGGTGCGGGTGTCGAACGTTTCCATGTGGCGTTCGATGCTGGCGCCGTCGGCGATGGTGCGGCCGCCTTCGGGTACCCAGTCGTTCCAGATGGCGTGGAAGGTCTGTCCGATCTCCGAGACGTGACCGTCATGACGGAAGACGGCGTAGGCCTGCGGCGGCACGGTAATCTGTACCAGGCCTTTCGGAACGCTGGCGATGCGCTTCACCTCGACGGCGCAGACATAGTCGAAATTGCCTTCCTCATCGAGATTGGTGCTGACGCCGGCCGGTATCGGATGCGCCTTGTCCGCGATCTCGGGATAGTGCGGCATGAAACGCTGCCATTGCGAGGCAATGTTCTGCATCCGGGAGAAGGGGACATGTTCGCAAAGACCGACGAACTTCATCTCGCCCAGCGTTTCGGTGCGGCTGGCGGCGATCGCGGGTCGCGCGACTTCGCCTGCCTTGACCGGCTTCATTACGGGCAACCCTTCCGTCGTCGCGTTCTTGCGCACATCCTCCGGCGTCATGCCGAATTGCGCCCGGAAGGCGCGCGAGAAGGCCTCGTGTGAGGCGTATCCGTACTCCATCGCGAGATCGAGGATGTTGGACGCACCTTTCGCAAGACTGGCCGCCGCCTCGCTCAACCTTCGGCCGCGCACATATTCCATTACCGACATGCCGGTGGATTCGCCGAAGGCATGCGCCAGGTGATAGCGCGAGACGCCGCACGCCTCGGCCACGCCGCCGAGCGAGAGCTCGCCCGTCAGGTTCCTGTCGATCGTCCAGAGCGCCCTGTTCGCCAGTGACATTGTCTCTCTCCTGCATTCCATTTGCGCCCCGAGGCTAGCCAACCAAAAAGTCTTTCGCTTGATCGGGATTGCTGGGGCCGCGACAATCGGTTCCGGCGGGAATGAGTGTGGCCAAGCCCGGCACCGGACGCTAGCGTAAGCGCAGGGCGTTGCCGAACGCGGCCGATCAAGCGCCGCGCGGTGGGAGGAAAAATGGATCAGGCATTCATCGAACGGCTGGTGGGGTATGCGGGCGCCGGCATGGTCAGCGCGTTCTGGGCGCAGGTGAAGCCTGATCGCGTCGCGATCTGGGACCGTTTCGGCACGCGCACTTTTCGCCAGAGCAACGAGAATTCCAACCGGCTCGCGCGAGTGCTGCGCAAGGCCGGGCTGAAGCCGGGCGATTCGGTTGCCCTGTTCTGTTCGAACCGGGCGGAGTTCATCGAGACGCTGAATGCGACGCGGCGCACGGGACTGCGCATCACGCCGGTGAACTGGCACCTCGCGGCGAGCGAGATCGCCTACATCGTCAGCGACTGCGAGGCCAAGGCGCTCATCGCCGAAACAAGAATTCGACACGATCCACGAGGCGGTGAAGAGCGCGCCGGGCATCGCGCTGAAACTCTCGGTCGGCGGACAGGCCGACGGTTTCACGCCGTATGAAGACGCGCTCTATGGCGAAGATGCGTCGGACCTCGACGATCCGGCGATCGGCAGCCAGATGCTCTACACCTCCGGCACCACGGGCCGGCCAAAGGGCGTGCATCGCCCCCACGGGGTGCCGACGCCGCCGATGTTCGCGGGCACCAACCCCAACTACAACCCGGACAAGGACGTGCAGATGTGCGTCGGGCCCGGCTATCACGCCGCGCCCCTCGCCTTCGACATCGCCATTCCGCAGGCGAGCGGCATACCGATCGCCTTCATCGGCGAGAAGTGGGACACCGAGGAAGTGTTCCGCACCATCCAGGACCGGCGCGTGACGCACGCGCATATGGTGCCGATCATGTTCCAGCGCATGCTCGCCGCGCCCGACGCGCTGAAGAAGAAGTACGATCTCTCCTCGATGCGCTACTTCGTGCACGGCGCCGCGCCCTGCCCGCCCGAGGTCAAGCACGCGATGATCCAATGGTTCGGACCGATCGTGTACGAATACTACGCCGGCAGCGAGGGCGGCGCCGGCTTCACGATCACGCCCGAGGAATGGCTGCGCAAACCGGGCAGCGTCGGCAAGCGCCCGGTTCTCCTGCGCGTCAAGATCATGGACGAGGAAGGCAATGAACTGCCGCCAGGCGTGCCGGGCCTCATCTATCACGAAACGCAGAAGGCCAATCCGTTCCAGTACTACAAGGACGAGAAGAAGACCGCGAGCGCGCACAAGGGCGACTTCTTCACGCTCGGCGACATCGGCTATTTCGACGAGGACGATTATCTCTTCCTCACCGGCCGCTCGGCGGAGATCATCATCTCCGGCGGCGTGAACATTTATCCGCAGGAAGTCGACAACGAGATCATCAAGCATCCGGCGGTCGAAGATGTCTGCACCATCGGCGTGCCGAACAAGGAGTGGGGCGAAGAGGTCAAGAGCGTGATCATGCTCAAGCAGGGCTACGCGGCGGGCGACGCGCTGAAAAAAGAGATCATCGATTTCGTGCGCCCCAAGCTTGCCGGCTTCAAGGTGCCGCGCTCGATCGACTTCGTGGCCGAACTGCCGCGCAGCGCCGCCGGCAAGATCAAGCGCGGCGAAGTCCGTAAGCCCTTCTGGGAAGGGCGCAAGGTCCAGATTTAGCCATCTGTCATTCCCGGCCGAGCATCGCGCAGGCGATGTGAGGGGAAGGGAACCCAGACCGCCGGACCGGGCGCGAGCTGTCGACCTGGGTCCCCTTCCCTCGCGCCAACTGCGTTGTCGCTCGCCGGGATGACAATCAAGTGGGGGTCTTCGAATAGCTCTTCGTGCGCATCGTCACGAGTTCCTCGGCGGCGGATGGGTGCAGCGCGATCGTCGAGTCGAACTGCGCCTTGGTCGCGCCCATCTTGAGCGCGACACCGACCACCTGGATGATTTCGGCCGCGCCATGGCCGAAGATGTGGCAGCCCAGAACCTTGTCGCTTTTCGCATCGACGATCAGCTTCATCATCATCTTTTCGTCGCGGCCGGTCATCGTATGGCGCAGCGGACGGAAGGTCGATTTGTAAACGTCGATCGCGTGGCCCATGCCGAGCGCCCTCATCTCGCTCATGCCGACGACGCCGATTTCCGGCGTCGTGAATACGGCGGTGGCGATGTTTTCATGGTCGGGCGAGGTCGGCTTGCCCTCGAATGCGGTCTTCACGAAGCACATGGCCTCATGGATCGCGACGGGCGTGAGCTGGATGCGGTCCGTCACGTCGCCGATGGCGTAGATGTGTTCGGCGCTGGTGCGCGAGTAGCGGTCGACCACGACTTCGCCGCGCTTGCCGAGCTCCACGCCGGCCTTCTCGACATGCAGCATTTCGGTGTTCGGCGCCCGGCCGATGGCGAGCATGATCTGGTCGGCTTCGATCACGCCGCCCTTGTTGGTCTCGGCATGCAGGCAGTCGCCGCGCTTCTCGATCTTGGTGAACTCGCAGCCGAGCGCGACGTGAAGGCCGCGACCGGTCATGGACTCGTGCAGCGCATCGCGGATGTCCTCGTCAAAACCGCGCAGCACCTTTTCGCCGCGATAGATAAGCGAGACGTCGACGCCGAGCCCGTGGAAGATGTGGGCGAATTCCAGCGCGATGTAGCCGCCGCCGGCGATCAGGATGCGCTTCGGCAGTGTGTCCAGATGAAACGCCTCGTTCGACGTGATGCAGAGATTGCCGCCGGGAATGACGTGGCTGGTAACCAACTCGCGCGTCGGCCGGTT
Source organism: uncultured Alphaproteobacteria bacterium (assembly GCA_963743765.1). GTDB lineage: Bacteria > Pseudomonadota > Alphaproteobacteria > Micropepsales > Micropepsaceae > Rhizomicrobium. Next base: position 524,235 of record CAVUQQ010000004.1, read on the forward strand.
GCCGGTGGCGATCAGGATCTTGTCCGCCGTGACGGTGCGGTTCTCGTTGAGGAGGCGCAGCGTGTGCGGGCCGTCGAACACGGCGCGGTCGGCGAAGATCTCCACGCCCGCCGCCTTGACGTTGCGCGTGTAGACGGATTCCAGACGCGCGATTTCCTTGTCCTTGTTGGCGACCAGCGTCGCCCAGTCGAATTTCGACTCGCCGACCGTCCAGCCATAGCCGGCAGCGTCCTCGAAATCGCCGGCGAAGTTGCTGGCATAGACGAAGAGCTTTTTCGGAATACAGCCGCGGATGACACAGGTGCCGCCCATGCGCGACTCTTCTGCGATCGCGACGCGCGCGCCGGACAGCGCCGCCATGCGGCTTGCACGCACGCCGCCCGAACCGCCGCCGATCACAAATAGGTCGTAGTCATAGTGAGCCATGTCGTGTATCCCGCACTTGCCAGATGTCGCTTAGCCGAGCTTTGATCGCACTACAATGATGGGAACTTGCGGCATGCGCCATACGGCAACGATTGTGCGTAAGGCATTGCTGTTCTGCGCCGTGCTTGCCGTTTCGGCGTGCACCTTGTCCGATTCCCTGCGCCACGATTCCATTTATTCGGTATGGACACCCGCCGCGCCGATCTCGCGCACCGTGGTGTTCGCCACCGATCGCCAGGCCGACAGCGGGTCCGAGTTCGAGCCGCTTCTCTACGGCCTGCACTGGGACGCCAAGATGCATTGCGGAGAGGTCACGCTCACGGCCCGCAAGTACGATCCGAATTTCCTCCCCGACGGGCGGCCAAAAAATGTCGACTGCGATTCCGACATGGGCGGCTTCGCGCACGCTCTGGCCGAGGCGGGGCCGAAGCCCTGCAAGCGCGCGCTGCTTTACGTCCATGGCTACAACCAGACATTCCGCAGCGCCGTGTTGCGCGCGGGGCAAATCGCGGCGGACACGCAATGGCCCTGTGCGACGGGTGCATTCAGCTGGAGCAGCGAGGGCAAGTTCGACCGCTATGCCGCCGACATTGAGCGCAGCGGCTATTCGGTTCCGGAACTCGCCACGCTGTTGCGCGCGGCATCGAGCGCCGGCCTGACCGTCGACATCGTGGCCCACAGCATGGGGACGCGGGTTGTCCTGACGGCCCTCAGCGCTTTGCAGCGTTCCTGCATCCAGACCGACAGTCACTTCGTCGGCGAACTCATCCTCGCCGCGCCCGATGTCAGCTCGGAACGGTACAACGACGACTTCGCCCATCTTCTGGCGCGTTCCATCGATTGCGTGCGCCGGGTGACGATCTATGCCTCGGCGGGCGACATGGTGCTGATCGCCTCGGAAAGCCTGCATGGCGGCATCCCGCGCGCCGGCCGCAATCCTCAGGGCGATCTTGCCTATGTCTCAAACGCGCCCGGTCATGTCGTCGACGTCGTCGACGCCACGCTCGCGCCCGGCGACAATGTCGGGCACGGCTACTTCGTGCAGTCCTACGAGATGATGACGGACATGATGTGGGTGCTGGCCGGCGAGCCGGTCGAAAAACGCGCGCAGAAGACCGCGCAGCACGACGCAACCCTGTTCTGCTACGAAACCGCTACGCACCCGTGCGATCCGGCGGAAGGGCGTTTCGCGCTGCATGTGTCCAGGGAGCGTCGGCCCGACTGGCTGGTGCGCGCGATGCGCAGCCTGGTCCCGATCACTTCGCCTTTTCAATGACCTGGATCTTGCGCGGATGCGCGACGATGAGTGTCGTCGCCATGCCGATGAAAAGGCCGTGCCCGACTACCCCTGGAATCGCCGAGAGCGCGGCGGCGAGCTTGGGCGGCGACGTGATGGCCCTCAACTCGCAATCGTAGATCAGATTGCCGGAATCGCTGATGAAGGTGAGGCCATTGCGGCCGCGCAGCGTGACCGGCACGCGGCCATAGCCGAGCCCGGCAAGCGTTTCGGCGATGCGCTGCGCCGTCGTCTTCTGGCCGAATTCCAGAACCTCGATCGGCAGCGGATAGCGGCCCAGGCGCGGAACGAGTTTTGATTTGTCCGCGATGACGATCATGCGATTGGACGAGGCGGCCACGATCTTCTCGCGCAGCAACGCGCCGCCGCCGCCCTTGATCAGATTGAGCCTTCGGTCCGCCTCGTCCGCGCCATCGACGGTGAGATCCAGCGGCGACAGATCGTCGAGCGAGGCCATCGGGATGCCGAGCGACCGTGCCTTTTCCGCCGTGCGGACCGAGGTGGCCGTTCCGATGACGTTGAGGCCGCCGCGCACCCGTGCCGCCAGAAGTTCGAGGAAGATTTCCGCCGTCGAGCCGGTGCCGAGGCCCAGCTTCATTCCGTCGTTGACGAATTCGACCGCCTTGGCGGCGGCCGCGCGCTTGAGTTCATTCTGATCGAGAGCCATAGGCCGAACTTATAGAGAGTCGACCGGCCCTGTCATCTCGGCTTGCGGCTATTCGACGGTGACGGATTTCGCCAGGTTGCGCGGCTGGTCGACGTCGGTGCCTTTGGCGACTGCCGCGTAGTAGGCGAGCAACTGGATCGGCACGGCATAGAGGATCGGCGCGATCAGCGGATCGGCGTCGGGAACCTCGATCGACTGCCAGACCTTGCCGGCCTTGGCGATGCCCTTTGCGTCGGAGATCAACAGCACCTTGCCGCCGCGCGCCATGCTTTCCTGCATGTTCGAGATCGTCTTCTCATAGAGCGCGTCCGAAGGCGCAACCACGATGATCGGCACGTTCTCGTCGATCAGGGCGATCGGACCGTGCTTCATCTCGCCGGCCGCATACCCCTCGGCGTGGACGTAGGAGATTTCCTTCAACTTGAGTGCGCCTTCCAGCGCAATCGGATAGCTGGGGCCGCGGCCGAGATAAAGAACGTCGCGCGCCTTGGCGATCTCCTGGCCGAGTTCTTCGAATCTCGGCTCGAGCTTGAGCATCTCAACGATGTGGCGCGGCGTTTCAAGCAGCGCGGCGCAGAGGCGTTTCTCCTCTTCCACCGAGATCGTGCCGCGCGCGCGGCCCGCCGCGATAGCGAGTGCCGCCAGCGCCGCAAGCTGGCAGGTGAAGGCCTTTGTCGAGGCAACGCCGATTTCGGGACCGGCGAAAGTCGGCACCACGACGTCGGCATCGCGCGCGATCGAACTCTCCGGCACATTCACGAGCGCGATGGTCGTCTGGCCGTGTTCCTTGGCATGGCGCATGGCTGCCAGCGTGTCGGCTGTCTCGCCCGACTGCGAAATGAAGAGCGCGGCGCCGCCCTTGGCATAGACCGGATCGCGATAGCGCAATTCGGATGCGACATCGACTTCAACGGAGAGGCGCGCGAATTTCTCGAACCAGTATTTGCCGACAAGGCCGGCATAGTAGGCCGTGCCGCACGCCGAAATAAGAAGACGCGGCGCCGTGGCGAGCGCCTGCGTGACGCCCTTCTCGCGGACCAGAACGTTCGGCCCCACAGGATCGATGTAGTGCGACAGCGTATGGCCGATCACCTCAGGCTGTTCGGCGATTTCCTTGGCCATGAAGTGGCGCTTGCCGCCCTTGTCGACCGATCGAGGCCGAGGCCGATGTGATCTTGATCTCGCGGTTCGCGGGGCGGCCGTTCGAATCGAAGATCGCGACATGCGGGCCTTCGACGACGACGACGTCGCCGTCTTCGAGATAGGAGACGCGGTTGGTGAACGGTGCCAGCGCAAAAGCGTCTGAGCCGAGATAGCCTTCGGTCTCGCCATAGCCGACCGCGAGCGGTGCGCCTTTGCGCGCGCCGATCAAAAGACCTTCATGGCCGGTGAAGATCATCGCCAGCGAATAGGCGCCCGTCAGGCGGCGCACGGCCTCGGTCGCGGCTTCCTTCGGCGTCTTGCCGTGGTCGAGATAGTCGGTGACGAGATGGACGGCGACCTCGCTGTCGGTCTCGGACTGGAACTTGTGACCCTTGGCGATCAGTTCGTCGCGCAGTTCGCGGAAATTCTCGATGATGCCGTTATGAACGATGGCGACTCGCGCCGAGGCGTGCGGATGCGCGTTGATCTCGGTCGGCGCGCCGTGCGTCGCCCAGCGCGTATGGCCGATGCCGGTGTGGCCGTGCAGCGGGTTGGCGTGCAGTACCTCGTTCAGCTTGCCGAGCTTGCCGGGCGAGCGGCGACGGTCGATCTCGCCGTCGACCAGCGTGGCGATGCCGGCCGAGTCATAGCCGCGATATTCCAGCCGCCGCAGCGCATCGAGGATGACCGGCGCAACGTCGCGCGTGCCAGCAATTCCGACGATTCCACACATATCAGAGCCTTCCTTCACCCTCATCCTTCGACAAGCTCAGGATGAGGACCAAAACGAATCCCTCATGCTGAGCTTGTCGAGGCATGGATGGCTTCCTCATTTCTTCTTCGCGGCCTTCTCGGCCCTCTTGCGCTTGCGGAATTTTTCCGCCCAGCCGGGAATTTCCTTCTGCTCGGCGCGCGTCACGGCGAGCGAGTCCTTCGCCATTTCCTTGGTGATCACCGAACCTGCGCCGACATAGACACCGTCCGCGACCTTGACCGGCGCCACAAGTGACGAATTTGAGCCAATGAAGGCACCCGCGCCGATGTCGGTGTGGTGCTTGTCGAAGCCGTCATAGTTGCAGGTGATCGTGCCCGCGCCGATATTCGCGCCCGCGCCGACGCGCGCATCGCCGAGATAGGTGAGATGGTTAGCCTTGGCGCCTTTTTCAATGCGGGCGTTCTTCACCTCGACGAAATTGCCGATATGGGCGTCCTCGCCGATCTCTGCGCCCGGCCGCAGACGCGCGTAGGGACCGACCAGCGCGCCGCGCGCCACGCTCGCGCCTTCGAGATGCGAGAAGGCCTTGATCTCCGCGCCGCTCTTCACGGTCACGCCGGGACCGAACACGACATAGGGTCCGACCTGCACGTCGGGCTCGAGCACCGTGTCGTACGAGAGAAACACCGTGTCGGGCGCCGTCATGCCGACGCCCGCATCGAGCGCGCGACCACGCAGACGCCGCTGCATCGCCGCCTCGGCCACCGCGAGTTCGGCACGACTGTTGACGCCCATCGTCTCGGCTTCGTCCACCGTCACCACCGAGCAGCCGATGCCGTCCGCCTTGGCGATGGCTGGGATGTCGGTGAGGTAATATTCCTTTTGGGTATTGTTGTTCTTGAGTTCGCCCGCCCAGCGGAAGAAACTTTTGGCGTCGGCGGCAAGAATGCCGGCGTTGCAGAGCTCCACCTTGCGCTCGGCCGCGTTGGCGTCGCGATATTCGACGATGCGGTCGAGCAATCCGTTCGCCCGGGTGATGACCCGGCCATAAGCGGTGCTCCTAGAATGAAAGGCGACAATCGCCATGCCGGATGTTTCCTGCGCGGCGAACGATGCTTCGAACGTCGCCGCCGTGAAGAGCGGATGATCGCCATAGGTGACGACGAGCGTTCCGGCGAAATCCTTCAGCGCCGCGCCAGCGCACGCCGCCGCATGCCCGGTGCCGAGCTGCTTGTCCTGGACCACCGTCTCGGCGCCCTGCTTGATGGCGAAGGCCTCGACATCGACGGCGCCCGGCGCAAGAACGACAACGATACGTTCGGCGCCCGCGCCGCGCGCCGCGGCAATCACATGGCCGAGGATCGGCAGTCCGGCGATGGTGTGCATCACCTTGGCCTTCGCGGATTTCATGCGGGTGCCCTGCCCAGCCGCGAGGATGATTGCTGCTCTTGCCATGCCGTTCACCTAAACCGCCGAAGAAAAAGGACAAAATGACGATTTGCGACGCTATATTGCCCTAAGCGTCACAGCGGAATGGTTAATGCCACAGCCCTCTCTAATATTCGATCTGGACGGAACTTTGGTCGACACGGCCCCGGACCTTCTGGGGGCGACCAATGAAGTTCTGCGCAGCCAGGGCCGGGCGACCGTCGATCCGGCCACGCTGCGCCATATGGTGGGGTTCGGGGCGCGCTCGCTGATCGAGCAGGCGATGGCGGCGACCGGCGCGCCGGTGGAGGCCAGCACCCTGCCCGGCCTGGTCGATATCTTCCTGGAGCACTACCGGGTCCATATTGCGGACGAAAGCGTGACGTTCCCGGGCGTCGAACAAACCCTTGAGCAGCTTCTGGCGGAAGGCCGTCGGCTGGCCGTGTTGACCAACAAGCCGCAGGAGATGGCCGACCTGTTGCTGCAGGCTTTGAACCTCGACCGGTTCTTTCCCGTCGTCTACGGCGCGGGCCGCATGAACTATGTGAAGCCGGACGCGCGCATCTTCCATGACGTGGTGCGCGAGCTTGGCGGCGAGCCGGGTATCATGATCGGCGACAGCATCACCGACGTTGCGACGGCGCGCGCCGCCAAAGCGCCGGTGATCCTGGTTTCCTATGGCTACACGCCGGAACCGGCGCACACGCTCGGCGGCGATGCGGTCACGGACGATTTCGCGCAGATACCCGCGCTGGCGCACAAAATTCTGTCGCGCTCCTGACCCGAGACCCGCTTACCGGGCGACGATGTGCGCGGCGCGCAGTTCTTCCCGCGCCGCGTCGAACTCCTGGCGGAAGCCGGCAGTCGTCATCAATTCGGCGGCAACGGTGGTGCCAAGGACCTGACCGGCTACGATGTCGCGACGATAGTGCATGCTGCAGACAAGACGGTTTTCCGCATACGTGGCCGCGCGCGCCATGATCGACTGCGCCTTTTCCGGTGCCAGCGCCGCCAGCACCACGGCCATTGAGTAGCCCAGGGTGGCATGGCCGGACGGATACGAGCTCTGCGGCGGATCATCTGTCGCGCAGGCATGAAGTTTCGGATCGACGATCCAGGGACGGTTGCGCTTGAAAAAGTCCTTGGCGAGCTTGGCGGCGAACTTCTCTTCGTTTCGGACATCGTCGAACAGCTCCGCCGTTCTCGGCAAGCTCTTCAGATCGAAACCGGGACCCATCACGACGGCAAAGGCCGTCACGTCTTCCGTCTTTTCGTCGATCATGGCTGAGGCAAAGTCCGCGGGCGTGCGGCTCTTCTCGATTCGCTGCAACTCGCCGAGTTCGGCAAGAGCTTCAGGCGAACCGTCGGCCGGCGGCGGCGGAAGAAGTTGTGCCGGATTGTAGTACGCCGCCGACAGAAACACCGGATTGGATTGGGCCGGCGCGGCGCAGAGCATCACGATGCCAACGGATGCTGTCAGAAGCAGGCGAACCGCAGAGCGCATCAGTTTCCTCCCGTTGGGCGATGACGGGGCGCCCTGCTTTCACAGGGCGCCCTTACCGAAGACCTGTCAGTCGAGCGTTGCACGCAACGTGACCTGGAAGCTCCGCTCCGGCAGCCAGAAGAACTGATCGTGGCTGTTCGGATCCGTCGGTGTCGGACCGTCGTTGACCGAGATGTCGGTGACGTTGCGGTTGTTAAAGAGGTTGAAGACGCCGGCCTGGAGTTTGATCTGGCCGAAATCGTAGCCACCGACAAGGTTGGTCACCTCGTACGCTCCGATCCGATAGGCCGAAGGCTCGCCGTCCGCCCCCCATTGCTCGCCGTCGATCTTGTTGATCATCGACAACAGGACACCGTTGTTCTTGTAGATCAGCCCGAAAGCGGTGGTCCACTTTGGTACGCCGCCCAACTGTTTGTGGAAATTCGACATCCCCGGCGTAAGGCCGCGCGCTTCGTTGAGCGAACCGTTCAGAAACCCGGCGAGGCCATCCAGAATGCCGTCGGAGAACGAATAGGTGCCTTCGCCTTCAACGCCTCTGTAGTCGACCGTGCCGTCGTTAAAGAAGATTTTCTGGAAGCCCTGTCCGGGAACCGCGACGGTTCCGCTCTGGAACGCGTTCTCCGCGCGGATATAGTAGATGTCGGCATCGAGCGAAAGGTTTTCGACGTTGTAGACCGTGCCAAGCTGGAAGTTGCGCGACGTCTGCGGCTTGATGGTGTTGAACTGCGGATTCGGCACGTAGAAGGATTTGAGCGGCGGAACCAGGAAACCCTCGGCATACTGTCCGTAGACGCTCCAGTGGTCGTTGACCCTGTAGTTCGCCGTCGCAAAAGGTTGCGTGCGTTCGAAGGTGGCCGATTCGAATTGCGGTCCGCGTGTCTTCGAACCGATCAGCGCAGCAATCGAGCGCGTGAAGTTCAGGTACTTCACGCCTGTCGTCAGCGTCAGCCCCTCTGCCGGATGAAGCTCGACGTCCACAAACGGCTGATATTGCGCCCAACTGGAGCGCTCGGTGAACTGGATGCTCGGATCGGGGACGGGGAGGACACCGGCCGGCGTCTTTTCGATGGGGTTCGGCACGCCGAGCGTCAGGTCGAGATCGAAGCGGTGGCGGTTGGTGCCGGACCATTCGGTCCACAGACCCGCGCGCACCTGACCCGCGACATCGGCGACCGAGAAATCCTCGCTGACGCGCAGGATGTTGCCCCAGACGCGATAGGAATTCAGCTTGTCGTAACCGGCGATATCCTTGTTGCCCTTCGGTCCGGCCTTGGTTCCGAAATCCGGATAGGTATTGGCCAGGATATCGTTCGCCGATTGCGTCGTGTCGGTCGCCGAAAGTGTGTGGTTGCTGTAGAAGTAGGAGTAAGCCGTGTCGTCGAGCGTCAGCCCCTTCGAGATGTCGCCCTGCACGCGAACATAGTCAAAGTCGGTCTGTTTGCGCTGCAGATTGTAGCCCAGGAACGTCGGCAGCGTCGGATCGTTCGACAGCGTGAAGTTCTTGCCGTGAACCGCGGCCTGCGCAAGCGTGATTCCGTCATTGTCCGGAACGTGCGTATCGCCATTGTTGTGCGTGACGAGCAGCGTCACGTTCCAATGCGCGTTGATCGGCGTCGAAACCTTCAGGAACTGGTTGTTCTCCTTGATGTGCTCGAAGGAGAGATAGCCGTCGGACTGCAGTTCCTGGAAATTGGCCGTGATGCGGGTGCCGTTGAGGTCCGGCAGCACGCCGCTCTGCAGCGTCGTGACGAAATTGCGTGTGTTCCAGCTGCCCAGGGTAACTTTCTGCTGTGCGTAGGGATCGTCGGTCAGCGTGCGCGAGAAGAGATTGAGGGATCCGCCCAGCGTTTCCTGGCCGAGATCGCCGGCATTGCCGGGACCGCGGTCGATGATCACGGCGCCGACCGTCGAGGCGGGAAAAAACGAGGTGGAGTGGTGAGTCGGATCGTTGGTGTCGCCAAAGGGAATGCCGTCGTAGCGGACGTTATATTCGCCGTCGCCGAAGCCGCGGATGACCGCGTCCTTTTCGCTCAATCCCGGGCCGTTGCTGTCATTGCCGCTCGACACGCTCGGCGCCACGGTGACGATGCCCGTATAGTCGGAAACATCGGGCACGGAATCCTCGATGAAAGAACGGTCGATGACGGATTGCGGCTCAAACGTGTCGAGCGACGATTTCGTCGGGGCAAGATCGGCGGCATGGCCGCGCGCCGCGGTCACGACGACAAGTTCCAGGCTCGGGCTGTCCGGGTTGAACCCGCTTGCCGCGTGCGCGCCCGAAATTCCCAGCCCCAGACCGGCCGTGATCAAGGCCATGACCGAGCTTGAACCGGCCAAACATAAGCGACGCGCAATGGACATGTGACAGAACCCTCTGGTTGCGACGGACACTGCCGCAGTTGCCGATCTTGGAAACGTTCAACTTGTGTGCGGATAAACCGGCGCTGCTTCGTATTACCCCCGTCGCAGAACCGGCCTGATGACGATCCCGCCGCGAAACGCGCGCCAGGACGTCGTACTGAATTGCACGAGTTCGCGAAGCTTTTTTGACACCGCGCGAAAATGCGACGTCATGGACAAACGGCACCGCACCGCGACGGGTGAATTGCGCTCAAAGCACTACGCCGTTACCGGTCTTTTGATCTGTAGACGGATGAAATGCCCCAATTCGGATCGCATGCACGCCGGGACGAACAGCGCAAATTTTCAAGGAGCGATTCCTGCATCGACGTAAGTTGTAAATTCCACGCTTGCGCGAGCTTGGGATGTGAGCCTCTATGCACGCCGGAAAGCGCTTGGCGCTGGACGGGCACAGGCGGCGATCGTCTGTTTGGATCGGGAGACTTCGGTGAAATTGGGTAAGAGTGCGGTGTTCGCGGCGGCAGCCCTCTTTCTCGCGGGATGTGGCGAGAAGGCAAAGCTTCCGGAAGCCGCCGGCTATGGTCCCCACCCCACGCTGACCGCGCCCAACGCGACGCTGATCCCCACGATCAACATCGCCAAGGCGGTCGGCTGGCCCAAGGGCGGCAAGCCGACGCCGGCGCCGGGATTGTCCGTCGCCGCCTTTGCCGCGAGTTCTCGATCATCCGCGCTGGCTTTATGTTCTGCCCAACGGCGATGTGCTCGTCGCCGAAACCAATTCGCCGCCCCATCCCGACGACGAAAAGGGCATTCGCGGGTTCGTCGCGAAATTTGTGATGGGCGGCGCGGGCGCGGGCACGGACAGTCCCAACCGGATCATCCTGCTGCGCGACACGAACGGCGATGGCGTCGCCGACAAGCAGTTCGTGCTGATCAAGGGCCTGCATTCGCCGTTCGGCATGACGCTGGTGGGCGGCACGCTCTATGTCGCCGACACGGATGCTGTGCTCGCGTTTCCCTATCGTGACGGCGACACGGAGATTTCCACGCCGGGCAGAAAGATCGTCGACCTGCCCGCCGGCACGATCAATCATCACTGGACCAAGAACGTCATCGCCAGCCGCGACGGCACAAAGCTCTATGTCACCGTCGGCTCGAACAGCAATGCCGGCGACAACGGCATCGAAGCCGAAGCCGGCCGCGCCGACATCTGGGAAGTGAATCCCGCAACCGGCAAGCACCGCGTGTTTGCGTCCGGAATGCGCAACGGCAACGGCATGGATTGGGCGCCGGGCACCGGCACGCTGTGGGTTGCGGTCAACGAGCGCGACGAGATCGGCAGCGATCTGGTGCCGGACTACATGACGTCCGTGAAGGATGGCGGCTTCTACGGCTGGCCCTACTCCTATTACGGCCAGCACGTCGACGACCGCGTCCAGCCGCAGCGCCCCGACCTGGTCGCGAAGGCGATCGCGCCGGACTATGCGCTCGGCGCGCACACCGCCTCGCTCGGCCTTGTGTTCTCGCAGGGCTCCGATCTCGGTGAACGCTTCGCGCAAGGCGTGTTCATCGGCCAGCACGGTTCGTGGAACCGCGATCCGCGCGCCGGTTACCGCGTGATCTTCGTGCCGTTCAGGGACGGCAAGCCGGACGGCATGCCGGTGGATGTGCTCACCGGATTCCTCTCCGCGGCGGGAGAAGCGCAAGGGCGCCCCGTGGGCGTGGCGATCGACAAGAAGGGCGCGCTGCTGGTCGCCGACGACGTCGGCAACACGGTCTGGCGGGTCACAAAACGCTGACCGATGGGCCGGCCGGCGGCGCGCCTTGACGCCCCGCCTGAGGCCACCCTATAGGTCCAGTCCGCCGCCCAAAATGGCATCGGCGGGCGCGTAGCTCAGCGGGAGAGCACTCCCTTCACACGGGAGGGGTCACAGGTTCAATCCCTGTCGCGCCCACCATCCTGATACCGCAGTGCAACAAACGGCCCAAGCGAAGATTGCCTGCCAGCAAGGTTCCGCGAGGGCAATGCCGGCTTTGTAGACCGCGGCGGTTCGACTACGCTTGCCGCGTGCCAGGAGGAAGACCATGAGTGCTGCGCTGAAGATGAGTGCGCTGGAGCGCGCCAAGGAAGAAGCCTGGTCGACGCCGCTCGACAAGCTGGATGTCAGCAAGGCCGAGCGCTTCGCAAGCAACACGCACTGGCCGTTCTTCGAGCGCCTGCGCAAGGAAGCGCCGGTGCACTACTGCGCCGAGAGCATGCACGGTCCCTATTGGTCGATCAGCAAATTCCACGACATCGTCGCGGTCGACTCCAATCACCGCCAGTTCTCCTCGCAGCACAATATCGTCATCGGCGACAATCCGCCGGACTTCGCGCCGCCGATGTTCATCGCGGAAGACCCGCCCAAGCACGATGTGCAGCGCAGGGCGGTGACGCCCGCCGTGGCGCCGGCCCGTCTTGCCGACCTCGAGGCGCTGATCCGCCAGCGCGTCGGCGCAATTCTCGACGCGCTGCCGCGCGGTGAGACGTTCAACTGGGTGGATCGCGTGTCGATCGAGCTGACGACGCAGATGCTGGCGACGCTGTTCGACTTTCCGTGGGAGGATCGCCATCTCCTGCCCTACTGGTCCGACACCACCACCTCGTCCGAGACGGTCGGCAATGCAGTCGCGTCCATGGAACGCCGTCAGGAAATCCTGATGGAGTGCCTGCAATATTTCACGCGCCTGTGGAACGAGCGCAAGGCCGCGCCGCCGAAATTCGATTTCATCTCGCTGCTGGCGCACGATCCGGCGACGCAGAACATGCTGGACAATCCCATCGAGTATCTCGGCAACCTGATGCTCCTGATCGTCGGCGGCAACGACACGACGCGCAATTCGATCACCGGCGGCCTTCTGGCGCTGAGCCAGAATCCGGGCGAGTACGATAAGCTGCGTCAGAATCCCGATCTCGTCCCGGGCATGGTCTCGGAGATCATCCGCTGGCAGACGCCGCTCGCCCATATGCGGCGGACGGCGCTGGAGGATGTCGATTTCAAGGGTCACAAGATCAAGAAGGGCGACCGCGTCGTGATGTGGTACGTCTCGGGCAATCGCGACGAGGAAGCGATCGAACGCGCCAACGAGTTCATCATCGACCGCGAACGCTCGCGCCATCACGTCTCGTTCGGCTTCGGCATTCACCGCTGCATGGGCAACCGCGTGGCGGAGATGCAACTGCGCATCCTGTGGGAGGAAATCATGAAGCGCTTCCCGCGGATCGATGTGGTCGGCGAGCCGGAACGCGTCCTGTCGAACTTCGTGCAGGGCTACACTTCGCTACCCGTTTGTATCCCGGTCTGACGCGCCGCGCTCGCGCTTCAACATTTCCGTAAGGTCGGCGACGGCCTGTGTGAGCTGGACGACTTCCTGCTCGCGCAGCTTGTCGATCTTCTCATGCAGGAGTTCGATCTCGAGCTCGGCCTTGATGTTGATCTGGTAGTCGTGCTCCGCCGCCAGGCGGTCGACGTCCTGCTGCCGATTCTGGCTCATCATGATGAACGGCGCGGCATAGGCTGCCTGGAACGACAGCGCCAGGTTGAGCAGGATGAAGGGATAGGGATCCCAGCGTTCGACATAAGCGGTGATGTTCAGGGCGATCCAGACGACCAGGATGCAAGACTGGATGATGATGAACCGCCACGAGCCCATGTTCGAGGCGACGATGTCCGCGATGCGCTGACCCATCGTCAGCTGGATCTGGGGCCGGCCGGCCGAAGCGTCACGATGCTTGCGGCGCAGCAGCCTGAGCTCGGCGAGAAGCAGATGTTCGGTCTCCTCAATACCCTGCTTCACACCCTCGATGACTTCCATCGTGCGCCCCTCGGTTTGCGACTCGGCAAGAATACAGCAGCCTGAACCGCACGGCAGCATCGCCACGCATTGTGCGCCGGAGACTCATCTGCTCTCATCGGCGCAGACACCATGCGAGAGCAAGAAAATGGCACGTTCACCGGACTATATCGGCGCCACCGGAATCGGCGTCAGCGACCTGAAGCGCTCGGCCGGATTCTATGTCCGTGCGCTGGGCATGCAGGAGATGCGGACCGTAAAGATCGACTATATGGACGAGATCATCCTCGGCCATGAGGGGCGCAACGCGGTTGTGCTGATGCACTATACGGATGGCTCCAAGCGCAACTACAAGGACAATCCGGTCAAGCTCGTCTTCTATGTCAGCGATCCGAAGGCTGTCGCCGCGCGCATCCGCGCCGAAGGCTGTGAAGTGACCCGCGAGCCCGAACCGCTCCCGTCGTTCGGCAACAACGTCGTCGGCCTCGCCAAGGACCCCGATGGCTATGTCATCGAACTGCTGCAGGCGCCGCCACCGAAAGCCTAGCCGCGCGCGCGTCGATCCACGCCGCCGCGTCCTGCCACACCGTCTGCGCATCGAGATCGCGCAGAAGCATGTGATAGCCATGATCGTAGCGGTGGACTTCGGCGCGGCCGCCTAGCGCAGCCACGACCGCTTCGGTCGGCTCTTTCGGGATCACCTGATCGTTCTTGCCGTAGAGAAAGAGGATCGGCGGCGCACCATTCAGATGCTCCGGCGCATGACGCGCCTCGTCCATCAGATTGACGAGGCCATAGACCGCATCGGTCCGCGTCTCGTGCTGGAACAGCGGATCGCGCGAAAGCGCGCGCATCATCGCTATGTTGTCGGACGGCCATATCTTGAGGCCGCTGCCCGACACATGCAGCCAGGGCAAAGTGTGGGCCGTCATCCAGAGCGCGGCGCGATAGGAAAGCGGCATGTCCGTGCGCGACCACACCGCCGGCGCGACCAGGATCACGCCATCCGCTTTCGGCGCGTCGCCCATCGCGAGCGCCGAAAGCACGACGGCCCCGCCCATGCTCTCGCCGAGCGCAAACACCGGCACGCCGGGATAGTGCAGGCGCGCCGCATCGACCGCATCGTCGAGGTCGCGGCGCAACGCGTCGCCGCCGGCCCACAGTCCGGGATGCTCCGACTGACCAAAACCGCGCTGGTCATAGGCAAGCGTTGTGATGCCCTGCTTCGCCCACCATTCGCCGGGCATGGCGAAGGCGTTCGAATAATCGCTCATGCCGTGCAGCGCGACGATCACGGCCCTGGGATGATCCGGACCCCAGACGCGAAGCGGCAACTTCTCACCGTCACGCGTGAGGAAGTAGTGGTTCGCGAGCACCGGCGCGTCGCTCTCGACGCCGCGCGGCGCAACCGCCGGCGCGCAGGCTGCGATCACGATGAGAGCAGCCGCCGCACACGCTTTCGCAGATAGGGGAGCAAGTCGCGCTCGAACCATGGATTTTTCTTCAACCAGCCATTGTTGCGCCAAGACGGATGCGGCAGCGGAATGAAACGCGGCGCATAGTCCCGCCACGCCCGCGCCGTCTCCGTCATATTGGATTTCACGGCATCGCCCAAGTGCCAGCGTTGGGCATAGGAGCCGACCAGCAGCGTCGATCCGATAACCGGCAATGCCTCGATCAGCGGCGTGCGCCAGGTTGCAGCGCAGATGCGTGGCGGCGGCCGGTCGGCGCCGTTCCTGTCATAACCCGGAAAGCAGAACGCCATCGCGGCGAGGGCGATGCGTGTTTCGTCATAGAACGTCTCGCGGTCTATCCCCATCCAGTCGCGCAGCCGATCGCCGCTCGTATCGTTGAACGACTGTCCGGTCTTGTGCACGCGCAGTCCCGGCGCCTGACTTGCGATCAGAATCCGCGCCGTCGAGCGGACGTGCAGAACGGGCCGCGGGTCCAGTTCCGCCGCACAAATCCGGCAGGCGCGGATGTCCTTGAGAAGCCGCGCGAGTTCGCGTGCCGCCATCAATCCCCGCGCAACAAGCCGCGCGCGATGACGATCTGCTGGATCTGGCTGGTGCCTTCGTAGAGGCGGAAGATGCGCACGTCGCGATAGAAGCGCTCGATGCCGTAGTCCGCGACATAGCCGGCGCCGCCGAAGATCTGCACCGCCTTGTCCGCCACGCGGCCGACCATTTCGGAGGCAAAGTATTTCGAGCAGGCCGCTTCCATCGTCACGCTTCCGCCGCGATCGCGCTTCCTGGCAGCATCCAGAACCATGCAGCGCGCCGCATAGGCTTCGGTCTTGCAGTCGGCGAGCATGCCCTGGATGAGTTGAAATTCGCCGATCTTCTGGCCGAACTGCTCGCGTTCACGCGCGTACTTCACGCTTTCGTCGATCAGCCGCTCGGCGACGCCGACGCAGACGCCGGAGATGTGCAGCCGGCCGCGGTCGAGCACCTGCATCGCAACCTTGAAGCCCTCCCCTTCCTCGCCCAGGCGCAAGGACGCCGGCACGCGCGCATTGTCGAAATTGACGTCGCAGATATGCGCGCCCTGCTGACCCATCTTCTTTTCCGGCTTGCCGACCGAGACGCCCGGCGTGTTGGCCGGCACGATGAAGGCGGAGATCCCGCCCGCCCCTTTGCGGTTCGGATCGCTGCGCGCCATCAGCGTGAACATGCCGGCACGGTTGGCGTTGGTGATGAACCGCTTGGTGCCGTTGACGACGTAGTGGTCGCCGTCCGCAATCGCCGTCGTGCGCACAGAAGCGGCGTCGGAACCGGCTTCGGGTTCGGTCAGTGCGAAACTCGCGACAATCTCGCCGCTGGCGAGCTTCGGCAGCCATTCGTTCTTCTGTGCGTCGGTGCCGAACATCACAACGCCCTGGCTGCCGATGCCGACATTGGTGCCGATGACCGAACGGAACGCGGGCGAGGTGTGGCCGAGTTCCATCGCGACCAGAACTTCTTCCTCCATGGTCAGGCCAAGGCCGCCATATTCGGTCGGGATCGAGATGCCGAACAGACCCAGCTCGCGCATCTCCGCGATGATGCTGTCGGGCACGCGGTCTTCCTCGGAGACCTTGGCCTCGAGCGGCACGCATTTCTCGCGCACGAAGCGGCGGACGGTTTCCAGAAGCTGGTCGCGGGTTTCGATGTCGAGCGGCATGGCGGTCTCCCAAGGTTCGGGGAGACTAGCCCAACAGAACAGGATGTGCAGGCCCCAGAAGGCCGCGGTCAGTCCGGCGCCTTGGGCACGTAGATGCTGACGGCCAGGATATGGTCGACCGTATCATCGTCCTCGCCGGGCGGAAGGAAGGCGCTCTCGTGATAGACGAACAGCGCGTCCTTCACTTCACGTCCGACCCAGCCGCGAAAGGCCAAAGGCTCGCCCGTGCTTCGGACATGCTCGTAGAGTGTGCGCATCGTCGCGCCGTGCCCGGGCGCAATGCGCTCGATGTCGAGCTTGTCAAGCGACAAGACGTGCACGGACGATACTTCTGGAGCTCGTTGCGGCTCGAGCGCAAATGCATTCGACATATTGACCCCCGGCCCTGCCGGTTCGGCCAGAAACGTTAGTGCTCAGTATCTATCAGCCGTCGTAACTGTCACGCGGAATGTAGACTGAAAAATTCAGCACATGATCGATGGTGTTCGCATCGGGCCCGAGCGGCATGAAGACGCTCTCACTGTAAATGTACTGCTTATGCTCTTCGCCCCGTTCCATCCAGCCACGGAACGCGTAGACGTCGCGCCGGCGCACGGCGTGATCGTAGAGGCTCTTGAGAACGGGGCCATATCCCGGCGAGAACTTGTCGACATCGCTGACGCGCATGCCCTGCATGCTGAAACCGTGCGAGATGACATGCGCATCGCCGACGATGCGGTACTCATAGTCGGCGCCATCGTCGAGAAGTCTGAGCAGAACGACATGACGCAGCAGAGCAGCCAAGTCGCGCGGAGACATTTCGGCGCGCGACGGATACGGCCGGTCGCCGCGCAATTTCAGCCAATAGTCGAGGCCCTGGCGCACGATCGGGCTTTCCAGCTTGTCCAGCGGCAGGACGCCAGATGCGCTCTCGGGCACGGTGCGGGAAACCGTAATGACTTTTGCGGCGTTGGGCACGGGCGTTTTCTTTGAATATCTGAATACAGCCTGTGTCATACTGGTTAACGTAAAACGAACGCTGCCCAACTTTTCATCCGTGTGCGATGCTTTTATCCGTCCTCGACCAATCACCCATTCGCAAAGACGGCAGCGCCGAGCAGGCGATTGCCGAAACGATCGCGCTTGCGAAAGCGTGCGACCGGCTCGGGTATCACCGCTATTGGCTGGCCGAACACCACAACAGCAATTCGTTTGCCGGCTCCTGCCCCGAGATTCTCATCGGGCGGGTTGCACAGGAAACACAACGCCTGCGTGTGGGTTCGGGCGGCGTGATGCTCACGCACTACAGTCCGCTGAAGATCGCCGAGCAGTTCCGGATGCTGGACCTGCTCAATCCGGGTAGGATCGATCTGGGGCTTGGCCGGGCGCCGGGTTCGGACCAGATGACGGCGCGCGCGCTGCAATCGCGGCCTCAGGCCTGGCCGATCGATGCCTTCCCGAGCCAGGTCAACCTGCTGCGCCAGTTCCTCGACAATTCCTCCGGCAAGACGCCGCTGCCCGACGACCATCCCTATCGCGGAATTCACGCCATGCCGCGCGGTGAGACGCCGGGTCCGGAATTGTGGATGCTCGGGTCCGGCATACATGGCGCGGTCTATGCCGCCGAGCTCGGACTGCCGTTCAGCCACGCCTATTTCATCAGCGCCGACGGCAGCGAGGATGCGGCGGCGGAATATCGCACGCGCTTCAAGCCGAGCGCGGCCTGCCCGCGCCCGCGCATGTCGCTTGGCGTTGCGGCGCTTGTCGGTGAGACGGAAGAAGAAGCGCAGCGGCTCGCCGCCTCGCGCAATCTGTGGGTCGTGCGTTTGTTAAGTGGCCGGCCGATACCGTTTCCGTCGCCCGAAGAAGCTTTGGCCCAACCGCTGTCTCCGCAGGAGGAGAAGCTTCTTGCAACCGTGTCGAAACGCTCGATCGTCGGCACGGGCGAACAGGTTCGCGAGAGACTGACGGCGCTGGCCGAAGCGCATGGCGCCGAAGAACTCGTCGTCGTCACCATCACCTACGACTACGCCTCGCGACTGCGCTCCTACGAACTGCTGGCGAAGGCGTTCGGCCTCGTCACGTTACCGGCAACAGCCCGATCATAGCACCCGTCATGCCGCTCGCCATCGTGCCGGAGACGATGGCGCGCATGGCGAGCGGCACGATCTCGTCGCGGCGCTCGGGCATCAGGGTGCTCATGCCTGCGATCATGATGCCGACGGAACCGAAATTGGCGAAGCCGCACATCGCATAGATCATGATCAGCGTGGCGCGCGGATCGAGCGTTCCAGCCGGAAGCGCGGCGAGCCTCAAGTAAGCGACAAGTTCGTTGAGGATCGTCTTGGTGCCCATCAGGCTGCCCGCCGCGGTCGCTTCGTGCCACGGCACGCCATAGAGCCACACCACCGGCGCAAACAGCCAGCCCAACACACGCTCCAGCGTGATCGGCGCACCCCAGAGCGGCGGCACGAGCGTGAGGATCTGGTTCACCAGTGCCACGAGCGCAAGCATGACGACGAGCATGGCGACGATCTGCAGCCAGATCTTCAGGCCATCCTCGGTGCCGCGCGCCACGGCGTCCATGCTGGATCTGTAGCGCGCTTCGCCGGAATGATCTGCGCTGCCCGACGCAACGTCGCCCGGCACCATGATGCGCGCGACAATGATCGCCGAGGGAAGCGACATCATCGACGCGACAAGGATATGTCCGATTGCGCCCGGCACGACGCCCTTCAAAATCGTCGCGTAGAGCGCGAACACCGTGCCGGCCACCGTGGCGAGGCCCACCGTGCACAATATAAAGAGTTCCGAGCGCGTGATGCGCGCGAGATAGGGGCGGATCAGCAGCGGCGCTTCGACCATCCCCAGAAAGATCGTCGCGCCTGCGCCCAGCCCCACCGCGCCGCCAAGGCCGAGAATGCGGCGCAGCACATAGGCAATCGCGTTGATCACGATCGGCAGGATGCGCCAATGCCAGAGCAGCGCCGACAACGCGGAGATCACGATCACCAGCGGCAACACGCTGAACGCGAAGCCGGCAAGGTCGCTCGCATTGCCGACGCCCGCCGGCGCACCGCCGCCGATGACGCCGAACACGAAAGACGTGCCGGCGCGCGTTGCGGTCGTCAGAGCGCCGACCGCGCCGTTCAGGCTGAGCAACGCCTGCTGCGCGAGCGGCACCTTCAGCAGCAGCAGTGCGAGCGTCGCCTGAAGCGCCAATCCGCCGGCGACCACGCGCCAGGGAAAGACGTGCCGATTCTCCGACAGTGCCCACGCCGAAGCGAGAATGACGCAGATTCCCAGCGCCGACTGAAGATGCGGTAGAAGCGGCACGCGATACCCCCCGATGGATGGCCGAGCTTAGGGCAAATCGGCGGCGAGAGAAGCGGCCCTCGCATGACATGCACAGGCCGAGCCGCTAAAATCGCGCGCGAAGCAGGGGCGAACGCGTGGGCTGGATAGAACGGTTCTTAACCGTAGAGAACATCGCGTCGGTCCTGGGCGTGGTAAACATCGTCCTGCTCGTGCGGCGCAGCATCTGGAACTATCCGTTCGGCATCGCGATGGTGACCCTGTACGGCTTCGTGTTCTTCCAGGCGCGGCTGTTTTCCGACGCGGCGCTGCAGGTCTTCTTCTTTGTCGTCCAAATCTACGGCTGGTGGGTTTGGTATCATGCGCGCGACAGCGCGGGGCTAGTAAAGGTCGAACTGATGAGCGCGCAGTCGCGGTTCGTCTGGGCGGCCGTCATTGTCGCCGCGACCATTGCCGATCGCTGGTTCCTGATAAACTACACGAGCGACGTGGCGCCCTGGATGGACGCCAACACCACGGCAATGAGCGTCGTCGCGCAATATCTTCTCTCGATCCGCAAGATCGAGAACTGGGTCCTCTGGATTCTCACAGACATCGTGCAAATCGGGCTTTACTACTGGAAGGGTCTGTACCCGACGACGGGGCTGTACGTCCTGTTTCTCGTGATCTCGGCTGTCGGGCTTTATGAATGGCTGCGCGAATTGCGGGCGCATCCGGCGGGAGTGTCCGCTTGAAGACGGTGTGTCTCCACGGACCGGAGGCCACCGGCAAGACGACGCTGGCGCGCGAGCTTGCGGCGCACTTCAAGACAGTCGCCGTTCCGGAATTCGGACGGCTCTATTGCGAGGTCTTCGGCAATGATTGCGACCTCAAAGATTTGCGCGCCGTTCGCCGCGGTCATGATCTGATGGCGGCTGCCGGCCGGCGCAAGGCGAACAGCCTTTTGATCCTCGACACGGACGCGGTGATGACGGCCGTATGGTCGGATATCCTGCTCGGCGCGTGCCCCACCGATCTCGATCGCATCGATGATCCGGCCGACCTCTATCTTCTGTGCGACATCGATGTCCCGTTCGAGGCGGACGAAATCCGCTACTTTCCCGATACCGCCACGCGCGAAAAGATGTTCGTGCAGACCCGGGCCGAACTGGAAAAAAGAAAGCTCCCCTTCGTCACCATTCGCGGCACACGCAAAGATCGCCTCGCCGCCGCCATCGCCGCCATCACGAGCAAATTCCCGGAGATCGCATGAGCACCACACCGTCGCGTCCCGGCGAGATTCGCGCGCTGGCCGGCGCGCGCGCCATCCCGCCGCTGATCCTGGTGCTCTATCACTTTTGCGAGGGGCATCATTACCGGAACTTCAAGCCGTTCGACCTTCTCGTCGGCCATGGCTATCTCTGGGTAGAGTTCTTCTTCGCTCTCTCCGGCTTCATCCTGACCTACGTCTATGGCGCACGGGCGCTGGAGTTCCTGCGCGGCCGCACCCATCGCGACTTTCTCATCGCACGCCTGTCGCGGCTCTATCCGCTGCATCTCGCCATGCTGCTCTACATCCTGGCGATGGTGCTGATCCTGAACGGAATCGCACAGGTGACCGGCGGCGTTTCAATCTATGAGGAGCAATACCATCCCATCGTCACCTGGCAGACCTTCATCGGCAATCTGTTCCTGGTGCAGGCCTGGAACATCTATTCCTCGCTGTCCTGGAACGGCGCGAGCTGGTTCGTCAGTGTCGAGTTCTTTTTGTGTCTCATCTTTCCGATCTACCTGATCCTCGCGCGCGGCGGCTGGCTGAGCGCCTTCGGCCTGACCGCGGCGGGCGTGGCGGGCCTCGCATTCCTCTCGCTCACCGGCAAGCATGGCCTCGACATCACCTTTCACAACGGAATCTTCCGCGGCATGAGCGCGTTCGGCGTCGGCGTCGGCCTGTGCGTTCTGTACGGCAAGACCAAGGCCTTTGCGGACACGCTTCCCGAATGGGCGCTCTCGCTGGCGCAAGGCGCGGTGCTGCTCTGGATGGGCTGGGGCATGTTCGACAATGGCTGGTCGCACACGCCGCGCGACATCTACACCGTCATGCCGATGCTGGCGCTCGTCTACGTGCTCGCCTTCGATCGCGGTTTCGCCGCGCGCTTCCTGCAGACGCGCACGCTGACCAGGCTCGGCGAATGGTCCTATGCCATCTATATGGGCCAGACGGCGTGGCTGCAGCTCATCCGTTTCATCGAGCGGGCCTATCCGCCCGACGACACGCTGGTGTTCGGCATTCGCTTTGGCGACCTGATCTGGTGGCCGGAACCGTTCCTGCTGCTCCTGGTCTGCATCGGCTGGGGCGCGCTGCTCTGCAATTTCATAGAAATCCCGGCAAACCGCGCTCTGCGGCGCTTTTTCGCAAGTCATCCCGCCCCGGCTTGACCCGTAAACGGGCCTGCGCCATCACTCTGCCCCTTCTATTCCAACGGGAGTTTTCGTCATGACCATCGACTTCAAGGGCAAGGTCGCCATCGTCACCGGCGCCGGCGGCGGATTGGGCCGCTGCCACGCCATCGAACTGGCCAGGCGCGGCGCGAAGGTCGTGGTCAACGATCTGGGTGGCGCGGTGGACGGCACCGGCGGCAATTCCGCCGCGGCCGAAGCGGTGGTCGCCGAGATCAAGGCAGCCGGCGGCGAAGCGATGGCGAACGGCGCGTCGGTCAGCGACGATGCCGGCGTCGATCACCTCATCAAGCAGACCATCGATGCCTGGGGCCGCGTCGACATCCTTGTCGCGAACGCCGGCATCCTGCGCGACAAGAGCTTCTCCAAGATGGAGATGAAGGACTTCGATGCCGTCATGGCCGTCCATCTGATGGGCACTGTGAAGCCGTGCAAGGCGCTGTGGGAAATCTTCAAGAAGCAGCAATATGGCCGCATCGTCGTGACGACGTCGTCGACGGGCCTGTACGGAAACTTCGGCCAGACGAACTACGGCGCGGCGAAGCTCAGCCTTGTCGGCTTCATGAATACGCTGAAGCTGGAAGGCGCCAAGGACAACATCAAGGTCAACGCGATCTGCCCGGTCGCCGGCACGCGCATGACGGAAAATCTGATGCCGCCGAACGTCCTTGCGATGCTGAAGCCGGAATATGTCACCCCGGGCGTCGTCTATCTGGTCAGCGAAGACGCGCCGACCGGTGTGATCCTGACGGCGGCGGCCGGCGTGTTCGCCGCAGCCCAGCTTGTCGAGACGGACGGCATCAATCTCGGCCACAACGCGACGGCGGACGACGTGGCCGCCAACTGGGCCAAGATCACCGATTTCACGAACGCCAAGCACTACAATCAGGGCGGCGAGCAGAGCCAGAAATTCTTCGCCCGCATCAACGACAAGCCGGTGGTAGGGTAAGTTTCAGGGCGCGCCATTCTATCCTTCGACAAGCTCAGGATGAGGATGATGAATTGGCCTTCACCCTGAGCCTGTCGAGGGGCGGGGGCCACACTCGATCGAACAAAAAGGCGCGGCTGCGAACGCAGACCGCGCCTTTGCTTTTACGGGGTGCGGATCGGGTCTAGAGTCCGCCCATGATCACCGGCATCGACCATATCGCCATCATGGTTCGCGACTTCGACGCGACCGTCAAAAACTACGAGACGATCTTCGGCCGCGCGCCGAACTGGCGCGGCTTCATGCCGGGCGGTTGCCATGCCTGGTTCCAGTTTCCCGGCATGGCGCTCGATATCATCGGCGCGATCGGCACGGGTCCCGAGGCCGATGCGGCGCGTGCCGAGATGGAGAAATTCGGCGACGCCATCTGGGGCCTTGGTTTTTCCGTGCCCGACCTCGACGCCGCAACGCGCCTGCTCGAACGGCGCGGGCTGAACTTCCTGCCGCGGCACACGACCCGCACAAAAAGCTTGCACGGCGATGAGCGTGACTGGGAAGTCACGGTCATGAAGCGAAAGAGTGCCAACGGAGTTGCGCTGTTTCTGGTCGAACACAAACAGGATACCGCGACGTGGCCGGTGGCTCCGGCCACGGTCGCCGAAGACGCCGCTGTCGGCACGCTCGATCACATCGTCGTCCAGACGGCCAATCCGGAGCGGGCGGTGGCGCTTTACGGCGGGCGTTTGGGGCTCGATCTGAGACTCGACCGTTCCAACGAGCAATGGGGGGCGCGGCAACTCTTCTTTCGCTGCGGCGGCGCGGTCGTCGAAATCGGCGCCAGCCTGAAGACGCCTGTGAGCGATGCACCGGACAAGTTCGGCGGATTGGCGTGGCGGGTGCGCGATCCGGAAAGCGCCCGCGCCCGCATCGCAGCGGCAGGCCTCGACGTCTCCGAACTGCGCAAGGGCCGCAAGCCGGGCACGTCCGTCTTCACCGCGCGGAGCGGCACCGGCGGCGTGCCGACGCTGATGCTGGCCGGCAACGCCACCGAATAGTCATCGATCCTGACCTGCCGGCTTGTCGAGCGGCTTCTGCTTGTCGGCGATCTTGGCCATGTCGAGCAGGCGGATGAATTCGGCGCGATAGCCGAACCTGTCCTCGCCGCGCGCGGCCGTCGCGATGTTCCGCGCGCGGTCATAGTCGAAATCCTTGATGTAGGGATCGTGACGCAGGAGTTGCGCTGCGCCTACGACCGAGGCGGCAAAGCGCATGTCGGGCGACAGCGAGTTGAAGTCCGTCGTCACGTCTGCGTCGGTGATCGGACGGCTGATCAGCTTGGACACGGTCTCGCCCGGCAGCTTGTAGCGCATCTTGAGGAACGCGATCTCGCCGCCCTTCGCCGGCTTGACGGGCGTGCCGTAACGCAGCGGATCGGACATCACCGCCTTCGAGCCGACGGGCGTAATCTCGTAGAGCGCGGTGACGGTCGTGCCCGAGCCGATGTCGCCGGCATCGACATGATCGTTGTTGAAGTCGGTGCGGTTGAGCAGGCGCGTTTCGTAACCGATCAGACGGTATTCGGCGACCCGGGCCGGATTGAATTCGACCTGGATCTTCACATCGTTGGCGATGGTGAAGAGCGTGCCGGCGATCTGGTCGACGAACACCTTGTGTCGCTTCGTTCAGCGTGTCGATGAAGGCGGCGTTGCCGTTTCCGGCCTGCGCCAGTTTCTGCATCATCGCGTCATTGTAGTTGTCCGTGCCGAAGCCGAGGCAGGTAAGATAGACGCCGGTGTCGCGTTCGCGGGTGACGAAATCCTCCAGCGCCTTGGGATCGGTGATGCCGACATTGAAGTCGCCATCGGTCGCCAGCAGCACGCGGTTGACGCCGCTCTTCATGAAATTGGCTTCGGCAAGCTGATAGGCCATGCGGATACCCTCGCCGCCCGCTGTCGAACCGCCGGCCTCAAGCTGATCGAGTGCCGCGAGAATTTTCGCCTTGTCGGCGCCGGACGTCGGCGGCAGCACGACGCCCGCTGCGCCCGCATAAGTCACGATGGTGACGCGGTCCCCGGCGTTGAGCTGATCGACCAGAAGGTGAAAGAGCGCTCTTGAGCAGCGGCAGTTTCTTCGGCTCGTCCATCGAGCCCGAACTGTCGATCAGAAAGACGAGATTGGCCGGTGGACGATCCTTCTTGGGAATGTCGAAGCCCTTGATGCCGATGTGCAGGATCTGCGTGTCCTTGTTCCAGGGTGTCGGATAGACGCGGATGCTGGCGCGGAACGGCACGCTGCGGTTTTCCGGCAGCGGATAGGTGTAGTCGAAATAGTTGACCATCTCCTCGATGCGGACCGCATCGGCCTGGGGCAGCGCACCGCCGTTCAGCGCATCGCGCACATAGCCATAGGACGCGGTGTCGACGTCGATCGAGAAGGTGGAAACCGGTTGTTCGGCCGTCACATCGACGGCATTCGGCTTGGCGTCGGGAAATTTCGACGTGTTTGCGGGCTGCCAATAGCCCGGCTGCCGGTCCGGCCTCGCAAAGCTGCCCATTGGCGCCATCGCCAGGGACCGAGGCGGTGGCGACCCGGCGGCGTCGACCTCCGGCATATCGCTCGCGCGGCCGCCTGTCTCGACGGTATTGGTGTTTTTCTGCGGCGCAATAGGTTTTTCCGTGTTGCAGGCCGACAGGATGAGCGCCGATCCGAGAACGAGCGCGGCTACCATGTGGTTCTTTGTGATTGTCATTTTGTGTCCCCTACCTGAACGACGAAGGCAGGGTCTGCGTCAATCGGGCCCATGGCGCGGCGCGATTGGGGCGAACTCGCGGCACCGGATCACACTCGCGCGAGCGGTCCTGTCCCAATTCCTAACAAAAGCTTTCGGTTGCCCCACGTAATTCACTCTTAACCGCGGACGCCTATCTTTGCTTTCGACACACGGGCAAGGGCGCTGACCGCAAGAGTCATCGTCCGCCGTCTTTGTGGTTGGGGAAGCAAGTATCGCAAGATCGTCAGGTCCAGAAAGGCCAAGTCGGGAGCGTCGAGATCGTTCTCGACGGCAGCGGCATTGTGCTGACAGTCGACAGCTCCGAGGAAAGCCAGCGGTTCGCGAGCGACGTGACCGAGGGCGAGTCCCTTGCTGCGCACATTCATCCCGACGATTACGATTTTTTCCTGTGGTCGGCGGAGTGGGTTTTGAACGGACAGGGCCGCGAGCAGACCATCGTGCTGCGCTGGGCGCGCGCCAAGGGCCGCTGGTCCAAGATCAACTCGACCCTGCAGAGCGACAATGGCGAGACATTCCGCCTCGTCCTGTTGCCCGATGAAGTCGACCACGCGCGGCGAACCGAGACGCAGCTCCGCCGTATCGTCGAAGGCTCGGCCCAGGGCATCATCGTGCGGACGAGTACGGACGTCCTCTACACCAACGATGCCTTTGCGCACATGATGGGATTTCCGTCGGTGCGCGAGATGTCTCTCTATTCCGAAGAGGAGATGCTCGCGGGTCGAAACCCCAACAATATCGGCGCAATCCATCCCGATGACCGTGCGCTGGTTGCCGAGCATATGCGCCGGCGCATCGCAGGCGAAGAAACCGTCTCGAATTACGAGTTTCGGCTGCAGCGCCGCGACGGCACCGTCGTGTGGGTCGATTCACATGCCGCGCTGGTCAACTGGGATGGGCAACCCGCCTCGTTGTCCTGGATGAGCGACATCACGCGCCGCAAGCGGATGGAAAAGGAACTCATCAAGAGCAAGGAAGCGGCCGAGTTCGCCAACCGCACCAAGACCGAATTCCTGGCCAATATGAGCCACGAACTGCGCACCCCGCTGAATGCGATCATCGGTTTTGCCGAAGTGATCAAGGACGAGATGTTCGGTCCTGTGGGGACCGCAAAATATGCGGAATACGCCAGGGACATCCACAGCAGCGGGCGGCACTTGCTGGACCTCATCAACGACATTCTGGATTTGTCCAAGCTGGAATCCGGAAAGATGGAGTTGCGCCACGACGACGTCGTGCTGCGCACGGTGATCGAAGAATGTCTGACGCTGATCCGCAATCGCGCGGAGAAGAGCGATGTCCTGCTCGTCACCGACGTCGAGCCCCGCCTGCCCAAGCTGCGCTGCGACCAACGCGCTTTGCGGCAGGTCCTGCTCAACTTTTTGTCCAATGCCGTGAAGTTCACGCCACCCGGCGGCACCGTCACCATCCGCGCGCAGAGGGTTCCGGACGGCATCGCGCTGTCCGTCAACGATACCGGCATCGGCATGAGCGCGGCCGACATCGAAGTCGCGATCACCGCCTTTGGCCAGATCGATTCAACGCTCGCCCGCCAGCATCAGGGCACCGGCCTTGGCCTTCCGATCTCCAAATC
This sequence comes from uncultured Alphaproteobacteria bacterium, assembly GCA_963743765.1. Lineage (GTDB taxonomy): Bacteria > Pseudomonadota > Alphaproteobacteria > Micropepsales > Micropepsaceae > Rhizomicrobium. The sequence goes on from CAVUQQ010000004.1 coordinate 551,815, forward strand.
GCTCATAGAACTTCACGGCGGCACGCTTACCGTTGCAAGCGAGCCCGGAAAAGGCACGACCATGACGGCGACGTTTCCCGAGTCGCTCATCGCGGTTGTCGCCGTGGCGTAGAATCATCTCGACGCGCGAAACCATGCGCGCATGTCCGCGGCAAGCAGTGCCGGCTCCTCGGCCGCGAGGAAGTGTCCACCTCGTTCGGCAAGGCCGTAGGACAGGTTCGCGTAGCTTCGCCTTGCCCACTCCGGCGGACACAGAACCACCGCCTCTTTCGTAAGAAAAAGCCTGGCCGGAGTTTGTATCATCTCTGCAGGCGGCTGCGCCGGCGCGTGCTGGGTTTCATAGTACATGCGCACGGACGATCCGATCGTCTCGGTGAACCAGTAGATGCTCGCCTGGGTGAGAAGCTCATCCTTGGTAAAGCGGCTCTCGACATTGCCGCCGCAGTCGCTCCAGCCGCGCCACTTCTCCACGATCCAGGCCGCCAGTCCCGCCGGCAAATCGTTCAGCCCGATCGACAGAGTTTGCGGCTTGGAAGCTTGTTGATGGCTGTATCCGCCTTCGTCACGCTCCCAAATGTCGCCCACCGCAACAAAGGCCCGCTCCGCAGCGCTGAGATTTTCCTGGTTCTGGAGCGGCGGCGGCGACATGGCATGGATCGAGGCGACCGCGCCGCCATGCTTGCGGCCAAGGCGGTTGGTCACGCCCGCGCCGATGTCCCCGCCTTGCGCGACGAAGCGCTTGTAGCCAAGCACGTCCGTCATGAGCGTCGCCCAGAGATCGGCGACGGTGGCCGACGTCGTTCCCGGTTTGGTCGGCCGGGAGGAAAACCCATAGCCCGGCATCGAGGGAACGACGACGTCGAACGCGTCTTCCGCAGCGCCGCCATGTGCGGCGGGGTCGGTCAGAAGCGGGATCAGTTTCGAGAATTCGGCGAAGCTGCTCGGCCAGCCATGGGTGATGACGACAGGCAGTGGATTGGGACCCTTGCCCCGCGCATGTATGAAGTGGACTCGATTGCCGCCGACATCGGCCATGAAGTGCGGAAACGCGTTCAGCCGCCGCTCCTGCTCCCGCCAGTCGAACCCGTCCGCCCAATAGGCGCACAGTTCCTGCATATAGGCGACGTCAGCGCCGTCGTCCCAGCCACGGCCCGGGATGGCATCGGTCCAGCGTGTTCGACGCAGGCGCGCCTTGAGGTCGGCGATGTCCGCATCCGGAATGTCGATTACGAATGGCTGCATCCTGAATCCTCCCGAACCGGTTTCGATGTCCGCAGCGCGAAGCGTCAAACCGCGTGGCGTAACAGCCGTGCGTTCGCGCCGCGCCATGCTGACACCACCCAAATGGTGTTATGACGGTTTCATAAGGCAGCGCGCTGTAACTTGTCAATAGCCGTTTCGGCGGTTACAATGCGGAATGATCGATGCCACCGAATTTGTCGGAGGAAATCCAAGCCTCGACTTCGTCAACACGATTGGCGGCATCCGCTCGGGCACGCACGACGACAAGCTCGCCTCTTACGAAGATCTGCTGTCCTGGGCCGTGATATCCGGTACGCTCGCGCCAGCCCGCCGCACGGCGCTCGCCGCGCTTGCCCGCAAGCAACCGCGAGTTGCCGAATTTGCCTTGACGAACGCCAAGGCGATCCGCGAGTCGATGCACGCCGTGTTTCTCGCACTGGTCCACGGAAAGCCGGCGCCGCGCACGGACCTGGCCGCGATGAACGCTTCGATCGGCCATGTCATGGCGCATGCGCGCATTCATCGGCACGGCGACGACTACGAATGGGGCTGGGACGGTGCGGTCACGCTCGATGCGCCGCTCTGGCCTGTCCTGCGCGCCGCCGGCGAACTTCTCGTCTCCGGACGAACCGCACGCCTGCGCGAATGCGCCAGCGAGAGCTGCGGCTGGCTGTTCCTCGACACCAGCAAGAACCATTCGCGCCGCTGGTGCGACATGAAAGGTTGCGGCAATCGCGCCAAGGTGCGCCGCTATCGCGGTGTCGACTAGCGCTTTGGGCTCACGGCGCCGGCAACAGGTCTGTCATGCGCGCGCCTTCAAGGTTGCGCGGTGCAAATTCAGCGTCCCTTGAACACCGGATCGCGTTTCTCGACGAAGGCCTTTGCGGCTTCGCGATGATCCTCGGTGAAGCCGGTGTGGATGTGGTGCGTCGCCTCCAGGTCGAGGCAATCGTCGACATCGGCGCCCGACGCCGCGCGATTGATGTTTTCCTTCATGTAGCGGTAGGCGACGCGCGGTCCCTTGGCGAGGCGATGGGCAAGCAGCATCGTGTCGGTCTCGAGCCGCACGGCCGGCACGACGAAGTTCACCAGATTCAGGCGCTGCGCCTCGGTCATGTCGATGCGGTCGGAGAGATAATAGAGTTCGCGCGCCTTGGCCGAACCGACCAACTGGCTGAGGAAATAGGTGCCGCCATAGTCGCCGGAGAAACCGACCTTGGCGAATGCCGTCGTCATCACCGCCTTTTCGGACGCGATGCGCAAGTCACACGCCAGCGCCAGCGAGAGCCCTGCACCCGCCGCGGCCCCGGGAAGCGAAGCGATGGTCGGCTTGGGCATCTTGTAGAGCTTGCCGGCAGTCGCGCGCTGGCTGATCCGTTGTGCATGGATGCGGCTGTCGAGATCGGTGCCGGCCGCCGCCGTCGAGCCGCCGCCCGTGCCATCCGCCATGCCCTTCACGTCGCCGCCTGCGCAGAACGCGCCGCCCGCGCCGGTGAGGACGATGCAGGCGACCTCGGGATCTGTCTCAAATGCGGCAAGAGCGGCCGACATCGCGGTGAGCATTCCGCCCGACATGGCGTTTCGCCGCTCGGGACGGTTCATCGTGATGACCGCCACGCCGTCGTCGACATGGGCCAGAAGATCCTTGGTTCCGGTATCCAGCGTGCGCTTACCCATTGCGTCTCTCCCTGTTCTTTCAAGAGAGAGCGTCGCACGGCGCGTGGGCCCGTTGAAGGCCGCCAAGACCGGGACATGGGGACGCGATGCGCCGGGGACAAGGTTCGGATGCATGCCTTTTTTGCATGGCTCACTCCCCTCGCAATGCAGCATTCTTACTATTGTGGACTTCCACTCACACCCCATCTGAGGCGTGTGGCCGGTTAAGGCGCGTTCACCAACGCGGGCCGGACACGAAAATGGAGTGGGCTATGACGACTTATTCAAACGACGAAGTGTACGGCGCGAAGGCCTTCACATGGGCAATCATCGCGGCCGCAGCCTTGCTGATGGTGGAAGTGACCTGGCCGCAGGCACTGCCTGCGTCGCCGGCCGCGAACCAGGCGGTTCAGACGATGACGGTCGCCGCACATGCGGGCCAGGCGGATCAGGCGAGCTAACGGAACGAGCCGCCTAGGCGGCTTGTTCCTCGAGCTTCACGTCGTGGCCCCACAGGCGCTCGACATGGGCGAGGACAAGTTCCTTGGTCTGGTTGTGAAGCGGAACGCCGCGATGCATGCCATGCGACAGGTACAGGGTGCGATTGCCCTTGAGGTCGGCGCCGATCACCTGGATGTTCGGATCGGCGATGCCGGCATCGTATTGGCGCGCGAGCATGGAACGCACGGCGCGATAGCCGCTCTCATTGTGGATCGCTGACACCTTGAAGGCGCCTTCGTCCGCCTTGTCGTACAGGGCGAAGAGTCGGAAATCGCGCATCAGCTTGGGCGACAGGAACTGCTGGATGAAGCTTTCGTCGCGATAGTTCGCCCAGGCGTCCTTCAGCGTTCCGGTCCAGTCGCCATTGCCGGCGAAATCCGGAAACCAGTCGCGATCCTCCGAAGTCGGTTTCTCGCAGATGCGGCGGATATCGGCCATCATTCCGTAACCGAGCGCATAGGGATTGAAGCCGTTGTACCGGCGGTCATTGTATTCGGGCTGGAACACGACGCTGGTGTGGCTGTGCATGAATTCCAGCCACGAGCCTTCGGTGATCAGACCGCGATCGAACAGCAAATTCATGATCGTGTAGTGCACGAACGTGGCGCAGCCTTCGTTCATGACCTTCAACTGGCGCTGCGGATAGAAATATTGCGACAGGTTGCGCACGATGCGCAGCGTTTCGCGCTGCCAGGCGAGGAGCGAGGGCGAGTTCTTCTCGATGAAGTAGAGAAGATTTTCTTCCGGCAGTTTCATCTCGCCCGTGAACTCGTCTTCAGGATCGATGATGGGCCGCGCGCTCGGCGGCTCGACACCGGTAGGCAGCGTGCGCCACAATTCGTTATAGGCTTCCTCGTCATACTGGGCGCGAAGACGGCGCTTTTCCAGCACGCGCTCCTTGGACGGCTTGGGCGGCCTGCGATAGCGGAACACGCCCTGATCCATCAGAGCATGCGCGGAATCGAGCGTGGCTTCGACATCCTCGCGCCCGTGGCGCTCTTCGCACGCGGCAATGTATTTCTTGGCGAAGGCCAGATAATCCATGATGCCTTCGGCGTTGGTCCATTGCCGGAAGAGATAGTTGTTCTTGAAGAAATGGTTGTGGCCGAAAGCGGCATGCGCCATGACCAGCGCCTGCATCGTCATCGTGTTTTCCTCGAGCAGGTAGGAAATGCATGGGCTCGAATTGATCACGATTTCGTAGGCGAGCGCGCTGTAGCCGGCTCGATAGAGCGTTTCCTCCCGCGCGAACAGCTTGCCGAACGACCAGTGATTGTACATCAGCGGCATGCCGATGGAGGAATAGGCGTCGAGCATCTGCTCGGACGAGATGATCTCGACCTGGTTGGGATAGACGTCAAGCTTCAGATCGTTCAGCGCGATGTCCTCGATCGCCCTGTAGGTGCGGTCGAGTGTGGCGAAATCCCATTCCGGCTCGGTGAACAGAGGTGTGGTCATCACGCCGCCTCGGTCTTTTTGAACAGTTCGTGGAAAACGGGGAAGATGTCCGCCGGCTTGGCGATGCGTTTGGTGGCGAAGTTCGGCCATTCCTCGGCGACCGTGCGGTAGGCACGCCAGAGTTCGGCTCCGGAATCTTCCGACGCGAACACCTCCATCTCGCGCTCGTCGAGAATCTCGATATAGGCGTAGTACTGGCAGAGCGGCATGATCGCGGCGTTCAGCAGGTCGACGCAATGCCGCGCATCGCCCGACTGCGTGTAGCCGTCGCTGGCCTGCGCGGCGTAGATGTTCCAGTCGGCGGTGGCGTAGCGCTCCTTCTGTATCTCCAGCATCTTGTCGAGCGCGGTCGAGACGATCGTGCCGCCGGACTGGCGCGAATAGAAGAATTCCTGTTCGTCGACTTCCTGCGCGTCATGCGTGTGACGGATGAAGACGACGTCGACCTTCTTGTAGCGCCGCTTCAGGAAGAGGTGCAGCAGCATGTAGAACCGTTTGGCGAGGTCTTTCTCGCGCTCGCCCATCGAGCCGGACACGTCCATCAGGCAGAACATCACCGCCTGGCTCGTCGGCACGGGCTGTTCGGTGAAGGAGTTGAAACGCACGTCTATCGGATCGATGAAACCGACCCATTTGCGCTTGGAATTGGCCTTGGCGAGTTGTTCCTTGAGCGCGGCGATCTTGTCTTGGCTGACGGGCGTTTCCTGTTCGGCCGCGTCGAGCATGGCCTGCAGCGCGTCGATGTCCTTCTTGGTCGGTCGGTGCAGCGCAAGCCGCCGGCCGAACGAATTGCGCATCGTGCGGACCAGATTGATCTGCGTCGGCGAGCCGGACGTCGAGATTCCGGCGCGCTTCCAGACCTTGTTCGGCGTTTCCTTGAGCGTGGTGCGTACCAGATTCGGCAGTTCCAGATCCTCGAAGAAGATGTCGAGGATCTCGTCCTGCGTCATGGTGAACTCGAAATCGTCTTCGCCGTCGCCGGAGTCGGCGGCTTCCTTGCCGTTCTGCCCGCCGCCGGACTTGGGCTTGTCGATCGCATCGCCCGGCACGAACTCCTTGTTGCCCGGCAGGACGAAATCGCGTTCGCCCGATGCGCGCGGGTCGAGGCGGAAGCGCGGTTCGCTCGTTCCCTTGGCGGAGATCTTGATCTTTCGTTCCTTGCCGATGTCGGCGACGGCGGCGTCCTTGAGCGACTTCTGCACCGCTTCGCGGATCTGCGTGCGCGCGCGGCGCAGAAAGCGCTGGCGATTGCCGAGGCTCTTGCCCTTGGGATTGAGACGCCGGTCGACGAAGTGGGTCACGGAGACACCAACTCAGCAGTCATTCCCGGCCGAGCAACACGAAAGTGTTGCGAGGGGAAGGGAACCCAGATGGTCAGACCAAACACGGTCTCTCTACCTGGTTCCCCTTCCCTCACGCGAACTTCGTTCGCGCTCGCCGGGGATGACATGTGCGCTACCCCGCCTTGTTCACGCGCATGTACCATTCGACGAGCCGGCGAACCTGGCGCGGGGTATAGCCGCGCGCCAGCATGCGCTTGATGAACTCGTTGTGCTTGGTCTGCGTGTCGCTGTCCTTCTTGGATTCGAACGAGATCACCGGCAGCAGATCCTCGACCTGCGTGAACATCCGCTTTTCGATGACCGAACGGATCTTCTCATAGGCGGTCCAGGACGGGTTCTTGCCGTCATGCTGGGCGCGATAGCGCAGCGCGAATTTCACGACCTCGTTGCGGAAGTCCTTCGGGTTGGCGATGCCCGCGGGTTTTTCGATCTTGGAGAGCTCATTGTCGAGCGCGCCGCGGTCGAGAAGCTGGCCGGTGTCGGCATCCTTGTAGTCCTGGTCTTCGATCCAGGCATCGGCGTAGGCGATGTAGCGGTCGAACAGGTTCTGGCCGTACTCGCCATAGGATTCCAGATAAGCCTTCTGGATTTCCTTGCCGATGAACTCGGCATAGCGCGGCGCAAGTTCGGACTTGATGAAGTCGAGATATTTCTTCTCCGTCTCGTCCGGGAATTGCTCGCGCTTGATGGCTTGCTCCAGCACGTACATCATGTGCACGGGATCGGCGGCGACTTCGGTCACGTCGTAGTTGAACGTCTCCGACAGCGTCTTGTAGGCGAAGCGGGTAGAGATGCCGGTCATGCCTTCGTCGACGCCGGCCATGTCCTTGTATTCCTGCAGCGTCTTGGCCTTCGGATCGGTATCCTTCAGCTTCTCGCCGTCATAGACGCGCATCTTGGATATGATGTTGGAATTCTCATGCTCCTTGAGGCGCGTGGCGACGCAGAACTTCGCCAGCATTTCGAGAGTCTCCGGCGCCGTCGGCGTGCCGCCGAGGTTGGAGGCGTCGAGCAGCTTCTTGTAGATCGCCGTCTCTTCCGTCACCCGCAAGCAGTACGGAACCGTGACCACACTGATGCGGTCGAGGAACGCTTCGTTGTTCCGGTTCGCCTTGAATACTGTCCATTCGGCTTCGTTGGAGTGCGCCAGGATCGTGCCGTTGTAGGGGATCGGCCCCAGCGTTTCGGTGCCGATATAGTTGCCTTCCTGCGTCGCAGTCAGCAGCGGATGCAGGACCTTGATCGGCGCCTTGAACATTTCGACGAACTCGAGAAGCCCCTGATTCGAACGGCACAACCCGCCCGAGAAAGAATAGGCGTCCGGATCGTTCTGGCTGAAATGTTCGAGCTTCCTGATGTCCACCTTGCCGACGAGGGCCGAGATATCCTGGTTGTTTTCGTCGCCCGGCTCGGTCTTGGCGACCGCATACTGGCGCAGCTTGGAGGGATAGAGCTTGGCGACTTCGAATTTGGAGATGTCGCCGCCGAATTCGTCCAGCCGCTTCACGGCCCACGGGCTCATCACGCCGCCGACGCGATGGCGTTCGATGCCGTACCGTTCGGAAAGAAGGTTTCCCAGCTCCGGCGAACGGAACAGGCCGAGCGGCGATTCGAACACGGGGCTTATCGTGTCGCCCGCCTTCAGCACGTAGATCGGATGAACCTCCATCAGGTCCTTGAGCCGTTCGGCAAGCGAGGATTTGCCGCCACCCACGGGGCCGAGCAGGTAAAGTATCTGGCGTTTCTCTTCGAGGCCTTGCGCCGCATGCTTGAAGTAGCCCACGATCCGCTCGATCGTGTCTTCCATGCCGTAGAAGCCTTCGAAGACCTTGTATCTCTTGATCGTGCGATTGAAGAACAGCCGGCTGAGGCGCGGATCCTGTGCGGTGTCTACGAGCTCTGCTTCGCCGATGGCTTCCACCATGCGTTCCGGCGGCGTGGCGTAGAGCATCCGATTGTCGCGCGCGGCCAACAGCCAATCGCGCAGGGACATGGTTTCGAATTTTTCTCGCGCATAGTCGCGGGAAAAGATATCAAAGACGTCGAGCGTGCTCATAACCGCTAACTCCTAACGTTTGATCTCGCAACCTCCACGACTAAAGATCGTGGTCGATTCCGGATCTGACAAGACCGTTGAACCCCACTAAACCGTTTCGCCAGTCTTTATTTTCCCACCGGGAGATAAATGAAAGCTGAACGATCACTTCATTCCAGTTCACTTCCGCATGTCACACGTCATATCCGTCACCCGCGCTTCGCTGCGCGGCTGCCCCCGGTGCTCCCTCATCTGTCAATTTTTGTGCAGCCAACACGCCATCTCCAGCGCCTGCCAGGCTGATTTGCGTCAACTGTACGCTGCTTCTCGAATTTTCCAAAATAGAACTCGTGACTTTCTCGCCGCACCCAATCTCAATTCCGCCACGAAGATGAACGGACGTCGCGCGCTGGCGAGCAACTTTTGTCTGGCGTGCACACTCAGAAGCAAGCAGCTTTGCGGTGATGCTGGTTCACATGATCTTCGATGTCGCGGCCTGGGTCTCGGCCTGGCTGATGGGCAGCTTCGTTGCGCGACGCTATTTCGCCGGCGCGCGAACACCGCTTCGCGATCCGGGTTACTTCATCGCGTTGGGCGTCGGCGCCATCGCCGGTGCGCTGCTGTTCGGCAGCATGAACATGAGTTTGGCTGGGTTTTGGCAGATCGGCCACTCGATTGCTGGCGCCGTGGCCGGCGGCATTGTCGGCGTCGAACTCTTCAAGCTTGCAACCGGCGTGCGCGGTTCGACGGGTGGTCCGTTCGTGGCGCCGCTGGCGCTCGGCATCGCAATCGGACGGCTGGGCTGCTTCTTCGCCGGGCTGCCCGACTATACGTATGGCACGCCGACGCACCTGCCCTGGGGCGTCGACTTCGGCGACGGAATCGCCCGGCACCCGGTGCAGCTATACGAGTCCGCCGCCATGCTCTTGTTCCTGGCGGCCTACCTGCCAGCGCTCGCCACTGATTCGCTCCTGGTCCGGCGCCGGGGCTTTTATCTCTTCGTGGGATGGTATGCTCTGCAGCGCTTCGCGTGGGAATTCCTCAAGCCCTATCCGGCCGTCCTCGGGCCGCTCAATATATTTCACCTGATTTGCATCGCTTTTATTGCCTATAGCGTCTTTATGATGAGGCAGACCGATGAGCTTCGTGCGGCCGTCTAAGGATTACAGCTTCTATGGCCAGACCCAGTCGCTGTGCGAAGTCTGTCTGCGGCTCGTCAACGCCAAGATCACGATCGAGGGCGACAATGTCTTCTATCTGAAGCGCTGTCCGGAGCATGGCGCACAGAAGACGCTGATTTCCAGCGACGCCGCCTACTTCAAGAGCTGCAAGGACTTCATCAAGCCCGGCGACATGCCGCTGAAGCATCAGAGCCGCACGCATTATGGCTGCCCGTACGATTGCGGACTGTGCCCGGACCATGAACAGCACTCCTGTCTCGCGCTGATCGAGATCAACGACGAATGCAACCTCACCTGTCCGGTGTGCTTTGCGGATTCCTCGCCGCAGAAGACGCGCAACCTCACGTTGGCCGAGGTCGATGCGATGCTGGAAACCCTTGTGGCCAGCGAAGGAAACCCCGATCTGGTGCAGATCTCGGGTGGCGAGCCGACCGTCCATCCGCGGATCGTGGACATCCTCAAGCTCTGCAAGACCAAGCCGATCCGCCATGTGATGCTCAACACCAACGGCATCCGCATCGCGCGCGATCCGGCATTCGTCGCCGAATTGGCCGGGTTCAAGCCGGGTTTCGAAGTCTACCTGCAGTTCAACTCGATGAAGCGCGAGGCGCTGGAGAATATTCGCGGCGCGGACCTGCGCAAGGTGCGCGAACAGGCGCTCGCCCATCTGGAAGCGGCCGGCATTTCGACGACGCTCGTCTGCGTCGTCAAGAAGGGCGTCAACGACGCGGAGATCGGCGACATCGTGCGTCACGCCCTCTCCTACAGATGCGTGCGCGGCATTACGTTCCAGCCGGTGCAGGATGCGGGGCGCAACGTCGACTTCGACAAGAACGCAGACCGCATGTTGTTGACCGATATCCGCCGCGCCATCGCGACCCAGGCCGGAGAGATTTTCGCGAGCCAAGACATCATTCCCCTACCCTGCAATCCCGATTCGATTTCGGTGGCCTATGGCTTGCGCGACGGCACCAGGGTGACGCCCATCACCCAGCTTATCCCCAAGAATGAATTGCTGGCGGCGGCGCCAAACACGATCGCGTTCGAGCGCTACCCGGAGTTGAGGAACAGGTTGTTCGATCTTTTGTCGCTCGCCTCGTCCGGCGAACGGACCAGGACGGTGCTCGGCGAACTTCTGTGCTGCCTGCCGCAGGTCGAGGTGCCGGACGATTTGGGTTACGACAAGGTGTTCCGCATCGCGATCGTGCAGTTCCTCGACAAGTACAACTTCTGCGTCGCGACGGTGAAGCGGTCCTGCATCCATTTCGTCACGGCGGAAGGCAAGATCATCCCATTCGATACCTACAATCTCTTCTATCGCGCCGGATTGGACGTGAAACTGCGGGAGCGCGCGCATGTCCCAGTCTGAACCTTTGCCGAAGCCCAAATACAGCGCGGGCGCGACCGCGGCGCTTCTGGTCATCGGCCTGCTGTTTCTTCTTCCATCCGGCCTGTGCACCGGAATTTTCGGCGGCGGCGCGCTGGTCGAGATGTTCTTTTATCCCCAGAACGCCGGCGACGCGGCCTCCATGATCCTGATGGCGACTGTGTTTGGCGGACCGTTCATTGCGGCCGGCGGAACGATGGTCTGGTTCGCTATCAAGCGCATTCGCGCCAACAGAAGCGGCCCAACTACGTAGTGGCGCATTTCCCGCTTGCTCCGCCTACTGTGTTGCGCGAAGCTTCGTGCATGGACGATCTCGCGCTCAACGTCAGAGCCGCGCGGCCCGAAGATGCCGCGGAGGTCGCGCGCATCTACATCGAATCCTGGCATGACACCTATCCAGCCGTTCTTTCGAGCGCATTACTGTGCGCGATGACGCCAAAGGGACAGACCGCACGCTGGCATTCGACGATCCAAAACCAGCGGCGCGAGGTCGTGCTGGTTGCGGAGAGCGCGGACATCGGACTTGTCGGCATGGCGAGCCTTGGTCCTTCGCGCGACCGCGCGCTCGGCTATGACGGCGAAGTCTACACGCTCTATGTCGACCCATCCTATTTCGGGCGCGGCGCGGGCCGCGCGCTGCTGAAAGGCGCGTTCGCACTGCTGCGGCAACGCGGTTGCACGTCTTGCGTGATCTGGGCGCACGCCGGGAACAATGCGCGTTTCTTCTATGAGACCATGGGCGGACGCCTCGTGGCGGAACGCAAGGCGCGCATGATGGGCGACATGGTTCCGGAAGCCGCCTTCGGCTGGAAAACGCTGGCGCTGGCCGAGCGAAGCCACGCGAAATGACGGGTACTCCGCTCGCGAAAAACGCGATCGTCATCCTCCTCGACAGTCTCAATCGCCACATGCTGGGCAGCTATGGCGGACGCGAGTTCGAGACGCCGAACCTCGACCGTCTGGCGAGGCGCTCCGTGCAGTTCACCAAACATTACGCCGCGTCCCTGCCCTGTATGCCGGCGCGGCACGATATCCTGTGCGGCGCGTGGGATTTTCTCTGGCGGCCCTGGGGTTCTGTGGAGCTGTGGGAAGACGCGATCACCTATCCGCTGCGCCGCGCGGGCGTTGTCTCCCAGCTCATCAGCGATCATCCACATCTGTTCGAAACGGGCGGCGAAAACTATCACGTCGACTTCACGGCCTGGGACTATCAGCGCGGGCATGAGGGCGATGCGTGGAAAACGCGCGCCGACCCGAGCTGGGCCGGCACGCCGATGTTCGGGCCCGAGCGGCACATGCCGTATGACAACTCGCGCGGCTACTTCAAAGGCGAGGCCGGCTTTCCCGGTCCCAAGACGATGCAGGCGGCGGCCAACTGGCTCGGCGATAATGCCGGCGCGCATGACCGCTTCTTCCTCTTTGTCGATGAGTTCGATCCGCACGAACCGTTCGACACGCCGGACGAATATATCAAACGCTATGATCCCGAGTGGGACGGCCCCATGCTGATCTGGCCGCCCTATGGCACCGGCATCGTCAAACGCGGCGTGATGAGCGAGCGCGAGGGCCGGCATCTGCGCGCGGCCTATGGCGCGAAGCTGACTATGATCGACCACTGGCTTGGCCGCGTGCTCGACAAGATCGACGACAAGGAACTGTGGGACGATACGATAATCGTGCTCTGCAGCGATCACGGTCATTACCTCGGCGAGAAGGACATCTGGGGCAAGCCGGGCGTTCCGATGTATGAGACCATCGCGCGCATTCCGCTCCTGATCGCGGCGCCGGGCGTTGCGCCGGGCACCAACGATGCGCTCACCACCAGCGTCGATCTGTTTGCGACGCTCGCCGAACTGTTCGGCATCGACGGCAAGATCCGGCAGCGCACGCATGGCCGCTCGCTGCTGCCGCTTTTATCCGGCAAGACGAAATCGGTGCGCGACTGGATATTGGCAGGCGTGTGGGGCCGCGAAGTCCACTATATCGACGGCAAGATGAAATATGCGCGTGCACCGAGGGAAAAGAACCGCCCGCTCGGCGCCTGGTCGAACCGCTGGTCGACCATGCCGACGCATGTCCTCGCCCGCGAACAGGAAATGCCGCTGCCCGATGAGCGCGCGCGTCTCGACCGCATGCCGGGCAGCAAAGTGCCCGTGATCCGCCAGACCTGGGACGAGAGTGACGCCGTGCCGTTCTGGGCGATGGCGCGGTTCTCCGGCAACCATCTCTACGATCTCGAACGGGATCCGAACGAGGAGGACAATCTCGCCGGCCGCGCGCTGGAAAAAGACCTCGCCGCGATGCTGCGCGAAGCGATGAAGTCCGTCGACGCGCCCGAGGAACAATTCGCGCGGCTGGAGTTGGAATGACAGCCGGTTCTAGAACCCCAGCTTCTTCAGATGCGGTTCCAGTTCGGCCAGCGTTTGCTCCGGCGCGAGTCCCCATTTTGCGCGTGGGCCATAGGCCAGCTGGTTGATCATGTAGCGCACGAAGGTCCAGTGCGACCGCGTCTTGAGCGAGCGATCCTCCGAGGCAAATTTGTAATCGCGCAGCACCGCATCGAGCGACGCTTCGCCCAGCCGCCAGAAGAACGCGAAATCGATTGCCGGGTCGCCGAACGACGCGTCGGAAAAGTCGATGATGCCGGCAATGCGCGCGCCTTCGACCAGGATGTGATCGTCGCTGATGTCGTCATGGACGAGGCGCGCCGGACCGGGCTGAGTGTTCTCGAACACGTCGTGGAACGCATCGAAGCGCGCCAGCGTCTCGGCAGGTACAACACGTGCGACTTTCGCACGCCGCATGCCGCGATAGAGCGCCGCGAATTGTTCGCCCGACCAGGTGCGTGCGATCATGCCGTCCGGCTGCGCAATCGTTTCCGCCGGCAGGGCATGGAGCGCTGAAAGAAACGCTGACAAGGAGGCCAGCACGGCCTGCCGGTCCTGCGGCGCCAGCGCTGCAAACAGGTCGGGCGTCATCTCCTGTCCAGCGATCATGCGATACGCGCCGAAACTGGCGTCCGGCGCGACATGCTCGTAGTTCGGGACAGGTACCGGCGACAGCGGCCGGAACGCTTTCAGCAGATTCAATTCGGCCGCGAAGCGGGCGCGATACTCGTCGTTGCGCGGGAAACGCACGACCCAGGCCGCATCGAGCACGACAACCAGATTGTCGTCGCCATGCGCGACGAGTTCGGCGGACGTGAACGTCAGGTCGGGAAACGCGCCACGGATGCGCGCGGTCAGTTCGTCGATGGTCGACAAGTCAGAGGTCACGGGGCCGGACAAAGTCGATCAGCTCCCCCTGTCCCGGCGCGATATCGCGCCAGCGCGGCACGTCGAAGTCGAGCACGGCGAGCGCACCGGTCGGGAATTTCTCTTCGATCAGGTCGAAGCGGCCGCGTTCCTTCCGCTTCACCGGCTCGCGCGACAGCGACGTCGCAACATGCTCCAGCCCCGGATTGTGCCCCACAACCATCAACGTCTTCACTGCTTCGGGCACGGCGCGGATCGCGGCGAGTATTTCGCGCGGTTCCGCCAGATAGAGCGCATCGACATAGTCGATCGGCTGCGTACCGTTCAACCGCTGCGTCACCAGGTCCGCCGTCTCCACCGTGCGCCGCGCCGTCGACGAGAGAATGAGGTCGGGCACATATTTTTTGCGCGCCAGATATTTTCCGACCGCCGGTGCATCGTCGCGGCCACGGGCCATCAGCTCGCGTTCGTGATCTTCAATTCCGGGGCCTGCTGGAACCGTCTTGGCGTGGCGCAGCAGCAGAAGCCGCTTCACGCGACCTGGTACTTCGCGCGCGCGCCGCGTTCGATGGCGGCAGCCGTGAGCTTGTCGATGTCCAGGAGCCGGCGGATGGCGTCGAGCACGCGCAACTCTTCGAGTGCTATGCGCCGGTCGGCAAGCGCAACCTCGAGCGCCACCCAATAAGCGGTCTCGTGCAGCACTTCGGGCAGACCTTCCTTGACGAGGCCGAGAACCGCGTCGACGCCGTCCGGCTCGTGCAGTATCTGCGCGCATTCCTGGCAGATCGACAGCAGGCGGCTGTGGTCGAAGTCCTTGAAAACGGGCAGGCCCTTTGTCAGTTCCCCGATGATCCGAAGTTCGGACTCGCTCATCGAGCCATCGGCAGCCGAAATCATGACCATGACGTATATAAGTGCGGTGTGGTGGCTGATGGTGTTCATTTTTGTCATGGCTGCCTCGATGCGGCGCGACCATAAGAAACTTGACCCCTGCCAGCAAGCGCGCAACAAAAGTGCATGGCAACGAACAAAAAACCGGGAAAATGGCGCAGCCGCACGCTTGCCGTGCGGGCCGGCACCCTGCGCACGTCGTTCCAGGAAACCTCGGAAGCCCTGTTCCTTACGTCGGGTTATGCGTATGAGGCTGCCGAGGAAGCCGAAGCCCGCTTCACCGGCGAGTCCGTCGGCTATCAGTACAGCCGCTTCGGAAACCCCACTGTCACGATGTTCGAACAGCGCATGGCCGCGCTTGAGGGTGCGCCGGTCGCGCGCGCCACGGCCAGCGGCATGGCGGCCGTCACCGCGTCTCTCCTGTGCGCGCTGCGCACCGGCGATCACGTGGTCGCGGCCAAGGCGATGTTCGGCTCCTGCCGCCATGTGATCGAGGAAATCCTGCCGCGTTTCGGCATTGCGCATACGCTGGTGGACGGCGGCGACGTCGATCAATGGCAAACCGCGATGCGGCCCAAGACGAAACTGCTGTTCCTGGAGACGCCGTCCAATCCGACATTGGCGATCGTTGATCTCAAGGCCGTCGCCAAGATCGCGCACAAGGGCGGCGCGCGGCTGATCGTCGACAACGCGTTCGCGACGCCGGCGCTGCAGCGGCCGTTCGAGTTCGGCGCCGACATCGTCGTGCATTCCTCGACCAAATATATCGACGGCCAGGGTCGCGCGCTCGGCGGTGTGATCCTGTGCAAGGAAGATTTCCT
This sequence comes from uncultured Alphaproteobacteria bacterium, assembly GCA_963743765.1. Classification (GTDB taxonomy): domain Bacteria; phylum Pseudomonadota; class Alphaproteobacteria; order Micropepsales; family Micropepsaceae; genus Rhizomicrobium. The sequence goes on from CAVUQQ010000004.1 coordinate 567,584, forward strand.
GAAAGATCATCTGCAGACGTTCATCCGCAACACCGGCCCGTCGATCAGCCCGTTCAACGCCTGGCTCCATCTGAAGAGTCTGGAAACGCTCGACCTCAGGATGCGCGCGCACTGCGAAGCGGCCGCGGCGGTCGCCGATTTCCTCGCCGGGCAGGCCAAGGTCACGCGTGTGCTCTATCCCTTCCGCCCCGATCATCCGCAGCACAACCTCGCCCGCGCCCAGATGGAAGGCGGCGGCGGTGTGGTGACGTTCGAAGTCGCGGGCGGCAAGAAATCGGCCTTCAGGCTCGCCAATGCGCTGAAGGTGATCGACATTTCCAACAATCTCGGCGATGCGAAAAGCCTGATCACGCATCCCGAAACGACGACGCACCAGAAGCTGACGCCGGCGGCCCGCGCCGAACTTGGCGTTTCGTCGGGCCTGATGCGCCTGTCCGTCGGCCTCGAAGATCCGGCCGATCTCTGCGAAGACCTCGAACAGGCATTGGCGGCAGCATGAGCGAACATCGCGCAAGCATCCGCTGGAAGCGCACCAGCGCCGATTTCACCTACGACAGCTACAATCGGGCCCACGAAATGCGTTTCAACGAAGGAACCATTGTCGTGCCGGCGTCCGCCGCGCCCGCCTTCAAGGGCGACATCGACCGGGTCGATCCCGAAGAGGCATTCGTCGCGGCGCTGTCCTCGTGCCACATGCTCACTTTTTTGGCACTATGTGCGCGCAAGCGACTCATCGTCGATTCCTACGACGACGATGCTGTCGGAGTTATGGAAAAAGGTTCCGACGGAAAGTTGTGGGTATCCGGCGTGACGCTACGGCCGCGGATCAGATTTGCGACCGGAACTTCGGTCGAACCGTCTGCACTGGCCGAGATTCACCACAAGGCACACGGGGAATGCTTCATCGCCAACTCTGTGAAGACAGACGTGTCGGTAGAGACACAGTAGCAGCGTAATTAACGCAAGGTTCGAGAACGCCTTGCTTTGGCCGCGATGGCTCCCAATAATTTACCCATGTACGAACGCTCAACTCGAAACATCCGCGTTGCCGTGAAACCGGCCTTCCTCGACGATCAATCCGATCCGGACGAACAGCGCTATCTGTGGTCCTACACGGTGACGATCGAGAACAAGGGGCCGGAGACGGTCCAGCTTCTCTCGCGCTACTGGCAGATCGTCGACGGTCACGGCCAGATGAAGGAAGTGCGCGGACCCGGCGTTGTCGGTGCGCAGCCGGTCATCGCACCGGGCCAGAAGTTCCAGTACACCAGCGGCTGCCCGCTTCCGACTTCGTCGGGCTGCATGTCGGGCAAGTACCAGATGCGCAGCAGCACGGGCGAAGCCTTCGAAGCAGAGATACCGGCTTTCCTGCTGGAAAGCCCGCACGAGCGCCGACAAATTCATTGAGATTTGGGGACCGTGTCACTATTCCCGGTGTGAACGGCACGCAGGTAAGCCCTCTTTTTCGCGTGGGTTGATCCAAGCGAGCGGAAAGGGCGTAATCCCCCTCTCCTCCTCGCGAGACCCCTTGATGCAAAAGTCGAAAACCAAACTCCGTTCCGCCAAGCTGGCCAAACCGACGCGCCAGGAAGCCGAGGCCGCCATCCGCACCATGCTGCGCTGGGCGGGCGACGATCCGAACCGCGAGGGCCTGCGCGAGACGCCCGAACGCGTGGTGAAGGCGTTCGAAGAGTGGTTCGCCGGCTATGGCCAGGATCCCGAAGCCTATATGCGCCGCACCTTCGAGGAGGTCGAAGGCTACGACAACATGATCGTGCTGAAGGACATTCGTTTGGAGTCGCATTGCGAGCATCACCTGGCGCCGATCATCGGCCGCGCCCATGTCGGCTATCTGCCGACCAACAGGGTCGTGGGCATCTCCAAGCTCGCCCGCGTCGTCGAAGCCTATGCCCGCCGCCTGCAGGTGCAGGAAAAGATGAACGCGCAGATCGCCAACACGATTCAGCGCGTTCTGGAGCCGCGCGGCGTTGCGGTCGTCATCGAGGCGACGCACCAGTGCATGACCACGCGCGGCGTGCACAAGACCGGCGTGACCATGGTGACGTCGACCATGCTCGGCGATTTCCGCACCAACGAGATCACGCGCGGCGAGTTCCTCTCGGTCATCGGCAATCCCACTTCGTCGATGGGCGGCTGAAGAGCATGTCTGCCCAAAGCGAGCCGCTGGAACTGGTGCGCCGGCTCATCGCCTTCGACACGACCAGCCGCGGATCCAACCTCGCCTTGATCGATTTCGCGCAAGGCCTGCTGGAAGAAGCCGGGGCGCGTTGCCGCCGCACCTTCGATGAAAGCGCCGGCAAGGCGAACCTGTTCGCAACGCTCGGTCCCGACGAGCCGGGAGGATATGTGCTCTCGGGTCATACCGATGTGGTGCCGGTCGACGGACAGGACTGGTCGAGCGATCCGTTCAAGCCGGAAGTTCGCGGCGACAAGCTGTTCGGCCGCGGCGCGTGCGACATGAAGGGGTTTGTCGGCGTGGCGCTCGCAATGCTGCCGAAGATCGCGGCGGCGAAACTGACCCGCCCGATCCATTTCGCGCTGTCCTATGATGAGGAAGTCGGCTGCAACGGCGTGCGCGGCTTGCTCGCCGATCTTGCGGCCAACAATATCAGGCCCGCGCTTGCCATCGTCGGCGAACCGACGCTGATGAAGGTGGTCGGCGCGCACAAGGCGGGCGCGGTGCTGCACACCCATTGCCACGGCCGCGAAGGCCATTCGAGCGCGCCGGAAAAGGGCGCCAATGCGGTGATGATGGCTGGCGAGTTCGTGCGGATTCTCGAAACGGTGTGGGACGAATTGCGCGCCGACAGCGATCCGATGTTCGATCCGCCACATTCCACGGTGCAGGCGAACATGATCGCGGGCGGCTCGGCTCCCAACATTCTGGCGCGCGACGCGCTCGTGACGTGGGAGTACCGCGCTCTGCCCGACCGCGACCCGAATGTGATTCTGGCGCGCGTGCGCGAACTTGCGGAGCGCGAGATCCTGCCGAAATACCGCCGACGCGCATCGGAAGCGCGTCTGGAGACTGTGGTTCACGCGAATTATCCCGGCCTCGTGATGGACGAAAATTCGCCGGCGGTTCGCGCCGCGCTCGAACTGACCGGGGCCAACCACGCCGAAGCCGTCGCCTATGGCACCGAGGCCGGGCACTTCCAGCGCGCCGGCATTCCGGCGGTGATCTGCGGCCCCGGCTCCATCGACCAGGCGCACAAGGCCGATGAATTCGTCGCGCTCTCGGAACTGAAGGCATGCGAAGCCTTCCTGACCAAGGTCATCGCGAAGGCGGCGGCGTGAGTGACATTCTACCCGAACGCGTCGAAGTCGTCGGACTGGATCACGTCTATCTGAGCGTGTCGGAACTGGAGCGCTCGCAGAAGTTCTACGACACGGTTCTGGGGCTGCTCGATTTCCGTACGGTCGATGCGCCGATTGGCGGCAATCCGCACCGGCACTATTTCAACAAGGTGATGCAGATCAGCATTCGCCCCGCGCGCGGGGGCACTCACGATCCTTATGCACCGGGTCTGCATCATCTGTGCCTGCAGGTTGCGGACAAGGCGGCGGTCGACAAGATCGCCGGGCTGCTGCGTGCTGCGGGCATTTCGGTGACCGAGCCGGCGCTCTATCCGCAATATGCCGACGACTATTACGCGATCTTCTTCGACGATCCGGACGGACTGCGCCACGAGATCGTCGCGCGCCGCGCACAGCGCAAACTGACGGTAGAACGCTGGAGTGAGCTCACCAGCTTTCTCAATCCCTGGGCGAAGGTGAAACCCTAATTCACTATGGCCGGGCTTGACCCGGCCAGCCAGCCAATTAAACGAGTCTTCCGGCGCGCGGACGTGCGCCGACTGGCCGCCTCGAAGGTCGGCCATGGTTAAATCTGATACTTGGTTGAAAAGTGACAGGTCTACTTCGCTTCCGCTAACGCCGCGCGCAAATCCTCGACGCTTCGAAAGTGTCGCGTGCGCCATCCGAAGGCCGCCGCAGCCTCGATGTTCCCGGTCGCGTCATCGAGAAAGACGACATCAGCTGGCGAACGAACGGGTAACTTTATCTGCGACCGTTCGTAGAACGCCGTGTCGGGCTTCTTGGCACCGAGCGCCGCGGAGTAGTGGATGCCATCGAAATGGGTCCGGAGGCCGAGCGTCTCCCAGATGTATTTCGCGCGGTGATGTTCCTGTACCGTACCGAGGAAAGCCTTGCGGCCGAGCGCGCGCCAGGCGTCCACCTCCGCCAGAACATCTTCATCGCGCTTGCTGTCATGGGCAAACCAGTACGCCACCAACTCGCGCGCGCTGCCGCGGCACTCCAGCTCCGGCCAGACGCGGTCGAGCACGTCGAACAGGTCGGCTTCGCCGATCTCGATCCGGCGCCAATGCGCCTGAAAGAATCGCATCTGTAGTTTTTCCGGCGCGATTCCGAAATCGCGCGCGATGTTCTTGTCCCAGCGTCCACCATCGGGATGCCCCTTGAGGACGACGCCATCGACATCCAGAACCAAAATTGTCACATGCACCCCGTTGCTTGAGCCGCCATGCTAGCGGCGAATACACTCGCACGCGAGAGAATCGGGGGGGCGCCATGCGACGCTATGCGCTTGTCATCGTCGGCATCGTCGTAGTGGCCATCGCGGGCGCGATTTTCGGCCTCAACCAGATCGACAAGTCCAACTTCGGCATCCCGCGCTTTTACGCGTGGCGCATCCTGTCGGGCGAGTTCCATGGCGGCCGTCGCGCCAACGTCAACGGCATCAGCCTTTATTACGAGACCTATGGCGAGGGGCCGCCCGTTCTGGTGTTTCATGGCGCGATGGGTTTCCTCGAAACCATGCATTATTTCATCTCCGCCCTCGCCTCCACGCACACAGTGATCGCGGTCGACAGCCGGGCGCAGGGCCGCTCGACCGATTCCGCCGCGCCGATCAGCTACGCGCAGATGGGCGACGACATGATCAAGCTGATGGACACGCTGCACATCCACCAGGCGGATGTGGTGGGATGGAGCGATGGCGGCATCGTCGGCCTCGACATGGCGATGAAGCATCCGGGCCGCGTTCGCCGCCTGATCGCGATCGGCGCGAACTACGATCTCAGCGGAATCCCTGCCAAGGAACTCGATCCAAGCGCGATGCAGGCGTTCGCCGACCAGGTGAAACCGTTCTACGACAATGTCGCGCCCGATCCCGGTCACTTCCGCGTCATGGTCGGGAAAGTCACGGCGATGGCGACGACCGAGCCGCACTACACGCTCGCCGAACTGGGGCGCATTCGCGCGCGCACGCTGATCGTCGCCGGCGACCACGACATGATCCTGCGCCAACATACCGACAGCCTAGCCCGCGCCATTCCGGGCGCGAAAGAGATCATCGTGCCGGACGCGACCCACTTCGGGCCGCTGGAAAAGCCCGACCTGTATGAAGCGATGGCAATTGAATTTTTGAACGGGCCCTAAGGCTCGTCCTGCGCGGCGAGATCCGCCGGCGCGATCTCGTGCGTCTTGCCGCAGAATTCGCAGCGCGCGCGAATGATGCCGTCGCTGTCGGCAAGGCCTTCGCGCTCTTTCGGCGCATAGGATTTCAGCACCGCGGAAATGCGGCTGGTGTCGCAGCCGCAGCGAAACTCGACCCGCTCGAACGGCTGCACGCGCGTCTCGTCCTCATGGAACAAACGCCACAATAGTTGCTCGGCCGGCAAGTCGAGATCGACAAGCTCGATATCCTCGACCGTCGAAAGGAACGAGGCGAGCCGCTCCCAATCGTCTTCGGGTCCGCGACCTTCGGGCGTCGCCTGCAGCATGATGCCGCCGACGCGCCAGGCCGGCGCCGCGGTTCCGGGCGTGTACACCGGCGCCGCGGCGAGGCGCACGACGGTCGGCAACTGCTCGGACTGCGCGAAATAGGTTTCCGCAGATGTCGCGATGCCGGCGGGCGAGAGCTCGACGATGCCCTGATAGGTCTTGCCTTCGCGCCGCGGTTCGATCGTGATCGCCATCACGCCGTCGCCGGCCAGCGCATCGAACTGCACCGGCGGCGAGAAATCCGCCAACCGCGCTTCGTCAACGCGCGCATAGCCGCGGATGCCGATGGGCTTGCCGTCCCGCGCGCCGAAATAATCTGCCGTGACGAGATCGAGCGGACCGTCGCTCTTGGTCTGAACCGTCAACCTTCCGTCCAGCTTCAGCGACGTTCCGAGAATGGCGGCCAGCGCCAGCGTCTCGCCCGCCACGCGCGCCGCAGCTTCCGGCAATTTGTGCGCACTCAGCGCTCGCGCGGACGAAACTTCGAGCCGGACCAGCCGGCCGCGCAGGCCGACATCGGGCAGATCGAACGGAAGAACGAAATCGGCTTGCGGCGCGCGCTTATATTCGGATTTGGGCATGGCTTCTCTATATGGGACGTGGCTGTCAGGAATTCAAATGCGCAATTCTTGCGTTCCGAAAGCGGCCAGAACCTTCAAAAAAGAACGGGCACCGCCCGGACTTTGTCCCGGCGATGCCCGTTCAGGCGTCCAAGCTACGCGGCAGGCAGGCAGAAGGCCAAAAGCCAACCACAAGCACCTTCGCTTCAACCGCCACGGCATTCGCGAAACCGGAAAAGCGCCGTCCCTGCCCCGTCGGGCAAGATGACTGTCCGGTCCGCACGGGTGCGCGCGAGCTCGCACCCTTGGCCTGTCTGGTCTCGCGACCTCTTCGGATCGGGACTTTGGGACGGCCCCGTCCGCGACCTCGTTCCACCATGCGTCGGTCCTGCGAAATTCTTCCAAGCAGAAGTAGGAGGAGGCCGTTGTACGAAACAGTGTGGATAGCGAATTTAATGCTGGAGCGGATTTACAAGTGGAATCTGTGTCGGTCCGGCGATGGAACGCCCGCAAAGGCAAAACTTATCCAACAGGCATCGCAAAAACATCTCCCGCGAGCCGGACGGGGACGCGCCAACTGCACGCCGCTCGGCGCTTTTGGCACCAAAATAGATCGAATGTCCGCTTTGGTGGAAAGCGGACATTCCCGTTTGGTCAGCTATCCGACAACGACTCGCGACGACAAAGGCCGGTGAGTCGTGAAATGGCCGCATCCGGCAGATCGCTGCGGCGGCCCGAATTCACTCTGGCATAGCCGCGGCAGTCCGCAGATGGCGGCGCGGTGGGTCAGCCCATGCGGTGCAAGGCACAGAGTTTGTTCCCGTCGGGATCGCGCAGATAGGCGAGATAGAGTTGGCCCATACCGCCCTGGCGCACGCCGGGGGGATCTTCGCAGGTCGTTCCGCCATTGGCGACACCGGCCGTGTGCCACGCATCGGCTTGTTGCGACGAACTGCAGGCGAAACCGATTGTGCCGCCATTGGCCGTGGTGGCGGGCTCGCCGTTGATCGGTTTCGACACGGAGAAGACGCCTGTCGGGGTCATGTAGAAAATGCGCTGGCCATCGACCATCGCCGGTGGGACGCCGAGCGTGCCCAACACCTTGTCATAAAACGCCTTGGCTTTTTCCAAGTTGTTGGTTCCGATCATGATATGCGAAAACATTCTACTTTTCCTTCCATTCCCGTGAGGAGCTTGGCGCTCGGCGTGGTTGTCAGTGCGCGACGCCGCCGTGCGGGAAGAATGTTCCTGACGGCAGCCGGCAGACATCAGCGTAGCCAACCTGCGATACCCGAGCAATGTCCGCTTCGATTCGAAAGCCGGCATTGTTCGGACCGATAATCCGGCAGCCGCTCCGAGTTGAATTGCCGCGGCTTGGGAGACTGAGACGGCAGCTACCCCAACGCCCAGGCCAGAATCGCCTTCTGCGCGTGCATGCGGTTTTCGGCTTCGTCGAACACCACCGAATGCGGGCCGTCCATGACCTCGTCGGTCACTTCCTCGCCGCGATGCGCGGGCAGGCAATGCATGAAGAGCGCATCCTTGGCCGCGCCCGCCATCAACCTTTCGTTGACCTGATAGGGCTTGAGCAGGTTGTGGCGCTGCTTGGTCGTGTCTTCGTCGCCCATCGACACCCAGGTGTCGGTGACGACGCAATCCGCACCGGCGGCAGCCTTCTCGGCGTCTTCGCCGAACACGATCTTGGCGCCGCTCGCTTCCGCCCACTGGCGCAGCACTTCGCGCGGCGCGAGTTCCTTGGGCGTCGCCACGTGCAGCACAAAGCCGAAGCGCGCCGCCGCATGGACCCAGGAGGTGAGCAGATTGTTGGAATCGCCGGTCCAGGCGATCTTGCGGCCCTTGATGCTGCCCTTCTTCTCTTCGAACGTCATCACGTCGGCCAGAACCTGGCAGGGATGCGAGATCTTCGTCATGCCGTTGATCACGGGAACCGACGCATTCTCCGCCATCTCGTGCAGCATGTCCTGGTCCAGCGTGCGGATCATGATCGCATCGACATAGCGCGACAGAACGCGCGCCGTGTCCGCCATGGTCTCGCCGCGGCCGAGCTGCATTTCCGCGCCGGTCAGCATGATCGTCTTGCCGCCGAGCTGCTGCATGCCGACATCGAAGGAGATGCGCGTGCGCGTCGAAGGCTTGTCGAAGATCAGCGCCAGCATCTTGCCGTCGAGCGGCGCGTCCGCGTCTGTCTGGCCGCGCGACAGAGACACGCGCGCGTTCTTTCGCTTGCGCGCATCCGCGATGAGATGGTTGAGCGTCGCGGAATCGAAATCGCTGAGATCGAGGAAGTGTTTGACCGCCCCGGTCCGTCCCATCGGCGCGTTCATGCGGCCACCGTTTTCTGGGAGGCCTCGAACTCCGCGGCTGTGCCGGACAACAGCTTCACCGCCTCGCGCACCTGGTCTTCGGTTACGATCAGCGGCGGAAGAAGACGCACCACATTCTCGCCGGCGCCGACGATCAGAAGGCCGTGCTTGCGCGCGGCGGCGACGAAATCGGTGTTCGGCACGCGCATCTTCAGACCGAGCATCAGGCCCTGGCCGCGCAGTTCCTCGAACACCGACGGGTGTTCCGAGATCAATCCGGCAAGCTGCTGGCGCATATAGTTTCCGACAGTCTGCACATGCTCGAGGAAGCCCGGCGCCAGCACCATGTCCAATGCCGCATTGCCGACCGCCATGCCGAGCGGATTGCCGCCATAGGTCGAGCCGTGCGTTCCCACCGTCATGCCCTTGGCCGCTTCGGCGGTCGCAAGGCACGCGCCGAGCGGAAAGCCGCCGCCGATGCCCTTGGCGACGCACATGATGTCCGGCGTGATGCCGACCCATTCATGCGCAAAGAGTTTGCCGGTGCGCCCGACGCCGCACTGGATCTCGTCGAAGATCAGAAGCAGGCCGCGCTCGTCGCAGATGCGGCGAAGCGCGCGAAGAAATTCCGGCGTCATGGGCGTCAGGCCGCCCTCGCCCTGGATCGGTTCGATCATCAGCGCGGCGGTCGCCGGCGTGATCGCGGCTTCCAGCGCCTTCAGGTCGTTCGGGGGCACCTGGTCGAAGCCCTGCACCTTCGGGCCGAAGCCTTCGAGATATTTTTCCTGACCGCCGGCGGCGATGCCCGCCATGGTGCGGCCGTGGAACGCGCCCGTGAACGTAATGATGTGGAAGCGCTCGGGATGGCCGTTCACATAATGATAGCGGCGCGCCATCTTGAACGCGCACTCGCACGCCTCGGCGCCGGAGTTCGTGAAGAACACCGTATCGGCGAAGGTATTGTCGACGAGCTTTTTGGACAGCGTTTCCTGGCCCGGCACGCGATAAAGGTTGGAGGTGTGCCACAACCGATTCGCCTGTTCGGTCAAAGCGGCGACCAATTTGGGGTTGGCGTGGCCGAAGGCGTTGACGGCGATGCCGGCGCCGAAGTCCAGATATCGCTTGCCATCCTCGGCGAAAAGGTAGGGACCTTCGCCGCGGACGAATGCGATATCCGCCCGGTTATAGGTTGGCAGCACCGAGGGAAACACTGGACTCTCCATGACTTGGCCTGTGGACAATCGCACAGGCGTGGGCGGGTCTTATCCGCCGAAAGCGACAATCGCACAAGCGAATGGCCCCTATGCGGCTGAGTCGCCATGTTGTGGACAAGGGATGGGGCGACGCAGCCAACCCTTGTGCGGCGCATTATCAGCGATACGATATCTTGTGGCAAAGGCCATGAAGGAGCGCTTTTAATGACCCAGTTGTTGAATTGGACCGATGATCGTGTCGAGCAGCTCAAAAACCTTTGGACCGAAGGATTGTCGGCCAGCCAGATCGCCCGCGCGTTGGGCGGGGTCACCCGCAACGCCGTAATCGGCAAGGTGCACCGTCTTGGCCTCGCCGGACGGGCCAGCCCGTCCCGCAGCGAACGGCCGCGCCTTCCGATGGCGCCGAAAGTGTCGATGCGCACGCATGTGCCGCCGGCACCCGTGGTGGAAGAAGATCCGCTGACCTTCGACGACGGCAGTCACGCGACCGTGCTGACGATCAACGACCGCATGTGCCGTTGGCCGATCGGCGATCCTTCGGCGGACGAGTTCCATTTCTGCGGCCGCAGCCCGAAGGGCGGTTCGCCTTACTGCGAAGCGCATGCACGCAAGGCCTACCAGCCACAGCAGCAGCGCCGCGATAAAGGTCGGATGGCAGGCTGATCACTTGCCAGATCATCTGTGATCGCGTTTCCTCGCCTTCGCACGACGGCAGGGAAACGCGATGGCAAGCATTTACGACTATTCGGCAAAAACGCTTCAGGGCAAGGACGTTTCGCTCTCGGACTTTCGCGGGCAGGCGCTGCTGATCGTCAACACGGCAAGCAAGTGCGGATTCACGCCGCAATATGCAGGCCTCGAAAAGCTCTACGAGAAACTGCACGACAAGGGCCTCACGGTGCTCGGCTTTCCCTGCAACCAGTTCGGCAAGCAGGAACCCGGTTCGACCGCGGAAATCGGCGCGTTCTGCCAGATGAACTATGGCGTGAGCTTTCCGATGTTCGACAAGATCGAGGTCAACGGTCCCAACGCGCATCCCTTGTTCGACTATCTCAAGAGCGAACAGCCGGGCATCCTCGGCACCAAAAACATCAAGTGGAACTTCACCAAGTTCCTGGTCGACAAGAGCGGCAAGGTCGTCGACCGCTTCGCGCCGATGACGAAACCCGAAGACATCGAGAGCGCGATCGAGAAAGTTCTCTGACTTCATGCGCGAGCGCTGGACTCGCACCACGCCTGTCCTGCAGGTCGGCGAAGACGAAGCCGCCGAACTTCTGGCGCAGACGTTGGGTGCCGTCCGCATCGAAGCGCTGGAGCCGCTCGGCGGCGGCCATTCCAACACCAACATCCGCGTCAAGCTGGCGTCGCCGCCGCGCGACGTCGTGCTGCGACTTTACCAGCGCGATCCGGCGCAGGCGCGCAAGGAAGCCGCGCTCACCCGGCTGGTTTCCAAAAGCGTCCCGGTTCCGCACTATCGCTATGTCGGCGAGCAGGCGTCGAACGGCTGGACTTATGCGGTCGTCGACTTTGTCGAAGGTGAAACGCTTCAGTCGGTGGCGGAGCGGGCGAGCGAAAGCGAACTCTCGGCGGCCGGAGAGTCGGTGGGCGCCGTTCTGGCCGCGATCCACGCGTTCACGTTCGAGCAGGCCGGGTTTCTGGACGGCGATTTGAATGTTACTCCGTTTCCCGGCGGCTTTTCTCTTGTTGCCTATCTTCAGTCCTGTTTCAGCGGCATCGCAGGCGAACGCGTCGGCCGCGAACTGGCAGACGGAGTGATCGCCTTCGCAAGAAAGAATGAGGGCCGCAGCGACGCCTGGAACAATCCACCGCGACTGACGCATTTCGATTTCGGCGGCACGAATATTCTCATGCGCGACGACGGCACGGTTGCCGGCGTTGTCGATTGGGAATTCGCCGCGGCGGCCTCTCCCGCGCCCGATTTCGGAAATCTTCTGCGGCGGCCGCTTGGTTCGATGCCCGCCTTCGTCCGGGGCGTCGAACGGGGCTATCGCCGAGCCGGCGGAATGTTGCCGGACGATTGGCGCGAACTCACGCGCATCGCCGATCTCGGCGCGTGGGCGGAATTCATGACGCGTTCCAACGTAAGCGAGCAACTGATCGAAGATGCGCGTACGACGTTGCGCGAAACAATTTCTTCAGGCTCCCCCTTGGCGCTGTCCTGATTAATCCCCGGGTATCCTGGTTAGAGCCGTGAGGTGTCCCGTATTGGGACTGATTGCAATTTTCCGAGATCGGAACCATCGCCTCGCCCAATCGTTTGCAACCTATGGACGCTACATCTTCACATGATCCGCAGGAGTTGCGAAAGCTCGCAACTGAGCTGCGCGGCGACGCGCATCGAGCAGAGATGCCCGGCTATGCGGCCAAGATGATCCATGCCGCTGAGGACCTCGAAAAGCGCGCTGCTGAGTTAGAAGCGCTCCTCTGACGATCTTCAACCCGTTCATGCCGCTCTCCCGGCACACATTCACAAAGAAAAAGCTGACTACTGTTCGGTTTCGCTCGCTGCCGGAAAAGCAGGCGTTTCGGGCCGAAAGTTCTTCGCCATTTCGAGCGCCCGTATCGCCACCTCAATCGATTCACGATTTATGAGCGTGCCAGAGACGATCACGCGATCAGTCATCATCGTGACCTGAAACGGGCTGTTCGGCGGACTCGGGCCGCCACTAGGCTGAAAGACGGTATTCGGGACGCCCCCCTTGGTGCTGTCCTAAATCGCGCGTCAGTGTCCTAGTTCGTTCGGTGAGGTGTTCTACTTTCCGCGCGCTGCTTCCCAGCGCGCTTGATCGAGGACTTCAATCAATGCTCCAAACGCAAACAGGCTCGCGACTTGCCAGATCAACCCGCAGACCTCACGCACATTCACTAGGACAAAGTTGAGCATGTTTTGGGCCGGGATCACGCCATGCTGCATATTTTCGACGATGCCCCATACCTCATAGGAATTTGCAGCGCCGAGGATTCCCGCGACTATCCAAGTCACCAATGCGTACTTGTTGATCGGCTTTTTTCATTTTTCCCCGACACACATTCACAAAGTGAAGGTAGCTATTCCACATTGGTCACGCGAATTATTTCCATCGCGAAGAACCATAGAGGCCTTTCGTCTCGAAGCTTATCCGGCGCAAGTATACCGAGGTCAACTAGCTTTTGAAGGTTGTTTTTCGCCGAATTGTACGAAATCCCCATATCCTTCATGGAGTGTGGAACTGTCGTTGCAGGAATATTAAAGAGCAGATCAATGACTTTGGCGAGCAAAGCCGACGAGCGCGCCTTTCTGATCTTAGCCATATAGCTTCGGTGTAAGTCTTGAAGCGCATGAGACTTCTCGATAGCGCTCCGGGCTGCGGCTTCGATGCCATTCAGAAAAAATCTAATCCAAGGCTCCCATGCTCCGGACGTGCTGATGTTGAACATCAGATCAATGTATTCCTCATAGTGCTTCTCAAAGTATGTGCTCAGATACAGAAGGGGCTGAGACATAGTCTTTTGTTCACATAACAGGAGCGGCACGAGCAATCGCCCAACACGACCGTTCCCGTCTGGAAATGGATGGATCGCTTCAAACTGGTAATGCAGAAGCGCCAACTTAACGACCAACGGCAGGTCATCATCCTTCAGATGAACATATTTTTCCAACTCGCCGAGAGCATTCATAGCCTCCGCTGGCGGCGGTGGCACGAAGCGAGCATTCTGAATGAGTTTGGCCCCGATCCAGTTTTGGTCTGTCTTAAATTCTCCTGGCCGAATGTGTGCGCCGCGACCGGCCGCAACGCCGTCCATAAGAACGCCATGAATTTCACTGATGAGCCGGATTGACACGGGTAATTCCGGAACTCTGCGCAGCCCGTGCTGCAGCGCCCGAATATAGTTGTTCACTTCGCGCGTATCGATGCGAGCTTTCGTTTCGTCCTCGGTAACCTCCAACATCAGAAGCTCTGGCAATGTCGTGACAGTTCCTTCAATTTTTGAGGATGCAGCCGCTTCAACGCGCATAAATGGACGAATGAGTAAAAAGGGATTCTGCAATGCGCGTCCGATCCCGCTCAACTCTCCGAGCGCGAGATTGGCTCTCGCAATTGGCCCAGCCAAACTATTCAGATCCAGTTTTGGCGGTGGCAGCGGATTGGGAACGAAGGCAACTACGCCTTGAATCGTTGGAACCAATCGGCCCGACGGCGATGCTTTGAAGTCTTCGGGGTTCATAGCTGTACCTGCAATTGAACCGTTTTAATTGCACATATCAGCCGTAACATGCAATACAAAAATGTAACATATTGATATTACTGTATTTTGTATGTTTGACATTCACATTTGGTTGGTTGTCCTAATTCGGGGCTACTTAGGACAGCACCGCCCCCTTGAACCGTTACGGTCAAATCGCCAATTTCGTTGAATCCCCACAAGTGCGCACTGAGAGAACGTCGTAAGGCGGGCTACATCCTGTCTTTGCTCGTTCGTCATCACCCGGCCCGAAGGGTCCGGGTGACCCATAATGGCTGGCTGAGAATATTCTCCGGCAGTCTTTATGGATTGTCCGCCTGCGCCGGCGATGACGGTTGGGGTTGTGGCGAAGAAAGAGAGGCGGTGAGAGCGAACCGCAAGGTTGTGTTCAGAGTATTGGGGGAAAACCCGCATCTCACTCGTCAGGCGGACTCCGTCCTCCGCGCGGGCAGAATTTCGAATTGTTCCCAAAAAAACCGAATACCCCCGGGGGAGCCGTCAGTTCACGATCGCGGCATCGTCGAGCGAGTAGCCGGCCGAGCGAACCGTGCGGATGGGATCGCGCACGCCGTCGATGTTCAGCGCCTTGCGCAAGCGGCCGACATGCACGTCGACGGTGCGCGCCTCGACATAGACGTCGGAGCCCCAGACGGCATCGAGCAGTTGCTCGCGGCTGAAGACGCGGCCCGGATGCTGGATCAGGTGATCGAGCAGCTTGTATTCGGTAGGGCCGAGGTGAACCTCCTTGCCGGCGCGACGCACGCGATGCGCGCCGCGGTCCATCTCGATGTCGCCGATGGCGACCGTGTCGGGCGCCAGGCTCGGGCGGATGCGGCGCATGACGGCCCGCAGCCGGGCCAGAAGTTCGGTCATCGAGAAGGGCTTGGTGAGATAGTCGTCTGCGCCGGTGTCGAGGCCGCGGATGCGGTCCGTCTCCTCGCCGCGCGCCGTGAGCATGATGATCGGAACGTTGCGCGTTTCCTGCCGGCCGCGCAGGCGGCGGCAAACCTCGATGCCGGAAAGCTGCGGCAGCATCCAGTCGAGCAGAACGAGATCCGGTTTCTCTTCCGCGGCGACAAGCAGCGCCTCTTCGCCGTCCTGCGCCTCCAGCACGCGATAGCCTTCGCGTTCCAGATTGTAGCGCAGCAGGGTGATGAGGGCGCCTTCGTCTTCGGCAATCAGGACGGTGGGCTTCAGGCTCATGCTTTCTTCTCGAAGGGAACGCTGGTTTCGCTTGTCGTGTCGGCCTTGGGACGGTCGAACGCGAGATGGTCGGCCTTCACCATGTGGTAGACGACTTCCGCGATGTTGGTGGCGTGGTCGCCGCTGCGTTCGATGTTCTTGGCGATGAAGAGCAGATGCGTGCACAGGCCGATCGTGCGCGGGTCTTCCATCATGTAGGTGAGAAGTTCGCGGAACAGGCTGTTGTAGATCTCGTCGATCTCGGGGTCCTGCTTCCACACCGCTTCGGCCGCTTCGGCGTTGCGGTCGGAATAGGCGTCGAGCACATGCTTGAGCTGCGACAGAGCCTGCTTGCCCATGCGCGCGAGCGAAGAGGTCAGGCGGATCGGCGGTTCGCGGTTGAGGACGATGGCGCGCTTGGCGATGTTCTTGGCGAGATCGCCGATGCGCTCAAGCTCGCTGGCGATCTTGATGGCGGCAAGCGTCTCGCGCAGGTCGACGGCCATGGGCTGGCGCAGCGCAAGAAGCTTCAATGCGCGGTCCTCGATGTCGAGCTGCATCTCGTCGATGCGCTTGTCGCCGCCGACCGCGTTCTCGGCGAGCGTGGTGTCGCGACGGGCGATCGCCTCCACGGCGTTGGCGAACTGGGCCTCGGCGAGCCCGCCCATCTGGGCGATCGCGGCCGACAGGGCCTCGAGCTTTTCGCTGAATGCTTTCACTGTATGTTCGCTCATATCGCTTGCCCGACTCGGGACTCCTTCGCGTTGGCTAGTCACTAGCCCTGCACGGACATGGCTATGCGACAGTTTTATAACAGTTCTGTGACAGTGCTGTCTGTGGGCGCGGAAGGCAGCAAAACCGTGAAGGTGCTGCCCTCGCCGGCGCGGCTTTCTATGGTCAAACGGCCCTGGTGCCGGTTGACGATGTGCTTGACGATGGCGAGGCCAAGCCCGGTTCCGCCTTTCTCGCGGCTGCGTTTGACGTCGACGCGATAGAACCGCTCCGTCAGGCGCGGAATGGCGTCGGGGGCGATGCCCTCGCCGTCGTCCTTCACGGCGGCCGAGACCATGGTGCCGGTGCCGCGGCCACCCTGTCCCGGCGCACTGGAAAGCGTGATCCAGACATGTCCACCGGGCTTGCCGTACTTGATCGCGTTGTGGATCAGGTTCTGGAAGAGCTGGATCAACTCGTCCCGCTCGCCGGTCACCATGGGAAGATTGGGCGCGACGGAAACATCGAGGGCGGTGCCGTCGATCTGTGCCAGCGGACTCAGTGCCGCCGTCGCTTCGCGGACGATGGCCTCGAGCGATACCACGCCGGATGGCCGGACATGCTCGTTCAGTTCGATGCGCGTCAGCGAGAGCAAGTCCTCGATCAGGCGGCGCATACGGCCCGCTTCGACGCTCATGATGTCGAGAAACCTGTCGCGCGCTTCGGCATCGTCGCGGGCATGGCCCTTGAGCGTGTCGATGAAACCGGAGACGGCGGCCAGCGGCGTGCGCAGTTCGTGGCTGGCGTTGGCGACGAAGTCGGCGCGCATCTGTTCGGTGCGCTTGATCGCCGTCAGATCGTGCAGCAGCAGCGTCGTCATGGGCGGCTGCGAACTCATCCGTGCGACATAGGCCTGGTAGTGGCGCTCGACGGGAACCGGAACCGTGAACTCGATGGAGGTGGGCTCGCCGGTCGTCGACGTCTCGGCAATCGCCTCAAGCACGGCCGGCGTGCGCAGGATAGAAGAGACATGCTTGTTCTCCGCGCCGACGCCGACCACCGTGCGCATGGCGCTGTTGGCGAACATCACGCGCCCGCCGGCGTCCAGGAGCATCAAAGGATCGGGCAGATGTTCGAACACTTCACGCGCGATCGGCGGCAGGCCCGTGCGGCCGGCCTCACCGGTCGCGCCGGTCGCCGTATCCGGACTGGGCCGGACCCGCGCCGTCAGGAGCGCGGCGACGGCGGCAAGAGAAAGCGCTACGCCGGCCACGAGCCAAAGGGGACCCGGTCCGTGCCACAACACGATCCCGGCGCCGACAATGAGCCCGACAAGCGCCGGCCACAGCGCACTTCTCAAATAGTTCCCTATGACCGTGTCTTCGCCCATGCCGCCCGAATTTCGAATCCGGACTTATCATACGCGGTTTCGTGACGCTTTAGTCTTTTCGCATCAGGCCGTTGATGCCGGGATTGGCAAGCGGGCCTTCGCTGAAAGGCTCGGACCGGCCTTCGGCAAGGAACGCCTTTGCCAGCGCCAGCGTGCGATTGAGCACGAGCTTGCCGATGCCCGAACCGGCGCTGAGACGGCGGACGCCGAGTTTCTGCAGCGTCGCGCCATCCGGAAGGCCGGGCCAGGCGAGAAGGTTCAGCGGCAGGACGACAGCCTTGACCAGCTTTTCGATCGTCGCCGTCTCCGTCATGGCGGGCGCGAAGATCGAATTGGCGCCGGCCTCGCGATAGAGCCGCGCCCGCGCGACCGTTTCGTCATAGGCGCGCCCGGCGGGAACGAGGTTGCGAAGGTAGGTGTCGACGCGGGCGTTGACCCAAAGATCGACGCCAACCTTGTGCGCGGCGGTCTTCAGGTTCTCGATCTTGCGGGCAAGCAGATCCGGCGGGTCGTTGCCGTCTTCGATGTTGATGCCGACGGCGCCGGCCTCGACGATGCGCGCAACCGTTGTCGCGGCCGTGGCGGCGTCCTGCGCATAGGCGGCCTCGATGTCGGCGGAGACGGGAATCTTCACGACGCGCGTCATCTCGCGCACCGTCGCGAGCAGCGTGTCGAACGGCATGAACTGTCCGTCGGGATAGCCATGCGCCCAGGCGACCGCCGCGCTCGACGTCGCGATGGCTGTCGCGCCGGCGCTTTCGACGATGCGCGCGCTGCCTGCATCCCAGGCATTGGGCAGCACAAGGAGTTTCGGACCGGCATGAAGCGCGGCAAAAATCTTTGCGCGTTCGGCGATGGAGGTCATGAGCGTTTCACCTTCTTGAACAGTCCCTGTCCGGCATATCTGGCTTCATGCGCGAGCAGCCAACGTTTCCGCGTCAGGCCGCCGCCATAACCGGTGAGAGAACCATCGCTGCCGATGACGCGGTGACAAGGCACGACAATGGCGATCGGGTTTGCACCATTTGCAAGGCCGACCGCGCGCACCGCGGCGGGCTGGCCGATCTGCCTGGCCAGCGCGCCATAGCTGAGCGTTGCGCCGGCGGGAATCGTGCGCAGCGCTTTCCAGACGGCGCGCTGGAATTCGGTGCCCTGTCCGGCGGCGGGAATGTCGTCGATGGCTTCGATATCGCCGTCGAAATAGCGCGCGAGCGTCTTGGCATGACCGAAAGCGCCGGGCTTTTCGGTCATGGTCGCACCTTCGAAGCGGCGCGCGATGAGCGGCCGCCAGCGATCGGTCATGTCGTGGAATTCGAGGACGCGCATTACGCCGGCGGCGTCGGCGATCATCAGCAGCGGGCCGATGGGCGTTTCGATTTTCTCGACAAAAAATTGTTCAGACACGCTCGGCATCCGCTGTCCAGAGGTGTTGGGCTGCATAGGCGCGCCACGGCCGCCAGGACTCGGCACGCTCGAGCAGCGCTTTCGGCGTTGGCCGCTTGCCCTCCTGCGCCACCGCCGGACTGCGCAGCAGCGCGACATCGGCGGCGGGAAATGCATCGCTGTCGCGCAACGCGCGCAGCGCCCAGTACTGCGCGGTCCAGGGACCGAAGCCCGGCAACGCGACAAGCCGCGCGATGGTTTCGTCGAAGCTGCCGGCGGGCTCGAGCAGCTTCGGATTCTCCGTCACGGCCTCTGCAAGTCCCGTGAGCGCGGCGATGCGGGCGCGCGGCATGCCCAGCGTGGAGAGATCGGTCCGCGCCATGCGGGCCGCGGATGGAAAAACACGGTTCAATCGCTCATCGCCGCTGACATCGACGGCGATGCCGGTACCTGCGCGTTCGACGATCTTGACCGCCAGCGCACGCGCGCCGGTGACGGTGATCTGCTGGCCGAGGATGGCGCGCACCGCAAGTTCGAAGCCGTCCCACGCGCCCGGCGCGCGCAGGCCGGGACGCCTTGCGATCAGTGGCGCGAGCGCTTCGTCGCCCGACAGATGGCGTCCGATGGTTTCGACATCGGCGTCGAGATCGAACAGGCGCCGCAACCGCGCAACGACGGAGAGCAGCGCTTGCACGCGCGGAAAACGGATCGTGGCGATGAGATGATTTTTGCCCGGCGCGACTTCGACGCTTCCGAACACGCCGTCCAGTTCGATCGTGCGCGCATAGCGATTCTTGTCGACCATTTCGACATTAGCAATGGTTCGCGCGTCAAGAAACGCGAGAATTGCGTCCCAGTCATAGGGCGGCTTGTAGCCGAGCCGGATCGTCACAGTCGACAGCGCCGGCTTTGTGGCGCTCTGCCGTCGCAATTCGCTCGGCGGACGGCGATAGAGTTTGCGGAAGGCGTCGTTGAACCGCCGCACGCTGCCGAAACCGGAGGCCAGCGCGATGGCCGTCATCGGAAGCGGCGTCTCATGGATCAACTGTTTGGCGAAAAGAATGCGCCGTGTCTGCGCCACTGTGATCGGCGGTGCGCCAAGATGCTTGTCGAACAGGCGGCGCAACTGGCGCTCGCCGACGCCAAGCCGCTCGCACAGCTTCGCCATGCCGGCCTCGTCGCCGTCGAGACCGCCTTCCGCGATCAGTGCCAGCGCCCGCGAGACCGTGTTGGAGGTGCCCCGCCACGCGGCGGCGTCGGGCGAAATCTCCGGCCGGCAGCGCAGGCAAGGACGAAATCCCGCCTCCTGCGCCGATGCGGCGCTCGGCCAGAAGGTGACGTTCTCGCGCTTGGGCGTGCGCGCCGGACAGATCGGGCGGCAATAGATTCCCGTCGTCTTCACGCCGATGAAGAGGCGGCCGTCGAAACGGACATCGCGCGTGGCGATGGCGCGGTAGCAGACATCGTGCGGAGGCATTTCCATGGCTGCAGTATGACCCAAAGCGGCGCGCCTCACTGGCCATTTTCGGACGCCGATGAGGCGGGCGGTTCCCGGAAAACCGGCACTTTCAGGCCGTCACCCAGCCTCGCCCGGTTGACACCCTCCGGTCCATACCACACCTTCTAAAGCGAAACGCGCAGGGTGGACGATGGGTTTTCCGTTTCTGCAGATGGCTGGCGCTATTTCGGTTCCATTCCGGGACCGGTCGCCTGCGTCCCGCGCGATACCCGATTTCCTTATTCGTTCGACGGGAGCGTGAACGACGCACGCACTTGATGTGAACGCCGGTTGTAGAGCGTTGCGCCTAGCTACGCAGAGGGGCTCCGGCAAAAAAATAAGGGTGAACCAAAGAGTGCCGCCCAGGTGGAGTGAGACGATGGTTGATGCGGCAGTCGAGCGCGAGCTTGGCGGTTTCAGGTCGAAATTTTTCCTCGCGTTCGGCTCGACCGGATGGGGCGGCAAAGATGACGGCATCACCGGTCTGCTTCTTCTTTTCTACAATCATGTTTTTGGTGCGCCCGTTGGCTTTGCAGCGGGCGCGGCTACTTTGCCAGACGCATTCGTCCACAGCCCTCCTTTCGGGCATCGTCATATCGCTCGCCGCCTTTCCTGTGCACGCGGATGTGCTTGGCGCGACATTGCCAGCGCCGACCGATGCCGCCAATGTCGCTTCCACGGCCGGCGAATGAAACAGCCCCTCGGAGTAGCGCAATGAGCACCCCCGTATCGCGCAGCGAACTCTCCAGTTTCCGCGCCAAGATGTTCTACGGCTTCGGCTCCATCGCCTATGGCATCAAGGATTTCGGCTTCGGCACGCTGCTGCTGTTCTACTACAACCAGGTGATCGGTCTTCCGGCCGGCGAAGTCAGCTTCGCCATCGCCATGGTGCTGGTGTTCGACGCGTTCGCCGATCCGATCGTTGGCCAGATCTCAGACAGTCTGCACACGCGGTGGGGCCGCCGTCACCCGTTGATGTATGCCTCCGCCGTTCCCGTCGCGGTCTCCTATTATTTTCTCTGGGTGCCTCCGAACTGGTCGCATCAGTCGCTGTTCTATTATCTCGTCGCCATGGCGATCGTCGTGCGCACCTTCATCACCATGTACGAGATTCCCAGCTCCGCGATGGTCCCCGAAATGACGGACGACTACGACCAGCGCACGAGCTTCATTTCGATACGCTATCTGTTCGGCGTCACCGCCGGTGTTGCGATGAGCGTCGTCACGTTCCGCTACATCCTGTTCGCCGACGCCGCCCACAAGACCGGGCAGCTCAACCCGGCCGGCTATCCGCGCTTCGCGCTCGCCTCCGCCATCATCATGGTCGCCAGCATACTGATCTCGGCCCGCGGCACGCACCGCTACATTCCGCTGTTCCGCGCGCCGGCACAACGGCGCGTTACGCTCGGCCAGATGTTCCAGGAAATGGCGACGAGCCTCTGGCATCCGCAGTTCATCGTGCTCGTGTTGGCCGCGATCTTCGGGACGATGGCGATCGGGCTTGGTTCGGCGTTGCTGTTATATTTCAACACCTATTTCTGGGAGCTCACGACCAAGCAGATCGGGTTGTTCGGACTGGCGGGCCTCGCATCCGCTTTCCTTGCACCCTTTATGGCCGGGCCCGTTTCCAAACGTCTCGGCAAGAAGAACGCGGCGCTGATGTTCTATTTCACCTGTATCGCGCTCGCGATCACGCCGATCTCGCTACGCCTGCTCGGCTTCTTCCCCGCGAACGGCACGACGCTGCTTCTGGTTTTGCTGTTCAGCGAAAGAACGGTATCGGCCGTGCTCGGCGTCGGCTGCCTTATCCTTTTCGGCTCGATGATGGCCGACGTCGTGGACGACAGCGCGCTGAAGACCGGGCGGCGCTCCGAAGGATTGTTCTTCGCCTTCATCGGGTTCATCACCAAGCTGTTGTCGGGGGCCGGCACACTGATTGCCGGTCAGTTGCTGCTCGTGGCCAATTTCCCCGATCATGCCGACCCGGCGACGATTGATCCTGCCGTCGTACGTCATCTCGCGGTGCTTTATCTGCCCTGTATCGTCGGGTTCTACGGCATCGGCATCATCGCGCTGTCGCGCTACCGCATCAGCCGCGAACAGCACGAAGAAAATGTGCGGATGCTGTCCGAAGCGGAAGCGGAGAACGCGGTTGCGTTCGTCACGTCACCGCCGGCGCAGTAGGACGATGGACACCAGGCCCATGACTGCGCTGCCGGCGAACGAATCCGTTCGCCGCGATATTGCCAGCCTGCGCACGCGCCTGACCTATGGCTTCGGCTCCGTCGCGTTCGGCGTGAAGGATCAGGGCTTCTCCTATTTCCTGCTCTTCTTCTACAACCAGGTGATCGGATTGCCCTCGATCTGGGTCAGCGGAGCCATCGCGATCGCGCTGTTTTTCGACGCCTTCGCCGATCCGATCGTGGGCCAGATTTCCGACAATCTGCGTTCGCGCTGGGGACGGCGCCACCCCTTCATGTATGCGTCGGCCATTCCGGTGGCGGTTGCATACTTTTTCCTGTGGAACCCGCCGCACTGGTCGAATGGCGCGCTGTTCTACTATCTGATCGCACTCGCCATTATCGTGCGCACCTTCATCACCTTCTACGAGATTCCGAGTTCTGCGCTGGTTGCCGAACTGACGCCGGATTACGACAAGCGCACGAATTTCGTCAGCTACCGCTTCCTGTTCGCCTGGCTGGGCGGTCTGGCGATGACCCTGCTCGCGTTCGGCGTGTTCTTCGTAACCGACAAGACCCATCCGGTCGGACAGCTCAATCCCGCAGGCTATGTCAGCTACTCGATCACGGCCTGCATCGTGATGTTGGTCGCGATCGTCGCGTCTGCCGCTGGCACGCATCGCTTCATCAAATATTTTACCGTGCCGCCGGAACGCAAACTCACTGTGATGCAGGCTTTCAAGGAGATGGGGGAGACGGTGTGGCACCGCTCCTTCATCGTGCTGGCCATCTCGGCCTTGTTCTCTTCCGTTGCGGCCGGCACGCTCACAGCGCTCAACAACTACTTCAATACCTATTTCTGGGGCCTGAGCGCGGGCCAGATCTTCGACATCAACCTTGTCATCATCATCGCGCCTATCGTGGCACTGATCATTGTCACGCCGATTTCAAGCCGCCTCGGCAAGAAGCCGGCGGCCATGGCGCTCTGGATCGCATCGATGGCGACCTATTGGCTGCCGATGGGGCTGCGTATCCTCGGCCTGTTTCCACAGAACGGATCACCGTTACTCGTTCCACTCCTTCTCGTGTTCACCACGACCGGAACCATGCTGAGCATCGCATGTTCCATCACCATTACCTCGATGCTTGCCGACGTCGTGGAGGACAGCCAGCTTCGCACCGGACGGCGTTCGGAAGGCGTGTTCTTCGCTGCCAACGGATTCGTGCTGAAGGCCGTATCTGGCATGGGCGGTCTGGTGGCCGGCCTGCTGCTCTGGTTCGTGCATTTTCCGACGCACGCCAATCCTGCGACGCTGGATCCCGGCATCGCCAAGAACCTGGCGCTGGTCTATTTCCCGACGGCTTTCGTGCTCTATGCCGTAGCGCTCGTCTGCCTCAGCTTCTACCGGATCGACCGCGCGACGCATGAGGAAAACCTGCGCGCCCTGGCCGAGGCGGCCGCCCGCACGACCGCCGCTGAGGGAGGATAAGGGGACAGCTATGGGTTATAGTCCTCTTCCCTTTTGACTCGCATCGCCATGGACAATCGTCAGGCGGCGGCCTCCACCGACCGCTACAACAAGAAGAAAGAGGCGATCATCGCGGCCGCCGCCGGCATCCTGAACCGGCGTGGCGTGCGCGGGATGACGCTTGCGGACGTCGCGGCGAGCGTGGATCTGATCACAACCAGCGTGACCTACTATTTCAAGAAGAAGGAAGACCTGGCCGTCGCCTGCTACCTTCGCGGCATCGAGCGCTTTGACGCTCTTGTGACGGATGCACTGGGCCAGAGCGACCCGCCGAAGCGGCTGCTCAAGTTCCTCGACTCCTATCTGTCCCTGCATCGCCGCATCCGCGAAGGCGAGGAAGCGCCGATCGCAGTGTTCAACGACATTCGCGCGTTGAAGGAGCCGCATCTGCCCATCGTCGGCCGCGCCTATGGTCAGTTTTTCCGCAAGGTGCGCTCGTTGTTCCGGGCCCCAGGCTATGAGTGGCTGGACCGCCGCATGGCGACGGCGCGCACGCACATGGTGATGGAGCAACTCTACTGGTCGGTCACGTGGCTGCCGCGCTACGACCTCGACGACTATTCGCGCGTGCGCGACCGCATGTTCGACATCATGGCGTTCGGAGTCGCTCCGGAAAGCGCCGTCTGGCGTCCCACGCCCTTGCCCGATCCGTCACTGGATGAAGACGATACGCAAGACAAATTGCGCGAGACGTTTCTCACCGCCGCCACGCGACTGATCAACCAGCGCGGCTATCGCGGCGCGTCGGTGGAGAAGATTTCCGAACAGCTACATGTGACGAAGGGCTCTTTTTATCACCACAACGCGGCGAAGGACGATCTGGTCGTCGAATGCTTCGAACGCACCTTCGACATCATGCGCCGCGTGCAGTCCGCGGCGTTGGCCGAAAAGGGCGACTACTGGCAGAAGATTTCTTCGGCCGCCGCCACGCTCATCGAGTTTCAGCTGTCCGAACGCGGGCCGCTGCTGCGCTCGTCGGCGCTCAGCGCGCTCCCCGAACATATCCGGCTCGCCATGGTCGAGCGCGCAAACCGCGTTTCGGAGCGCTTCGCCGCCATGATCTCGGACGGCGTGGCGCAGGGCTCGATCCGCGCCGTCGATCCCTACATCGCCGCGCAGATGCTGAACGCAACGCTCAACGCCGCGTCGGACCTGCCCTTCACGATTCCCGACGTCGTGGCAGCCGAAGCGCCGGCGCTCTACGCCAAGCCGATGTTGATGGGCGTCTTCTCCCGTTAGAAGTTCGTTCCGCGGCTGAAGTGCGCCCAAACTTGTCCACGGATTTTAGAATTTCCGGTTTGTTTTGGCCGTGTCTCTGCGTAATACTGACAAACAATCAGAACAGGCCGAAATGGCCATCACACGGGCGGGATTCATGGATCGTCTGAAAGACAAGATTGCGGTCATCACCGGCGCGTGCTCCGGCATCGGCTTGGGCACGGTCGAGCTTTTTGTCGCCGAGGGCGCGCGCGTTCTCGCCTCCGATATCCAGGACGACATGGGCTGTGAACTGGAGCGCCGCTTCAACGGCCAGGTAAAATTCCATCACTGCGACGTGACGAGCGAGGACGACATCAAGTCGACGATGCAGGCCACGAAGGACAATTTCGGCGGCCTGGACATCCTGTTCAACAATGCGGGCGCGGGCGGCAGTCCGAATACGATCGAGGACATGACGGGCGAGGCCTGGGACCGCTCGATGAACCTGTTGCTGCGCTCGGTCGCACTTGGCACGCGCTATGCCATTCCGTTCATGAAGGAGCGTGGCGGCGGCTCGATCATCAACACGGCCTCAGTTGCCGCGCTACAAGCCGGCATGGGACCTATCGCCTATTCCGTCGCCAAGGCCGGCGTCATTCATTTGACGACCGTGAGCGCGGCGCAACTCGGCCGCTCCAGGATCCGTGTCAACGCCATCTGTCCCGGCCTGATCCTGACGAACATTTTCGGCGCGGGGGCAAGGGCAATGGGGGCAACGGACCAGATGGTGGACATGCTGAACGCGGGCATGCGCGAACAGGCGCCGAATATGCAGCCGATTCCGAAGGGCGGGGTGCCGGCCGACATCGCAAGGGCGTGCCTCTACTTCGCGAGCGACGATTCCGAATTCGTCACCGGCACGCACATCGTAGTCGATGGCGGACTGACGACCGGTCCGCGCCAAGCCTGGGATCCCGAGGAACAGCAGCGCCGCATGGCGCAGCGCGCGGCGATGCTGACGACAAAAAAATCCTAACGGGAGATCACAGATGAGATTTGGCATTTTCTACGAACACCAGCTGCCGCGCCCCTGGAACGATGGCGACGAGCTTCGCCTCTTTCAGCACGCGCTCGACCAGGTTGAGCTCGCCGACAAGCTCGGCATCGACAATGCGTGGGAAGTCGAACATCATTTCCTCGAGGAATATTCCCACTCCTCGGCGCCGGAAGTGTTTCTTGCCGCCTGTTCGCAGCGCACCAAGAACATCCGGCTCGGCCATGGCATCACGCTGATGCCGCCGAACTACAATCATCCCGCACGCGTGGCCGAGCGCATCGCCACGCTCGATCTTGTCTCAAACGGCCGCGTCGAGTGGGGCACGGGCGAGAGCTCGGCGCTCCTCGAACTCGGCGGCTACAAGGTGCCGGTCGAGGAAAAACGCAACCAATGGCTCGAGGCGGTCGAGCAGTGCGCCAACATGATGGCAATGGATCCCTATCCGGGCTTCGAAGGTCAGTACTTCTCGATGCCCTGCCGCAATGTGGTGCCCAAGCCGGTGCAGCGGCCGCATCCGCCGCTTTGGGTCGCTTGCTCCAATCGCGAGACGATCAAGCTTGCCGCGCGTCTCGGCATCGGCGCGCTGACCTTTGCCTTCGTCGATCCGGCAGAAGCCAAGCAATGGGTCGATGACTATTACCGCATATTCAGGGAAGAATGCGTTCCGATCGGTCACGCCGTGAATCCGAACATCTGCATGGTGTCGAGCTTTTCGGTACACGCCGATGAAGCCGAAGCCCGCCGCCGTGGGCTCGATGGTTTCCGCTTCTTCGGTTATGCGCTCGGACACCATTATGGCTTCGGCGAACACACGCCGGGCCGCACCGATATCTGGAGCGCGTACGAAAAGGCACGCGCCGCTGCGGGTCCGGATGCTCCGGGCGCCGGCGGCGAAGGCGGCATTGGCACGCCAGACCAATTGCGCAAGCATATGCGCGGCTTCCAGGATGCAGGCGTCGACCAGGTTGCCTTCATTCAGCAGGGTGGCCGCAACCAGCACGAACACATCTGCGAGGCGCTCGAACTGTTCGCGCATGACGTGATGCCGGAGTTCAAGGAAAAGGAAGCCGAGCGCGTCAGGAAGAAGACCGAAGAGCTCGCGCCCTATGTCGAAAAGGCGATGGCCCGCAAGAAATTCATGAAGCCGCTTGCGGACGACGAGATCCCGAAAGTCGTGGCGCTCGGCCGACAGATTGCCGAACGCGCACGCGCCGCGGGCGAAACACCCGCGCAGCCGGCACGACCCGCGACGGCACGATGGGCCGAAGCCCAAGCAAAGGTTGAAGCGGAGAAGGCGACGTAGGAACGCGTCAGTCGTCGAACCGCTTCGAGCGCTGACGCTTGTTCATGCCCGTCCGTTTCTTGGATTCGATGCGGCGTTCCTTGCTGGCCTTGGTCGGCCGTGTCGGCTTGCGTTTCTTGGGCACGAAAGTCGCACGCTGAATCAAGTCGGCGAGGCGCTCGCGCGCGATCTGGCGATTGCGGACCTGGTCGCGGGATTCGCGGGCCGTGATGATCAGCACGCCGTCCTTGGTCAGGCGATGGCCGCCCATCCGAAGCAGACGGACACGCAGGTCGTCCGGCAATGACGGCGAGTGCAGCGCGTCGAAGCGCAACTGCACCGCGCTTGCCACCTTGTTCACGTTCTGGCCGCCCGCACCCGAAGAGAGAATGAAACTCTCCTCAAGCTCGGATTCCGGAATGGCGATGGTCGAAGTGATGCGAAGATCGGACATTACGCCCCTCTATCACATTGCCGGGCCGCACGCTCTGCCGGTTTGACAAGGCTGACCGATGGCCGGAAGGTTTCGCCAAAGCAAAAAGGACTGGAAACATGGTTACGGTCGAGCGCAAGACGGCAAACGGAACGGTCAATGGAACCTGCGATCCGAAATTCGCAGGCGTTGCCGACGCCTTCGTCGAGAATTTCGAAAAGCGCGGCGAAGTGGGCGCCGGCGTCTCGATCACACTGGAGGGAAAGACCGTTGTCGATCTGTGGGGCGGGCGCAAGGCGCAAGGCGGACCCGCATGGGAGCGCGACACGGCGTGCGTCGTCTTTTCCTGCACCAAGGGCGCTTCCGCATTCTGCGCGCACATGGCCGCCGATCGCGGGCTGCTCGATCTCGACGCCAAGGTCGCAAAATACTGGCCGGAGTTCGCGAGCAACGGCAAAGAAACCGCGCTGGTCTCAATGATGCTCGATCACTCGGTCGGCGTGCCCGGCCTGCGCGAGGAACTCAAGCAAGGCGCTTACTACGACTATGACTACATGGTCGCGCGGTTGGCGGCGGAAGCACCTTTCTGGAAGCCTGGAACGCGCAACGGCTATCACGGCGTGACGTCTGCATGGACCGTCGGAGAGATGGTCCGCCGCAGCACAGGCAAGCGCATGGGCGTATTCCTCGCCGAAGAAATCGCCAAACCACTCGGCATCGAATTCTGGATGGGGCTGCCCGAGGAATTTGAAGGCCGCATCGCGCCCGTGATCCCTTATCCGCCGGACGCAAAGGCCGCGAGTTCGCGAATCGCGCTTGCGATGATGGCCGACCCGATGGGACCGACGGGACGTTTTATGCTGAACGGTGGTGGCTTCAACGCGAACTCGCGCCAGGCGCGGGCAGCGGAAATCGGTTCGGCGACCGGCGTTTCCAACGGACGCGGGCTCGCGGGCCTATACGCGCCACTGGCCAATGGCGGCAGCCTGAACGGTAAGCGTTTCGTCGGCGCCGACACGCTGACGCGCATGGCCAGCTCCTCTGTCGCAACACATGAGGACGCGACCCTGATGATCCCGACGCGCTTCTCGCTCGGCTTTATGAAGTCGATGGACAATCGGAAACTTGAGAACGCGGAGAACTGTTCGGCGATCCTGTCTGAAGCCGCATTTGGTCATGTCGGCGCGGGCGGCTCGCTCGGTTTCGCGGATCCAGACGCGCGCATGAGTTTCGGCTATGCGATGAACAAGATGGGGCTCGGCATCCTCTTGAACGATCGCGGCCAGAGTCTTGTGGACGCGGCGTACCGTGCGCTCGGCTACCGATCGGACAAGGGCGGCGTCTGGACGGCGTGACTCTTCTCCGGCCATGCGGGAGGAGAATTGCCACTACGGATTGGCGAAGATCTTCTTGAGTTCAGACTTGAGGATCTTTCCGTTGGCATTGCGCGGCAGAGTCTCGGGCCAGAACACAACCTTTACCGGCACCTTGAACGCCGCAAGCCTGCCCGCGACGAAAGCGCGAAGTTCGTCTTCGGTCGTGTGCATGCCGGGCTTGAGATGCACGACGGCGCCCGGCTCTTCGCCGAGTTGCTTGTGCGGCACCGCCACCAGCGCCGCGTCCATCACGGCCGGGTGATCGTAGAGAACGTTCTCCACTTCGATGCAGTAGATGTTCTCGCCGCCGCGGATCAGCATGTCCTTCGCCCGATCGATGATGAAACAAAACCCTTCCTCATCGAGTCTGGCGAGATCGCCGGTACGCACCCAACCGTCAACGAACGTGGCGGCGGTCGCTTCGGGCTTGTTCCAGTAGCCCTTCACAATGTTGGGTCCACGCGCCCAAAGTTCGCCGACTTCGCCGACCGCCAATTCGCGCTCGCCGTCCACGTCCATGATCTTGAGATCGCACACCGCAACCGGCGGGCCGCAGGAGGTCGGGCGGTGCTCATAGTCCTCGCCCGAATGCGTCGTGCAGGTGGCCGACGTTTCGGTCATGCCCCAGCCGTTGCCAGGTGCGGAATTCGGCCAGTTCTGCTTGATTTGTTTCACCAACTCCGGCGCCGACGGCGCGCCGCCATACGCAACGGACTCCAGCGACGAAAGATCGTATTTGTGGCGATTGGGATGTTCGATGATCTGCCAGGCGATGGTCGGAACGCCGCCGCAGCTATTGATCTTTTCCTTCTCGATCAGCGCCATGGCCTTTTCGGCTTCGAACTTGCGCATTAGCACGATCTTGCCGCCGGAAACGACGGTCGGGCCGAGCACCGCGAAGCTACCGGTCGCATGGAAGAAGGGCACGGAAAGCAGCGTCGCGCGTTGCGGCGCATCGAGCGGATTGGCGACAACCGGAACGGGTTCGCCGCGGCGTAGGAAGTTGCGTGCCGCGGAGAAACCCGCGGCCATGATGTTCGACGTCATGTTGCGCTGGGTGCCAAGCGCACCCTTCGGCTTGCCCGTCGTGCCGGACGTATAAAGGATCGTCGCGTCATCGTCCGGATGCAACGCGACGTCCGGCATCTCACCCGGCGGCAGCTTACCCCAGTCATTGACCCTGCCGATCACGTCTTCGAGACGATGCACGATCGGGCTTGGCAGGTCTTCCGTGTAGCGGCTGACATAGATCTTCTTGAGGTCGGGGCAGTTCACGAGATGCTCCGCGATGCGTTCAAGCCGCTCGGAATCGACGAATGCAATATTGGATCCGGAATCGACGAGTCCGTATTCCAGTTCGGGACCGGTCCACCAGGCGTTGAGCGGCGTGACGATCGCCCCGATAAGTTCGGCGGCATAGAAAGCCACCACCCATTCAGGAAGATTGCGCATGATGATTGCGACGCGATCGCCCTTCTCCACGCCGTCGCGCTGCAGGCGGTCCGCGAGCTTCAGTGTGGCGCGCGCGAAAGTTTCATACGTGCAGCGATCGTCCTCATAGACAAGGAACTCGCGGTCGCCGAAAGCGCGGCCCGCGAGAAACACTTCATGGTTCGACGGCGGCGCGTGCTTCCAAACCCGAGTCGGAATCCCGCGAATGTTCACGGTCTCCATTTCCAGGCGCGTGCCCGGCGCGGTGAGCTGGGCGGTCGCCTCGGCAATGGACATGGCAGGCCAGGATTTCGTGGCGGTATCGGTCATGAGTGTGCTCGTGATAGCGGCTGACAAATTATTGGCATTTGGGACGGCGCGATGCAAAGCGAGAGGGGACGAGAGCCTTTCAGCCCCCCTCCCCGCAATCTTCGCTATTCAAAACCGCTACAGCGCGTCGATGCTTTGCGCGCGGTTCGCCCATTCCGCCTTCAGTTCTTCGACCAGGTCGGGATGCTTCGTCCGGGCCCGCTCGCGCACTTTTGGAAGGTGGTAGGACGGGAACAGGTCGTTGTCGGGGCGGAAGTCCTTCAACAACTGCTTGGCGACCGTGACCTTGTGGACCTCGGTCGGGCCGTCGGCGATGCCCATCACAAAGGACGAAATCACCATACCGGTGAACGGCATCTCGTTCGAGACGCCGAGCGCGCCATGGAGATGGAGCGCGTTCGCCGCGATGTCGTGATAGACCTTCGGCATCGCCACTTTCACGGCGGCGATGTCCTTGCGCACCTTCTTGTAGTCCTTGTGCTTGTCGATCAGCCAGGCGACATGCAGCACCTGCAGTCGGAACTGCGTGAGCTGGATGTAGCTGTCGGCGATCTGCTCCTGGACCATTTGATAGTCGCCGAGGCGCCCGTCGCGGGTGGAGCGCGAAACGGCGCGCTTGCACATCAGGTCGAGCGCTTTCTGGCATTGACCCACGGTGCGCATCGCGTGATGGACGCGACCGCCGCCGAGGCGGACCTGGCCTAGCTCGAACGCCGCGCCGCGCGGCCCGAGCATGGCATCGAACGGGACTTTGACGTTCGTATATCGGACATAGCCTTCGTTGCCGGAGCTCTGGCCGCCGACACCGACGCTGCGCAGGATCTCGACGCCGGGCGTCTTGCGCGGAACGAGGAACATGCTCATGCGCTTGTAGGGATCCTTGTGATCGGGATCGGTCATCGCATAGACGACGAGCACTTCAGCATGGCGTGCGCCGGTCGAGAACCACTTCTCGCCATTGATTACCCACTCGTCGCCGTGCAGTTCGGCGCGTGTCTTGAAGTACAGTGGATCGGAACCGCCG
The DNA here is from genome assembly GCA_963743765.1 of uncultured Alphaproteobacteria bacterium. GTDB lineage: Bacteria > Pseudomonadota > Alphaproteobacteria > Micropepsales > Micropepsaceae > Rhizomicrobium. The sequence continues at coordinate 599,759 of CAVUQQ010000004.1, forward strand.
GTGGGCTCGCTCATCGAGAAGGCCGATGTGATCTCGTTGTTGAGCAGCGGCCAGAGATATTTTTCCTTCTGCTCCTTCGTGCCGTAATGCGCAATGATTTCAGCATTGCCGGTGTCGGGCGCCTGACAGCCGAACACGACGGGCGCGAGGCCGACGCGGCCGAGTTTCTCATTCAAAAGTGCAAGCTTGACCTGGCCGTAACCCTGTCCGCCGAGATCGGGCGTCAGGTGGCACGCCCACAGGCCCATTTCCTTCACCTTCGCCTGAAGCGGGCGAATGGCCTTTTGATAGGTCTTGGATTTCACACCGCCCATGCCGACGCCGATATGCGTCAGCGGCTCGACCTCGTTCTCGACGAACTCTTCAACCCAGTCGAGTTTCTTTTGATATTCCGGATCGGTTTCAAAATCCCAAGCCATTTCAATCTCCCGTTTGGTCGTTTCTTATCGGACGGCTTGGCCGGCCGTCGAATTCGCTTCGCTAACGATAATTATCTGCTCTGCCCCTCGCGGCCCGCAAGCGAAAAGATACCGCATTTTCTAAAATTGACCGGATCGCCATGAACACGAATTGTCGCGCTCTGCATACGAGGCTCGACCGTGACAGAGACCCCGTTGGGTTTGGGCGCCGGGTGGAGCTAAGCTTGAATGGGCAAATAACAGGGAAACGTCATGGGCAAGCCGGAAAGCGTGGGTCTGTCGTCCAAGCGAATGGCGATTTTGAACCGGGTCATGAAGGAAAGATATGTCGACACCGGGCTCCTGCCCGGCTTCCATACCCAGGTGTGGCGGCGCGGCGAGCTCGCGCACAATGGCATGGCCGGATCGATGGATATCGAGCGCAACAAGCCGTGGCGCGAAGACGCCATCGTGCGCATCTATTCGATGACGAAGCCCATCACCTCGGTCGCGCTCATGATGCTGGTCGAGGAAGGCAAGCTCGGTCTTGAGGACAATGTTCACACGCACATTCCGTTGTGGAAGAACCTGCGCGTCTATCAAAGCGGCGTGCCGAGCCTGGTGGAGAACACAGGCGGCCAGTTCATCACCACGCCATGCAAACGGCCGATGAAGGTCGTCGACCTGGTCACCCATACATCGGGCCTGACTTATGGCTTCATGTGGCGCACAGCCGTTGACGCCGAGTATCGCCGCCACAAGATCAACGATTTCCAGACGCTGGGCGGGCTTGATGCCTTCATCGAGCAACTCGCCAAAATCCCGCTCGACTTTTCGCCGGGCGACAACTGGAACTACTCCGTTTCCATCGACGTGATGGGCTATCTGGTCCAGAAACTGTCGGGCATGACGTTTGGCGAGTTCCTGCGCACGCGCCTGTTCGATCCGCTGGGCATGAAGGACACGGCGTTCTCGGTGCCCGCGTCGAAAATGGACCGTTTCGCTTCCTGCTATATGCCCAAGCAGGGGGGCGGGCTGAAAATCCAGGACGACGCCGGCAAGTCCACCTACGCCGAGCCGCCCAAGCTGGAATCGGGCGGAGGCGGACTTGTTTCCACCATGCACGACTACATGCGGTTCTGCCGCATGATGCTGAACGGAGGCACGCTCGACGGCGTGCAAATCCTGTCGCCCAAGACGGTCGAGATGTTCGGGCGCAACCTGCTGCCGGACAACAAATTGCTGGGCGACTTGTCCGCTGCGGCAACGTTCACAGAGGCGGGCTACAACGGCATCGGCTTCTCAATCGGCTGCGGCGTCACGATGGACCTCGCCCAGACGCGCATCCCCGGCACTCAAGGCGAATTCTTCTGGGGCGGCGCGGCGTCGACCGCATTCTGGGTCGACCCGAAGGAAGACCTGGCCGTCGTCTTTATGACGCAGGTGATGGGCACGGATGCGCGGCTGACCTTGCGGCGCGATTTGCGCACGCTCGTCTATTCGGCGATGACGGAATCCTTCGCCTGAGCGCGTCCAATCCTTGACGCTAGGGCCTCATCTGTTAATACCGGACGGACGCCGTTAACCGGCGCCCGTCCGAAAGGTTTTCGACCGCAATGCCTGCGAAAAAGCCGCTCGTCATCGTCACGCGCAAGCTTCCGGATGCGATCGAAACGCGCATGCGCGAATTGTTCGACGCTCGCCTGAACGTCGACGACACACCGATGACGCAGGCCGATCTGATCGAGGCCGTGCAGAAGGCCGACGTTCTGGTGCCGACCGTGACGGACCGGATCGATTCCAAGGTCATCGTGCGCGCCGGCCCCAACCTGAAGCTGATCGCGAACTTCGGTACCGGCGTCGACAATATCGACGTCAAGACCGCGCTCGAAAAAGGCATCACGGTTACCAACACGCCGGGGGTGCTCACCGAAGACACGGCCGACATGACGATGGCGCTGATCCTTGCCGTGCCGCGGCGCCTGGTCGAAGGCGTGAAGGAATTGGAAGAAGATCACTTCAAGGGCTGGTCGCCGTCCTGGATGCTGGGCCACCGCATCTACGGCAAGCGGCTCGGCATCGTCGGCATGGGCCGCATCGGCCAGGCGGTCGCGCGCCGCGCCAAGGCCTTCGGCCTCCAGATCCATTATCACAACCGCAAACCGGTACATGCCGACATCGAGCACGAGCTTGAGGCGACCTATTGGGAAAGCCTCGACCAGATGCTTGCGCGGATGGATATCGTCAGCGTCAACTGCCCGCACACGCCGGCGACCTATCATCTGCTGTCGGCGCGCCGCCTGAAGCTGATGAAGCCGACCGCCTTCATCGTCAACACCGCGCGCGGCGAAGTAATTGACGAGAATACGCTGGCGCGCATGCTGGAAGCGGGGCAATTGTCCGGCGCGGGTCTCGACGTGTTCGAGCATGAGCCGGCGGTCAATCCGAAATTGCTCAAGCTCAAGAATGTCGTGCTGCTGCCGCACATGGGATCGGCGACGATCGAAGGCCGCATCGACATGGGCGAGAAGGTCATCATCAACATCAAGACCTTCGTTGACGGTCACAAGCCCCCCGATCGCGTCATCCCGGCGATGCTCTAATCAGGTCAGGGATCGCCTGACGACAACGGTGCCGTCCGGATCCGTCCTGTAAGGCGAGAAGCCGAACTTCAGATACATCCCGAGTGGGCCGGTATGGTTGGCCGCCTCCGTTTCGGCGTCCCGTTTCGGATAGGCTTCGGCAAAAGCGAGCCCCTGTGCCTTGAATGTCTCGCATGCCGCGCCAAGCAGTTGGCTGGCGAGCCCTTTGCCGCGGTGCGCCTTTGCAATAACGAAGCAGACGATCGACCCGATTTGTGTGGCTGTGCCATCTGGGCCGGGCTCAGTCGCGAGGGTCAGGATGGTCGTGCGCGGTGCGGCCTGGCACCAACCGACGACGCGCTCATCTTCAAATGCAAGAAATCCATGCATCTTTCGCGCACAGATTCTCTCGGCTACTGCGGCACGATTGGCGGCGGGCTCAGTGCCCGAGAACGCAGGTCCGCGATGATCGTAGTGCACGAAGTTGCAATAGCAGAATTGCCAGCCAGGATTGTCCGCAAACGCATCATGATCGAAGTAGTCCAGAAATCTCTCGACCAGCCCAGGCGTCAAAGCGCGAATGACATAGCTCAACGAAAACCGACTCCTAGTTCAAGGTCGCATCGAATAGCTCGACCAGCTTCGCAAACGCCCGTTCCGCCTGCTTCTCGTTGTAGACGTCGCGGCCGGGAACGCACCAGCCATGGCGCGCGCCTTCATAGGTTTCGCTCTCGCTTTTTCCGGGCCATTGCTTGAGCGCGGCTTCCAGTTTGGCGATCGCTTCCGCGGGCATGGAGCGGTCCTCGATCGCGTGGCCGAAATAGAGATGCGCGGCGATGCTGGGCAGGGCAAGGTGCGGGCTGTCCGGCTGATCTGTGAAAAGCCCTCCGCCATGGAACGAGGCTGCGGCGGCAATTTTTGACGGCGCTGCGGCGGCCGTCCGAAATGCCATCGAGCCCGTGAAGCAATAGCCGACGACGCCGACCTTGGAACCAGTCACATTCTTCTGCGCGAGCAGATAGCCGGCAAACGCGGCGCCGTCCGTTCCCATCTGGCCGTTCGAAAGATAGCTGCGCAACTCGCCCATGCGTTTCATCGTGCGCTCGTCGCCGAACGCGGGCGTGAAGTCGAGCACCGGCAGTTTCGCGCCGCGATGAAAGACGTTCGGAAGCAATACGACATAGCCCGTGTCCGCGAGACGCTGCGCCATCTGCCGGAACGCCGGCCGGATGCCCATGATGTCGGTGAGCAGCATTGCGGCAGGCCACGGGCCGGTGCCTTGCGACGGCGTATAGAGATACGCTTCGGCGGTCCCGCCTGACGTTGGAACGTCGACCTTGGTTTCGCTCATGATTGCCCCGTGCGACTCTCCCCACAGTAAAGCGCGACTGGCCGGCAGGAAAAGTGGCCGCGACAAGCGCGCGCGACGGCGTTGGCGAAGTCGCAGTAAATCTACGGCAGATCGTAGATCACGGCATTCCAGAAGCGCACCCGATGGGAACCAGACTTGCGAAAGCCGCGCCGGCGCAACTCGCGCCCGATCATGGCGTTGAAATAGCCATGCGCAACAAGGGCCGTCTCGCCTTCCTCACCCGCGCGTTTCATCAAGATGTCGGCTGCCTGCGAGGCGCGGTGCTTGGCGCGTCTATAGTCCTCGATCTCCGGATGATATCCGGCGTGCCACAGGATGCGCGCCACGACTGCCCATTTCGGCACCTTCATCCGCAACAGCGGAATGCGCGGGCTGGCGAGCGGCGCTTCGACGAACAGCGGATCCGCGATGAGCTCCGCATTCGGCGCCAGCACTTTCGCACTGTCGGTCGAGCGTGGCTTGGTGCTGGTGTAAACGGCAGTCAGTTCCTTGACGAGATCCTGAATCTCGTCGGGCGGCGCGCTCTCGGGATCAAGACCCGCAGCCTCATAGTCGTCGATGTAGGTGCGAAAGCCTGCATGCGACGTCCTGGGGTTGGGCGCGATCGCTGGCCGGCCATGGCGAATGAGCACGATGCGCACCGGCTTGGCGACGTGGACATGCCGGCGGGCGCGGCGCGACTGCTTCAGGCCGGACGGCTTGAGGGCGGGCATATCCAGATCGGTAGAAATAGCGGCTCCTTGCGGCTGTGTGCCGGGCCTGTACGATTGCAATTCTGACCTATAATCCAGCATCACGACAGTATCAGGAAGGGCCACATGGAACAGCGCGATCTCAAAGGCAAGACGGCGATTGTCACAGGATCGGCGACCGGCATCGGCGCTGCGGTGGCCATCGGACTGGCAAAACGCGGCGCAAATGTGGTCGTCAACTACACCAGAAGCAAAGCCGAGGCGGAAGCGACTGCGGAAGCGGTAAAGCAAGCCGGCGCAGATGCGAGGCTGGTTCAGGCCGATGTCGCAAGTGACGAGGACTGCCGAAAGCTGGCGCGCGCCGCGCAGGATGCCTGGGGACGCATCGACATCCTGATCAACAATGCCGGCACGACGAAGTTCGTCACCAATCACGCCGATCTCGACTCGTTGAGCGCCGAAGATTTCACACGAATTTACTCCGTCAATGTCATCGGACCATTCCAGATGATCCGCGCCTGCATCGAAGGATTGCGCGCGAACAAGGACGGCTCGGTCGTGAACGTGTCCTCGATCGCCGGCGTTGCCGGCATCGGATCGTCGGTCGCCTATGCCGCGTCGAAAGGTGCGCTGAACACGATGACCTATTCGCTGGCGCGGGCACTGGCGCCGGACGTGCGCATCAATGCGGTGTGTCCCGGCTATGTCGACACGCCCTGGTTCGTAAAACAGTTTGGCGCCGAGATGGCCGAGCGCATAGCCGAAGCGGAAGGCAAGCGCTCCCTGCTTCAACGCGCCGCCGACGGCGAGGAGATCGCCAAGACGGTTCTGTTCTTCGCTGGCCCCGAGTTCCGCAACATCACCGGCGAGACGCTTCTCAGCGATGGTGGAATGCATCTGACGATGGCCGGCGCGCGGCGCTGAACGATTCGAATTCGGACCAAATCAGCACACGGAGCATTTCGCCCCCAGACAGGGCACGCCGCCTATTAGGGCAGCGGTGTGCACAACAGGCAGGCAATCGGTGTTGCATTGCAACAACTCCAAGGTAAATCCGCCCCCAAGGCTCACGAAATGGACGCTAAGAAGCCTTTTACATATTGAATTTATACCTCGCCTTCACAAAAGTCGGATGGGAACAACAAGCTGTATTGCAGCTGCGAAATATCACGAAGGAAGGGCAGAATATGAAATCACTTGGACTCAAGATGGCGCTTGCCGGCGCGACGCTGGCCGGTCTGGTCGCTTCGACGGGCGGCGCGTACGCCTCCGACTGGGGCACGGTTTCGGCCTATGGCGCGATCACGAGCGACTATCGCTTCCGCGGCATCAGCCAGAACAACCGCGAATGGGCGCCGCAGGCGTCGGTCAACTGGGCCGGTCCGGATGGCTTCTATGCCGGCACCTGGATTTCGAAGACGAACTGGGACGGCTTCGCCGGCCACGACGGCAATACCCCGTCCTTCGAACTCGACATCTATGGCGGCAAGCATTTCGACCTCGGCGGCACGGATCTGAATGTCGAGGCCTACTATTATTCGTATCCCGACGCACAACCGTTGGCGTTCGGCACGACGAAGGTGGCAAGCTACTTCGAAGGCATCTTCCAGCTCGCGCACTCGTTCGGCTCGCTGGCTCTGACGGCAACGGGCGCCGTATCTCCAGAATGGAGCCTTGGCGGCGGCACGGGCGGCTACATCGAAGGTACGGCGTCGTACCCGCTCACCGACTGGCTCTCGATTAGCGGCAATGTGGGCCATCAGTGGGTTCAGAATGCGCCGAGCGACTACACCCACTTCGATCTCGGTCTGACCGCAACCTGGCATAGCTGGGCGCTCGACGTTCGCGCCAACGGCACCGACCTGAATACGGCCAATTGCGGCTACTACATTGCGTCGCAGAATGCCTGCACCACCGGTGTCGTCGCCACCCTGACCTACAACGTCGCCGATATCTTCAATTAAGCGTTTGCGTGACTGCAAAGCCCGCGAGCCGCAAGGTTCGCGGGCTTTTTCTTTGCCCGTCTGGCAGCGGCCTCACCGCATGAAACGCTCCACAAAAAATCGGGGAGCGGTTGATGACGGGATTTCCCAATGGCTTCACCTGGGGCACCGCGACGGCGGCTCATACGGATTTTTGGCGGAAACAGTGGTCGGAGAGAGAGGATTTGAACCTCCGGCCCCCACGTCCCGAACGTGGTGCTCTACCAGGCTGAGCTACTCTCCGAAATTCACGGGAGGCGCCCTTATATAGACGGGCTTTCGGAGCCGCAATACGCGGTTCTGGGCCTTGTTTCGGATCGGAAAACCACGCGTTGAAAGGCAGATGGACATTCCCTATGGTCCGGCGCCTTCGCCAGGCCATCGGCGGAGAAGTCGCACACTGGGGCGTCGCCAAGCGGTAAGGCACCGGATTTTGATTCCGGCATTCGAAGGTTCGATCCCTTCCGCCCCAGCCAATCAACCCGCCCGAAAGCGGATCGGCCGTCCGGGAGCGGACGTTTCTACGACGCGCATGATGCTTTCAGCGTCGAAGCCAAAGTGACGGTAGAGATCGGCGATCGTTCCCGTCTGGCCGAAATGGTCGACGCCAAGGCTCTCGACGCGATGGCCCGCAACGCCGCCAAGCCAGCTTAGCGTTGCCGGGTGCCCGTCGATAATCGTCACGATCAACGCATCGCGGGGAATCGGCGCCAGCAGATTGGTCACATGCGCCGGCGTGGAGAGGCGTCCGTCATGCCGGTGGTGCTGGCTGCGCCGCCAATCCGAATAAAGCCGGCCGGACGATGTGATTGCCAACACGCCGACGCCCTGGCGATCCTCCGACATCAGTCCTGCAGCCGTAATCGCTTCCGCACTCACGGTTCCCTGATAGGCGAGAACGACGCGCGTGCTCGGCCCGGGCGGTGAGAGCCAATAGCCGCCGGCGATGATGTCGCGCGCCAGATCCGGCGTCAGCGCGCGCCCGAGTTGATCCAGCGCACGAGTCGAAAGACGCAAATATACCGAGCCGCCCTCGTCGCCATCGGCCTGGATATGCTCAAAGGCCCAGCGCAGAATAACCGCAAGCTCGTCGGCATATGCCGGTTCGTACGATGTGAGCCCGGGCTGGGCCATGCCGATCAACGGCGTGCCGATCGACTGATGCGCACCGCCTTCGGGCGCCAGGGCCACGCCGCTGGGCGTCGCGACGAGTATGAAACGGGCGTCCTGGTAGCAGGCATAGTTCAGCGCATCGAGACCGCGCGCAATGAATGGATCGTAGAGGGTTCCGATCGGCAGAAGCCGCGCGCCGAACAGGCTGTGTGAAAGACCCATCGCGCCAAGGAGAAGAAACAGGTTCATCTCGGCAATGCCCAGTTCCATGTGCTGGCCCGTAGCACTGAATTCCCAACGCTGCGCCGAAGCGATGCGCTGCTCGCGAAACAGGTCCGGCATCGCGTCGCGGCCGAAAATCCCCCTGCGATTTACCCACGCGCCGAGATTTGTGGAGACCGTCACGTCCGGAGACGTCGTGACGATGTGAGCAGCCAAAGCCGATTGTTCACGCCCGATATCGTTCAGTATGTTTCCGAAAGCGGCCTGCGTTGAAATCGACTTTTGCTTCGGAATGGACAAGCTTTCCGGAAGCTCGACGCGCGGGGCGGTCAGCCTGCGCTCCGCCTCTCGTGCGAAGGGAACGGAATCGAGAAAGTCCTGAAGCGCATCTGGCGAAATGTCGACGCCCTCGAACGGTTCCCATTCGGACCCCTCGCGAATGTTCAGCGTCGCGCGCAGGCCTTCCATCTGCGCTTCATTCATCAGGCCGGCATGGTTGTCCTTGTGGCCGGCGAGAGGTAGTCCGAAGCCTTTCACGGTGTAGCAGAGAAAACAGACCGGCCGGTCGTGATCGACGGACTCGAACGCTTCGAGAATGCTTGGAATATCGTGTCCGCCCAGATTGCTCATCAAGGCCGAGAGTTCTTGGTCGCTGCGCCGTTCGATCAGCTTTGTGACATCGCCTTGATCGCCGAGATCGTCCATCAGGCGCTTGCGCCATGCCGCGCCGCCCTGGAAAATCAGCGCCGAGTAAAGCTGGTTCGCGGCGGAATCGATCCATTGCTTGAGCCGCGCGCCGCCCGGCTCCGCGAACGCTGCCTGCTGCAGCTTGCCGTATTTCAGGACGACGAGATCCCATCCCATCGCCGGAAACAGCTTTTCGAACCGCGTGTGAAGATCTTCGCGCACCACGGCGTCGAGGCTCTGACGATTATAGTCGATAATCCACCACGTGTTCCTGAGGCCGTATTTCCATCCTTCGAGCAATGCCTCGTAGATGTTGCCTTCATCGAGTTCCGCGTCGCCGACCAGAGCGATCATGCGGCCCATTGGACGGCCACCTGCCCAGCCATGGGCATGGACGTAATCCTGCACCATGCTGGCAAACGAGGTGATCGCAACACCAAGACCGACGGACCCGGTCGAAAAGTCGACGTCATCGCAGTCTTTCGTGCGCGAGGGATAGGATTGCGCACCGCCGAAGCCGCGAAAATTTTCAAGCTTCTCGCGCGTCTGCTTGCCCAGCAGATATTGAATCGCGTGGAAGACCGGACTCGCATGCGGTTTGACGGCGACGCGGTCCTCCGGCTTGAGGACCGCGAAATAGAGCGCGGTCATAATCGCGGCAAGCGACGCCGAAGAGGCCTGGTGACCGCCGACTTTTAGTCCGTCTGCGCTTTCACGCAGATGGTTGGCATTGTGGATGGTCCAGCTCGCCAGCCACAGAACCTTGCGCTCAAGTGCAGCGAGGTAGGGTAATCGACGATCCGTCGGCATGCCGGTTCCTGCGGGGGACGCGTTGGGCTCTTCCCACTATACGCGAAATCTCTACCAGAGCGTGGATCAGGCTGTAACGCGCGCCTTTCGTGCCACGCTCTCGACGGCATCGACGACCGCGCCGTAGAGCGGTGCCGGCAGGTCGTGACCCATTCCCGGAATCTCACGCAGCTCGGCGCCGGGAATGACCGCAGCCGTGTCGCGTCCGCCTTCGACCGGCACCAGCGGATCCTCGATGCCGTGCACGACGATCGTCGGCGCCTTGATTGTCTTCAAGGCGTCCCGACGGTCGCCGCTGGCCATGATCGCAGCCATCTGGCGCGTGAAGCCGACCGGATAGTTGGAGCGCTTGAAGTCCGCGATGATGTTGGCGCGAAGAACGGCCTCGTCGGGCGGATAGGCCGGACTACCGACAATCTTCTGTGTCTTCACGCCATGCTCGACCATCGTCTCGATTTCGCCGTTGGCCGGTCTTGTCATAAGGGCCGCCATGGCTTCGGGCCTGGCTTGCGGCAATCCGGGATTTCCGGTCGTCGACATGATGGATGTGAGCGACAGTGTCTTGCGCGGATGATTGGCGGCCACCATCTGCGCGATCATGCCGCCCATCGAGGCGCCCACAATGTGCGCCCGCTCGATCCCAAGCGCGTCAAGAACACCCGCGGCGTCATTGGCCATGTCATCGAGCGTGTACGCCACCTTGGGCGTCTGTCCGGAAGCACGCGCCGCCATGATCGCGGCGACATCGCCCGGGCCAACCTCATCGAACTTGTGCGATAGGCCGACATCGCGATTGTCGAACGTCACGACCCCAAATCCGCGGGCGTTGAACATGTCGATCAGCGGCTGAGGCCAGCGCGTCATCTGCGCACCAAGACCCATGATCAGCAGGATCGTCTCGCCGTCCTTCGGGCCGTGCGTTGCGTATTCGATGGCGATGCCATTGGCTTTGATCTGGGGCATGGAGCGTTCCCGATTGGTCTGGCATCATACCACCGGTCGGAGGGGGCCGCGTCAAGCGACCGGCCGGGATGTACCGCACGACCTCCGCTCAATATTGGACAGAACGTTTAAATCGATTGGACAAATTCACATGCGCGAATTGTTGATCATCTTCTCGACAGTATTTCTGGCCGAGCTCGGCGATAAAACGCAGCTTGCCACGTTGCTGTTCGCAAGCGACGCGAAGACTTCGGCCTGGCCGGTGTTCTTCGCCGCAGCCGGCGCGCTGGTGCTGTCAACGGCCATCGCCGTCGCGCTCGGCACAATGGCCGAGCGCTACCTGACGATGGTTCCACTGAAGCTGATCGCCGGTCTGGGATTCATTGCGATCGGCGCTTGGACCGTCGCGTCCCATTTTCGCGGCGCATGAACGCTATTTGTAGATCAGGCTGATCGTTTCGGCGACGCAGGCCGGACGTTGCTGGCCGTCGATCTCGATCGTCACTTCGTTGGTCAGCTGCATGCCGCCCGCTTTCGGCTCGGCCGCCAGGAGCTTCTGACGCGCGCGCACCTTCGATCCAACGGTCACCATGTTGGTGAAGCGCACCTTGTTCGAACCGTAGTTGATACCGCGCGTCACGCCGTCGATGCGCAGCATGCCGCCCGTCAGCCACGGGATGAGCGATAGCGTCAGATAGCCGTGCGCGATGGTCTTGCCGCCCGGCATCTGCGTCTTGGCGCGTTCGACATCGACATGAATCCACTGGTGATCGCCGGTCGCGTCCGCGAACTTGTTGATGCGATCCTGGTCGATCTCGACCCAGTCGGACACGCCAATTTCCTGGCCGGCGAGAGACGCAATGGTCTCGAAGGTTGCGGTTTTCATGTCAGTCTCCTGTTGCGTTCAATTCGTTGGCAATTTGGCGCACCTGGCGTTCCAGGCTGTGCAGCGGCCCGTCCTCGATGCCGAGTTCGGCCAGATGTTTGACAGTGCGATAGAGATATTCGCGGTTCGTGCCAAGCAAGCCTTCGGCGTGCGCGATCCGGCGCACCACGTCGGTCTCAGGCAGCGCGCCCTCATAGCGGGGATGCGAGCGATTGATGACGAAGGTCAGCACGCGTGTGCGCCGATGTCCGTCGACATCGGCATTGACCCAGCGCGGCTCATAGGCGCCCGACACCATTTCGCGCAGCCACAGAATGGAGAGCTCGCTCTCGACTTCATCCGCAGCGATGCGGTGTGCGACACCCGTGCAGGAACCGCCGCGATCGATGGCGAGCATCAGTCCTGGTTTCTCCGGCGTGCCGCGGCCTGCACCGAGAGTCAGGCAGAACGTGCGATGATAGCCGCGCACATGAGCCTTGCGGCTGTCGACGACGTTGATCGCCGGATTCCACATCAGCGAACCGTAGCCGAAAACCCAGGCATCCTGACCGGCCGGCACGCTTTCGCGCATCGCCTTCAGCGACGCCCTGCGCGCCTCCTCCGACATGAACGGCACGCCGCCGCGCTTGGCGACGGCTTCCGCCAGACGCCGTACGCGTTCGACTGTAAAGTCTTCGCGCCGCAGATCCCGCCCGAGCGGTTGCGTGGGAAAGGCTTCGTCTTTTTGTACTTCGTCAGACAATCCGAGACTCGCGTTTGGCCCAATAGCGATCGCGGATCAGCCGCTTGTATAGCTTGCCAGTCGGGTGGCGCGGCAGTTCAGGATCGAAATCGACAGACCTGGGGCATTTGATCGGCGAAAGGTGCTGGCGGCAATAGGCTATCAACTCCTGCGCCAGCTCCGGGGTGGCGTCCTTCCAGTTCATCGGCTGGACAACAGCTTTCACTTCCTCGCCGAAATCCTCGTTCGGAACGCCGATGACGGCCACGTCAGCCACTTTCGGATGTCCGATGAGGAGGTTTTCGGCTTCCTGCGGATAGATGTTCACGCCACCGGAAATGATCATGAAGGCCTTGCGATCGGTGAGGTAGAGATAACCGTCCTCGTCAAGCCTTCCGATGTCGCCGAGCGTCGACCATTCCGGATTCTTGGGATGCCGCGACTCGGCCGTCTTCTTGGGATCGTTGTGATAGGTGAACTGAGCCGCGGAGGCGAAGTAGATCGTGCCCGCCTCGCCCACCGGCAATTCGTTGCCCTCGTCGTCGCAGATGTGGATGGGGCTGAGCAACGACTTGCCGACCGTGCCGGGATGTTCGAGCCAGTCGGCGCTGTTGACGTAGCACATGCCGTTGCCTTCGGTGCCGGCATAATATTCGTGCAGGACCGGTCCCCACCACTCGATCATCTTGCGCTTCACCTCGATCGGAATCGGCGCGGCGGCATGGATCGCCGACTTCATCGACGACACATCGTACTTCAGTCGATCGGCTTCCGGCATCTTGAGCATGCGCACGAACATGGTCGGCACCCACTGACTCGCCGAGGCTTTGTACTTTTCGATGGCATTCAGCGCACCTTCGGCGTCGAAATGTTCCATCACGACGACCGTTGCACCGAGGCGCTGGACGGTCATCGAGTAGTGCAACGGCGCGGCGTGATAGAGCGGCGCGGGCGAGAGATAGACCGAATTCTCGTTGATGCCGTAGAGCATCGTGACCAGGCCGAGCAGCGGCGCGGGCGCATCGATCGGCTGGTTCGGCAAAGGCTGCCGAACGCCCTTCGGCCTGCCCGTCGTGCCCGACGAATACAGCATTGCTGCGCCGGCGGTCTGATCCTCGATGGGCGTGATAGGCAACTTCGCCGTTTCGTCTTCGTAGGAGCTGAAGCCAGGAATGACGCCGCCAACCATCAGCAGCTTCACACCGGGAATGACCGGTGCGACTTCGCCGGCAACCTTGGCCAAGGTATGACCTGCGATCAGCACTTTCGCATTGGCATCCTTGACGATGTATTCGACTTCGCCGGCTGTGAGACGTGACGAGACTGCCGTGAAATAGAGACCGGCACGTTGCGCCGCCCAGCAGATCTCCAGAAAGCGGATATTGTTTTCCATGAAGATGGCGATGCCGTCGCCTGTCTTCAGTCCGAGTTTGCGGAAGAGTTGCGCGCCCTGGTTCGAACGCGCTTCGAGCTGGGCGAATGTCAAAGTCTCGCCGGTCGACGCCATGACGATGGCAGGCTTGTCGGGCGTCTTCTGGGCAATGATCGATGGATGCATAAGCGGATCCCTGGGTCGTTTTTTGAATTTTGGTTGCCGTTTTGTACGGCCTGCACAGGCCGCGCGTAAAGCATTCTGACGGGACCGTCAGGTTGACAGTCCCGCCGGTGCCGTTCAGATGCGGGCCATGACTGATCCTGCACGCAAGAAAATGACGCTGCCTGACGGCGACGTCTCATACCTGGACTGGCCTGCCGAAGCGCCGCTGCTCCATTTCACCCATGCCACCGGATTCAATGCCGAGACCTATCGCGGCTTGTTGACGCCGCTGCAGGGCCGATTTCACGTCGCTGCCGCAGACATGCGTGGCCACGGTCTCACCACCCTGACCGCCGAGCCCGGACCGCAGGCCGAGTGGACAACCTTTGGGGCCGACCTCGCAAGAATACTGGACGGTCTCGACAAGGGCCCCGCAGTCTTGGCCGGCCATTCGATGGGCGCCATCACCAGCCTGATGGTGGCCGCCAGCCATCCGGAACGCGTTCGCGGGCTGGTGCTGGTCGAGCCGGTGCTGGTACCACGCTTCTCGCGCGAGATCGCGCGCGTGATGCAGTTCTTCGGCCGCAATCCATACCAAAACTCGAACCTTACGGTCATGGCGGCCAAGCGGCGGGCAATCTTTCCTTCGTTCGAGATGGCGCTATCGGCCTATCGTGGACGCGGTGCCTTTGCGACCTGGCCGGACGAGACACTTGCCGACTATCTGCGCGGCGGCCTCATTTCCACCGGCAATGGCACGGAGATGCGGCTCGCGTGTCAGCCTTCCTGGGAGTCTTCGGTCTTTCAACACGCGCCGCCCGGAATTGCGCGCCTGGCGAAATCGGTCCGTTGTCCGCTCACGCTGATCTATGCCGGCGACGGCACAGCGCGCGAGAACGAAGTGCAAATCGTCGCGCGCGGACACGGCAATGCGAGGCTCGTGAAGGTTCCAGGCACGACGCATTTTCTGCCAATGGAGCGACCCGACATCGTGCGCGAGGAGATCGAACGCATCGCCCGACAGCCCTAAACGGTGAGCCCCGGAACGATCGCAGCTTCGTAACGCGCGCGCATCTCCGGCGTCATCTCGAGCGCCTTGCGGGTCTCAAGATCGAGACCGACCGATACCGCCTCGATTGTGGCAGCACATTCACCGTTTTCCACATCGAACAGCCAATGGATGTGGCTGAACGTCTTGCCGCTGACCGCGCTCATGCCGCTCCTCAGTGCAAGCGCGGCGCCGACGGACGGTCTCGCACGATAGATCAGGCGATATTCGACTGCAGCACCGCTGCGGCGCGCGCTCCCTTCCATTTCGCCGGTGCGCAGCTGCATGAAGACATGCGACAGCGCACCGAAGACATACGCCATATAGAGGCGCGACTTGAGCCGACCCTGCGAGTCGCAGTCCGCCGGTCGCACACTGCCCTGATAGGACGCCACCATGCCGATCCGCGTGGCCTCGGCAAGTGTTGGCGACAGACGCGGTGCAATCATCTTCAAGCCGCGTGGAGCGCCATGTGCCGGGATCTCTGCAGGAATGGCCTTGGCGCGCTCGATGATCGACGCATCGAATCGCGCAGGCCGGAAATCGACCGCCCCTCTCAATTCGACGAGCGTGCGAAAGGTGGCCGACGGCTCGCCTGTCGCAACGTTCGTCAATTCCAGAAAAACCGTGAGTTGTTCTTCGTTGGCTTCAAGGATGCCGCCATTGATCGCAAACGGGGCGCCGCTGCGAAGTTCGCGCAGGAAGCGGATATGCGTGTCGACCTCCGTCAAGACCAGACCGCGGCGCGTAAGTTCTCGCGGGCCGATGCCGAGCGCCACGCCCAGTGCAGTCAATGCGTTGCTGGCGCGACCGACATAAAACTGCATGTTGAGGTGGTCATTGCGGTCGCATTCCCATGGCAGCACGCTGTCGCGGGCAAGCTCGATCATCATCACCGTTCCCGGAATCTCAGTTCGTGAAGCGCTCGTCCAGACGCTCGAGGATTTCGTCCGGCGAAAAGCCCAGCGCCTCGAGCCTGCCCGAACGCGTAAGCAACGCAAGGCCCGCCACGGCCGCCGCGACAAGGACGACATCGCATTGGCCAGCGCGGCTGTCGGCGGCGTTGCCGGCGGCATCGGAGAGGACCTTTAACGCGGCGATCAGGCGGCCGTTGAACAGGCGCTCGGCATGGCTCGAACCTGCCGTCGCGGGCAGCGCGGCCGAGGCGGCGGCGAGACTCTCCGTTTCGCGCAGGAGTGAGACGGCCGCGAACGCCGCCGCTCCGAGTTTTCCCCGGCCGCCGGGGTGTGCGACAGCTTCACGCATGGCCCGGGACAGGACAGCGAGATCGTCGGCCGCAAGCGCGAGCAGCAATTCGTCCTTGTTTGTGAAATAGCCGTAGAGAGCTGCGGGCGCGAAGCCTGCTTCGGCCGCGACGCTCCGAAGCGACAGATCACGGGCATTGCCGCGCGCCGCCACCCGGCGGGCGGCATCCAGAATTCCTGTCCGCGTCGCCGCATGCGTCTGCGCCCGCCTCAGCAATCTCTGCTCTGCAAAATCGGCCATGTCGCGATGATACGCGATTCGACCGCAATCGCTCAGGCGGCGTGGCCGGGCGGCCGGAAAAACGAAAAAGGCCGCGCTGGTCGCGCGGCCTCGTCCGGAACGTCTTCAAAAAAAGGCAAATCAGCCTTTGGGATGCTTGGCCTTGTAGGCGATGACGGCCGCGTTGAACTCGCCGCCAACCTTTTCCTTCAAATGTTGATTGGCGTCGATCTTGGCGGCAACCGCGGCGTCAAGCGCAGGATCGGGAACCTTCTTGTTCTTCACCGCGTCCGCCTTGGCGTCGTTGAGTTCCTTGTACAGGCACGCCTGATAGTCGTCGGACTGCTTGATGAACGTGACCACGTCGTCGTGCGCACCATTCATCTGCGCTGTTGATGCCGTCGAGCCATCCACGGCCGCCGGCGCGATAGGCTCCTGGCACGCGCTCTGTGCCATCGCCGGCATGACCGACACGCCAACCAACGCCGCAACCAACCCCAATGTCTTCAAAATCATTGACTTAATTCTCCCTTGGATTTTGCGACCCCTCGCAAACCGGACCGATACAAGCATATCCAGTGGGGCAGAAGAAAGACAAAGCTGCGAATGGCCTACTGCGTTAGTCCGCCATAGGGGGGCAGCGGGTCATACTCCATCTGGCGTTGCACGCTGCGCGCGAACGGGATGTCGAAAAGTTGGCCCGTAAGCCAAAGCGCCATGTCGATTCCCGCCGAAACACCCGCGGCCGTGACAATATTTCCGTCCTGCACGTAACGGAAATTGTCGAGTACTTCGGCGGCCTCGTTGCGCTCGCGCAAGGACCGGACATAGCCCCAATGCGTGGTCACGCGCTTTCCCTTGGCAGGCCCTGCCGCGGTGAGCAGCAGAGCGCCCGTACACACGCTGGTGACCCACTTTGCTGTTTTTGCGATGCCGGCAATCCAGTCGAGCAGAGGCTTGTTCTCAACTTCGCGGCGCGTGCCCTGCCCGCCCGGGATCAGGATTACGTCGAGCGCACCGCAGTTTGACGTCGTCGCATCGGGCAGCACGCGCATTCCTTTGGCGCAGCGCACGGGCGCATCGCGCTCGGCGATGAGCGCGACCTCGCACGAGCCGGCCTTCAGCGCGCGGGCCATCGTGAACACTTCATAGGGCCCGACAAAATCGAGTTCTTCGGCGCCGTCGAAAATCAATATTCCGATCCGGATTGTCATCTGGTTTCTCCATCGATCTGAAAGCGCACGCGGGCGGCGAACACGATTTCGTGGAACGGCGCGGCGCGGCCGCGATTGGCGGCGCCCAGAATTTGCAAGCGGCCCGCGATGTCGAGGATCTGTGCATCCTCGAACGCCAGCATCACGATCCGTTTGGGCTTTGGCTGCTTCGACATGCCGGCATGCTAGCGCCGGCACGACCTGGCAGAAATGGCAATCAGGCCACTTTTTCTGCCAACGTGCTCAGACCGGCCGGGCCAGCGCCACGGCCAACCCCTCGACGGGCACGCCCGCTTCGCTGCGCGGCGAACAAACGAGCAGCCCGGCGACGTCCAATCCCGCCGCAGAAGCGGCGCGCCGGATGTACGCTTCGCTGTGCCGCCAGCGGCGCTTCGGGCCCAGTTCGAAATCGGCGCCTTTGCTCAATTCGACGGTGAAGAGAAAGAAGCCGCCCGGCTTCAGGCGATGCGCAGCGCCGGAAAATGTCGCGGTCAGATCGCCGAGGTAAACGAGCGTGTCGGCCGCAAGAACCAGATCGTATTCTGCGCCGCCGCCTGACAGGCTCGTTTCAATATCGGCGACGTCGAGCTTGCGGTAGAGGCGGCGCGCGCGCGCCTTGTCGATCATCGCCGGACTGAGGTCGATGCCGTCCAGCGTGGCGGCGATGTCCATGAATGCCACACCCGCGAGTCCGGTGCCGCAGCCCAGGTCGAGCGCAATCAAATCGCGGGCGCCGGGCATCACAAGATCGGCGAGCTCGCGCAGAATTTCCGGCGCCCGATATGAGAGCTGACCGCGCATGCGCGAATCGTAATCGGCGGAAAACTGATCGAAGAGGTGGCGGACATAGCCTGCGTCCGAACGCGGCTGGTTGCGCATGGCCTGGGCGGCGGCGATCTGGTTCGCGATGCCGGGAACGGAATCCGGCGGCAGAAGCATGAACTGCTCGAGCGCTTTTTCCGCTTCTCCCGCCTCGGCCCAGGCGCGGCCGAGCTGGAAACGCGCCTCGCACAATTGCGGATCGAGGCGAAGGGCGCGCTGAAATTCGGCGATGGCCGACGGCAGATGGCCTGCTGCGAGAAGCGCGTCGCCGAGCGCGAGCACGGCGAGAGCGATATTCGGGTTGAGCGCGTTCGCCTCGCGCGCCGCTTCCAGTGCGCCTTGTTTGTCGCCTGCCTCGCGCAATGCACGCACAAGCATCAGACGTGCGAGCAATCCGCCGCGGCCGGCTTCAAGTCTGGAACGAAGAAAGCGGACGGCCTCGGCCGCCCGCCCGTTCGAGATCAGGTCTTGCGCATGTTCGAGCGGATCGCCATCAACCGGCAAGCGTGCACTTGCCGTTGTTGAGCACGACGACGTCGCGTTCCTTCAGCTTGGAACGGAAGGACACAACGCTGCCGTCGACCCACATTTCGGTGACGATCGTTTCGCCCGGAAATACAGGCGAGGAGAAACGAACATCGAAGCTCGTGATCTTCTTGGGATCGTACTTCGCTAGCGTCGAAATCACCGCGCGGCAGGCCGTGCCGTAGGAGCACAGGCCGTGCAGGATCGGACGTGGAAAACCAGCCATTTTGGCGACCTTGGGATCGCGATGCAGCGGATTGCGGTCGCCCGAAAGGGCATAGATGAACGCCTGATCGGCGCGCGTGTCGCAGGCATGGACGAGATCGGGCGCACGCGTCGGCAACTGGTGCGGTTCCGGCGCACCGTCCTTCGGCCCACCAAATCCGCCATCGCCGCGCGCAAACGTCGTCGAGACGAGCGTGGCGAGTTTGTCGCCGGTCGACTTCTCCTTGATGACGCGCTCGTTGACGATGACCGCGCCCTTTTCCTTGCCCTTGTCGAAGACGCCGAGCACGCGTTCGTCCGAGATCACTTCGGCCGCAGGTGGCAACGGTTTGTGGATCTGAACGCGCTGCTCGCCATGCACCACCATCAGATAGTTGATGCCCGACATGGCGCGATTGCCGGAATCGCCGCCAGGCCGCGTGCCGCGGGGTATGACGGTTGCGAAGGTCGGGACGACCTGGAGATTGTTCTCGTAGGTGAACGGAAGTTCCTGCTCGTTCATCGGATCACGCTGAAAGCCGACACCGAGCGCGTAGAGCATGACTTCGCGGTCGCCGTAGCGGGCCTCAAGCCCGGTCGATTTCGATTGCATCATCTGTTCGTAGTTGATGGGCATGGCGTCCTCCGTTTCCTGTTCTGTCTGAGTGAAGACTAGGTTAGGGGCGGGCTTTGCGCCAATAGCGCCTGTGTGGTTTGCTTTGCCGCGACGATGTTGCCTTGAGGGCACCCTGACCGACACCAGCCACGCCACGCCCGGCCCCTTGCCCCCGCCGCCACCGCGTTCGGGCCATGGCTGCCTATGGGGTTGCCTGATTGCCGCGGTGATCGCGATTGCCGCCATTGCCGGCGCCATAAGTTACGGCGGCTGGTGGCTGTATTCCGGATTCAAGAACGATCCGGCGCTGCAGGCCGTGATCACTACCGTGAATGGCGATCAGATTGCGCGATCCGCGCTCGGCGACAATATCGAGATTACCAACCTTGAGAGTTCGAACTTTTCCAGCGACCTGACCACCGGCAAACATGCTTCCTATGTCGCGCACGTCAGAGGCAGCAGGGGCGAAGGAACACTGGCCGTGACGGTCGACACAACATCGGGCGGGAGCCGCATCACCTCGATGGTTTTGACTGGACCGGACGGTCGCACATACGATCTGACAACCAGTCGGCCGATGGCACCGCCGGGATCGATCTAGAACGCTGCCGATGCGCGAACCACACATCCGCGAAGCGACGCTGGACGACGCATTGGAAGTCGCCGCGTTCATGAATGCGCTTGGCGACGAGAAACTCGATACGATAGGGCCGCGCACGCCACTCACCGTTGAACAGGAGCGCGCCTTCCTGCACGAGGCGATCGACAATCCGCGCGCCTTCAATCTGATCGCCATCGACGGCGGACGCGTGGTCGGCATGGTCGATCTTCATGCCGGCCTCAAGGCACATGAGAACCACGCGGCAAAGCTTGGCATTTCGGTCGCGAAGGATTGGCGAGGCAAGGGGCTCGGACGGAAGCTGATGACCGAAGCCATCGCCAAGACCAAGAGCTGGGACAGCTTCTGCCGCATTGAACTTGAAGTCGTGCCGTGGAACCCCAACGCGATCGCGCTTTACGAAAGCCTTGGCTTCGTGCGCGAAGCCATCAAGCGCAAGGGCGTGAACCTGCGCGGCAAGCCGGAAGACGAATTCCAGATGGCGCTGGTCTGGTAGGACCGCTTGTTATTGTGCCGCGGCGTTGGTGTGGTGCTCGATCGAAACCGCCGGACCTTCGCTCCACACTTCTGTAAGCGGCACGCCATGTTCTTCGATCATGCGCAGCGCGTGCTGATAGCCTTCCGCAATGCAGCGATCGAAGGCGCGCCAGTCGCGCAGGCCGACGCCCGTCAGAGGCGGCTCGAAGAGATAGTTCGCCTGTTCGCGCACGATGCGGCGCTGGGCTTCCGAACCGACTGTGCCAGAGCGCATCAGGATCGAGACAATAGACGGCGTACCGGCCATGCGCTGGGCGATCAGCCACCACCAGGGGCGTTCGCCATAGCGATCGTCACGCGCCTTCAGGTCGATTTCGCCGGTCACGTCCGAAGCGATGATCGGACCGCTGGAGCGTTGCGCCATGACGTCGACCGGAAGGTTGTTCATTACGCCGCCATCGACCAGCAGATGGCCATGATGCGTCACGGGCGGAAGAATGCCCGGCAGCGCGACGCTGGCGCGCAAGGCACGCCACATCGGGCCCGCGCGATGTTCATGGATGCGGCCCGTTGTCAGGTCGGATGAGACGCAGAAGAACGGCTTGGGCACCTCCTCGATCCGGACATCGCCGAAATTGTGCCGCAGGAGATTTGTCACCTTCTTGCCGCGCACCAACGCGATCAGCGGCAATGTGAAATCGTTCAGCGGGTTGCCTTCGACAAAGGCCTCGCGCATTCGATCGGTGAGTTCTTCGATGCCCCACTCGCTCGCAAGGCCTGCAGCGATGATCGCACCCATGCTGGCGCCACCAAGATTGTCGAACGGCACGCCGGCTTCCATGAGCGCCTTGACGATGCCGATATGCGCAAAGCCGCGCGCGCCGCCGCCCGCAAGGACAAGCCCTACGGCGCGGCCCGAGATGAAACGCGCCAAACGGCGGATGTCATCCGGCTTGCCTGCGCGCACATGGTGATGCGACTCGAACAGTCCGCTGCGAACGGCAAAATGTTCGGGCAGGTTTTCGTTCTTGTCCGTCGGGTGCAGCAACAGCAATTGCGGCAAGCCGCTTGCGCGTTCCTTGAACGCGGGCATATCGGGCGACTGCGCGGGCAGAGGCTCATCGACGCGCGCCAAAAGGAAGATGCGGTCGCCCTGGCGCAGGCACTGCTGTGTCCACGCGCTGTTCGGCGCATCGCCGCGATAGAAAACGATGTCGTGGGCGGACTCGAAATTGTTGAACCATTCGGCGGATTGGTCGGCGCAACTGGCATCCAGCACCGCCGCCTTCGAACCCATATTGACGAGAGCGCCCGCCAGCCGATGGGCGATCGGCGACTGATCGAGTCCGGGCTGCAGCGGCACGATCGCGAATGTCTTGGGCCGGGCGGCGTCGGTCGCGCTGCGCGTCGTGTCCTGAAGGCGCTTCACCAGGATGCGCATCAGGTTGAGCATGACGCGCGGATGACGCGTGATGAGCGAATCGAACGCCTGCGGCGGAACGCGCAGCAACTCGCTGTCGCGCATGGCGACGATCTGCGCCGTATGCTCGGAACTGCCGGAGATCATCGACATCTCACCGACCGTTTCACCGGCCGGAATGTGAGCGACGAGGCGGCGCTTGCCGCGTTCATCTTCCGCAAATACGCCAAGGCTTCCGGTGATTACGAGGAATACGGCGCGCTCATTCTCGCCGTCGCGCTTGAGCAGCATGCCGCCGGGCAGCCCGAACCAGTTGGCATCCGACAGGAGCTTCTTCAACGCGGCGTCGCTGACGTCTTCCAAAAGCTTGAAGCCGCGCAGGTGCTGGCGCAGCGATTCCGGGTAGACTGTGTCGGGCCCGATCTTGAAGGAAGACAAAAAAGCCATATTCATCGCGCGAAGCTGCCCTCCCTTCTATCTCACCAAGCGGTCCAACCGCCATCGACAGTGAGGGCCGAACCGGTCATGAAGGCCGAGGCCCGCGACGCCAGAAACAAGAGTGGTCCGGCGATCTCCTCGGCGCGTCCCAGGCGTCCAAGCATGGTTCTACCCGCCAAACGTGCCGCGAATTCAGGATCCTTGGCCTGGACCTCAGGCCTTGGAAAGGGTCCGGGTACAAGAGCGTTCACGCGAATGTTTTCGGGGCCAAGCTCGGCCGCGAGGTGGCGCGTGAGTTGCAGCAGCGCCGCCTTGGCCGGGCCATAGTGGAACGGACTGGCCTGGCCGGGCTGCGCATAGAGCCGCGAATCGGGGGATACGAGGCCGTACATCGACGCGATGTTGATGACGCTGGCTTCACCGATCTCAGCGGCGGCCGCACGCAGGGCCGGCCGGGCGGCCCGCACCGTCTCGAACGACGCGGTCACGCTGCTCGCATACGTCGCGGCGAAGTCGGACGCTTCGAGCGCATCGAAGGGTTTTGGCGTCATGCTGATGGCATTGTTCACCAGGATATCGAGCCGCGGCAGGTTCCCGAAGAACGAACGCACCTGTCCCACGTCGGCGATATCGAATGCCGCGCGCTGCACGGAATGGCCTTCTCCACGCAGCGTGTCTTCGAAATTTTTCAGCCGGGCATCATCCCGCGCATTGACGATCACATGCGCGCCTGCACCGGCAAGCACGCGCGTCATGGCGCTGCCAAGATGACCCGGGGCGGCGGAGACAAACGCGACGCGCCCGTCGAGACGAAACAGTGTCTGCGGCGCATGCTGCGACTGAATTCGGGTGGCATCCTGCCGACCCATGGGAAAACCTCCGCCCCCTGATGCAGTCGACATTGTCATACGAGAGTAAACGTGGCGTTAGCGTGAACGAACCGTTAATCGGCCGTTCAGTCCTGACCCAGGATCTTCCAGACGCTCGACGCGGTGAAGATTGCCTCGCCGCCCACGGTGAAATCGCCGCGCAGGAAGATCAGCGAACGTGTGCGCCGCGTCAGCACCGGCGCCACTTCGACGAGATCGCCGGCCTTGGCGGGCGCAAGGAACTGGGTCTGCATGTTCAGCGTCACGCAATTGGCGTGATCGCAAGCATCCCACGCGGCCTGACCCAGGGCGGCATCGGCGAATGTCATCAGCATCCCGCCATGGATCACGCCGCGCATATTGACATGCCGCTCGTCGATGATGAAGGCGAACCGTCGTGCGCCCTTCTCCCCTTGCTCGAACACCGGACCGACATGCAGCTCGAATGGATCGATCAGATGCGTCTCAGTGAAGCCGGGCGGCGGTGAAGCGGCCATCGCTAGACGATCTTCCACAGGCCGGTTGCGACGCCCAGCACGCGTTCTTTGGCCACGAGGTCCGCGGAGAGAAACATCATTGTGCGTGTCTGGCGCGTGACGCGGACGCGCGCCTCGACCACATCGCCCAACTTTCCCGGACCGATGAAGTCGCAGGTCAGCGACACCGTGCTGCAGGACGTTGCGCCGCTGGCGGCACGCGAAGTTTGGCTCATCGCGATATCCGCGAAGGTCATCAGCACGCCGCCATGCAGACTGCCGGACCCGTTCATGTGTTTGTCTTCCACGACGAGTGCGTAGCGGCGGACTTCGCCGTCCGCCGGCAGGCGCCAGAACGGCCCTGCGTACAGGTTAAATCCGGCGATCGAGATGTTTTCTGCGCCCGGAGGCAGGGCTTTTGGCACGTTTGTCATCGCCGTCGTGGATAAGGGGTTTCAGGTTGCACTGCAATATCGTCCGACGCGCCGCATTGGAAACTCCGCTTCGCCACACTAAAGTTGCAAAATAAAGAAAGATGCGCCAAGCGAGGGGTCGCGCACGCGCACGCATTTCAGCCAAGTGAGGAATTCCATGAAAACGAGATTTGTTGGCGCCGCTCTCGCGGTGTGTCTGCTGGGCTCTGCTTCCGCTCTGATGACGTTTGAGACCGTTTCGCCGGCCTACGCCGCCACCAAGCCGAGCGGCCCGCAGGTCAGCCCCGCGGTTGGAAAACTGCTGAACGGCGCACAAAAACTGATGGAGGCAAAGGACTTTGCGGGCGCGCTCGTTCTGATCAAGCAGGCGCAGGCGCTGCCGGATCAGACCCCCGTCGAACTCTTATGAGATCAACAACTTTCTTGGCATGACCTCTTTCAGCCTGAACGACCATGCGGGGGCGGACGCCGCGTTCGAAGCCATGGCGGATTCGCCGGCGATGCCGGATGAAGACAAGGCGACCACGTTGCACAACGCCGCCTTGCTGGCTTCGGAAGCCAAGCATTACGACAAGGCCATCAAGTACGCGCAGGCGATTCTTGCGATGGGCGGCCCGCCCGATCCGGCCGTGCTGGCGGTCCTGTCCGAGGCCTATTATCACAACAACGACTATCCCAATGCCGAGGCGACCGCACAAAAGGCAATCGCCGCGACGGCGGCCGGCGTTGCGCCCAACCGCGGTGCGCTGGAAATCGCGCTGGCCAGTCAGCTGAAGCAGAAGAAGGAAGCAGACGCCTTCAAGACGCTTGAGACGATCGTGACCTTCTACGATGAACCCGACGAATGGGCGCAGCTCATCGACGTGTCACTCGGTACCAAAGGCATCAAGGATCTCGACGCGCTCAACATGTATCGCCTGATGATTGCAGCCAAAGCGATCGGCGCGCCGGACGATATTGGCGTGATGGCCGCGCTCGCACTCCAGAACGGCTATCCCGCCGAAGCACAGGCTGCGCTGGATGCAGGCATTGCATCCGGCAAACTCAGCAATAGCGGCAAGACCGGCGCTCAACTGGCCGAAGCGCGCGCACGCGCTGCAAAGGACCGCGCAACACTTGCTTCGTTTGAGGCAGCGGCCACCAAGTCGCCCAATGGCGAACTCGATGTGAAGCTTGCCGAGACCTATTTCGGCTATGGCCGTTACGCCGATGCCGTCACCGCCGCACGGCGGGGCCTGGGCAAAGGGGGCGCCAAGACCGACGCAAACGAAGCCAATATGGTGCTGGGAATGGCGCTGGCGATACAGGGCAACAATGCCGATGCGCTTGCTGCGTTAAACAACATCAAGAACGGCAGCGCTGCTGCAATGAAGGCCCAGCATCTGTGGATCCTTTATACCGGCCGCAAATATGCGACGGCAGCCGCACCGCACTAACTGGTCACGCGCCGGAGAATTTTCTCCGGCGCGTCCACCTTTCAATTGAGCCGCTCAGACAGCGCTCCGGCAAAGGACAGAAATGAACCTGGTGCTCGGCTTCGTGCCGTTCATCCTGTTTGCCGTGCTCATGCGCCTTTCCGACGATCTGGCGCTATGGATTGCATTCGCCGCGGCTTTCACGCTCGGCATGCGCTCGTTCCTCGATACGCGCGTTCTCAAGACGCTCGACGCCGGCAACACGGCGCTGTTCGGCCTTCTTGCCCTGTACAAGGGATTCATCCAGCCCAGCCTATCGCTCGGAGCCGTGCTGCTGGCGGTCGATGGCGGGCTGCTTGCCGTTTTGCTTGGCTCGCTGCTGCTGCATGAACCGTTCACGCTGCAATATGCGCGCGAGCAGGTCTCGCCCGAAAACTGGAAATCCCCGTCCTTTCTCCGCGCCAACTACGTCGTGACCGGCGTCTGGGTGGCGGCACTCGCGATCATGACAATCGCCGACGCCGCCGCGACTTTTTTTGGACAAATATCCCTGACGACCGCGATGGCGGCAGGTCTTGTAGCGCTGGCCGGAGCACTTACCTTTACCCTCAGATATCCGGCCTATACGCGCCCCAGCGGCGGTATGCCCGGCTAAGGGCCACGGCATGTATTTCCTCCAGGCGTTCAGGCCGATCGGTCTCGATCTGCTGGCAACGATCTTTTTCGTCACCCTGTTCTGGCTGACGGGCAACATTTTGTTGGCGACGAGCATCGGCGTTCTCGCCGGCGTGGCACGGTTCGCCTACATCAAAATACGCAAGCAGCCGGTCGGACCGCTGCAGTATCTCAGCGTGATCTTGGTGGTCGTCGCCGGCGTCACCACTCTCATCACCAAGGATCCCCACTTCGTGATGATCAAGTCGTCGCTCATTTCGCTGGCAGTGGCCGGTGTGATGCTGCGCACCAATTGGATGGAGCCGTATCTGCCACCCATCGTGAAGGACAACCTCGATGAACGGGTCATCGCGTGGGCAAGCCGCGGCTGGGGAATCCTGCTCGTCGTGCTCGCCACGGCCAATGCCGTTGTCGCCTTGGAATTCAGCACAAACGTTTGGGCATGGTATGCGTCGGTCGTGCCGGCCGGCGCGCAGTTGCTCGCCTTCCTCATCCAATACGCCACTTTCCGTACATTGATACGCCGCAACATACGCGCCCGGCTCGCCACACAACCGGCTGAGTAAGCCGCCTTTGCTCCGCGCGGTGCGGCGGTCTATTTTGCCGCGCCATCTCAGCGGAGCCTGCCATGCGAGAAGCCGTCATCGTTTCGACTGCGCGTACCGGACTTGCGAAATCGGTTCGCGGCGGATTCAACAGGACTCACGGCGCCGTGATGGGCGGCCACGCGGTCAAAAACGCCATCGCCAGAGCCGGCATCGATGCCAAGGACGTTGAAGACGTATTCATGGGCTGCGCGCTGCCCGAAGGCGCCACCGGCAACAACATCGCGCGCGCTTCGGCGATCTGGGCGGGCTGTCCGGCCACCACCGCAGGTACGACGATAAACCGCTTCTGCTCATCGGGCCTGCAGGCCATCGCCATGGCGGCGCAGCAGATCATGACCGAAGCGACGCCGATCGCGGTCGGCTCCGGCGTCGAATCCATCTCCCTGGTGCAGATGGGCGGTATGAACCTCAATCGTTTCACCGAAGAGCACCTGATGCAGGTGAAGCCGGCCCTCTGGATGGCGATGATCGAAACCGCGGAAATCGTGGCCGAGCGCTATCATGTCAGCCGCGAACGCCAGGACGCCTACTCATTGGAAAGCCAGCGCCGCACCGCCGCCGCGCAGCAGGCCGGACGGTTCAAGGACGAGATCGTGCCGCTCGCCACCAAGATGAAAAAGGTCGATCGCGCGACAGGCCAGGAATCCATCGTCGACGTGACGGTCGATCATGACGAAGGCAACCGCCCCGACACGACACTGGAAGGCCTCGCCGCTCTCAATCCCGTTTTCAGCGGCGGCCAACAGGTCAGCCAGGGCAAATACATCACTGCCGGCAACGCTTCCCAGTTCGCGGACGGTGCCTCGGCCGCGGTCGTGATGGAAGCGGGCGAAGCCGCCAAGCGCGGCATCGAGCCTCTCGGTATTTTCCGCGGGTTTGCAGTCGCGGGCTGCGAACCGGACGAAATGGGCATCGGTCCGGTGTTCGCTGTGCCGCGCCTGCTGCAGCGTCACGGCCTGAAAGTGGCGGACATCGATCTGTGGGAACTGAACGAGGCGTTCGCCAGTCAGGTCCTCTATTGCTCTGAGAAACTCGGCATCGATCCGGCGAAGATGAACGTCGATGGCGGCGCGATTTCGATCGGCCACCCCTATGGCATGTCCGGTGCGCGCATGACGGGACACCTGCTGATCGAAGGCCGCCGCCGCAAGGCCAAGTATGGCGTCGTCACGATGTGCGTTGGCGGCGGCATGGGCGCAGCCGGCCTGTTCGAAATCCTGCAATAGCATGCGGGCTCTCGCTTTCTCGCTATTGCTTTTGACGTGCGCCGGATGCGCCAGCATTCAGGAGGCTGTGCGGCCGGCGCCGCCCGACCCCAAGACGCTGATGCCCGCGCTGGAGCTGCGCATCGCGGTTCTGATCGCCGACGAGCGCTCGCGCCTCGATCCTGACGCGAAATCTCTGGTGATCGATCCTGAGCTTTGCGATATCGCGCGCCAGCGTGCCGCCGACATGGCGACCAAGAATTACTTCGCGCATATCGCGCCGAATGGCGACACGTCGGCGTCGCTTCTGATGTCGGAAGACGCGCATTTTCAGGGCCTGCTAGGTGAAAACATGGCGGCGCAGCACTACACGCCTGCCATCGGCATCGATGTCGAAGCCTTTGCCCGGCGTTTCGTGAGCACCTGGCTGGGCAGTGCGCCGCACAAGGAAAATCTTTCTTTCCCCGACTACAACCGAACCGGTGTGGGCGCGGCAGTGAACGGCGACACGGTCTATGTGACCCAGCTGTTCTCGACGGACCTGGGCCTCGGGCCGCATAAGGACACCTCGCCGCCTGCTGTCGTTACCCGGTTGCCCAATGCGAAGGCCGCGAAGCCGGATCCTGCGCCATCGACGCCGCTTCGCGGCAGCGAAGGTGTGCGGTGATGGCTGAGACGACCGGTTCGAACCGTCCGATAGCGACTTACGCCGATTTCTGGCCCTGTTACCTGCAGGAACATTCCCGCCCGGCGAACCCGGTACATCCACGATTTCGGGACATCTGCGGCGCTCCTCAGCCTCTGTGCAGGCATCGCCAGCGGCCATGACTCGTACTTCGCCCTGGCTTTGGCCGGCGGCTACAAATCGGCCTGGTTTGCCCAATTTTTTGTCGAAAAGAACCGCCCCGCGACCTTCACCTACCCAATCTGGTCGCTGGTTTCGGACTTCCGGATGGCCCTGTGCTGGCTCACTGGCCACCTCGGCGGGGAGCTCGACAAAGCTGGGGTCGCCATCCGTCGCCGCTAACCGAGTATTAACGCTGTTAGGTCAACTTGGTCTTCGTGGGACAGCTCCCTGGAAGGGTTCTGTTAATCGGATATTGAACCATTCTTTACACTACATCTTGTCATCGGTACTTTCCGTAGCGGGCGTAGTGCTAAGTGAGTTGAAATGCGGCCAGACATCCCTTGGAATGTGGCGGGTATCCCTCCGGAGGCTCGCGAAGCTGCGAGAGCAGCGGCACGCCGGGAGGGCCTGTCCGTCGGCGAATGGATGACACGCCGTATCCTGCGCAGCTTCTCTGACAATTCGGACGACAACACGGCCGTGCGCGAGGCGTGGCCCGCGAATGTCAGCAGTTTCAACGTAGCGCCGGAAGCGCGGCCTTCGCGCCGCGACACCGAAGATATGCTCGCCCATGTGACGCGCAGCGAAAACGAAAGCGGCGAAGTATTCCGGCGCATCGAAGAACAATTGCGCGGCGTTGCGCGCCGCCTCGAAGCGACCGAACGCAGCCAGTCCGAAAACAATCGCGCCATGACGAAGGCCGCGAGCGAGATCAATGTCGCCGCGCGCGAACAGGCGCAGGCGTTCGATCAACTCGGCACCAGCGTCATCGGTCTTTCCGACCGTATCGACCGTGTCGAACGGATGAGCGCCAATGAAGGTTTGAAGGACGCCGTGAAGGGCCTGCATCAGGGCCTTTCGCGACTCGCCGATCAGATTTCCACGACCGCCAATCAGTCCGCTTCGCAGATTTCCGCACTCGCCGGCAATCTTGAATCGGTCGCCGGCCGTCTTGGCCAGGTCCGTGCTGAAGCGGAAGCGACGAACCAGATTTTCGAAAAGCGCATCGCGCAGATCGACGAGCTTACTCGCGCCGTCGAGCAGCAGGCGCAGGCGAACCTCGAAGCCATCGAGCGGCAGATCGGCGAACGCATTCGCGGCGTAGAACAGCAGGCACAAGCCAGCCAGGGAGCGATTGAACGGAAGATCGACGAGCGCTTTCGCGTCGTCGAACAGCAGACGCAGGCCAGCCAAGAAGCCGTTGAGCGGCAGATCGACGAACGCTTCCAGCTCGTCGAACAGCAGGCGCAGGCCAGCCAGGAAGCCGTTGCTCACGCGATGGCGAACCTGGAGGCCCGTAAGGAAGAAGACGCAGCAGCGATGAAGCGCGACGCCGAAGCGGCCAGCGCGATTTCGCGTCTCGAAGACAATCTCTCCAGACTGGAGGCGCGCGGCGCCGATCCGGTCATCGACCAAAGACTTCTCCGGCATCGAGCGCACGCTGGGCGAAATCGCCAGCCGCTTCGACCAGCCCGACAAGACGGCCGCAGCGGTTGGGGACGACCTCAGGCGCCTGGCGCAACGCATCGAGGCGGCCGAAGCCCAGCAGCGCGACAGCGTTTCCGAATTGCGCGCGGCACTGAACAGCACATCGGGCCGCATCGCGGCCGTCGAAACCGTTCCCCATCCCGTGACCGGCGGTGGCCAGACGATGCCGTTCTCTACTGCGGCTGCCCCTGTTGCGTTCGACGCGCCGCCATTTGCGGACACACCGGCGCCTGAAAGCACACCGCCCCTCGCTGCAAGCGCAGATCCGTTCGCGGCGAGCGAGGATCCCTTTGTCGCTGCCGAACCGGCTGCCGTCCCGCCGCCGTTCGAAGGCACCGAAGCGCCGTTCGCTGCAGAAGCGGCTGCATTCGGTGCCACCGAAGCCGCGCCGTTCGGCGCGGAAGCCGCGTTCGGCCATCCCGCACTCGACGCCGATCCCTTTGCCGCCGAAGAAACGGCCAGCGCTGCGCCGGCCGCGCCCGATTCCTATCTTTCCGCTGCCCGCCGCTCGGCGCGTGCCGCCGCAGCCCAGGTTGAATCCGAACGCGCACCGCGCACTGCCGGATTTTCCTGGGGTGGCGTATCGGCCGATGAAGCCGCAGGCGTCAGACCCACGGCGAACAAGACTTACATCGTCATTGGCGTCATCGCGCTGGTTTTGATACTCGCGCTCGCTGCGGGCGTCATTCTCAGCCAGCGGCTGAGTTCGACCTCGACGCACACCGCAGGTCCGCTCTTCGACAAGGCAAAGCCCGTCGTAGTACAACGCCCCGTTGTCAAACCGCTCCCCTCCAAGGACACCACTACGGCTGCTGCGTCATCGCCGGTCATGAGCACCGTCGTCGTTGCGCCGACATCGGGCGTTCCCGCCACCACCGCGCCGGCTGTCTCGGCTCCGCCCGTTGCGGCCGGTGTGAAGCCGCTCGACACGCACACGGTCGCGCCGTCCATGGTTCACGCGGTTCCGGCTGCAAACTCCGCGACATCGCCTCCCACGACTGTGCCTGCCGCACCGACGCGCATGGCGACGATTGCGCCGCTCGACAAGCTGACCGCATTGGCCAACAGCGGCAACGCCAAGGCCGAACTCGTCGTCGGTCTGAAATATCTCGATGGCGACGGCGTCGCCATGAGCGAAACGGACGCCGCCAAATGGCTTGAACGCGCTGCCAATGCGGGCTTACCCGTGGCGCAGTATCGCCTGGGCACGATGTATGAACGCGGTCGCGGCGTTACCGCCGATCCGGCCAAATCGATCCACTGGTACACGCTGGCGGCGCAGGCCGGCAATCGCAAGGCGATGCACAATCTGGCCGTGGCTTATGCTTCCGGCACGGGCGTTGCGAAGAATCTCGCCGAGGCTGCCCGCTGGTTCTCGAAGGCCGCGTCGCTTGGACTTTCGGATTCGCAATTCAACCTCGCCGTTCTCTACGAGCGCGGCCTGGGCGTGCCGCAGAGCCTGCTCGACGCCTACAAGTGGTACGCGATCGCAGCGGCTGCCGGCGACACCGAGTCCAAGACCCGCATCGATGCCCTGGCCACGCAGCTGAGTGCAGACGACCGCGCGGCTGCGCAACACTCTGCCGATGCGTTCCGCGCCCAGCCGCTCAATCCCAAGGCGAACGTTGCGCCGCTGCTGAGCGAAATCACGAACTAGAGTTTCGCGCCGAACCGGTTGACCGCACCGCCGCTCGCGCGCACATTCGCGTCAGGTCCGGGTCTGTCGGATTCGACAGGCCTTTCATCTCCTGCCCGTGAATTTGCGCGATCGATGGAAATCTATCTCCCCATCGCCGAGATGTCGGTCCATTGGCTGATCATCCTTGGCATGGGCGCGGCGATCGGATTCCTCTCCGGCCTGTTCGGTGTTGGTGGCGGATTTCTGCTCACGCCGCTGCTGATCTTCTATGGCGTCCCGGCGTCGGTGGCCGTCGCCACGACCGCGAGCCACATCACGGCGTCGTCGATCTCCGGCGCCGTCACGCAGTGGCGCAAGCGCGCGCTCGACCTGAAAATGGGCGCGGTGATGGCCGCCGGCGGCCTTACCGGCACCGTGTTCGGCGTCTGGCTGTTCGGCGTGCTGCGCCGGTCCGGCCAGATGGATCTGGTCGTATCGTCCAGCTACGTCATCCTGCTGGGGACCGTCGGCGGGCTGATGCTCAAGGAAAGCCTTGCCGCTTTGCGCACCTATCAGAGCGGGGGCGCGTCGTCGGCGCGCCGCAGCGGCCAGCATTTGTGGATGCACGGCCTGCCCATGAAAATGCGGTTTCGGGAATCGCGGCTCTATATCAGCGTCATCCCGCCGCTCGTCATCGGGTTCTTCGTCGGCGTACTTTCGGCCATCATGGGCGTCGGCGGCGGCTTCGTCATCGTGCCGGCGATGATCTACCTGCTGCGCATGCCGACAAACGTCGTCATGGGTACCTCGCTGTTCCAGATTATCATCGTGACGGCGGCCACGACGATCCTGCAGGCCACCAGCAACATTGCCGTCGACATCGTGCTCGCGTTCTTCCTGATCATCGGCGGCGTGATCGGCGCGCAGTTCGGCGTGCGCGCAGGCGAAAGACTTCGTGGGGAGCAGTTGCGCCTGCTGCTGGCGCTGCTTGTGCTGGCGGTGGCGGCGCGATTGCTGTTCGGCCTCATCGTCGAGCCGAACGATCTCTTCAGCATTGCAACGGTGACGCCATGAGGCGGTTCGTACTCGCTCTGGCCGCAGCCGCGCTTTGCGCCGTGCCCGCGGGTGCGGCCGAAGACCTTGTCTCGGGCCTGTCGCAGGACACCGTCGAGATCACGTCGAACTATACCGGCACAGACATCGTCGTCTTCGGCGCGATCGAGCACCTGGAAGACACGGGCACGCACGATGTCATCGTCATCGTGCGCGGACCGGATGCGAGCGTGACCGTGCGCAAGAAGGATCGCGTGGCCGGCATCTGGCTCAATCGCGACCAGGCGACGCTGCAGGACATGCCGACCTACTACTATCTGGCGAGCACACGTCCGCTTGCCGCAATCGCACCCGCCTATACGCTCAAGCGTTATGGCATCGGGCTCGCCAATCTCACGCCGGAACGCATCTACTCTCACCACGATCCCGAGCCGTTCCGAAAGGCGCTGATCCGCCACAAGCAGCAGGACGGACTCTATGGCGAGACGCCGGCCGGCGTGGAATTCCTCAGTCCGACACTGTTCCGCGTGCACGTACCGGTGCCCGCGACGGTGACGCGCGGACAGTACAATGCCGAGGTCTATCTGTTTCGCGACGGCAATGTGATCAGCGCGCAATCGACGCCGCTGTTCATCGACCAGACGGGATTGGAGCGGCGCCTCTACAATCTGGCGCACAGCTCGCCCTTGTTCTACGGATTGTTCGCCGTGCTCATGGCCGGAACGCTCGGCTGGCTGTCGTCGGCGCTGTTCCGGCGCGCCAGCTGAGGCACGCCGCGCGCCGCCACGGCATAGACCCTGCGGCCGCCCATCATGTAGGCCGCAAAGGCGCCTGCAAACAGATTGGCGATCGCTTCGTCCTGAACACTGAGACCACCGGCATAGGCGCCGAATGCAGGCATCACCATGCGAGACGGATCGGCGGCGAAACAGCGGCGGCGAAGGCTGCGGCCGTGACGCGTGACCGTAGCGCAGGGGTGCAGGTGGCCCGCGATCTCGCCGGGTTGCGCAAATAGGGATGGCTCATGGCGAAACACGAGACCGCCAACCGCGAGTTCGGCAGTCACGGTCCCGCCAAGCCAGGCGGGCGGATGTGGATCGTGGTTGCCCTCGATCCAGATCCAGTCTGTGCGCGCAACCTGCGTGGCGAGCATCGCTTTCTCTTCCTCGTCCAGACGGTCCGCCGCGTCGGCGTCGTGAAAGGAATCGCCGAGCGCGATAACGCGCGTGGGCGCGTAGGAGTCGATCAGTGCAGCCATCCGCTTCAGAGTCGTGCGTGTGTCGTAGGGCGGCAGCAGCGTGCCGCGCCGCGCCAGTGACGAGCCCTTTTCAAAATGGATGTCGGCAAAGATCAGTGTCCGTTCCGCCGGCCAAAATGCTGCGCCGGCGCAATCGAGCAGCAAACTTTCCCCGTTGATCTGCGCAAACATCTGTTCAGTCGACACGCATGGCTTCCTTGATGAGCGATTCTTCGGCCTCGTGCAGGATATCCTCATGCGCCTCGCCCGCCACCATCTCCTTGGCGATTTCCAGCAGCGCCGGCACTGCGAGCGGCGAGACGCGATCCAGCCGCCGCGTTACGATACGGTTCTGGATGCGCTTCAAGGCCTCCGCCAGACGCGCAATGTCCAGCAGGCCGGTTCCGGCATCCTCGTAAGTCGCGCGTAGCAGAACATGATCGGGCTCATGCTCACGCAGCACGTCATAGATGAGGTCGGATGAGAATGTCACCTGACGGCCGGATTTCTCGCGCCCCGGATAGCGCCGCTCGATCAGGCCCGAGATGATCGCGCAATTGCGGAAGGTGCGCTTGTAGAGATTGGACTCCGCAAGCCAGGCGTCGAGATCGTCGCCCAGCATGTCTTCTGCAAACAGTTTTCCCATGTCGAGGCCGCCCATGTCGCGCAGCGCCCAGACGGCCAGCGCATATTCGTTCGCGACGAAGCCAAGTGGCCGCATGCGCAAGCGCTCGAGCCGGCGTGTCAGAAGCATGCCGAGCGTCTGGTGCGCGAGGCGGCCTTCGAACGGATAGCAGACGAGATAGTGCCGCGAACCGCGCGGAAAGGTTTCGACCAGAAGCTGGCCCGGCTGCGGGATGACGGATCGCGCCTCCTGGATGCGCAGCCACTCATGCACCGGATCGGGCAGCACATTCCAGCGTTCCGGCTTTGACACCATCTCGCGAACGCGCTGCGCGAGGAAGGTCGAGAGGGGAAACTTGCCGCCATTGTAGGACGGAATCTGCGCCTCGGTGTCGTTGGTCTTGGTCACATAGGCGCCGTCGTCGCGCATACCTTCGAAGCGCAGCACATGGCCGGAGAAGATGAAGGTATCCCCGGAAGTGAGTTGCTCGACGAAATATTCCTCGAGCTGGCCGAGCACGCGGCCGCCCGCGCCGGTCGGACGCCCCCTGGATTGCATGCGGATTTCGACCATGGGTTCTTCGACGATAACACCGACATTCAGCCGGTATTGCTGCGCCATGCGCGGATGGGCGATGCGCCACAGGCCTTCCTCTGTCTTGCGCAGGCGGGCGTAGCGGTCATAGCGCTTGAGCGCATAGCCGCCGGTGGCGACGAAATCGACCACGGCATCGAAGTCGGCGCGCGTGATGTGACCGTAGGGCGAGGCGGATTTCACTTCGCGGTATAGCTTGTCCGCAGCGAACGGCGCCGAACACGCCATGCCGAGTACATGCTGCGCCAGCACATCGAGCCCGCCGCGGCGCAGGCGTTCGCCGTCGAGTTCGCCGGCCAGAACCGCATCGCGCGCGGCATTGCACTCCAGCACTTCGAAACGATTGGCCGGAACGAGCAGAGCTTGTGACGGTTCGTCGAGCCGGTGATTGGCGCGGCCGATGCGCTGAACCAAACGCGCAGCGCCCTTCGGCGCGCCGATGCAGATCACCTTGTCAACTGCGCCCCAGTCGATGCCGAGATCGAGCGTCGAGGTACAGACGACCGCACGCAGGTTGCCGCGGGTCATCGCCGCCTCGACCTTTCGGCGTTGCGCCGGCGCGAGCGAGCCGTGATGCAGCGCGATGGCGAGATTTTCCTCGTTGATGCGCCACAGCTCCTGGAAGGTGCGCTCCGCCTGGCTGCGCGTGTTGACAAAAATAAGTGCGGTCTTGCACGACTTGATCGCATCCATCACGTCCATCATGGCGTGGCGTGCGAGATGTCCCGCCCAGGGCACATAGGAATCGGATGCACTGATCCTGATTTCGGGTTTTGCACCCGCCTGGCCCACGACCAGTTCCGACAGCGCTTCGCCATTCTGCGGCTGCGGCATCAGGAAGCGGCGAAGCGGCGCAGGGTCCGCAACGGTCGCGGAAAGTCCGACGCGGCGATGCTTCGGCGCCAGCGTCTGCAACCGCGCCAGACCGAGCGCCAGCAGATCGCCGCGCTTGGAATTGTGCAGGGCGTGCAATTCGTCCAACACGACGGTCTTCAGAGTGGCGAACATCGGCTTCGCGCCCGGCGCCGACAGCAACAGTGCGAGCTGCTCCGGCGTCGTCAGCAGAATGTCCGGCGGCGAATGTTTCTGACGCTGGCGGCGCGAGTGCGGCGTGTCGCCCGTGCGCGTCTCGACCTTCACCGGGAGCCCCATTTCCGCGACAGGCGCCTCAAGATTGCGCGCCACGTCGACCGCGAGCGCCTTGAGTGGCGAGATGTAGAGCGTGTGCAGCGCGCTCGCCCGGCGTGCCGGCAAGTTTGCAAGATCGATCAGGCTCGGCAGAAATCCCGCAAGCGTCTTGCCTCCGCCCGTCGGGGCGACAAGCAGAACGGATTCTTCCCTTGCGGCATGCGCAATCAGCGCCGACTGATGTGCGCGGATGCGCCAGCCGCGGCTCGCGAACCAATCTGCGAACCGCTGCGGCAGCACATCGATTTTGGGCACCACGTTCATCGCGCCACTCTAACAGCAGACAGGAACAAACCGGCAACCCCCTTTTTCTGAGGCGCAGGACATGCGCTACTGCGCAACAACAAAATTCTGGGAGGACACCATGGAAAATCTGATGTTTCGCGACGGCATCCTGAAGGGCAAGCGCATCCTGGTAACGGGTGGCGGCACCGGCCTCGGCGAGGTCATGAGCGAGGCCTACGCGCAGCTCGGCGCAACCGTCTACATCTGCGGCCGGCGCAAGGCCGTGCTCGACGAAACCGCCAAGGCTCTGTCGGACAAGACAAAGTCGTCCGTTAAAGGCATCGCGTGCGATATCCGCGTCGCCGAAGCCGTCGACGACATGGTCGCGCAGATCTGGGCCGACGGCGGACCTCTCACCGGTCTCGTCAACAACGCGGCCGGCAACTTCATCAGCCGCACAAAAGATCTTTCGCCGCGCGGCTTCAACGCGATCGCCGACATCGTGTTCCGCGGCTCGTTCTACGTCACGCTCTCCTGCGGCAAGCGCTGGATCGAAGGCGGCAACAAGGCGAGCGTGATCTCGATCCTGACGACCTGGATCTGGAACGGCGGTCCGTTCACCGTTCCCTCCGCGATGTCGAAGGCCGGCCTCAACATCATGACCAAGTCGCTCGCGACCGAATGGGGTCCGCATGGTATTCGCCTCAACGCGATTGCGCCGGGACCGTTCCCGACCAAGGGCGCGTGGGAGCGGCTCAACCCATCGGCCAGCGGCGGCGGCGAAGCGCGTTCGTCGGTCGGCGGCATGGCGCGCAACGGCGAGATGTACGAGCTCGCCAATCTCGCGACGTTCATGATGGCGGACGGTTGCGACTATCTCACGGGCCAGACGATCGCGATCGACGGCGGCATGCATCTGGCGGCCGGCGGAAACTTTTCGCGGCTTGCAGCACTCGGCGATTCGGAATGGGAGGCGATCCGCAACCAGATTCGTTCGGCGAACGACAAGGACAAGGCGCAGCGCGCGGTTTAACTGCACTCACGTACGTAGTTGGAGCGACTTTTAGATCGTTGACTCGCGTTCGCGTTGGGCGGATGATTTTTCCGACCGAGACGCGGACGCGGCGCTCCTGCAAGGGCTGGAGCGAGGGACGGCGGAACCCGCGAACGGCACGTGCAACTGGAAAAAATAGGGAGGTTCCGCATGGAAAGCACTCCACCGGGTATAACACCGGGGCTCCACCGCACGCGTGGAGCCACAATCGGTTGAGGCGTAAAGCCGATTGCCGCCCTACAATTGAAAATACATGACGCGAGCGATTGCTCGCATACCAACCCGTTCTTACGGGAGTTGAAAGCCCTGGCCTCGCGCCGGGCTTTCGCTTTTTCAGCTTAGCGATTCCAGCTTCTATGCGCGCCCGGTTGATAGTCCGGAAGTTCGAAGTTCGGCTGGGCAGGCTCATGGCGGAACTTGATCGCAGGGCCGATATGCGGATTGCCGCCTTCGTCGCGCATCAACATGGCGCGCGCCTCGACGTTGGCGTCGTTGAAACCGTCCTTCAGTGTGCGCACGGGCGCCCAGCACAGATCTATCGGCTCCAGGAACATTTCCCACTCGGTGCGCGTCTTTGACTTGAACGTGACGGTGAAGAAATCGATCAGCTTCTGCTGCGACGGGCCCGGCTCCCCCTTGGCGATGTCGAGGAAATCGAGGCGCTCCAGCGCACGCAGAAGATTTTCGGAGAATTTCGCTTCGGAACCGGCGAGCACGATGAAGCCGGCGTCCTTCGTCTCATAGATGCGGTTCATCGCCTGACCGCCATAGTTGCGCATCTGGTGCGGCACCGGCGCACGATCCTCGCCGAACACGCTGCCGACGATGTTCGGCGTCCAGGCGATCAGCGAATCGTACATCGCGATGTCGATATACTCGCCCTTGTCGGTCCTTTCGCGCGCCAGCAGCGCCATCAGGATTGCAGAGAGCGCGGTCAGCGACGAGGCCATGTCGGCGGCGACGAGATTGGGCATATTCGGCTTGCCGTCTACAAAGCCACGCGACAGATCGAGCGTTCCGGCCAGTGCCTGCACGCCCAAATCATGCGAA
This sequence comes from uncultured Alphaproteobacteria bacterium, assembly GCA_963743765.1. Taxonomy (GTDB): domain Bacteria; phylum Pseudomonadota; class Alphaproteobacteria; order Micropepsales; family Micropepsaceae; genus Rhizomicrobium. Next base: position 639,232 of record CAVUQQ010000004.1, read on the forward strand.
GGCTTATCGCGAAGCGGCCCGTTCTGCCCGAACGCGCTGATCGAACAATAGACAATGCGCGGATTACGCGCGGCGATGGCGTCGTAGCCGATGCCAAGGCGCCCTACGACTCCCGGGCGAAACGCCTCCACGATCACATCAGCTTCGTCGGCCAGTTTCAGGAACGTCTCGAGGTCCTTCTTGTCTTTCAGATCGAGCACGATGGAGCGCTTGCCGCGCGCGATGTTGCGGAACCAAACCGCCGTGCCGTCAGGCGCTCTTGTGCCCATGGCCCGTACCGGCTCGCCGACGCCATTCTTCGGCTCGACCATGATCACATCCGCACCATGATCGGCCATTGTCATGGTCAGATGCGGACCCGGAAGGAACTGCGAGAGATCGAGAACACGGATGCCGGTGAGTTTCATTTTGGTTTCCAGCGCCCCTGGCTGAGATGTTCGTGCGCGATGCGCCAGCCGCTGGCTTCGCGACGAAAAACTGTCGTCCCGCGGCCCCTGCCCCCAACTGGCTTGCCGTCCATCGTTCCAGTCCACGCGAAACTGTAGATGCAGACAGCGGCCGCATCCGGCTGAGCCAGCCAGACGTGATCGCGTGTCGCGTAATTGTCGTCCTGGATCGAGTCGAAGTTCGCCTGGATCGCCGCATGGATCGCATCCCGGCCGAAATGCGCCGAGCCGTTGCTGTAGAAGAAGACTACGTCGTCGGTCAGCAGCGCCATGGCGGCGTCGAGATCGGCTTTCGCCAACGCCACCTCGAAGGCGGCAAGGCATTCAGCAGGCGAGGCCGGCGCAGCGGTCATCAGCTGAATGCCTGGATGCCCGTCTGTGCGCGGCCGAGGATCAGCGCGTGGACGTCGTGTGTGCCTTCATAGGTGTTCACCGCTTCCAGGTTCAGCACATGGCGGATGACGGGGTATTCGTCCGACACGCCGTTGCCGCCATGCATGTCGCGTGCCTCGCGGGCAATGGCGAGCGCCTTGCCGCAATTGTTGCGCTTGAGCAGCGAGATCGCCGGTACCGCCGCATCGCCGGAATCGATCAGCCGGCCGAGACGCAGCGCGCCGAGAAGACCGAGCGTGATTTCCGTCTGCATGTCGGCGAGTTTTTTCTGTATCAATTGAGTCGCGGCTAGGGGGCGGCCGAACTGTTTCCTGTCCAGCGTGTATTGCCGAGCCGCGTGCCAGCAGGCTTCTGCCGCGCCCATCGCGCCCCAGGCGATACCGTAACGCGCGCGATTGAGGCAGCCGAACGGCCCGCCAAGGCCGCGCGCGTCAGGTAGAAGACTGGCTTCGGGCACCAGCACGTCTTCGAGCACGATCTCGCCGGTGACCGAGGCGCGCAAGCTGAACTTTCCTTCGATCTTCGGCGTGGAGAAGCCCTTCATGCCGCGTTCGACGACAAAGCCGCGGATGACATCGTCCAGCTTGGCCCAGACAACCGCGATATCGGCGATCGGTGAGTTGGTGATCCACATCTTGGCGCCATTAAGGCGATAGCCATTCGCTTCCTTCACCGCGCGGGTCTTCATGCCGCCGGGATCGGAGCCGTGGTCGGGTTCGGTGAGTCCGAAGCAGCCGACGAATTCGCCGCTGGCGAGCTTGGGCAGGAACTTACGCCGCGTCTCTTCGGTGCCATAGGCATAGATCGGATGCATGACGAGCGAGCTCTGCACGCTCATTGCCGAGCGGTAGCCGGAGTCCACGCGTTCCACTTCGCGCGCGACAAGGCCGTAGCAGACATAGCTGAGGCCCGCGCAGCCATAGGTTTCCGGCAGCGTCGGACCCAGCATGCCGAGCGCACCCATCTCCGTCATGATGGCGCGGTCGAACGTCTCATGGCGAAAGCCGAGCTTCACGCGGCTGGCGAGCTTGTCCTGGCAATATTCACGCGCGCTGTCGCGCACCATGCGCTCTTCGGCCGAAAGATCATGGTCGATCAGCAGCGGATCGGCCCAGTCGAACGCATTGGTTTCCAGTTTGGACGTCGGCTTGGCGGTTTTTTCGGCAGCGCTCATGGTTCAACTCGCGAGAAATTGCAGGACGACTTCCTTGTAAACCTTGTCGCCGACCGCCGTCATGTGGTCGCGGCGCGGCACGGTGACGGCGCGGCCGTCGGCGAAGGCGGCGGCGAGTGGTTCAGGCGATCCGGCCTGACCGTCCTTTTCGCCGGCCACGACGAGCACCGGTGTGATGCAGGTTTTGAGCTGCTGCCTGGTGTACGTCGTCCTGTCCGCGCTCATGCAGGCGGCGAGCGCCATAATATCCTTGCCGCCTTGCGAGGCGAAGTCGCGGAATGCCTTCTGCCCAGGATCGGTAATCGTATCCGGATCGGACGCGCGCAGCGCGTTCGCGATGCCGCGCCGGTGCGCGGTCTTTTCGTTAAAATAAGTCTCCCCAATTCCGGCCAGAACCGCTCGGCGGATGCGCTCCGGGTGAGTCATCAGAAGTCCGACGGACAGAATGGCGCCCATCGAATAACCCATCAGATCCGCGCTCTCGATTTTCTCGGCATCCATGACGCTCAGCACGTCGCCCAGCATCGTGTCGCCATAGGAACGATCCTCATGCGGCTTGTCGCTTTCGCCGTGGCCGCGGAAATCGATCGCCACCACGCGAAATCCGGCACCGGTCAGGGTTTCGTACCAGCCGACATTCTTCCAGTTCTGTTTACGGTCGGACGCAAAGCCGTGCGCGAGAACGATCGGCTGTCCTTCGCCGACGGTTTCAAAGGCGAGGCGGACGCCGTCTTTGGCGGTGGCAAACTGGATCATGGCCGGACCTTCGCAAAGCTCGGGCAGACTGTCTATGATGGCACGGCAAGCCGGAAAGATCATGCTATGTCATTGGAATTGCTTAAGAAAGACGTCTGTGCCGCCGTCGATGCGATGCGCGAGGAGTTGCTCGGCATCAGCCACGCAATTCATGCCGAACCCGAACTCGCGCTCGAGGAATTCCTTGCCGCCGCACGGCTCGCCGACACGGTGGAAAGCCACGGCATCAAGACGCAACGCGAAGCCTTCGGTCTTCAAACCGCCTATGCCGCCGAGTTCGGCAAGGCGAGCGGACCGAACATTGCAATCCTCTCCGAATATGACGCGCTGCCCGGCATCGGCCATTCCTGCGGCCACAACATCATCGCTACGTCCGGCCTGGGCGCAGCGCTGGCGCTTTCGAAGTTGAACGGCCGCCTTCCGGGGCGCGTGCGCTACCTCGGCACGCCGGCGGAAGAACGCTATGGCGGAAAGGAGATCATGGCGCGTCAGGGCGCGTTCGACGGCTGCGACGCGGCGATGATGATCCATCCGTCGAACCTCAATCTCGTCACCATGCCCTGCATCGCGATCGCCGAAGTCGAGGCGATCTATCACGGCAAATCGGCGCACGCGTCGGCGATGCCGTATCGCGGACTCAATGCGCTCGATGCCGTCGTCACCGCCTATCAGTCCATCGCGCAGTTGCGCCAGCACATCCGCAACACGGAACGCATACACGGCATCATCACCGAGGGCGGCCTGGCCCCGAACATCGTGCCCGAGCGCGCATCGTGCCGCTTCTATGTCCGCGCCGTCGACGCACATGAACTCGCGCCGTTGAAAAAGCGCGTGCAGGCCTGCTTCGAGGCAGGCGCGCTCGCGACCGGCTGCCGCCTGGAAGTGCATTGGGGCGACACCGACTATCTCGACATGAAGACCAACTGGCCGATGGCCGGTCTCTATGAGAAGAACGCGACCGCGCTCGGCCGCGAATTCTATCCCATTACCGATCTGCCGGCGGGCTATGCCGGTTCGACCGACATGGGCAATGTCAGTCACAGGGTGCCGTCGATCCATCCCATGCTCGGTGTCGCGCCCGGCGGCGTGATCATCCACAATCCCGAATTCGCCCGCTACGCGGCGTCTGAGAAAGGCGATGCCGCGGTGATTGACGGCGCCAAGTCGCTCGCCATGACCGCGCTCGACCTGATGGCCGATCCGGCCGCGATGTCCGACGCCCGCGCCGACTTTGCGGCCACTGCGGAAATCTCCGAAGGGGCGCTCGCCAAGTCGCGCGAGCCCATGTCCCACGACCATCACGGTCACGGCGGCTGCGGCTGCGCATGAACATCTGGCTTCTCGTCGCCGCCATCAACGGCGCACTTGCCGTTGCGGCAGGGGCGTTCGGCGCGCATGGCTTGCAGGGCAAGATCGACGCCCATGCGCTGCAGGTATTCGAAACCGGCGCGCGCTATCAGATGTATCATGCACTTGCGATCGGCTTCGCCGCATTCGCCATGCGTGACGCTGCGGCAACGCCGGCCACGGCGGCGGCGGCGTTTTTCTTCGCCGGCATTTTGCTCTTTTCCGGTTCCCTCTATCTTCTGGCGCTGACAGGCAGCAAGGCGCTCGGCATCGTCACGCCGTTTGGCGGTGTATGTTTCCTCATCGGCTGGGGCTTTCTCGCCTTTGCCGCAACCCGATTGAAGATGTGATGCGTATGAAAGAACAGGTTCTGGTCGCCGGCTCCGGCATTGCGGGCCTGGGGGCTGCACTCGCGCTCGGCGGCGGCTCGCGCGACGTGACGATCCTGGACCGCGATCCGCCGCCGCCCGCGGGTTCGGCGGAAGAAGCGTTCTACAATTGGGAGCGCAAGGGCGCGACGCAGCTGCGCCACAGCCACGCCTTCATCGGACGCCTCACTACGCTGATCCGCGAACGCTATCCCGACCTGATGGCGGAACTCCTGGCCGAGGGTACGCGCCTGTTCGGCATTGAGGACGGTCTGCCGCCGCCGCTGGTGAAAAAATATGTTCCAGCGCCGGGCGACGAGGACTGCAAGCTGCTGTTCAGCCGGCGCACGACGCTTGAACTCATCATGCGGCGCTATGCGGCCAAGCTTCCCGGCATCACATTCATCACCGATGCCGGCGTGCGCGGCCTCATCGCGCGCCGCGAGAACGGCAAGTTGATCGTCGAAGGCCTGATGGTCGAACGAGGCGGCGTTGTCGAAGCCATGCGCGCCGACGTCGTCGTCGACGCGTCGGGACGCAACACGTCGTTCCCCGACTGGTTGCGCGAGCAAGGCGTTTCGGTGCACGAGGAATCGAGCCCGTGCGGAATTCTATACTACACGCGCCACTACAAGCTGCGCGAGGGCCAGAGCGAACCGCCCCGCGACGGCGCGCCGGGCGGAGCAGATCTCGGCTACATCAAGTTCGGCGTCTTCATCGCCGACAACCGGCATTTCTCCGTCACGCTGGCGACTCCGGAGATTGAAACCGAGATGCGCCTTGCCGTCATGAAACCGGAGAATTTCGACGCGATCTGCATGGCCCTGCCCGGCGCGGTGCGCTGGATGAATCCGGAACGTGCCGAGCCGGTCAGCCCGGTCTTCGCCATGGGCAATCTGCAGAATGTCTGGCGCCACTATCTGAAGGACGGCGAGCCGCAGGTGCTCAACTTCTTCGCCATCGGCGATGCCGCCGTGCGCACCAATCCGCTTTACGGCCGCGGCTGTTCCGTCGGCTTCGTGAGCGCGCATCTGTTGCGCGCGGCTCTCGATTCGTCGAACTCGCCGGTCGAGCGCACCAAGACATATGACCGCGAAGTGAAGAGCGTTGTCCGGCCTTATTTCGATTCGATGGTGGAGCTCGATCTCAACGCCATCCGCCGCGCCAGGCATGAGCGCGATCCAAGCTACAAGCCGAGCCTGCGCGCGCGCATGACCCGAAGCTTCGCCGAAGACGGCCTGATGCCGGCCCAGCGCGGCGACGTCGAAGTCAGCCGTGCGCTCAGCCGCGTGTTCCACATGCTCGACGAACCGACCGCCTTCATGAAGCGGCCCGCAATCGTCGCACGCATCATGCGCATTTGGGCTATGTCGACGGCCGACAAGAAAAAGCTCGGACTTTATGCGCCCAAGGCCGGACCCAACCGCGCCGAGATGCTTGCGCTGCTCAATATTGCCGCCTGAAAAATTACCGGAGGAAATCATGGTGTCCTTTCCCGCGCCGACAATGATCAAGACCAACGGCATCGACATGGCCGTGTACGAAGCGGGGCCGAAGGACGGCGTTCCGGTCGTCATGTGCCACGGCTTTCCCGAACTCGCCTATTCCTGGCGTCACCAGATACCGGCGCTGGCCGCCGCGGGGTTCCGTGCCATCGCGCCAGACCAGCGCGGCTACGGCCTCACCTCTCGCCCCGATGCGATCGCCGACTACGACATGGAGCATCTGACGGGTGACCTCGCCGGCCTGCTCGACGCGCTCGGCCTCAAGGATGCAATCTTCTGCGGCCATGACTGGGGCGGTCTAGTCGTGTGGCAGATGCCGCTGTTTCATCCCACGCGCGTGAGCGGCGTCATCGGCGTCAACACGCCGTTCCTTCCGCGCGCGCCGGTCGATCCCATCCTCGCCATGCGCGCCATGTTCGGCGAAGAGATGTATATCGTCTATTTCCAGAAGCCTGGCGTCGCCGACGCGGTACTCGCCAAGGATGTCGGCAAGTCGTTCCGCTTCTTCATGCGCAAGTCCGGCATGAAGGCGACCGAGTATGCCAAACTCCCGGCGGAACAACGCAACTTGGCGCTCGTCAAGGCGCTTGAGGCTGACGAAGGCGGCTGGGCCGGCGGCCAACCGCTTCTCAACGACGAGGAGATGAAATTCTTCGTCGACACATTCACGAAAACCGGCTTCACCGGCGGCATAAACTGGTACCGCAATTTCTCGCGCAACTGGGAACGCAGCGGCACGATGGAGCAGAAGGTCCGCGTGCCCGGCCTGATGGTGATGGCCGAGGATGACGTCGTCCTGTCGCCCGCGATGGCGGACGGCATGGAGATGTATGTGCCGGACCTGGAAAAGGCCCTGATCAAGGATTGCGGCCACTGGACGCAGCAGGAGCATCCGGACGAACTCAACAAGATCATGATCGACTGGCTGAAGAGAAGGTTTGGTTAGCGCGGCTGTCATGGCCCGCAAAAGCGGGACATCCAGTTGATGACCTTTCAGGAGCCAACACTTTACATTCCGCCTCACCTTTCTGTACCGGGGGGCCGGCCCCACCTCGACAGCCCGCTTTTGCGGGCCGTGACAATGAGGGTTTGGCGGGTGGCCCGCCCACGCTACCCATGACAAACTAGCCATATGGCCGAATCCGACGCCGAGATCGATACCTTTTCCTATGCCGATCCGGCCGATCCGCGGCTGAAGCGGTTCTTCATTCGCGTGATCGAGCGGTTGACCGGCCAGCCCTATCTGAAATGGCTCTATGAAGAGAACCGCGCCCACCCGGTGGTGGGCGAAAGCTTTTGGTCGGCGGCGATACGCAAGCTGGAACTCAAGCTCGTCTACAACGAAGACGAACTCGCAAATTGGCCGAAGACAGGCCCGCTCGTCATCGTCGCCAATCATCCGTTCGGCGTGCTCGACGGCCTCATCATCTGCGAGATCGTCAGCCGCGTGCGCGAGGATTTCCGCGTACTCACCAACGCCGTGCTTTTGCGCGCCGAGGAAGTGAAGGATTTCCTTCTGCCCGTCGACTTCGCCGAGACCGAAGAGGCGCTGAAGACGAACCTGCGCACCCGCGCCGAAGCGAAGGCGCATCTGATGAAGGGCGGCTGCCTTGTCGTGTTTCCGGCCGGCGGCGTTTCGACCACGCCAACCATCTGGCACAAGCGTGCGATCGATGCAGAGTGGAAGAACTTCACCGCGCGGCTGATCCGCCAGTCGAAGGCCCCGGTCGCGCCAGTGTACTTCGCGGGCCAGAACAGCCGCCTGTTCCAGCTCGCCAGCCATGTCAGCATGACGCTGCGCCTTTCGCTTCTCTTCAAGGAAGTGCATGACCGCATCGGCAGCGAGATTCACTTGCGCATCGGCGAGCTTGTTCCCTACGAACGCCTTGCAGGCATCAACGACCGGCAATCATTCATGGACCTTCTGAAGAACATCACCTATTCGCTGGGCGGAAACGTGCCCGAGAAACTTCCCAAGACGCGCGTCAAGCGCCCGCGCCGCCCACCCGGATCGCGGGTCGATCCATGAACACACGTCCCCGCGTCGGGCTTTTCGTCACGTGCCTTGCCGATCTGGTGCGGCCGCAGGTCGGATTCGCTTCCGTCAAACTGCTGGAACAGGCCGGCTGCGACGTCGAAGTTCCGTCGACCCAGACCTGTTGCGGACAGCCGGCCTGGAATGCCGGCGCCGACAAGGACGCGCTCGACATTGCGCGGCAGGTGATCGCCGCGTTCGAGAAGTTCGACTATGTCGTCGTGCCGTCCGGCTCCTGCGCCGGCATGATCAAGAGGCACTATCCCGAAGTGTTCGAAAAGGACGCAGCCTGGCTCGCCCGCGCACGCGCGCTGGCCGCCAAGACGCATGAACTGATGTCGTTCCTCGTCAAGGTTCGAGGCGTCAGTACCGTGCCGGCGAAATTCGCCAAGTCCGTCTGTTATCACGATTCCTGTTCCAGCCGCCGCGAGATGGGCGTGATCGACGAACCGCGCGCCCTGCTCGCCAGCGTCGAAGGCCTCACGGTCAAGGAACTGTCCGACACGCAGACCTGCTGCGGCTTCGGCGGTCTTTTCAGCGTGAAATATCCCGAGATCTCCGAACGCATGGCCGACGACAAGGTCGCCGACGCGGTTGCGACCGGCGCCGATACGCTGATCGGCGGCGATCTCGGCTGCCTGCTGCATCTCGCGGGCCGCATGAAGCGGCAGGGCAAGACTATCGAAGTGCGCCACGCCGCCGAAGTGCTGGCGGACATGGGTGACCAACCGGCGCTGGGCAAACCGTGAACCAGGATCCGCGCAACTTTCAGCAGGCCGCACGCGAGGCGCTCGTCGATCCGCTGCTTCGGCCGGCGCTTGGCAGATTGAAAACCCATTTCGGCCTCGGCCGCGCCCTGGCGGTGCAACGCTATGGCGATTTCGAGGGCCTTCGCGTCGCGGGTCGCGACATCCGCGACTATGCGGTGACGCACCTCGACACGCTGCTCGAGACGTTCGAAACGAGCGTCAACGCGCGCGGCGGCAAGGTGCACTGGGCGCGCAACGCCGCCGAGGCGCGCCAGGCCGTGCTCGAAATCCTGCGCGAGACGGGCGCGAAGACGGTCACCAAGGGCAAGTCCATGGTGACGGAGGAGATCGCGCTCAATCCGTTTCTCGAAGCCAATGGCATCACGCCGGTCGAGACCGATCTCGGCGAATACATCATCCAGCTTCGCCACGAACCGCCGAGCCATATCATCGCGCCGGCGTTTCACCTTTCCAAGGAACAGGTGGCCGACACGTTTCGCGAGGCGCACACCGAACTCGATCCCAAACGCTCGCTCGAGGAACGCAACACGCTGGTGCAGGAGGCGCGGCAGGTGCTGCGCCGCCAGTTCGAAGGCGCCGATGCCGGCATCACCGGCGCCAATTTCCTTTCCGCCGCCGACGGCGCGGCGATCATCGTCACCAATGAAGGCAATGGCGATCTCACGCGGCTTCTGCCCAATACGCACATCGTCGTCACCGGCATCGAGAAAGTCGTGCCCGACATGAACGATGTCGCCGTCCTGCTGCGGCTTCTGCCTCGCTCGGCAACGGGCCAGCCGATCTCCACCTATGTCAGCGTCATGGTGGGTCCGCGCGGCGCGGAGGAGAATGACGGTCCGAAGAACTTCCATGTCGTGCTCGTGGACAATGGCCGCAGCAAGTTGATCGGCACCGAGGCGCAGGATGTTCTGCGCTGCATCCGCTGCAGCGCCTGCATCAATCACTGCCCGATCTATGGCGCCATCGGCGGCCATGCCTATGGCACGACCTATATGGGCCCCATCGGCGCCGCGCTGAACCCCGGCATGATGAGCGTCGCGGAGACGGGGCATCATGCGAACGCCTCGACCTTCTGCGGCCGCTGCGCCGAAGTGTGCCCGGTGATGATCCCGCTGCCCAGGATCATGCGCCACTGGCGCGCCGTGGAATATGCGCAAGGGCTGGCGCCGAAATCCGTCACGCTCGGTCTTGGCGTCTGGGCGTTTGCAGCGAAACGGCCTGCGCTCTACCGCCTTGGTACGGCGCTCTTGGCGCGCATCCTCAAGCTGCTCGGCCGTGGCGGCACCGTGCACGCGTTGCCGGTGATGCAGGGCTGGTTCGCGGTGCGGGATTTCCCGGCGCCGCAGGGCAAGACCTTTCACGAGCAATGGCGAGCCCGCAAATGAGTTCGCGCGACGAAATCCTTTCATCCATCCGTTCGCGGCGGCTGATCCAGACGCCGCGGCCCGGCCCCTATCGCGCGCCGCCGACCGAAGGCGATCTTGCCGAATCCTTTGTCAAGAAACTTTCCGCCCAATATGCCGATGTGCGCATGCTGGACTCGATGGCCGACGTGCCCGGCGCGGTCGCGGACATCCTGCGCGGCCGTAACATGGCGGCACAGATTCACATACCGCCGGATTCCGAACTCGCCTCGCTCGCGCTGCCCAATGTCGAGGTCAAGCGCGAACCGCCCGGCCAGTTCGACGCCGCAGTGACGTTCGCGTCCTTTGCCATCGCCGAGACCGGCACGCTCGCCTACGCGGCGGCCAAGGGAAATCCGGCGTCGTGGCATTTCCGCCCCGTGCTCGAGATCGCCATCGTCCGCGCCGGCACAGTCGTCGCCGAGCTCGAGGATGTTCTCACCGCGCTGCGTGCCAAGGGCCGGCTGCCCTCGACTCTCAATCTCGTCAGCGGCCCGTCGCGCACCGGCGACATCGAACAAACGATGGAACTCGGCGCGCACGGTCCGAAGGCGCTGGCGGTGCTTGTTTTAAAGCAATAGCTTTTGTCACACGGCTCGCGCGTGCTTCGCGCTGCTCACACCCGCGGGGATCTGGCGCAATCGGTGAGCGGATCGTGGTGGTTCAAGAGCCGGGTGCTGTCCTCATACGGACAACGCCCCGATCTCTACTTGCTCTTTTGGTTTGGCTACGTACGTAATCGTCGCCTCATGTACCCCGCTGCGAGTGCAACTAAGCCAGCGTTCACGCGGGCGGCATTTTTTGCCGTACGGACAACTCCCAATGTCGAAGCAGCAATGATCATGCAACTCTGGCGTTAGTTCTGGTGGGACTCCCGCCGTGCCGAACGAGAGGCGAAAATCGGCACGGCGGCTCTCTTTTGGGGCAAGGACGATGGATAAGATTCGGGAAATCCACGAGGTCGCCGGTCATCTCTGCGATGATGCGCTCAAGGCTGAATTGCCTGGCTATGCGGAACGGCTGTTGCATGCGGCTGCGGAATTGGAAAAGCGGGCTCTCGAATTGGAGCAGCAACGCGCGAGCGAACCAGGAACCAGGTTGAGTATCTTCGCGAACTCCTGAGACGGCACAACTCCCAATCGCGTCAAGCCCGGCCGGCGAGACGCAGACGCTTATGCAATCCCCAGTTCCCGCTTCGCGAAGTCGCTCGCCGACTTGTAGTCCGCCTTGCCGTTGGGCGCGCGCAGGTTCACGCCGGCGATCAGGATGTGCTTGGGCGCCTTGTAGCCCGCGAGGGCTTCGTGGACGTGCTTGCGCATCGCGGCCTCGTCGAACCTGGTGCCCGGCGCAAGCTTGACCACGCCGGTGATCGCCTGGCCCCATTTCTCGTCCGGCACGCCGAGCACCAGCGCATCCTCGACGCCGGGAAAGGTCTTCAGCGTTTCCTCGACCTCTTCGGGGAAAACCTTTTCCCCCGCCGTGTTGATGCAGTTCGAACCGCGGCCGAGCAGCGTGATGCGCCCGTCCGCTTCGACGATGGCGTAGTCGCCGGGAATCGAGAAGCGCTTGCCGTTCAGCATGCGGAACGTGCGCGCGGTCTTTTCGTCGTCCTTGTAGTAGCCGATCGGCAGCACGCCGCCGACCGCAAGCCGGCCCGACCGGCCGCTGCCCGGTTCGATCGGCTGGTCGTCGTCGTCGATCACCATGGCATTGGGACCGATCATGAAGGAGGCGGTCTTCGGCTCGACGCCCTTCTGCGTGACGGAGACGCCCATTCCCAGCGCCTCGGTCGAGGCGAAGGCGTCGCTCAGCATCACCTGCGGCAGGTGTTCGAGCAGGCCGTGCTTGACCTCCTGGCTCCACATCGCGCCGGACGAGCCGATGGCGACGACGCAGGACAGATCGTACTTGCCCGGATTCTCGTTGAGCACCTTCAGCAGCGGCTTGCCGAACGGATCGCCGACGATGGCCATGTTGGTGACGCGGTTCTTTTCCACCGCGGTCCAGATCGCATCCGCATCGAGATGGGTATTGTCGACCGTGACGACGCAACCGCCAGTCAGAAGCGTGGACATGGTGCCAAAGAAGCCGGTGCCGTGCATCTGCGGACAGGCCGGCAGATAGCGCACGTTCATGTCGCCGGCCGCCTTCACGAAGTTGACGATCTCTTCAACCGATTCCGGCAGCTTGCCGGTAGCGAGCAGGATTCGCACCAGCAGCGTCGTCGAAAGATCGCCATGCGCATACATCACGCCCTTGGGCATGCCGGTGGTGCCGCCGGTGTAGACGAACACCTGGTCGCCGGGCGAACGCTTGATGTCGAGCTTCTTGCCGTCGCCGATGGTGGCGAGCTTTTCATATTGCGTGGCAAACGCCGCGACGTCGGGCGGGCCCACCTCGACGAACACCTTCACCTTGCCGAGCTGGTTGTGGATCTGCGCGACCGCATCGCGGAATTCGCGCGCATAGACGATGACGGTAGCGTCGGAATTGTCGACGATGTAGCGCACTTCCTCCGGCTTGTAGCGGTAGTTGACGTTCACATGCGTCAGCCGGCCGGCGAAACACGCGCCCGTGAGCTCGCCATACTCGATGCCGTTGCGCATGTAGAACGCGACCTTGTCCCCGGGCTTTGCGCCGCGGGCGAGAAGATTGCGCGCGATGTTGTTTCGGCGCTTCGTGGCCTCACGCCAGTTGAACGAACGATTGCCGTGCACGAAGGCCGGTGCGTCGGGCGAAACGATATCCGAGACGGCATCGACGATGTCGCCGAAATTGAAGGTCATTGTGTACTCCGGTTACTGCGTTTTCAATTTCATCGGCCGCGCGATCGCATTGCAAAACTTGTCATGGCCCGCACTCCGGCGGGCCATGACAGCGAGTGCACAAAACACCTAATTCGCTTTTCCAACCGCTTCGATCTTGCTGACCGAGATGTTCTTGCCCCAGTGCGACTGCACCTTGCGGCGGAAAATGTCGGGCCGCTCCTTCAGATAGCGCGTCGCGAGCCACAGCCGCTTCAAGTGGCGCTTGTGGCCGTTCGGCACATCGTCCTCATATTCCTGGCGGCCGTGCAGTACATGATAGTTGTTTATGAACTGCATCTCGCCGGGCGCGAGGTCCATGTAGACGTTGTAGCGCGGGTCGCGCGCCATCTCGCTCACCGTCTCCAGCGCTTCGCGCGCGGTTTGCGACAGCCGCGGCGCATCCGGATGGCGCTGGGACGCAAGGACATATTGCGGGATGAAGCGCACGAAGAGCCGGTCCTTGTGCTCGGTGAAGACCGGGACGTTGTAATACGGCTTGCCGCCGGGCGCCTGCTCGCCGCGCGCATCGAAGGGCAGCGCGTCGTAGAGCGCGGCCACCAGATCGGGCCGCGTCTTCACCAGTTCATTGTAGATGGCGACGATGTTGGCGACGCAGGAAAGCCCGCCGGACTTCGCCTTGCGCAGGCACATCAGGCCGACCAGGTCCGAACCGTCCGTGTGATAGTCGAGCGCCACAAGGCCGATCTCGTTGCCGCGAACGGTGGGATCGTTGCGCGCCTTGCCCTGGTCCGTCACGTCGCCCATCACATGGCCGTAATGGTTCTGCGGCCAGGGATCGCCGAGATGGATGCCGATGCCCCAATAAAGCATCGTCAGATCGTCGTCGGAATATTTCCTGGTATCGAGCGTGCGGATGCGCACGAAGCCGCGGCCGTCGATCAGCTCGCGTTCGACATCCTGGAGCTTTTTCGCAAGTCCATCGAGCGGGAAATGTTCCAGCCCGATGTCCAGCATAGTGGCCGAACGCGCCTTGGCGACGCAAAGCGCACGGTCCAGTTCGCGCTTGTCGGCGTCGGTCAGTTCGAGCGTCCACTTGCTCTCGTCGGCCACGTCGTCGCGTGTCCAGTCGACATGGGTTTCGAGCGGACGGGGATTGAGTTTCACGTCCATCGCGCGTTCCTCAGTTCACAGGGGCCGCTTGCGGGCCGCGGATGAGCTTGCCGGGCAATGCGCCCGTCGCGTGGCCCTTGCGATAGATCACCTGGCCCGAGACGATCGTCGCGTCATAGCCCTTGGCGCCTTGCAGCAGGCGCTTGCCGCCGGCGGGAAGGTCGTAGGCCATGTCGGGCACCAGCACTTCGAGCGCATCCATGTCGATGACGTTGAGATCGGCCTTCATGCCCGGCGCGATCACCCCGCGATCGTTGAGACCGACGGCGCGGGCGGTGTCGAGCGTCTGGCGCTTGACCAGATAGCCGAGATCGAAACGTCCCTTCGCACGATCGCGGCCCCAATGCTGGAGCAGATAGGTCGCGAAGCTTGCATCCGAGATGATGCCGACATGCGCGCCGCCATCGCCCAGGCCCATCACGCAATCCTTGTGCGCGATCATCTCTCCGCAGGGATCGAGATTGTAGTCGGCATAGTTGGCGAACGGCGAGAACAGGAAGGCGCGGCCTTCATCCTCGAGCAGGAGATCGTACGCGATGTCCGATGCGCTGCGGTTGGAACGCACGGCCATCGCGGCGATGGAGGATTCCTTGGGCGGCTCGTAGTTCGGCGGATTGCCGAGCGGGAACATGCGTTCGAACGCCATGATGCCGCGCGCCAGCGGATGCGCCTTCTCGCGCTCCGCACTCTCGGCCAGGATCGCGGCGCGGAAGGCCGGATCGCGCATCGCCTTCACCTTTTCGGCCAGCGGCTTGTCTTTGATCGGCTGGTAGGCGGCGTGAGTGATGAAGGGATTGATCGTGCCCTGCAGGCCGAGCAGGACGCCGATGGGGCGCGGCGCGACCTGGGCCTTGATCGGCAAGCCGGCATCGGACGCGTTTTCGATGTGCTGCAGAATCTTGCGCCAGCCATTGGCCGATGACAGGCCCTGCGCCAGCGACAGCGTGAGCGGACGCCCCGAGCCTTCGACGATGCGGCGGATCATGCCGAATTCTGTGTCGACGTCGGGCTGGTTGAAGTCCGAGATCATCTCGAACACGCCGGTTCCCGCATCCTTCATGCCCTGCGCGATGCCGGTGAGTTCGGCTTCGGTCGCGCGCAGGCTTGGCGTCGGATCGCCCTTGACCGTCTTGTGGTTCAGCGTGCGCGAGGTGGAAAAGCCGATCGCGCCCGCGCGCATGGCTTCGGCCGTCAGACGGCGCATCTCGGCGATATCTTCGGGCGTTGCGGCTTCGAGATTTGCGCCGCGCTCACCCATCACATAAACGCGCAGCGCGCCATGCGGCAGCTGGGCGGCGATGTCGATGTCGTGCGGCTTGCTTTCGACGGCGTCGAGATATTCGCCGAAGCTTTCCCAGTTCCATTTCAGGCCCTCGTGCAGGGCGGCGCCGGGAATGTCTTCCACGCCTTCCATCAGTTCGATGAGGCGGTTGTGATCGGCCTTGCGCACCGGGGCGAAACCGACGCCGCAATTGCCCATGACGATGGTCGTCACGCCGTGCCAGCTTGACGGGTTGAGGCGCGCGTCCCATGTCGCCTGTCCGTCATAATGGGTGTGGATGTCGACGAAGCCCGGCGTGACGAGCTTGCCGCGCGCGTCGATCTCCTCCGCACCTCTGCCGGCAACTTTGCCGACGGCGGAGATTTTGCCGTCCTTCACCGCGACATCGGCTTCGATGAGCGGCCCGCCGCGCCCGTCGGCGACGGAACCATTGCGGATGACAAGATCATATTCGGCTGCCATGGCGTTTCCCCGACAATCTGGTTTTGTTCTGTTTCCCGAACGGTTTGCCTCCGGGTGTCCAAAGTCAAGTTTGAATCAGGCTTAACCCAGCCGCGACAGGGCCTGGATCACCTGATCGCCCTTCTCCAGCGTCACCATGTGGCCGGCTTCGGACAGCGAGACGAGCTCGGAACCCGCGATGCCTTTCTTGAAGGCGTGCGCATAGGCGGGCGGAATCAGCTTGTCGCTGTCGCCCCAGATGAGGACGGTCTTGGCCTTGATGCGGTAGAGCCGTTCCGACAGGCCGCGATCCGGCACCGGGAAGAGGATCTTTCCCGCCATGCCGAGCTGGCGCGCATTGGTGATGAGGTAGGCCTGCAGGAACTTGGGATCGTCGAGCGTCATGCCGGCGGTCATGATCGCGGTGCCCGCTTCCACATTGTGGAAGAGAAGCTTCGGCATCTCGAACGGCATCATCGCGAACAGGTCCGGGATCGGATGCGCGTCGATCCACAGGCCCGCCGGGCAGATCAGGCCGAGTCGCGTAACGTCATTGTGCGCGACGGCCGCCATCTCGGCCGCGATCATGCCGCCCATCGAATGGCCGACCAGGATCGGGTTCTTCAGGCCGAGCGCCTCGACCACGTCCCAGGTGTGGAGCGTGAAGTCGAGCATGTCGCGAATCTCGCGGCACTCCTCGCTGTCGCCGTAGCCGGGCAGCATCGGCGCATAGACATGATACTTCGCGGCCAGCTTGGCGAGGAACGGATCGGCCGTCGTCGCACCGCCTGCGCCATGCAGGAACACGAGCGGCTGTCCCGTACCGCCTTCGATATAGCGCACGGGCACCTTGTGGGTTTTCACGGTTTTTAGTTCGAGTGACATGTCTTTGGTTCCTCTGCTTCTCCCTCGCCCCCACCGGGGGAGAGGGTCAGTCAGCGCGCCGCGCCGATGGATTCCATCGCCTTCGCTTCGGTCGGCAGGCTGCCGGGCTTCACCTGTTTGATCGGGTGGCACCAGAAACGCTCGTCGTTCGCGTATTCGGGGAAGACGTTGCGCAGCTTGGGCATCACCTTCTCGGCGAACAGCCTGGTCGAATACATGCACTTTTCCTTGGGCATGTTGCCGACATGCAAGAGGCAGAAAAGGTTGCCGACGTGCAGCGACTTGGCGAGCTCCTCCAGACGCTGACGCACCGTTTCCGGCGAGCCGGCGATGACATGGCCTTCCTCGGTGAGCTGTTTCCAGCTCAAATTGGTGTAGCCGCCGCTTGGCGGCGCGTATTGCGACAGCGCGCCGGTCTGGATCGTCTTGATGGTGCGATACCCCGGCGCATCCGCGAAACCCGGATAGACGTGCAGGCAGCGGTTGTAGAAATAGTCGATATGCTCCTTGTACAGACGTTCTGCCTCCGCATCGGTGTCCGCGACGCAGATGGTCTGCGCGAAGCCGGCGCGATAAGGCGAGCTGTCGGGTGTGTTGCGTTCGGCGACGCGTTTCCAGTAGCCATCCATCAGCACCTTGGCGCGGAGATAGCCGCTGAACGAGAGATAGGAATAGGAATAGGTATTGTCGATGCAGAAATCATAGGTCTCCACCGAACCGGCGCCCGGGATATGAATCGGGGGGTGCGGCTGCTGAATCGGACGCGGCCAGAGGTTCACATGGCCCAGCTTGGTATAGCGGCCGTTCCATGCGAAAGGTTCCCGCGTCGTCCAGGCCTTGATGATGAGATCGTGCGCTTCCTGGTATTTCTCGCGGGTGAGCGCCGGAATCTGGCCGTAGCAGAAATTGGTGTCCATCGACGTGCCGACGGGAAAGCCAGCGATCAGGCGGCCGCCCGAGATGCAGTCCAGCATCGCGAATTCCTCCGCGACGCGGATCGGCGGATTGTAGAGCGCAATGGAATTGCCGAGCACGACCAGGCCCACATCCTTGGTCCGACGCGCGAGAGCCGCGGCGATGATGTTCGGGCTCGGCATGATGCCGTAGCCGTTCTGGTGATGCTCGTTGCATCCGATCGCATCGAAGCCGACGTCGGCGGCATATTCCAGCAGATCGAGATAGGTGTTGTAGACCTCGTGGCTCTTCACCGGATCGAACAGGCGTTGGTCGATATCGACCCACACCGAA
The DNA here is from genome assembly GCA_963743765.1 of uncultured Alphaproteobacteria bacterium. Classification (GTDB taxonomy): domain Bacteria; phylum Pseudomonadota; class Alphaproteobacteria; order Micropepsales; family Micropepsaceae; genus Rhizomicrobium. The sequence goes on from CAVUQQ010000004.1 coordinate 657,223, forward strand.
CGGTTCTTCTCCCGGAAATCGTCCGGCAGATAGGGCCACGGCATCAGGTTGAACCATGTAAACTTCATGGACGTGCTCCCGCAGTTTTTTGATATTTCTTGGGAGCAATCCTGACGAATTGTCAGCGGGTTGGCAATTTGAATCCATGCGCCGGAGCCGGCGCCAAAGGTTTGGAAAGCCTGAATTGCAGGCCCTCCGCCGTGCGCGCGCACAAAACCAACTCGCCTGTCGACAAATTCACCGCCGATGCGGACGCTGGCAGGTCGTTGCCAGCGACAACAAATTCGGCACCGGCCGGCGTGCCGAGCAGGTGAACATAGAGAACGCCTGGTTTCTGCGTGAATCGCACGGTGACCCCGCATTCGGTCTTGCCGTCGAAGCGCGACCATGGCCGCGTGCCGTAGATACCCTCGCCGTTCGCCTTCAGCCACGCGCCGAATCCCTTGAGCCGCGCGATCTGCTCGGACGGAATCTGCGCATCCTCGCCGCGCGGGCCGACATTCAGAAGCAGGTTCCCGTTCTTGGACACTGCATCGATGAAGCTCGTCACCAGCGACTCGACCGGCTCATAGTCGGCCTCCGTGTCGCGCCGGTTGTAGCCGAACGAGTGACTCATCCCGCGCGTGGCTTCCCATTTTTTCTCGGTGATCTTGTCGAACGCCGAATATTCCGGCGTGCGGAAATCGCAATGCGGCGGAAGTTGCGGGATGACGCCCTTGTTCGAGCCCTTGCTCATGCGCTCCTTGAGAAACGCATCGAGCGCTTTTCGGCGTTCCGGATCGCGCAACGCCTCCCGCTCGGGCGTCATGGGCAGCCAGCGATCGTTCACGACGCTTTCGGGAATCGCATTGTAATAGCCGGCGAACAGTTTGAGCTCTTCGTCCAGCGGCGTCGGCCAGGAGATGTCGTTCCACAGGATCGACGGGCGATAGCGTTCGATCAGCTCGCGCGTCTGTGCTTCGGCATAGGCGGGATAGTCGCCGCCGGGAGTCGAGCCCATGAAGTCGGCCATGGTGCGCAATGGTTCGCGGTTGAACGTCCAGTCGATGCCGCCGGAATAGTAGACGCCGAATTTCATGTCCTTGTCGCGCACCGCTTTCGCAAGTTCGCCGGCGATGTCGCGCGGGCTGGTCCAGTCCTTCTGGTTCGGATTCTTCACCGCGCTCGGCCACAAGCAAAAGCCGTCATGATGCTTGGTGACGAGCACGACATACTTCGCGCCGGCATTGGCGAAGTGTTCCGCCCATTCGGCCGGCTTCCATTGTTCGAGTCCCTTCAGGAAGGGCTCGCGAAAATTCTCATACGGCGCGTTATTGTAGACTTCGGCGTGATGCCTGGCGCTGTCGCTCTCGGGAACCTTGATCGCGTTCCAGTACCATTCGCAGTAGGGCGTCTGCGCGACGGCATAGTCATAGTTGTTGCGGAACGCGTCCGCGATCGAACCCGACTTCGCCGCGAATGCGGGGATCGAGAACAAGCCCCAGTGGATGAAGATTCCGAACTTTGCGTCCTCGTACCATTGCGGCACGGGATGGGCATTCAGGGATTCGAGCGTCGGTTCATAAGCCATCGTGCGACTGTAACAGTAGCGCCGTAAGGCTCAACGTGCCGCAGAGGAATGTTCAGGTTTACCAGACGCCGAACATCTGCATCAGCATCATCGTGCAGACGAGACCGATCGGAAATACGCCGAAGAAGACGAGCGTGGCGGCCAGAGCAAGACCGCCGCCCGCATTGCGCGATGCGAAACGTTTCGCAGCCTGACGTTCAAGTCTCTTTCGGCGGAACATGGCGAACTCTCCTTCGGAGGCCTGATCTGGGAGCCGGGCCAGCGCCTTTCAAGCGGCGTGAAGCAGCCATGCATTTGCTGCTCGGCTCGACTTTCAGGGAAAATAAGCGAGCGACGCCGGCGATAGGACGGTTTGTGGTGCGACGCCGGGCAGAATTGACCCAAAAACCTCATGCCCCCATAAGCGCCGCAGGGACAATCATGCATTTGCAGCTCGACCGATCCGCCGCCATCAGCCTAGCGCTAGCCGCAATGCTGCTGCGCGCGCTGCTGCCGGACGGCTGGATGCCGGGTGGCGAGGCGACGCCGTTCACGATCTGCTCCGTCGAGGCTGCCCATCATGAGGGCAAGGCGCCGGGCCAACCCTCGCGGGAACGTAGCCACGCGCCCTGCGCCTTCTCCGCAGCGGCACCCCTGGCGCCACCCGCCGTTGCCCGGCTTGCGTGGGGGACGAAGGCGGACGCGCTGCACATCGCCGTCCTGTTCACGGATGAGTCGGTCGCGTCCGCGTTCCTGCACCGCCCCAACGCAGCCCGCGCCCCGCCAGCCATCGCCTGAGTCCGCTTCGCCAGCGCCTCGGCCCCGCATCTGCGGGCGATCGCGCGCATTTTCACTCATGCGAGAGTCTCACATGTTCAAATTCTTCGTCCGGCTTCATGCCGCCGCGTTTGCCGTGGCCGCCACAGCCCTTCCGCAAGCCGCACAGGCGCATGGCGTGGTCGGCGAGCGCTTCTTTCCTGCGACCATCGCCTCGGACGATCCGTTCGCGGCAGACGAACTGGCGTTGCCGACCGTCTCGCTCGGCAATCACGAAGAGGATTATGAATTCGAATACACCAAGTCGATTGTCCCGCACGTCTCGATCTCGTTCGGTGGCGGCTTCATCAACGCGCATCCGCCAGGAGACCCGCACGCATCGGGCTGGGAGAACACCGAGATCACGCCGACCTGGCAGTTCATCACCAATGCCCGCAGCGAGTTCGTGGCGTCCGCCGCGATGAGCTTTGAGATCGGCGGCAGCTGGTCCGGCGCGGTCGCCGATAAATTTACCACCTACACGCCGAAAATCCTGTTCGGCAAAGGCTTTGGCGGCCTGCCGGACTCGATGGCGCTGCTGCGCCCGCTCGCCGTCACTGGCGTTGTCGGATACGCCATTCCGGGGACGAGCACGCAGTCAAAGTCCTTCGCATGGGGCGGCGCAATCGAATACAGCCTGCTCTACCTGCAGAACAATGTGCGCGATCAGCGCTTTTCGAGCTTCGTTGCGCAACTGACGCCGTTGGTTGAGTTCAAGCTGAGTTCGCCCACCGGCGCCGGCCGCACGACCGGAACGATCAATCCCGGCCTGATCTGGTCCGGCCAGTACACGCAATTTGCGGCAGAGGCGATCATCCCGGTAAATCACGCGACAGGCGACACGGTCGGTGTTCTGATGCAACTTCACTTCTATCTCGACGACATCTTCCCGCATTCGCTCGGAACACCGATCTTCGGAGGCAACCCATGAACCGGCGCGTACTGATTTTTCTCGCGGCCCTTGCGACAATTCCAGTTCCGGCGATAGCGCATGCCTTTCTCGTGAAAGCTCGCCCCGCAGCCGGCGAGAATCTGCCGGCCAGCCCTGCCAGGATTGAGTTGCTCTTCTCCGAAGCGCTGGAGCCCGCATTCAGCGACGTGACGGTGACCGACACGCAGGGCCGCGACATGGGCGCCGGACCTTCTGCTGCCAGCGGATCCGAGATCTATCGGCCGCTCAAAAAACTCGCGCCTGGGCGCTATCGCGTGAGCTGGCATGCAGTTTCGCAAGACACGCATCGCTCCGAAGGCTCGTACAACTTCCTGATCCTGCCGTGATGAAGGAGACCATGATGACTCGAACACTGTGTGGCGTGCTGCTTGCCCTCGCCCTCGCGACGCCGGCCGCTGCCGCGCCGCAAGTCACCGTGACGCAGGCGTGGTTCCGCGCCCTGCCCGGCAAGCTGCCGGCCGGCGGCTATTTCACGTTGCACAACGGCACCGGAAAGAATGTGACGCTTGGCGGCGCCTATTCGCCGGCCTGCGGGATGCTGATGCTGCACAAGTCCGAGATGATGAACGGCATGGCCAGCATGAGCGATGTCGCAACGATCGATGTGCCCGCGGGCGGCACGCTCAGCTTCTCGCCCGGCGGTTATCACTTGATGTGCATGGAACCCGCACCGGCCATGAAGCGCGGCGGCAAGGTCGCCGTCACGCTGCAATTCGCCGACGGGACGAAGATGCCCGTCACATTCGACGTGCGCGGAGCGAACGGCAAGTGAGCTTGCATGATTCAAGAGGTTCGTCGGCGTGACGTTCGCGTTCGCCCTCATCCGTGCGCTTCACTTCGCGAGCCTGATGACTCTCTTCGGCGCCTGTGCATTCGGCTGGATCGCGCGCACGCGGCTGCGTTGCGACATCGTCCTGCCGCGCGCTTTCCTTCCGGCTTGCGGCGGCATCGCGCTGGCGACGGCCCTCGTCTCGGTCGGCTTCGTCGCGGGCGAGATGACGCGTTCCGAAGCCGCGCTGTTCGCGCCGGCGCCGTTGAGCCAGGTTCTGTTCCATTCCCTCTACGGCCACATCGCGCTCGAACGCTTAGTGCTGCTCGCTGCCTTCCTGGTCATCGCCTGGGCGGTCCCGTCCGGGCAGCAGATCGCGGGCGCCGTTTCCGGCGGTGTCGCCCTCGCACTGCTCGGCATGACGAGTCATGCCGCAGCAGCCGGCGTGGCGCAGTTTGAATATCTGCGCGCCATGATCGACGCGCTGCACCTGCTCGCAGCAGGCTTCTGGGTCGGCAGTCTTGCGGTGATCGCCTTCGTCGTCATGCGAGAGCCGCGCGAAACCGCAAAACAGATTTCGCTGCTGCGCCTGTTATCGCGCTGGGGCTCATTCGCCGTTGCGATTCTGGTCGTTTCCGGAACGATCAACGCCATCGCGATTCTCGACATGCAGGGCATGCGCTGGTCGCCGGTCTACCTGACATGGCTGGCGGTCAAGCTGGTGCTGGCCGGCCTGATGATCGCACTGGCGCTGACCAACCGCTTCGGCGTCGTGCCGGGCCTTGCGCGTGGCGAGAAGGAAGCCGCGGAAACCCTGCCTCTTACCCTGTTCGCGGAGTTGGGCAGCGCGGCACTGATTCTGATCGCCGTGGGTTTCCTCGGCCTCACGGCACCCATGCAGATGTAGGACTCGCAACTAGTTTCATTTGAAACTATATTTCCCCGCAGGACAGGACTCAGCGGAGACGCGCCATGGCGCTTTGGGAAAACCCGATCGGGACCGACGGATTCGAATTCGTCGAATACACCGCGCCGGATGTCGGCGCACTCGCCACACTGTTCGAACGCATGGGCTTTCGCGCCGTGGCGCGGCACCGCTCGAAGGACGTCACGCTGTACCGCCAGGGCGACGTCAACTTCATCGTCAATGCGGAGCCCGACAGCCATCGGCAGCCGCTTCGCGCGCGAGCACGGGCCGAGCGCCTGCGCCATGGCGTTCCGCGTGAAGGACGCGGCGCAGGCCTACACGCAGGCGATCGCGCTCGGCGCCAAGCCGTTCCACAACCAGGTCGGACCGATGGAGCTGAACATTCCCGGCGATCGAGGGCATCGGCGGCAGCGTCATCTATCTCGTCGACCGCTACGGCGAGCGCTCGATCTACGACGTCGACTTCGTGCCGACGGACGCGGCCAAGGGGTTGGCGCATAAGGGCGCAGGCCTCACCGACATCGACCACCTGACGCACAACGTGTATCGCGGCAACATGGACAAGTGGGCGGGCTTCTACGAGAAGCTCTTCAACTTCCGCGAGATCCGCTACTTCGACATCGAGGGCAAGCTGACCGGCCTGAAGTCGCAAGGCGATGACCAGCCCCTGACGGCAAGATCCGCATCCCGATCAACGAAAGCTCCGACGACAAGTCGCAGATCGAGGAATACCTGCACGACTATCACGGCGAGGGCATCCAGCACATCGCGCTGCGCACCGACGACATCTACGCAACGGTCGAAGCGCTCGCGGCGCACGGCGTCGCAGTTCCAGGACACGCCGGACACCTACTACGAACGCGCTCGACAACCGCGTGCAAGGGCCACGGCGAGGACGTCGCGCGGCTGCAAGGCAAGCCGCATCCTGATCGACGGCGCGCCGAAGGACAGGCCTGCTGCTGCAGATCTTCACGCAGAACGCGATCGGCCCGATCTTCTTCGAGATCATCCAGCGCAAGGGCAACGAGGGCTTCGGCGAAGGCAATTTCCAGGCGCTGTTCGAAAGCATCGAAGCCGACCAGATCAAGCGCGGCGTTCTCAAGGACACGAGTGCAGCATGAGCAGGAACTGGATCGAATTTCCGCGCGTCGAGGGTGAAACCTCGCGGCAGGCCCATGCCGATCTGCCGGCCGGCACGTTCGAGCGCGAGATCGGGCGCGACGGCTTCTTCGGCCCCGCCGCGCACATCTATCACCGCCACCCGCCGACCGGCTGGATCGAACTTCGAGGGTCCGCTCCGGCCGCGCGCCTTCGATGCGGTGGCCGCTGCGACGTCATCCGAGGAACCGTTTCAGGCCGCGCCGCTACTCTCCAATGCGCATTGCCGGATGCGCGTCTGGCGTGTTCGCGGACGCCATGCCCCATCTGGTGCGCAACGCCGACGGCGATCGAGCTGCTCTTCGTCCATGCAGGCTCGGGCGAGCTGTTCTGCGACTTCGGCCATCTCGGCTATCGCGACGGCGACTATCTTCTGCTGCCGCGCGGAACCATGTGGCGGCTTGAGCCGAAATCGCCGACCGTCGCGTTGATGATCGAGGCGACCAACGGCGGCTACAAGCTGCCCGAACGCGGCATTCTCGGGCCGCACGCGATCTTCGATCCGGCAGCGCTCGACACGCCGAAGCTCGACGCGGCTTTCAAGGCGCAGCGTGACGGCGAGTGGAAGGTGCGCGTGCAAGCGGCGCGGCGCAGATCTCGACCATCACTTATCCGTTCAATCCGCTCGACGCGGTCGGCTGGAACGGCAATCTCTCGGTCGTGCAGCTCAACTGGCGCGACATCCGCCCGGTGATGAGCCACCGCTATCACCTGCCGCCGTCGGTGCACTCGACCTTCGTCGCCGACCGCTTCGTCGTCTGCACCTTCGTGCCACGGCCGTTCGAGAGCGATCCCGGCGCGCTGAAGGTGCCGTTCTTCCACTCCAACGACGATTACGACGAGGTGATCTTCTACCACGCGGGCGAATTCTTCAGCCGCGACAACATCAAGCCGGGCATGGTGACGTTCCATCCCAACGGCTTCACGCACGGGCCGCATCCCAAGGCCTTCGCGGCAGGCGCGAAGGCGGCAAAGACCATGACCGACGAAGTCGCGGTGATGATCGACACGCGCGATCCGCTCGACATGGCCGAAGACGCAGCGCGGACCGAGACCAAGGACTATGCCGACAGCTGGATGGTGAAATGAAGCTCGCCTCGCTCAAGCGGTACTCGCGACGGCACGCTTGTGGTCGTCTCGCGCGATCTGAAGACAGCCGCCGCCGTGCCGCACATCGCGCCCACGCTGCAGCAGGCGCTGGACAACTGGGTCGAGACGGCGCCACAGCTTGAAGCGGGTCTACGACCTGTTGAACGAAGGCGTCGCCGATGGCGCCAAACCGTTCGATCCCGCGAACTGCCTCTCGCCGCTGCCGCGTGCGTACCAATGGGCCGACGGTTCGGCCTACGTCACGCACGTCGAGCTCGTGCGCAAGGCGCGCGGCGCGGAGATGCCGCCCATCATTCTGGACCGATCCGCTGATGTACCAGGGCGGCTCGGACAGTTTCATCGGTCCCACTGACCCGATCCTTGCCGCCGACGAAGCCTGGGGCATCGATTTCGAGGCGGAGGTCGCCGTCATCACCGACGACGTGCCGATGGGCACCGATGCGTCGCATGCCGGCCGGCACATCAAGCTGCTCATGCTCGTGAACGATGTGTCGCTGCGCAACCTGATCCCGGCCGAACTTGCGAAGGGTTTCGGCTTCTTCCAGTCCAAGCCCGCCAGCGCCTTCTCGCCCGTTGCGGTCACGCCGGACGAACTCGGCGACGCCTGGCACGAGAGCAAAGCTGCATCTGCCGCTGCATGTCTGGCTCAACGGCAAAAGGTTCGGCGCGCCGAACGCAGGTGTCGACATGACTTTTCGTTCGCGCAGCTGATTGCGCACGCCGCCAAGACCCGCGCGCTCTGCGCCGGCACCATCGTCGGTTCCGGCACGGTGTCGAACAAGCATGGCGATGCCGGCTCCTGCTGCATCGCCGAGCGGCGCACGCTGGAACAGATCGAAAAGGGCGCGCCGGTCACGCCGTTCATGAAATTCGGCGACCAGGTGCGGATCGAGATGTTCGACAAGGACGGAGATTCCATCTTCGGTGCCATCGAGCAGGAGGTCGCCCGCCATGAAGGATGAGTTTGCGCTCTACGGCTATTTCCGCTCCTCGGCCGCGTTCCGTGCACGCATCGCGCTGAACCTCAAAGGCATCAAGCCCGAGCTGCGCTTCATTCACCTCCTGAAGGATGGCGGGCAGCAGCACACGGCCGAGTACAAGGCGCTCAACCCGCTCGAACTGATCCCCGCGCTTGTCCATAACGGCCACCTGATCACGCAGTCGCTGGCGATCATGGAATATCTCGACGAGGTGAAGCCAGAACCGCCGATCCTGCCCAAGGATGCGCTGGGCCGGGCGCGGGTGCGCGAAATCGCCTGCGTCATCGCCTGCGATATCCACCCGGTGAACAATCTGCGGCTTGGACAGTATCTCAAGAGCGAAATCGGCATCAGCGACGAACAGCAGGTGCGCTGGCAGCGCCACTGGATCACGGTGGGATTCGAGGCGCTGGAAAAGATGCTGGCACTGTCGAAGGACACGGGTCTTTATTGTCATGGCGACTCGCCGACGATCGCGGACATCTGCCTCATCCCGCAGATGTTCAATGCGCGGCGCGTGAAACTCGAGATCGAGCGCTATCCGGCTCTTGCACGCATCGAGGCGCATGCGCTGGCGCATCCCGCCTTCGATGCCGCACATCCGAAGAACCAGCCCGATGCGGAGTAACGCCGCACCGAAGCGCCGCCTCGATCTGGAGCGCTTCACGCCGTATCGCCTGTCGGTTCTGACGAACCGCGTTTCCAGCGCCATTGCGCGGCAATATTCCGACCGCTTCGATCTGACGATTCCCGAATGGCGCACCATGGCGGTGCTGGGCGGCACGCCGAACCTGTCGGCGCGCGACGTGGCCGAGCGCACGGCCATGGACAAGGTGCAGGTCTCCCGCGCCGTCGAGAACCTCATGCGTGCCAGGCGCGTGCAGCGCCAGGCCGATCCCAGCGACGGCCGCATCACGCGCCTGTCGCTGACTGCCAGGGGCCGCGCGATCTACGAAGAAGTCGTGCCGCTGGCGCTGCATCTGGAAGATGTGTTTCTGTCTGCCCTCACGGTCGAGGAGCGGCGGCAGTTCGACGCCCTCATGACCAAACTGGCGCGTCAGGCGCATCTTCTCGGGAGCGGCACGTGAAAATTCGCATCGGCATTCTGGGCGCGGCCAAGATCGCGCCGCCCGTCGTCATCAACACCTCGCGCGACAATCCGGATTTCGAAGTCGTGGCGGTTGCCGCGCGCGATCCGGAGCGCGCCAGGGCCTATGCCGCCGAACACAAGATCCCGCATGTCGCAAAGGACTACGACGAACTGGTGCGCCGCGACGATGTCGATCTCGTCTACAACGCCCTGCCGCCTGCGGGCCACGCGCGCTGGACCATCGCCGCTCTGCAGGCCGGCAAGCATGTGCTGTGCGAGAAGCCGTTCGCGATGAACGCCGCGCAGGTGCGGCGCATGAACGAGGCGGCGGCGAATGCCAAGGGCAAGCTGGTCGAGGCCTTCCACTATCGCCATCACAATGTCATGAAACGCGCCGTCGAGATCGCCCGCTCCGGCGAACTCGGAAAATTCGTGCGCGTCGATGCGGATTTCTCCGTGCCGATCCCGTACCGCGAGGGCGAGTTGCGCTGGACACGCGAACAGGGCGGCGGCGCACTGATGGACCTCGGTTGTTACCCGACGCATGCGCTGCGCTCGGTGATGGGCGGCGAGCCGAAAGTGCTGCGCGCGAGCTGCGCGATGGAACATGCTGTCGACGTGACCACGAAGGCCGACCTTGAGTTTGGCGGTAGTTCCCGCCACCCTCGCCTGCTCGATGAAGTCGGAACGCTTCGGCGCGACGCTGAAACTGACGGGCGAGAAAGGCACGATGGAGATCGTCAATTATCTCGCGCCGCAGATGGGCTGCCGCTTCACGGTGACGGCAGGCGGCACAGAGCGCAAGGAACCGACGGCAGGCGATGCGACCTATGTCGCGCAGATGAAGGAACTCGGCGACGTGCTCCTGCGCGGCAAGGCGCAACTCATCACCAACGCGGACTCGCTCGGCAACATGACCGCCATCGACGCGATCTACGCTGCGGCGGGGGTGGACAGGGCGTTCGAATAAGCGTGCGATTTGCTCGCTTTTGGGCGGGCGGAACAACCCGAGCCGAAATGACCCGTATCTAGTTGCGCGCATTGAGCCTAGCGTCCGCTCAGAACAGAAATGACAGGAGTTTGAACATGGGCGCCCGCCTGGTGAACGCACGCAAAAGAGACAAAAGACGCCGCCACGCAAAGTCGCGCAAGCGCGCAACCGAAGCGGCCGCAGCGACGCTCGCAGAGGGCCGCGCGCAACCGCGCCGCGTCTCGCCGGCGCAGCCTGCCAATCGCTAAACTCTTCAAAGACAGGAAAAGCGAAATGTGACCCCGGTCGAAAGGCCGGGGTTTTGTTTATTCATCCGCATTTGTCATGACCGCAAAATGCGAGCCATGACAGTTAGCTGGAGAGCGCCTACCGTTCCGTTTCCTTCAGCAACTCCGCCAGGTAATCCTTCCACACTGCCGCCCAGGTATGCGTGCCGTGGCCGTGCGTCTGGTCGCTGATGGGGACGAGCACGAAGCGCGCATGCGGGATCAGTTTGACCTCTTTCTCCGCGATGCCGAGTTCGGGCGGATTGATGAAATCGTCCGCCGAATTCACCCACATTACCGGCGCCTTGATCGTCCCCAGCGCGGCCGAAGGATCGTAGTTGCGCGACGAGTCCACCTGGTAGAGGAAATCGTTGGCGTCGAGCGTCGCGAGATCCTTGCCGATCGTCTCGTCGAGATAGGCATCGGCCGCATCGCGCGTCGGCCAGGTTTTCTGCGCCAGAAGCGGCGCGCTGCCGGCGATCACCAGAAAATCCGACGCCGTGCGCAGTCCGGCCAGTGGTTGGGTCTTGTACTCGCCGCCATTCCAGGCCGGATCGTCCCTGATCGCGTCGATCGTCATCTTGCGCCACATGCGGTTGCGCCCCGCGATCTGCACCGGCAGGCAGGCGAGCGGCATCAGCGCATCCATGAAATCGGGATAGGTCTCCCCCCAGACAAAGGAGTGCATGCAGCCCATCGACGTGCCCATCACGAGGCGCAGATGGTTCACATGCAAGCCTTTGGTCAGAAGCAGATAGTCTGCCGCGACCATGTCGTCATAGTCGTAGTGCGGGAACTTCGCATGCAGCCCGTCGCTCGGCTTGGACGATTTGCCGTGACCGATGCCGTCGCGAAGGATGATGAAATATTTCGCGGGATCGAGCAGGCCGCCGGGCGCGAACAGAACGCCGGAAAACTGCGGCCGTAGAAACTGATGCCCGTCGCCGCCCGTGCCGTGCAGGATGAGAACGGCGTTGGTAACGCGGCCATGCGCGTCGCGCACCGGCTTGCCCAGCGTGGTGTAGTGCAGCCGCAGATCCTTCAGGGTTTCGCCCGACTTGAACTTGAAGTCGTGGACGACGAAATCGCCTTCCTGCGGCGTTTCGGCGGCTTGGGCGTAGCCCGCACTCACAGCGAGCAACAAAGCGCCAATCAATCGGCTGACGAAACGGATCATCCTGGAGACTCCGGGTAATGCGGCGGCGGAGCGTGGGGCGCGAACGCTGACAACGTCAAGCTTCTCTGCCGCAGTTACGTTGTACGGTTTCATTCGTTATTGTTGACGAGTTCAGAGCTTCGGAGGAACCCTTGCTTCGCGAGATCAGACTGATCGTGAATGGCGTGGCCCGGACGGTCGAAGCGGATGATCGCGAGACCCTGCTTGACGTGCTGCGCAATCGCCTCGACCTCACCGGCCCGCGCTTCGGCTGCGGCGCAGAGCAATGCGGCAGTTGTTCGGTTCTGATCGAGGGCGAGGACAAACCGTCCTGTGCCGTCGTAGCCGGCACGCTCGAGGGCAGGAAGATCGTAACCGTCGAGGGTCTCGGTACGCCGCAAAAGCCGCATCCGCTGCAAACCGCGTTCATCGAGAAGCAGGCGGGGCAATGCGGCTATTGCCTGTCGGGTATTCTCGTCGGCGCGAAAGCGCTGCTCGACCGCAACCCATCGCCCACGCGCGCGGAAATCGCGGATGCGCTGGCCTGGCATCTGTGCCGCTGCGGGACGCATAACCGCATTCTCGACGCCGTCGCGCTCGCCGCCGAACGCATGAAGGTGCCGGCATGATCCCGGCCTCACTGGAAGCCAATCCCATCCTCGAACGCTGGGTGTCGTTTCCCGAAGCCGGCAAAGTGCGCGTCGCCTTCGGCAAGGTGGAGTATGGACAGGGCGTGATGACGTCCCTGGCGCAGATCGCGGCCGAGGAACTCGATGTCGCGATGGAGCGGCTGATCGTTCCCGAAGCGGCGACCGGTGCGGTGCCGGACGAAGGTTTGACGGTCGGCAGCATGTCGATCGAAACCTCCGGTGCATCCGTTCGCGCCGCAGCCGCGGAAGTTCGGGCACTGTTCGTCACCGAAGCGGCGCAACGGCTCGGATGCGCGGTCGAGGAACTCGACATTCTCGACGGCGCGTTTGTGAAGAACGGCTCACCGACAGGCGTCGACTATTGGACGCTTTCGCCGCACATCGATCTCAAACGCGCACCGCAAGGCAAGGCGCGCTGGAAGACGCCGGATCGCCACCGCATCGTCGGCACGTCGCAGCCGCGTTCCGACCTGCCGTCCAAAGTGTTCGGCGGCGGCTTCATCCAGGACATCGCGCTGAACGACGTCACCCATGCGCGGGTGCTGCGTCAGCCGGGATACAGGGCGCACGTCAAGTCGTTCGACGAAGCGGCCATCCGCAAGGCCGCCGACGGCGAGATCGACATTGTCCGCGACGGCGCGTTCATCGCCTTTCTGTCGAAGAACGAGCGTGCGGCTACGCTCGCCGTCACCGCCGCCGAACGGCATGTGACATGGGACGATGCGCGCGTCGGCTCTCCCGAACTCTCGGAAGCGGCCGCGTTGCGCAAGCTTCCGGCAACGCCGTGGGAAGGCGGCGCGCCGGCGCCGGAGCCGTCCAACCGCCGCAGGCACAAGGCAAGCTACGGCCGCCCCTTCATCGCACATGGCTCGATGGGCCCGTCGCACGGCATCGCGCGTTTCGCGAACGGAATGCTCACCGTGTGGACGCATGCCCAGGGCGTCTATCCCATCCGCGGTACCCTTGCGCGCATCACCGGATTGCCGCCGGAAAAGATCCAGGTCGAGCACACGCAAGGGCCGGGCTGCTATGGCCATAACGGCGCCGACGATGCGTCCTGCGACGCCGCCGTGATCGCCATGCGCCGTCCCGGCCAGACGATCCGCGTGCAATGGCGTCGCGAGGATGAGTTCGGCTTTGCTCCGGTCGGCACGGCGATGCATTTCGAACTTTCAGGCGAGATCGACGCGTCCGGCAAACTTGTCGACTTCTCGTCCGAGATCTGGAGCGGCCCGCATATCGGCCGAGGCTATGTGCTCGTCGAATCCGCGCTCAGTCCGGGCACGCCGCCGCCGCCACCGATGACGATGCCGGGCTTCAGCGGCGGGCGGCTCAACGCAACGCCCTCCTACGATATCGCGGCCACGCGCGTGAAGGAGAATGTCATCACGCCGCCGGTGCGCACGTCCTCGCTGCGCGGTCTCGGCGGACCGGTGAACACCTATGCCTGCGAGTGCTTCATCGACGAGCTTGCGGGCATCGCCGGAATCGATCCGCTCGCCTATCGCCTGTCGATGACCAGCGATCCGCGGGCGCGCGCCGTGCTCGAACGGCTTGGTACGCTATCGAACTGGAACCGTCGTGACGCCGGCGGAAACGCAGAGGGACTCGGCCTTGCCTATGCCCGCCATCGCGATCGCGGCGCCTATATCGGCGTCGCGGTGGCGCTCAGCGTCGATACCGAGGTCCGCCTGAAAGAGATGTGGTGCGTCGCCGATTGCGGCCTCGTCATCAATCCGGACGGCGCGAAGAACCAGATCGAAGGCGGCATGATCATGGCCGCGAGCTGGGCGCTGAAGGAACAGGTGAAACTCGGCGGCAACGGCATCGCCTCCACCGTGTGGGACGACTATCCGATCCTGCGCTTCAACGAGGTTCCGCCGGTGACGGTCGAACTCGTCGGGCAATCGCATGTGCCCTTCGGCACCGGCGAAATCTCGCTCGGCCCCACGCTTGCCGCCATCGGCAACGCCGTCGCGCATGCGTTGGGCGCGCGTATCCGCGAACTGCCCTACACGCGCGAGCGGATCGCTGCCGTCCTGCTGGCGAGTTGAGAAAGAGTGGATGGTAGGCCGGGAGGGGATCGAACCCACGACATTTCGATTAAGAGTCGAACGCTCTACCAACTGAGCTACCGGCCCATCCAACGAAGGCGCGGTGCATAGCAGAGCGATTTTGCCCTGTCTAGGAAGCCGGCGGGATGCATGCACGGCTTTCGAAAAGCGCCGCGATTCGCCCGTTTTCGGCCCGAAAAATCGTGACTCTGCTGCAACCTGGGAGCGCGCGTCAGATGATCCCGCCGGAATGGCGCGGAATCTCGACCTGCCGGTGCACGTGCACGCTCATCAGGAGGCCAAAGCCGAACATCACCGTGAGCATCGCCGAACCGCCATAGGAGATCAGCGGCATGGGAATGCCGACCACCGGGATCAGGCCCATGACCATCGAGGCGTTGATCATGATGTAGAAGAAGAAGTTCAGCGTGACGCCCATGGCGAGCAGCCGGCCGAACTGGCTCCTCGCCGCCATCGCGATCTGGATGCCGTAGCCGATCACGACGGCAAACAGGATCAAAAGCGCGATCGAGCCTACGAAGCCGAACTCCTCGCCGAAATTGGTGAAGATGAAGTCCGTCTGCTTTTCGGGCAGGAAGTTGAGGCGGCTCTGCGTCCCCTGCAGGAAGCCCTTGCCGCTGATGCCGCCCGAGCCGATGGCGATCTTGGCCTGGGTGATGTTCCAGCCTGCGCCCAGCGCATCGGATTCCGGATCGAGGAAGGTGAGCACGCGGCGCTTCTGGTAGTCGTGCAGCACGAACTGCCAGGCCGTCGGCACGGCGACCACCACCGCCGCAACGGCCGGCAGGATCCACCACCACGAAAGCCCCGCGAGAAAGAGAAGCGACACTCCGTCCGCGAGGATGATGAGCGTGGTGCCGAGATTGGGCTGCAGCACGACGAAGACGGCCGGAATTCCGATGATCGCGAGCGCGATGAGAAGATTGAGGGGCCTGGAGATTTCCTCGACGCTTTTTCCGTGCAGGAAGCGCGCAAGCGCCAGCACCAGCGAGATTTTCATCAGCTCCGACGGCTGCAGGCCAAGCGGGCCGAGCGTGATCCAGCGTTGCGCGCCGAGGCCGACATGGCCCGCCACGACGACGGCGACCAGGAGGACCAGAGAAATGAGGTAGGCCGGATAGGCAAGGCTCATCCAGACGCGGACATCGACCAGCGCCACGACCACCAGCACCACGCAGCCCACGAGAAAGCGCAGGATCTGCGGCGACGCCCAGGGCGAGAGGCTTCCGCCCGCCACCGAATAGAGCATCGCGAAACCCGCGCTCGCGATGATGGCGATGAGCAGCACGAGGCCCCAGTTCACCTCATAGAGCTTGTCGCTGATGCTGAGCGTGCGGCGCGCGGCGGCATAGGGGCGTGTCGTCATCCTTGCCCTCCCATCGTGCCCGGCGTCAGCATCGCGGCGTTTGTCGGATAGGCGGCGCGCAGCTTCAACGGATCGCGTTTTTGCGCGAACAACAGAATGTCGTGGGCCATCTGCACCTGCGGATGGCCGAGCGCGCCATGCTCGACGATGCAGGACAGGGCGTAACGCGGCTGCGCCACGGGCGCGAAAGCGATGAAGAGGCCATGGTCGCGCATCTTCCACGGCAGCGACGCATCGTTCTTCACGCCCGTCGCGCGCTCTTCCTTGGTGATGCGCCGGACCTGCGCGGTGCCGGTCTTGCCTGCCATTTCCATGCCGGGCTCGGCGATGCGCCAGCGTGAGGCCGTGCCGCCGCCGTTGCACACCGAATTCATACCCTCGCGCACGGCGGCGAAAGCCGCATCCGAGAAGGGCAGCGGATCGGCCAAGGGGCGCGGCTGCGATGTCGTGCCGACCGTATGCGCGATGCGCGGCGTGACGGCACGTCCGCTGGCGATACGGGCGGCCAGCGTCGCCAGTTGCAGCGGCGTCGTCAGCACGTAGCCCTGGCCGATGCCGGTGACGAGCGTCTCGCCCATCTGCCAGGGAATGCCGAAGCGTGCTTCCTTCCAGGCTGCGCCCGGAATGAAGCCGCCGTTCTCGCCGGGAATTTCGATGCCGGTCGCCGAACCCATGCCCAGCGCCCGCGCGGCGGCCTCCATCTTGTCGATGCCCAGACGCCGCGCGATTTCATAGAAGAACACGTCGCAGGATTGCGCGATGCCGCGTTGCAGATCGACCCGGCCGTGGCCGCCGCGTTTCCAGCAGTGGAACTCGTGGTTGCCGAGCGTCAGTGCGCCGGTGCAGACGACGGAGAAGTCGGCGGGCAGATTGTCCTGCACGGCGGCGAGCGCCATCGCCGGCTTGAAGGTCGAGCCCGGCGGATAGGCGCCCGAAAGCACCTTGTTCACGAGCGGCTTGTGATCGTCGGTCGTCAGCGTTTTCCATTCGTCATTGCTGATGCCGACATTGAAGAGATTGGGATCGAACCCCGGCGTCGAGGACAGTGCGAGCACGTCGCCGGTCTGCGCGTCGAGCACGCAGCACGCCGCGCTCTCGATGCCCAGCCGCTGATCGGCGAAGCGTTGCAACTCGCTGTCGACGGTCAGCCAGATGTCCTGGCCGGGCACGCCGGAATCGCGCGACAATTCGCGGATCACGCGGCCATAGGCGTTCACCTCGACGCGGCTGTCGCCGGCCTCGCCGCGCACCTGTTCATCGAAGGCCTTCTCGATGCCGCGTTTTCCAATGCGAAAGCCGGGCAGGCCGAGCAACGGATCGTCGCTGTCCTTGATGTCCTCCGGGCTGGCGGCGGCGACATAGCCCAGAATGTGGGAAAGCTGCGTGCCGAAGGGATAATCCCGGGTTTGGCCGACGTCCGGCTGGATGCCGGACAGATAGGGAAGATGCATGTTGATGCGCGCATATTCTTCCCAGGTCAGGTTCTCGGCCACCGGCACGGGAACGAACTTCTTGTTCATCGCCACGTCGTGCAGCACGCGCTTCTTCTGCACATCGGTGAGCAGGATCACCTTGCCGATCGTATCCAGCGCGGCTTCGACGCCTTCGGTCGCCTGCTCCGACACCAGCAGCACGCGATAGTTGCGGCGATTGTTGGCAAGCTCGACGCCGAAGCGATCGAGGATGCGCCCGCGCGGCGGCGCGATCAGCCGTTGGTTGACGCGGTTGTCTTCGGCCTGGGTCTTGTATTGGTCGCCGTTGAGGATCTGCAGCTGATAGAGCCGCCCGGCCAGAATCGAAAACACCGCCGTCATGCCGCCGGTCAGCATCAGCGAGCGGCGGGTGAAACTCGTATAGCGGCTTTTGTCCTTGGTATCGAAGACCGGCATCAGAAATCGCTCCGATACGGTCCGACCAGGCGGCGATGCACGACACCAAGCGCAAACAGGGCGGGAATGTAGAAAAGCACCGTCATCGCCAGTTCCACCATCATCGGCGCGAGGGGCGGCAGGTGCCAGTAATACAGGCCGACAATGACATAGGCGGTGACGCAAGCCGTCAGCGCCGACACGGCAAAGCCGGCGATGGCGCCGATGCCGGACAGGCCTGCGAGCATGTCGCGCTGCCGGTCGATCAGGAAATAGGCGCCAAGGAACGACGCGGCCCAGACACCGGGCGGACCGCCGGACAGCAGATCCTGGAGGATCCCGAGCATGAACACCCAGAAAGGCGTCATCAGGTCCGGCCGCACCATGGCCCAGAAATAGAGCGGCATGAACACGAGCAGCGGCGGCGGGACCAGTCCGCCCAGTATAGAAACCGGAAAGTTCGCGATCAGCACGCCGAGAATGCCAAGCACGACCGGAACGATCGAGGAGAGGAGACGGCCACCCATGATGTTACCGGCGCGCTCCAAGATACGCCTCACTCATTGCCATTGTCGGGGGGCGCCGCGTTCTGGGTTGGCGGGGCCGGAGTCGTGACGGGCGGATGCGCCGCTACGGGCGCTGCCGTACCGGTTGCCATAGGCACTGTCGCGGGTGCGGCCACGGGCACGGTCACAGGTGCGGGCGGCGGCGCGGCGGGCGGAAGACCGGCGGCGGTGACCGGCAGATCGTGCGGCGAAGCGGCCGGCGGCTGCTCCGTCTTCAGCTTGAAGTCGACGACGTTGACGTCTTCGCTCGCCGCGGAGTCCGCGAGCAGAACGACGCGATAGCCGCCGGCCGGATCGGCCACGACCGTTCCGATCGCAAGGCCTGGCGGCAGCAAACCGCCATCGCCGGAACTGACGACCTGCGAGCCCGGCTTGAGCGTCACGTTCTGCGACAGGAGATCGAGGGTCGGTGCGCCGGTATTGTCGCCGGCCATGATCGCCTGTGCGTTGCCCGGCTCGATGTTCACGGGAATGCGGCTGTTGAGATCGGTGAGCAGGATCACCCAGGAGGTGTGATCGCCGGTGAGAAAGATGCGCCCGATCATGCCGCGCGCATCGATCACCGCCTGCCCCGGCTTGACGCCCTGCGCCTTGCCGGCGTCGAGGATCATGGTCTGCAGGAAAGGATGGTTCGAGCGGCCGATGACGCGCGCCATCACCGAGGACAGCTTCGGATCGGGAACGGCGTGCAGCAGGAGCTGATAGCGCTCGACGCGGTCGTCCAGCATGACCGCCGCGTTCCGCCACTGGCGCAGGCGCGCATTCTCGTCCTTGAGGCGGAGATTTTCCTGGTAGACCGTGAAGATCTCGCCGATCGAGCCCATCCAGCGGTCGAGGCCGACAAGCGGCGCGCGCACCACCTGCAGCGCGGGCGCGACCCAGTCGGTCACCGCGGCGCGCGTACGGTCAAAGAGCGAATTCTGCGCCTTGCCGATCAGGATGAGGGCGATGGCAAGAGCGGCGAGAAGCGCGATGGGGAGCTGCGCTCCGCCGCGATTCCGCGCGATCTTCCAGGTGCCGTTCGCCATGACTTTTCCAACCCGGCCACCGGCCGGCTTTATCAGAACGCTGTCGACAGGACGTGACGCATACCCTTGGTATTCTCCAGAACGCGGCCCGTACCCAGCGCGACGCAGGACAAAGGATCGTCGGCGATCGACACCGGCAAACCGGTTTCCTCGCGCAGGACCTGGTCGAGATTGGCGAGCAGCGAACCGCCGCCCGTCAGCACGATGCCCTTGTCGACGATGTCCGCGGCGAGTTCGGGCGGCGTCGCTTCGAGCGCGACCTTGACCGCTTCGACGATGGCGCCGACGGGTTCGGCCAGCGCCTCGGCGATGTGGCGCTGCGTGATGGTGATTTCCTTGGGCACGCCGTTGAGCAGGTCGCGGCCCTTGATGTCCATCGTCACGCCATTGCCGTCGGCCGGCGGCGCGGCGGAGCCGATTTCCTTCTTGATGCGCTCCGACGAGGCCTCGCCGATCAGCAGGTTCTGGTGGCGGCGGATATAGGCGATGATCGCCTCGTCCATCTTGTCGCCGCCGACGCGCACGCTGCGCGAATAGACGATGCCGCCGAGCGAGAGCACCGCGACTTCCGTCGTGCCGCCGCCGATGTCGACGACCATCGAGCCGGTCGGCTCGGACACCGGAAGTCCCGCGCCGATGGCGGCAGCCATCGGTTCTTCGATCAGATACACGCGGCGCGCGCCGGCGGAGAGCGCGGATTCCTGAATGGCGCGGCGTTCGACGGCGGTCGAGCCGGACGGCACGCAGACGATGATCATCGGATTGGCGAAGGAGCGGCGGTTATGCACCTTGCGGATGAAGTGCTTGATCATCTCTTCGGCGATTTCGAAGTCTGCAATGACGCCGTCACGCATTGGGCGGATCGCTTCGATGTTTCCCGGCGTACGGCCGAGCATCATCTTGGCATCGTTGCCGACGGCGCGAACCTGTTTCTTGCCGCCGCGGTTAATGGTGGCGACCACGGAGGGCTCGTTGAGGACGATGCCCCTGCCCTTCACATAGACCAGCGTATTCGCGGTTCCGAGATCGATGGCCATGTCGCTCGACATGGCACCCAGAAGACTGCCGAAGATGCTCAAACTACCCAATCCTTTTCAGGCGCAGTCGCTGCAAACCCTGTACCCGCGAAATAGGCCCCGGCGGTGTCCCGCCGGAGCCGATCTGTTTCATCGCGCGACAGTAAGAGCCTCAGGCGCCTGCTTCTCGCGTTTCACCAATAGCTTGTTGAGTGCATTTACATAGGCATAGGCAGCGGCCACCAGCGTATCGGTGTCCGCGCCGCGTCCTGTGACGGTGCGCCCATTTTCCTCAAGCCGCACACTGACCGTCGCCTGCGCATCCGTGCCTTCCGTGACCGCATTGATCTGGAAGAGCTGCAGCGTGGCCGTGTGCGGATAAAGTTCCCTGATGGCCTTGAAGATCGCATCGACCGGACCATCGCCCGTGGTCTTTACGCGGCGGTCCTCGCCGTCGATCCGCAGCGTCAACTCGCAGCCGGGAAGGACGTTGGTGCCGGTTTCGACGCGAAGATTCTTCACCGAGATCAGGTCGTGGCCGCGGACGATCTCGTCGTCCACCAGCGCCACCAGATCCTCGTCGAAGACATGCTTCTTCTTGTCGGCCAGTTCCTTGAAGCGCTTGAACGCGTCGGCGAAGGCCCCGTCGTCGAGCGTGTAGCCCATCGCTTCCAGCTTGTCGCGGAACGCATGGCGGCCCGAGAGCTTGCCGAGGACGAGCGAGGTTTCCTTCACGCCGACATCTTCGGGACGCATGATCTCGTAGGTCTCGACGTTCTTCAGCATGCCGTCCTGGTGGATGCCGGACTCGTGGCTGAAGGCGTTCTTGCCGACGATCGCCTTGTTGTACTGCACCGGAAAGCCGGTGACGTTCGAGACGAGCTTGGAGGCGCGCGCCAGCATTGTGGTGTTGATGCCGTTGATGAACGGCATGCGGTCGCGACGCACCTTGAGCGCCATCACGATCTCTTCGAGCGCGGCATTGCCCGCGCGTTCGCCGATGCCGTTGATCGTGCATTCGACCTGCCGCGCACCCGCGAGGACGCCGGCCAGCGAATTGGCGACCGCGAGGCCGAGATCGTTGTGGCAGTGCGTCGAGAAGACCACCTTGTCCGCGTTCGGCACGCGGTTCCTGAGCATGGTGATGATCTCGAAATATTCCTGCGGCGTGGAATAACCAACGGTATCAGGCACATTGATGACCGTGGCGCCGGAGTGAATCGCCACTTCCACCGTCTTGCAGAGGAAGTCGGCATCGGTGCGCGTTGCGTCTTCCGCCGACCATTGCACGTCGTCGGTGAAGTTGCGGGCGCGCGTGACCGATGCGCCGACCGCTTCGAGCACGGCGTTCTCGCCCATCTGAAGCTTGTGCTTCATGTGCACGGGGCTGGTGGAAATGAAGGTGTGGATGCGCGGCCGCTTGGCGCCCTTCAGCGCGTCGCCCGCCGCATCGATATCCTTGAAGCCGGCGCGGGCGAGGCCGCACACGGTGGCGTTCTTGACGATCTTGGCGACTTCGCGAACCGCTTCGAAATCGCCGGGCGATGAAATCGGAAAACCCGCTTCGATGATGTCGACACCCATCTCGTCGAGAAATTCCGCAATCTCGATTTTTTCTTCGAGCGTCATTGCCGCGCCAGGCGACTGCTCGCCATCGCGCAATGTGGTGTCGAAGATCCGTACCCTCTCTGGATTGGTCGTCATGGCAATACATTCCTTCCGTTCGTCGCAATCGCGACCTCTGTTTCACTCCTTTGGCTTTTCATCCCCTAAGCATGTGGCGTGCGATGACCGCGCGCCGGCAGCGCCTAGGGGCAGCTAAGAAGGAGCAGAAGCGCTTGCGACGAACCGAGGGAAGGACGGGGCGCCAACGCAATGCGTGTGCAGACGCAGGCGGAAATTCCACCCTTCGCGTCCTGCTGAATCACGCCCTTCGTCATTGCCGGATCGCCGTTCCGCCCGCCGAGTTTACGGTTCGATAACTTTAGCCAAATCGTGGTTAAGCACTGGTAAAAGCACTGTTTTCCAATTCGGCTGCGCGTTTTTACGCCGGATTCGCGACAACACGCAAGGGCAAGCGATGGACCGCGACCGCTCGCCGTCGGTGCCGGGAATTCAAAATTGATTAAATATTTCAGTTACTTATTGGCATTGCCGCGACCCTGCTGTCACGTGCTCATGCCAATCCCGGGCCCGGTAAGTTTTTTGCGGCGTCCATCCCGTCCGGTGTGCACGAACCGACGCGGCTGCAGCCCGCTCCCCGGCGCGCATGGCCCCAACCAATCGGCTGGCGTTGCCGGACTGGTCAAGCTTTGTGCACAAGCGTACATTGAAGGAACACTAGGTAGCAGGCGACGGACGCCGAATACCGACATAGGAGCGAAGGTCAGGCAGACGGGCTGTTCCCCAATCCCCTCAGGTCTCGGGAACATTGCCGCCTTATCTTTTTGCGCTCCGGGCCGCCGCGCGGAAGTTGATACGACCTCAGGTACGGTGGCCTGTTTTTTCCGGCACGGAACGCAAACTCAAACGGCACGCGAGTTATGAGTCTTCGAGCGGCTGCGCGTTGATCGTCTCGTCGCCTGCGTTGATGTGAAGGTGTCGTGACAGGTGCGGATCGGCTTGCCTGCGATTTCGCGACCGCGCACTGTCGGCATCCGTGCTACGACGCACACCGTTAACGCCTATTCACACGCCTCGCGAATTTTCGCTTTTATCGGGACGGGCAAAGTGGTTCTGTGCGGCCACGTTCCGCGTCAACGGAACGTTCGCCCGCGTTTTCGTTTCAACCCACTCGAGGCCTGCCGGATATGAGAATCCTGCCGCCCGTCTCGATAGAGGCACGACGCCTGCTGCCCAGCCGCTGGGACGTGCTGGCGGCGTTGCTTGTGCTTGGGTTCATCGCGTTGTTCGCCGACGCCAGCCGCACGCTGGTCGAACCGCTGTCGTCCCTGACGCGCCAGCCGCTGTCGCTCGATCCCGTCAATCTGCCCGGCTATGCGTTGCGAACGTCGATGCGCATGCTGATCGCGCTGGCGGTTTCGCTGATCTTCACGTTGACCTATGCGACCTGGGCGGCCAAGAGCCAGCGCGCCGGATCGCTGCTCGTTCCCTTGCTCGACATCCTGCAATCGGTGCCGATTCTGGGCTTCATTTCGATCACGGTGGTGTTCTTCCTGTCGCTGGCGCCGGGACGGATTTTCGGCGCGGAACTCGCGGCCGTGTTCGCGATCTTCACGAGCCAGGCCTGGAACATGGCCTTCAGTTTCTACCAGTCGCTGCGCACCGTGCCCGAAGAACTGGTCGAGGCCGGGCGCATGTTCGGCATGAACGGCTGGGCGCGTTTCTGGCGCATCGAGGTGCCGTTCGGCCTGCCGCCGCTGATCTGGAACATGATGATGTCGATGTCGGGCGGCTGGTTCTTCGTCACACTTTCCGAAGCGATCAGCGTCGGCCACACCACCATCGCCCTTCCCGGCATCGGCTCATACATCGCGCAGGCGATCGTGGAGAAGAATCTGCACGCCATCTTCTGGGCCATCGGCACCATGCTGGTCGTTATCCTGATCTACGACCAGCTTCTGTTCCGTCCGCTGGTCGCCTGGGCCGATCGCTTCCGCTTCGACACTGAAGAGAGCGAGGATCAACCCGAATCCTGGCTGTTGGACGTGCTGCGCCGCTCGAGCCTGATGGACCGCTTTGCCGAACCGTTTCACGTCTTCATGCGCTGGACCTATCGGCTCTCCGTGCCGATGCGCAGCAGGGTCGTCTCGGCGGCGCAGGCGGTTCCGGCGCGCGCCGCGGACATTGTCTGGGGCGTGTTCCTGTCCCTGCTCGGCGCTTACGCGGTATGGCGCATCTACGCTCTTCTCGCCGGAGCGCTCGGTTGGGACGATGTGTTCGGCGCCCTGGGACTTGGCGCGATCACGATGATCCGCGTCACGTTGCTGATCGCGCTGGCCAGCGTGGTGTGGACGCCGATCGGCGTCTATGTCGGGATGCGGCCGCATCTGGCGCGCGTCATCCAGCCGGTGGCGCAGTTCCTGGCGGCGTTTCCCGGCGAACCTTCTGTTTCCGCTCGCCGTCTTCGTCATCGTCCGGCTGAGGCTCAATCCGGACATCGGGCTGTCGCCGCTGATGGTGCTGGGTACGCAGTGGTACATCCTGTTCAACGTCATCGCCGGCGCATCGGCGATCCCGCGCGAGCTGCGCGATGCGGCGAGCAACCTGCAGCTCAAGGGCTGGCTATGGTGGCGCAAGGTCGCGCTGCCCGGTGTCTTTCCCTACTACGTCACCGGCGCGATCACGGCTTCGGGCGGATCGTGGAACGCCAGCATCGTCGCCGAGGTGGCAAGCTGGGGCAGCCAGACGCTGCGCGCCCACGGACTTGGCGCCTATATCGCCGACGCGACCACGGCCGGCGATTTTCATCGCATCGTTCTTGGCATCGCCACGATGAGTTTCTTCGTCGTGGTGGTAAACCGGTTGTTCTGGCGCCCGCTCTACTGGTTCGCGGAACGGCGCTACCGGCTGACATGAGGTAACTATGGCAGACGACATTCTTCTGGACGTGCACGATGTGCGCCGGTCGTTCCCGCGGCCCGGCGGCGGCGAATTGCTGGTGCTCGACGGTATCGAGCTGACGCTCAAGCGCGGCGAGATCGTCGGCCTGCTCGGCCGTTCGGGCTCGGGCAAGTCGACGTTCCTGCGCCTGATCGCCGGCCTCGCGCAGCCGCAGGGCGGCACGCTCTCCTACCTCGGGCAGAAGATCGAGGGACCGGCCAGCGGCATCGCGATGGTGTTCCAGAGCTTCGCGCTGTTCCCCTGGCTGACGGTGCTGGAAAATGTGCAGCTCGGCCTTGAGGCCCTCGACATTCCGCAGACGGAAATCCGCACGCGCGCGCTGGCCGCGATCGATCTCATCGGCCTCGACGGTTACGAAAGCGCCTATCCGCGCGAGCTTTCCGGCGGCATGCGCCAGCGCGTCGGCTTTGCCCGCGCCATGGTGGTGCATCCGAACATTCTTCTGATGGACGAACCGTTCTCCGCGCTCGACGTGCTGACGGCGGAGAACCTGCGTACCGACTTCCTGGAATTGTGGGGCGAGAAACAGCTTCCGATCAAAGGCGTGATCCTGGTCACGCACAATATCGAGGAAGCGGTGCTGATGTGCGACCGCGTGCTTTTGTTCTCGACCAATCCGGGCCGCATCGCGGGCGAGATCCAAATCGACATCCCCCGGCCGCGCGACCGCACCGATCCGCGCTTCGAAAACTATGTCGACCAGATCTATACGGAGATGACGGCGCGCCAGCGTTCGCAGCGCATCGATCGCGGCACAGGAATTGGCATGTTGATGACCCATGTTTCGCCGAATCTCGTCTCGGGCCTGATCGAGGCGGTGGCCGCGACGCCCTATAACGGCAAGGCGGACCTTCCCGACATCGCGTCGGACCTGCAGATGGAGATCGACGAGTTGTTCCCGGTCGCCGAAGCGCTGCAAACCTTGCGGCTCGGCGAACTGGAAGGCGGCGACATCAAGCTCACCCATATGGGCAGGCGCTTCGCCGACGGCGAGATGAACGAGCGCAAGGAAATCTTTTCGCGCGCGCTGATCAGCCAGGTGCCGCTTGCCGCGCACATCCGCCGCGTGCTCGACGAACGCACCAGCCACACCGCGCCCAAGCGCCGGTTCATCGACGAACTCGAGGACCATATGACCGAGGATGCCGCCGAAGAAACGCTGCGCACCGTCGTCAGCTGGGCGCGTTTCGGGGAGCTCTTCTCCTACGACGACGAAAGCGAAAGCTTCAGTCTGGAAAATCCGACTTAGGTTTCTCACCAAAACAATATTTTCATGGGCCGCCAGAGTGCGGGCCATGGCTGCGAGTTTTGCGATACGGACCCAGATCCAGGTTCGGATAGCGCAACTGCACGTCGCGCAGGGTCTGCGCGTTCCAGTAGTCGCTGCCGATCGGCGGCCAGCCGAACAGGTCGCGCTGGCGCGGGGTCATCTTCGTCATCGCCTCGTCCCAGGACGGCCGCTCCGACTCGTCCGGCCAGGCGAGCTTGCCCTGCCAGCGCCAGGCCCGCGTCTTGAAATCGGTGAGGATCGCGAAGCGCGAGCGGTTGGGCGCCGTGAAGTTCGAACCGCGATGGAACACATCGGTCTTGTAGACCATCAGGCTGCCGGCCGGCGCCTCGACCGAGATTTCCTTGTCGAACCAGGTTCCGAACTTTGTCGCCGCCTTGCCTATCGGCACGTCACGCGTTTCCGACAGCGGTACGACCTTGGTGGGCCCGTCCTTGCCGGTCACGTCCGACAGCAGGATGAACGTCGTCATCTGCGTGTTCAGTCCGTCTTCGCGCGGCACGACGATGGTGTGATTGCGATAGTCGCGATGATGGTACTGATCGTAGTTGATGGCGCCGGAATATTTCGCCCACAGTTCGCCCTTGTAGCAATCGATTTCGGTCGTCTTGAGGAAACGCTCCGCCATGTCGATCAGATCGGGATAGACGCACAGACGGTTGATCGCCCAGGCGTCGAACGGAAAGAGGCGGATGCCGGCGAATTGCGACTTGGCATATTGCGGATATTTCTCCGGCGCGGCGAAATAGTCCTCGGGCTTCGGATAGATCGTCCAGAGCGCGTCCTGTGCTTCTTTCAGCGACTCCCTGTCGATGAAATTCTCGACCACGGTGAAGCCGCGATCCCAGATTTCCGCGAGCTTTTCGTCCGATACGCGCATCTTCAGACCTTAACCGGTTTCACGAGTGCTGCTGCCTCTTTTGCGCGCGCCCGCGCCTCGTTCGTATCGTGTCCGCGCGCCAGGGCCACGCCCATGCGCCGCTTCACATGGGATTCCGGCTTGCCGAACAGGCGAAGATCGCTGTCGGGAACGCGCAAGGCTTCGTCGACGCCCTCGAACGCGATGCCGTTCGCGTCCATGCCGCCATAGATCACGGCCGAGGCGCCCGGCGCTTTCAGTTCGGTTGAGACCGGCAGGCCGAGAATGGCGCGCGCATGCAGCGCGAATTCGCTTTGATATTGCGAGACCAGCGTGACGAGGCCGGTGTCGTGCGGCCGTGGCGAGACTTCGGAGAACCAGACTTCGTCGCCCTTCACGAACAGTTCGACGCCGAAGATTCCGTGGCCGCCAAGCGCCGCGGTCACTTTGCCTGCCATGTCGCGCGAGCGTTCCAGCGCGATGCTGCTCATGGCCTGCGGCTGCCAGGATTTCGACATAGTCGCCGTCGACCTGCACATGACCGATCGGATCGCAGAAATGCGTGCCGCCGGCCGCGCGCACGGTGAGCTGCGTGATCTCGAAATCGAAGCGGACCTCGCCTTCGACGATGACGCGCGCTTCCTTCACGCGCCCGGCGGTCAGCGCCTTGTCCCAGGCCCTGGCCACGTCGTCTACGGATTTGAGCTTTGACTGGCCCTTGCCGGACGAAGACATCGCCGGCTTCACAAAGCAGGGAAAGCCGATCCGCGCCGTCGCCGCCTGCAATTCTTCCAGCGAGGAACAGAACGCATAGGGCGAGGTCGGAAGCTTCAGCTCTTCGGCGGCGAGGCGGCGGATGCGCTCACGGTTCATCGTGGTGTGCGCGGCGCGTGCCGTCGGGATGACGATTGCCAGCCCCGCTTCCTCGATCCGCAGCAACTCGTCGGTCGCGATGGCCTCGATCTCGGGCACGATCAGGTTCGGCCGCTCGCGTTCGACCAGCGCCCGCAACGCCTTCGCGTCCGTCATGTCGATGACATGCGCGCGATGCGCCACCTGCTGCGCCGGCGCGCCGGCATAGCGGTCGACCGCGATGGTCTCCACGCCCAGCCGCTGCAGTTCGATGACGACTTCCTTGCCGAGTTCGCCCGAACCCAGAAGCATGACCTTGATCGCCGACGGCGAGAGCGGTGTCCCGATGCGCATGGCCTCAGATTAGCGGATTCGCTCGCCCATCCAACTGCACCGGCGGCTCAGTTCTTCGCCTGGTCCACCAGCTTGTTCTTGGTGATCCAGGGCATCATGGCGCGCAGCTTTGCGCCGACTTCCTCGATCGGATGGGCGGCGCCGCGGGCGCGCGTCGCCTTGAACGAGGCCTGGCCGGCCTTGTTCTCGAGCACCCAGTCGCGCGCGAACTTGCCGGTCTGGATGTCGTCGAGCACGCGCTTCATCTCGGCCTTGGTCTCCGCGGTGATGATGCGCGGGCCGGTGACATACTCGCCATACTCCGCGGTGTTGGAGATCGAGTAGTTCATGTTGGCGATGCCGCCTTCATAGATCAGATCGACGATCAGCTTCACTTCGTGCAGGCATTCGAAATAGGCCATCTCCGGCGCATAGCCCGCTTCGGTGAGCGTCTCGAAACCGGCGCGGATGAGTTCGACGAGGCCGCCGCAGAGGACGGACTGCTCGCCGAAGAGGTCGGTCTCGCATTCCTCGCGGAAGCTCGTCTCGATCACGCCGGCGCGGCCGCCGCCGATTGCGCTGGCGTAGGCAAGGCCCAGGTCATGCGCGTTGCCGCTCGCATCCTGGTGGATGGCGATGAGGCACGGCACGCCGCCGCCTTTCTGATATTCGCTGCGCACCGTGTGGCCCGGACCCTTGGGCGCGACCATCAGCACGTCGAGATCGGCGCGCGGTTCGATCAGCCGGAAATGGATGTTGAAGCCGTGCGCGAACAGCAGCGCCGCGCCCTGCTTCATGTTCTTTTCGAGATCGTTCTTCCAGATGTCGGCCTGCAACTCGTCGGGCGTCACCATCATCATGACGTCGGCCCATTTGGCGGCGTCGGCATTCGACATCACCTTGAAGCCGGCGGCCCCCGCCTTCTTGGCCGACGGACCCGGACGAGCCGCGATCACAACCTCCTTCACGCCGGAATCGCGCATGTTCAGCGCGTGGGCATGACCCTGCGAGCCGAATCCGACGATGGCGACCTTCTTGTTCTTGATGAAATTCAGATCGGCATCCCGATCGTAGTAGACGCGCATGTCTTTGCTCCTGAAAAAATCCTGACGAGAGAGTTGGCTACATAGCCTCCGGGCCGCGGCTGATCGCGGCTACGCCGGTGCGGGACACGTCGACCAGGCCCAGCGGACGCATCAGGTCGATGAACTGGTCGATCTTGAAGGGCGCGCCGGTGATCTCGAACACGAAGCTGGCATGCGTCGTGTCGACCACATGGGCGCGGAAGATTTCGCCGATGCGCATCGCCTCGACTCGCTTCTCGCCGCTGCCGGTCACTTTCACCAGCGCCATTTCGCGCTCAATGCCCGGCGTCGACGTCGTCCAGTTGACGACGCGGTGCACGGGCACGAGACGGCGCAGCTGCGCCTCGATCTGCTCGATCACTTCGGGCGTGCCGGAGGTGACGATGGTGATGCGCGAGGTGTGCGCGGCGTGATCGACTTCGGCGACGGTGAGGCTTTCGATGTTGTAGCCGCGACCCGAGAACAGGCCGATGACGCGCGCCAGCACGCCCGCCTCGTTGTCGACGAGCACGGCGATGGTGTGACGTTCGATTCTGGGTGCCTTTTGCTGCATCACAACAGCATCTTTCCTTCATCGCTGACGACGGCGCTGTCTTCGGCGTCGGAGAGAATCATTTCGTTGTGCGCGGCGCCAGACGGGATCATCGGATAGCAGTTTTCCTTCTGGTCGACACGGCAATCGAACAGGACCGGCCGCTTCACATCGATCATTTCCAGGATCTTGGCGTCGAGCTCGTCGGGCTTGGTCGCGCGGATGCCGACGCAGCCAAAGGCTTCGGCGAGCTTGACGAAATCCGGCAATGCTTCGGAATAGGAATGCGAATAGCGCCCGCCATGCAGCAATTGCTGCCACTGGCGCACCATCCCCATATATTCGTTGTTCAGGATGAAGATCTTGATCGGCAGGTTGTACTGCACGGCCGTCGACATCTCCTGCATGGTCATCTGCACGCTCGCTTCGCCTGCGATGTCGATGACGAGGCTGTCCGGATGGGCCATCTGCACGCCGACGGCGGCCGGCAATCCATAGCCCATGGTGCCAAGACCGCCCGACGTCATCCAGCGGTTCGGCTCCTCGAACTTGAACCGCTGCGCCGCCCACATCTGGTGCTGGCCGACTTCGGTGGTGATGTAAACGTCGTGGCCGCGCGTCAACGCATAGAGCCGGTCGACGGCATGTTGCGGCTTGATGATGGTGCTGGAGTTCTTGAACGAAAGCGATTTCTTCTCGCGCCAGACGTCGATCTGCTTCCACCAATTCTTCAGGGCCGATGCATCGACCTTGCGGCGCTGCGTCTTCCAGAAATGCAGCATCTCCTTCAGCGCCTTCGTCGCATCGGCGACGATCGGCACGTCGACGCGGACGTTCTTGTTGATCTGCGCCGCGTCGATATCGAGATGGATCTTCTTGGAGTCCGGCGAGAACATGTCGATCTTGCCGGTGACGCGATCGTCGAAGCGCGCGCCGAGGCAGATCATCACGTCGCAATCATGCATCGCATTGTTGGACTTCATAGGTGCCGTGCATGCCGACAAGGCCGAGCCATTGCGGATCGGACGCGGGGAATGCGCCGAGGCCCATCAGCGTCGAGGTGATCGGAAAGCCGGTGAGCTTGACGAGCTCGCGCAGCAGCTTGCTGGCTTCGGGACCCGAATTGATGATGCCGCCGCCGGTGTAGAACAAGGGCTTCTTGGCGCCCGCCATCAGTTCGATGGCCTTCACGACGGCGCCGAGTTCGGGATCGGTCCTGGGCTTGTAGGTGCGATGGCGCACCGAGTCCGGCATGACATACGGACCCTTCTTGAACTGCACGTCCTTGGGAATGTCGACCACGACAGGGCCGGGACGGCCCGTGGTCGCGATCTGGAAGGCTTCATGCAGCACGCGAGAAAGATCGTTCACGTCCTTCACCAGCCAATTGTGCTTTGTGCAGGCGCGCGTGATGCCGACCGTGTCGCATTCCTGGAAGGCATCCGTGCCGATCAGGTGCGTCGCGACCTGTCCGGTGAGGACGACGATCGGAATGGAATCCATCAGCGCATCGGTGAGACCGGTGACCGCGTTGGTCGCGCCCGGACCGGACGTCACGAGCACGACGCCGGGCTTTCCGGTCGAGCGCGCATAGCCTTCGGCGGCATGCGTCGCGCCCTGCTCGTGGCGGCACAGGACATGCGTGATGCCTTCGACGGCAAAGAGCGCGTCGTAGATCGGAAGGACTGCGCCGCCCGGATAGCCGAAGATGTGCTTTACGCCCTGATCCTTCAGGGCGCGGATCACCATCTCGGCGCCCGAAAGCTCGATCGAACCGCCGCGCGAGGGCGACCCGGGAAATTTATCCAGGGCAGCTCCGCTGCCGGGGGCGTTTCCATCCTTGTCCATGGCGGACATCCTTCGTCGTCGAATGCGTTACGGCACAAAAGCGAAAGGGGCGTTGCCGCCCCTTGGTGTCACAGCCGCTGCGTCGGAAACCGGGCTTAACCCCGTCCGATCAGCGGCCGTCCAATAAGTACGAGTGCCAAATTCACGGCTATCCCCTTTTGGTGCGGCGCAAAATAAGGAAAGAGTGATTTCCCGTCAAGCAATTTAATCATGCGTTCGATAGCATTTCAGTAATAATATTGCGGTCATCCGCCGCATCGATCCGGGTCCAGCCGGACAACTGGTTGCGGAACCAGGTGTCCTGGCGCTTGGCGTATTGCCTTGTGGCGATCACGGCGCGTTCGATGGCCTGTTCCTCCACCATCGCGCCGTCATGCAGGGCCAGAAGCTCACGCCGACCGATGATTTTTGCCGCCGGCAGCTCGGGATCCAGATTCTCCAGCGCCAGCGCTTCCTCCATCGCGCCGGTCGCGAACATGGCGCGGAACCGCGCCTCGATCCGTTCGCGCAAGAGGGGTCGCGGCACTTCAAGCACGAATTTCGCCAGCCGCAAGCCGGCGAGAACCGGCTTGCCCGCATTCTTCTGCCAGAAGGAAAGCGGCTTGCCCGACGCCTCGAACACCTCGAAAGCGCGCAGCATGCGCTGGCGGTCGCCCGGATTGAGCTGTGCCGCGAGCTCCGGATCGCGCAGCGCGAGCGCGGCGTGGAACGCTTCGTTGCCGATCTCTTCCAGATGCGCGCGCACGGCTTCGCGCACGCCCGACGGCACCATCGGCATCTCCGAAAGGCCTTCCGTCAACGCAGTAAAGTAGAGCCCGGTGCCGCCGACGAAGACCGGAATGCGCCGCGTCTTGCGCACTTCGGCCAGGGCGTGTCCCGCGTCGCTCTGGAACCGCCCGGTGGAATAGGCCTCACGCGCTGGAACATGGCCGTAGAGGAGGTGCGGCACCAACGCCATGTCGGCATCGGTGGGCCGCGCGGTCAGAATGCGCGGCTCGCGGTAAACCTGCATGGAATCGGTATTGACGATCACGCCGCCGGCGCGCTGCGCCAGCGCCAATGCCGCACGCGACTTGCCGCTTGCGGTGGTGCCTGCGATAAGAATGGCGTCGATGGACAAGGCGATGCTTTCGTGAGCGACACTGCAGAAATCGCACGGTTCGAGGCGCTGGCGGAAGAGGCCATGAGCGCCATCTATGACGCACGCGGCGCCGACGTGCGCGCGGCGCTGGAAGACGCACGGTACAACATCGAGCGCGCCATTGACATTGCCCGCATGCGCGGCCTGACGGGCGAGGTCGAACGGCTGACCAAGCGCCGCGACCGCATCAAGGCGGCCTATGACGCCCGCTTCAAGAAGCGCCCCGCCAAGCCGTGACGCAGGCCTTTCCTTTCACCTACGTCCTCAACGTCGTCGCCGCGCACAAGGAAGCCGCCGAGGAAGCCGCGCAACTGCGCGCCGTCCTGGCACTGACCGGTGGTGTGGCTGAGATCGAATGGCTGTCGCCGTTCCATGCCTTCGACATTCCGTTCGAGAGCAATCCGCATGCCGCGCTCAACGAAGCGCGCGCCCTGTCGGAACGGTTTCCGCTCGACGTCAACGTGTTGCCTGCGGAAGGACGCCGCAAGAAGCTGCTTGTCGCCGACATGGATTCGACGATCATAAATTGCGAGTGCCTCGACGAACTGGCCGACATGGCCGGCATCAAGGCGAAGGTTTCGGCGATCACCGAGCGCGCCATGCGCGGCGAGCTCGACTTTGCGGCCGCGCTGCGCGAGCGCGTGGCGATGCTGAAGGGCCTTTCGCTGTCGGCGCTGCACCGCGTCTATGCCGAACGCATCCGCCTCAATCCCGGCGCGAAGACTCTGGTCGCCACCATGCGCAAGCACGGCGCGCATACGCTTTTGGTGTCGGGCGGGTTTTCCTACTTCACGTCGCGCGTGGCGCGGGATGGCGGATTCCACAATGACCAGGCCAATGACCTGCTTGACGACGGGATCACGCTGACGGGACTCGTCCGCGAGCCGATCCTGGGGCGCGAAGCCAAGCTCGCCGCGCTTGAGACGAGTGCTGCGGATTTGAAAATCGGCGTCGCCGATGCGCTCGCGGTCGGCGACGGCGCCAACGACCTTGCCATGATCCAGCGCGCAGGCATGGGCGTCGCCTATCACGCCAAGCCGATCGTCGCGGCCGCGGCCGGCGCAAACATCACTCACGGCGATCTCACCGCCCTGCTCTATCTGCAGGGCTACCGCGACGACGAGATCGTGAGAGCTGGCTGAGTTCGCACGCGCCTTCGCCACTCCCCTATCGTCATGACCCGCTTCTGCGGGCCGTGACAGGAGTTGGATTCAGTTCAGCTTCACGGCGACATACGCGAGATCGCCGCCGCGATTGACCAGCAGCAGTTCGACCTTCTTGCCGGCCTTGCGGTCCGCGGCGACGCGCTTCGTCACATCGTCCGGCGTTTTGACCGGTACGCCCTGGACCTGGACGATGACATCGCCGGCGCGGATGTTCTTGTCTGCAGCGGGACTGTCGGCGGCGACGTCGATCACCAGCACGCCCTGAACATTGCCGGCGATCTTGAACTGGTTACGGCCATTGCCGTCGAGTACGCCCAGCGACAGGCCCAGCATCGAAACCTTTGGCGGCGGCGCGGAAGCGGGCGCGCGCGGCGTGGACGGCGTCGGCTTTTCGTTCAGCTTCAAGACCGTGACGCGCACCGTCATCTTCTTGCCCTTGCGGAAAAGATCGACACTGACCGATTTGTTGATTGGCGTGTCGGCGACGGCGCGCGACAGGGCGCGCGAATCCGACACCGGCTTGCCGTCGAACGCCGTGATGAAATCGCCGTTCTGGATTCCGCCGCGCGAGGCCGGTCCGCCCGGCGAAACGTCCGCGATCAGCGCGCCCGACGCGCTCGGCAGGCCAAGCCCTTCGACGAGGTCGTCCGTCACCTGTTGGATGCGCACGCCGATCCAGCCGCGCCGCGCCTGGCCGAACTGGCGAAGCTGTCCGGTCACTTCGCGCACGAGGTTTGAAGGTATCGAAAAGGCGATGCCGACCGAACCGCCGCTGGGCGAATAGATGGCCGAGTTCACGCCCACGACGTTGCCGTCCATGTCGAACAGAGGTCCGCCGGAATTGCCGCGATTGATCGGCGCATCCGTCTGGATGAAGTCGTCATACGGCCCCGCTTCGATGTCGCGGTTGCGGGCCGAGACGATGCCGGCCGTGACTGTCGAGCCGAGGCCGAACGGATTGCCGATCGCGATCACCCAGTCGCCGATGCGCGCATGGTCGGAGTCGCCGAACTTCGCGGCCGGCAGCGGCTTCTTCGGTGACACCTTCAGCAGCGCCAGATCCGTCTTCTCGTCACGGCCGATCAGCCTGGCCGGCAGCGTCGTGCCGTCATTGAGCGTCACCGATATCTGGTCGGCATCGGCGATGACGTGATTGTTGGTCACGATGTAGCCGGTCGGATCGATAATGAAGCCTGAGCCGAGCGAGGTGACATGGCGCGGCAGGTTGCGGCCCGGTCCGAGGAAATCCTTGAACAGGTCGGAAAGCGGCGAGCCGGGCGGAATATTCGGCAAGCCCGGCGCCGAGATGTCCGGTTTCAGCGTCTGCGTGGTTGCGATGTTCACGACCATCGGAAGAAGCCGGGCGGACAGATCGGCGAAGGACGCCGGCGCACCGCGCACGGGGACGACAGCCTGTGCCGGAGCAGCGTGCGGCGCCGCCGGCATGGCATGCACCGGGGCGGCTTCAACTGTCGCCGGGACGAGAATCAAAGACGATAAGGCTGCGGCGAGCCAATACTGACGCATGTGAAAAGGGACCTCGGCGGCGCGGCGGTTTGCGATGCGCCATCCTATGCGAACGAACCGTGAAGCCAATAAGGCAGGGGTGAAATACGCCTCACTTTGGCTTGTAAGGGATGATAACGGAACCGTCAGGAGACGCTATTTGCCGCCCGGGCCGTGGCCGAAATATTTGAAAAAGTCGCTGCTCGGCGAGAGCACGACCGTGGTGTTTCCGCCCGGCAACGCTTCCTGGTAGGCCTGCATCGAACGGTAGAAGCCGAAGAAATCGGCGTCCTGGCTGTAAGCCTGACCCAGGATCCGGGTCTTTTCCGCATCGCCCTCGCCGCGCAGGATTTCGGATTCGCGCGTCGCTTCGGCCGTCAGCACGGTGACTTCACGGGCCGCCCGCGCCCGGATGCGCTGCGCGGTTTCATCGCCCTCGGCGCGATATTCGGCCGCTTCGCGCTCACGCTCTTTCTGCATGCGCTGATAGATGGCGAGGCTGTTGGCCTGCGGCAGGTCGGCGTGACGGATACGCACGTCGACGATCTTGATGCCGAAACCGGCGACGTCCTGGTTCACCGCATCGCGGATGTCATGCATCAGCTGCGCCCGCTTGCCCGAGAGCATGGCCGCAAAAGTCTGCGAGCCGAGCACCCGGCGCACGCTGGACGACAGGATCGGCGTCAAACGCATGATGGCCGTGTCGTGGTCGATCAGGCTTTGATAGAAGAGTAGCGGGTCGGTGATGCGCCAGCGCGCGAAGGAATCCACCATCATCCGCTTCTTGTCGGATGCGATGACTTCTTCCGTCGGCGCATCGAGCAGAAGCACGCGCTTGTCGAAGAACACGACGTTCTGGGTGAGCGGCGTCTTGAAGTGCAGGCCGGGATCGGTGACGACCGCCTGCGGCGCGCCGAACTGCAGCACCAGCGCTTCTTCGGTCTGGTTCACGAAATAGAAACTGGAGAACAGCGCGATCACCACGACGACCGCGAGCAATCCAAGGGCAAGCATTACCGCGCGGCTCATTGCGCACCTCCGCCCTGGGCCGAATCCGAGGGCGACGCCGGCTGCGCCGGACGTGCGCCGCCACTGCCGAGCATGTTGGGCAACTGGAAGTACGGCACGACGCCCTTCGCGGAATCGTCGACAATCACCTTGTTCATCGGCGCGAGAATCGTGGCCATTGTTTCCAGATACATGCGCCGGCGCGTCACGTCCGGCGCGCTGCGATATTCGGCGAGCACGGAGAGGAAACGCTTCGACTGGCCCGACGCCTCGGCGATCACCTTCTGGCGATAGGCTTCGGCGTCCTGCACGATGCGCGCCGCGCTGCCGCGAGCTTCGGGAATGACCTTGTTGGCATAGGCTTCCGCTTCGTTGCGCATGCGCTCCTGGTCCGCGCGGGCGGCCTGCACATCGCGATAGGCGTCGATGACCTCGTTCGGCGGATCGGCCTTCTGCATGTTGACGTTCGTGACCGTCACGCCCGCGCCATAGGCGTCGAGCGTCTTCTGCATCAGGTCCTTCACCTCGATCTGGATCGCCTCGCGATCCTGGGTGAGGATGCTTTCGAACTGGCTGCGGCCGACCACTTCGCGCATCGCGCTTTCGGCCACGGCCTTGATGGTCTGGTCCGGATCCTCGACGTTGAAGAGATAGGCGCCGGCGTCCTTGACGACCCAGAAAACGGTGAAGTTGATGTCGATGATGTTTTCGTCGCCCGTCAGCATGTCCGCTTCGGCCGGCATGTCTTCCGGATTGGCGTTGGTGTCTTCAGTATCCGCAGCGGTGCGATAGCCGATGTTGATCTGGCGCTGGCGCGTCACATCCAGCGTATAGGCGGTCTCGATCGGCCAGGGCAGGTGATAGTTGATGCCGGGCGGCGTGCGCGCGACGAACCTGCCGAAGCGCAGCACGATGCCCTGCTCGAACGCGCCGACGAAATAGATGCCGCTTGCCAGCCAGACGCCGACGACGATCAGCAGGAGAACGACAAGGCTGCCGGTGGTGAAGTTCGATCCGGGCAGAAAACGGCGCAACCTGTCCTGGCTGCGGCGGAGCATGTCCTCGATGTCCGGCGGACGCATGCCGCCACCGCCGCCGGGGGCCGGCCCACGGTTCCACGGGCCTTTAGGCCCTGGCCCCTGCGGCCCGCTTCCATCCGACGAATTGTTCCAAGGCATGCGCGTGCGCCCTCTTCCTTGGTTTCCCAAGGTCCGGCGGTTATATGTGCAACGCCGCCGGGGCGCAAACCTTGCCGCCCCTTCAAAGAGATGGCATGGCGGCCTATCTGTTCAAGGTCCCCATTCTCCAGGGTTCGCAATTCGGACATCCGCCATGGCTCACGCGACACGCGACGAGGTGCTGAAAGCGCTCGACCAGGTCATCGACCCGGTCAGCGGACGCAGCGTTGTGCAACAGGACATCGTCCAGGGACTTGTCCTGCGCGACGGCAATGTCGGGTTTGCGGTCGAAGTCGATCCGAAGCGCGGCCGCGAGGCCGAACCGCTGCGCGCCGCGTGTGAGGCGGCGGTGGCCCGCCTGCCCGGCGTGCTCTCGGTCACGGCCGTGCTCACCGCGCACCAGGAAGCGAGCGCTCCGCAAACTCCGGCGCACGCCCATCCCCAGAGGGCGGCACCGCCTCCACCGGCGGGCATTCCCGGCGTGAACGCGATCATCGCGGTGGCAAGCGGCAAGGGCGGCGTCGGCAAATCGACCGTCGCAGCGAACCTCGCCATCGCGCTCGGCCAGCTCGGCCTGAAGGTCGGACTGATGGACGCCGATATCTATGGCCCCTCCGTGCCGCGCCTGTTCGACATACGTGAGAAGCCCAAGACGACAGGCAAGAAGATCGTTCCGATCGAGAAGTACGGCATCAAGATCATGTCGCTCGGTTTCCTCGTGCGCGAGGACGAAGCGGTGGTGTGGCGCGGACCGATGGTGCAGAGCGCGCTGACGCAGATGCTCAACGATTCCACATGGGCGCCGCTCGACATTCTCGTCATCGACATGCCGCCTGGAACGGGCGACGCGCAGTTGACGATTTCGCAGCGCGTTCCCTTGCGCGGCGCGATCATCGTTTCGACGCCGCAGGACCTTGCGCTCATCGATGCGCGCAAGGGCCTTGCGATGTTCAGCAAGACCCAGGTGCCCGTGCTCGGCATCATCGAAAATATGAGCATGTTCATCTGTCCGCAGTGCGGGCATGAGAGCCACATTTTCGGGCATGGCGGCGCACGCGCCGAAGCGCGCAAACTTGCCGTGCCGTTCCTTGGCGAAATACCTCTGGTTCCTGCCATTCGCGAGACGTCCGACGCCGGAATCCCCATTGTTGTGCAGGCGCCGCACGGAAAAGAGGCAGAGGCATTCCGCGCCATCGCGAAAGAAGTTGCTGAGAGTGTTGCCTCCGCGCCACGCCAACTGCCGAGAATTGTGCTGGAATAGGCGCATGGCAGCGACCAAGCCGCAGATCAGAAGTCTCTTCGCTACGCCGATCGCGATCCACTTTCTTCCGGTGGCGCAAGAGGTGAACCAGGAACTGCGTCCGCTCATCCTTGCAAAGGTGAAGGCTGGCGAAAACGGCGAAGGCTGGAACTCCGGACCGGAATTCGAAAGTTGGGGCGCGGATCCGGCGCAGACCGTGTTTCGCGTCGCGCGCGATCTCGCCGACAACATGACCTCGACGCGGACCGGCGCGCGCGTTGCGCTCGACTGGAAGATCGGCGCGACGGCAACCGTGCGCCAGAAGGGCGAGTATCGCGCCTTCGCGTCGCAACCCGGCGCGTACTGGTCCGGCGTTTACTATGTCGACGACGGCTATGCGAAGTCGGACGACGAAACGCTGGGCGGCGAGTGCGAGCTTGCCGATCCGCGCGGCTCACTGCCCAACATGGTCGCACCCCAACTCGGCTTTCGCATTCCAGGCGGCCAGACGGCGGGCAGCCCCGAAGCCATTCGCCCGCAAACGGGCATGATCATCCTGCATCCGTCCTGGCTGGCGCGCGGAGAACGCCGCTACAACGGCGAGCACCAGCGCGTCATGATCGAATTCGACCTGACACCGCCCGAGGCATAAGAAAAACCCCTGTCGCTTGCGGGACAGGGGTGTTTTTCCACGATGCTTTTCGGCTACTCGACGCCGGCTTTCATCGTCATGTTGCGTGTCTGGCCGTTGACGGAAGCGGTCCAGTTGTCGCCGGGCTTGTGCGGCTCTGCAGGAATGCACAGCGGATTGGGCATTCCGGGCGGTGCGGTTTCGTAGGTCCGGCACAGCTGGCCCTTGTCGTCGATTTTCCACGTGCCTTTGCCGTTGAACGTCTGACCCATCGCGGACGCCGTCAGGTCGAAAGTGTGGTCGGCACGATAATGCGTGTGACTCTCGATCATGCCGCCGGCCGAGACGACCGTGTTGCCGTAGTAGCCGGCCATGATGTCGTCCGAAGCGAACGCGGGCGCGGCGCACAGGGCAACAGCGGACGCGAACATCGAAATCCTGCGCATGGAGTTCTCCCGGTTTGCCTGTGTGCTCAGTTCACGCCTTGAACGAGGGTGTCGGCGCCGCCGTCGGCCGCCGTCCACTTGTCGCCGACCGCGTGATTTTCGAGTGTGTCGCAGTCGGGATTGGTGCGTCCGGGAACCGGCGGATCGAAGGTGCGGCAGAGTTGGCCCTTGTCGTCGAGCGCCCAGGTGCCCTTGTACTCAAAGCCCATCGCCGGAACCTTGCCGGAGAAAGTGTGGTCGGCGTTGTAATAGGTGTGTGCTTCCATGCCGCCCGTGCTGACCGACACCAGCGTGTTGCCATAGGTGTTCGCCATCAGATCGTCCGCTGCGGATGCAGCGGACGAGAAAGCGAGAAGTGCGGCAGCGCTGAGCAGGAACAAACGCATGAATTTCTCCGGAGTGTTGGTTTGAGATTGTCGGCGGACCCTAACCGAAAATCTCACGCGTTATAAGCCAGCCTCAGACCCGGCGAACGCCACTCGCACGAAACAAGCTTTCCTGTTGACGACATTGTAACGTACGCCGTCTTCATGTCCTTTCCACCCCAGCAGATGTTGGTGACGATCAGATCGGGGAACGGCGTATGCTCGAACCGCGTCGTTCCCGGCCAGAAGGTGGAAATGCCGCCGGCCAGAATCGTCGCGACACAGACGCCGCCATCGGCCTGCACGCCCAGCGAATCGAAATAGGCAAGACCCGGATAGGCGCCGACGAAATTCGCCGGCGTAAAACCACCGACCGCCTTGCCGACACCCGGCGCCGACAGTGGCAGATCCCACAAACGGCCGGGCATCGTTTCGGCGTAGTAGACGTGCATGCCGTCCGGCGAGAGACCGACGCCGTTCGGCGATGTTAGCTCCCGCAGCACCTTGGTGATCTTCGAGCCGTCGGCCTTTGCGTAATAGAGCCCGCCATGCAGGCGCCGCTCGGCATTGTTGCTGGCGTGGTCGGTGAACCAGAAACCGCCCGTCGTATCGAACACCAGATCGTTCGGCGCGAGCAGCTTTTGTCCGTCGCATTCCGAATAGAGCACTTCCACCTTGCCGGTCGAGATGTTGATGCGCTCGATCCGCCCGCCCTTGTGCGAGGCCGGCGTGTGGCCGGGAATCTGCAAGCCGTTCACTTCGCTCATCTCGAAATTGCCGCCATTGTTGCAGCAGTAGAGATGACCGTCGGGTCCGATGGCGAGGCCGTTCGGGCCGCCGCCCGGGGTGGCAACCGTCTGTGTCGATCCGTCCTGCTTCACGCGCGTGATGCGACCGGCCGGAATCTCGACGATAATGATCGAGCCATCGTCCATGGCTACGGGCCCTTCCGGAAATTTCAGGCCGGTCGCGATTTCCTTGATCTGCATGGACGTTTCTCCCAAGTGTTGTTCTTGGGACAGGCTAGCGCCTGATCGAGGCCGCGCAAAGAGAGCGGCTGCGGCAAATTCCGCTATCGCCGCTCGAGCGTGACGTAGCTGTAGCGCAGACCGTCAGGTGTTGTATGCGCCTCGCGCGCGGTTTCACGCCATGTGCTTTCTTCGAACGGCGGGAAATGGGTGTCGCCTGCAACGTTCGTATGCACTTGCGTCAGTTCCACGCGCGTGGCGCGCGGCAGCGCTGCTTTGTAAATCTCCGCGCCGCCGATGATGGCGATCTCGGCCGGGCCTTCGCGGCGCGCCTGCGCCAGCGCTTCGTCCAGCGAATGAACGACGACCGCGCCGTCCGCTTTCCACGATGGATCGCGGGTGATGACGATGTTGGTGCGGCCGGGCAGCGGTTTCTTCGGAAACGAGTCCCAGGTCTTGCGGCCCATGACGATCGGCTTTCCCATCGTCAGCGCCTTGAAGCGCTTCATGTCCTCCGGGATCCGCCAAGGGATACCGCCGGACGCACCGATTACACCATTGTCGGCCATGGCCAGAACAAGAACGATTGCCGCACTCATCCGCCACCCAGCTTTTTCAAGGCCGCGTCCTGCAGGCGATACACGTACCAGCCGTTTACGGGCCTCGCGCCGATTCCCTCGTAGAAATCGATCGACGGCTTGTTCCAGTCCAGGACCGACCAATCGAACTCGCGCGCAGTTCTGTTCGACCGCGCGCCTGGCGAGATTGGCGAGCAAGGCCTTGCCGATGCCGTGACCACGAAAGTCCGGCTTCACGAACAGGTCTTCGAGGTAGATGCCGTGACGGCCGCGAAAGGTGGAAAAATTGTAGAACCACACAGCGAAGCCGGCCGCCTCGCCGTTCCATTCCGCGATGTCGCAGAACACGCGCGGCTGCGGGCCGAACAAGGCGGCGGCGATTTCGCGCTCATTGGTAATGACGTCATGGACGAGCTTTTCGTAGTCCGCGAGCGCGCGGATGAATTCCATTACCAGCGCAGCATCGCCGGATCGCGCTTCACGAAGGACGAGCGCACTCATGCCCGAGCCTGTCGCCCGATCGAAAACTCCCCCATATCCCTGACCCTCCTGCCGCAACCGGCGGGACCATAGTCCGCATCATCCGCGCCGAACACGGGAACCAATTCCCGTTTCGGAGATTACACCTCGTGGAGTGCAATGCTTCCAAGCGTTTGCCTCTGAGCGGAGTGGCTTAAGGCTTGCGCCTTTTGGCGAAGGCCTCCGCCGTTCGGAGCAATTGTTGTCCAGGGTCAATATCGTAGAGTCGCGCCAGAATAAACTGGCCGCCTGTTCTGAAGGATCGTGAAAATGAGAAAAGTTCTGCTCATGTCCGCGGCTGCGTTCGTCTTGCTGGCCGCGTCGCCGGCTTTCGCCGAACGTCATGATCACAAAGACGCCGGGTCATCCGGCGCGGCCGCCGGTACCAGTGGATCCGGCGGCACGCACCATGGCGACCGCACGGGCGGCGCGAGCACTCACACCTTCAGCGGGGCGACCGGCGCCATGTCCGGTTCAGGTCACAACGGACGAGGAGGAACGGGCGGCAGCAATCGGTTCGGCGGCGCTGCGACGGGCGGTACAGGATCGACAGGCGGCACCCATCACGGCGACCGCGGCACGACTCACACGTTCGGCAGGACGACCTTCGGCGGCGCTGCAGGCGCTACCAGATCGACGGGGACAACTCATCGCGGCCGCAACAATGCCGGGGTGAACGTCTTCGGCCCGACCGGCAACCGCAATGCCGTGCACGGCTTCCACAACCATAATCGCTCGTTCGACTCGATTCGCCGCGTCTACAAT
The DNA here is from genome assembly GCA_963743765.1 of uncultured Alphaproteobacteria bacterium. Classification (GTDB taxonomy): domain Bacteria; phylum Pseudomonadota; class Alphaproteobacteria; order Micropepsales; family Micropepsaceae; genus Rhizomicrobium. Next base: position 700,449 of record CAVUQQ010000004.1, read on the forward strand.
GCACCGCAACGTTTCCATTATGGCAGCTATCACCGCCCGAATGGCTGGTACTGGCATCGCTGGAGCTATGGCGAGTTCCTGCCGTCCATCTTCTTCGGGCGCAACTACTGGATCAACGATTGGGACAATTTCGGTCTGTACGATCCGCCGCCGGGCACCGTGTGGGTGCGCTACGGCGATGACGCGGTCCTGATCGATGAGTACACAGGCGAAGTCATCCGGGTCGTGTACGGCATCTTCTACTGAGATCAGACGGCGATTTCGGCCTTGATGGTCGGGTGCGCCCGATAGTTCTCAAGCTTGAAGTCTTCGTACTTGAAATCGAAGATGTTCGTCACATCGGGATTCAGCCGCATCGCCGGCAGCGGATACGGCTTGCGTGTCATCTGCTCGCGCGCCTGGTCCAGGTGATTGAGATACAGATGCGCATCGCCCAGCGTGTGCACGAACTCGCCCGGCTTCAGGCCCGTTACCTGCGCCAACATCATGGTGAGCAGCGCGTAGCTCGCGATGTTGAACGGCACGCCGAGGAAAATGTCGGCCGACCGCTGATAGAGCTGGCACGACAGCTTGCCGTTCGCGACATAGAACTGGAACAGGCAGTGGCAGGGCGGCAGCGCCATCTTCGGCACATCGACCGGATTCCACGCCGTGACGATCAGGCGGCGTGAATCGGGATTGGTCTTGAGATCGCGCACAAGGTTCGCGATCTGGTCGATCGTGCCGCCGTCGGGTGTGGGCCAGGACCGCCACTGATGACCATAGACGGGGCCAAGCTCGCCATTCGCGTCCGCCCACTCGTCCCAGATCGTCACGCCGCGCTCCTGCAGCCAGCGCACATTGGTGTCGCCGCGCAGAAACCAGAGCAGCTCAAGGACGATCGCCTTGGTGAACAGCTTCTTGGTCGTCATCAAGCGGGAATCCGTCCGCCAGATCGTAACGCGCCTGATGGCCGAACACCGAGATCGTGCCCGTGCCCGTGCGGTCGCGCTTCTCCACGCCCTTCCTGAGCACAAGTTCCATGAGGTCGTGATATTGGCGCATCGCGTTTCGGTCCGAATCCGCCGCCAGTGTAGCGCGCCGCCGCTCCTGTCGCGCAACAACTCACGGTCAATTTTTTTGCGTCTCAAACGGTTGGAAAATATATGTTTTTCCCGACCTTCAATTCTTAACTGCGAGCGCCTATATGTAACCTGTCGGCTTGTCCGACTATGGCGATAAACGACTGCGTAATAAGCGGCCCGGACCCGGGGGCGGTACCCGGCGCCTCCACCAAATGTCCTCGCATGCGGCGAGGCCATCTGTGGGGGCGAAACAGGATCGACGGACGTGTAAAGGCTGTTCTTTTGCTCGGTATTGTTCCGCCGTTATCGGGCTACTCGTATAGGTGCCAACGATAATGAAATGGCCCTCGCTGCCTAACTACGGTTAGCCAAGCGCGGTTCGGGGGGCACCGGGCAACAGAAGCCCCCCACTAATTTCACAAATTCCCGTCCTCGTCCTCGCGCGACGCGAGGCTTGTCGTCGAGGTTTCACCCTGCGCGGCGGCTTTTTCGGCTTCGAGCTGCAGCCGCTTCTTGCGCGGCTCCTCGACCAAAGCGATCAGCAGCACCAGCGCGATGGCCTCGCTCGCGATCGCGACCCAGAAGACGGCGTGATAGCCGAGGCTGGCCGCAATCACGCCGCCGATGAGGGGTCCCGCTGCGCTCATGATGCTTTCGGCCGTATTCGAGAACGCCAGCCGCATCGCCATGTCGTCGCGATGGCCGAACTCGAAGACGATGTTCTGTGCGCTCATCTGATAGCCGGAATTGCCGGCGCCCAATCCAAAGAAGGCGATGAACAGCCACATCGGCGAGCTGACGTTCATGAGAAGAACCGTCGAGGAGATCCAGAACGCCAGAGCGATGATGAAGTTGGAGCGAAAGCCGTAGCGGTCTGCGAGATAGCCCCAGCCGACACTCATCACCGTGTCGGCGCCAAGAAAGGCGAGCGACAACGAGCCGACCACGTCGCCCGAAAAGCCGATCTGCTTGCCGACATAGATGATGTAGAAGGGCTGCGCCACGCGGCTTGCGATCGCAAAGGTGCGCGCGATCATGAAATACATGAAGCCGGGATTGCTCTGCAGCATCGGCATCAGATCGCGCAGGCGCTCGCCGATCGGCGTGCGCTGGCGGACGGTGGGCGGTTCGGGCTCGCGCACCAGGAAGCGGAACGCAGTCAGACCGAGGCTGGTCAGGATGAAGGCCAGCGTGAACGTCGTCGAATAGCCGTTGCCGAAGACGTTGTGGCCGATCAGATATTTTCCGGCGAAGTAGGAAAGCGACGCCGCAATGATGCCGCCGGTGAGGTTGCGCCAGCCCTGGAGCTGTCCGCGCCGCACGATCGGAATCATTTTGGCGAGCAGGAACTGGAACGCCACGCCCTGCGGCCCGGAGAACAGGCCGAGCAGGAACAGGAACATCAGAACGCTCACCAGCAGCGGCGTGCCGCCGAGGAACCATCCGGCCAGCGCGATGCCGAGAATCTGCACCCGCATCATCGTGCCGAGGAACATCGACACCGGAAGGATTTTGGTGCGGTGCTCGATCTGCGCCGCGCCGGCAATCGGCGAGATCACGCCGCCCAGCTGCTGCAGGCTGGCGCCGAGACTGACGAAGAAGTCCGAACCCGAAATCAGATGCAGATAGGCCGGAATGAAGGTCGGCGCGTTGACGAGGCGAAAGCCCGTCATGCCCAGCATGCCGTGCACGAAATGGCCGGCATAGTTGCGGCGCAGGTTCTTCCAGACGAATCCTTCATAGACGGCTTCGCGTTCAGACTCGGATTCGATGCCTGCGTAGAGATCGGTCATTCGGCCGGCGCGTGCTGGATGGTGAAGCCGGTCGTGCGGCGGTTGTAGAAGGCGATTGCGGCGAATGCGATGACGACGCCGCCGCCGATGCTGATCGCATTGGTGACGCCAAGACGGCTCGCCAGCATACCCAGCATCAGCGCGCCCCACGGCATCATGCCCATGAAGCTTTGCGTGTAGTGCGAGATGACGCGGCCGCGATAGTGCTCACGCGCGACGATCTGGATGATCGTGTTGGTCGTGCCGCCGAGCAGCATGAGGCTCGCCGAAGTCGGCAAAAGCAGGAAAGCCGACAGCCACAGCGAATGCGAGTGCGAAAACAGGATGAGTCCAATTCCGAAACAGAAGCTGGCGAGCACGGGCGCGTAGATGAGTTGTTTCTCGGTGATGCGCGACAGGAGATAGGCGCCGATCAGCGCGCCGCCGCCGGCGGCCGACATCAAAGTTCCGACGCTTGTTGCATCGCCGTGCAAAAGATCGCGTGCCACCGCCGGCATCATCGACACATAGGCCGCACCGAACATCGAAGATACCGCCACCAGCAGCAGCGATATGCGGATCTGCGGCGAGTTGAAGGAATAGCGGTAGCCGTCCGCGATCTCGTGCAGCGCGTTCTGGTTGATGCGCGGCGGGCGTTCCGCCAGCTTCATCATCAGAAGGCTTATCAGCACCGCGCCGAACGACAGGGCGTTGAGCGCAAAACAGATGCCCTCGCCCACCAGTGCGATCAGCGCGCCGGCGATCGTGGGACCGACGATGCGCGCCATGTTGAACATCATGGAATTGAGCGAGATCGCGTGGCGCAGATCGTCCCGTCCCACCATGTCGAGCGTCATCGATTGCCGCGACGGTATGTCGAAGGAGTTGATCAGCCCCATGGTCAGGGCAAGACAGATGATCTCCCAAACCTTCACCGTGCCGGTCAGAGTCAGCACGGCCAGAACGGCCGCCTGCAGCATCGCCGCGCTCTGCGTGAAGAGGAGGAATTTCCGCCGGTCGACGCGGTCGGCCACCATGCCGCCGAACGGCGTCATGAGAAACACAGGCACCGTCGAACAGAAGGACGTGACGCCGAGCAGCACGGTGGAATGCGTCAGGCTGTAGACCAGCCAGGGCTGCGCCGTATTCTGCATCCACGAGCCCATCAACGAGACGAGCTGGCCGGTGAAGAAAAGGCGATAGTTGCGATGGCGGAAGACATTGATCAGGCCGGAGCGGCGCGGATGCGCGAACTCGGCGATTTCCTGCTCGGATGGCGGCTCGTCGGGCGGTGTGCCGACGATGTTTTCGGGCTCGACGCTCATGTGCGGTGAAGGATGCTTGTCAGCACCCGGCCCTTCATGCTCCCGTCCCGGCAACCACTATTGATTTTGAAGGAAACGTTCATGTCCGATACCGAGGTACTCTTCAAGCCGTTCAGTCTCAAGTCTCTTTCGCTGCCTAACCGCATTGTCATGGCGCCGATGACGCGGTCAAAGTCGCCGGAGCAAATCCCGAACGACCAAGTTGCCGCATACTACCGGGCGCGCGCCGAAGGCGGCGTCGGCCTCATCCTCACCGAAGGCACCGCTCCGGAGCACAAATCGGCCACGAACGACGTCAACGTGCCTCATTTCCACGGCGAGGAATCGCTGAAGGGCTGGGGCAAGGTCGTCCGCGAAGTGAAGGCCGCCGGCGGTCACATCATGCCGCAGCTCTGGCATCAGGGCGTTGTACGCCATCCCGGAACCGGCCCCTATCCCGAACAACCAAGCATGAGTCCGTCCGGCCTCGCCAAGATGGACAAGAAAGTCGCCGAGCCGATGACCGATGAGGACATCGCCGACGTCATCGCCGGATTCGCAAAGAGCGCGCGCTACGCCAAGGATCTCGGCTTCGATGGCGTCGAGCTGCACGGCGCGCATGGCTATCTGATCGACCAGTTCTTCTGGGAAGGCACCAATCAGCGCGACGACAGGTATGGCGGCTCGCTTGGGGCGCGCGCCAATTTCGCGGCCGACGTCACGCGTGCGGTGCGCAAGGAAGTCGGATCGGACTTCCCGATCCTGCTGCGCTTCTCGCAGTGGAAACAGCAGGACTTCGCCGCCCGTCTCGCCCACACGCCGCAGGAACTCGAAATTTTCCTCAAACCGCTGGTCGATGCCGGAGTGGACATCTTCCATTGCTCGACGCGGCGTTTCTGGGAGCCGGAATTTCCCGAACTCAACTCCGACATGAACCTCGCCGGATGGACCAGGAAGATCACCGGCCTGCCGACGATCTCGGTGGGCTCCGTCAGCCTCAACGCCGACTTCATTTCCGCCTTCCGCCAGGCGACGGCCGAAGTCTCCGGCATAGAACGGCTGATCGAGATGATGGAACGCGGGGATTTCGACCTCATCGCGGTCGGCCGTGCGCTGATCGTCAACCCGGACTGGGCCAACAAGGTGCGCGCCGGCAAGCTGAACGAGCTGACGCCCTACGATCCGAAGTCGCTCGCGACGCTGGTGTGAACTAGCCCAGCCGCGGGATCATCCGGGCAAGCACGCCGTCGCGCCAGACATATTGATGGACGATGGCGACGATGGCGTGCAGTCCGGCGGCGATCAGGATCAAGTCTGCCAGGAGTCCGTGGATTTCGTGGACCGATCGCAGGAAAGGTCTCGTCGCCGTTCCGATGGTCGGCAGCATGAAGAGATTGAAGAAGCTCAAGCTGCGCAGGCCGATCATGGTGAGGCCGAGCGCCACGACCGCAAGGATCAGCAGATACAATCCCCAATGCATCGCCTTGGCGAGCAGGGGCAGTATCCCGCTGCCGACATCCGGCAGCCGCACGCCGTTCGTCGCGCGCCACCAGATTCGGGCGAGGGTCAGAAGACCGATCAGAACGCCCAACGTGATATGCGCCGACACGGCGTCGACCTGCAGCGGACCCTTCGGCCACATATCGAACGTCTGAGCCCCAAGCCACTGCCCGACGACAAGAATTGCGGCCAGCCAGTGAAAGATAATCGTCCTTCGATCGTAGACGGACGCGGAACTGTTCACGGGCTGCATCGGAATTCTTTCGGTCGGTGCGTATGGATGGAGGTTGAAAATGCGGATTGCGGCGATTGGTTGGGTAACTACCGATCGCCACGTGAATGTAATCTGAACATCAATAAATGACAGTTTGATTCACGCCAACATCGAGTCAATGGCAAGTGCGCGGCGCGAAGATACCGCGTTCACCTGCGACACAGACGCATCTTAAGCCCGCCGTCGGGCCGCAAGGTGATGCGTGCCAGCGGTCGAACCTCGTGGCCCGGCGCAAGCTCCAGCCCGTAGCGGCGCGTGATCGCGGCCAGAACTACCATCGCTTCCTGCATCGCGAAGCCCATGCCGATGCAGATGCGCGGACCTGCGCCGAACGGCAGATAGGCGAAGCGGTGGATGCGTTCTCTCTGTCCGGGCAGGAAGCGGGCGGGATCGAACTCGTCCGGCCGCTCCCATAGCAAACGATGCCGGTGCAGAATCCACGTCGAGATCAGGACCGATGTTCGGGGACGGATCGCGATGCCGCCGACCGTGTCCGCCGCGACGGCTTCCCGGCTGACGAATGGCGCGGGCGGATAGAGCCGCATGGATTCCTCAAGCACCGCCCTGGTGAAGGGAAGTTCGGGCAAATCGCCCGACGCGATGCGGGCGTCGTCGATGCCGCGGACCTCGCTGGCGACCTGCGCGTCCGCGTCCGGAAACTGCGACAGGAGATAGAGAGTCCACGCCAGCGCGTTGGCCGTTGTCTCATGGCCCGCGAAGACGAAGGTCATGACATTGTCGAAGACCTCGCGGTCGCTGAAGAGCGTTCCGCCTTCCGGATCGTGCGCCGTCAGCAACAGGGTCAGAAGATCGTTTGGCGCCGAGTCCGCGTCGCGCGCGATCAGCGCCTTGCGCCGTTCGATCAGGCCTTCCATCTCGTGCCGGAAATAGCGCAACGCAGGCGCCGCGCGGACACGGTCCGGCGTCGGCACCCAGCGCGGCAGGCCAAGTAGACCCAGCATGTCGATGCGGCCGAGCGTCTCCAGATAGACCAGAATGGCCTTGGACATGCGGCCATAATCCATCGTCACGTCGCCGGAAAACACCGTGCGGCAGATGATGTCGTAGGTGAGGCGCATCATCTCGTCGGCGGCATCGATCGTTGTGCCGCCGGGCAGCGCATCCCAGCGCGCCAGCATATCGGCGGTCGCTGCCGCCATGACGGGCCCGAAGCTTGCCACATGCCGCATCTGGAACATCGGCGCGGCGGTACGGCGCTGAAAGCGCCAGCTCGCACCTTCCGCATTCAACAACCCGTTGCCGAGCGCCGGCCGCGTCAGGCGCTGCACCTGGTCGCTCTTGATGTAGTTCGCGACATTGTCGAGCAACACATGCTTGATGCTCTCCGGCTCGTTGACGAGCAGAAAATCGCGGATGCGCGACTTGAGATGGATGAGCGGAAGGCGGTACGCGCCTTCGCCGAACGCTGCGATCGGATTCTGCCGCAGTTCCCACAGCACGCGCAGGAACGAGACCGGATTTTTTCGCGGCACCGGCGCCGCGGGCCGCCGCACGGTCAGGGTCTCCGTCATGCCTTGATCCTTCGGGCTTCCGCCATCGACACCATTCACTCGGCAATCGCATTCTCGCCTTGCGGAATCGCCATGGCTCGGATTGGCGATATCGCTCTGCGGTGCGGATGGGAAGCGTTATATATATCCTTAATAAAATAGGCAGGATTCAAGGATCGCTTTGCCGCCTTTTCGCGCCGCATTGACTCCGAAGATGCCGCGCTTAGTCTCACGCCTTCACCCGCGGAAAATGCATGGCAAAAGACTTTATCGGCTATCAGGCATTGACGGATGCGGCCCTGCGCGGCGTCGTGCGCGATGCGTTGCGCCGGATCGAGAAGCAGGGCCTGATCGGCTCGCATCACTTCTACCTGACCTTCAAGACGAAATTTCCCGGCGTCGACATTCCCGATTTCCTGCGCGAGCAGTATCCGGACGAAATGACGATAATCCTCCAGCATCAGTTCTGGGGGCTGAAGATCACAGAGGAGCGCTTCGAGGTCACTCTGACCTTCAAAAAGCTTCCCGCCACGCTCGTCATTCCGTTCCCCGCCCTCACCGCCTTCTTCGATCCCGGCGTGCAGTTCGGCCTGCAGTTCCGCGGCCCCGAAGGCGACGCCAAGTCGGGCTCGCCGCAGATGATGCCGCCGACGCCCGCGCCGGAGCAGAACCGCGAAAAGACCGCCGATACGGCGCCGTCCAAGATCGCCGAAACCGCGGGCGAAAAGCCCCCTGTGCCGCAGGCCGGCGAGGTCGTGAGCCTGGATTCCTTCCGCAAGAAGTAGCCGCGGCAATCAATTTGCAAGCCTTGTCGAAGCGGTCCGCGCGCGGTACGCCTGCGCTTTGACAGCCCGGACTGAGCCATGACCAAGACCCGCATCGAAACCGACACGTTCGGACCCATCGAAGTCGCCGCCGGCCGCTATTGGGGCGCGCAGGCGCAACGCAGCCTCGGCAACTTCAAGATCGGCTGGGAAAAGCAGCCGCTGCCCATCGTGCGCGCACTCGGCATCGTCAAGCGCGCCGCCGCCGAGACCAACATGGAACTCGGCCATCTCGACAAGAAGATCGGCGAGAAGGTCGTCGCCGCGGCGCAGGAAGTGATCGACGGCAAGCTCGACGATCATTTTCCGCTGGTCGTGTGGCAGACCGGCTCCGGCACGCAATCGAACATGAATGCCAACGAGGTGATCTCCAACCGCGCCATCGAGATGCTGGGCGGCGAGATGGGCTCCAAGAAGCCCGTCCATCCCAACGACCATGTGAACATGAGCCAGTCGTCGAACGACACCTTTCCGACGGCGATGTACATCGCCTGCGCGGAACAGATCGTTCACGACCTTCTGCCCGCGCTGAAGCATCTGCATGGCGCGCTTGTCAAAAAGCAGGACGAGTTCAAGGACATCATCAAGATCGGCCGCACGCATACGCAGGACGCAACGCCGCTGACGCTCGGCCAGGAATTTTCCGGCTATGCGGCGCAGGTGGCCAACGGCGTCGAGCGGATCGAGATGACGCTGCCCAAGCTGATGCAACTGGCGCAGGGCGGCACGGCCGTCGGCACCGGCCTCAACGCGCCGGTCGGCTTTGCGGAAAAAGTCGCAGCGAAGATCGCCAAGATCACCGGCATGGCTTTCACGTCGGCGCCGAACAAGTTCGAAGCGCTGGCGGCGCATGACGCGATGATTTTTACGCATGGCGCGATCAACACGGTCGCGGCCTCTTTGTTCAAGATCGCCAACGACATCCGCCTGCTCGGTTCGGGTCCGCGCTCGGGCCTTGGCGAACTGTCGCTGCCGGAAAATGAGCCCGGTTCCTCCATCATGCCGGGCAAGGTCAATCCGACCCAGTGCGAGGCGATGACCCAGGTCTGCGCCCAGATCTTCGGCAATCACTCGACGCTGACCTTCGCCGGCAGCCAGGGCCATTTCGAGCTCAACGTCTACAATCCCGTCATGGCGTACAATTTTCTGCAGTCGGTCCGCTTGATGTCCGACGCCGCCGTCAGCTTCACAGATCATTGCGTCAGCGGCATCGAAGCACGGCGCGACAATATCAAGGCGGGACTCGAACGTTCGCTGATGCTGGTCACCGCGCTCGCACCCAAGATCGGCTACGACGCGGCCGCGAAGATCGCCAAGACGGCGCACAAGAACGGCACGACCTTGAAGGAAGAAGCCCTCAAGACGGGGCTCGTCACCGCGGCCGAGTTCGACGCTATCGTCCGGCCCGAGGACATGATCGGACCGAAGTAGCCCGCTTTTCGTGGGGCCACGAGCCTCGCATCCGGCCCCACCCTTCGACAAGCTCAGGGTGAGGGCCTTGGTTGATGCCTCATCCTGAGCTTGTCGAAGGATGGATGGCGGGCGGCAATGTTCCGCCGGAGATGACAGAGCAGTGCTCAAGAAGAAATCCTTTTCCCTTTCCGGCCATCGCACCAGCGTGGCGCTCGAGCCGGAATTCTGGGCGGCGCTGGAGCGGGACGCGGCGCGTGACAGTCTCAGTCTCTCTGCTTTCGTTGCCCGCATCGATGCAACACGCGGCGAGCGGCCCCTCGCCAGCGCCTTGCGCGTAAGGGCGCTTGCTGCGGCAGAGCGATCCTGACAGCAGGCTGGCAACACGTGGACGGTATCGTGCAATCGACATTGGCGTTCGCGCCTATGCGGCTATCTTGCCCAGATCGCGTCTCGTCCGGCCTATCCCATGCACGCGACAACGGCTAGCTGCGCTGGATCCAGCGGACGACGGGCGTGAAGGTCAGGCCCTGCACCGCGATCGAGAACGCGACCACCGCATAGGTGATCGACAGGATCAGCGCGCGTTCGGGCCCTGCCGGTATCGTCAATGCGAGCGCCAGCGACAGTGCGCCGTGCAGCCCACCCCAGCCCAGGATCAGCGTCGGGCGCTTTTCGCTGTGACGGAAGCGGTAATAGGCGCCCCATGGCAGCACCACGGCAAAGCGCGCGATCAGCACCAGCGGGATCGCTGCGATCAGAAGTCCGAACTGGTGCGCATAGAACGGCACGGCGATCATCTCGACGCCGAGCAAAAGAAAGAGCAGCGCATTGAGTATCTCATCGACCAGGGTCCAGAAACCCATCAGATAGGCTTCGGTCTGGCTGCCCATCGCTTCCTTGGCCCGCGCGCCGCCGAACAGCATGCCGGCGCCGACAACGGCGATCGCGCCGCTCAGATGCAGCGCCTGCGCCGCGGCATAGGTGCCCATCGCAAGCGCGATCGACATGCTGACCTCGACCGCGAAATCGTCGAGCGTTCCGATCAGGCGGATCACGAGCCAGCTTGCCGCCATGCCGAACACAAGCCCGCCCAGCGCCTGAACAACGACGTCGACGACGGCAAGGACGGGGCTGACATCGCCCGCCCCCGTCGCCAGCGCGAGCAACGCCGTGAAGGCTACGATGCCGACGCCGTCGTTAAAAAGCGCCTCGCCCTGCAGGACGATCTGCAAAGTCTTTGAGAGTTTTACCAGACGCACCGTCGCCAGAACCGCGACCGGATCTGTCGGGCTGATCAGCGCGCCGAACACCAGCGCCCAGGAAAGCGGCAGCGGCAGCCCGAGCCAGCCTGCCATCAGCCACAGGCCGATGCCGACGACGATGATGGAACCGGCGACGCCAAGCGTTGCGAGCGCGCCGACGGATGCCCAGCGTTTTCTCATCTCGGCCAGATCGACCTGCATCGCACCGGCGAAAAGGAGAAAAGCCAGCATGTAGCCGGTGACGGTCGTAACGAAGTCGATACGGTTGATGTAGTCGGAGACTTCCCGCCAACCTTCGAACCCGGGGAACAGCCTTTGCAGAGCGAAAAGCAGGCCGGCCGCAGCGAGGCCCGCGATCAGCATCGCCACGCCGTTGGGCAGGTGCAGCGTCTTGACGTTGAGCCAGCCGGCCAGCGCGACGAAGGTCATCAGGGCGGCGACAAGTTCGAATGGGGTCATGTCAACTCGTGAAAGACGGCGCGATATTCATCTCGCCATGCTAGTCAGGCAATGGCAATCGGCGGACGAGACGGTCATGGCGGAAATCATCAATCTGCGGCGCGCTCGCAAGGGCAAGGTCCGCGATGCGAAAGCTGCGGAAGCGCAAGCCAACCGCGTCAGGCATGGCGTCGCGAAGCCGGTTCGCGAACTTGCCAGGGCACGCCGCGACAAGGACAAACGCGTGGCCGACGCGCACAAGCTGGAAGACAAGGAATAATGGGTCCGCTCTCCGGCATTCTGGTCATCGATCTGACGCGCGTGCTCGCGGGGCCATATGCCGCGCTGATGCTGAACGAACTGGGCGCACGGATCATCAAGGTCGAGCCGCCGCGCACGGGCGACGACAGCCGCCACATCGGGCCTTTCGTGAAGACGCCGGCGGGCAAGACCAAGTCCGGCTATTTCATGAGCGTCAATCGCGGCAAGGAATCCATCGCGCTCGATCTGAAGGCCGAAGGCGACCGCAAGATCTTCGAAGCCCTGCTGGCGCGCGCCGACGTGCTGATCGAGAATTACCGCGGCGGCACGATGGAAAAGCTCGGCTACGGCTATGACACGCTGAAGGACAGATATCCGAGGCTCATCTATTGCGGCGTGTCGGGCTTCGGCCACACCGGGCCTTATGCCAAGCGCCCCGCCTACGATATGGTGGTGCAGGCGATGGGCGGCGTGATGAGCCTGACCGGCCATCCGGATTCGCCGCCGACGCGCGTCGGCACCTCGACGGGCGATCTCAGTGCCGGACTGTTCGCGACCATAGGCATGATCGCCGCGCTCTATGACCGCAAGACCACAGGACTTGGGCAGAAGGTCGACATCTCCATGCTCGACAGCCAGGTGGCGCTCCTTGAGAACGCGATTTCGCGCTATGTCGCGACCGGCGAGGTGCCGGGACGCCTCGGCTCGCGCCATCCCTCCATCGCGCCTTTCGCCGCTTTCGCGACAAAGGACGGGCACATCGCCATAGCGGCGGGCAATGACGATCTCTTCGCGCGGGTCGCGCGCGTGATCGGCCGCGAAGACCTCATCGCCGACGAACGGTTCACCAACAATCCCAAACGGGTCGTGAACTATGAGCCGCTGCACGAGGAAATGGAGATCGCGCTGTCGGGCAAGCCATCGAAGGAATGGCTCGCGCTGCTCGATGCCGCCGGCGTGCCGTCGGGTCCGCTCAACAATGTCGCGCAGGTGATGGAAGACCCGCAGGTGCTTGCCCGCAACATGATCGTCGAAACGCTCGACCCCGAACTCGGTCCCATCCGCATGCAAGGCAATCCGGTCAAACTCTCGGCCCACGGGGACCCGAAAACGCGGCCCGCAGCGCCCGATCTCGACGCGAACCGCGCGGCGATATTGAAAGAGCTTGGGCTTTAGCGCTCCCGGTTCTACAATCGTTCTATGTCTCCAGAATCTAGTTTCCGGTTATGAGCGGATACGGCGACCGCTTTCGCGATCCGCTGGACGCGGCGTTCGGCGAGGATAATTCCTCGCCCGAAACCGCGCCGGTTCCGCGCGAGCCACCCTATCTGGCCGGGCTCAACGCGGAACAGCGCGAAGCGGTGCTGGCGACCGACGGGCCGGTGCTGGTTCTGGCCGGCGCGGGCACCGGCAAGACGCGCGTGCTGACGACGCGGCTCGCCCACATCCTGGCGACGCGCAAGGCCTGGCCGGGACAGATCCTGTGCGTGACCTTCACCAACAAGGCCGCGCGCGAGATGAAGGAGCGCATCGGCGCTTTGATCGGCGGCGTGGTCGAGGGCATGCAGTGGCTCGGCACCTTCCATTCCATCGGCGCCAAGATGCTGCGCCGGCACGCCGAACTTGCCGGCCTCAAATCCAATTTCACGATCCTCGATGCCGACGACCAGCTTCGCCTGATGAAGCAGCTGATCGAGGCGGCAAACATCGACGAGAAACGCTGGCCGGCGCGCACGCTGGCCGCGATGATCGACGGCTGGAAGAACCGCGGACTTTCACCCGCCGACGTGCCGGAAAGCGAAGGCCATGGCTATGCCTTCGGCAAGGGGCGCGAACTGTATGCGCAGTACCAGCAGCGGTTGAAGGACCTGAACGCGGCGGATTTCGGCGACCTGCTGCTGCATGTGCTGAACATCCTCAAAGCCCATCCCGACATCCTCGCCGACTATCGCGAGCGTTTCCGCTACATCCTGGTCGACGAATACCAGGACACGAACGTCGTCCAGTATCTCTGGCTGAAATTGCTGGCGACATCGTCGGGCAATGTCTGCGTGGTCGGCGACGACGACCAGTCGATCTATGGCTGGCGCGGGGCGGAGGTGGAAAACATCCTGCGCTTCGAGCGCGATTTTCCGGGCGCAAAGGTCATCCGGCTGGAACGCAACTACCGTTCGACCTCCGCCATCCTCGGCGCTGCCTCCGGCCTCATCGCCGCCAACAAGGGCCGGCTCGGCAAGACGCTGTGGACCGAGGGCGATGCGGGCGAGAAGATCAAGGTCCAGGGCGTGTGGGACGCCGAAGAGGAAGCGCGCAACATAGCGAGCGAAGCCGAGGACCTGCATCGCCAGGGCCAGCCCTTCGCGCAGATGGCGATCCTGGTGCGCGCCTCGTTCCAGATGCGCGAATTCGAAGACCGCTTCATCGCGCTCGGCCTGCCCTATCGCGTGATCGGCGGCCCGCGATTCTATGAGCGCGCCGAAGTGCGCGACGCTATGGCGTATCTGCGCCTGATCGCGCAGGGCGACGACGATCTCGCCTTCGAGCGCATCGTCAACAAGCCCAAGCGCGGCATCGGCGATGCGAGCGTGCAGGCGCTGCACCAGTTCGCGCGCGCGCAACAGATTCCGCTGCTCGCCGCCGCGCGTGAAATCGCGCAGACCGACGAAGTGCCGCCCAAGGCGCGCAAGGCGCTGGCCGAACTCGCGGCGAACTTCGCGCGCTGGACGGAAACCTCGCGCCACATCCCCCATACCGAGCTTGCCGAAATGGTGCTCGACGAGAGCGGCTATACCGACATGCTGAAGGCCGACAAGTCCGCCGAGGCGCCGGGACGGCTGGAGAACCTGAAGGAATTCGTCCGCTCGATGGAATCCTTCGAGTCGCTCGCCGCATTCCTCGAGCATGTCTCCCTCGTGATGGAAATCGCGCACGACGAATCCGGCGACCGCATCAACCTGATGACGCTGCACGCGGCCAAGGGGCTCGAGTTCAACACGGTGTTCCTCCCCGGCTGGGAAGAAGGCCTGTTCCCGTCGCAGCGCACGATGGACGAAAACGGTCTCGCCGGCCTGGAGGAAGAACGCCGCCTCGCCTATGTCGGCCTCACCCGCGCGCGCCAGCGCATTCGCGTGAGTTTCGCCGCCAACCGCCGCGTTCATGGCAGCTGGCAAAGCGCCCTGCCCTCGCGCTTCATCACCGAACTGCCCGAAGAACATGTCGATGCCGTGGTCGATGAAGGATTCTATGGCGGCTATGTCGGCTTCCGCGACAACGCCAACGCGGGCGGCTTCGCCAGCACCTACGACTCGCCGGGCTGGAAACGCGCCCAGGCCAACCGCGCGGCGAGCGGCGGCGTGCGCACGCGTCCGCCTTTGATCGAAGGTCAGGCGCACACGATCCAGACATCCGATCCCGCCGCGTCGGAGTATGCGCGCGGCGATCGCGTCTTTCACCAGAAGTTCGGCTATGGCCGCGTCGCCTCCGTCGAAGGCAACAAGCTCAGCGTCGACTTCGACAAGGCCGGCGAGAAGAAGGTGATCGACACGTTCGTGACGCGGGCGTGACTGGCTGTCGCCACCGGTTGCCGGATGATGGCGCGTCGACTTCGGGATCAGAAAGCGGCAGGCGTCCCCGCGCTGCTCGTCCTCCATTCTCCGTCAGTGGGGCACGAAGCCGAGGATCTGCGCCAGCATGAAGCCGCAGACGGCGAACATCGGCGACAGCGCCGCGAGCATGACGATCGCGCCAAGTGCGGCCGACGAACGCTGGCTCTGTATCCGGGCTGCGCCATGACCGGCCGTGGCAAGTGCGAATTGCGAACGCATTATCGTCTCCTTGGTATGCGGCGGCATTCGACGAAAGTTCGAAGTGCCTTCTCATAAAAATTGATTCAATCGGACGCGTGCTAATTCCAGCTGAAATACGGCGCACGCATTTTCGGAAAGTTAGATTCAAACTCTCCGGATTATGGGCCGAATCGTTGGCTGCAATCTTTCCTCCCCCGTTGTTAGGAGGGAGAACGCCGCTACGCCAAAAATTATTTCAGGCCGCTTATCCAACACTTGTCCAACACGCGAAAAAAATCTGGCAGCTATTCCAACGCCCTCATCCTTCGTGCTGTTGGATAAATGTTGGACAGCGAAAAAAGACCCTCTCTTGAACACCGCACGCGCGCACCCACCTCACCGGCATGACGAACGCATGCGCCGCCGCCGTGAATTCCGCCGTGATCGCAGCGGCGCGCCTGCGTGCGCCGCGCAAACGTCCGAAACGTGCAGAACTGCTTCGCGTTCCGCCGAACAATTATGTTGCCGAACGACGCGCCGGAGCGCGGTCGGGCAATCGCAATGCCTGGAAACACGGCCTTAAAGGCGGCGGTTGGAACAGGCGCCGGGCGGCCGTGAGAGATCTGCTCGGAGCCATTCGTCACTCCCTCGCGCTGGCCGCCGTGCTGAGAAGCGATCCGGACAACAAAACGGCGCGACAGGCGATGCAGGAGAATCGCCTGCTGTCGCGCCTGCTTTGTGTCCGCTATATCGAGGCATGGGAATCGCATGACCACCAACCCGCCTCTGTGGAAAGCCAATGTCGTGTTGGCGAAGGAACTGGCCGCCGACGTCGCGGCGGTACTGGAGCTCAGCCCGCCGGTGCCGCAGGCGGTGCTGATCGTCGACGAATTGTTCAAGGAAACCGCGACGGTCGAGGCGCTGTACACCGAAGCGCCCGACGCCGAGCTGCTCTCGCGCCTCACCGGCCACACGGTCATCGCCGCGCCGCTGCCGGACCAGGACTGGATCAAGCTCAGCCAGGAAGGTCTGCCGCCGGTGCGCGCGGGGCGCTTCTTCGTCTATGGCGCGCACGATGCGGGCCAGGTGCCGCCCGGGGTGATCCCGATGCGGATCGAGGCGGGCCTCGCCTTCGGCACGGGCCATCACGAGACGACGGCGCTGTGCCTTGCCGCGCTCAGCGATCTTGCGAAGCGGCGTTCGTTCAAGCGCACGCTCGATCTCGGTTGCGGCACGGGTCTGCTCGCCATCGGCGCGGCCAAGCTATGGCGCAAAAAGGTGATCGCGTCGGACATCGATCCCGTTGCGGTCGACGTGACAAAGGAGAACGCGCGCGCCAATGGCGAGGCGCCGTTCATCCGCGCCGTCACGGCGGACGGGTTGACCCATGCCGCGATTCGCGAACGCGCGCCTTACGACCTTATCGTGGCGAATATCCTTGCCAGTCCCTTGACCCAGCTAGCGCCCTCCATCGTGCGGTCGCTGGCGAAGGGCGGCATGCTGGTCCTGTCGGGTCTTCTGAGGGGGCAGGAAAATCTTGTTATCAGTTTCTACACGCCACATGGCCTGATCTTGCGCGCGCGTCATCGTGATGGGCCTTGGAGTGCGCTTGTGCTTGAGAGGCCGAAGTCCCGGGTCTAGTGTCGGTCCATGGACAAAACCGGCCCCTTCCAGACCTACGAAAACGAAACCGATGCGGCGACTTGCGCGCCGCGCCTTGCCGCCTTGCGCGAAGAGCTGAAACGGCGGGGCCTTGACGGCTTCGTCGTTCCGCGCGCCGACGAGCATCAGGGCGAGTATGTGCCCAAGCGCGCCGAGCGGCTTGCCTGGCTCACCGCCTTCACAGGCTCCGCCGGCGCTGCTGTGGTGCTGCGCGACAAGGCGGCCGTGTTCGTGGACGGACGCTACACGCTGCAGGTCCGCCAGCAGACCGACACCAGCCTGTTCGAACCGCGCGACCTGGTCGAGGAAGGACCCGCCGGCTGGATCGCGAAGGCTCTGCCGAAGGGCGCCAGGCTTGGCTACGACCCGTGGCTTCACACGCAGGCCGCTGTAGAAGGCTTGCGCGCTGCCGCCGAGAAGGCCGGCGGTACGCTGGTTGCCTGCGACACCAATCCGATCGATGCGGTGTGGAAGGATCAGCCCGACGCGCCGGCGGCGAAAGCAATCGTGCATGCGATGAATCTCGCCGGTGAGAGCGCGGAGTCCAAGCGCACGCGCATTGCCGAAGACGTGAAGACACAGGGCGCGGATGCGGCGGTGATCACGCTGCCGGATTCGGTGTGCTGGCTGCTTAACATTCGCGGCGGCGACGTGCCCCACACGCCGTTTGCCCTCTCCTTTGCGATATTGAATTCGGACGGCTCGACCGATCTCTTCATGGACGAGCGCAAATCCTCGCCCGAACTGCTGCAGCATCTCGGCAATGCGGTGCGGTTGCGCGATCCGAAGGACTTTCCGCCCGCGCTCGATGCGCTGAAGGGCAAGACCGTCGTCACCGATCCGATGACCGCCTCATCCGCCATCTTCGATCGTCTGACCAAGGCGGGCGCGAAGATCAGGCGCGCGGCCGATCCGGTGCAACTGCCCAAGGCGTGCAAGAACCCGGTCGAGATCGAAGGCTCTCGCAAGGCGCATATCCGCGATGGCGCGGCGCTGTCGAAATTCCTCTGCTGGCTGGCGCGCGAGGCGCCGCGCGGGAACCTGACCGAGATCGATGCCGCGAAAACGTTGGAAGGCTATCGCGCCCAGACCGGCGCGCTGCGCGATCTGTCCTTCGACTCGATTTCCGGCGCCGGATCGAACGGCGCGGTGGTGCACTATCGCGTCACCAATTCGACCAACCGGCCGATCCATAACAATGAAGTGTTCCTGATCGACTCCGGCGGCCAGTACCCCGACGGCACGACCGACGTGACACGCACCGTGATCGTCGGCACGCCGACGGCCGAGATGAAGGATCGCTTCACGCGTGTGTTGAAGGGTCACATTTCGCTGGCGACCGTGCGTTTTCCCGAAGGCACGACCGGCGCGGCGCTCGACGCGTTTGCGCGACGGCCGCTATGGGAAGCCGGGCTCGACTATGACCACGGCACGGGGCATGGCGTCGGCAGCTACCTGTCGGTGCATGAAGGGCCGCAGAACATCTCCAAGCGCAACATCACCCAGCCGCTCAAGTCCGGCATGATCTGTTCGAACGAGCCGGGGTTCTACAAAACCGGAGAATTCGGCATACGAATCGAGAACCTGATCGTCGTGACCGAAGCGAAAACCGTGGCCGGCGGCGACCGCAAGATGATGGAGTTCGAGACCATTACGCTTGCGCCGATCGACCTTGACCTCGTCGAGCCCAAGCTTCTGAGCGCCGAAGAACGCACCTGGCTCAACGCCTATCACGCACGCGTGCGCGAGACTCTGATGCCGCTGGTCGACGGGGAAACAAGGCCCTGGCTCGAACGGGCGACGCGGGCGATCTGACGACATGCGCAAAGATCACGCCGCGCCCGCCGGGCATGTTCACAAACTGTCGCTTGAGAGCAAGTTGCTCGACGGCAATCTGCTCGGCGATCCGTTCGTCCGGCAGATCGACGTCTATGTGCCGCACGGCCATTTCGGCAGCGGCTTGCCGCTGCTCGTCGATCTTGTCGGCTTCACGGCGGGTGGGCCGATCCACACCAACTGGAAGAATTTCGGCGAGAATGTGCCCGAACGCCTCGACCGGCTGATCGCGTCCGGCGCGATGCCGCCCTGCGTCGTGGCGTTTCCGGACTGCTTCACCAAGCTCGGCGGCAATCAATATGTGAACTCGTCCGTCATGGGCCGCTGGGACGATTTCCTGCTCAGGGAGGCCGTGCCGTTCGTCGAAGCCAAGTTCGGTTGCGGCGGCGCGGGAAAACGCGGCGTGTTCGGCAAGTCGAGCGGCGGCTATGGCGCGATGGTGCATGCACTGCTGCATCCCGATTTCTGGAGCGCGGCAGCGGTGCATTCCGGCGACATGGGTTTCGATCTGATGTACCGCCACGAATTCGTGCCGGTCCTGCGCGCATTGGCCAAGACCGAAGGCGGCATCCGGCAATGGGTCGACAAATTCTGGAGTGCGCAGAAGACCAAGGACAGCGACGTTCACCTCATCATGATCCTGGCGCAGGCTGCGAGTTTCGATCCCGATCCATCCGCGCCCTATGGCGTGCGTCTGCCGGTCACGCTCGACACGTGCGAGCTGATCGCGGAGCGCTGGAACAACTGGCTCGCCTGGGATCCGCTGACGCTCGCCGAAAAGCACGGTCCCGGACTAAAGAAGCTAAAGGCGCTTTACATCGATTGCGGCGATGTCGATCAGTACAATCTCGTTTATGGCGCGCGACGGATGACGCGCACGCTGAAGGCAATGGGCGTGCCGCACACCTATGAGGAATTCCCCGACGACCACTCCTCGGTCGATTACCGGATGGATGTCAGCCTGCCGATTTTGGCGAAGGCGCTGGCGGGCTAGAGCCCGTCGATCATCTTCAGCCAGGCGTCCTCGTCGATCACCTTGACGCCGTGCTTCTGCGCTTCGGTCAGCTTCGAGCCCGCACCGGGCCCGGCGACGACGAGATCGGTCTTGGCGGAAACAGACCCGGAAACTTTCGCGCCGAGCGATTCCGCGCGCGCCTTGGCTTCCTGGCGCGTCATTTTTTCGAGCGTGCCGGTGAAGACGACCGTCTTGCCGGCGACCGGCGAGCCTTCGATCTTGCGCGCCGCGAGCGGGACGACCTTCACTTCTTTCAACAAGTGGTCGACGAGCTTGCGATTGTGCGGCTCGTCGAAGAAATCCTTGATCGCCTGAGCCAGAACTTCGCCGACGCCTTCGATCTCGTCCAGTTCCGCCACGGCGTTTTTGCCTTCCATGGCAGTGAGAAAGGCGTCGATGGTGTGATAGTTGCGCGCGATCAGCCGCGCATTGGTCTCGCCGACATGCCGGATGCCGAGCGCGTTGATGAACCGGTCCATCGCGATCTTGCGCCGTGCATCGATCGACGTGACGAGATTTTCGACAAGCTTGCTCTCGGTATCCTCGTCCTTCTTCGCCTTCTTCGTTTTCGCCTTGCCCTCTTTCGCGCGGCGCTCGGCGGCGAGCTCGGCGCGGCGCGCGGCGAGCGCGCGGTCCAGTTCATCCGGCTTCTTCGCCAGGCGGAAGATGTCGGCAGGTTCGTTCAGCAGGCCCTTCTCATGAAGCGTCTCGATATAGACGCCACCAAAGCCTTCGATGTCGAAGGCCTGGCGCGAAACGAAATGCTTGAGCCGTTCGACAGCCTGAGCTGGACAGATCAGGCCGCCGGTGCAGCGGCGGTCGACTTCTTCCTTGCCGGTCTTTTCGTCCACCTCGCGCACGGCATGGCTGCCACAAGCAGGACATTTGTGCGGGAATTGAAACGGTTTGGCGCCGCGCGGCCGCTTGTCGAGCACCACGCGCACAACCTGCGGAATGACGTCGCCGGCGCGCTGAATGACGACTGTGTCGCCGATGCGAGCGTCGAGTCGCGCAATCTCATCCTCATTGTGCAAAGTCGCATTCTGCACGACGACGCCGCCGACCGTGATCGCCTTGAGCTTGGCGACCGGCGCAAGCTTGCCTGTGCGCCCCACCTGGATGTCGATATCTTCGAGGATCGTCTCGGCCTGCTCGGCCGGGAATTTGTGCGCGATGGCCCAGCGCGGACTACGCGACACGAAACCGAGCCGCTCCTGCAGACTCAGCCGGTCGACCTTGTAGACAACGCCGTCAATGTCGTAGCCGAGCTTGGCACGCTTCTCTTCGATGTCGCCGTAGAATTTCAGCACCGCGTCGACAGTCTCCACGCGCTTGGTCAGCGGATTGACCGCGAAGCCGAACCCTTCGAACGCTTTGAGCATGCCCCATTGCGTGTCGGCGGGCAGCGCGCTCGCCTCACCCCAGGCATAGGCGAAGAAGTTGAGGGCGCGCGACGCGGTGATCGCGGGATCAAGCTGGCGCACCGAACCAGCCGCAGAGTTGCGTGGATTGGCGTAGACGGACTTGCCGTCCTTCTCCTGACGCTTGTTGAGCGCCGCGAATTCGCGGTGGCTCATATACACCTCTCCGCGCACCTCCAGAACTTTTGGCGCCTTGCCGTGGAGGCGCAGCGGAATATCCTTGATGGTTCTGAGATTGGCCGTGATGTCCTCGCCCTCCGCGCCGTCGCCGCGCGTGGCGCCCTGCACGAAGACGCCGTTCTCATAGCGCAGCGAGGCGGAAAGCCCATCGATCTTCGGTTCCGCGGTGAGTGTGAGCTTGTCGGCCTCCTTCAAGCCCAGGAAACGCCGCACGCGCACGGCGAAATCGTGTACGTCCTCGCCGGTGAAGGCATTGTCGAGCGACAGCATCGGCTTGGCATGAACAACTTTTGCAAACTTCTCCGACACGGACGCGCCGATGCGGTGCGAAGGACTGTCGGCTCGAACGAGTAGGGGAAAGCGCTTTTCGATCTCGTCATTGCGGCGGCGCAACGCGTCATAGTCGGCGTCGGAAATAACCGGCGCATCTTCGGCATGATAATGTCGGTCGTGCTCGGCGATTTCGGACGCAAGGCGATCAAGCTCCTTCTCCGCTTCCGACGAAGTAAGCTTGTCGACCGGCTTCTTTGCGAAGGCGGCACTCATGCGCGTTTGCGCTTCTTCGGGGTCGGCGTGCGCGCTTCCGCGATCAGACGGCGCGCGGCGGCGCGGGCTTCTTCGGTGACAACCGCGCCCGAGAGCATGCGCGCCACTTCCTCGGCGCGCTCTTCGTCATCCAGTAGCGCGACGCGCGTCTTGTCACCAGATCGCGTGATGCGAAAGTGGCGCTCGGCGCGCGCCGCGACCTGCGGCGAGTGCGTGACCAGAAGGACCTGTGTCGTCTGGGCTAACCGTTGGAGCCGCTCACCGACGGCATCGGCAACCGCGCCGCCGACGCCGCGATCGACTTCATCGAACACGAGCGCAGTTGGCGGCGAGGCTTCGGCGAGCGCAACTTTCAGCGCGAGCGAGAAACGCGCAAGTTCGCCGCCCGAAGCAATCTTCGCAAGTGATCCGAACGACGCGCCTTCCACGGTTGCGACTTCGAACGCAACGCGTTCCATGCCGCCAGCGCCGGCGACGTCCTCGCCGAGCGCGTCCAACGCCACTCGGAATTTGGCGTGGCCCAATTTCAATGGCGCCAGTTCGCTTGCGACGGCGGTTTCGAGTTTACGCGCCGCGGCGGCGCGCGACTTGGAAAGCTTGCCCGCCGCTCCGAGATAGGTGCTGCGCGCCGCGGCCACGGCCGCTTCGGCTTCCTTGGTGCGCCCGCCGCTGGAATCCAGTGCATCGCGCTTGAGTTCGAACTCGTGGAGCACGCGGGGCAATGCGTCGGGCGTGACGCCATATTTGCGCGCGGCGGTGCGCAAGTCATGAATGCGGTCTTCGGTTTTTTCCAGCTGGCCCGGCTCGAAATCAAGACGCGACGACAGCGAATCCAGTTCGTGCCGTGCGTCTTCGACGGCGTTGTAGGCCTGGTCGAGTGCCTGTTCCGCTGCCGCAGAGGCTTTGCGTGCTTCCTCGCTCATGCGCGACAGACGTTTCAAGGCTGACGAGATTTGCGCGCCGGCGCCACGATCGCCGTTGAGCAGATCGGAAGCTGCAGCGACGTCTTCCGCGATCCGCGAAGCGTTCATGAGCAACGCACGGTCGGCGGACAGTTTCGTTTCTTCGCCTTCCTCCGGACTGAGCGCGGTCAATTCCTTGACGGCATGGATCACATAATCAGCATCTGCGGCGGCAGCGGCGGCGGCAGCACGCAACTCCGACAGTTCGGTGCGCGCGCGATCAAAGGCGGTGAATTTTTCGGCCGTCTCGCGAAGGAGCGCGTCGTGGCCGGCGAAGGCGTCCAGCATGCCGCGATGGGTGGAAACGTCGAACAGGCCGCGATCGTCGGCCTGGCCGTGCACTTCCAGCAGAGCGGAGCCGACGTCGCGCAGGAACGCGACCCCCACCGGTTCGTCGTTCACAAAGGCCCTTGTGCGTCCGTCGGCCGACAAACTCCGCCGCAGGACGATCTCGCCTTCGCTGGGAATCGCCTGTTCGGCCAGCAATTCGTGCGCGGGATTGCGGTTGGACGGCTCGAACACCGCCGTGGCTGAGCCTTGCGCCGCACCGGGCCGCACGGAGGCGCGGCCCCGACCGCCGGCGGCCAGACCCAAGGCATCGAGAAGTATCGATTTTCCGGCGCCGGTTTCACCCGTCAGGACGTTAAGGCCGGCCGCAAATTCCAGCGCCGCCGCCTCGATCAACACGATGTCCCGGACCGTCAGCGCCGCGAGCATCGCTTCGCCCTTTGAGAATCTAGCCGAGAATTCTGGACATCCATGAGCCCTGGTCAATCTCGGGCTTCAGATGATGGCCCTGCAGAAGCTCATAGGCGTCCTTGTACCAGGGACTGCCGGGATAGTTCGCGCCCAGAACAGCCGCAGCGGTCTTGGCCTCGTTATAGACTCCCAGCGCATAATAGGCCTCGGTCAGCCGTTCCAGCGCCTCCGCGATCTGGGAGGTCTTCTGATACTGCTCCACTACGGTGCGGAAGCGGTTGATCGCGCCGATATAGTCGCCCTTGTTCAGATAATAGCGCCCGACCGCCATTTCCTTGCCGGCCAGATGGTCGAGGGTAAGGTCGATCTTCAGCGTCGCATCGCGCGCATATTCGGAGTCGGGAAAGCGTTGCACCACGTCCTGCAACGCGGTCAGCGCGCCTTCGGTATTGGACTGATCGCGGCCCACGTCGACAATCTGCTCATAGAGCGAGACGGCCTTCAAATAGAAGGCATAGGAAACTTCCTTGCTGCCTGGATGCAGAGCGATGTACTGGTCCGCCGTGTTGATCGCATCGTCATAGTGATTGGCGTGGTAGTAGCAGTAGGCCGACATCAGCATCGAGCGGCGCGCCCAGATCGAATAAGGGTGCTGGCGTTCGACCTCGTCGAACTGCTTCGCAGCGCCGACCCAGTCGCCCTGGTTGATCTTCTTCCAGGCGTCGCCGTAGATCTGGTCGACCGGGCGCTCGACATATTCCGGTTCCTTTGCGTCGTCGGAACTCTTTCCCATCAGACTGTTCAGCGTGTCGCATCCGGCCAGGCTGAAACCCGCCAACAGGACGACCAACAGGGTCCGGAGCATGTGTTTAGATGCTGAGATTCCAAGCGCCATCAAAGCTGTTCCGTCTGGCCGCGTATCACGCGTTTTTTGTTTTAGACCAAGCCCTTATGACATCCGGAGCTAGACCCGGTCCAGTTCAAAGGGCGCCGCAGCCAAAGCCGCGGGGCAGTTCGGCCCGGCTTATAGCACGGCTTTCGGCCGCTTACGCTAAATCGATTGTCATGTAGTTGGCGGGGTCGGCGAACAGGGCCCGCAGCACCGCATTGTTGGTCGCATGGCCCGATTTGACGCCTTCGAACCGGGCTATCAACGGCGCCCCGGCCAGCGCCATGTCGCCGATCGCATCCAGAATCTTGTGCCGCACAAACTCATCCGGGAACCGCATCAGCTTCTTGTTGACGACCGTGTCGCCGTCAATCGCGAGCGTATTCTCGAGCGACGCGCCGCGGCCCAGACCCATTTTGTTGAGCATTTCCAATTCATGCATGAAGCCAAACGTGCGGGCCGGAGCGATTTCGCGAGCAAAATTCTCGCGCGTGAGCGTCATGCTGTAGGTCTGCTTGCCGATTGCCTTGGTATTGGAATAGTCGAGCGCATAGGAATAGCCGGGCTCGTCGGCGGGGCTCAGCGTGATGCTGGCGTCCTTGATCGTCACGGTAACCGGTCGCGTGACCTTGATCGCCTTTTTGGTTCCATCCTGTTCCTTCGTTCCTGCCTGCTCGAGCAACTTGAAATAGCTGAGCGCGTCGCCATCCAGGATCGGCGGTTCCGGTCCGTCCAGCGTGACAAGCAGATCGTCGATGCCGGCGCCGGCGACCGCCGCCATCAGATGCTCGATCACGCCGATCTTTACATCGCCTGCCGCAATGACAGTGCCAAGATTGGTCTCCGTGACCGCGTCATAGCGCGCCGGGACCGTGGCGTTGTCCTTGTCGCTGCGACAAAAGACGACGCCCGCTCCCGACGGAGCCGGAGACAGGGTCATATGAACCGTGCCGCCGGCATGCAGCGCGGTACCTTCAACTTTGATTTCGCCCGCCAGAGTTCTGCGTGTGCTCATAGCGGTCAATATAGGTGTTTGCAGGCCAAAGGGAACGGCTCGACGAACGCGACATCTGTCCCAAGCAAAATGGGCCCCGGCGATGCCGGGGCCCATTATTTTTTCATCGTCTTTCGACTTGGTCAGTTCGTCTGGCGGCGAAGGAATGCCGGAATTTCGAACTGTTCGTCGCGCTTGTGATCCGGGAACAGATCTTCCGCGAGATTTTGCGGCGGCTGTTGCGGCCGCTCTGCAGCAGCGGCCGGCGGGCGAGCCATGACCTGCGCTGCCGGACGTGGTGCGGTGCGCGTCGCCGGTTCCATGCGCGGCTCGTCCTTTTTCTTGCGGCCGAAGAGACCGAAGAAGCGGCCGGGTTCAGGCGCCGGGGCCGGCGAACGCAATGGCTCCGGACGCGATACCGCGACGGGGCGGACGGGAGCCGGTACTGGAACCAGTTCCTCTTCGACCTGCGGAGACTCCTCGTCGCCCAGGATCATCGCTTCGATCGGTGTCGGCGCACGCGCCGGCATCTGCGCACCAAGCTCGTCGGCCAACGCTTCATGTTGACGATGGACGGCGTTCGATGCCGCGACCGGACGCTGATCTGCGCGCGGCTCGGGCTTCGGTTCGAGCTTGAGCGCAACGGGCTTCAGATGCGGACGCAGCGGCTGGACCTTGTCCTGCATGCGCAACTGCTCGGCATCGATGCCGGTGGCGACGACGGAGACGCGTATGCGCCCTTCCATGTCGTCCAGGATCGTGTTGCCGAAGATGATGTTGGCGTCGGGATCGACTTCGGCGCGGATGCGGTTTGCCGCCTGTTCGACTTCGAACAGCATCAGGTCCGGACCGCCGGTGATGTTGATGAGCACGCCGCGCGCGCCCTTCATCGACACATCGTCGAGCAGCGGGTTGGAGATGGCCATATCGGCGGCCTTCTGGGCGCGATCTTCGCCTTCGGCTTCGCCCGTGCCCATCATCGCCTTGCCCATCTCGGAGATCACCGACTTGATGTCGGCAAAGTCGAGGTTGATCAGGCCGGGCATGACGATCAGGTCGGTAACGCCGCGCACGCCGGCATGCAGCACTTCGTCGGCCATGGCGAAGGCCTGAGCGAATGTGGTGCGGTCGTTGGCGACGCGGAACAGGTTCTGGTTCGGAATGACGATCAGCGTATGCACGAACTGCTGAAGCTCGGCGATGCCGCGTTCGGCGGCGCGCATGCGCTTGTCGCCTTCGAAGGCGAACGGCTTGGTCACGACGCCAACGCGTCAGAATCCCCATCTCGCGAACCGCACGGGCGATTACCGGAGCAGCGCCGGTGCCGGTGCCGCCGCCCATGCCGGCGGTGATGAACACCATGTGCGAACCGGCAAGCTGTTCCATGATCTCGTCGAGGGATTCTTCGGCGCCGCCGCGGCCGACGTCGGGCGATGCACCCGCACCCAGGCCTTCGGTGAGCTTGCCGCCGAGCTGGATCTTGCGTTCAGCCTTGGATTGAGCGAGGGCCTGCGCGTCGGTGTTCGCGACGACAAACTCGACGCCTTCAAGCTTGGCCGCGACCATGTTGTTGACGGCGTTTCCGCCGGCACCTCCGACACCGAGCACGGTGATTCGAGGACGCAGTTCTCTTAGTTCGGGTGCTTTGAGGTTGATCGCCATGTTATTCTCCTTGGCCTTGTTTTTTCATCACCTTGTCACACCACGGTCGCCCAACTGATTCGCGTTCTTATTGTTGAATCATCCGAAGAGGCTGTCGGTCAACCGGTTCAGCCATCCTTTTCCCACGCGCTGCTCCGGTTCCGATGCAAGATCGGGGTTGAGAGCCTCGGGCGGCATTGAGGCGCCAGCGACAAGAAGGCCGACGGCCGTGGCGTAATCCGGACCCAGAGATGCTGCAGGCAGCCCTGGAAAACTTTGCGGCCTGCCGATGCGGACCTGTTTGTTCAGAACGCGCCCGGCGAGCTCACGCACACCGGCGAGCTGGCAAGCGCCGCCCGTCAGAACCGCGCGACGGCCCGCTGCAACGTCGAAGCCGGAGGTCCGCAGGCGCGTCTGCACCTGACCGAAGATCTCTTCGAGCCGGGCCTGGATGATGCGCGTGAGCATCGAGCGCGGCACGCGCATTGCGCTCTCGTCGCCGTCTTCGCCCATCTGGGCGAGAGGGATGACATCTGCGCCGGCCTCCATGTCGCCGAGTGCTGCGCCATATAATGTCTTGGCCCTTTCGGCAGCCGACAGAGGTGCCGCCAACATGCGCGCGAGGTCCGACGTAACCTGTTGGCCACCCATGGGAATCACGTCCGTATGGACGAGATGCCCTTCGAGGAATATGGCGATCGAAGTGACCCCGCCGCCCATGTCGATGACCGTCGCACCGAGCTGCTTTTCGTCTTCGCTCAACACGGCAAGGCCGCTGGCGAAGGGCGCGAAAAGCGAGCCGACGACGTTGAGATGGCAACGCTCGACGGCCAGCCTGAGATTGTTGAGCGGCGAAGGCTTCACGGCGACCGCGTGCATCGCGACACCGATGCGCTGGCAGAACATGCCCGAGGGATTGCGCACGCCGCGCGCCTCGTCGACCACATAAGTGGTCGGCGCGCTCTGGATGATCTCGTGGCCTTCGAGCTGGCAGCGCGAACGGCCCTCGGCGAGGAGTGCGCGCAGGTGCTGATCGGATACCAGGGCACCATCGAGCGACATCGCCGCGCGCGAGGTGACGCTGACCGGCTGCCCGCAATTGACGGAGATCAGGACGTTCTGGATTCGCACGTCGGCGTGGTTTTCCGCCGCGGCCACCGCGTCGCGGATCGACTCCTCGGCGAGATCCATCCCGACCACGGTTCCCGCACGGATGCCCTGGCTCTCGCGCAAGGCCGCGCCCACGACGCGCAAGCTCCCCGGTTCGGCCCGCCCGATCAGGCAGACCGCTTTTGACGAGCCGACGTCAAGGACAGCCACCAGTCCCGTACGATAGGCCGGAATTTCTGTTCCCGCCCGCAATTTGATTGTCTCGCCCATTAAGCCGCGTTCCCCCTTGGCTCATTTTTCTTCTCGCCGCTGCGCAGCACGAAGAAATATTGCGTGGGCGAGCGCAGATCGATCTCGCTCACGTCACGTTCCAGAATGCCCTTGTCGATAATCAGATGCTCGAGGGCATCGAGCTCCTTCTGCCAGCCCGCTTCCGGCAGCTTCACGATGACGCCGTCATCGAGAATGAGGTTCCAGCGCCGTTCGGAAACGCGCTGATAGGCCTTGATGCGCGCCTCAGTGGCGCGGTGTTGCGCGACGGCATCCACGATGTCGGACGCACTTGAGCCGCCCTCGCCCAGCAGAAGCGGCAGGCGGCGGAATTCCTCGACGCCCTTGTTTGTGATGACCTTGCCGTTGCGCTCGACGACATAGACGCCGGTCGAAGACTGCCACAGTGCGAAAGGCAACTTCTCCACGATGCGAACCGAGATGTCGTCCGGATAGCGGCGCTTGACGTCCGCCGACGCGACCCAGTCAAGCTTCTCCAGGCGTGCACGAGCCTCGTGAATGTCTGCTGCAAAGATCGACTGGCCCGGCTCGAAACCGAGCGCGGCGAGGATCGTTTCGGGCGGCAGGCGGCGGTTGCCCGCGAGATGAACCTGCGAGATGCCGAAACCCGCATCGTCGACGAGCGCAGCAAAGGTCGAGTTCACGCGATTGATTGTTCGTCCGACGTAACCGCCGACGAACAGGGCGGCGAGAAACGCGGTCACGATCAGAGCCGCGGTCAGAACAAGCATAGGGCGACGGAACGCGACCCAGGCCTTTGCAGCGCGGAATGCGCGCGCGACGATGTTGTTCGACGGCCCCTTGCGCTTGCCGAACGGCTTCTGCGGCGCGGGCGACATGCGGCCGGCGCGCGGCGCGTTGCGGCCCGACTTGGCGACGCGCCCGCGGCGCGGCTTGCGTTCGATTCTCACCGATCGCATGAGGCGTCCTCCACCAGCCAGCGGCACAATTTCCGGTAGCTCATGCCCGTGTATGCGGCCTGTTCCGGCACCAATGATGTCGGTGTCATGCCCGGCTGGGTGTTGGTCTCAAGCAACACCAACCGGTGTTTTCCCTGCGTGTCGTCATAGCGGAAGTCCGTGCGCGACACGCCGCGGCAGCCGAGCGCGGCGTGTGCGCGTTCGGCGAGTCGCAGCGCTTCCTCGGTAACCGAGGCAGGAATCTTTGCGGGCAGCACGTGGATTGAGCCGCCGGTCGCGTATTTGGCTTCGTAATCGTAGAACTCAAGATTGGTGGTGATTTCGGTGACGCCGAGCGCTTTGCCGCCCATGACGGCGACTGTGAGTTCGCGTCCCGGGACAAATTCCTCGACCATCATCTCGTTGCTGAGAGTCCACTTGTCGCTGCCGAGCGCTTCGGGCGGGCGATTGTCGCCCTTGCGGATGATGAAGACGCCAACCGACGAACCTTCATTCACCGGCTTGACGACATAGGGCGGTTCCATGAGATGGCGCGCCGCGGCTTCGCGGCGATCCACGACGATCGAGTTCACCACGGGCAATCCGGCGGCGCGAAAGACGTCCTTGGTGCGCTGCTTGTGCATCGCGAGCGCGGAGGCAAGGATTCCCGAATGCGTATAGGGAACGCGCATGAGCTCGAGCAGGCCCTGGACGGAACCGTCCTCGCCCCAGCGGCCGTGAAGCGCATTAAACACGGCGTCGGGCTTGGCCTCGAGCAACTGACCGGCGAGATTGTCGCCCGGATCGATCTCGACCACATCGAAACCCTCGGCGCGCAACGCGTCCGCGCAGCCTTTGCCGGACGAAAGGCTCACTTCGCGTTCCGCGGAACGGCCGCCGAGCAAGACAGCGACCCTTTTATATGCGGTCATGGGACGCCCACCCGCTTGATTTCCCATTCGAGCTCGATGCCCGACTTTGCCCGCACGCGGGCGCGGACGTCCTCGCCCAGCTCTTCGATATCTGCGGCGCTGGCGTCGGACGTGTTGATCAGGAAGTTGCAGTGCTTTTCGGAGACCTGCGCCTGGCCGTGCATCAGTCCACGGCAGCCGGCCGCATCGATCAATTGCCAGGCCTTGTTACCGGGCGGATTCTTGAAGGTCGAGCCGCCCGTGCGCGTCTTCACCGGCTGCGAGGCCTCGCGATCCTCCACCAGCTTGTTCATGCGGGCGCGGATGGCATCGGGCTCGTCGCGCGTGCCTTCAAACACTGCGCTGACGAAAATGAGATCGTCCGGCACCTGAGCCTTGCGGTACGCAAAGTTCATGTCGGAGGGGTTCAGCGTGGTTTTGCTGCCTCTGCCGTCAATGGCGCTTGCCTCGACAAAGATGTCCTTGATCTCGCGACCGTAGCAGCCGGCGTTCATCCGCAGCGCGCCGCCGACAGTCCCGGGAATGCCGCGCAGGAACTCGAGTCCTGCGATGCCCGCGTCGGCCGCGATCCGCGCCACATTGGCGTCCAGAGCCGCGGCACCCGCCGTGATCCGTGCACCATCGACAGCAACCTTGCCGAACGTTGCGGGCAGGCGCACGACGACACCGGGAATTCCGCCATCGCGCACCAGCAGATTTGAACCGACGCCGATCACGCTGACACGCACATCGGCCGGCTTGGCATAGAGGAATGTTGCCAGATCGTCCGCGTCCGCCGGGCGGAACAGGATTTCGGCCGGGCCACCGGCGCGAAACCAGACAAGATCCTTGAGCGCCGCGTCGGGCGTGTAGGTTCCGCGTACGGGCGGCAGCGCGTCGCAGGGACGGGTCATCATCATGCCCCTTCCCGCTTGTTCATTGCCGCTTCCAGGCCATGCGCCCAGTTTGTGATCGAGCCAGCGCCAAGAAACACGATGGCGCCGTTGGCGAGCGTGTTTTCCAGACCCGCGATCAATCCCGGCAGATCCGCTTCGCCGTCGATCACGCGCACATCGCGGTGGCCATGGGCGCGCAGCGCTTCGGCGTAGGTGTCACGGTTGATGCCCTCGATGGGTTGTTCGCCGGCGGCATAGACCGGCGCGATGACCGCGACGTCGGCATCGTTCAGGCATTTGGCAAACTGTTCGAAGGTGTCGTGCAGGCGCGTGTAGCGATGCGGCTGGACGATGGCGATCACGGGACCGGAATAGGCCTGACGCGCCGCCTTCAGCGCGGCCGCGATCTTGAAAGGATTGTGGGCATAGTCGTCGATGATCGCCGCGCCCTTCCATTCGCCAATGCGCGTGAAGCGGCGGCTGACGCCGGCGAAGTTGGCGAGCGCCTTCTTGATCGTCGCGTCGCTGACGCCGAGTTCGCGCGCGACGGTGACGGCGGCGAGCGCGTTCTGCACATTATGCTCGCCCGGCATCGGCAGGCGCATGCCGTCCATGCGGGTCTGCGTGCCCGTGCGGCGGTCGGCGATCACCACGTCGAAGTGCGACGCGCCTTCGGAGAAGCTGACATTAACCGCGCGGATATCGGCCTGCGGCGAGAAGCCATAGGTGATGAGGCGGCGATCCTCGATGCGGCCGACCATGGCCTGCACTTCGGGATGATCGAGACAGAGAACTGCGAAACCGTAGAACGGCACGTTCTCGATGAAGCGCTGGAACGCGTCGCGCATCTTGTCGAAGGTGCCGTAGAAATCCAGGTGATCCGGATCGGCGTTCGTCACGACCGCCACCGTCGCCGGCAGCTTCAGGAACGTGCCGTCGCTCTCATCTGCCTCGACCACCACCCATTCGCCGGCACCGAGGCGGGCATTCGTGCCATAGGCATTGATGATGCCGCCATTCACGACCGTGGGGTCCATGCCCCCCGCATCCAGCAGCGCGGCGATCATCGTCGTCGTCGTCGTCTTGCCGTTGGTGCCGGCCACAGCGACGCAGGAACGCAGCCGCATGATCTCGGCCAACATCTCGGCCCGGCGCACCAGCGGCAGGCTGAGGGCGCGTGCGGCATCGAACTCTTCATTGCCAGGCTTCACGGCCGAGGAATAGACGACGGCATGCGCGTCTTTGAGATTTTCCGCACTGTG
The DNA here is from genome assembly GCA_963743765.1 of uncultured Alphaproteobacteria bacterium. Lineage (GTDB taxonomy): Bacteria > Pseudomonadota > Alphaproteobacteria > Micropepsales > Micropepsaceae > Rhizomicrobium. The sequence goes on from CAVUQQ010000004.1 coordinate 733,071, forward strand.
GCCGATGAAGATGGGAATGCCCATCTTGCGCAAGCGGCGCACATTGGCGCTTTCGGTGACGTCGGAGCCCTGAACCTTGTAACCGAGATTGTGCATGATCTCTGCGATACCGCTCATGCCGATGCCGCCGATGCCTATAAAGTGGATCGTGCCGACATCGAGCGGAACGCGCGTCTTGTTCGGGCTCATGCGGCCTTCGCAAGCGTCTGGACTGCATCGGCAACGCGCGCGGTGCCGTCGGGTTTGGAAATAGTACGCGCCGCGGCAGCGCGCTTCGCAAGATCTTCCGGCGACGAGAAGGCCACGGTCAACATCTCGGCCAGCTTTTTCGGCGTCAGTTCGGACTGACGGATGCACCAGCCGCCGCCGGCGTTGGCCAGCGCATCGGCATTCGGTGTCTGGTTGTCGTCAAGCGCATGCGGCAGCGGCACGAGGATGGCAGGCCGGCCGATCAGTGCGAGCTCACTCACCGTGCCGGCACCGGAACGCGCGATGACAAGATGTGCCGCGGCCATGCGAACCGGCAGGTCGCTGAAAAAGGTCGCGAGTTCGGCCTTCACGCCGGATGCGACATAGGCCGCCTTGACTGCCTCGAGATCTTCGGCACGGCATTGCTGGACGATTTCCAGACGCGAGCGCAGGTCTGTCGACAGCATCGCGATCGCCGGCGGCACGATTTCGCTGAAAGCGCGTGCGCCCTGGCTGCCGCCGAATACGAGAAGCCGGAGCGTCCCGTTCGCGGCGGGCGTGTCGTAAGGCGCGCCGGCCAGCGCAACGACTTCCGGCCGCATCGGGTTGCCCGTGTAGGCGACGCGCGACATGTCCCTCGGCAGGAACCGGACCAACGGAAGATTTGCGGCGATCAGATTCACATTGTTCATCACCAGCCGGTTGGCGCGGCCGAGAAGTGCGTCCGGCGTCAGGATCGCGGTCGGCACGCGCGTCAAGATGGCAGCCAGCATGACAGGCACGCTGGGATAGCCGCCGAAGCCGACTACCGCCGCAGGCCGGATGCGCGCGAGCTTGATGAGCGACATCACGATGCCGCCGATGATTTCGAACGGCGCGGCAAGAAGCCGGATGAAGGAGCGGTCGGAGAAAGCGGCGGACGGAACGGTTTCAATCACCGCACCGGGAAAGGCTGTCTCGTAATTCTTGAAGCGCGCATCGGTCATCACGACGATCTTCTCGCCGCGGCGCATCAGTTCACCGGCCAGCGCCTGTGCCGGATAGAGATGTCCGGCCGTTCCACCGGCGGAGAGCACAAAGGTTCTCATGCTCGCGCGCCCCACATTTCGAGAAGCGAGGATTCCTTGGCTCCGAGCCGCGGCCGCTGGCGCGTGACGGCAAGCGCAAAACCCATCGTCAGTGCCACCGCGAACAGCGAGGAGCCGCCATAAGAGATGAATGGCAGCGTCATACCCTTGGCCGGCAAGAGGCTGACCGCGACACCCATATTGATGAACGCCTGGAACGCGGTGACGATTGCAAGGGCTGCGCCGGCGAGCTGCGAGAAGCGGTCGCGCTGGCTGGCGGCGCGCAGCAAGAGGCGGATCGTCAGGAAGCAGAACAGCGCCGCGATCACGGCGCAGAGAATAAGGCCGAACTCCTCCCCGGCGACGGCGAAGATAAAGTCGGAATGCGCTTCGGGGATGCGGTACTTGATCGTGCCAGCGCCCGGCCCGACGCCCGTCAGCCCGCCATGTTCGAAGGCCTTGAGCGCGAGGCCGGTCTGATAGCCGGTCGTGCTTGGATTGAGAAACTGGTCGATGCGGTGATGGACGTGGGGAAACAGAACATACGCAGCGCCACCCAGCGCGGCCGTGCCGCCGCCGAGAATGGCCATCCAGACGAGCGGCGCACCGGAAAAGAACAAGAGCGCGCCCCAAAGCGCGAGCAGAAGCGTCGTTTGCCCGACGTCCGGCTGCATCAACAGGATCGCGATGGCCGGAAGGATGAGAAGGAACGTGATCACGGGCTTGGGCAGCGGCAGCGTGTGACGGTCGGCGATGATCGCCGCGCCAAGCACCGCGAAACCCGGTTTGAGGAATTCGGACGGCTGAAGAGAGAACAGGCCAAGCTCGATCGAACGCTTGGCGCCGAGAACCTCGGTACCCGCAACCAGCACCAATGCGCAGCCGATCAGCGCAACCGCGAAGGTGATGGCGGCGGCGATCTTGATTTGCTGCAGCGACAGAACCGACGCGCCGCCGAGAATGCCGGCCGCGATGATCGCGAACAGGATCTGCTTGATCGTGTAACGGAAATCTCCCGCCATCAGCGGCCCGCCGGTCGCGGCCGGACTTGCGGCGAAGGCCAGCATCAGCCCGATGGCGATCAGCATCAGCATGAGAATGAGGGCGGCGCGGTCGATCGTCCACCACCAGCTGGCATAGGTACCGCGGTCGGCGCGCGAGCTCATGACGCCTCCCTCACCGGCTGCCCGCGCAATGTGGCGACGCGCGCGCGGAAGATATCGCCGCGCTGCTCGAAATCCTGGAACTGGTCGAACGAGGCGCAGGCCGGCGACAACAGGACGACAGGGGCACTCAAATTGGCCGCTTGCGCATCGCGCGCGGCGGACTGAACCGCGGCGTCAAGGGTACGCGAGAGTTCGAATGGCACCTTTCCGTCGAGCGTGGCGGCGAATTGCTCTGCCGCATCGCCGATCAGGTAGGCCTTGCGGATGCGCGGGAAGAACGCGCCAAGACTCTCGATGCCGCCGTCTTTCGCCTTGCCGCCGGCAATCCAGAAGATGTCGGGAAAGCAACCGAGCGCGCGTGCAGCGGCGTCCGCGTTCGTCGCCTTGGAATCATTGACGAAGCGGACCTTGCCGATGCGGCCTACATCTTCGATGCGGTGCGCGAGGCCGGGGAAAGTCGGAGATGGCTTCGGCAACGATGCGCGAATCGCGCGCGTACGGCTTTGTTGCCGCGAAGGCGAGCGCGGCGTTCTGGTGATTGTGCGCGCCCGGCAGATGGGCCGCGCTGGCAAGGTCCATCACCTTGGTAGCGCGCTGACCCTGTGCATCATAGAGCGCACCGTCGACCACAAAGACGCCGCGGCCGAGCACCTTGCCGACCGAAACGGGAACCGCCGGCGGGCCGCCGTTCGAGGCGTGGTGCGTGAAGATGGAAGTCGTGTGCGGGTCATCGACGCCGATGACGATCTGTCCGGCTTTCGAGGTCTGTTTCAGCAACCGCGCCTTCACGGCGGCGTAATTCTCGATGGTTCCGTGACGGTCGAGATGATCGGGCGTGATGTTCGACAGCACCGCAACGTCCGGCACAAGGCCCGGGCAGAGATCGATCTGGTAGGACGACATCTCCAGCACATAGATCGTCTTGGCGCCCGGTGGATCGAGTTCGAGCACGGCTTTGCCGATATTGCCGCCGACCTGCGCGTCGTAGCCGCAGGCAGCGAGAATATGACCGACGAGCGCCGTCGTCGTGGATTTGCCGTTGGTGCCGGTGATCGCAATCACGGGCGCGCGGCCGGGTACCAATGCATCGGCGCCGATCTCGCGCGCGAACAGTTCCATGTCGCCGATCACTTCGATCCGGAACGATTTGGCTTTCAGGACGATGTCGTGCGGCCTTGGATGCGTCAGCGGCACGCCGGGCGACAGGACCAGAGCCTTGAGTTTGGTCCAGGGCCAATCGGCCCAAGGCGTGATCGTCGCGCCTTCTGCGGCCGCTTCCTTGCGCGTCTCTTCCCTGTCGTCCCAGGCATAGACGCGCGCGCCGCCCGCGACCAGCGCCCGGACAGATGCCATGCCGCTGCGCGCCAGGCCAAAAACGCCGACGTCGGCATGTTCGAAAGAACGTGCAGCGATCATCTGAGTTTCAACGTCGACAGACCGATCAGGGCAAGCACCACCGCGACGATCCAGAAACGGATGACGATGGTCGGCTCCTTCCAGCCAAGCTGTTCGAAATGGTGATGGATCGGCGCCATGCGGAACACGCGCTTGCCGGTGGTCTTGAACGAGATCACCTGCACGATGACCGAGACGGTTTCGAGCACGAACAGGCCGCCGACGATGGCGAGCACGATCTCATGCTTGACCGCCACGGCGACCGCGCCAAGCGCGCCGCCGAGCGGCAGCGAACCCGTGTCGCCCATGAAAACCATGGCGGGCGGCGCGTTGTACCAGAGGAATCCGAGACCCGCGCCGATCAGAGCCGCGAGGAACACGGCAAGTTCGCCCGTGCCGGCCACGTAGATGAGCTCGAGATACTTGGCGAAGTTCACGTTGCCGACGAGATAGGCAATCAGAATGAAGGTGGCCGCCGCAATCATCACCGGCACGATGGCAAGGCCGTCGAGCCCGTCCGTGAAGTTCACCGCGTTCGCCGCGCCTGCGATGACGCAGCCTCCAACGATGATGAAGAAAATTCCGAACGGAACCAGAAGCGACTTGAAGAACGGCACGGTGAGCGTGCCGATCAGCGCGGGATCTTCCAGCCGCATGATCGCCGCCGTCGCCGCAAAGGCGACGCTAAACTCCACGGCCAGACGGATGATGCCGCTGATGCCGTCGGAGGAACGCCTGCTCACCTTCAGATAATCGTCGGCGAAGCCGAGCGCGCCATAGGCCAGCGTGACGAAGAGAACGATCCAGACATATTGGTTGGACAGGTTCGCCCAGAGAATCGTCGACACGACCCAGGGCAAAAGGATCAGCAGGCCGCCCATGGTCGGCGTACCCTGTTTTTCCACGATGTGACGTTGCGGGCCGTCGGTGCGGATGGGCTGGCCCTTGCCCTGCTTCACCTTCAGCCAGCGGATCAGGCCGCCATTGACGACAAACGCGAAGAACAAAGACGTGATGACCGCGCCGCCGGAACGGAACGTCAGATACTTGAACAGCCGGAAGAAGGCGAACTGGTCGGTGTGCGTGAGAAGCGTGAGATAATAGAGCATGCGTTACGCACCCCACGCTTTCAGCGCATCGACAATCACCGCCATCTTGCTGCCGAGCGATCCTTTGACCAGAACCGTGTCGCCATTCCTCAGCGCCGCCGTCAGCAGCGGAGCGAGCTCGGCGGACGTTGCCGCATGGGCGCCGCGGCGCGAAGCCGGCAACAGGTTCCAGAGCGACTGCATCTGCGGGCCGCAGAGAAAAACGAGATCGACGCGTGCCGCCTCGATCGGCGCGGCGAGACTGGCATGATGCGCGGCGCCGCCGGAACCCATCTCCAGCATGTCGCCGAGGACGGCGATGCGCCGGCCCTTCGCTGCGCCGAGCAGCGCGAGCGCTGCGGCCATCGAGGCGGGATTGGCATTGTAACTTTCATCGATGATTTCGACGCCGCCGGCCGCGAAGCGTGCGCCGCGCCCTTTGAGCGCGGTGAACTGGCGAAGCGCGGCGGCGGCGTTGAGCACATCACCGTCGACCATCGCCACGGCAAGCAAGGCGCCGACGGCATTTTCCGCGACATGTCTTCCCGGCGCACCGATGCGGAACTCGACCGGCGTCCCGCAGATATTGGCTTTGACCTGCGCGCCGTCGCCGCCCTCGGAATACCCTGTCAGGCGCGCATCGCTGTGCGCTGTGGCGCCAAATTTGAGGATGCGCGCGACATGGGCCTGTCTTGCGCGGGCGATGAGCCGCTCGGCATAGGGGCTGTCGCTGGGGATCAGCGCCGCGCCGCCGGGCGCAATTCCTTCGAAGATTTCCGACTTGGCATCGGCGATCGCTTCGCAGGTGCCGAAGAATTCCAGATGCGCCGGCGCAATCGTCGTCACGAGCGCCACGTGCGGCCGCACGAACCCGGCCAGCGAGCGGATCTCGCCAAAATGATTCATGCCGATCTCGAACACGCCATAGCGCGCATCGCGCGGCAGTGATGCCAGGCTGAGCGGCACGCCCCAGTGATTGTTGTACGAGGCGGCAGACGTATGCGTGGTTCCGAGCGCGCCGAGCGCGACGCGCAGGATTTCCTTGGTCGTCGTTTTGCCCGCGCTGCCGGTGACGGCGATGATCTTCGCGTCCGAACGCGCACGGGCCGCAACTGCGAGATCTTCAAGCCCGCGCTGCGTATTCGCGACTGTAAGCAGCGCCGAGGTGCTGGCGACGTCCGCAGGACGATGCGTCACAAGCGCCGCACCGGCGCCGGCTTCGAACGCAACCTTCACGAAATCATGGCCGTCGCGGTTCTCGCCCTTGAGCGCAACGAAGAGATCGTCCTTCTTTAAAGTTCGCGTGTCGATCGAAAGGCCGTTCACCTCGAAGATGCGCGAGGGGATGCCGAGCGTGGCGCCCTGCGCTTCCTCAGAGGTCCAGAGCGCGGTCATGCGGCGCGCCCTCCCAACGACTTGGCGGCTCTGACCGCTGCTTCGCGGTCGGAAAAGGGGCGAACTTCGCTGCCGACGATCTGGCCGGTCTCGTGCCCCTTGCCGGCAATAACGAGTATATCGCCCGATTTGAGCGCGGCGATGCCGGAGTGGATGGCTTCGGCGCGATCGCCGATCTCGCGCGCGCCCGGTGCACCGGCAAGCACCTCCTTGCGGATGGTTGCGGCGTCTTCGCTGCGCGGATTGTCGTCGGTGATGATCACGCTGTCGGCGAACATTGCCGCCGCCTCGCCCATCAGCGGACGCTTGCCTTTGTCGCGATCGCCGCCGCAGCCGAAAATCACGTGCAGCTTGCCGGTGACATGCGGGCGAATGGCGGTGAGCACTTTCTCCAGCGAGTCCGGCGTGTGCGCGTAATCGACGTAGATCGGCGCACCGGATGCGGCGAAGGCAACCTGCTCAAGACGGCCCGGTGCGCCCTTCAGATGTTCCAGCGCCGCAAAGACCTTGGACGGGTCTTCACCCAGGCCGATGACAAGGCCCGCGGCGACGAGCGCGTTCGAGGCCTGGAAACTGCCGGCCAGCGGCAACGCCACATCAAAGGTGCGGCCGCCATGGCGCAGCTTCAGCGTCTGGCTGTCGGCGCGGCCCTCGCGTGAAATGAGTTTGATCGTTTCGCCGGTTTCTCCGACCGTCAGAATCTTCAGCCCCCGCGCCTTTGCAGCGGCAAGAAAGCGATCCGCGTGCGCAGCATCGGTGTTGATCACCGCGATGCCGCCGGCGCGCACGATTTCACCGAACAGGCGCAGCTTGGCGGCGAGGTAGTGCTCGAAGTCCGCGTGGTAATCCATGTGATCGCGGGTGATGTTGGTGAAGCCCGCGGCTGCGATCTCGACGCCGTCGAGGCGGAACTGGTCGAGCCCATGGCTGGACGCTTCCAGCGCCAGATGGTCGATGCCGTCCTGTTTCAGTTGCGCGAGCAGACGATGAATCTCGATCGGATCGGGCGTCGTATGCTTGAGCGCAATCTCGCCCTTCGGCGTGACGACGCCGACCGTTCCGAGGCTGGCGGCCGGCTTGCCGAGCGCCGTCCAGATTTCGCGCACGAAAGCCACGATGGAAGACTTGCCTTTGGTGCCGGTGACGGCCGCGACGATTCCGGGCTGCACCTTGAAGAACGCGGACGCGTGGCGGGCGAGTGCACGGCGCGGATTGTCGTCCGCGATGAAGCGCACACCGAGCGCGTCTGCTTCGGCTTTGACATCGGGACGGCCAAGCACGGCGATCGCGCCGCGCGCGACCGCATCCTTCACGAAGGCCGCGCCATTGGCCTTCGTGCCGGGGAGTGCTGCAAACAAGTAGCCGGGCTTGACCTCGCGGCTGTCGCTCGCGAGCCCGGCAAATTCGATCGACGCCTGCATGGCGCTCTTGACCACCTTACCCGCCGTGATACTCGCTCCAGATTGTGGTGCCATTATGTATTCTCACGCGCCACCGTGACCGGTCTTTGCGGAACGCCCAGCAACGGCGCAATGCGTGAGATCACGCGTCCTGCGAGCGGCGCGGCCGTCGAACCGGCAAGCGCAATGCCGCCGGTTTCCTTGGTCCCATGCGGCTCGTCCAGCAGGACGAAGACAACATAGCGCGGATCCTCGATCGGGAACGTGGCAAAAAACGACGTGACAAGGACATGCGACTGATAGCCGTGGCGGCCGGGCTTTTCGGCCGAACCGGTCTTGCCGCCGACGTCATAGCCCGGAATATCGGCCTTTCGGCCGGTGCCGTTGGTCACGACATAGCGCAGCAATTCGCGCATCTGGGCGCTGGTTTCCGGCCTGATGACCTGTGCCCCGCGGCGGTCGGCATCGGTCTTCAGAAAGGTTGGAATGATCCGGCGCCCGCCATTCACGACCGAAGCGGCCGCCGAGACATAGGCGAGCGGCTCAACCGCGATACCGTGGCCAAAACCGATAGTGGCGGTCTCGATCGTGCCCCAATGAGAGGGATAGAGCGGCCTGGCGAATTCCGGCAATTCGCTGTGCAGCGTGTTGAGAAGGCCAAGGCTGCTCAGGAACGCCGCCTGCCGGACGGGACCCGAGCGCAACGCGATCTGTGCCGTTCCGATGTTGGAGGAATGCGCGAGCACGTCACGCGCGGTCAGCGTGGCCGGCATGTGCTCTGCCTCGTGAATGGTGAACTTGCCGATCCTGTAGCCCTGTCCGATGGCGAAGACTTCGTCGGGCCGCGTGGTGTGGTCTTCCATCGCCAGTGCAAAGGAGAGCACCTTGAACACCGAGCCGAGCTCATAGCGATCCGCCGCCATGATGTTGTGATCGGAATCGTCGGACGTGAACTTGCGGAAGTTGGGATCGAAGTCGGGCAGCGAGACCATGGCGATGATTTCGCCGGTGCGCACATCCATCACGATGCCGCCGGCCTTCTGGGCGTGGAACATCTGGCGGCTGGCTTCGACTTCGGAGGCGAGGATGTATTGCACGCGCATGTCGACGGAGAGCTGGACCGGCGCGGTCGCGTTTGCGTCGCGCAGTCGCGGCTCGAGGCCCTGCTCGAGACCGGAGACGCCCTTGCCGTCCGGATCGGTGACGCCGAGCAATTGCGCCGTCGCACGTCCGTCGGGATAGAAACGCTTGGCGCTGGGTTCGAACTCAAGACCCGGAAGGCCCAGATGCATGACGTTGTCCTGCACGTCGGGCGTCAACCGGCGCGCCACCAGCACATAGGGATGCTTGGTGTTGTTGAAGCCGTCGAGCAGACGCGCTTCGTCCGCGCCGGTGATGCGGGCGAGATCGCGTGCCGCGCCCGCCTTGTCGTCGAGCGTGTGCGGCCGCGCATAGAGATCGACCACGGGCAGGTCGCGCGCCAGGAGCTCGCCGCGGCGATCGACGATGTCGGCGCGCGCCGTCGCCGGACGGTCGATCGGTTCGATGCCTGCGGCATGCGGCTTGAAGAGGGTGACGTCGACCAGGCGCACACCGACCAGGGCAAACGCCGCCGCGCAAAACACTGCGCCGATGACGATGCGTCGCTGGTAGATCGTGGCGCCCTGGATCATCCGGCCTAGAGTCCGTTGTGTCCGGACGCTGGTTCCGGGGCCTGGACGCTTGCCTGGGCGATCGGGCTGTTGTTCAGCGGCGCCGCATCGTCGCCGCGGCGCGGCAGCGATTCAAAGGACGACAATTCAACCGCCGGCGTTCCGGTGAGTCCGAGATGGCTTGCCGCCAGCTCCTGGATGCGCGCAGGACCCGCGACGCGTTCCCATTCGGTTTCCAGAACGCTGATCGTTGCATGTTCCTGCACGATCTGGCGGTTGACGCGGTTCAGCCCGACGCGGGCGACGCGTGTCTGTTCCGAGACGTGATAGAGCGCGAGGATCGAAAGTCCCATCAGGGCGACGCAGACGGTGTTGAGGATGCGAATCATGACGTACTCCTAGGCCGCGATTGGCATGCGAAGAGCCGCGCGAAGCCGGGCAGACCTGGCGCGGGGATTGGATTCGATTTCGCGCGCGTCCGGCGTGAGCGGACGGTGCGTGAGAAACTGGAAGGCCGCATCCCGAGCGCGGCGCGTGTCCGGCGCATGGCGCGAGGCGCGCGGTGCGGTTGTGCTGCGGGCGGTGAGGAACTGCTTGACGATGCGGTCCTCGAGCGAATGGAAGGCGACGACCACGAGGCGTCCGCCGGGCAGCAACGCATTCTGCGAAGCTTCGAGGCCGCGCGTCAGTTCGCCGAGCTCGTCGTTCACATGGATGCGCAGCGCCTGGAAGGTGCGCGTTGCGGGGTGAATGGCGAGGCGCGCGGCGGCCGGTCCCTGCGCGGTCTTCACGATCTCTGCGAGTTGCGCCGTCTGCGTCACCGGACGCGCCGCGACGATGGCGCGGGCGATGCGGCGGGCATTGTGCTCCTCGCCGAGGCGCGAGATCACGTGCGCCAAGCGTTTTTTCGTCGGTCGTGTTGACGAAGTCGGCAGCACTCATCCCTTCGCGGCTCATGCGCATGTCGAGCGGACCGTCGGCGCGGAAGGAAAAACCACGCTCGGGCTCGTCGAACTGAAACGACGAGACGCCGAGATCGAGCACGATGCCATTGGTGCGCGCGCCGCCGAGCAGGGCTTCAAGCTCCGAGAACTCGCCCTGCACCAGCGTCAGACGTCCTTCGAACTGCGCGACAAGCTTCTGGCCGCGCGCAATGGCGTCGGGATCGCGATCGATGCCGAGCACGCGGCAATCGGCGGCTTCGAGAATGGCGCGCGTGTAGCCGCCGCCGCCGAACGTGCCGTCGACATAGTGCTCGCCGTCTTTCGGCGAGAGCATCGCGAGCACTTCCTTCAGCATGACGGGAAGATGGCCGCTCATGCGCCGCCTCCGCTGAGCTTGGCGATCTCGCGTTCGCGCGCCGATTTCATGCGCGCGATGCGTTCGGCGTCGATCGGCGCGAAGCGTTCCGCATCCCAGATCTGGAATTTCTGCGACATGCCGATGAAGACGATTTTGTCCTTCAGCCCGGCATGTTCGATCATCGCATCGGGCAGGCGCACGCGGCCCTGCTCATCGGCGGGCAGCAACTGCGTGCGCGAGATGATCGCGTAGGCCGTGTCGTCATGCGCCACCGACATGAACGGATCGAGCGACGACAACCGCGCATGCAGGGCGTCGAGCACGCTCTGTCCGAAACCTTCGAGCGCGCCTTCGAAGAAGGACGGGCAGATGTAGAGGCCGCTGGTGTTCTGTGCCGCGAGGATCTGGCGATAGGACGCAGGAACGCAGACCCGCCCTTTGCTATCGAGCGTACCCATCACCGTCGACATGAACGGCTGGATGGTCATGGAACGCGTCTACCCCCTCGCGTCCCAGGGCCTTTGCGGGGCGGAACAACCACCCCCGCCGGAACGGCTTTAGTTCAAGCCACTGGGACAGTATGGGATAGCATGGGAAAACCCGACGGGTCAATCAAAAAGCGTAGGAAATTGAGGGGCTTGGGCCATCTAGCTGTTGAATCAACTCGTCTAGCTGTGGTGTTCGCGGAACAAATGCGAAACGTGTCAACATTGCCTTTACCTCGGTAAAAATAGTCTTAACAAGGGTCGACTGAATTTGTTCCTACGTGCACCTTCCTGAATTCTTTCCTGCACGCAGTAGTTGTAGGGATTCGCGCCATGCGGAGAGGTGCCCTGCCCCATGCACAACTGTATGTGGCGCGCGCCGCGCGGTGGGCGCATGGAGCGGCAAATTTTCCGGAGGAAATTCATGTCCGACATCATCACGCTTCGCGCCATCGGCCACGTCGCCGGCGGGCGCAGCGAACCGATCGACGATGACTGGGACGCGGTCGAGTCCGTCATCGCGCTCGATCCTGCACAATTCGCCGACGACGCTACCGCGAGCCTTGGCGACTTTTCCCACATCGAGGTCGTGTTCCACTTCAACCAGGTGCCGGAGGCGGAGATCAACCGCGGCGCGCGCCATCCGCGCGGGCGCAAGGACTGGCCGCTGGTCGGCATCTTCGCGCAGCGCGGCAAGGGCCGTCCGAACCGCGTCGGCGTGACGGTGTGCCGGCTTCTGTCGGTCGACGGACTCATCTTGCACGTGAAGGGCCTGGACGCGATCGACGGCACGCCGGTGATCGACATAAAGCCCGTCATGAAAGGGTTTCTACCACGCGGCGAGGTCCGCGAACCGGTCTGGGCGAAGCAGCTGATGGACGGATATTGGTAACCCAGTTCTGGTATTCCCTTTCGCTCGTACCACACTGACTTGTTTTCGAGTCTCGTCGAGTCTGAATCCGCCGCACTCCATCCATCCTTCGGCAAGCGTGCATTCGAACCTCACTGTGACGTTGAAAATCAAATTCTTGCATTTTTACCTCCATGCATCGGACGCGCTTCTGCGTTCCGCCGTTTTGTGGCGGTTGAAAGAAAGGGGTGGCGCGGGACGCCTCGGCGTCGCGCGGTCCATGTTTGCCGCTCTTTGGAAGCGGCAGGATTGGGATGCGAGGCATCCCGCGCCCGGCGATTTTCGGCCGCAGCAATTCGAATTTCACCCGCATCTCGCGACGCGCGCTGTGGAGCGCCCTCCACGACCAAGGAAGCTCCGGCCCGTCGGCCTCGGGAGTGGTCGCATTCGATTGCACAGCCTTTGCGCACCGCGCGGATCGTTGGGCCGCGAGCGCACAAACGCCGATCCAACCCGCGGGGCCGGACGATCCGGACCGCCCCCTTAGGGGTGGGACGAATGCGATGTAGGAAATAAAACCTTGTATTCAAGATGAGGGCAGAGATTGACGTGATAAATCTTTCGACGGGCGAGCTGATGACATCCCGGCTCGCAGGGCGAGCCGGGATGCATCTGGCCTACGGCCCAAGGCGCTCGATAGCAGTTTACATAGTTGCGTAACTGATCTGTTACATATATCCTGATCGGGCAGGGAGGGCTTCGAACATGGCTGTGATGATCGGTCCCTTGAGCGTTCGCCGGAGCATCTTGATCATGGCCCCGCCGTCACGCGTCTGGGAAGAATTCAAGACCTTTGAGTCGATCTCGTCGTGGTTCGGTCAGGGACATCAGTTGCACGCGTTCGAGCCTCGTCTCTCAGGCCGCGTGGAATTCAGCGTCGAGATCGGCGGCGAGCGTCGCAAGTATGGCGGCCACGTCATTGCGTTCGACGCGGAGCGCGAAGTTTCTATGACGATCAACTGGCACGCACCCCATGCGTGGCCCGTCCCGACGATCTGGACGATCCGCCTGACGCCGCTTTACGAGGGGACGATGGTGGAGATCTTCCACCACGGTTTTGAACGGCTCGGGCCGGAGGCCGCGGACAACCTGCAAGGCTATGAGGACGGATGGGATATCAAGCATTTGAAGACCCTGCGCGCCATCGTTGAGCGATAGAAGCACCTTTACGGCAATCGCCGACCCGACCCGGCGACGGGTTCTCGAGATGCTTCTCGACCGCGGTGAATTACGGGCCGGCGAGATCGCCGCAGAATTCGATGGCGCCGCGCGTCCGGGAATTTCCAGACACCTGCGGGTGCTTCGCGAGTGCGGGGTGATAGCCTTCCGCAGTGACGGCAGGACGCGAACCTATTCGCTGAACCCCAAGCCCCTGGCCGAACTGCGCGACGGCTGGCTTGCAAATTTTGGCAGGGTTCACACGGAGAGTTTGAAAAAGCTCCGTCACCGCGCGGAACGCCCGAAGTGAATCCGTAAGCCGCCATCAGCACTGTACGGTTTGGATCGTCCGCTTAAGTGCCGGACGGCCACGATGGCGGATATAGAGCGCGGGAACCCGCTGTTTGTCTCTGCTCCACCTTTGACGACCGGTTCAACTTTCTGGCCGGTGCGCGTCGCTTGGGTTCGAAGGTCCGTTGGAGCCGCAGGTTGTAAGTGCCTTTTACATTCTCAGTTCTGATTGCGATGCGGGATATTGTAATGGTTGCAATTTCCGGCTCGGCACACTTTATGCGTGCCGGTAGACCGGACCGCTCGTGCGAGGAGATTTTGCATGAAGGTATCTTGCGTCTCAGGCCTGGTCGCCATCACAGCGTTCGTTTTGGGAAGCGCATCGCCAGCTCAGGCTGGGGTCACCTTTTACGACACCCAGGCCACCTTCAACGGTGCCGCAACAACCGCGCTGCTAGAAGATTTCTCCACCGCGCCCACCAAGGATGCGGCGCTCGCCAGTCTTACCTTGCACGGCGTGACATACACCGGCTTGACCGGATCGCCGTTTCCCAATGTCTTCGTCACATCGCCGGGCTACAGCAACTACGGCGCGGCAGTCGGAACCACCACCGACTTTATCCTGGCCGCGAACGGCGACGAGAACATCCTCGCCAGTTTCTCGACGCCCTATAGCGCCGTCGGGTTCAATGCCTTCTTCAACGGACTTGGTGACGGAACGCTCACGGTCTTTGGGGCCGGCAGCAGTGTAATCGGCACCTTTACTTTCCTGGGCGGCTTCGACCCCGCGACGGGCCTGGCGGACAAAGGCTATCTGGGCTTCACCAGCACGGCGCCGATCTATGGCTTCGAGTGGGATACAACTCTCGGCGGAGAACTCAACACCGGCTTCACCAACATCTCGGTCAACGTTCCCGAGCCGATCACGCTCTCGCTCTTCGGTGCCGGCCTTGCCGGCGCAGTCGCGACGCGCCGCCGCAAGAGCAAGGAAGCTTGACGACAGTTCATCCTCTTGTTTGAGATCGGAGAGAAACATGAACCGCACTGTCCACTCAAAACTGGCTGGCTTGTCGTTTGCATGCATTGGCGCAGCGTTGTTCTGCAATGCGGCGCAGGCGAGCATCGTTCAAAACGGAAGCCTGGAAGACCTGCAAGGCAACTTCGTGAACTCCGCTTGCAGTTATATGGCGCTTGGGGCGGGCAGCACAGCGATATCCGGTTGGACCGTGGCGTCCTCCACGACCGGCGCTATCGTTTGGGCACAATCACCGACTTGCGATCTCTACAACGCGGCAGACGGTCAATATTTCGTCGATCTCTCCGGCTTCGGGAACAATTCGCCCAACGGCGCAATCCAACAAACCTTGAGCGTGATCGGTGGCGCGACCTACTCCGTTTCGCTTGATCTCGCCACGTTCAATACGAATGTCACGAATGTTACGGTGGGCTCTCAGAGCATCACACTGTCGCCCGGCAGTCCGTTTACGGTCGGGACCACAAGCTGGACTCCCTGGACAGGAAGTTTTGTCGGTGACCCCCTGGATCTCAATCCAATACTAACTGTCATGAACGCTTCGCCCGACCAGCAAATCGATTTTGTCGATAACATCGGCGTAACGGGTCCATCGACATCGGTGCCTGAACCAATCACCGTGTCGCTCTTCGGCGCGGGCCTTGCCGGCGCAGTCGCGATGCGCCGCCGCAAGAAGAAGACTGGCTGAGTACAACCTCGCCAGCGGGGGCATGAGGACGGCGGCCATCGAGCCGCCGTTTTCGTGCGTGATGATGATGGCTCGCAAATGTTCGCGTCTTGCGCGCGGCTGGAACATGCCAAACGGCACCAGACAATCGTCCGCTTTCCACGCATAGCGGACGCTCACTCGGGCACTCGCGGACGGTCCCGGACAGTAACCTGTCAAATTTGTAATTCAATTTTACAATCTAAATTATTGTTGCGGTGCGGTGCGTTGTAATCGTTAACTTTCTCAATTTGGCACAGTTGTTGCTAACAAGTGTCTTGCCCACAGGACCGACGCGTTTTGCTCGGTGTACCAGCAGGAGGGGATAATGCGGATTCTTCAAGTGGCCGCCCCCGCTGCAATAGCTCTCATAGCTTCAGGCCCGGCAAATGCCTCGCTTTTGTGGGGTAATAACGCTGGATTTGGAACGGATGTGATCAATGCCTTCGATTCCAGCACCGGGGCCTTGGTCCATACCTATTCCGGCATCAGCGGCAACGGCCGCGGCGTGGTCGTTGTCAACGACGTCCTGTACTACACCGTAGTAGGTGACGGTCTGATCCACGAAATGGATGCAAACACGGGCGCGTTGCTTCCCGGCACGATCAACACCGGACAGACCAGCCTTTCGACGATCTCGTTCGACGGAACGAATTTCTGGCTTTCCGACTATTCCGGATTGAGCAACGCATACGAGGTTTCGCAAACCGGTGTGTTGCTCAATACGATTGCGCTGGCCAGCGCGACGGGCTTCACGGACGGCCTGGAATATTTCAACGGCAAACTGATCGCAAACCGCGAAGACGGCTGCTGCTCAAGTCCGACCCACTATGACATCTACAATCTGGACGGCACGCTGTTTCAGGCTGATTTCATCGTCGTAGATGGCAATTCGACCGGTATCGCGTACGATGGGACGAACTTCTATACCAACAGTGTGTTCGGAAATTCGTTCTCCGTCTGGAGTTCGACCGGCGCATTCATCAAGACCGTTACCGAAGCGCCAGGCTCCGGCTATCTGATCGAGGATCTGTCGTTCGACTTTGCTGCCCGGAGCGACACGTGCGGCGGCCCCAATCAGCCGCCTTGCGACACTGGAGTTCCCGAGCCGATCACGCTCTCGCTCTTCGGCGCTGGCCTTGCCGGTGCAGTCGCCATACGCCGCCGCAGGAAGACGATAGCCTAACGACAATTGCTCTGTGGGGTACACGAGGACGGCGGCCATCGAGCCGCCGTTTTCGTTTGTGATGATGAGCGCTCGCTGCGTGACGAGAAGGTCCAACTCGCGGTGTTTGGGCGAGCGGTGAACAGCGCGCCGACCGCTACGAGCCCGCCGGGTACAAACGCATCGACGTGCGCCTGCGCTCCGGAACCGGCGCGTGGGTGTATGTCGAGGCTTGACGTTTTTGCGCGCCGGCACACTGACGATAGATCCATCGCGCACAGAGTCTGGGCTTTCTGTGCGAACGATCGCCTCTGTTTTGGGTTTGTCGATGACGGCTCGGCCTCGCTCCTGCGCCTTCAGAGGCCGGAGATGTGGCGGCGCAACGTCTTGCGGCGGCACGGAAATCACCGCGTTCGCAGTGCGTTTACCGTTGCGCTTTAAAGTCGTCGCGCTGTCCTCTCTGGGACCGGACATGACCGACGCACCGGACACGCAAACGCCTTCGCGCACGGGTTCGATCTGCCTGGACTTCAAGCTGTTCGGGACGTGGCAATTGTCGCTGATCGCATTCGGCATGCTTGCCAGGGAGCGCCTGTTCGACGGAATCTCCGCACCGGTCTACTACGCCGCGCTGCTTGTCTATTTCCTCGCCCTGCTGTTCGCGGCCGTGAGCCATCGCCGCAAGCACAACTGGCGTTGGCCGGGCGTCGACGACGACGCCGTGCAGCACACACTTGTCGTCGCCGGCGGAGCGTGCGTGTTTGCGGTGATCGGCTGGCACGGGATGCCGCCTCTCACACGCGCCGGCGTGCCGTCGATTCTCTTCGCCGTCTCGCTCTTCGCATTTGCAATTCTCTACGCGATGAACGTCGCGCAATGGGGACAGGCGCAGTTCGACGCTTGTTGCGGCGAGGCCGAGACGAACATGGACAGTGACGAAGAGCCGGGCTGGATGCGTTTCGTGCGCTGCGCCTGGCTGACGGCGCTGGCGTTGACCGTAGCGGACGTCGCAGCGTCGATGTTCGTAGATGTCACCGTCAAGCAAAACGCCGCAGCGGTGCGCGACGCGCTGCACACCGTGCTGCTCGACGATCACGGCCGGCACTTCTGGCTGACGCCGCAGCAGTCGGACCTGTTTCACGCGCTGATGCAGAGCGCCGGCTTTACGGTTCCGGCGGTGCTTCTATCCGGCGTGTTCCTGCGCAATGTTCTGGGCGTGAAGCTGTTTCCGTTTCTGAGCGGGATCGGCAGACTGTCCACGCATAACGATTCCGAATAGACCTGCTCCATGGACGATCCCTTCGACCTGGAGCGCTTTGTCGAGGCGCAGGCGCGCGTGATCGCTTCGGTGCGTGCCGAGCTTCGCGCCGGGCGCAAGCAGAGCCACTGGATGTGGTTCGTCTTTCCGCAGATCGCCGGACTCGGCCACAGCGCGACGGCGGTGCACTACGCGATCTCGTCGCCGGCCGAGGCGCGCGCCTATCTCGCGCATGCGGTTCTGGGCGCGCGGTTGAAAGAGTGCGTGCAACTCGTGCTGGATATCGAGGGCCGGACGATCGAGCAGATTTTCGGATATCCGGATCATCTGAAATTCCATTCCTCGATGACTTTGTTCGCCGCAGCCGAACCCGAAGCGCGCCAGTTCGCCGATGCGCTCGAGAAATATTTCGGCGGCCGGCGCGACGCTGCGACACTGGCGAAAATCGGCTGAAGCCGCCCATCGTTCGGCGCGGTGGCCGAGACATACGTAGTTTTCCTGATGTGAGCGCAAATTTGCCGAACAGGGACTTTTAAGCATTGCGATTTATTGTTCCGGTCCAGCGATGCAGGGTGTTATGAGTGTGTTGAACAAGACAAGAGCCGCAGAAACCGTTTCCACGCTTGACATCGAATTGTCCAACCGCGCCGTGGCCGATGTCTGGCTTTCGCTTTGGACCGCAGATGCGCTCCCTGCGCGCGACAAACTCACCCCGTTCAATTTCAAGGCGTTCCTGCCGAGCATCATCGTCTTCGATGTCGTGCCGAACACGAGCGTCACGGTGCGGCTGGCCGGCACGCGCTTCGCGCCCATTCTCGGCGCCGAACTGACCGGCATCGACTGGTTGGCGTCGGCGCCGGACGGTTACCGCGCCGAGCGCCTCAGGATTTTTTCGACGATCGCAGAAGGCGCGATTGGTGTCGGCCGCCGGCGGACCGAAATGTCGCTCGGCGGCGACATTGTGAGCGAGGAAATCCTTCTGCCCTTCACGCCGTGCTGCGCCGGCGCGCCGAGCCAAGTGCTCACTCACATCAACTGGAAGTCCGAACATTTCCTGCAGGTCAAATCTGTCGAGCAGGCCGCCGGCGGTCCGCTCGACTTCAAGATCGTCGCGCTGCGATAAGAGCGCGTCAGATGGCCTGTAAGCCGGGTTCTGTCCCTCCACCCACGCTCTTGCGAGCGTCGGCGGACTGGATGGCCATTCCTCTGGGATGTGTGTCGCCACACACCTCACGCGACCTACCCGGACGGCTATCCGGAAACGGATTACGTGCCGCCCCTATTTGGTCTTGCTCCCGGTGGGGCTTGCCCTGCCGCTCCTGTTGCCAGGAACGCGGTGCGCTCTTACCGCACCATTTCAACCTTGCCGGACCTTTAGGGTCTTAGGCGGTGTCATTTCTGTGGCGCTATCCCTGGGGTCGCCCCCGCCGGACGTTATCCGTCACCGTGTCTCCGTGGAGCCCGGACTTTCCTCCGCTACGCGCTTGCGTTTGCCGCGGCAAGGTGCCGGGCGGCCATCCAGCCATCTGACGCATTGGCATTATAAGCTGCCGGTCAGCCCAAAGCCAAATCGACCGCCGCCATCGTGTGCAGGGCCGTGGTGTCGAACAGCGGCACCGTCGAATCTTCCGGCTTAACCAGAAGCGGCAGCTCCGTGCAGCCGAGGATAATGCCCTGTGCGCCCTGCGCGACGAGCTTGGCGATAATGGCGCGATAGCGGGCGCGCGAGGTTTCGAGGAATTTGCCGCGCACCAGCTCTTCATAGATCACGCGGCTGACCTCATCGGCGTCCTCGCCTTGCGGCGTGACGACGCCGACGCCGTAGCGATCCTTCAACCGTCCGCGAACGATGCCGTCATTTTCCATGGTGAAGCGCGAACCGAGAAGTCCGACGCGCGACATGCCGGCTTTCCTGATCGCGGCCCCGAGCGGATCGGCGATGTGCAGCAGCGGAATTTTCGCCGCGTCTTCCATCTGTGGCGTCGCGCTGTGCATGGTGTTGCAGGCGATCAGCAGGAAATCCGCGCCGCCCTTCGCCAGGGTCGACGCGACCTCGGCCATGCGGGCATTGGCCTTGTCCCATTGACCGGAGTTCTGCAGCGCCGCCATCTCGTCGAAGTCGAACGAGTAGATGAGAAATTTTGCCGAGTGCACGCCGCCTAGGCGCTTCTGCACTTCGCGGTTGATCAGCTGGTAATAGACGTTCGAGGATTCCCAGCTCATCCCCCCGAGCATGCCGATGGTTTTCATGCCCAAAGGCTAGCAGGCGACGGCGCGCGCGGAACCATCTCATTTGCATGACGGCCCTGCACAGCGGTTTACGGCGCCACGACCTTGGGCGCGAGCAGGGCTGCGAGCGCGCTTTCGCACTCGCCGTCCCATTTGCCGTTGACCTCGGTGGGGCGGAAATGGCGCTGGAAGGCGGTGACGACGGCTTCCAGCGAAACATCCGTATGCGGAGGAAGTCCGTAGCCGTAGCGGGCGAGCGCGGCTTCGGGTGCTTCGCGCAGCTCGCGGTGGTTCGGCGCGGGCCAAAGGCCGATGCCGAATTCGGCAAGCTGTTTCCAGGGAAAGAGTTCGCCCGGATCGGTCTTGCGCGCCGGCGCGACGTCGGAGTGTCCGAGCACCCGGGCGGGCGGAATGGGATGACGCGAGAGAATGCCTTTGCCAAGGTCAATGAGCGCTGCGATCTGCGGTTCGGCGAACGGCACATAGCCGAATTCGTGGCCGGGATTGACGAGTTCTATGCCGATGGAGCGGCCGTTGACGTTTTTCTCGCCCGCCCAATAGGAGACGCCCGCATGCCAGGCGCGGCGCGCTTCCGGCACATGCGCAAAGACACGTCCGTCGCGGCCGATCGTGTAATGCGCCGAAACCTTCGCCTCGGGATCGCAGAGCCGCGCCAGCGCTTCGTCCGCCGTCTTCATGCCGGTGTAGTGCAGCACCAGCATGTCGATGACGGTGCCTTGCGGGCGTTCGTCGTGATTGGGCGAGCGGCACTCAACGATCTTCAGCGTCATGGACGACTCAAGCGTGGTCATGACCGCCGACGCGGCCGGGACGCCAGCAACCTTCTGCCGAACATTGGCCCTTGCCAAGACCTTGCGCAAACGCGGGCGCATGGTCCTGGCCGCGGTTGCGCGACGGTTCGCCCGGGTCTTCGCCGGTGAGCAAAACGCACGCCATGCTCATCAGACGAAGATCTTGTAGCTGACCGTTTCGCCGTTGGGGCGCTTGAGCAAAAACTCCGCGCCGGCTTCATGTTCCTGCAGCAACGCCTCGAACACGCGCACGGCGTTGCGGATGACCTCCGCATAAGAAGCCGCTTCGGTCTTTTCCTTCAGGCGCTGCAGGCGTTCCATCGCCTGGGGCGGCATTTCAAGCTGAACGCGCGTCGTCGTGCGCTCGGGCGATTCCACGGCGTCGGCGGCGGCGCGGATGGCTTCCGCGGCGGCGCTGCGATGGCGGCCATATCTGTGATGTCTGTGCATGTCTTTTTTCCTTATTGCGCGGTATCGCGCGGCGCGGACGGCGGTTGCGGCGCCGGCGGCGTTGGTGTGCGTGGTGAATAGTCGGACGCTGGTTCCAGATCGAACGGGTCATGCCCGCGGTGATAGGCGGCGAACAGCGCCAGAAGCGCAACGATGCCGACAATGACGAAGATGTGCGAGAACAGGAAACTGATCAGCGCGATCGCCACGATGACGCCGAGTACCGCCCACAGGATCCCGTGGCCCCAATAGGCGGGGTGGCCGTAGTAGCGATAGTCGTAGCGGGGATCGTCGCCGTAGTTCTCATAGATGCTTTTGCGCACCTGGTGGCGGAAGGCCCGCTTGCGCGCGCGCCACTCGTCGCGCCATTGCCGCTTCCATTCGCGGCGCTGCTCGCGCCATTTGCGATAGGCCTCGCGGCGCGCGGCGTATTCCGCGTCGAAGCGCGCATAGTCGCGTCCGTCATGCCGGTCTTCGTGTCGGCGGTCGCCGTTGTCGCGTGGCGCCTCTGCCGGTTTGCTGTCGCCGGCCGGGAAATCTTCGCCGATGCCAACTCCAATCTTACTCATTCGATTTACTCCTTGGTCTCGGGCCTATGGTTGACCCTTGGAGCGAATGTATCATCAAAAAGTCATCAGTCAAGCGTTATCATCAAATAATCATCATAGTGACTGTTGACCCAGCAACAGGCAGCGACGCCGTCTGAAAATAATCCTATCTGTTCCCTCAGCCCGCGCGGGCCTATGGTTCGACGATGGCAAACGAACCCATTTTCACGCCGGCATGGCGCTGGCCCGCGTTTTGGGTGGCGGTCGCTGCGTTGGTCGCCTTTGTCGCGCTGAGCGTGTGGAGTGAATCGCTCCCTCCAATCATGGGAATTCCCGCGCCTGCGGTCGTCCTGCTCGTATACCTGGCCTTGGCCGGCGTGTTTGGCGTGATTCTGAGATTGAGAAAGCCCAATGCCTGAAGGCCCCAAGGCCATAAGAGACCGGCTGACGAGACCTGTGCAGATTCCAGCCGGTAGTGACCAGATCGCCAGTTTCAAGACCTAGGCAGCGAATCCGGAAGGCCTATGCTTTGCCTCTGTCGTTTTGGAGAATCATCGCGATGGCGGTCTTCTATCTAAGCGTTCGTGTGGGCGAAGAACTGATCCGCGATCCTAATACCTATGATTTTCCGACCGCCCAGGACGCACGCGACGTTGCCGTGCAAACGGTTCACGAGCTGATCGCCACGGCGGCCGACAGGCTCGACCTCGGCCAGCGCCAGATCGAAATCGCCGACGCGACCGGCCACGCGATCTCCATCGTCGACCTGCGCGAAGTCGCGCCGCGGCGGAGCTGAGGACCAGCCCTCACCCCTTCCAGCCGCGCTCTTTTTCGATCTTGTCGTAGGCCGCGTTGATGACGGCGAGCTTGTCGGTCGCAAGGCGGATGAATTCTTCGGGCACGCCGCGCGCCATCAGCTTGTCGGGATGGTTCTCGCGCACCAGCATGCGGTAGGTCGCCTTCACCTCGTCGTCGCCGGCATCGTGCGCGACGCCGAGAACGACATAGGGATCGCCCTTGTCCGGGCCGATATGGGAGGCGCGGATGCGGCGATATTCGTTTTGCGTGAAGCCGAAAATGTCGGCGACGCGTTCCAGGAACGCGGCCTCACCCGGATGAAACACCCCGTCGGCTTTCGCGATCTCGAACAGGCCGTCGAGAATGTCTTCGAGCAGCGCGGGGTTTCCCGCCAGCATCTTGGCGATCTGCGTCGCATAGGCTTCGAAACCGGCCGTGTCCTGCTGCGCCAGGCGGAAGATGCGGTCGACGCTCGCCTGCTCGTTCGGCGCGACGCGGAAGAGACGGTGAAAGGTTTTCACCTCGTCTTCGGTCACCGTGCCGTCGGCCTTCGCCATCTTGGCGGCGAGCGCAATCATGGCGATGGTGAAGACGACGCCCGGCGCCTCGCCCGGTTCAAGCGTCGGCATCTCGCGGTCGATCAGGAAATGGCCCGCCAGTGCGCCGATCAGCGCGCCGACCGGCCCGCCGCCCAGCATGAATCCGGCCGCAGCGCCGCCTAGCTTTCCCAAGATGGACATGGAGGAAAGCAATAGGACAATCTGGGTTCCATGTCAGCTTCCTCCGGTACATGGAATTTCTTTATCGATCGCGGCGGCACGTTCACGGACGTGGTCGCCGAGGCGCCGGACGGTGCGCTTTCGACGGTGAAACTCCTGTCGGAAAGTTCACAATACGACGATGCGGCGCTGGAGGGCATTCGCCGGGCGCTCGGCATCCGATCCGGAACTCCCATTCCCGCGTCGCGCATCGGCGAGGTGCGCATGGGCACCACCGTTGCAACAAACGCATTGCTGACCCGCGGCGGGGAACGCGTCGCGCTGATCACCACGCGCGGCTTCCGCGACCAGCTTCGCATCGGCTACCAGAACCGGCCGAAGCTGTTCGCGCTGCGCATCGACCTGCCGGACATGCTCTACGAAAGCGTGGTGGAGGCCGACGAACGCGTCACCGCCGAAGGCGACGTGCTGCGCCCGCTCGACGAAGACGCGCTGGGTGCGGCCCTCGCCGCCGAGCGTACGAAAGGCGTGACGGCCTGCGCCATCGTCTTCCTGCACGGCTACAAGTTTCCCGCGCATGAGCTGCGTGCGACAGAGTTGGCGCGCGAGGCGGGATTCACACAGGTCTCCACCAGTCACGAATGCGTTCCGCTCATGAAGTTCGTCTCGCGCGGCGACACGACCGTCGTCGATGCCTATCTCTCGCCGGTTCTGTCGCGCTACACGCAGCGCACCGCCACCGCTCTCGGCGGCACCAAACTCTTCTTCATGACGTCGAATGGCGGCCTCGCCGCGCCGGAATTCTTTCGCGGCAAGGACGCGATCGTGTCTGGACCTGCCGGCGGCGTGGTTGGCATGGCCGAGACGGCGCGCGCCGCCGGCTTCGAACATGTCATCGGCTTCGACATGGGCGGCACCTCGACGGACGTGGCGCGTTTCGACGGCACCTTTGAGCGTGTCTATGAGACCGAAGTCGCCGGCGTCCGCCTGCGCACGCCGATGCTGGCGATCCATACCGTGGCGGCGGGCGGCGGCTCGATCCTGCATTATGACGGCGCGCGCTTCCGCGTTGGGCCAGACTCCGCCGGCGCCAATCCGGGGCCGATAAGCTATGCGCGCGGCGGGCCGCTGACCGTCACCGACGCGAATGTCATGGTTGGCAAGCTGCAGGGCGCCTATTTCCCCCGACTGTTCGGCGCTGGCGGCGACGCACCGCTCGACGAAGCGGCGGTGCGCGACGCGTTCGCCGGGCTGGCGCGTGGGATCGGCAAGCCGGCGGAAGAAGTCGCCGACGGCTTTATCCGCATCGCGGTGGAGAACATGGCGAACGCCATCCGCAAGATCTCCGTCGCCAAGGGCTACGACGCGCGCAGCTATGTGCTGAACTGTTTCGGCGGCGCGGGCGGGCAGCATGCCTGTCTCGTCGCGGACGCGCTCGGCATGAAGACGGTGTTCATCCATCCGCTGTCGGGGCTGTTGTCGGCCTATGGCATGAAGCTCGCGACGTTGCGCGCCGTGCGGCAGAGCTTTGTCGGCAGGACGCTTGCCGAAGCAATGTCGCAACTCGCACGCATTACCGGCGAACTGCGCGCGCAGGCGGAAAAGGAACTCAAGGCACAGGGCGCGGCGGATGTCGCGTCGCTCGCACGCGTGCACATCCGCTATCACGGCAGCGACACGACGCTGCCGGTCGCGCTGTCGTCGCTCGATGAGATGTCAGCCACATTCGCGAAAGACCACGCACGCCAGTTCGGCTTCGGCTTTGAAGGCCGCACGCTGATCGCGGAGTCGGCGGAAGTGGAGGCGCACTCCTCTGCTCCTTCTCCCCCTTCGGGGGAGAAGGCCGGGATGAGGGGGACGGCGGGCAGAGAGACTGTGCGGTCGGCACCTCCTCACTCTTCCCTCTCCCCCGAAGGGGGAGAGGGAATTAAGTCACGCTTCTTCTCCCAAGGTGCATGGCACGACGCGCCGGTGCTTCGTTCCGCAGCAGGCGGCGTCGACGGTCCCGCGCTGATCGTCGAACCGCATCAGACCATCGTCGTCGAGCCGGGCTGGCGCGCGGAATCCGAACGCGCACGGCATCGTGCTGACGCGCATCGCCGAACGCGGCGCTGCGGTTTCGCGCGAGGCGGTCGATCCGGTGCTGCTTGAAGTCTTTGCCAACCTCTTCATGGCGATCGCCGAGGAGATGGGGACGGTGCTGCAGAACACCGCCACCAGCGTGAACATCAAGGAGCGGCTGGATTTCTCCTGCGCCGTGTTCGATGCGCAAGGCGAGCTCGTCGCCAATGCACCGCACATGCCGGTGCATCTGGGCTCGATGGGCGATTGCGTGACCGCGATCGTGCGAAAGCATCCGCACATGCGGGAGGGCGAAGCCTTCGTCACCAACGCGCCCTATGACGGCGGCACGCATTTGCCGGACGTGACGGTCGTCATGCCCGTGTTCGTCGACGACAAGCTCTCCTTCTACGTCGCCTCGCGCGGCCATCATGCGGATATCGGCGGCATTACGCCGGGTTCGATGCCGCCCTTCTCGAAAAACATCTCCGAGGAAGGCGCGCTGTTCGATGGCATTCGCATGGTGAGCGGCGGGCGCTTCGACGAAGATGCGGTGCGCGCCGTCCTGATGCGGGGCGAGTTTCCGGCGCGCAACCCGGACCAGAACATTGCCGATCTGAAGGCGCAGGCGGCGGCGTGCGCCAAGGGCGTGGAAGGTTTGCGCCATGCCTGCGGCGTCTACGGGCTTTCCGTCGTCAACGCCTATATGCGGCACGTGCAGGACAATGCCGAGGAGTCCGTGCGCCAGGTGATCGGCAAACTCTCCGACGGCGCGTTCGAGATGCCGATGGATGGCCGCGCGGTCATTCGCGTCAAGGTCGGCGTGGATCGCGCGGCGCGCAGAGCGCGCATCGATTTCACCGGCACGAGCGCGCAGGCCGCGAACAATTTCAACGCGCCGGGATCGGTGACCAAGGCGGCGGTGCTCTATGTCTTTCGCTGCCTCGTCGACAGCGACATTCCGATGAATGCCGGCTGCCTCAAGCCGCTCGAGATCGTGGTGCCGGACGGCTCGCTCCTGAAGCCGCGCCCGCCCGGCGCGGTCGCCGCCGGCAATGTGGAGACAAGCCAGGCGGTGGTGGATGCGCTGTTCGGCGCGCTTGGCGTTCTGGCGGCGTCGCAGGGCACGATGAACAATCTCACCTTCGGCAACGCGCAGCACCAATATTACGAGACGATCTGCGGCGGTGCGGGTGCGGGACGCGATTTCGACGGACAATCGGCGGTCCATACCCACATGACCAACTCCAGGCTCACCGATCCCGAAGTTCTGGAGACGCGCTATCCTGTTCTGGTCGAAGAGTTCTTCATCCGCAAAGGGTCCGGCGGGCGCGGCATGCACAGGGGCGGCGACGGCACGACGCGGCGCATCCGCTTCCGCGAGGCGATGACGGCGGCGATCCTCTCGACCCGGCGCGAGACGGAGCCCTTCGGTCTGGCCGGCGGCGCGCCCGGCGAAAAAGGGCGCAATACGATCATCCGAAAGGACGGGACCTGGATTATGCTCAAGGGCTGCGACGAGATCGGCGTGGCCGCGGGCGACGCCATTCTCATCGAAACGCCCGGCGGCGGAGGCTTTGGAAAGGACACGACATGACCACCGTACTGATCACCGGCGCCAATCGCGGCATCGGCCTGGAATTCGCCAAGCAATATGCCGCCGAAGGCGCCGACGTGATCGCCTGTTGCCGCAGTCCGGAAAAAGCCGACGCGTTGAATACGCTCGCCAGGGCGGTGGGTTTCAAGGTCATGGCGCTCGATGTGACCTCGCCGAAATCCGTGGAGGCGCTCAAAGCGGCACTGAAGGGCCAGCCCATCGACATCCTGATCAACAATGCCGGCGTTGGCGGACCGCGCAACGAACCGCAGGGCTCAATCGATTTCGACGCCTGGGTCGAAACGCTCAAGACCAATTCGATCGCACCAATGCTTGTATCGCTCGCGCTGCACGACAATCTGAAGGCGAGCAAACTCAAGAAGCTCGTCACAATCACCAGTATGATGGGCTCGATCGCGGGTCACGGCGGGGGCGCTTATGCCTATCGCGCCTCCAAGGCGGCGGTGAACAGCGTGATGCACGGCCTTTCCAAGGAATGGGCGAAGGATGGAATCGCCATCGGTATCTATCATCCCGGCTGGGTGAAGACCGACATGGGCGGGACGAGCGCGCCGGTGACGCCGCAGGACAGTGTGAAGGGCTTGCGCGCGCAGATTGCAAAGCTGAGCGCGGCAAACAGCGGCGCCTATCTCGACTTCAGTGGCAAGGAAATCGCGTGGTGAACCACGATTCTTTTCCTGTGGATAAAATCGCGCCGCGTTGACGATTAGTCACAAATTTTTCGCAACGGATTCGCCCAGCAGTTTCAACGACAGGCGAGTCGCGCCCGATTGACGTCCGCCCCGCGCCGCGTGAGCCTTGGAATGTCTCAAGGACAGGAGGATTTCCATGGTCCGTGAGTTGCAAATCATGACTGTCGGATTGGTGTTTCTGTTTCTCGGGGCAATCGTGATCGGCGTGTTCTAGATACGCCGATGGGGGAATTGAAGAGGCCGCGGTGCGCAACGCACCGCGGCCTTTTTATGCCGCATCCTTTGTCCGCGGATCGTAGTTGAGCAGGGGCGCGAGCCAGCGTTCGGCGGTGGCGATGTCCCAGCCTTTGCGCCTGGCGTAATCCTCCACCTGGTCGCGTTCGATCTTGCCGACGCCGAAATAGCGGCTCTCGGGATGCGAAAAATAGAATCCGCTGACCGATGAGCCCGGCCACATCGCATAGCTCTCCGTCAGCGTCACGCCGATCTTGGCTTCCGCGTCGAGCAGCTTGAACAGCGTCGCCTTCTCGCTGTGCTCGGGCTGGGCGGGATAGCCCGGCGCGGGGCGGATGCCGCGATATTTCTCGGCAATGAGATCGTCGTTCGAAAGTGCCTCGTCCGGCGCATAGCCCCAGAAGTCGCGGCGCACGCGTTCGTGCAGATGTTCGGCGAAAGCCTCCGCGAGACGGTCGGCCAGCGCGCGCAGCAGGATCGCGGAATAATCGTCATGCGCTGCTTCAAAGCGCTTGACGTGGTCTTCCTCTCCGATGCCGGCGGTGACGACGAAGGCGCCGATATAATCCTCCACGCCCTTGGGCGCGATGAAATCGGCGAGCGCCAGGTTCGGGCGGTCGTTCTCGCGGCTCATCTGCTGGCGCAACGTGTGCAACGTCTGGATCGGGAACTTGCGCGCCTTGTCGCCGAAGATCGCGATATCGTCGTCGCCGATGCTGTTCGCCGGGAAGAAGCCCACGGCCGCACGGGCGGTGAGCCATTTCTCGTCGACGATCTTCTTCAGCATCGCCTGGGCGTCCGCAAAGAGATTGCGCGCGGCTTCGCCCACCTTGTCGTCCTGAAGGATCGCCGGATATTTGCCGACAAGTTCCCAAGTCTGAAAGAACGGCGTCCAGTCGATGTATTTCACCAGCGTGCCGAGATCGTATTCGTCATAGGTGCGCGTGCCGAAGAAATTCGGTCCCGGCGGCCGGTAGGCGTTCCAGTCGATCTTCTGCTTGTTGGCGCGGGCCTGCGTCAGCGTGAGGCGGCGGCCCGGCGCGCGCTGGGCCGCGTGGTTGCGCGCGATGTCTTCATATTCCTTGCGGATGCCGGCGACGAAACCATCCTTCGCGGTCTTGCTGAGCAAGTTGGACGCGACGCCTACGGCGCGCGAAGCGTCGGTGACATAGACCGTCTGGCCGCGGCGATAGCCGGGATCGATCTTCACCGCCGTGTGCACGCGGCTGGTCGTGGCGCCACCGATGAGGAGCGGAATGTCGAAGCCCTGACGCTCCATCTCGGCCGCGACATGGACCATCTCGTCCAGCGACGGCGTGATCAGGCCGGACAGGCCGATCATGTTCGCCTTGTGCTCGCGTGCGGCGTCCAGGATCTTCTGCGTCGGCGTCATGACGCCGAGATCGATGACCTCATAGCCGTTGCACTGCAGGACCACGCCGACGATGTTCTTGCCGATGTCGTGCACATCGCCCTTGACCGTCGCCATGACGATCCTGCCGGCGGGCTCCTTCGTCTGGTTCTTCTCCTGCTCGGCGTCCATGAAGGGCAGCAGATAGGCGACCGCCTTCTTCATCACGCGCGCGGATTTGACGACCTGCGGCAGGAACATCTTGCCCGAGCCGAACAGATCGCCGACGACGTTCATGCCCGCCATCAGCGGACCTTCGATGACGTCGAGCGGGCGTGCCGCGGCCTTGCGCGCTTCCTCGGTATCCTCCGTCACGAACGTATCGATGCCATGCACCAGCGCGTGGGTGATGCGCTCCTGCACCGGCAGAGAGCGCCAGGCCGCGTCCTGCACTTCGGCGACAGACCCGTCGCCCTTGTAGCGCTGCGCGAGAGTGAGAAGGTTTTCCGTCGCTTCGGGACGGCGGTTGAACAGCACGTCCTCGATCCCTTCGCGCAACGGCGTCGGAATGTCCTGATAGACGGTGAGCTGACCGGCGTTGACGATGCCCATGTCCATGCCGGCCTTGATGGCGTGGAACAGGAACACCGAATGCATCGCCTCGCGCACCGGCTCGTTGCCGCGGAAGGAGAAGGAGAAGTTCGACACGCCGCCGGAGATGTGGCTGTGCGGGCATTCCTTGCGAATGTTTGCGGCCGCCTTGATGAAGGCGCGGCCATAGTCGTTGTGCTCCTCGATGCCGGTCGCCACCGCGAAGATGTTGGGATCGAAGATGATGTCTTCGGGCGGGAATCCGACCTTGTCGACGAGGATGTCGTAGGCGCGCTTGCAGATCGCGACCTTGCGTTCCTCCGTGTCGGCCTGGCCCTGCTCGTCGAACGCCATGACGACGACGGCGGCGCCATAAAGCATCACCTCGCGCGCCCGCGCGACGAAGGCGTCCTCGCCTTCCTTCAGGCTGATGGAATTGACGATCGCCTTGCCCTGGCAGGTCTTGAGGCCCGCCTCGATCACGCTCCACTTGGAACTGTCGATCATCAGCGGCACGCGCGCGATGTCGGGCTCGCCGGCGATGAGGTTGACGAAGCGGGTCATCGCCGCTTCGGAATCGATGAGCCCCTCGTCCATGTTGATGTCGATGATCTGCGCGCCGTTCTCGACCTGGCTGCGCGCCACTTCGAGCGCGGCTTCATAGTCGTTGGCGGCGATGAGCTTGCGGAACCTGGCCGAGCCGGTGATGTTGGTGCGTTCGCCGACATTCACGAAATTCAGTTCCGGCGTCAGCGTGAACGCCTCCAGGCCCGACAGGCGCATAAGTTTCGGCTTCTGCGGAATCTGGCGCGGCGGGACATCGCGGATGGCGCGGCCGAATTCGGAGATGTGCTCGGGCCGCGTGCCGCAGCAGCCGCCGACGATGTTGACGAGGCCGGAGCGGGCGAATTCGCCGATCAGCGCGCTCATGCTCTCGGGCGTCTCGTCATAGCCGCCGAACTCGTTGGGCAGGCCCGCATTGGGATGGGCGCTGACAAGCGTGTCCGCGACGGTCGAAAGATCGGCGAGATAGGGGCGCAGTTCCTTGGCCCCGAGCGCGCAGTTGAGACCGACGGCAAACGGCTTGGCATGGCGAATGGAATGCCAGAACGCTTCGGGCGTCTGGCCGGTGAGCGTGCGGCCCGAAAGATCGGTGATGGTGCCGGAAATCCAGATCGGCAGTCGCGTGCCGGTTTCGGCAAACGCTTCCTCGATGGCGTAGATCGCGGCCTTGGCGTTCAGCGTGTCGAAGATCGTCTCGATCATCAGAACGTCCGAACCGCCTTTGATCAGACCGAGAGCCGCCTCTTTGTACGTCGCGCGAAGCTGATCGAAGGTGATGTTGCGAAAGGCCGGGTCGTTGACGTCCGGCGAGATGCCGGCGGAACGGTTGGTGGGGCCCAGCACGCCGGCGACAAAACGCGGACGCGACGACGTTGCCGCCTCGTCGCAGATCTCGCGCGCCAGCTGCGCGCCTTCGAAGTTGAGCTCGCCCACCAGGTGCTGGAGGCCATAATCGGCCTGCGAGGATTCCGTCGACGTGAACGTGTTGGTCTCGAGGAAGTCCACGCCGGCCGCAAGATATTGGCGGCCGATATCGCGGATGATGTCGGGGCGCGTCAGCGTCAGCAGGTCGTTGTTGCCCTTCAACTCCTGACCGTGATTGCCGAAGCGGGACCCGCGAAAATCGTCTTCGCCGAGCTTGTAGCCCTGGATCAGAACGCCCCAGGAGCCGTCGAGCAGAAGGATGCGCTTCTGCGCTTCTTCCTTCATCCAGCGGATGCGCGATTGGCGGTCAAAGCTCATGCGAATTCCTTTTCCTCTCCCGTTGTCACGGGCGAGGTTTCGAGTACGAGCGAAGCGAGCGCGAGACGGAGGGGGCCGGCGCAGACGGCGCCCTTTCTACCGCTACGCGGTCCGCCTCCCCCGTTAACGGGGGAGGAAAAGAAAAGCGCACTTGTCATGCGGCTTTCCCGTTCGGTTGAAGGCCCATGATGCGGCAGGCGGCGTAGGTCAGGTTCGCCTGATTGAGGGTGTAGAAGTGAAATCGCGAAAAACCGCGGGCGCGCAGCTCCTGTACCTGTTCGGCGAGCACGGCGGCGGCGACGATGCGGCGTGTCTCGAGATCGTCGTCCAGGCCGGCATAGGCGCGAGTCAGCCAGGCCGGAATTTTCGCACCGCACTTGGCCGCCATGCGCTCGACGCCGCGAAATGCCGTTGTCGGCATGATACCGGGGATGATCGGCGCCCTGACGCCGGCGGCGACGCACCTGTCGCGGAAGCGCGCGACGGCGTCATTGTCGAAGCAGAACTGGCCAAGCGCGCGCGACGCGCCGGCATCGACCTTGCGCTTGAGTAGCGCCACGTCGTGATCGAGCGACGGCGAATCCGGATGACATTCGGGGTAGCAGGAGACGCTGATCTCGAACGGCGCGATTTTCCGCACGCCCTCGATGAGCTCGGGCGTGGAGGCATAGCCGAGTTCGTGCGCGCGATAGGGTCCGCTCATGTCGGGCATGTCGCCGCGCAATGCGACGATGTGGCGGATGCCGGCGTCCCAATAGCCGCGCACGATCTCCTCGATCTCGCGGCGCGCATGGCCAACACAGGTGAGATGCGCGGCGGGCCTCAACGTCGTCTCGTCTACGATCCGCTTGACCGTGGCGTGGGTTCGCTCGCGCGTCGAGCCGCCCGCGCCATAGGTGACCGAGACGAAAGACGGCGCCAGCGGTTCGAGGCGGCGGATCGCCTTCCACAGGCTTTCTTCGACCTCCGGAGTCTTGGGCGGCGAGAATTCGAAGGAGACTTCGATCGGCCGCGTGTCGGAGACAAGTTCGGAGAGGCTCATGCAGCCTCCGCGCGTGACTTGGCATTTGCCTGGGCAAGCCAGATCTTGACCGTGAGCTTGTCCTTGCCCGCCGTGATCGCCTCGCTGGCAAGCGGCTTCAGTCCTGCGGCGTGGAACCAGCCCTGCACTTCGCGGTCGGAGAAGCCGAGACGGCGATGCGCGAAATCGCTGCGCAGGAATTCGAGCTCATGCGGCGCGAAATCGGCGATCAGCAGCCGTCCGCCCGGACGCATGACGCGCGCAGCTTCCATCACGGCGGCGCCGGGATCGTCGAGATAATGCAGCACCTGGTGGAACAACACGGCATCGAAACCCTGCAGCGCAGTGCCGTTCGGGAACGGCAGGCGATACGTGTCGCCGAGGCGCACCTGCGCATGATGAATACCGGCGCGAGACAGACGGTCGCGTGCGATCGCCAGCATCTCCGGACTGACGTCGACGCCGACGGCGCGTTTCACATAGGGCGCGAGAAGCTCGAGCATGCGGCCCGTGCCCGTTCCGGCGTCTAGCAGCGTATCCATCGGGATCGCCGCGATATGGCGCACGATGGCGGCTTCGACATCCTTGTCCGGCGCGTGCAGCGCGCGGATGCGTTCCCATTCGGCGGCGTTGGCTTTGAAGTATGCGGCGGCTTCGGCGGCGCGCGCTTCGCGGACGGCGGCCAGCCGCTTGAGATCGGATTCGAGAATGGCGGACTGCGACGATGCAATGTTCGCGATGGCCGCGCCGAAATCGGCGCCCTTGCCCTCCTCGCTGGCGCGATAGAACACCCAGCTGCCTTCCTTGAAGCGCACGAGCAGATGCGCTTCGCAGAGCAGCTTGAGATGGCGCGAGACTCGCGGCTGGCTCTGGCCCACGATGTCGATCAACTCGCTGACCGTCAGCTCCGCCTGCCGCAAGAGCAGCAGGAGGCGCAGGCGGGTCGGGTCGCCGGCGGCGCGGAGCATGGCGATCAGGCTGTCCAAAGCATCCTCCAAGTTAACGGATATAAACATATCTTTATATGATTATGCAATAGTTCACGGACCAGGCTGTATCGAAGCTTTCATGGGAAGACCTATATAAAAGCCAGCGATGATGGGGATTTGGGGGAAGACAGGATCGAGGTTGGCGGCCGTTGCGCTCGTGGCAGCGTGGCTGGCCGGCTGCGCGGGCACGCCGCCGACGGCCGAAATGCTTGCGGCAAACGATCCCTGGGAGATGACGAACCGCGACACGCTGAAGTTGAACGGCAGGATCGACAAGTACTTCGTCATCCCCACCGTCGGCATCTATTTCTATCTCGTGCCCGACGGCGGCCGCCGCGCGGTGCACAATTTCCTTCTGAATGTCGCGGCTCCGACCGTGTTCGTGAACGACGTCTTGCAGGGCGAGACGAAACGCGCCGGACAGACGCTTGGCGCGGTTCACGATCAATTCGACGCTCGGGTTGGGCGGATTGTTCGATCCGGCGACCAAGAAATTTCACATTCCCGGGCATGGCGAGGATTTCGGCCAAACTTTGGCCGTGTGGGGCGTCGGCGAAGGGCCATATCTTGTGCTGCCCTTCTTCGGGCCGCAGCCGCCGCGGGACGCCATCGGCCAGATTGCCGACGTCTACCTGGATCCGACCAACCACATCGCATTCAAGCAGCATATCTGGTGGGATGCCGGACGGTACTACTTTACGCTACTGGACCTTCGCGGACAGACATACTCGACCGTACAGGGAATCCAGCGCGGATCTGTCGACTACTACGCGTCGTTGCGGAGCCTTTACAGACAGTTGCGCAACAATGAGATTCGCAATGGACGGCCGGACACGCAGAATTTACCCGAGTTCTGACGACGCGCTGCCACGAACTTGCCACATGGTGCCCTGACCATCGCGGCGCCCAAGAGGAAAGACGGATAGATGCCTTCTTTGGACTTTACGCCTGCAATAGCGTCGATCGTGCGCCGCGCGATCCTTGCCCTGTTTGTCGCATCCGCATCGCTTCTGGCCGTCGGCGAATCCGCCGCCGCCAACGCGCCGCCGCCAGCCGAATCCTTTGTGCAGACCAATGTGCAGGTCGGCCTCGGCATCCTGAACAACCACGCGGCTCCAACCGAGCAGAAGCGCGAGCAGTTCGAACGCTTCATCCTCGGTCTGACCGACATGAAGCGGATTGCGAACTTCACGCTTGGACAGTACCGGCGCGCCGCGACGCCGCAGGAGCAGGAGGCGTTTGCCGCGGCGTTCCAGAACTACGCCGTCGCGGTCTATCAGTCCTATTTCACGAAATATTCCGGACAGACCTTGAAGGTCACGGGCTCGCAGGAGCGTGCGCCGGGCGACACGATCGTGTTGACGCAGATGATCGATCCCAACGACAAAAGCGGCCAGCAGCCGCTTGAAGTCGACTTCCGCGTGCTCGGCGAGGGCGGCAAGTTCGTGGTGATCGATTTCAGCGTGGCAGGAATCTGGCTGGCGCTGGAGGAGCGCGATCAGTTCAGCTCATTCCTCGGCCAGAACAATGGCAGCATCCCGACGCTGATCTCGCACCTGAAGGAATTGGCGAAGTCGTATAAGTGAAGGGTGTGTCTTCACCGGATTGCATCAACTCACCATGGCCGGGCTCGACCGGCCATGGTGACGCGGGAAACTACGCCCGCGCAAACCTTTTGTACTTGATGCGGTGCGGCTGGTCGGCGGCGATGCCGAGGCGGCGTTTCTTGTCCGCTTCATAGTCCTGGTAGTTGCCCTCGAACCATTCGACATGGCTGTCGCCTTCGAACGCGAGCATGTGGGTCGCGATGCGGTCGAGGAACCAGCGGTCATGGCTGATGATCATGGCGCAGCCGGCGAATTCCTCGAGCGCAGATCTCGAGCGCGCGCAGCGTGTCGACGTCGAGATCGTTGGTCGGTTCGTCGAGCAGCAGCAGGTTGGCGCCCGACTTCAGCATCTTTGCGAGGTGCACGCGATTGCGTTCGCCGCCCGAAAGCTGGCCGACCTTTTTCTGCTGGTCGCCGCCCTTGAAGTTGAAGGCGCCGACATAGGCGCGTGACGGCATGGTGCGCTTGCCGAGCTCCAGAATATCGAGGCCGCCGGAGATTTCCTCCCACACCGTCTTTTTCGCATCGAGCGAGTCGCGCGACTGGTCGACATAGCCCATATGCACGGTCGGGCCGACGCGCAGTGTCGCCGGCGTCGGGCTTTTCCTGACCGGTGAGCATGCGGAACAGTGTCGTCTTGCCCGCGCCGTTCGGACCGATGACGCCGACGATGCCGCCGGGCGGCAGATTGAAGTTCACATTCTCGAACAGCAGGCGGTCGCCATAGGCCTTCGCCAGCCCTTCGGCTTCGACCACAAGCGAGCCGAGACGCTCGGCAACGGGAATGACGATCTGCGCCGTGCCGCCGCGCTGTTCCTGCGACTTGGCGAGCAGTTCTTCGTAGGCGTTGATGCGCGCCTTGGACTTGGCCTGGCGCGCCTTCGGCGATTGCTGGATCCATTCGCGTTCGCGCGCGATGGAGCGTTCGCGTGCGGCTTCTTCCGCGCCTTCCTGGTGCAGGCGCTTTTCCTGCACGACGAGGAACGACGAATAGTTGCCTTCGTGCGGAATGCCCTTGCCGCGGTCGAGTTCCAGAATCCAGCCCGTCACGTTGTCGAGGAAATAGCGGTCGTGGGTGACGAGGATGATGCAGCCTTTGTATTCGCGCAGCGTGTGTTCGAGCCATTCGACCGAT
Source organism: uncultured Alphaproteobacteria bacterium (assembly GCA_963743765.1). Taxonomy (GTDB): domain Bacteria; phylum Pseudomonadota; class Alphaproteobacteria; order Micropepsales; family Micropepsaceae; genus Rhizomicrobium. The sequence goes on from CAVUQQ010000004.1 coordinate 769,392, forward strand.
TCCGCGTCGAGATGGTTGGTCGGTTCGTCGAGCAGGAGAATGTCCGGCGCGTCGAGCAGGAGCTTGCACAGCGCCACGCGGCGGCGCTCGCCGCCCGACAGCGTGGCAACGTCGGCGTCGCCTTCGGGGCAGCGCAGCGCGTCCATCGCCTGGTCGATCTGGCTGTCGAGATCCCACAGGCCCTTGCGCCTCGATCTCGTCCTGCAGCTTGCCCATTTCGTCGGCGGTCTCGTCGGAATAGTTTGCTGCGATCTCGTTGTAGCGGTCGACCAGCGCCTTCTTGCTTGGCGACGCCTTCCATCACGTTGCCGCGCACATCCTTGGCCGGATCGAGCTGCGGTTCCTGCGGCAGGTAGCCCATGCGCACGCCGTCGGCGGCCCAGGCTTCGCCGGTGATATTCCGGATCGAGCCCCGCCATGATCTTCATCAGGGTCGACTTGCCTGCGCCGTTGACGCCGACGATGCCGATCTTGGCGCCCGGATAGAAGGACAGCCAGATATCCTTCAGCACCTGCTTGCCGCCGGGATAGGTCTTGGACAGACCCTTCATCACATAGACATATTGCGGCCCGGCCATGGGAGTTCCTTAGAGTGATGGCTTGAGATGATGCGGCTTGTAGCGAAGCGCAAGGGGCGCGGCAACGCTTACATGCGCGGTGAATAATGGCCTTCTGCTTGAAATTGGCGCGCGATCCGGCTGCGCCAAAGGCTTCGGCGGGTGGGCTTTCAAGATTGGGAAATCAGAATTTAATTCTGGCGCGCGACAGCAGCGAGACGGCATTGGAGCCGTTTTGGCCGGCGAAGTTCATCTGGTAGGAGGCGTTGGTCTGCAGCGCCAGCGAGCCGTCGAGGAAGGTGGTGATATAGCCCACCTCGATGTCGGTTTCCGGCGTCGCGCCCTCCAGAAGGTTGCTGCGGGAGAAGAACTGCGGACGTCCCTGTCCGGAGGGCATCGTGATGAAGGCGCTGCCATCGGCGCCGAACGCCGGCCGCGAGACGGCAAGGCCAAGCGCGTCGTCGCCGAACAGGCCGTTTTTGGCGATGGCGATGCCGTAGGAGCGCGTGCGCAGGCTGTCGGCCGCCAGCGACGGGCTGAAACCGGGCTTGAGATCGAGCTGCGTGATGCCTTCGTTGTACGATGCCGTCGTCACCCAGCCATCGCCGAACGAGACATGAGCCGTAACGCCCAAGGCCGTGGTGTTGGCGTTCACGCCGGGGACGGCCGTGCCCAGCACGCCGCCATGTTCGGACGTCTGTGAAGCGTTGATGCCGATCCCGGCCCACTTGCCGATGTTCCAGGTCAGGCCGCCGAGCAGCGAGGTGGCGGCACGCAGGCTGAAGGGATTGGCTTCGCCGCCGACACGCGCGAGCGCCGACGCGGCACCCGCCGAGTATGTCGAATAGCCGGGCGCAAGACTGGCGCCGCCGACCGACAGATGCAGATCGTTCGCCAGCGCGGCAGTCACGCCGACAAAGTCGCCGCCACTTGCCAGCGACGTGTAGGGCGAATCGAGCGCCGAAGTGGAGAGGAACAGGCCGGCCGGCGTGTCGATCGTGTCGGTGGAAGCAACGCGGCCCGCGAGGTCGACCTTGTAGCCGAGCTGAAGGTCAACGCCGCTGACCAGCGCCACGCTGGTCACGAGATTCGAAACCGTCTGGCGGCTGGTATCCGGCGGCCCGTAGGACAGCGACGGAAGCGTGAGCGCCTGGCTGAGATCGACCGGGCCGGTGAGCCGGCTCGACTGATCGGACGAGGAGAGTGAGGCAACGTCAAAGGCTGTCGGCACGGAGCCAGCCGCATGGGCGGCGCCCGCGATGGCGAGCGACCCCGCGGCGGCGCACAATGCGCGGCGGATCCATCCCCTCATAACAATCCCACTCAAACCTTTTAAGCCACCCCGACCCTAGCAGTCCGGCAGGTCCAATCCAAGTTTCCCGCTGAAACTACTATCGTTTTCCAGTCAGATAGGCCGTTGCTGTTGCACTTTCGTGACGCCGTGATTAACAAATTGTACGCAAGAAAATACCAAACACCGTCAACAAAACGACTGGTAATTTCTAACTTTACCACCCAAACCCTAACCAAGGTTGGACGGACGAGCCTGTTACCATTACTTGAGATGGCATGGATATGACCCCGATCAAGGCCGCGATACTTCCTGTCACGCCCTACCAGCAGAATTGTTCGCTGGTGTGGTGTACGCGCACCAAAAAGGGCGCCGTGATCGACCCGGGCGGCGACCTGGACCGGATCAGGCAGGCCCTGGCGCAGGAGGGCGTGACCCTGGAGAAGGTCCTTCTGACCCATGGCCATCTGGACCATGCCGGCGGAGCGGCCAAGCTGGCCCGCGAATTCGGCGTGCCGGTCGAAGGCCCGCACCGGGACGACGCTTATCTCCTGGACGAAATGGGCCGCAACGCCAAGCGGCCCGGTTTCGGCGACTCGGAGAACTGCACGCCCGACCGCTGGCTCGAGGATGGCGACACGGTGAAGGTCGGCGAGGCCGAACTCGGCGTCCGCCACTGCCCCGGCCACACGCCCGGCCATGTCGTGTTCTTTCACCGGGACGCGAAGGTCGCGTTCGTCGGCGACGTGCTGTTTGCAGGCTCCGTCGGTCGCACGGATTTTCCGCGCGGCAATCACCAGCAGCTTGTCGAACTCGATCACCGGCCGGCTGTGGCCGCTCGGCGATGAGATGCATTTCGTGCCCGGCCACGGCCAGATGTCGACCTTCGGCTGGGAGCGCAAGACCAATCCTTACGTTTGCGATCTCGCGCTGCAGATCCAGAAGGATCTGGGCTGACTCCTACCGCGGCGCCGGCTTGTAGCTCGCGGGCATTCCGGCCGAGACCTTGCCGGGGAATTTTGGCTTGCGCTTTTCCAGGAACGCGGAGACGCCTTCCTTCACGTCGGGCCCGGCGCCGAGTTCGACCGAGAGCGGTCCGTCGATTTTCAAAAGCTCGAACGGATGCGACATGCCGGAATAGCCCCACAGCATCTGGCGCGTGAGCGCGAGCGATACGGGCGCAGCATTCTCGACCATCTCCATCGCGATCTCGCGGGCACGCGCGAGCAGTCGATCGGGCGGAACGACTTCCGACACGAGCCCGCCTTCCTTCGCTTCCTCGGCGCCGAACACCCGTCCCGACAGGCACCAGCGCAGCGCCTGGTTGAGTCCGACAAGGCGCGGCAGGAACCATGCGCTGCCCGCTTCCGGCACAAGGCCGCGGCGCGCGAAGACGAAACCGAACTTCGCCTCGCTCGAGGCGATCTTGATGTCCATCGGCAGCGCCAGCGTGATGCCGACGCCGACGGCCGGACCGTTGATCGCGGCAATCGAGGGCTTTCTGCAGTTGAAGATCGCTTCGATGAACCCGCCGCGCTTGATTTGATGGCCTATCGCTTCGCTGCTTGAGGCCGATGTCCGCGCTTTGGTTCCGGCGAACATCGCCGTGCCGCCGGACTTGGTGTCGAAGGCATTCGCGCCGCCGGAAATATCCGCGCCGGCGCAGAAGCCGCGGCCGGCGCCCGTGACGACGATGACACGCACATTGTCGTCTTCGTCGGCGCGCAGGAACGCATCTTCGATCTCGCTGCCCATGATGGCGGTGTAGGCGTTTAGCTTGTCAGGGCGATTGAGCGTGATGGTGAGAACCGAACCGTCCAGTTCGTATTTGATGTGTTCGTAGCTCATGACGTCCTCCGCAATGGCGCGCGAACGATAGACCTTGCGGCGATCAAGCCAAGCCTTCCGCGAGGGCAGGCGCGTTCAGGGAAACCGCACGCCGGTCAGTTTTTCCGATACGTCCCACAGGTGCGCGGCGACGTCCCTGTCCTGGGACCGTTTGGACGCACGCGCAGTGTCCGGCGGCCCGATCAGTCCGAACGTGCCGCTCGGTCCGTAATAGCCGGCCGGCCGCGCATCGACCGACGTTGCGGCAAAGAGAGTCGGCAATGCGCCGGCCGTAGGCGAGTGCGCGAGGAACAGCGCAAGAAACCGGCTGAAATGGTAGCTCAGACCCTTGGTGCCGGGGCCGTTGGCGATGAGTTCGGTGAGCGCATAACCCGGATGCGCCGCATTCGACATGATGCCCCAGCCCTTCGCGTCGCTGCGGCGCTGAAGTTCGAACGCGAACATCAGGTTGGCGAGCTTGGACTGGCCATAAGCAGCCGCAGGGCGATATTTCTTCTCGGACTGCAGATCGTCGAAATTGATCCTGCCGATACGGTGCATGCCGCTGCTGACCGTCGTCACGCACGGCTTTCGTGCGGCGCGCAGCAGAGGCAGCAGATGCGCGGTGAGCGCGAAATGGCCCAGATGGTTGGTGCCGAATTGCAGCTCGAAACCATCCGGCGTGGTGCGCCGCGCCGGCGGCGTCATCACCCCGGCATTGTTGACGAGGATGTCGAGCGCTGTGTGTGAGGCCTTCATGCGCTCGGCGAAAGCGGCGATCGAGGCAAGACGGGCCAGGTCCAGCTCCTCGAACCGGATCTTGGCACCGGGCACTTCGGCAAGAATCTTCGCGACCAACTCCGCGCCCTTCTGTGCATTGCGTCCGGCGAGGACGACTTCTGCGCCCCGGCTCGCCAGTTCGAGCGCCGTTTCGTAGCCAAGCCCGCCGGTGCCGGTGACGATGGCAAACCTGCCGGTCTGATCGGGAATGCCGGCGGCCGTCCAGTCTCTCATCGGATACCTCCTGTATCCGGACTGTACACGGGTTCGCTGGGGCGAAAGACCCAATTGGAGCGACGCTGCGGCATACCGGGTTTTCGGAAAACGACTCAACTCTTGGCCTCAGGACTGATTTTTTGTCGGCCAAACAATCCACAAAAGTGTCGAGGGAGTTCGCCATGACGGCCATCAACCAGGTTACGGATTTCTCCAAGGAAGGTGAAATCGGTGTCATCATGCTGAATTCACCGCCGGTGAATGCACTGTCCGCCGCCGTGCGCGACGGCCTGCACGACGGCTTCAAGGCGGCCATCGCCGATCCGGACGTCAAAGCCATCGTGCTGATCTGCGAAGGACGCACCTTCATCGCGGGCGCCGACATTTCCGAATTCGGCGGCGCGCAGAAAGGCGCGAGCCTCTTCGACGTGCAGGCGATGATGGAAGATTCGCCAAAGCCAGTCGTTGCCGCGATCCACGGCACGGCGCTGGGCGGCGGCCTCGAGGTCGCGCTGTGCGCGCATTACCGCGTGGCGGTGCCGAGCGCGCGCTGCGGCCTGCCGGAAGTCAATCTCGGCCTCCTGCCCGGCGCAGGCGGCACGCAGCGTCTCCCGCGCATCGCCGGCGTCGAGAAAGCGCTTGAGATGGTGACGAGCGGCCAGCATGTGCCGGCCAAGGAATGCCTCGCGATGGGCCTGGTCGACGAACTCGCCGAGGAAGGCAAGCTGAAGGAAGCCGCCATCGCCTTCGCGCGCAAGATCGTCGCCGAGAAGCGGCCGCTCAAGAAGGTGCGCGAGAACAACGTGAAGCTTGAAGCCGCCAAGGGCCATCCGGAAATCTTCGCGAACTTCCGAAAAGCCAACGCCCGCAAGTTCCGCGGCTTCAAGGCGCCGGAAGCCAACATCCAGTGCATCGAAGCGGCCGTGAACCAGAGCTTCGAAGAAGGCCTGAAGACCGAACGCAAGCTGTTCATGGACGTGATGATGGGCCCGCAGTCGGCGGCGCAGCGCTATTACTTCTTCGCCGAGCGTCTGGCGAACAAGATTCCCGACGTGCCGGACGACACCAAGCTCATTCCCGTCAAGAAGGTCGGCATCATCGGCGCCGGCACGATGGGCGGCGGCATCGCGATGAACTTCGTCAACGCCGGCATTCCGGTGACCATCGTCGAAGTGAAGCAGGACGCGCTCGACCGCGGCCTGAAGGTCGTGCGCGGCAATTACGAGCGCAGCGCCAGGAACGGCCGCTTCCCGATGTCGGAAGTCGACAAGCGCATGAGCCTGATCACCGGCTCGCTGAACATGGAAGACTTCAAGGATGCCGATCTCGTCATCGAGGCGGTGTTCGAGCGCATGGATGTGAAGAAGGACATCTTCACCAAGCTGGACGCGATCTGCAAACCGGGCGCGATCCTGGCGACGAACACGTCCGGCCTCAACATCGACGAAATCGCGAGCGTGACCAAGCGCCCGGAGTTCGTCATCGGCCTGCACTTCTTCTCGCCGGCCAATGTGATGAAGCTTCTGGAAATCGTGCGCGCGGACCACACCTCCAAGGAAGTGATCGCGACCTCGATGAAGCTTGCCAAGACGATCGGCAAGATCGCGGTGCTCGTGGGCGTGTGTCCGGGCTTCGTCGGCAACCGCATCCTTGGCGCGCGCGGCCGCGAGGCGCAGAAGATGGTGCTCGAAGGCGCGATGCCGTGGGATGTCGATCGTGTGCTCTACGATTTCGGCTTCCCGATGGGACCGTTTGCGATGAGCGATCTCGCCGGCCTCGACATCGGCTGGGTGAAGGAGAAGTCCCATGGCGAGACGATCCGCGACGTTTTGTGCGAAGCGGACCGCCGCGGCCAGAAGACCGGCGCCGGGTACTACGACTATGACGAGAACCGCAACGCCAAGCCCTCGCCCGTCACCGAGAAGATCATCAAGGACTTTGTGGCAAAGTCGGGCAAGAACCCGCGCACGATCGGCGACGCGGAAATACTGGAGCGCTGCATCTATCCGATGATCAATGAGGGCGCGAAGATCCTTGACGAGAAGAAGGCGATCCGTCCATCGGACATCGATGTGGTGTGGGTGAACGGCTATGGCTGGCCGGTCTATCGCGGCGGCCCGATGCATTACGGCGACCAGATCGGCCTCGACAAGGTGCTGGCCAAGATGAAGGAGTTCCAGGCGACGATGGGCGAAGCATTCAAACCCGCACCGCTGCTGGAGAAGCTCGTCGCGGAGGGCAAGAAGTTCGCGGATATGCGCTGAAAGCAGCGCAATGTCATTACCGGCCGAGCGAACGAAGTGAGCGAGTGGAAGAGAACCCAGGCGTCTGGATCGCGTACGATCTTTCCACCTGGGTCCCCTTCCCTCGCATTGCGCGAATGCACAATGCTCGCCGGGGATGACAATCAGGTTTGAGTGAAAGCCGATGCCCTTCGCACACATCGACAATCTCGATTTCTACTTCGAACGCGCAGGCTCTGGCCCGCCGCTTCTGTTCATTTCCGGTTCGGGCGCCGATCTGCGCATGAAGCCCAACCAGATGGACGGGCCGCTGCCCAAGGCGTTCGACGTCCTCAGCTACGACCAACGCGGCCTCGGACAAACGTCGAAGCCGCACGTGCCCTATACGATGGCGGATTATGCCGACGACGCGGCGCGGCTGATGGATTTTATCGGCTGGAAAAGCGCCAAGGTGATCGGCGTGTCGTTCGGTGGCATGGTGGCGCAGGAGTTCGTGCTGCGCCATCCGCAGAAAGTCGAGCGGCTCGTGCTCGCCTGCACGTCACCCGGCGGCGCGGGCGGCGCGTCGTTTCCATTCCACGAGATCGAGCATATGAGCCGAGAGGAACGCGCCCGCCACATGACCCCGATTTCCGACACGCGGCGCGATGCGGCGTGGCAGAAGGCCAATCCGGAACAATACGAACAGTTCGTGGCGTTGGCGGCGAACGATCCGTATGCGGACGAATCGGGCCGCGCGATGGGCTATCGCCGCCAACTCGAGGCGCGCGCCGAACTCGACACCTATGACCGGCTGCCGCAGATCGGCTGTCCGGTGATGATCGCGGCTGGCCGCTATGACGGCATCGCGCTTCCCGCGACGCAGGAAAAGATGGCGGCCCGCGTCAAGGGATCCAAGCTGCAATTCTTCGACGGCGGCCACCTGTTCATGATACAGGACCGCGCCGCCATTCCCGCGATGATCTCCTTCCTGAAGGACTGACGTGTTCCACATTTTCCCGACCGCACTGGCCACCTTGTTCGTTGCCGTCGGGCCCGTGGAAGTGGCGTCCATGTTCCTGGCGCTGACGGTGGGCTTCGAACCCAGGCACCGGCGCTTGCTCGCGTTCACGGCGGCGGCTGTGGCGACCGTCGTGCTGCTCGCATTCGGGCTCGGCGGTATCCAGCTTCTCAACCTGATCGGCGTCGGCCTTCCTGCGTTCCGCACCGCAGGCGGCGTGCTGCTGCTGATGGTGGCGGCGGATCTTCTGCTCGCGCAGCATTCGGCGATCTCCTCGATCACCAGCACCGAAGAAGGCGAGGCGCAGCGGCACGAGACCGACATCGCGGTTTTCCCGCTGGCGATCCCGCTGACCGCGGGACCGGGCAGCATGACCGCCATCGTCCTGCTAATGAGCAAGGCCAAGAGCCCCATCGACACGGCCATGGTGCTGGCGGCGCTCGGCATCGTCATCCTGACCACGCTGATCGCGATGCTGGCGTCCGAGCCGCTGATGCGGATTCTGCGCAAGACCGGAGCGAACGTCATCGCGCGCGTCTCGGGCGTGCTGCTGGCGGCGCTCGCCATGCAGTTCATTTTCGACGGCCTCGGCGACAGCGGCTTGTTCCGTTAACACCGCCAACAGCCCCGTTTGCCGCAGCCGGTTTGACTCATCGCCCGCGCCTCGCAACGATGGCGCGTCAGAGCGCTCCAGACGCTCCTTTCAGGCGGGGTATGAGTTCATGTCGCAACCGGGCACACCGGAAAATCCAATTTCCATCGGCGCCGCGCTGGCGCGCGTGGCGTACGAAAAGCCGGACGCGCCGGCCGTGACCTGCGAAGGCGTCACGCTGACCTGGAACGAGTTGCACCGGCGGACCAACCGTATGGCGCGCGGCATGGCCACGAAGGGCGTGAAGTTCGGCGACTTCGTCACCATCGCCCTGCCCAATTCGATCGCGTTCATCGAGGCGTGCTACGCGGCGTGGAAGCTTGGCGCGGTGCCGCAGCCCGTGTCGTCGCGCCTGCCGCTTGCCGAGCTCAACGCCATCGTCGAACTGGCCGAAACGCCGATCGTGGTCAGCAATGTGCCGTTCGAATGCGAGCGGCCGGTCGTCTCCTCAAGCGAACTGCTCGAAGCTTCGCAGGACGAGAGCGACCTTCCCGACGCCGTTTCGCCGTCGTGGAAAGCGCCGACGTCCGGCGGCTCGACCGGAAGGCCCAAGCTGATCGTCTCCGGAACCCCCGGCCTCGTCGACGGACTCGCGCCCGCCTTCTGGCGCATCACCAGCGACGACATCGTGCTGATGCCGGGGCCGATGTATCACAACGGCCCGTTCATCACGGCGTTCGGCGGACTGCAGGTGGGCGCGCCGCTCGTCCTGATGCCGAAGTTCGACGCTGAGGCGACATTGCGCGAAGCGGAACGTCATCGCGCCACCTGGCTCTACCTCGTGCCGACCATGATGGGCCGCATCTGGCGCCTGCCCGAAAACGTGCGCGGCAAGTACGACATTGCGACGCTGAAGACCGTGTGGCATCTCGCGGCGCCCTGCCCCGCCTGGCTGAAGGAAGAATGGATCAACTGGCTCGGAGCCGACGTGATCTGGGAACTCTATGGCGGCACCGAAGGCCTTGCGTCGACAACGTTGTCGGGCAGCGAGTGGCTGAAGCATCGCGGGTCTGTCGGGCGCGTCGCCGTCGGCGGCATCATGAAGGCGTTCGGACCCAACGGTGAAGAGCTGCCGACGGGACAGACCGGCGAGATCTACATGAAGCGCGCGGCTGGGCTTCCTGCGACCTATCGCTATGTCGGCGCGACGCCGCGCGTGATCAACGGCGACTGGGAATCGATCGGCGACATCGGCTGGTTCGACGAGGACGGCTATCTCTATCTCGCCGACCGGCGCACCGACATGATCCTGGTCGGCGGCGCCAACGTTTATCCGGCAGAAATCGAATCCGCATTGGAGGAACATCCGCTCGTCGCGTCGAGCGCAGTGATCGGCCTTCCCGACGACGACCTCGGCAACCGCGTGCATGCGATCGTGCAGCCGCGCGAAGGACTCGACGTTGAAGATTTGAAGCGCCACCTCGCCGAACGGCTCGTCGTCTACAAGCGGCCACGAAGCTTCGAACTGGTGGAGGAAAATGTGCGCGACGATGCCGGCAAGGTGCGGCGCACCGCGCTGCGTGACGAACGCGTCGCCAAGAACCAGAGCCAAGGCCCTCGTCCTTCGACAAGCTCAGGATGAGGGGCCTTGGCATGAACCTGATCCTGAGCTTGTCGAAGGATGGAAGCGGCAGTCTGACCACAAATCTGAGAAGGAACTTGTGAATCATGTCCGCACTCGGCACACCGATGGCCGAATTCATCTCGCTCGGCCGCAATCTTGCGAACAGCGCCGCCGCGAGACCGGATGCGCCCGCGATCACATGTGAGGGGCAGACGATCACCTTTGGCCAGTTGCACACGCGCACCAACCGCATGGCGCGAGGGCTTCTGGCGAAGGGCGCCAAATTCGGCGACTTCGTCACGGTGGCACTGCCCAATTCCATTGGCTTTCTCGAGGCGAACTATGCCTGCTGGAAGATCGGCGCCACACCGCAGCCGGTCTCCTGGCGTCTGCCGCCGCATGAGGTGAACGCGATTGTGGAACTCGCCAATCCGTCCGTGATCGTCAGCAATTCGCCAATGGAAACGGACCGTCCGGTGGTTTCGCCCGAAGAGCTGTTGAGCCTGTCGCCGGACGCGAGCGATCTGCCCGACGCGATTTCGCCTTCCTGGAAGGCGCCGACCAGCGGCGGCTCCACCGGGCGCCCGAAGCTGATCGTCGCGGGGCAGCCGGGCGTCACGGTGCTCGGCGAAGGCGGCGAGAAGGTCCTGTGGCGGCTGTCGTCGACCGATACCGCGCTGATGACGGGACCGCTCTATCACAACGCGCCGTTCGGTCTTTCGGCCGCCGCGCTGCAGGCCGGCGCGCATCTCATCCTCATGCCCAAGTTCGATGCGGAAGACTGCCTGCGGCTGATCCAGCAGCATCGCGTGACGTGGCTCTACCTCGTACCGACCATGATGAGCCGCATCTGGCGATTGCCGAACCGCGAGCAGTATGACGTCTCTTCGCTGAAGACGGTCTGGCACATGGCGGCGCCCTGCCCGCCCTGGCTCAAGGAAGAGTGGATCCGCTGGATCGGCGGCGAGAAGATTCTCGAGCTCTATGCCGGCACCGAAGCGCAGACGCTGACCGTGATCGACGGCAATGAATGGATGGCGCACAAGGGTTCGGTCGGAAAAGTCTTCGGACCCGGCGAGATGAAGGCTTTCTCGCCGGACGGAAAGATGCTCGGCCCGCGCGAGACGGGCGAGATCTATCTGAGGCGCGATCCATCGCTGCCCCCCTCCTATCGCTATGTCGGCGCGGAGGCGCGCACGCTTCCCGGCGGCTGGGAGTCGCTCGGCGACATCGGCTGGTTTGACGAGGAAGGCTATCTCTATCTCGCCGACCGGCGCACCGACATGATTTTGGTCGGCGGCGCGAACGTCTATCCGGCCGAGATCGAAGCGGCGCTCGACGAACATCCGCTGGTCGCCTCCAGCGCCGTCATCGGACTGCCGCACGAGGAACTCGGCAGCCAGATCCACGCGATCGTCCAGCCACGCGAGGGCCTCGATCTCGACGATCTGCACAAGCATCTCGCCGACCGACTTGTCACGTACAAGCGGCCGCGGACATTCGAGCTGGTGCAGGAAAATGTCCGCGACGACGCCGGCAAGGTGCGCCGCACCGCCCTGCGCGACGAGCGGATCAAGACGGACCCAGCCAAGAACTGAGTTGTTTCCGTTTGCGGACGTTCTACGCTCGGGCCGTGATGACGCCGCTTTCGACCTACCGCGCCAAGCGCGATTTCAAGACGACCGCCGAGCCGCGGGGCGAGGTTGCGCGCCGCGCTTCTTATCGCTTTGTGATTCAGCGGCACGATGCGACGCGGCTGCACTACGATTTTCGGCTGGAACTGGACGGCGTCTACAAGTCCTGGGCTGTGACCAAGGTGCCTTCGCTCGATCCCGCGGTGAAGAGGCTTGCCGTGCAGGTCGAAGATCACCCCATCGCCTACGGCACGTTCGAAGGCACCATTCCGCAGGGCGAATATGGCGGCGGCGCCGTGCAGCTCTGGGATCGCGGCAGCTGGAAACCGATGAGCGCCAATCCGAAGCGCGATCTGGCGAAGGGTCATCTGGCCTTCGTGCTGAAGGGCAAGCGCATGAAGGGCGGCTGGGCGCTGATCCGCCTTCCCGATGCAGCGCACGCGCGAAAACACAACTGGCTGCTGATCAAGGAACTGGACGACGAAGCGCGGCGCGGCAAGGCAGGGGACGCACTCGCCAAGGAAACGACTTCGGTGAAATCGGGCCGCACACTCAAGGAAATCGCGGCCGGAGCGAAGGCGCGTCATGGCGTCAAGTAAAGCTTCCGGCAGCCAGAAGGTGCTCGGAATCTCAATCAGCCATCCGGACAAGGTCCTGTGGCCGAAATTCAAGTTTGGTGCGGCGGTCACCAAGCTTGATCTGGCGCGTTACTACACGGCCGCTGCCGAGAGGATGCTGCCGCATGTCGTGCAGCGCCCGGTCTCCATCGTTCGCGCACCCGACGGCATCACCGGCGCGACTTTCTTTCAGCGGCACGCCATGGCCGGTGCTCTCGCGATCCGGGTGAAGGGCCAGAGCAAACCGTTTCTTGGCATCGGCGCGGCACGCGGGCTGGTCGCGTTGGCGCAAGCCGCGGCCGTCGAAATCCAACCCTGGGGCTGCGCCGAGGGCGATCCTGAACGACCCGCACGCATTGTGTTCGATCTCGACCCGGCGCCCAGCGTGCCGTTCGATCGGATCGTCGACGCGGCGAATGAACTGCACGTGCGACTGGTTGAACTTGGCCTTGCGCCGTTCGTGAAGACGACCGGCGGCAAGGGACTGCATGTCGTCATCGCGGTCGGCGGCACGACAAGCTGGACAGATGCGAAAACCTTTGCGAAGGCACTTGCGTCAGCCATGGCGCGCGATGCGCCCGGTCTTTACACGACGTCCGTGGCCAAGGCCGCGCGGCGCGGTAAAATCTATATCGACTATCTGCGCAACGACCGCATGGCGAGCACCATTGCGCCCTGGAGTCCGCGCGCCCGACCCGGCGCACCAATCGCCGTGCCGCTGGCATGGGGTCAGGTGAGGAACGGCCTTGATCCGCACCGTTTCACTGTCGCAACGGCCGGACCCTTGCTGCGCAAACCCGACCCGTGGGCGACGCTGGCGAAGTCGGCGCGCTCCCTGACGGCAGCGATGAAAAAACTGCAGCCCGCGGAATAACGCCGCCAGTCAGGCGGCGCTATTGACGATTAAACCGTCGCGTACTGTTTCGCCGCCCGGGCAATCGTGTCGTGGAACTCCGTGACGGTTTCACGGATCACTTGCGCCACCGGCTTGATCGTGTCGATGCGGCCCGCGACCTGACCCGACAGCGCGATGGACGCTTCCATGTCTCCACCGAAATAGAGATCGGTCGCCTTGCCGAATTCGGCCATGATGTTCGGCGGCGGCTCTTTCTCGATGCGCGTCGTCTTGTCGGTGCGCAGCGCACGCAGCGCAGGGCCAGGTCCGAAGCGGTTGAGGAAGACCGTGTCGGTTTCATGCGCCGACAAGATCGCGTTCTTCCAGTTCATGTGCACCGGCGATTCCGCGGACGACACCATGCGCGTTCCCATCTGGATGCCTTCGGCACCAAGCATGAAAGCGGCAGCCATGGTGCGTCCGTCGACCATGCCGCCGGCGGCGACCACCGGCACCTTCACCTTCTCACAGACCAGAGGCAGCAGAACCATGGTCGAGACTTCGCGCGGATTCTTGAAGCCGCCGCCCTCGCCGCCTTCGACGACAAGGCCGTCGACGCCGCATTCCACCGCGCGCAACGCGGCCTTGAGCGACGGCACGACGTGAAACACGGTGAGACCCGCTTCCTTCAACTGCGCGCAATATTTCTGCGGATCGCCGGCCGAGGTGGTGACGAACTTGATGCCCTGGTCGACGACGAAATTGACGATGCCGGGATCGCGCACGAATGCCTGTGCGATGTTCACGCCGAACGGCTTCTTGGTCAGCGTGCGCATCTTGGCGATTTCGTCCTTGATCACATCAAGCTCGCCGGACGACGTCTCGATGATGCCCATGCCGCCGGCATTGGAGACGGCGGAGGCAAGCTGCGAACGTGCGATCCAGCCCATCGGCGCCTGCACGATGGGGTACTCGACGCCGAGCATGTCGGTGATGCGGTTCTTGATGGTCATGTCACTTCTCCGGTTGTCATAGCTTTTGGGATGCGTTCGCCACGGCGCGGCGCGCCACCAGTTCGGTCTGGATTTCGGCGTGCGCATGCCGATCGATGCGATAATAGATCGTCAAGAGGATGCAGATCGCGGTAATCGCCGCGGGTGCGACGCCAAAGACGAGACCGAGGCCGTTCACCGTGGCGCCGGTCAGGTGAATACTGTCGCCGCCCTTGTTGGCAATATCGACAGGAAAGTTGATGGCGTCGAGCGCGAAGCCGGCAATGAAGCTGCCGACGCCGCTGGCGGCCTTGGCGGAAAAGGTGATGCCCGAGAAGTAGAGTCCCTCGCGCCGCGCACCGAACAGCAGCTCATGCTCGTCGGCCGCGTCCGCCATCATCGACTGGAAACCGATCGCGAGAAACGTGACGGCGATGGCGGCGATGACGGCATTGGTCACGAGAATGGCGGTCAGCATCGTTCCGTTCGGCGGCAGCATCCCGGCCATGCGCAGCAGCGGCAGGCCGGCCTGGGTCACGCTGATATAGACGAAACTCCAGATCACCATCGTTTTCTTCTCGACATGCGGCCCCAACAGGGCGACGAGCGGAATGCCCAGCACCAGGCCCAGCGTGCCGACGATGGAGAGAAACTGGATGGTAGGCACAGAGAGTTTCCAGAAGAACTTGCCGCCGTGCAGGCCGAGCGTCGCGGCCGTGCCCTGCGCCACGAAGAAGAGCAGCACCACGGAAAACAGGATCAGGAAAGAGCGGTTGCGGAACACTTCGGCGATTTCGCGCAAGAAGCGAGTGAGCGGATGATCCGTACTGGGAATGGTGCGGTGCATGCGCGCCAGCACCGGCAAGGTTCCGAACGTCGCGACGGCGGCAAAGACGCAAAGGATCGCGGCGCAGGTCCAGCCGAAGGGGACATAGGCTTCGCGGTGGAAGAGACCCGCCTTGCCGCCGAGGAAGACGCTGTAGCCGAGGATGATGGGAACGAGCGTTGCCGGAACGCTGAAGAAGGAGCGCCAGGCCACCACGCGCGAGCGTTCGAGATAGTCGTCGGTCAGTTCGGCACCGAGCGCGATGTAAGGAACGACGAAGGCCGACAGGCCAAGGCGCAGGATGAGCGCCATCCCCGTGACATAGGCGAACAACGGCCAGCCCGTGAGGCCGACCGGCACGGTAAAGAGCATCCCGAGACCGACGAACATCGGCAAGAAGCTTGCAACCATGAAGAGATGGCGGCGGCCCCAGCTGGACGATGTGTTGTCGGAGATCGAGCCGACGAAGGGATCGACAAAGGCATCCACCGCCAGCGCGAGAAACAGCGAGGCACCGGTCAGCGACCCTGAAAGGCCGCAGACGACGGTGAGATAGAAGAAGAGGAACGTGCCGAGCGCCGTCCCGCTGACGCTGTCGACGAACTGGCCTGTGCCGTAAACCGCCTTTGTCGCGACCGTGAGGTGCGAGGAATCGCGAGTCTGTTCCATGCTGTCAGATGACTTCCAGATAGTCGCGATCGGGCAGCGCGGGAAACGGCGCGGTGGGAAGCGTCTGATACCAGTAGGCGACGGAGGCAATGTCGTCCTGCAGCGGCAGATATTGGCGATCCTTGTGCGTGCGCCAGCCGAGCGCCTGGATGGTGATGCGCAGATCGTTCTCGAAACGAACCGGGTCCATGACATGGAAGCGGTACATGCCGAAACGGTGTCTGCGACTTGTAGACGCCATCGGGCCGGATGACCTGCGGCAGGCCGGCGAAGGGCGTGGTGTATTCGACATAGGCCGAGCCGCCGGGACGGTCGCGCTCGACGATGCCGGGATCGAAGTCGAAGGCGCCGCAGAAATAGTCCTCGGTGCCGGTGCCGCAGATGGTGGGATACTCCTTGTCGCCGTCCATGATAGAATTTGATCTCGCCCTCGCCCCACCAACCGGAATTGTTGACGCCCCACGCCATGTAGGTGCCGACATAGTGGCCACGGCCCTTCACGCCATCGAGGATGGTGTAACACGTCTTTGTAGGGAAGCGGATTCGTGCGGCGGAACTGGGCATGAAAATATGCGCAGTCGTCCGGCACATCGGTCAGCGTGTAGTTGATCTGGTAATAAAGGATCAGCTTCTCGTCGCTGAGGTTGGTCATGGTGAAGCGGGCGCGCTTTGCGGAACGGCATTTCCCAGTAGCAGTTGAAGGCGCGGCCCGGATTCACGCAGACAGGCAGCGCCGACACTTGCGCGAAACGTTCCCAGCCGACGCAGAAGAAATCGCCGGTCGGGCATTCGATCGAGGGCTGTTCCTGGTCGTCCCACTAGGCGCGCAGGATGGCGTGCCGCCATTTGCCTCCGGCCATCGTCAGCCAGATCTGCTGGACTGCGCCCATGCCTTCGATGTCGGCCAGTTCGCGCGTCTCGCCCGGCTCGATGATGACGTAGGGCGATATCTTCCAGCCGATGCCGAGACCGCGCGCCGCGTTCGCCGCCGGTCCGTCGGTCGACATGCCGCCCTTGCCCTTCTCGCCGGTGAAATTCTCCGGGCTGATGGAACGCGATTTCGCGCTCGACAGCCGCGACAGATTTCCCAAATGAAGACCAAGGCCGTTGAACTCCGACATCCAGATACTCCGTGAAATGGCAATTCAGAATTTCTTGCGGCCTTCGATCATCTCGCGCGGCACGCCGCCGGCCGTCGGCACTATGCGCTCGCCGGTTCGCTGATTGACATAGACCTTCCAGGGGTAGTGGCCGCCTTCGCCGCCCGCACCAACCGCCTGCATGTGATTGCTCACCGCCTTGCGCCAGCCGTGCGAGACATTGGCAGGCGTCATGTGCGGTGTCTTGGAATGATGAAAGGTGACGCTGCCGCGCTTGATTGGACAAGCGACCATGCGCGTTTCATCGGGGTCGCAGGTGAGAAGATCGCTCTGCACGCCTTCGACACCGCGATGCACAAGCACGCCGTCCTTGTGGCCACGATCGATGAAATGCATGCAGCCGTTCTCGACGTTCACGTCCTGCAGCGGAATCCAGCAGGTCGCGCCCTTGTCGTTCAGATTGGTGCCCCAATAGCCCTCGTCCTGGTGCCAGAAGGTTGGCGAACTCTTTCCCGGGGGCTTGGCAAGAAACTGGTCGTACCAGAATTCGAGCTTCTGGTTCATCAGCGCCGAACCGAATTCCACCAGCCATTGGCGGTATGGCGCGTCCTTGATGTCCTTCCAGACGAAGCTCGGCGAGGACTGCACGATGCGGAAGGAACGCTTGTCCTTGTCCTCATCCTTCGACCAGGCCCAGTCGAAGGCGAGCTTTTCCTTGTCGGCGAGGATGCGATCGCAATAGCGCTCCAGTTCGTCGAGCTGATCGCCGGGAATGGCATCCTCCACGACGAGCCAGCCATGCGTGTTGAAGAATTCGATCTGCGCCGGTGCCGGCTTCGGATAGTTCATGCGTGCAATCCATAGAAAGACGCGGCGGTGCCGCCGAAGATCGCTTCGCGCTCGGACGCGGAACATTGTTTCGTCAGCGTTTCGGATGCGGCAAGCCAGCCGGCATAGTCGCCGACTTCGTTCAGAACCGGCCAGTCGCTGCCCCACATCAGCCGCGAGGGTCCGAAATTTTCCAGCAGCACGTCGGCATAGAGTTTCAGTTCCTGCGCGTTCCAGCCGGGACCGGCTTCGGACGCGAGGCCCGAGAGCTTGCACAGCGCGTTTGTATTGCGGCCGATGTGACGCATCAGCATCGCCCACAATTCGTGGCCGAGGCCGGCAATGTCGGGCTTGGCACCGTGATCGATGACGAGCGGAAGATCGGGATGGCGATCGAGAAACTCGCTGAGCGCCGGAAGATGCCGCGGCTTGACCAGCGCATCGAAACACAAATCGCCGCGCTGCATCGCGTCCAGCGCGATCGCGAGTTCGCTGCGCAGCATCCAGTCGGGATCTGCGATGTCCTGGATCATCGGCCTGAGGCCGACGACTTTGGAATCGGCGGAGAGTCGCGCGATCTGACTGGCCGCATCGGGCGCATCGAAATCGACCCAGCCGACCACGCCGCCGATAAAGGTCGAGCCATGTGCGAGTTCGAGGAGGAAGGCGGTTTCGGCCGCCGTCGGCGCGGCCTGCACCAGAACCGTCCGGTCGATATTCGCCTCGGCCAGCAGCGGCGCCAGGTCATCGGGAAGAAAATCGCGTCCGATCTTCGGAAAATCCACTGCATTCAGCCAGCCATAGTCGCCGCGTGAGAGCTTCCAGAAATGCTGATGCGAATCGACGCGCATCACCAGAAGCCCGGCGTCGCACGCATCTGCACTCGACTAACCATTCCCTGCCGTTCCCTGTCGCTGCCGCCTTGCCGGCGGTCTCGCAATACGTCCCATCAGGTTAGAATAATAAGTATCTTGCGCCCCGCAAGAAATTTACCAACGCATGCGCGACGATATCGACATCGGTTGCGGCTCCATCGCCATGGGCCATGCCGCAATCGAGGAAAGGGGCGGCGAAATTCTCGATTACCTGCTCGACGTCGTTTTGGCTCTTCAGAGCAGGCGCAAGGAACCGTGCCATGGAGGGACCAAACTCGTGCCCTGGCGGATCGGCGCGGCAACGTAGGTGCCAATCAAAGTCAGCCGTATACCAAACCAAATATTCGCCGGGGCATAGACGCGAACCCGAAACTCTCGCTAATCTTGGTCCAAACGAGCCTGGTGGGCCAAGTCTTGGGGAATTGCTTGAACAAAGTCCGTCTCCTGGCGGTGTTGGTGGTCGGCGCGTGGGTGGCGGGGTGTTCGACCTCGCCGGAAGCCATCGAGCAAAACGATCCGCTGGAGCCGCTGAATCGCGAAGTTTTCTCGATCAATCACAGCCTCGACAACCGCGTCGCACTGCCGGTGGCGACCTTCTATCACAGCATCACACCCAGCCCGATCCGCGAACATCTGCACTACTTCCTCACCAACCTTCACCTGCCGGTGACGTTCGCCAACGATATCCTGCAGGGCAATTTTGAGCGCGGCAGCGAGGCGATCGGACGGTTCGCCGCCAACACGACACTGGGCATCGTCGGCGTATTCGACGTGGCGACTGCGTGGGGCATGCCCTATCACCAGGAAGATTTCGGCCAGACCATGGGCGTCTACGGCGTCGGCGAGGGACCCTATCTGGTGCTGCCGCTGGTCGGCCCCGCCGTGCCGCGCGACATTGCGGGCGGTTTCGTCGACCACTATCTGGACCCGCTCGGCTATGTGAGGTGGCACAACAAGTTCTACTTTTCGTGGGGCCGCAGCGCGCTCGCCTTCGTGGATTCCCGCTCGCAAAGCGTCGACACCTTGCGCGAAATCCAGCGCTCCTCGATCGACCTCTACGCCACCACGCGCAGCCTCTACCGCCAGTCCCGCGACGCCGAAATCCGCAATGGAGAGCCGGACGTGAAGGGTTTGCCCGACTTCTAGCCGTCCGCTACACAACGGTATGACAATCGTCGAACGCATCGTTGCGGCTTGCAGCGGCATGCCCATGAGGGTGGCCGCCCTCTGCCTTGCCCTTGGCATCGCCAGTGGCATCTACACTGCCACCAACTTCAAGATGGACACGGACAGCACCAAGCTGATCTCGGACAAGGTCGGTTGGCGCCAGCGCGAAAACCATTTCGACAAGCTGTTCCCGCAGCAGGTCAACCTGATCCTCGTCGTCGTCGACGGGGCGACGCCGGAGCTGGCCGAAGCCGGCACCGCCGCCCTCACCGATCGGCTTTCCGGCCAGAAGAAATTCTTCACGCTCGTGCGGCGGCCGGACGGCGGCGCGTTTTTCAACCAGAACGGGCTTCTCTTCCTGCCCTATGACGACGTGAAGGCGACGACCGAACAGATGATCGCCGCACAGCCTTTTCTCGGCCCACTTGCCGCCGACCCGTCGCTGCGCGGGATCATGAACAGTCTGAAGACGGCGCTCGACGGCGTGGCGCGCGGCCAGGCCAAGCTTTCCGACCTGCAGCGGCCGATCGCCGGCTTCGGCGACACGCTCGGCAATATCGCCGGCGGCCGGACGTCGTTCCTGTCATGGCGCTCGCTGATCACCGGCGCGAAAGCTTCGCCGCAGGAGACGCGCCGCTTCATCGAAGTGAAGCCGGTGCTGGACTTCGGCGCGCTTGAGCCGGGCGAAAAAGCGACGAATGCCATCCGCGCAGCCGCCGCGTCGCTGCATCTGACGCCGGATAACGGCGTGCGCGTGCGGCTGACCGGGCCGGTGCCGCTGTCGGACGAGGAGTTCGGCACGCTGGCCGACCGCGCGGCGTTGATGGTCGGCGCCATGCTGCTCGCCGTTCTGCTGACGCTGTGGCTTGCGGTGCGGTCCTTCCGCATCATCGCCTGCATCCTGGTTACGCTGGTCGTGGGTCTGACGATCACGATGGCGCTCGGGCTCTTTGCAGCGCATGTCTTCAACATCATCTCGATCGCGTTCGTGGCGCTGTTCGTCGGCATAGGCGTCGACTTCGGAATTCAGTTCTGCGTGCGCTATCGCGCGGAACGTCACGCCGAAGACGATCTGAGACCCGCCTTGATCCGGGCCGGACGCGGCGTCGGCACGCCGCTTGCGCTTGCAGCCGCCGCCACGGCCGCTGGCTTCTTTTCGTTCCTGCCCACAAGCTATGTCGGCGTCGCGGAACTCGGCCTTGTCGCCGGCATCGGCATGATCGTGGCGTTCGCGCTCTGCATCACGCTGCTGCCGGCGCTTCTCATGCTGATCAAGCCCAGGGGCGAGGCCGAGGGCGTGGGTTTTGCCTTCTTCGAGACGGTCGACCGCATCATGGTTTCGCATCGCAAGCAGGTGATGCTTGCGGCGGGCGCGGCCGGCGCCGTTGCGCTCATTCTCGTCACCTTCGTCAAGTTCGATTTCAATCCGCTCGACCTGCGCAGCGCCAAGACGGAATCGGTCTCGACCGTTCTCGACCTGATGAAGGATCCGCTGACCTCGCCCAACACGATCGACGTTCTGGCGCCCAATCTGGACGCGGCCACGGCACTGTCGCGGAAGCTGTCGCGTATCCAGTTTGTCGGGCAGGCGCTTACGCTCGCCGATTTCGTGCCGAGCGACCAAACACGCAAGCTTGCGCTGATCAGCGACGCCAACATGCTACTGGATTCGACGATCAATCCCTTCACGACAAAGCCCGATCCAAGCGACGCCGAAATCGTCGCCAGCCTGAACGCCACGGCGGCCGCGTTGCGCGCTGCCGCGAAAGCAGGCGGCAACGCGGCTGATGCAGCCAACCGCCTCGCCGACGTGCTGACCCGGCTCGCCCGAGGCAAGCCCGGCTTGCGGGCGCGCGCGGCCGCCGCACTTGTTCCCGGCATGAAGACCATGCTGGCGCAGATGAGCGCTTCGCTGCAGGCGGCCCCGGTCACGATTGCCTCGATGCCGCAAGAAACGGTTCGCGACTGGATCGCATCAGACGGCTCTGCTCGCATCCAGGTGTTTCCGAAGGACACGTCGGGCAGCAATGTTTCGCTGGCTCTGTTCAGCAAGGCAGTGCTGAATCTCGTACCGACGGCGACCGGGGCGCCGATCTCGATCCGCGAATCGGGAACGACGATCGTCAACGCCTTCATCGAGGCCGGCGTTCTGTCCTTCGTCGTGATCACGATCCTGCTCATCGCCGTGCTGCGCCGGGCAAAGGACGTGATGCTCACGATCATCCCGCTGGTGCTGACCGGCCTTCTCACTTTGGGGACGTCCGTGGCCATTGGGCTGCAATTGAATTTTGCCAATGTGATCGCGTTGCCGTTGCTGTTCGGCATCGGCGTCGCCTTCAACATCTATTTCGTGATGGCCTGGCGCGCAGGCCAGATCGATCTTTTGCAGTCGAGCCTGACGCGGGCGGTGATCTTCAGCGCGCTGACGACGGCATCCGGTTTCGGCAGCCTGTGGCTGTCGAGCCATCCCGGCACGGCAAGCATGGGCGAGCTCCTGATGATCTCGCTTGCCTGGACGCTGGTCACGACGCTGTTCTTCCTGCCCGCCCTGATGGGAGAGCCGCCGAAAAAGGCGTAGCTCAGCCCTTCAGCGCCTTGTCGGCGAGAGCGTTGATCTTCTTGACCAGTGCCTGCGGCCCGCCCGCCTTGAGCGTGGCGGCGAAATCGGAGCGATAGACGGAAAGCTGGCTGATCGAGCCGTCGAGCAGGATGTCGATGATCTTCCAGTCATTGCCGGACTGGCGCATGCGATAGATGAAGGAAACGGTTTGGTCCTTGGCGACCAGCGACGTCTTCACATAGTGATCCGTTCCGCGGATGTCGGCCTTCGGCTCGACGATGAACTTCTCACCGTCATAGCTGGCGAAGTTGCCGGCATATTGCGCGATCGTCATGCGGGCGAAGGCGTCGGTGAGCGCCTTCTGATCGTCGGCCGACGCAGTGCTCCAGGTGGGGCCCACGGCATATTTGATCATCGTGCCGAGATCGAAGGTCTGTTCGACGACGGGCTTCAGCTTGTCGTAGCGGCCCTGCGCGCCGAGCGTCTTGCCGCCCTTCATGCAATCCAGCAGCGTTGCATAGAACGACTGCACCGCAGGCGTCGCCGGATCGGCGGCATCGGCCAGCGAGGGCGGCGCGAACAGGGTGAACGCCATCGCCAGTGCGAGCGAAATCTTCACCATCCAATTGTACATCTAGTTCTCCGCAAGCCTGCCGTGACCTGTCGCTGATACCCGACAATCGCGGCGAAATTTTGCCGTCTAGCCGCGTGCCGACGCCTTCTTGACGAAATGCGCGCCAATGACGCGCGCAATGTCGCCGGCGGCAAGACCCGCAGTTTCGTACTGACGCGCCGGGTCATCGTGTTCCTGGAACGTGTCGGGCAGCGTCAGGGTACGGATTTCGAGACCGGGGCGCAGCAATCCTTCGTTCGCGAGGAAATGAAGCACCTGCGAACCGAAGCCGCCAACGGAACCTTCTTCGACGGTGACCAGCATGCCGTGGTGGCGGACAAGACGGCGGACGAGATCTTCGTCGATCGGCTTGGCGAAGCGTGCGTCCGCGACCGTGCAGGAAATGCCCTGCGCGCGTAACTGATCGGCGGCCGCGAGCGCCGCGCCGAGACGCGTGCCAAGGCTGAGGATGGCGACTTCCTTGCCCTCGCGCACGATGCGGCCCTTGCCGATGGCGAGCACTTCGCCGCGTTCGGGCAGCGTCACGCCGGTGCCTTCGCCGCGCGGATAACGCAGTGCGATCGGGCCTTCGTCATAGGCCGCAGCGGTCGCTACCATGTGCATCAGCTCGGCTTCGTCCGATGCCGCCATCACCACGAAGTTCGGCAGGCAGCAGAGATAGGCGAGATCGAAACTTCCCGCATGCGTCGCGCCATCGGCGCCGACGAGGCCGGCGCGATCCATGGCAAAGCGCACGGGCAGCTTCTGGATCGCAACATCATGCACGACCTGGTCATAGGCGCGCTGCAGGAAGGTCGAATAGATCACCGCGAACGGCTTGAGGCCTTCGCTGGCGAGACCGGCGGCGAAGGTCACGGCATGCTGTTCGGCGATGCCGACATCGAAGGTGCGCTCGGGGAATGCCTTGCCGAAGACGTCGAGGCCCGTGCCCGAAGGCATCGCGGCCGTGATGGCGACGACTTTCGGATCGGCCTTGGCTTCGGCGATGAGAGCGTCGGCGAATACCTTCGTATAGGTCGGCGCAGCCGCCTTGCCTTTGACTTGCACGCCCGTCGCCACGTCGAATTTCGCAACCGCGTGACCCTTGTCGGCGGACGCTTCGGCAGGGCCGTAACCATGGCCCTTGCGCGTGACGATGTGGAGCAGCACTGGGCCGCCTTCCCTGTCGTCTCTGATCTCTTCGAGTGCGGCAACCAGCGCGTTGATGTCGTGGCCGTCGATCGGGCCGAGATGGCGCATGCCGAGCTTTTCGAACAGCGTGTTCGAGCCGGACTTGGTGACGGTCAGTTCGTTAAGATGCTTGTTGAGGGCGCCAGTGGCGGGTGCAATCGACATGTCGTTGTCGTTGAGAATCACAAGCAGGCGGCTGCCGAGTGCGCCCGCATTGTTGATCGCTTCATAGGCCATGCCCGCGCTCATCGCGCCGTCGCCGATCACCGCGATGACATGATTGTCCTTGCCGAGAAGGTCGCGGCCGATCGCCATGCCGAGTGCTGCGGAAACCGACGTCGAGGAATGCGCCGCGCCGAAGGGATCGTATTCGCTCTCGCTGCGGCGCGTGAAGCCGGAAAGGCCGCCGGGCTTGCGGATGGTGCGGATGCGGTTGCGCCGGCCGGTGAGAATCTTGTGCGGGTAAGCCTGATGGCCGACGTCCCAGATCACGCGGTCGTCCGGCGTCTTGAACACATAGTGCAGCGCCACGGTCAGCTCGACGACGCCGAGACCGGCGCCGAAATGGCCGCCCGTTTCGGACACGGCATGAATCAGTTCCGTGCGCAGTTCGTCGGAAACCTGGCGCAGGCTGGATTTTTCGAGGCGGCGCAGATCGGCCGGAACATCGATCTCATCGAGCAGCGGAGTCCTCGAAGCGTCTGACATCAAGATTCCCTGTCCAGCAGATAGAGGGGAAGTTCGCACAGTTCTGGCGCAGCGTTGCCATAGGGGGCAAGCGTGGCCGCGGCGCGGCGGGCGAGCTTTTCGGCTTCGGCGCGCGCGCCGTCAATCCCCATGATGGAGACGAGAGTCGCCTTGCCCTGGTCCTTGTCCTTGCCGACGGCCTTGCCGGTCTTCTCGGCGGTGCTGGTGACATCGAGCAGATCGTCGGTGATCTGAAAGACGAGGCCCATGTCGCGCGCGTAAGAGCGCAGGCGGTCGCGGTCTTCCTGTTTCGCCTGGCCGAGAATAGCACCGGCCTCGCAGGAGAACTCGAAAAGCTGTCCGGTCTTCAGCCGCTGCAGCAGGATGATCTCATCGGCGCCGAAGGCGTTCTGTGCCGCCTGCATGTCGATGATCTGTCCCCCGATCATGCCGTTGCTGCCCGACGCTTCGGCAAGGCGAAGCACCAGGGCGCTGCGGACCTCGGCGGAGGGGTGCGTCTCCGGCCGCGCCAGGATTTCGAACGCAATGGTCAGTAGCGCGTCGCCGGCAAGGACCGCTGTCATCTCGTCGAACGCGATGTGAGTCGTCGGCCGCCCCCGGCGCAGATCGTCATCGTCCATGCAGGGCAGATCGTCATGCACCAGGGAATAGGTATGAAGAACCTCGATGGCCGCGCCGACACGGGCGGCCCGGGCGACTTCGACGCCGAACAGCTTGGCCGAGTTCAGGACGAGGAACGGGCGCAGGCGCTTGCCGCCGGCAAAGGTGGCATAGCGCATCGCCTCGTGGATGCGCGCATGCAGGCCGTGCGGCTTGGGCAGGACCTGATCCAGCGTCGCGTCGACGATCCGGGACGCGTCCTGCAAGGCACCTGGCAATGAGATGGAGGGGGAGTCTGCCGACATTCGCGGCGCCCCGCCTTGAGAACTCACCATGAAAACCCCGTGCGACCTGCCGGTCCTAATTTCCCCAAATACGGCAGGGGTAATTTCCAGACGTTAGAGTAACATATCCAGTCTGCTCCGAGGTCAGCCCTAACCTCCAAACGGAGTAAATGCTAGTCGCACTGTTGCAATCTTGTGCCGGTTGCACCGCACCCAGATGCTGGCTATAGCCACCAATCCGGGCAAAGCTTGCCCGACGACAGGAGCCGTGATGCGAGTAATTCTCGCCCAACCCCGTGGATTCTGCGCCGGCGTCGTCCGCGCGATCGACATCGTCGAGCGCGCGCTGGAGAAGTATGGCGAGCCCGTCTATGTCCGCCACGAGATCGTGCACAACAAGCATGTCGTCGACACGCTCAAGAACAAGGGCGCACGCTTCGTCGAAGAGTTGAACGAAGTGCCCGACGGCGCGGTTACCGTGTTCAGCGCCCATGGCGTGCCGCAGGCCGTCGTGAAAGACGCGCAGGCGCGCGGCCTGCCCGTGCTGGACGCGACCTGCCCGCTGGTGTCCAAGGTTCACAATCAGGGCAAGCGCTATGCCGGTAGCGGCCGCAAGCTGATCCTGATCGGCCATGCCGGCCATCCCGAAGTCGAGGGCACGATGGGCCAGGTCGGCGCGCCGGTGCATCTGGTGCAGTCCGAGGCCGATGTCGCGGCTCTCGACATTCCGGTCGAAACGCCCGTCGCCTACATTACTCAAACGACACTCTCGATCGACGACACCAAGAACGTCATCGCCGCGCTCAAGACGAAGTTCAAAGACATTGTCGGGCCGGAAACCACCGACATCTGCTACGCAACGCAAAATCGCCAGACGTCCGTGCGCGAGCTGGCGAAGGTTGCCGATGTCATCCTCGTCGTCGGCGCCAAGAACAGTTCCAATTCGAATCGCCTGTGCGAGATCGGCCGCGAGGAAGGCATTCCAAGCTACCTGATCGCCGACGGAAGCGAACTAAATCCGGAATGGGTGCGCGGCAAGAAATCCGTCGGCCTCACCGCGGGCGCATCGGCTCCCGAGAGACTGGTTGAAGATGTGATTGCGGCGCTCGGACGGATCGAGCCCGTCGAAGTCACGCAAATGGACGGCAAGAAAGAACATATCGAGTTCCGCCTTCCGGCCGAACTCAGGAACGATCGCGCCCCCGCGGCGTAGGAACGGAGAACATCGTGGGTATTCCGGTTCAGCAGGCGGCGCGCATCGGCGCCTATGTGATGAAGCAGCATCTGACGGGCAAGAAGCGCTATCCGCTCGTACTCATGCTGGAGCCCCTGTTCCGCTGCAACCTTGCCTGCGCCGGCTGCGGCAAGATCGATTATCCCGACGACATCCTGAACCAGCGCCTGTCGTACCAGGAATGCATGGACGCGATGGACGAGTGCGGCGCGCCGGCCGTTTCGATCGCCGGCGGAGAACCTCTGCTGCATCGCGAGATGCCGCAAATCGTGCAGGGCTTTCTGGATCGCAACAAGTTCGTGATCCTGTGTACGAACGCGCTCCTGATGACCAAGAAGATCGACCAGTACAAGCCGCATCCGAATTTTACCTGGTCCATCCATCTCGACGGCGACAAGACGATGCACGACCATTCGGTCTGCCTCGACGGCGTTTACGAAAAGGCGATCGACGCGATCAAGCTCGCCAAGTCCAAGGGCTTCCGCACCCAGATCAACTGCACGCTGTTCTCCAACGCCATTCCGGAGCGCGTCGCCAAGTTCTTCGACACGATGATGGAGATGGGTCTCGACGGCATCACGATCTCGCCGGGCTACGCCTATGAACGCGCGCCGGACCAGGACAGCTTCCTCAACCGCGAGCGCACCAAGAATCTGTTCCGCGATATCTTTTCGCGCGGCAATGGCGGCAAGAAGTGGGAATTCACGCAGTCCGCCCTGTTCCTCGATTTCCTCGCCGGCAACCAGACCTATGAATGCACGCCTTGGTCGATGCCGCTGCGCTGCGTGTTCGGCTGGCAGAAACCCTGCTACCTGCTCGGCGAAGGCTATGTGAAGACGTTCAAGGAACTGATCGACGGCACGGACTGGGACAAGTACGGCGTCGGCAAGTATGAGAAATGCCAGGACTGCATGGTCCATTGCGGCTTCGAAGGCACGGCGGTGATCGATTCGATCAAGCATCCGCACAAGCTGATCCCGCTCGCGGTGCGTGGTGTGAAAACCTCGGGCCCGATGAAGCCGGACATCTCGACCGAAAATCAGCGTCCGGCGGAATTCGTGTTCTCAAGCCATGTCGAGAACAAGCTAGCCGAGATACGGAAAGCCAAGACCAAGCCCGAGAGCGTTGCGGCAGCGGAGTAGCGCCCGGAACGCCTTGCCGGCCTCACGGCCGGTGGTTATCAAGTCCGGAATTTGACGTGGGTCACTCATGACCGATCTCAAAACGCCACCAAGGCGAATGCGCCCGTTCGACTTGAGCGGAATGAGCGCCGCCGGCGGCAAGCCGCGCGTCGCCGCATCGGAGATCGTGCGGATCGCGGCGAACGGAATGCCATGGCGCCTGGCGATGCGAGCGGCGATGTGGGATTCGGTGTCCACCGCGTGCGCCCCGGAGAGCGCGAACAGCCGCCGCTTGCCGTCGACATGCGAGACGATCTCGCCATGGCCGACGATGATCGCGGGTGTGGCACGCGGCAGTTTCTGGCGCAGAACCGCCGTCCATTTCGGATCGGTCGCATAGCGCTCTTCGCCATGCACGACGTGGGTGGCGATGACGACGTCGCCCGGTCTCAGCAAAGGCGCAAGCGCGCCCGCGATGCCGAAGCTGATGATGCCCTTGGCGCCGGCGCGGATCGCTTCCTCAAGGCGGTTGGTCAGAAGCTGCGCATCGCCGCTGCCGATCACGGGCACCGTGCGGGCACCACGCGCAATGCGGGCTTCACGTGCCAAACCTGTGACGGCGATGACCGACATTAGAGTCCGTATGCAACGTGGCGCGAGTTGCCGGCCTTGAGATTGCGGTAGCGCGCCACGGCCCAGAGCGGGAAGAATTTCGGATAGCCGTGATAACGCAGATAGAAGACGCGCGGGAAGCCGCCGCCGGTGTAATGCTCCTGCGGCCACAACCCATCGCCGGTTTGCGTGGCTTCGAGATAGCGGATGCCGCGCGCGACGGCGGGATGAGTCGACTTCGCCCGCCGCCATCAGGCCGAGCAGCGCCCAGGCCGTCTGCGACGCTGTCGACGGCGCGTGATGGTAACCGCTGTAGTCGAGCCGGTAGCTGTTGCAGTCCTCGCCCCAGCCGCCGTCCTTGTTCTGGATCTCGATGAGCCATCGCGCGGCGCGCTGCATCGCCGGATCGTCGGCGGTAAGTCCGGCGGCGTTGAGCCCCGCGAGTGCCGACCAAGTGCCGTAGATGTAGTTGACGCCCCAGCGGCCGAACCAGCTTCCGTCCGTCAAGCTGCGACACGGCGGAGATAAGCGTATCGCCGCCGCCATCACCGGATCGTCGGCCGCGGCGCCCAATTGCGCCAGCATGCCGATGCAGCGGCCGGTGACATCGTCTGTCGGCGGATCGAGCAGCGCGCCGTGGTCGGCGAACGGAATGTTGTTCAGATAATAGTACGCGTTGTCGGCGTCGAACGCGCCCCAGCCGCCGTTCTTGCTTTGCAGCCCTTCGACCCATTCGCGGCCACGTGCAATCGGCATCTTGTAGTCGGCATGCGGCGCGGCCCGTTCGCGTGGCACGATCCATCGCCATCACGACGACGGCGGTGTCGTCGAGATCGGGGTAATAGGCGTTGTTGTACTGGAACGCCCAGCCGCCCGGCCGCACGTTCGGCCGTTCTTCCGCCCAGTCGCCCTTCACGTCGAGCACCTGACGCGGCTTCAGCCATTCAAGGCTCTTGCGCCACGGCTGCGTCGGCGGACGCGTCCTTGGCTTCCATCAGGGCATGCGCGGCAAGCGCGGTGTCCCACACCGGCGACACGCAGGGCTGGCAATAGGCCTCCTCATCCTTGATCACGAGCAGCTTTTCGACGGAGAGGCGCGCGATGGCGCGATTGGGATCTGCCGGCGGCACTGCCCATCACGTCGTACATCATCACGCTGTTGGCCATGGCGGGATAGATCGCGCCAAGACCGTCCTCGCCGTTGAGGCGTTCCGTCGTCCACGCGACGCAGCGATCGATGGCGCGCTTGCGCAAGGCTCTTCGGCCACAGCGGTTCGACAAGCTTGAGCACGCGATCGAGCGCGGCGAAGAAGGCGGACCAGCCGGCGCTCTGATGCGGTGCACGCGGCGAAACCACCGGCACACCCGGCAGGAAGAGTTCGGCCACGCGGATGTTGCGCGGATTGCGCGCCAGCGGCTTGAGCGCCGCAAGCACCAGCAGCGGCACGATCACCGTGCGCGCCCAATAGCTCATCTTCGACAGATGGATCGGGAACCAGCGCGGCAACAGGATCAGTTCGACCGGCACGGTCGGCACGTTCTTCCACGACGTCTCGCCATAGAGCGCGAGCAGGATTCGCGTGAAGACATTGGCCTTGACGGCGCCGCCTCGTGCATGGATGGCATTTCGGGCGCGCACCATGTGCGGTGCGTCGATGTCGTCGCCGATCATCTTCAGCGCGAAATAGGCCTTCACGGTCGCTGAGATGTCGAACGGCCCGCCATGAAACAGCGGCCAGCCGCCATGATCGGCCTGGATGCGGCGGATGTAGTTGCCGATCTTGCTTTTCAAGTTCGAGTTTCGGCGTCTCGGCGAGATAATGCACAAGCAGCACATATTCCGACGGGATCGTCGCATCGGCCTCGAGCTCGAACACCCAATGGCCGTCGGCGCGCTGCTGCTTGAGCAGAGCCGCCGCCGCAACGCCGAGCATCTTGTCGACGGCGATGGTGCCTTCTCGCTCGATGACGATCTGGTTCATGGCGTGAAATCAGGTCCTGGAAAGTGCCAATTGCGCCGCTTTCTGCCCCGAACGGATCGCGCCTTCAATGGTGGCCGGAAGGCCTGTATCCGTCCAGTCGCCGGCGAGCAACAGGTTGGGCCAGCGGGTCACGCATTTTGGGGCGTAAAGCGGCCTGTTCCGGGGTGGCAGCAAAGGTGGCGCGGCGCTCTTTCACGATCTGCCAGGGCGGCAGCGCCGCCGGCAGGCCAAAAACCTTCGACACGTCCGACCAGAACAGTCGCGCCAATTCCTCGCGATCCTTGTCGACGATGGCGTCGGCGCCGCTGACGGTGATGGAGATGCGGTCCGGGAAGGCGAATATCCATTCCGCCGCGCCGCCGATGACGCCAGTCATGAGTGGCGTGGCCGCGGGCGGCGAAAGGTGGAAATGCGCGTTGACGATGGAGCGGAACTCCGTCGGCGCGGTGAGACCCGGCACCAGCTCCGTCGCCACCCACGGCGGCACGGCGAGGATGACGGTATCGCCCTTCTCCACAGACAGGGACGCGTCGGGCAACTGCAGCGCCTGGATTTCGGAATCGTTCGAAGTGAGCGCGCGCACCCGCTGGCCGATGCGAATATTCGCACCCTTGCGCTTGAGAAAGTCGAGCGCCGGATCGACGAAGGCCGCGGCCAGGTTCGGATGGGCGATGCGCGGATGATAAGCCCGTCCGCCTTTCGCAAGCGACTCGCGGATGACCGCGCCGGCCAAAGCGGCGGATCCACGCCTGGGTTCGGTGTTGAGCGCGGCCAGAAGGAAAGGCTGCAGCAAGCCGGTCCCAGAGCGGGCCGTCGCAGGCGATCACGTCGCCAATGTGCTTTTCCGGTCCGCGCAAGCAGCAATCGCAGCAGCGCGAGATAGTCCAGCGGCCCGGTGCCCGGCACGCGACGCGCCGACGAGAAAATCCACCAGGCGAGCGCGCCTTCGTTCGGACGAATCGTCCAGTGCGCGCCGCTTCTGACGTCGGCAAAATTGAATTCGGCACGATCCGGGCCGGCGAGCGAAGCCTCCGCGCCGATGCTGCGCAAATAAGACTGCACGCAATGATTGCCGGAGAGGACGAGATGATTGCCGTTGTCGATCACCTGTTCGAGCACGGGATCGAAATAGGAGCGGCAACGACCGCCGGCCTGCGGCGCACGCCTCGATCAGTTCGACTTTGTGACCCTTTTCAGCCAGCAAAACCGCGGCCGAAAGTCCCGCGAGCCCGCCGCCGACGACATAGGCCGTGCTCATCCGAACACGCCGTGCCGCAGCACGATGCCGATGAGTTTGGCCTTGCCGAGGCTGACGCGCTTGCGCGGCGGCTTCCAGCCGACCGTCTCGGTCTGGCGCAGGATTTCGCCATAGACCGCGCCCATCAGGCGCGGCGTTCCGACGCGGCCCCTAGGATGCTTTGCCAGCACCGCGGCGGCTTTCTCGTAGTGCGCATGCGCATCGCGCGCGACGGCGCGGCACACAAGGTCAATCCGCGGATCGGCAATCGCCGACTTGGGATCGAGAGTCGTGATGCCCGCGTCGCGAAGATATTCGCGCGGCAAATAGAGACGGCCGATGGCGGCATCCTCGTCGATATCGCGCAGGATGTTGGTCAGCTGCAGCGCGCGGCCGAGATGGTGCGCGAGCGCGAAGCCGGGCCCTTCCTCCATGCCGAACACCTTGATCGACAGGCGGCCCACCGCGCTCGCCACGCGTTCGCAATAGAGATCGAGCGTTTTCAGATCCGGCGCGACGATGTCCTCGGCGACGTCCATGTCCATGCCGTCGATGACGGTGAGGAAATCTTCCTTGCGCAGGCCGTAGCGTTTGATCGGCTCCAAGAGGAAATTGGCGCGCTCGGGAGGATGGCCGGCATAGAGCTCGTCAAGATCGACGCGCCATTTGACCAGCAGCGCATTGCGTTCCGCGCGGGTGCCGATGCCGTCGTCGGCGATGTCATCGACAAGGCGGCAGAAACCGTAGATCGCGAACATCGCCTCGCGCTCGGCCTTGGGCATCAGCCGCATCGCCGAATAGAACGAGCTGCTGGACGCCTTTTCCTGGGCGGCCTGGACGACGGTTTCGGATGGGGCAAGGGTCATGGGCGGGACGCAGATTCGAGGTCCGTACTTTTAGGCCCAAGCCGCGCCGAGACAAAATGGCGAAGGCTGCGGAACAGCAATCCGGGCATTTCGCCGCGCGTATGATGTACGGGTTCGGACAGGGGGTCGCGATTCACAAGACGCCAGGTCAGGTCTTCGGCCAGGGTCTGGACGACGCTGACCTCGAGGCTGAGGCGATGATCGCGGATCTGGCTGGCGAGGGGTCGCGACGTTGTCAAAAGGCCCTGTGTGCGGCGGGCCAGTTCGGCAATCACGCCACGCAGTGCCAGCGAGCTCTTGTCCTTGGCCAGGGCAAGGGTGGAGAGGCTCGCCTGCTCCAGCATGTCCATCGGGATGTAGACGCGGTCGAGCTCGCGGTAGTCCTTCGCGCAATCCTGCAGGTGGTTGATGATCTGCAGTGCTGCGCACAGTGCGTCGTTCGCCGGCCAGGTATCGCGGCTTTCGCCATGAACATCGAGCACAAAGCGCCCCACCGGCACGGCGGAATAGCGGCAATAGTCGAGCAGTTCATTCCAGTCGGCGTAGCGCTGCTTGGTCACGTCCTGGCGAAAGGCGGTCGAGCAGTTCGAGCGGGTGGTCGCTCGAAATCCCCCGCTCGGCAAGGATTTTGCGCAGCGCCACGGCCGGAGGCGAGTCGTTTGCTTCGCCGACCAGGTTGGCGCGCATGTCTTCCAGCAGCGCGAGCTTTTCGGTGGGCGTGGCGGCGGCATTGTCGGCGATGTCGTCGGCGGCGCGCGCAAAGCGGTAGAACGCCATGATCGCCGGACGGTACTTCTTTGCGATGAGCACTGAGGCGACGGGGAAATTCTCGTCCTTGTGACCCTTGCCGGATGCAAGACTGGCCGCTGTCATGTCTGACCCATCGCCTGGGCGCGGCCTTTCCACATGCCGCCGCGGCCACGCCAATGCTGCACGGCCGAATCGAAGGTGAAAAGCGCATAGACGGCGCCGATCATCGGCAGGGCCAGACCCCAGAGCGGCGACAGACGGTAGAACTGCAGGATCGGCTGGAACGCGAGCGTCATCGCGACCCAGGCAAGGATGCCAGACGCCTGCGCCGAGTCGTGCGCGAACACGGCGAACATGGGGGCGGCGCCATAGACTGCGATCATTCCGATAAAGGTTCCCGCGAGCAGGACGGGCGAGTAGCCAAGCTGTGCATAGGCCGAACGGGCGACCATGGATCGGATCTCCGCCATGCCCTGATAGGGCCGGACGCTGGACGCGCGCTCGGTCAGGCCGAGCCAGATCGGTCCCTGCGCCTTCATCGCACGGCCCAGCGCACAATCGTCGATGATCTCCGAACGGATCGCATCGACGTTTCCGGCGCGTTCCAGCGCCTCGCGCCGCACCAGCATGCAGCCGCCTGCCGCTGCGGCAGTCTTGTTTTTTGAATCGTTTACCCAGGCGAACGGATAGAGCATGTCGAAGAAGAACACGAAGGCCGGGATGAGGTAACGCTCCGGCCAGCTCTTGCAGTGCAGCTTGGCCATCAGCGAGGTGAGAACCAGCTTGCCGGTTTCCGCGCGCGCCACAAGCCGGCGAAGATTGTCCGGCGTATGCGCGATGTCGGCATCGGTGAGCCAGAGATAGCCGGGCGTTCCGGCTTCGGCGATACCCTGACGCACCGCCCACAGCTTTCCGGTCCAACCCGCCGGACGCGGCGCGCCGGCCAGAATGGTCAGGCGATTCTGACCCGCCAATGCACGCGCGGCGTCCGCTGTTCCATCGCCGCTCTGGTCGTCGACCAGCACGATGCGAAAGGAACCCGGATAATCCTGCGCCAGCAGACTGCCGATCGTGTGTGCGATCACATCGGCTTCGTTGCGCGCCGGCACGACAGCTACGACCGACGGCCAACTCCTGGGCGGCGCGGGTTCATCCCGATCGTCGCGCTCCTGCATCGCCCAGAACATGCCGCGGCCTGCGAGGAGGTAGAGCCAGATCGCGACGGGAATGAGGGCGACGAGCGCGATCATCGGATATAGCCCGCCGCGCGGAACCAGGTCACCGCATCCTCGAGCCCGCGCGCAAAGGGCCGCGCTGTAAAGCCGAGTTCGGCGTTCGCCTTCGCGGATGAAAAGAACATGTGGTACTTCGACATCTTCAGCGCATCGGCCGTGAGGAAGGGCTCCTTGCCGGTGATGCGCGCCAACGCTTCCGCGCCGTAGGCGAGCGGATAGAGCGGACCGCGCGGCAACTGCACGCGCGGCGGCTTGCGCCCGACGAGCGGCGCGATGATGCCGAGCATGTCCTTCAGCCGCACGTCTTCGCCGCCGAGAATGTAGTTCTCGCCTGTCTTTCCCTTTGCGAGCGCCAGCAGATGACCTTCGGCGACATCGTCGACATGGACGAGATTGAGTCCGGTATCGACGAAGGCCGGCATGCCGCCGCTCGCCGCCTGTACGACGATGCGCCCCGTCGGCGTCGGCTTGACGTCGCGCGGACCGATCGGCGTGGAAGGACTGACGATCACCACTGGAAGCCCCTCGCCCGCCATGCGCTCCACAAGGCGTTCGGCGACGAGCTTGCTCTTCTTGTAGGCGCCGATGACGGTTTCTTCGCTGTGCCGCGAGGTTTCGTCGACCGCAACACCGGCGACGGGCTTCAGCGCCGCGACGCTGGAGGTGTAGACGATCTTTTCCGCGCCGGTCCTGCGCGCGGCTTCCATCACGGCGCGCGCACCTTCCAGGTTGTTGCGCACGATTTCTTGGGGATCGCGGGCCCATAGACGATAGTCGGCGGCGACATGAAAAACATAACGCACGCCGTCCATCGCCCTTGTCATCGACTTCACATCGCGCATGTCGCCCATGACGATCCGGCAATCGATATCGGCGATGTTGGTGCGCGGACTACCCTCGCGCATCAGGACGCTGACCTCGTCGCCGCGTGCGGCGAGCGCACGCGCCACGGCCGAGCCGACAAAGCCCGATGCACCTGTGACGAGAACGCGGTCGCCCATCAGGTTTCGACCGGCCGGGCGAGCGCACGGCGGCTTTCCATCGCCTGCCATGCCAGCAGGACCGGCACGCCGATGACAATATCGCGGGCGCGGCGCAGCAGCGAAACAGCAAGGCCGATTTCAGGCCCAAGGCCGAACAGCGGCATGAGCGCAGCGTAGCCGGCTTCCTGCACGCCGATGGCCGATGGCACGAATACCGTGGCGCTGCGCAAGCCCGCAAGCAGCGCTTCGATGGCGATGGCCGAGAAGATGCTGATATGACCGCCAATCAGGCGGACGGAGATCCAGACCACTCCTGCGCTGGCGAGCCATGACAAAAGATGAATGGTGGACGACGCCGCCAGACGCGCCGGCGATGCAT
Organism: uncultured Alphaproteobacteria bacterium; assembly: GCA_963743765.1. Taxonomy (GTDB): domain Bacteria; phylum Pseudomonadota; class Alphaproteobacteria; order Micropepsales; family Micropepsaceae; genus Rhizomicrobium. The sequence goes on from CAVUQQ010000004.1 coordinate 805,420, forward strand.
ACATCTCCTTCAACGCGGCGCCGAATGCGGCCGTCTGCTTCACCGCCGCAGGCAGGAACCGCGCCGCCAGGCTCTGCGCAAAGGCGCTGCCGCGTTTCTGCAAGAACACAAACGCAATGATCCCCGGCACCAGCAGAAAAGTGCCGAACAGGAGACCGTTGACGTAGGGCGCCATGGTCGACGAAGCACGGAGTTCCGTGATGCACATGGCGATGCCGATTGTGATGAAGGCGATCTGTCCCATCAGCTCGGTCGTGACGTCCGCGACGATGGACGCGAAGGCGAGCGGCGCCGCGATACCGCGCAGGATGACGGCGCGCGCACCGATGACCATGCCGCCGAACTGCGAGAAGGGAAGGACGTCGCCCGCGCTGTCGCGCGTCTGGCGGCCGATGATGCAGGTGACGAGATTGCGCAGATGATGATCGGGCATCAGCGCGAACCAGCCGCTGCCCATCATCGCGACAACGGCGAGTCCGTACAGACAGATGAGAACAAAACCGCCGATGCCGACGGATCCGATGGCGCCGAAGACAGCCCCGATGCCGATATGCAGCAACAGCCAGACCGCGACGGCCAGTCCGATCAGCGCGGCAATGAGGACACCGATTTTCATCGCAGGATCAGGCGGCCGCGGCGGCTTGTTTCGGCCCAAAGAACCGCCGGACGGTGCGGATCATGAACGGAACAAATCGCGGGCGCTTGAGGCGCTTGTCATAGAGGCCGAGGCGGCGGTCATTCTCGGCGAGACAGACATCCATCAGCTTGAAGATATCGATGTCGCCGGCAAGCTGGCTGGCGCCGCTGACGATGAAGTTGTTGTCCTGCACGCCGTTGGAAACATCCGACGCGATGCCGACGCGTTCCCAGGCGAGAAACGCCCACACGGCCGCCACCTTCAGTTCGAACCAGGGCCGGCGCCACAGCGGCATGTTGCGGCGATGCCAGGCCACCCAATTCACGAAAAATAAAATGTGCCTGCCCTCCTCGTGAATCACGGGTTCGAACGTTTCCACCAGTTCGGCAGGGAAGAAGCCGGACGTCCTCGCGGTCTCGAACAGGCCGAAGGCAAAGAAGCTGTCGATGCACTCACTATAGCCCGTCACAAGAAATGCCCACTCGGGATTCTTGGGCCGCTGATAGGCGGGCTCGGGCGCGAGCTTGATGCCATAAGCCTCTATCAGGTTGGAGAGGACATAGCGGTGACGGCGCTCCTCGAAACCGTTGAGCTCTACCGCCTTGCGCAGTAGCGGATCGGCGATCCCTTGCGCATAGGTGCAGACATTGAGGCTGGCGCGGTTTTCCGTCTGGACTGCAATGTCCCAGATCGGCAGCGACGTGATCCGCGCGGTCGCCGCATCATCGAGTTTCGGCCAGTCGATGACCGCCGGGCGATAAGGGTTGAACGTCTCGACCAGCGTCTTGCAGAACAGGCGCTTATGTTCCTCGCTGCCGAGGCGGATCGGTCCCTCGCCCACATAGGGGCTGGCGCCGGCGAGTTCGGGGAAAACCAGTGCTGACATAGTCTTATCCGACGGTACCTGCACTATTCAGGGGCCCTTGGGCCGTGGCCAAGACCCCGCCAATGCTTCTGGCGATATAGGAACCTGAGCAAGAACCGGCCATAGCAGACCGGTCAAAAATCCGCAAAACCGCCCCGCGTGACGGCCGAATTGCGCGAGGCCTCGACAATTCGCGGCGCCACGAGGGCGGCCAGCTCTTCGGCATAGCGATAGCCGGGCGCGGAACCCCGATAGGGGCCGGTCGCCGGATGCAGGTAAATCTCGGTCAATCCGTCGGGGAGGTTTTCGATCAATCCCAGAACGCGTGCCGGCGTCATGGCACCGGACCAGGCCAAACCAAAAACCTGGTCGGGTACGCGCAGGCCTGCGGCGCGAAAGCGGATGCGCGACAGCATGGCCCAGGGCGTCGTGACAAAGGCCGGCGCGAGCTTCGAGGCCGGTTCAACTCTGGTCAGCACCCAGTGAGGCTCCAGCGGCACGCGGATGGCCCGCAGCCCATAGCGCTTTCCGACGCGCAGGATGGTCGAGGCGATCGTCGGATGCAGATGGAAGTGCTTGTGCGTGTTGACGTGGTCGAGCGGCAAGCCGGTCGCGCGGAACGCGTCGAACTGTGCTTCGATCTCCGCTTCAAGCTGGCGGCGCACGCGCGGCAGGAAGAACATGGCGGCGCCCGCCGCCGCCATGTCGGTGCGGAACAGGCCGCTCGCGTCAACCAGGTCGGGAACCGACGATGCCGGCAGCGTCGGCTTGCCCTCGACCAGCACGAGATGCAGCCCGACGCGCAGGCGCGGCCAAGCCTTCGACGCGCGCGACGGCGTCTGCGGCAGCGGGTGCCGACACCATCAGGCTTGCGGCTGTGAGTATGCCGTCGCGATGGCCCTGCTCGATCGCGTCGTTGACCTCTTCCGCGGCGCCGAAATCGTCCGCCGTGACGATCAGGCCTTTCACGGACTGCTCATGGCGGTGGACAACGCAAATCGGTTGCCCGGACGTGAAGCTTGTCCTCCGGTCGCGCCCTGCGCGAGCCGGGGGGCCGGGCAATGACGATTGAGGATCGAGAGTTCAACAGAAATCCAACCTATGAGACGATGGCGTCTTCGCGCGTGCGCAGGAACTGGAAGAACTCCACGCCTTCGCGCAGGCGGCGGCGCATCATTTCCGGCGAGGTAATCATCTCGCCGACGATGGAGGCGATCTTCGAGGGGCGGAAATAGAACTTCTTGTAGAAGTCCTCTACCGAATTGAAGATCTCGGTGTGGCCGAGATGCGGATAGTTGAGCGGCGCGATCTGCGTGCCGTCCTCGGTGAGAAGATCGGTATCGTCCGCAAACCAGCCATTTTCCTTGGCCTGCTTGTAGAGGAACGTTCCCGGATAGGGCGCGGCGAGCGAGACCTGGATCGTGTGCGGGTTCACTTCCTTCGCGAAGGTCAGCGTTTCCTGGATCGTTTCGCGCGTCTCGCCGGGCAGGCCGAGGATGAAGGTGCCGTGCACGACGATGCCGAGTTCGTGGCAGTCCTTCGAGAAGCGCCGGGCGACGTCGACCAGCAGACCCTTCTTGATGTTGTGCAGGATCTTCTGGTTGCCGGATTCATAGCCGACGAGCAGAAGACGCAGGCCGTTGGCCTTCAAGACTTCGAGCGTCTTGCGCGGCACATTGGCCTTGGCGTTGCACGACCAAACGACGCCGAGCTTGCCGAGTTCCCTGGCCAGCGCCTCGACGCGGGCATGGTCGTCGGTCAGCGTGTCGTCGTCGAAGAAGATTTCCTTCACCTGCGGAAATTCCTTCTGCAGGTACTTCACTTCCTCGATCACTTTGGGGATCGAGCGATAGCGGTACTTGTGGCCGCCGATCGTCTGCGGCCAGAGGCAGAAGGTGCAGCGCGATTTGCAGCCGCGGCCCGTGTACCACGACATGTAGGGATGCTTGAGGTAGCCGCCGAAATACTTCTCGACCTTGAGCTGCTTGTAGATCGGCAGCACGGACGGAAGCTTGTCCATGTCCAGGAGTATCTCGCGTTCCTCATTGTGGACGACGGCGCCGTCCTTGTTGCGATAGGACAGGCCCTTGATCGTCGACCAGTCGTTGCCGTTCGCCATTTCCTGGATCGTGAATTCATATTCGTTGCGGCAGACGAAATCGATCGCGGGGCACGCCTCAAGACTTTGCTGCGGCTCGACCGCCACTTTGGCACCGATGAAACCGATCTTCGCCGTCGGGTTGAGCGCACGGATCATCTCCGCAGTCTTGCAGTCGGACCGGAAGGACGGCGTGGACGTGTGGATGACGATGAAGTCGTGCGACTTCACATCCTCTTCGATGTCCTTGAACGAAAGATCGTGCGGCGGGGCATCGATGATCTTGGAGCCCGGCACCATCGCAGCGGCCTGCGCCAGCCAGGTCGGGAACCAGAACGACTTGACCTCACGCTTCATCTGATAGCGCGCGCCGGCACCGCCGTCATAGCCATCGAAAGATGGGGCTTGAAGGAAAAGCGACCGCATACCGAACCTCACAATTGCGACATGGCCCCGCTCGGCCGGACCTGGTAGCGCGCGCCGCGCCACGCAACCTTCTGGCCGAAAAACGAGAGCAAGAAAACAGCCAAGGATATAGTGTCCCTGACCGGCAGGAGCCAGAGCGGACCTGCATATGTTCCAAACGCCCTGTCGACGGACGTTTTCAGCACGATCCTTGCGCCAAGCGCTGCCGAGATGACCGCCAACCCATAAAACCCGCCACCAAGTAAGGCTATTGCGGCGAGCGCCAGCGGGAATGGATAGGTGATCAGCGTACCGACATGCTCGATCGGGCGAAGCACGCGGATCGTGCGACTCCAGCGCAGTTCATGGCTGAAGAGTTCGCCCATGCTTTCTTCCGTGCAGCGATGGCTCACGGCGAGCGGCATCACCGCGACACGCAACCCGCGCTGGCGCACGGCGCGGCCCAGCTCATAGTCGTCCGCAAGATAGTCGCTGAACGCTTCGAAGCTGCCGATCTTCGCAAGTGTCGAACGGCGCAAGGCGATGGTCGAACCGAGGCAGGCGTTGGCGATGCCCCAGAAAGTTCCGAACACAACGCTGGGCAGAAAATCGTAGCTCGTGCCCATTGCCGCCAGCGTCGACCAGGCGCTTTGTCCTGCAAGGCCGGTATAGGGACAGGTCACCGCGCCGACGCCGGGCTGCAGCAAGGCGCCGACGACCTTGGATAGCCAGTCCGGCGTGACGGATATATCGCTATCGCTCAGAACGACGATCTCGTGCCTGGCGTGCTCGGCCATGTTGATGAGATTGGAAACCTTGGCGTTGTGCCCGTACGCGCGTTCGTCGACAACAAGCTCAATGTCGACGCCGGGATGACGCGCCTTTAGATGCTTGACAATCGTGATGGCCGGATCGTTGACGTCCTGAACTCCGAACACGATCTGGATCGGCGCGCCGTAATCCTGGGCGAGGAAGGTGTCGAGGTCTTCTTCGAGACCCGGCGAATCGAAATGGAGCGGCTTTAGAAGCGTAACCGATGGCTGTTCGCTGGCATGCGGCGCGCGCACGGCCATGAAGCGCGTCACGACACTGGATGCCAAGAGCAGATAGATGGACCCCGCCGATGACAAGGCGACGAACAACCAGCCTATGAAATGCGCCAGTAAATGCACCAAGTGCTCCGGATGCCCCCGCCCCGAACAGACCTCCTAACATCGCATTTTCGGCAGTGTTAGTGAAATTCTGCCAATATATGGGTAGCGATGGCCCGGATTCGAGTGGGCCCCGGACGGATTTCCATCCGAAGCCCACGCCATTTACTCCGTAATCACGCGTCGAACATGATGACGGAGCGGGCGATCTCGCCGCGCTTCAACTCCTCGAACGCACCATTGATCTCGGTCAGCTTGATGCGGCGCGAGATCATATCGTCCAGCTTGAGCTTGCCCGACATATAAAAATCCACGAACCGCGGCATGTCGACCGGGAAGCGGTTGGAACCCATCAGCGAACCCTGTATCCGGCGTTCGCCGAGGAAATCGAAGCCGTGCAGCTCGATCTTGGTGCCCAGGGGGATCATGCCGATGATGTTGGCCGTGCCGCCGCGGGCGAGCATGCGGAACGCCTGTTCGGCCGTATTCTTCAGGCCGATGGCTTCGAACGAGTGATGCACGCCGCCCTTCGTCATCTCCATCACCTGCGCGACCGGATCGCCGTCCTTGGCATTGACGACGTCGGTGGCACCGAAATGCTTGGCGAGGTTGAGCTTGGTGCCGTTCATGTCGATGGCGATGATGCGTCCCGCGCCCGCGATAGCCGCGCCGTTGATGGCGGCAAGGCCGACGCCGCCGCAGCCGATGACAGCGACCGTCTCGCCGGGGCGAACCTGCGAGGTGTGGATCACCGCGCCGACGCCCGTTGTCACCGAGCAGCCGATGAGGGCCGCGCGGTCCAGCGGCATGTCTTTGCGCACCTTCACGCAGGCATGCTGATGGATCAGCATCTGTTCGGCGAAGGACGAGAGATTAAGGAACTGATTCATCGTGCCGCCGTCCTTGGAGAGGCGCGGCTGTTCGCCCGCTTCGCGCTTGGTCTCGGGACTCTGGCAGCGCGACATGTGGCCGGTCAGGCAATGCTCGCAATGGCCGCAATAGGCCGACAGGCATGTGATCACATGATCGCCGGGCGCTACGGTGCGCACTTCGCTGCCGACCTGTTCCACAATACCCGCGGACTCATGTCCAAGCACGCATGGCATCTGGGCTGGATAGGAGCCTTCGATGAAATGCAGGTCGGAGTGGCACACACCCGCCGCCACGGTGCGAATGAGCACTTCGTTGGGGCCGGGCTTGTTGATCTGGACATCTTCGATTGTGAGAGGTTTTCCGACCTCGCGCAGGACTGCCGCCTTCATGGTGTCTTCCCTTTGGTGTTGGTTGATTGAGTTTATGTGATCAGACGCCGCCGTCGATATTGACCTTCTGGCCGTTGGCATAGGGGTTGGCATCGGAGACGAGGAACGTCACGACGGCCGCGACATCTTCCGGTACCGAAACACGGCCGAAGGGTGACGATGCATCGAGCTTGTGGATGTCGCCACCGGTGCGCGCCATGGTCAGGCGCATGCCCATCTCCGTTACTGTCAGGCTTGGCGCCACGATGTTGGTGCGGATGCCGTTCTTCATCTCTTCCTTGGCGAGCGTGAGTGCGAGCGCTTCCATCGCCGCCTTGCCCATGTTGTAGGGCGCGCCGTTGGCGCCCATGTGGCGGGTGGCGACGGACGAGATCATGATGATATCGCCGCGCTTTTCCTTGCGCATGTGTGGAAGGACCAGTTTGCTGAGATAGTGCGGCGCGAACGCGTGCACGCGCACGACGCGTTCCATCTCGGCCGGATCGGTGTCGGCGACCGACTGGCCGCGCGAGGCGATGCCGGCATTGTTGACGAGAATGCCGATCGCACCGAAATCGCGGATCACGTCGGCAACCATGGCGACGTCCTCATCCCAGTTCTCGACCGAGGCAGAATAGGCGCGCGTCTTGCGGCCGAGCTTTTCGATAGCCGCGACCGTTTCCTTCGCCGCGCCTTCGTCCCGGCGGTAGTTCACGGCGATGTCGGCGCCGGCCTCTGCCAGACTGAGAGCAATGGCGCGCCCGATGCCGCGGCTGCCGCCGGTGACGAGCGCGATGCGCCCTTTGAGTGAAACCTGCATGTCCGCTCCTATGTGTTGGTGTAGTTCGGTTTGCGTTTTTCGAGGAACGCCGTCATGCCCTCGCGCACATCGTTGGTTTGCGAGCACAGGATCTGATTGCGGTCTTCCATGTTGATCGCCGCTTCCAGGCTCTGCGCGTCGACGCTCATGTTGAGGCATTCCTTTGTCAGACGCAGGCCGAGCGGAGACGTGGAGATCATTTCCTCGATGTAGCCTTCGGCGGCGCGCGCAAGATATTCGTCCGGCACGACTTCGGAAACGAGTCCGACGCGCAATGCGCGTTCGGCGTTGATGAACCTGCCCGTCAGCATCAGTTCCGACGCGACCGAGACGCCGACCAGGCGCGGCAGGAAATAGGAGACGCCGATGTCGCAGGCCGACAGGCCGATGCGGATGAAAGCGGCGTTCATGCGCGCGCTCTGGCCCGCAATGCGAATGTCGGAGGCGAGCGCCAGCGCAAAGCCGCCGCCACAGGCCGGGCCGTGAACCAGGCTGATGATCGGCTGGCCGCAGCGGCGCATGCGCATGACGATCTCGCTGATGCGGCGCTGGCTCAGCAAACCTGCGGCGGGACCGCCCGTGTTCGCGCGTTCGGTGTTTCGGCGCGCGCCCGACTGTTTGAGGTCAAGCCCGGCACAGAATGCACGCCCCGCGCCACGCAAGACGACGATGCGCGTCGTGCGGTTGAAATAGAGCTTGTCGAAATAGTCGAGCAGCTCGTCGACCAGCATCGTGTTGAGCGAATTCAGCGCTTCGGGCCGGTTCATCGTCACCCAGTCGACGGCGCCCTGGCTCTCGATCAGAAGCGTTTCGTATTGCGATGCGGTATCGGACATGGGGTTCTCCGGCGATGAACAGGGACGCAACATTACATCGCGAATGGCAGACGCAAATACGCGGAAATAACCCTCCGCTACGACAGCTTTTTTTCGACGCGTGGTGGTGTTACGAACTCCGCGAGACCCCATACAAACGGCATTCCCATGCGAACCATCGGCCATTATCTGAACGGCGCAAATGTGGCGGGCACGTCCGGCCGCTTCGGCGACATCTACAATCCGGCGACCGGCGAAGTGCAGGCAAAGGTCGCGTTCGCGAGCCGCGCCGAGATGCGCAAGGCCGTCGAGAACGCGCAGAAGGCGTTCGGCGAATGGTCGGCCGTCAATCCGCAGCGCCGCGCGCGCGTGATGTTCAACTTCAAGGCGCTTGTCGAGAAGAACATGGATGCGCTCGCGCTCATGCTCTCGAACGAGCATGGCAAGGTCATCGCCGACTCCAAGGGTGACGTCCAGCGCGGGCTTGAGGTGATCGAGTTCGCCTGCGGCATCCCGCATCTGATGAAGGGCGAATACACCGAGGGCGCGGGTCCCTCCATCGACATCTATTCCATGCGCCAGCCGCTCGGCGTCGTCGCCGGCATCACGCCGTTCAACTTCCCGGCCATGATCCCGATGTGGATGTTCGGCGTGGCCATCGCCTGCGGCAACACCTTCATCTGCAAGCCGAGCGAGAAGGACCCATCGGTGCCGATGCGCCTTGCCGAACTGATGATGGAAGCGGGCGCGCCGGCCGGCGTGCTGCAGGTCGTCAACGGCGACAAGGAAGCAGTCGACGCAATTCTCCAGGATCCCGATATCCAGGCGGTGAGCTTTGTCGGCTCGTCGGCCATCGCGCACTATGTCTACAGCCAGGGCACCGCGCACGGTAAGCGCGTGCAGGCGATGGGCGGGGCCAAGAACCATGCCATCATCATGCCGGATGCCGATCTCGACCAGGTGACGAACGAGCTGATCGGCGCCGGCTATGGCTCGGCGGGCGAACGCTGCATGGCGATCTCGGTCGCCGTGCCGGTCGGCGATAAAGTCGCCGATGCGCTCGTTGCGAAACTGAAGCCGCGTGTGGAAGCGCTGCGCGTCGGCATTCCGACCGATCCGGATGCGGATTACGGCCCGCTCGTCACGGCCGCGCATCGCGAGAAGGTGAAGGCCTATATCGACCAGGGCGTGGCGGAAGGGGCCAAGCTTCTGGTCGACGGCCGCGGCTTCAAACTCCAGGGCTATGAGAACGGCTACTATCTGGGTGGTTCGCTGTTCGATCGTGTGAAGCCGGAGATGAAGACCTATCAGGAAGAGATTTTCGGACCGGTGCTGCAGATCGCGCGTTCAAAGGATTTCGACGAGGCGCTGTCACTGCCCAGCAACCACCAGTACGGCAACGGCGTCTCGATCTTCACGCGCGACGGCGACGCGGCGCGCGAGTTTGCTTCCCGCGTCAAGGTCGGCATGGTCGGCATCAATGTGCCGATCCCGGTGCCGCTCGCTTATCACACGTTCGGCGGCTGGAAGCGCTCGGCCTTCGGCGACGTCAACCAGCATGGCCCCGAAGGCGTTCGCTTCTACACCCGCGTCAAGACCGTGACGGCGCGCTGGCCCAAGGGCGGCGTGCGCGAGAATGCGAGTTTCGTCATTCCGACGATGAGATAAACTCAGCCTGTCACCCCCGGCCGAGCGCCGCGATGCGGCGCGAGGGGAAGGGGGCCCAGGCGACACGATCAAGCCAGGTCCTGCCACCTGGGTCCCCTTCCCTCGCAATGCCTGCAGCATTGCTCGCCGGGGATGACAGAGAGTTAAACGCAATATGGCCGACGAGTTTGATATCCTTTTTGAAAAGCGCGGTGCAGTTGGGCTCATCACCCTGAACCGGCCCAAGGCGCTCAATGCGCTGACGCACGCGATGTGCGTGTCGATGCGGGCGCAGCTTGACGCATGGGCCAGGGATTCTGACGTCGGAGTTGTGGTTGTTCGCGGTGCGGGAGATCGGGCGTTTTGTGCCGGAGGAGACATCCGCGCGCTATACGAGTCAGGTAAGTCTGGCACGCCGTATATTTTGGACTTTTATCGCGACGAGTACATCCTCAACGCCACGATCAAGCATTATCCTAAACCCTATATGGCGCTTATAAGCGGCATCGTGATGGGCGGCGGCGTAGGCGTGTCGGTCCACGGCAGTCACCGCATCGCCGACAAGACTACGATATTCGCGATGCCGGAAACCGGAATAGGCCTCTTTCCGGATGTCGGTGGAAGCTATTTTCTGCCGCGTTGTCCAGGCGAGATAGGAATGTATCTGGGTCTGACTGGCGTGCGGTTAAAGGCTGATGACGCAATTTACGCCGGAATCGCGACGGACGTGACAGAAGATGTACGTTGGAACGACATCATTGAGGCATTGGAACAAGGAGAGTCTCCCGGCAATCTGATGTCGAAGGTGACTGGGCACTACATCGTGGCCAGCGACCCAAGTCCGCCGGCGTTGGCGGTGCAGCGAGAATCTATCGATAGGCTGTTCTCGGGTGGCAGTGTCGAAGATATCTTGGCTGCACTTGACGTCGAACATTCCGACTGGGCGCTCAATACCGCGAAGACCATCCGCACCAAGTCGCCGACGGCCACGAAGCTTGCCTTCCGGCAGATCCGCAACGGCAAGTCGCTTAGTTTCGACGACTGCATGCGCATGGAGTTCCGCATGGTGAATCGTGTCATTGCCGGACATGAATTTTACGAAGGCGTACGCGCCACCATCATCGACAAGGATGGCGCGCCGCACTGGGACCCGGCACAATTGTCCGACGTGAGCGACGCGGACATCGACGCCTATTTCGCGCCGCTGGGTGAGAAAGAATTGCCGCTATAGTCGGCGGAGTCATATCGGCGCGCAGACGCGCGCCGTCCAACGCTGTTGCTAGGACGGGTGGCCGGGTCAAGCCCGGCCATGGAGAGGTGAAAAATGAGTACGATCGCATTCATCGGCGTGGGAAACATGGGCGGGCCGATGGCGCGCAACCTGCTGAAGGCCCAGGACCAGGTTCGCGTCTTCGACGTCAGTCCTGCAGCGATCAAACCGGTCGTCGCGGCCGGGGCAAAGCAGGCGAACACCGCGCTGGAGGCGGTGAAGGACGCGGACGTCGTCGTCACCATGCTGCCGGCCGGCACGCATGTGCGTTCGGTCTATCTGGACGAAGCCAGCATCCTTTCGGCGGCGCGCAAGGATGCGCTTCTGATCGATTGCTCGACAATCGACATCGACTCCGCGCGTGCGGTGCATAGTTCCGCTGCGAAAGCTGGCTTCGATTTTCTCGACGCGCCCGTTTCCGGCGGCGTCGGCGGCGCGGAGGCCGGTACCCTCGCCTTCATGTGCGGCGGCAGCGACAAGGCTTTCGCGCGCGCCAAGCCGATCCTGGAAAAGATGGGCAAGCGCATCGTGCATGCCGGCGGACCGGGCGCGGGTCAGGCCGCCAAGATCTGCAACAACATGCTGCTCGCCATTTCCATGATCGGAACGTGCGAGGCGTTCGCGCTCGGCGAAAAGCTCGGCCTCGAACACCAGAAGCTGTTCGACATCATGTCGGCGGCGTCGGGCCAGTGCTGGTCGCTGACAACCTATTGCCCCGTACCCGGGCCGGTGCCGACAGCGCCGTCCAGCCGTGATTACACTGGAGGCTTCGCCACAGCGCTGATGCTGAAGGACCTCAAGCTGGCGCAGAGCGCGGCGCAGGGCGCCGGCGCGACGACGCCGCTCGGCGCCGAAGCGGCCCAACTCTATTCGCTGTTTGTCGCCAAGGGCCATGCTGGAATGGACTTCTCCGGCATCATCAAAATGCTGCGCGGAGAAGCCTGAGCTTACGGTCCCTGGCCGACATCGCCGCCGCCATCGTCACCGCCGGACGGCGCGGGAGTACCGCTCGGCGGCTGCGTCGCCGGCGGCGTTCCGCGCGAGCCGCCGCGCGGTGATGATCCGGACTCCTGACCGTTGCCTGCGGGCGGCTTGCGGACGGACCAGTAGACGGCGAGCTTGAACGGTACGGGTGAAGCGTCGGGCTTCCCCTGGCCACCCGCCTCCGAGATCACCGCAATCTTCACATTGCCCGGCGAACCGGCCGGAATTTCCAGAACGGTTAGCGGTCCGTCTGTGACAAACACCGTCGTGTCGATGATCGAAGACGGATCGTCCGCGTTGTAGACGACGATGCGCAACGGGGTCTTTGTCGGCGTGTAGGCCGTGACCAGATAGTTCTTGTCGCCGAGAACCTGGAAATTATAGGTCTGCGCAGAGCGATGCTCGAACAGCGGATCGGCCGGACCGGTCCGTCCGTCCCGCGCAAAGGTCGTGAGCTTTCCTTCCGTCGTCTCGAACTGTTTTGCGTAGAGCGCAGCAATCGAGTCCGGCGAACGGCTCCAGCGCGCGACGGCTTCGGCCCACATGCGCTTGTCGCCGTCGAGCTGGCTGTCGGCCTTGCCGTTGGCCAGGTCGCGCAAAAGATCGACGCGCTGCGCGAAATTGACGAGCGCGGCGTTCGGAATACGCCCATCCTTGCTGGAGATATTGTTGCCGCCGCTGAGCAGCGCGATTACCTGGCCGTGTTGGTCGAAGATCGGGCTACCGCTGGCGCCGCCTGCCGACGGCAGCGAATGCTCGATCAACTGCGCCGGGCCGCCATCGGCGGTGAGGAAGAAGTTGCGCACCGAGGTGATGATGCCGACCTGCGAAGTCGGCGTCGGCGCGTTGACGTCGAAGCTGACGAGGTTTTCGGCCGGATAGCCGATGAAGGCGATCGGCTCGCCGGAATGCAGCTTGGCGAGCACCGCGTCCTTCGCCAGCGGCAGGGGATCGGGGATGCCGTCCTGCTTGTCCGGAATGAGGATCGCGACGTCATACGCCGGCGACAGGCCGACTTCGCGGATCATGCCGGAACTTGCTTTCTTGTCGGCCTCCGCCAGCATCGCGTTGAACGCGGCATAGGCCGGATGGATGATCGCATCGACGATCGTGTATTCGCGATGCGCGGTGTCGGGCGAACGCACAAGGAGCCGGTAGTGGTTCTTGCGCGCATCGGCGAGCATGCCGCCGACATGGGCGTTGGTCGCGAACGCCTTGCGGCCGTCCGGCAGCGCAACAACCCACGCGGTCGCCCCGCTCTGCGAGTTGCCGCCGGCGTCGACTTCGTCGACCAGGAAGACCGACTTTTGATATTTCGCGATGATCGCCGAGAAGTCGGTGCCCGATCCGGCATTGGCGTAGATCGGCTGGACTTCGTTGCTGAGTTTCCAATAGGCGAAAATACCACCCAGGATCGCGATGGCGACGATGAAGCCCAGCCGGTGGGTCCAGCGGGCGCTGGCGCGCGCGATTTCCGGCAGCGCAACGCTTTTGCCCTGCGGCTCGGTCGCGACGTAGTTCGTGCCGCCAGCCTTGCTCGGCTCCAGCAACAGGCGCGGGCCGTCTTGCGTGCCCAGGCGCACTTCGGTCGCCGACGCCAGTTCCTCGCCATCCAGGACGTCCTTGCCGTCGGCATAGACGCGATGGTGCGGGTTGATGACGAATTTGTAGGTGCCGGCCTGGCGGACGATGGCGAAATGATCGTGGCCGACGGCCGCCATGTCTTCTGGGTATTCGACTTCCGAACTGACCGTGCGGCCGATCCGGATCTCATCCAGCGTATCGTCGAAGTTCAGAACCTTGTCACGGTAAGGCGGCGATTTGTAGGTGATTTTGAGCGGCATGCGTTCCCCCTGCGCCTGCGGCACTCTAGGTGATCGGTTCGCCCCCCAGCAAGGCGATGGAGCGGTTTGCCTGCGCCTTGGTGCCCTCGATGTCGCCCTTGCGTGCGGCGAAGCGCCGGAACGCCTGCGCGTAGAGGTCGCGGCCGCCTTCGCCCGCAAGCAGGCGCGCTTCGGCTTCCGTCACCATGTCGTAATAGTCGCGCTGGCTGCCGACATCGATGCCGGACTCCGCGAGTTGGGCGTTACGCTTCGCGAAAATTTCCACGATGTGAGCGGCATGGTACCTTGCGCGCGGATCTCCCTGCCAGAGCTCGATCGCTGCGCCGTTGACGCCAAGATAAAGATTGCGTTCGCGCGACACCTGAAAGCCCTTGGCATAGAGCTTCAACGCCTTGCTCAACGCGTCGGCCGGGCCCTGCCCTTTTTCCCAGCTCGATTTGAGCGCGCCGGCCGTGATGCCGAGCGTTTCCTCGTCTTCCGAATATTTGCCTGTCAGTTTCTGCAGCAGCGCGATCGCTTCGTCCGGATGGCCGGCGCGGCGGCGGCCGAGCGCATAGAGCTGGTTGAGGCGCAGATCCTGGGGCATATGCGCAAGGGCCGCCTTCAGGACCGATTGCGCGTCGTCGGCATGGCCATCGGAAATCAGAACTTCCGCGACCATCGATGCCAGCGCGGGAAGCGTCACAACGTCTTCGCTTGCCAGCGCCAGCAGCCGCTCCGAAACGTCCTCGATCGACGCGCGGTTCAGCAGATCGAGCGTGTCGGCCACCGCACCGGTCGCGAGTGGCGAGCGGATGCCGAAAGAAGGGTCGGCAACCGCGGTCTGCGGTCCGCGAAAATAGTCCGTCATGTACCATTGCAGCCAGGGGCCTAGGCACAGCGCGGCGAAATCCGCGTCATGTCCCGTCAGCGGCCGCAGGATGTGGCGCGCATCGTTGGCGAGACGCCGCAGCGAATGGCCGAGATAGAGCGCCGGCCGCGTGATGCAGGACAGCCGCTCCAGCATGTCCAGATTGGCGAAGACTTGCGTGCCGGGATCGAGGTTGAGCGCCGAGATGGCGCGCGCAGACGTCACCTCCAGCGCCCGGCCGCAATAGAAGATCGCCGCCTCCGGCATGTCGCCCTTCAGCGCGCGGTTGACCGCCTCCAGATCGCGGTTGAGATCATAGCCGTCGATCATGACGCAAAGCTCCGCAGCAAACGCGCCGTCTCATCGGCGGTCGGACGGTTCGCTGCCTTGGGATCGGTCAGCGCGGCGACAAGTTCGTCCACGGTCTTCGGCGCAGCGCGTCCGCCGAACAACGACGTCTTGCGCGCCGGGCCGTGCGCTGCATCCGGCCGCGCGCCGGTCAGCCATTCCCAGGTGATGACGCCGAAGGAATACATGTCGTCAGCCGGTGTCGAAGATTTGCCTCTTGCCTGCTCCGGCGAGAAATATTCCGGCGTGCCGCGTGAGACCTCGCCGTCCTTTTGCTTTCCGCCCGACATGTGCGCTATGCCGAAATCGACAATCACAGGCGAGCCGTCAGCCCGCATCATGATGTTCTCGGGCTTGAGATCGCGATGTACGACGCCATGGGCATGCAACGCGGCGAGCGCTTCGGCGATGTCGGCGAGAGTCGAAAAGACAATCCTGGGATCGCGCGCCGGCTTTCCGTCCAGCATGTCGCGCAGCGATTTTCCGGCGATATATTCGACCGCAAGATAAGCATTGCCGCGTGTGTCGCGGCCGATGGCGTAGACTTTGACGAGGCCCGGATGCTGCGCGCGGTTGGCGGCCTCCATGTCGAGGCGCGCGGAATCCATGATCCGGTCACGCTCGGCCTTGGCGTATCGCGATTCCAGATCGAGGACTTTCAACGCCACTTCGCGCGCGCGTTCGACGTCGAAGGCGCGATAGACGGTGGCGAACGTGCCGCCGCCGAGCCGGCCGCGGACGAGATAGCCGTCGACCGTGCCGGACGGCTTGTCGTCGATCGCCTTGCCGCTCTCCTCGGCCACACCTTCGGCGAGGGACAGCCGCTCCATGAGCTCGCCGATACGCACGCGATAGCGCGGCAGGTTGCGTTCGCGCGCGCGCTTCAGAGCGACAAGCGTTTCACGTTCGGCCTGTGTCTGCCTGGAATCCGCAATCAACAGTTCGGCGAGCGCGAGCCGCGCCTCGATCTCCAGCGAGGGAATGTCGGAATCGCGAAAACCGGAAACAGCCCCTGTCATCAGCGCGACGGCGCGCGAGCGGTCCGTCGCCGCGATGAGTTTGGCTTCCGTCCAGTCGAGAAGGAGCTTGTCAAACTCGGACGGCGCGGCGCCGGCAATAAGGCGCGCTTCTGCGAGATGGGTTGACGCATCGGCCGGAACGCCGGCGCCGAACGCCGTTGTCGAAAGATTGAGCTGCACTTCGAATTCGAGCTGCTTCAATCCGGCATCACGCGCAATCGCGAGAGCGCGCTGAAGTTTTTCCGTCGCTGCCGAAAAATCGCCTGTGTCGCGTGCGATTTCCGCCAGATCGCTGAGCACGCGCGCCTGGCCGCGTGCGTCGCCCGTCTCCTCGGCGATCTTCAGATCGAGCGTAAGAAATCCCGCCGCTTCGGCGGGCCGGCCAAGCATTGCGCAGTAACGGCCGAGATTGCCCAGGGTGATGGCCGAGCCATAGCGATCGCCCAAACGTGTTTTCAGGGCAAGGGAATGGGCATAGCAGACGAGCGCCGCCGTCTCATTGCCCATCCATTGATGCACCATGCCGAGCGTGTCGAAGACCTGCGCCTCGCCGTTCTCGCAGGCGCAGGCCCGATACGTCGCCTGCGCCAGCGTCAAGGCATCGAGCGCATCGCCGGCGTGCATCAGGCGAAAATGCGAGACGCCGAGCAGGTGATTGGCGCGCGCGACCAGCAGTGATTTCCCGGCTGTTGTCTTCAAGAACGCGGTCATGCCGGCCGCGACGGATGCGAGCCCGTCCGGCGTGTTCAGATCGAGGAAGCCGATCTCGACACCGGCCGCTCCGGCAAACGCCGGATCGGCAGCCGCATTCTGAAGAGCTTCGCGTGCCTCGCGCATCCGGCCAAGGTTCGAGAGCGCGACACCGCGCGCGAAAGACGTGGCCGCGTCGTCACCGGCAATCTGCGCGAGCTCGACGAACCGGCCTTCCGCCAAGTCGCTTGCGAGATTGGCAGGCAGGCTTGCCGTCGCGATCCACATGAAACCGGCTCAGCGCGCCGGCATGGCATGCACCGCGCGCCAGACCTTTTCCGGCGTCGCCGGCATGTCGAACGTCTTGACGCCGAGCGCATCGGTGATGGCGTTCATCACAGCAGCGGGCGCGGCGATGGCACCTGCTTCGCCGCAGCCCTTTACGCCAAGCGGGTTGGACGGACACGGCGTGATGGTCATGCCGACATCGAAATTGGGCAAATCGTCGGCGCGCGGCATGCAGTAATCGTTGAACGATCCGGTGACAAGCTGGCCGGTCTCGCGGTCATAGATGCCATGTTCCAGAATTGCCTGGCCGATGCCCTGCGCGATGCCGCCATGCACCTGACCTTCGACGATCATCGGATTGATGACGGTGCCGAAATCGTCGATCGCAGTGAATTTCACGATTCGGATATGTCCGGTGTCCTTGTCGATCTCGACTTCGCAGATGTGGCAGCCCGCCGGGAAGGTGAAGTTCTTGGGATCGTAGAAGGCGGTTTCCTTAAGGCCGGGCTCGATCTCGTCGGTCGGGAACTTGTGGCCGACATAGGCGGCGAGCGCAACTTCGGCGAACATCATGGTTTTGTTGGTGTGGATGCCGGCGAACTGTCCGTTCTCGAACGTCACCTCGTTGGCCGGCACTTCCATCACATGCGCCGCGATGCGCTTGGCCTTCTCGACGACCTTGTCGAGTGCTTGCGAGATCGCGGACAAGCCGACGGCGGCCGAGCGCGAGCCGTAGGTGCCCATGCCGAACTGAACCTTGTCCGTGTCGCCATGCACGATCTCGATCGAGTCGATGGGCACGCCGAGCCGGTCGGCGACAAGCTGGGCAAAGGTGGTTTCATGGCCCTGGCCATGGCTGTGACTGCCGGTGAGAACCTCCACCGAGCCCGTGGGATTGACGCGCACTTCGGCGGATTCCCACAAACCGACGCCGGCGCCGAGCGAACCGACCGCCTGCGACGGCGCGATGCCGCATGCTTCGATATAGGTCGAGTAGCCGAGGCCGCGCAGCTTACCGTCCTTCGCAGCCTTGGCCTTGCGCGCGGCGAAACCGGCGACGTCGGCGCGCTTCATCGCTTCGGCGAGCGAGGCGTCATAGTCGCCGATGTCGTAGGTCATGATCACCGGCGTCTGGTGCGGAAATTCACGCACGAAATTGAGCCGGCGCAGTTCGGCCGGATCCATCTTCAACTGGCGCGCCGCTTCCTCGACGAGTCGCTCCACCACATAGGTCGCCTCGGGCCGGCCCGCGCCGCGATAGGCATCGACCGGAGAGGTGTTGGTGTAGACCGCGTCGACCTCGGCATAGATCGCAGGGATGTTGTACTGGCCCGATAGCAGCGTCGCGTAAAGATAGGTCGGCACGGACGACGAAAACGTCGACATGTACGCACCGATATTGGCGATGGTCTTCACGCGCAGCCCGAGAATTTTGCCCTTGGCATCGAGCGCAAGCCAAGCCTTGGTCACATGATCGCGGCCATGCGCGTCGGTGAGGAAGCTTTCCGAACGGTCCGCCGTCCACTTCACCGGCCGTCCGACTTTTTTCGCGGCCCAGATGCAGACGGTTTCTTCGGGATAGATGAATATCTTGGAGCCGAAGCCGCCGCCGACATCCGGTGCGATTACCCGCAGCTTGTGTTCCGGCGCGATCTGAACGAATGCCGATAGCACCAGCCGCGCGACATGCGGATTCTGGCTGGTCGTGGTCAGCGTGAAGATGCCTGAGCCCGCATCATATTCGCCGATCGCGGCGCGCGGCTCCATCGCATTGGGCACAAGGCGGTTGTTGACAATGTCGAGCGTCACGACATGCGCGGCTGCGGCAAAGGCGTCCTTGGTCTTCTGTTCGTCGCCAAGATGCCAGTCATAGATCGTGTTGCGCGGCGCTTCGTCGTGAAGCTGCGGCGCACCGGCCACTTGCAAATCTTGCGGTGCGAGCACGGCGGCAAGCACGTCATAATCGACAACGACCTTTTCGGCCCCCGCTGCGGCGGCGCCCTGCGTCTCGCCAATGACGACCGCGAGCTGGTCGCCGACATGACGCACTTTATTGAGCGCCAGCGCGGGATGCAGGCCGGCCTTCATCGGGCTGCCATCCTTGGAATGAATCATCCAGCCGCAGATAAGGCCTTTGATGCCGTCGGCCTCCAGATCGGCGCCGGTGAGCACCGCGACAACACCAGGCACGGCCAAAGCCGCCGACGTGTCGACTTTGCGGATTATCGCATGCGGATAGGGACTGCGCACGAAGGCGGCGTAGGTCTGACCCTGTTTGGCCAGATCGTCCGTGTAGCGGCCCTGGCCGGTGATAAAGCGAAAATCCTCTTTCCGTTTGACGGATTGTCCGACGAGCGCAGTCATGTGGATGCCTTTCGTTCCGCCGCCAAAACTGTAGTCGAATTGCGGCGGGCGTCACAAGATTTGCGGGACGCAGGCGGCACTTATGGCACTTTTATTTGCTGCCCAGGGCCGTATGCATTATCAGCGGTACCGGCGCCTGTCGAAAGGGGATGAGATGGGCCATGAAACGGCTCTGGTCCTGTGGGCGCTCCTGGCGCTGCAGGTGAAGCACTTTCTCTGCGACTTCGTATTCCAGACGGAATACCAGGTGCGGACGAAGGGCATCTATGGCCATGTCGGGGGCTTTATCCACTCCGGCTATCACATGATCGGCACGATTCCGGCGCTGCTGATCATGCAGGCGCCGCTGCGCGCCATTGTCATCATCATGATCGCGGAGTTTCTGATCCACTATCATACGGATTGGACCAAATCGAACGTCGATTCCTACTTCGATTGGGGGCAGGCCGATGCGCGCTACTGGATGGTGTTCGGCACGGACCAGCTGGTGCATCAGCTGACCTATCTGGCCATCGTCAGCCTGCTGACGCTGGGCACGCTCAGTTAGGTTTGAGCGGATCAGACCACAGGACGCTTCTGAAAAACGACTTCATCCGCGCCATCAGATCGTTCTCGACGGTCGCCACCTGAATCGTGCGTTGCGCAATCTGGGCGCGTTCCTGCTCGCGCTTGGCCAGAACATGGCTGAAGCGCTGCAGCAGTTCGGGCGACTTTCGAAGCAACGCTTCGACCGGCTCCTTGGTGATCTCCAGAACCCGCATGCGCGTCAGCGCCGTCACGGTCGCGTTGCGCGGCGCACCGGTCATCAGCGACATCTCGCCGAAGACGTCGCCGGCCGCCAGCACCGCGACTTCGCGCGAATCGCCGCTCTGTCCGAGCACGCTGACGCGGGCCGCGCCTTCCAGGATGATGAACATGGACTCGCCCGGATCGCCCTGCCGGATCAGATCGATGCTGCGCGCAAATTCAACGCAGCGGCTGCGTTTGGCCAGATCCCTGGCCTGTTCCTCATTGAGTACGTTTGCGAACAGAGTCGCGTGGGCGAGCGCGCCGCGAACTTCGTCTTCGCCGAGCAACAATTCGAGATCAGGCGGTTTCGTAAGCTCAACCTGTGTCACGGGCGCCGGCATGCAATTCTGCAGAATGACGTCCTGGAGAACGCTGATGACCGCCGACTTTGCCTGTGCAGGCTCTATCTGGTCCGGGAACGCGTAGAAGCGGATTTCGTAGTACATGGCCTCCTGCGTCAGACGGCTCAGGATCACCGACGGCTCCGGCGTCCGGGCGAGGCCCGGGCGGCGCACGGCCTTAAACGCTTCGCCCAGCAACATGTCGACGACGCGGTCGGCCGGCATGCGGCTGTCGATGCTGACTTCGACGGAAAGCCGTTTGGCGTCGGCCGGCCGGCTGTGGTTCATTACCGGATTGGCCGTGACGATGTGGTTTGGAACCATCAGGCGCCGGCCATCGTCGAGCGTGAGGAACGTCGAGCGCCACGTCATGCTGGTCACGCGGCCGTAAACGGGCCCGTCCAGCTGCTCCGAATAGATCGTCAGCCAATCGCCGAGCGAATAGGAACCGTCGAGGTTGATCGCAAGACCGCTGAAAAGATCCTGGATGACGGCCTGCAGTGCGATGCCGAGGATGATCGCGGTCGCACCCGACGCGGTGATGAAGCCGGTGAAAGAAAAACCTTCTTCCCACCACAAGCCGATCGAAAGACCGAGCAGGACGAGCGCAATGGTCAGAAGGTCCTGGATCAACGTCGGCGTTTCGCGGTTGCGCCGCCGCTGCAGATAGCGGTGCCAGTAGTAGTGACGAACCAGCCCATCGATGAGGAGCGAAACCGCCACGAAAGCCGCGACCATGATGACGTGGCCAAGCTCGACGCTGAAGGCAGGCGTCACCCTGTCCGACAGCGCGGCAACGCCCCACAACCGGGTGGCGAGCAGAACAAACAGGAGAACTCCGGACCAGACGATCATTTTTCGGTCATCTTGATCTCGATTCCGGTTTCGCCCTCACGGAGACGCTCGAGATAAAAGCGCACCATCGGGTCGTCCGGCGATTCGGTGGCGAGTCCCTGAAACAAATCGGCGGCTTCGGGTTTTTCGTCCCGGGCCGCCGCAAAGGCTTCAACATAGCGCGCAAGGAAATCCGCGCTGCACGCACCATCGTGCATCGGCTCCCAGACATCCAAAGCTGCGGTCTTGCCCTTCAAGATCACCGAACCTATCGGCCGAAACGTGACGCCCTTGCATAGCATACGCGCCGTATTACCAACACACAGCCTGGTGCCAAAATGCTTGTTCAGGCCTTCGAGTCGCGAGGCGGCGTTCACCGCGTCGCCTGACGCGGTGTAGCTGAAACGGTCGGACGAACCGAAATTACCCACTGCCGCGACGCCGGTGTTGACGCCGATGCGGGTCACGCCGAGGGGGATGCCTTCCGCGTTCATCCTCTTGCGAAAGCCTTCCGTGAACGTGTCGAGGTCCAGCATGCAGTGCACCGCCTTGGTGGCGTGGTCCTCCACGTCCAGCGGTGCGTTGAAGATCGCAAAAACGGCGTCGCCAATGAACTTGTCGACCGTGCCGTCATATTTCTTGACCGTGCTGGTCATGCCGTCGAGGTAATTGTTCAGCAGGTGGCCGACGTCCCTGGAGTCGAGTCCTTCGGACATGGTCGTGAAGTTGGCGATGTCGGTGAACAGGAACGTCATTTCGCGGCGTTCGCCGCCAAGGGTCAGCTTGGACGGATCGTCCACGAGCTGCTGGACGAAACTGGGAGACACATAGAGCGAGAACGTGTTGTGGATGAACTCGCGCTGCCGCCGGGCATCAAGGCCCGTGACCGAATCGACGGCGGCGAACGAACCGGCAAGGGCGATGGTGGGCGAGATCAGCCCGATGAGGATTCCGAAGCGCTCATAGAGAACGAACACGCCGACCGCCCACAGGGCGACGATGAGGCCGACGATGGCGCCGCCGCGTATCCACAGCGAATTATCGAGCAGACCAAGCCCCGCACCGACGAGAGCCAGAAGCAGCGCGATGATAAAATTATTCCACCAGGACAGTTGCGGCGGATCGCGGTTCTCCAGCAACTGCGCGATGGCGTAGGCAAGGATGTATATGCCCGGCATCGTCGCGTGCGGGTTACCGGGCGCAGTGGCAAAGGGCGTGCGGTGCTGATCGACGAGCGTAAGGTCGGAGCCGATCAAGACGATCTTGTCCTTAAAGTAGGCGTCTGGATAAAGGCTGAGCGGCAGGCAGCCTGTAAAACCCAAAACGCACGCGGACACTTCACGGAAAGCCGACTGGTTCACGCCGGGGTCCGCGCGCCAGACGATCGGCACCTGCTCATTTGGCGTATCGATGCCGGCAATCTGCGCCACGCGACGCGGCACGCTCAGCAAATACTGGCCATTGGCGATTTTTCGGTCCGGCACGATCCAGCGCGCCGTATCGGTCTGGTCGGTGCCTATGTTGGCGACGGCGCGGGCCCTGGGCGGCACAAAGGCGTTGAGATAGGCCGTCTGGTCGGCGCTTACTTCGCTGCCCGCTTCGAAATAGCTCACGACCAGCGGCGCCTTGATCGCGCGCAACACGTTGCGCAACACGTCGTCCTTTTCCTTTTCGGTGGGTTGGTCGAAAAGATAATCGAGCACAATTGCGCGTGGTTTCTTGCTATCCAGCGCAGTCAGCACTTTGGCGAGAAAGCTGCGATCGAGAGGCGAGCGGTACGGGAAATTCTGCATCACGGGCTCCGTGACGCCAACAATCACGATGTTGGGATCCTGCGGCTCGAACGGCGAGCGTGTGGCGATTTCATAGTCCTGTACGAAGCGGTCCGCGCTCGTCAGGAATGAGAGGTGATCGACAGCCAGCATCGACAGCGCCGCGACGACGAGCGCGATCGTGGCTGCGATCGCGCCGTTGAATACAACCTTGTTGCGCGCCAGCCCGCGAAGCCGGCCAAGGAATTCATTCATTTGCGCGGGGACGCAGCAGCGCCTCCGCCTGCGCCTCACAGCCCTTGTCGAGCATCCAGGCTGCGCGCATGGAGTCGTTGGCAAGGCTTGCAGGTATCGTGTTCACCGAGAGCGAATAGTCCGAGCCGTTGAATTTGATCACGTAGGACGCCCCGCCACGCACCGGCACGTCTGTCGTGACCTTGAGCCGGTCCATACCCGCCGGCCAGACAGCCTGGGACTTCCAGCTATGATCGGCCGGCATCACCAGCAACGACGACGCCGAATTCGCATCAGGCCGCCAGAACACGGGCTCATGATTTTCCTGCAGGCACACGCTGCCGCTATGAGTGACGTCGACGAGCCAGGCATCCGGCAATGCATTGAAGGTGGTGCCGCGCGTGACACCCGCCTCACCCGTGCGAGCAGTACGCTCGGTTGCGAGGCCTGCGAGCGTTGCGCCCACGCTTCTGCCCTGCCCACCCGCCGATGGCGGCTTGTCGTACGGTCCGTCGATTGTCAGCGTGGCGCCGCTGTTTGAAATCAACGTCACGTGCTGCCCTTGCTTGAGAACCAGCGGCTTTGTCGAGTCGACGCTGGAGCCCGGCTTTATGCCGATGCCGCGTGCCTCTACGACGATGAGATCTTCTGCCTGCGCTGCAGTACCTGCCAGCAGCAGCGCCGCCAGTGCGCAGAAGCCAAGTGCTTGCCTGTTCGCCATGGTCATTCCCCAGTTGCCAGAGTGACTCTACCGTTATTGGCCGTGCGAGTCGCGCTGCCGCCGTCACCGATAAGCGTGAAAGCGGCCCAATTGAACGGATGCGCCGTCGCCGGCTGCGCGATAAGCGCTAGCTGCGACTGACGAAGCGCCTCGGCCAGATCGTGCGACGGATCCTTGGCATAGCGGGCGAAGACGCCCGTCATCAGTTTCTGGGTCGCGGCCGAAGGAACCTCCCAATGACTCGCCAGCACGGCGCGCGCGCCAGCGGCGAAGAAGGAATCCGCAAGCCCCTCAAGCGCGCCGCCACCGAGCACGGAGCCGCCCGAAGCCGCCGTGTTGCAGGCCGACAGAACCACGAGGTCGGCGTTGAGCTTCAGACCCGCAATTTCGCTGGCGGTGAGCAGGCCGTCGGAAGCGGTGCTGCTGGCCGGCCCGGAAGGCGGCGACAGGACGAGACCTGGTTGCGCCTGGCAATGCAACTCGCCCGGCAGCAGGCCGTGGGTCGCAAAGTAGAGCACTTCGTACTCTTCGAGCTTTGCGCCGCGCACCGCGCCTTCGGTTGCGCCGGCGCCAAGCAGGATCGAGCCTGGCTGCGCATTCAGCATGCGCCCGACCGACTGAACCTCGGCCGCGGTGTCCGGTAGCGGCGGCAGTGCCCGCAGCAAGGCCGGATCGGCGGGACCGTCCTGCTGACAGGTAGACGCAAGCGCCCCGAGAGCCCTGCCGCTCGCGGCGCTTCCTGCGAACGCCGGATTGCCGACGCCGAAGAACGGCCTCGGTGCGGCGACGCGTGCCGCACGTGCGGCACGCAACTCCATGAACGCGCGTGGCGACGGCACCTGTGTCACAGCCATGCGGCGCACGAGCCAGGCGGCGTTCGCGTAGCCGCCGGTCGGCTCCGACGTGACGAGCAATGACAATGGCAGGCTCGCCAGATCGCCGCCGGGCGCCACATCGAGATGGTCGATTCCCGCCAGCGAAGATTCCAGCGGCGCCAGCAATTGCTGGTACAGGGCGAAAGAGGATTTCAGACTGAAATCACCGACGCGGCCCAGCTTTGGCACGAAGGCGCTGCGCAGCGCAGCAATGTCGCCCGCCAGCCCCTCTGCATTCGCCTGCAACGGCCGCGCCGCCAAACCGTCATGCGTGACAAGGAGCGCGAAACTGCTCTTCACGCCGATGACAAATTCGAGGAACGCTTCGCCGCGGCCCAGGCGGGCCTGCACGTCCGCAAGATTCGCCGGCCCCGGATCGGACAACCGCGCATAGTCTGGGAATCTCTGCTGCACTTTCAGCAACAGCGCGTCCGCGTTGGCCGATGCGGACTTGAGGTCAGCCTGGAACTTCTGGACCCGGTCGGGTTTGCGCTCGTCGTTCGGCTTGGCGTTTTCGGCAACCAGTTCGATGCGCGCATTGTCGCGAAGGCTCAGCGCGTCCTGGTACTGGCGCACCAGATCGGCGAGCTCCGGATTGCCAGCCGCCTGGCGAACCGCGACGCGCGCGATCGTCTTGTCGGCGACGCTGGAATTGACGAGCTGAACGGCACGAAACATGTCGGCGTCGAGCGCGGCACGCTGTGACGTATCTTGCTGCTCGACCGCTGTTGCGGCCACAAGGAACGGGATGATCTGGTCGGACACGATCTGCGCGCGGGCCACCGGATCCCTGGCCAGGATGGCGAACGCCGCACGGTAGGTCGAAACCGACACCGCGTAGACCTGCTGGTCGGAATAAAACTGACCGAGACGAAGTTGGGCGCGTGCGGTCGGCGCCGTATCGCCAAAGAGTTTCTGGTCCATGCTCAGCGCGTCGGTGAAATCGCGTTCGGCGATCACGACGCGGCCTTGCACGGCATTCACCTCACCCATCAGTGAAATCATCTCGGGCCGCCACCAGATGGGAAGGCCGGGTTCTTCGGTGATGATCCAGAGCGCCTCCTCGGCGGCAGCCTGCGCCGTGCCGGTGTCGCCCAGGCGCAGCGCCATTTCCGCTTCGATGCGCAGACTGTGCGCAAGCTCGCCCTCGAGGGTGACGGGGGCCGTCAGCTCCGCGCCTGTATTGTCTTCGGGCGCCGCCTTGGCGGCATCGACTTCGGAGCGACGGAGAACGGTCGCTTCTCGCGCATATTTCAGGGCATCGGAGAAATTGCGCTGGTTGGCGGCGTCGAGCGCCTGATAGGACGCAAGACGTGCCCGCGCCGTCGCGCTTGAGGATGCTTCGATGATGGGAGAAGCGCGGCGGAACAGCGCTGCCGCTTCGTCGAAGCGTCCCTGGTTGCTCACCTGAAGCGCGAGTTCGGCAACCGTCTCGCCGACTGCCACAGAATCCGCACCGAAGACACGCGTTTCGATTTCGAGCGCCTGGCGGTAGGCATCCTCGGCACCGGCATAGTTGTCCGCTCCGCCATATAGGCGCGCCGCTTCCACAAGTTTCTTGTAGCCGGCGAAATCTTCGCTGTGCAGTTTCAACGAGTCGGCGGAGAATTTCGCCTGGACGAGAGCAAGCGCGGCCTGTGTTTCGGCACCGTCGAAGGCATGCCCACTCTTGGCGATGGCGGCTTCCAGAACCGGGAGCATCGTCGGCAAGCCGTCGGCTGCGATGAGCGTGTTGCCTGTCGCCGATACGAGAACAAGTCGCGGCCAGCCGTTGCTGCGCAGAGTGCAGAAGAAAACGACGGGACTGGGGGCCTGCGGCGTCAGCCACTGTCCGGAATCGCAGGTGACATCCTCAGCCGTGCTGAGTCCGCCGGGCAGCGCCCTGGCTGCCGTGACGATGGCAGCGCGGCGCTCCGCAAAACCTGCGGGCAGGCTTGCGTCCATCTGCGAGACGCGCAACGAGCCGGCTGTGTCGGCTCCGCCTCCACAAAGTATGTCGGAAGCGCCGGAGAGTTCGCAGCTCTCGCCCGAAAGTGTTTGGCCGAGCGGCGTACCAGTACCGGCGGCTAAGGCGGCGGCACTCGCGACGGCCGCGAGTGCGGCCGCACCGAGCAACGAAGTGAGTGTTTTCACGGTCACTGCCATAGGGCCTCGTCACCCCAGCTCGAGAAGTTCTGATCCCCTGGCGGAATGCCATGGACCGTGTGCCCGGCATGCGCCGGTATCACCTGCGTGAGATATCCGCCGATGAGCGCTTGCGAGATCGAACTGGCATTGGGCTGACTGAACTGGACGGTGCCGCCTGCGGTAATCGAAAAGCTTTGCCAGTTGATACGCGCTTTTGACGTCGTTTTGGCTGATGAAGGTGGAATTGGCGTCTGCGTTCGTGACGGAAGCCTGGCCGGCGGCGACGACTCCATCCGCCGGTTGGTCCAACGCAGGCGACGCCGATGCCGGTAAAAGCGACAGACAGCTCGTTTCCGGGAGAAGCGCGCGGACGAAAGCGGAGCTGGTTCTGTTCATGACACTCTCTCGCTCTAGAACCGCACAGCCAAGTCCACGAGAACCTTCGTGGCACGTTGGCCGGCGTCACTGCCCGGAACGGGACTGAGCGTGCGCGCCAGCTCAGCCGATGCCGTCAGGTTGTAGGAAAGCCAGATGCGTACCCCGCCGCCAACCGATGCGATCGACTGATCCAAAAGACCCGCGCTGATCGCGGGGCCCCGCTGGATGTACCAGGTCTCTGCTCCGTCGACGAAAACATAGGGCTCCAGCGCGCGAACGAACGAGTCAGCAAAGTGGAAATCGTAGCGAAACTCGGCCGAGCCCCCCAGGCCCTCATCGCCGGTGACGGCGCCTGGATCATAGCCGCGACCGATCTGATTGCCGCCGAATGTGATCTGCTCGCCGGTGATGAGCGGCACGAAGGCATATTGGCCCTGTACGGTTAAGACGGCGCTGAAGGCATCGATCAGCGGCAATGCGAGCCGCGTGAAGCCGGTCAGCTTGGTGAAATCGGTTAGGCCTCCAACGCGCGACAGGATGGGATTGGGAATGCCGCCCACACGGTTCGGCGTCGCGCCCAAAATCGGAAGGCCCTGTGCCAAATCAAATGTCGAAGTCCATGTGCCGCCAAAAATATTGGTGCGCTGATAGCTGCCGCCAATGTCCAGCACGCGCCACTGATCATGACTGAAGCCCGAGCCCAGGATGCCGACGCGCGCGTCCTGCACGGTGATGCCGCCATCCAGAATCAAGGTTTCGGCGCGGCTTCGGATCACCGGATAGGTCAGCCGCGGACCGACCGCCCAGCTGTCCGTCAATACGTTGAACGCCGTCAGCGTCGAACCGGGTTGTCCGTGCGTAACGCTGCCGATAAGACTGCCGATAAGCCCGTCGCCGCCGATCGCGCGGCGATAGCGCAGCTGGCCGGCCACCTGTTCGATCGAACTCGGCGAGAGCGTGACGTTGGCCGTCAGCTGATCCGCGCCGAAGATCGAATTGAATTCGACATCGCCATTGATCGTCCACAGGCCGGAGAAGCGCGAACCACGATTGTCGACGGCGATCCCGCCGGCTATCCAGGGCTGCGACGTGTCGACCACGAGATCGGATGCGCCGGGCGTGTCTGGCGCCGGTCGCAGCACGCCGGTCGCTACAACGCCGGGAAGATCGTTGGCCAGAAGCAGGCCGCGTTCCATCGACGAGAGTTCGAGCGGCCGTTCGACGCGCCCCGGAGCCACATAGTCTGCGATCAAAGCCCGTGTGGTGTTGTCGGCGCCCTGAACCGTTACGCTGGCAAGATAACCTTCGACGACATTGATGGTGAATATGCCGTCCTTGACGCGCTGCGGTGGCACGAACGCGCGGACAAGCAGGTAACCCTCCGCGCGATACGCCGCTTCGATCCTGTCCGCAACATTGAGAATGTCTGCGAGCGTGATGTCCTTGCCTAACAGCGGCGCATAGAACACGCGAAATTGCGACGCCGGTATTGTCACCGCACCGCTTATCTTGATGTCCGTCAGCTTAAAGTGAACTTCGTCGACGGCCCTTGGCACAGGCGAACGATGCGGCGCGATGATGCTGAAATCGAAATCGGGCTGGTTTGGTATCGTCGGACCGGCACGATCGCGACCCGGTGGAATGGGTTGAACCACACCCGGCAAAACTTGTGCGTCAGCCTGGCCTGCCAGCAGGAGCAGGCCAGCGGCCGTTGCCAGCTTGCCGAAACCCGCACGGGCGGCTCGCGTCCGCTGTGACAAAAAACTCGGTTTCTGCAACGGAAACTTCCCCCATCCCGTCCAAGCGCACGCTATTCTCCGAAACGCCCCGACCGGCCGGAGCCCCAAATATACAAAGTCATATGAAGAACAATGTGCCCTTTTTCTTACAGCGCAACAATTACCGGCGCGGGAAATCGCGGTCAGTTGGCGGCCTTTTGCCGGATGTATAAGAATACTATCCTATGTCCGGACCCGGCGCGCGGCCAGGACGGCGACTGCTAGAGAGCCAGGGACATATACATTGTGAAGCGTCGGATGCGCGCGATGGGTCGACGCCGATACTCGTCCGTCGCTAAGAATTGGCCGCGCAATCACTCGCCGCTGGTCTAATCACCGCCGACAAGATCCCGGCCACGCGCGCGGCTCTTTCACCCTGGATCATTGTGCGATGACCACCCGGAACCGTGTGCACGTCCAGTGAACCAACGCTTCCCCGCCAAATCCGCTCAACCGGCGCCATCAATTCATCCTTGATTTCCGGAACGATCAGCGTGACCGGACCGTCGTAACGGGCGGGCCGATATTCTGCGACGGCGGCGAGCGTTGCATCATGCACGGCCTGCAATGCCGGCGGAATGCGCACCGATTGCTGTTCGAGGGGCGCAACGCCGCGCCCAAACCGCCACAAGATACGATTGCCCAACGACCCGGCGATTTTGATCGCGTAGCGGACGTTTTCACGCGCCGATTGCTTTGCCGCAGCGCCCGCGTGATGGCGTCCCCGTTGCAGCAGCAAAGCCAGCCAGATCTCAAGTGGCCATTGGCGCGCGTTCGTCTGCGTGTCGATCAGCGAGAGAGAGGCGGGCTTCTGACCTTGCGCGCTCAGCCGCTGCGCCATTTCGAGGGCGACCAACCCTCCGGCCGAGTAGCCGGCGAGATGATAGGCGCCCTCGGGACAAACCTTTCGAACGGCTTCCAAATAATATTCGGTCATCTCGGCGACGGAGCGATGGGGCTCTTCGCGCCCATCCAGCCCTTTTGCCTGGATGGCATAGACGGGTCCCGCAGTGACCATCTGGCGTCCCATCGCGAACAATTCCATGACATTGCCGCCAACACCGTGAACGATGAAAAGCGGTGCGCCGCCCTTCCCTTCGCGGATCAGCACGAGCGGGGAAAATTCCGGCTCCATGTGCGCATCGATGGCAGCCGACAGGGCAGCGATTGTCGGCGCCTGATAGATCATAGTCACGGGCAACTCGACGCCGAGCGCATCCTCAATCTCAAACATCAGATTGAGCGTCATCAGCGAGTCGCCGCCGAGATCGAAGAAGTCCGCATGCCGATCGACTTCGTCCAGGTCGAGCACGCGCTTCCAGACTTCGGCGACGGCCAATTCCGTCTTGCCGCTGGGCGCTTCGCCGCCGGAAGGCAGGGTGCTGGTCGCTTCGCGGCGCTGCCACTCTTCGTCAAGTCGCTGCAACGCCCCCATGTCGAGCTTGGCACTTGCGAGACGCGGGACTTCGCCGATCACGTGAATGCGTTGCGGTTGCAATGGCGCGGGCAAGACTTGCCGCAAACTGCGCTTCACGTCCACTGCGAGATTGCCCTTGCAATCATTCGCCACGACATAGCCAATGAGCCACCAGCTTTTTCCCACCTGTCGTGGAAACACCGCGGCGTCGCGTACGCCCGGCTGCCGGCGCAGCGCGGCTTCGAGTTCGCCCGGTTCGACGCGCTGGCCGCGGATCTTGATCTGGCGGTCCTTGCGGCCGACCAGATCGATCAGGCCGTCGGCGCGCAGGCGAACCAGATCGCCGGTGCGCAGGATGCGGCAGGTCGAATCATTCGGATCGGCGGGAAAGTCGTTGCCGACACAGCGGCCGTCTGACCAGCGGCCGAGCGCGACGTAGGGACTGCGCACGAGCAACTCGCCGACCTCTCCCGGCGTCACGCTGCGCCCTTCGTCATCGACGATTGCAAGCGCGTTGCCGGCCAGCAGATAGCCAAGCGGCACGCGGCTTCCTTCCTGTGGAAAATTCTTCGGCACGAACCACTGCATGATGGGCGCTTCGGTCGAGCTGTAGCCGAGCTCGATGCGGCACTCATCCGGAAGCCACCCGCGCAGCCTTTCGACGTCGCTCCACAGAACCGCTTCGCCGCCGACGCGTACGATACGCAGCGAACCCGGAGCCTTATCGTCTCCAAGCTGCATCAAGGTTCGCAGCAGGGCAGGAACGGCATAGATGATGGAGATCTCGGATTCGCCAAGACGGCCCAGGATCGCACGCGCCCCCGCGCGCTGCACATCCGCAAGGTGCAGCGAGGAGCCGGTCAGCAAAGCCGTCATGCGCTCGCGAAGCCCCGCGATCGTGCATTCGGAACTCAGCGGCAGGAAGCGGTCTTGTTCGTTGATGTGCGCGGCGCCGACATACTGGGCAACGCGGCGCAGCAGGTTGCGCTGGCTGTTCACAATGCCTTTCGGCCGACCGGTGCTGCCGGAGGTGAACAACAGGAAGGCCGGATCATCGGGACCCGCCGGCTGAAGCGCTGCGCCGTGCGAGAGGCTCGACGTCGAAACGTCGATCCGGCGAACGGTGTCCGGAACGAGCGCAACGGACTGCGGATCGTCAAAGCGGCAGACGATCGCCACCATCGCCGATTGTTCGACGACGTCCGAAATCCATTTCTGGGGATAGTGAAGATCAAGCGGCACGAACATGCGGCCCGCGGCCAGGCACGCGAGCATTGCGACGGGGTAATCGGCCGACGCCGCCAGCAATATGCCGACGAGATCGCCCGGTTTTGTCCGGTCTGCAATTGCGCACGCCAGTCCTTGCACCGACTGCAGGGCTTCACGATAGGTCAGTCGGCGCGCACCGTCGTCGACCGCGATACGATCGGGAAATGCGCGGGCGATGCGCTCGAAACGTTGGGCGATCGGCTGTTCCATTTCCGCAGCAGCGAACGGCACAAAGGCGCGGTCGGCCGGACCGTTCCAGTCCAGCGGATAGTTCGACTCGTTCAACCAGGGTGCAGTGAATCTGTGGAGCACGTCATTCCGCCAGCGATGGCCGTGCAGCCTAGCGATGCACGGAGAACATTTTCTGAACCCAACCCTGTCTCAACGCGGGACAGGCACGGCTTATGCAGTGACCCCGATGCAGGAAATATTCCTGACCGTCCGAATGGTCAGGCCGTCCATTACGAACCAGGGGGAAACCCGAAAATGCTCCATGTTGATACATCCAAGCTGCCTCTGGCCGCCGCCAACGACAGCGAGCCGGTACCGGCCAAGAAGCGGACGCCGATGGACTATCCGTTCCCGAAGCTGATTGGCGCCGAGATCATCGAAGCCACGCCTACACGCATCCGCGCCAAGCTGCACGCACGGAACGAACTTTGCCGCTCCGGTTATGTCATGCATGGCGGCGCCATCATGGCATTTGCCGACATGGTCGCCTCTGTCGGCGCGTTCCTGAACCTTCCCGAAGGCTCGGCCACCACGACGATCGAAAGCAAGACCAACTTCATCGGCGCCGCGAAAGAAGACTCGGACATCGAGGCAGAAGCCGTACCGCTTCACATCGGCAAGCGCAGTTCGGTCTGGCAGACCAGCGTCCGTCGCGAAGACGGAAAGCTTGTTGCCGTTGTAATTCAGACCCAGATGGTCATCTGAAGGCCTGACGAAGCAATGAAAGTTCGTTAGTGTCGGCCCCGCTCAAACAGCAGGACCAATTCATGCCACCGTCGATACAACAGGCCGACCCCTATGCCCGCGCGGCCGCAAAGTTCGCGCTCGCCTGCAAGCTTGAGAGCATTGAGTCCCTTCTCATGTGGGACGCGCAGACCAACATGCCCAAGGGCGGCGCCTGGGCCCGTGGCGAACAAGTTGGCGCGATTGCTGAAATCACTTCGGATCTCACCGGTTCCAAGGAGATCGGCGATCTCCTGAACGAAGCCCAGGCCTATGCGAACGTTCTCGACGCGACTGAACGCGCCAATCTGGAAGAGATGCGTCGGCTCTGGGTGCATCGCGCCGCCGTGCCCAAGGAACTGCTTGTCGAGCGCGCGCGCATCGCCCAGGCGCTGCAGGCGACATGGATCGACGCCAAGGCGAACAGCGACTTCGCCGTTTTCGCGCCGGGATTCAAGAAGCTCATGGCGATCCACAAGGAGGTCGCAGCCGCCAAGGGTGCTGCGCTCGGCCTTGCTCCCTATGACGCGATGATGGATGAGCAGGATCCGGGCCTTACGATGGCGATCATCGATCCGATCTTTGATGATCTTGCGGCGGAACTGCCTGGCATCATGTCGGCGGCGCGCGAACGCCAGGCGCGCTGGCCAGACGTGATTCCGTTCAGCGGCGACTTCTCCGTCGAACGGCAGACGGCATTGTCGGAACGGCTTGCCCGCATACTCGGACATTCGCCCGAGAACAGCCGCATCGATGTGGCGCCGCATCCTTTCTCCATGCCGCACTCGCCCGGCGATGTGCGCTTCACCACGCGCTACAATGTCGACAAGTTCCGTTACTCGGTGACTGCGACTTTGCACGAGGCCGGACACTCCATGTACGAGCTGAATCTTCCACGCGACCACGCCTTCTCACCGGTGGGATTTGCGCGCGGCGCCTCGGCGCATGAGAGCCAGTCTTTGATGCTCGAAATGATGGCCGGGCGCAGCAAGGATTTCCTCGCATTCCTGGCACCGCTGCTGCACGAATATTTCGGCGGCGACAAGGCGTGCTGGACGGTGTCGAACGTGCTCAACTATTTCCGCCGCATCGACGACGATTACGTCCGCGTCGAGGCGGACGAGATTTCCTATCCGTTGCACGTGATCCTGCGATACCGGCTGGAGCGGGCGCTTCTAACAGGCGATCTTGCGGTGGACGATATTCCGGGTGCCTGGAACGAGTTGTTCAAAAAGTTGTTCGACCGCATTCCTCCCAATCACGCCAAAGGTTGCCTGCAGGACATTCATTGGTCGGCGGCCCTGTTCGGTTATTTCCCGAATTATGCATTGGGCGAGTCGTTGGCGGCGCAATTGTTCGAGCGCGCCAAGTCCGACGATGCCGCCATACTGCCGGCACTGCGCAAGGGCGACTTCAAACCCTATTTCAACTGGGTGCGGCCGCGCATTCACGAGCAGGCAAGCCTCAAGTCCTTCGACGACATCGTCGCCGGCGCGACGGGAACCAAGCTCTCCGGCGCGGCGCTGAAGCGACATCTGCGCGCGCGCTATCTCGACGAGACGTTCGACTAGATGAAGCTCGGCGTCTGCTACTACCCGGAGCACTGGCCCGAAGAATGGTGGGCGGACGACGCGCGCGCCATGGCGGAAATGGGCATCAACTGGGTGCGGATCGGCGAATTCGCCTGGAGCCGCATCGAGCCCGAACCCCGCCGCTTCGACTGGGGCTGGCTGGATCGCGCAATAGAAACGCTGCACGCGGCAGGACTTCGCATTGTGCTCGGCACGCCGACCGCGACGCCACCGAAATGGCTCGTCGATCGCGGTCCCTCGATGTTGGCGGTCGATCGCAAGGGCCGGCCGCGCAAGTTCGGTTCGCGGCGGCATTATTGCTTTTCGAGCGAGAGCTATCGCGCCGAGTGCGCGCGCATCGTGACGGCGATAGCGGAACGTTATGGCAAGCACCCCGGTGTCGGCGCGTGGCAGACCGACAATGAGTATGGCTGCCACGACACGACGCTCAGCTATTCGGACGCCGCGGCGCGTCGCTTTCGCGGCTGGCTCGCGCGCCGCTACAACGACATCGCTTCGCTCAACCGCGCCTGGGGCGGCGTGTTCTGGTCGCAGGAATATCGCAGCTTCGACGAGGTCGATCCGCCGAACCTGGCGGTCACCGAGGTCAATCCCAGTCACCAGCTCGATTACAACCGCTTCGCCTCTGATGAAGTCGTCAGCTTCAACAAGTTACAGGTCGACATTCTGCGCAAGCTGTCGCCCGGACGCGACATCATTCACAATTTCATGGGCTTCTATACCGGGTTCGACCATCACGAAGTCGGGCGCGATCTCGATATTGCGGCGTGGGACAGTTATCCCCTGGGCTTCCTCGAACAGCTCTGGTCGACGGCGGCGGAGAAGGCACGTTATCTGCGTCAGGGCCATCCCGACATTGCAGCATTTCATCACGATCTCTATCGCGGTTGCGCGGCCGGCCGCTGGTGGGTGATGGAGCAACAGCCGGGGCCGGTGAACTGGGCGAACTACAACCCAGCGCCCCTCCCCGGCATGGTGCGCGCCTGGACCTGGGAAGCATTCGCGCACGGCGCGGAGGTGGTTTCCTATTTCCGCTGGCGACAAGTGCCGTTTGCGCAGGAACAGATGCACGCCGGATTGCAACTCCCGGACCGCAGCGAAGATATCGGCGCCGGCGAAGTACGGCAGGTCGCCAGGGAAATCGCCGTGCTTGGCCAATTGAGGTCCTGCGCGAAGGCGAAGGTCGCACTTGTCTTCGCCTACGAGTCGGACTGGATGACGCAGATTCAGCCGCAGGGACGCGGTTATCGCGCATTGCGCGCCGCGTTTGAGATGTACTGCTCGCTACGCGCCCTCGGCATGGATGTCGATGTCGTCTCGCCCTCTGCCGATCTGAGCGGATATGTGCTGATTGTCGTTCCGTCTCTGCTGTATGTCGAAGAAAGTTTCGCGGTGCGTTTGGCCCACAGCGGCGCGCTCGTTCTGCTCGGACCACGTGCGGGATCCAAGACGCGCGATTTTCACATCCCCGACAATCTGCCACCATCGACACTGCAGGATATTATGCCATTGCAGGTTACGCGCGTCGAAAGCCTGAGGCCCGGCGTTGCTTGCGATGTCCTGTTCGAAGGCGAGCGGTTTCATGGAACGGCGTGGCGCGAGCATGTGCGCACGGAATTGATGCCGCTGGCGACTTTCGACGATGAAAGCGGAGCGTGGTTCGTCAACGGAAAAATAAATTATCTGGCGTTTTGGCCTGATGCTGAATTCCTTGCGCGAATCTTCACGCATCTGTCTGCGGAAGCAGGCCTTGAACCAGCCGTCCAGCCGGAAGGCGTGCGCACCAGAACACGCGACGGCGTGCGGTTCGCGATCAACTACGCACCGGAGGCGCGCCGCACGCCGGCGCCGCCGGGCGCGATGTACCTGCTGGGCGGAGCGATGCTTGAGCCGGCCGGCGTCGCGGCCTGGCGCGCGTGACTCAGATTCGCCAGTCGGTTCCTTTCACGAGCGCGTCGTAGAAGGCCGGCGTGTAGGCGTCTTCCGGCGTTGCGCGCACGCTGCGGTCGAGGAACTCGGCATCCTTGCCGACAAGGATGCGCCAGCGATCCGCCTTCACACCGTCCAGAATGATCTTCGCAGCCTGCGCGGCCGTGGTCGGTGCGTTGTCGCGGAATCCTTCGGCCTGCGCATTGACCATCGCGCGGACCTGATCGTCCGTCATCGAAACGAGATTGACGCCCTGCGCCGCGAGCGCCTTGCGCACCGCAGGAACATCGATCGCGTCGCCGCTGAGAATCTTGCGCGAGTTCGCCACAATGTCCGTGCCGATATGGCCCGGCATCACGACCGAGCACTTGATGTGCGGTGCGTTGACGGCAAGATCCGTCATCAGCGCTTCGGTGAAACCCTTCACCGCAAACTTCGCCGCGCAGTATGCCGTGTGAGGCCGGCCCGGACCGATGGAGGCCCAGAAGCCGTTGACACTGCTGGTGTTGACGATGTGCCCCTCGCGCGCCTTCATCAGCATCGGCAGAAACGCCCGCGTGCCGTAGTAGACGCCGCCCCAGCAGACATTGAACGTCTTTTCCCATTGCGCGCGATCGCCGTTGACGATGCTGCCACCGCCTCCGATGCCGGCATTGTTGAAGAGGAGATGGATGTGGTCGGTGTCGAGTTCGCGCCGGACCGCGTCTGCCCAGTCATTGACCTGCGCCTCGATCGAGACATCGGCGACATAGGTTGCGACGCGCGTGCCCTGTGGCGCCTGCTCAACGCAGCGCCGCTTGGTCTCGGCCATGTTCTGGGCCGACACGTCGCACATCGCAACATTGCAGCCTTCGGCGACCAATTGAAGCGCAAGCTCGCGCCCCATGCCCGTGCCGCCGCCCGTAATGACGGCCGTCTTGCCCGCAAAATCCTTCATGGTCGTTTCCTTCCCGGTGTCTGCAAACAGCATTGCAGATCATGGGTCGGGGACAAATCCCCGAACTTGGCTTTTTTGCCTGTAGCGCTGCGGGGCGCTTACCCTAGGATAGCGTGCGCCAGGAATACTCAGAGGTATCCATGAACGACCGGGGCAAGCCCGCACCGACGGCGGAGAACATTTCCGGCAAAGGGACCCGCGGTGAATTTCGTCGCCTGCGCGGGCGCTATGCCGGATACACCCGCACGAGACTGGCCCAATTTGCGCGGCGCCTTAAGCGCGCCATCTATCCCGAACGCGAAAAGGTGGAGCGCATCGAGTTGGCCGGCCCGGTCGACCGCGTCAGTTTCAAAGAGGCGCAGGCGCTTTCCTATCGAAGCGTGCAACTCGGCGAACCGCTGGGTCCCTTGTGGTCGACCTACTGGGCGCGGGTGACGGTGCGCATTCCGCAAAGTTGGCGCGGTTCGCGCGTAGATTTGCACTGGGACTCGCGTTCCGAGGCGCTGCTATGGCTCGACGGCCGTTCGAGTCAGGGGCTCAACCCCGGGCGCAACTTTGCGCGGCTGACGCCAGCGGCCGAAGGCGGCGAGACACTCACATTCTATGTCGAAATCGCCTGCAACCGTGCGTTCGGCAACGCAGAAGCGGGGCATCCGCCGAGCGAACCGTATCAGCTCGTCGGTTGTGAGCTGCGCCGTTTCAATCCCGATGCCTGGTCGCTGTTCGACGATTTCGACGTGTTGCGTCAGCTCGAAGCCGACC
Organism: uncultured Alphaproteobacteria bacterium; assembly: GCA_963743765.1. Classification (GTDB taxonomy): domain Bacteria; phylum Pseudomonadota; class Alphaproteobacteria; order Micropepsales; family Micropepsaceae; genus Rhizomicrobium. The sequence goes on from CAVUQQ010000004.1 coordinate 843,465, forward strand.
GCGAGCCGCCGCAGACGCCGAAATCAACCGGCGGCGTCGCACCGAAGATCGTGCGGCCGGCGCTCGACACGACATGGGCCGGCACGCTGCTGCATGAGCTCAACGAGGTCTGCAATGTGCTCGATCCGGAAGACAAGACGACCTGGCTGGACGGGCGCGCGATCCTGAATTCGCTCCTTGCGGTGCGGAACGGCGATGTCGCGCATGAACTTTCAGCGATCGGTCACGCGCACATCGATACGGCGTGGCTCTGGCCGATCGAGGAAACGCGGCGTAAATGCCAGCGCAGCTTCGCCAACGTCCTCGCATTGATGGATGCCTATCCGGAATTCAAATTCGCCTGTTCGCAGGCCTATCAGTATGCCGTGATCGAAGAAACCGATCCCGATCTCTTTGCGCGCATCCGGGCCAAAGTTGAAAACCGCCAATGGATACCCATCGGCGGCAGCTGGGTCGAACCGGATTGCAATCTGCCTTCGGGTGAATCGCTTTCGCGGCAGTTCCTCTATGGCCAACGCTATTTCGAGCGGACCTTCGGCAAACGCTCGCGCATATTCTGGAACCCCGACGTGTTTGGCTATGCGGGACAGCTGCCGCAACTGATGCGCGAAGCTGGCATGGACAGGTTCCTCACCCAGAAACTGTCGTGGAACCGGTTCACCACGCCGCCGCATCACAGCTTCTTCTGGCGCGGCATTGACGGCAGCGAAGTGCTGACGCATTTCCCGCCGGTCGACACTTATAACGGCATGGCGACGATGGAGGAGCTGCGCTACCACGCCGCCAACTACAAGGACACCGACCGTTCGGCGCAGGCGCTCTACCTGTTCGGTTACGGCGACGGCGGCGGTGGCCCCGACGGGACGATGGTCGAGTTGCTTCGACGGACGAAAGACCTGCTCGGTGTGCCGCGCAGCACGACGCGCGAACCGGATGATTTCTTTGACCGTCTCGAACGCGACGCAGACAAACTCGCGACAATCGAGGGCGAACTCTATTTCGAATATCACCGCGGAACCTATACGAGTCAGGCCGAGGTCAAGCGGCTCAACCGCAAGCTTGAGGGACAATTGCAGACGCTGGAGTTCCTCGCGACCATGAGCAACCTTGCAGGCGAGCAGGCGCCTTCGCGGACCGATGTCGAAAATTTGTGGCGAACGTTGCTGACCAACCAGTTCCACGACATCCTGCCGGGAAGCAGCATCGGCGAAGTCTATGCGCGTACACGCCGGGAACTGACGGAGACATCCGAAACGGTCGCGTCGCTGGCGAAAACGTTGGCCGATCAACTGTCTTCTTCCAGACCCGCGATGACGCCGATCAATCCTGTCGGCTTTGCACGCGCGGAACTTGCGCATGCGCCCGACGGCACGTTGCAGCATGTGACTGCCGAGCCATTCTCGGCCGGACACATCTCAACGGCGCAGGATGAGGCGCGCGTCCGGGAGGACGCGGACGGCACGGTTCATCTGGAAAATGACGTGCTGAGCGCCGTCTTGTCTCGCGGCGGCGGCGTGCGTTCGATTGTCCACCGTGCCACGGGACACGAAGCGCTGGCCGGCGAAGCAAACCGCTTCGTGCTGTTTGATGATCGACCGACGGAATACGAAGCCTGGGACATCGATCCCTTCGCTCTTGAAACGGGGCGCGAATCCGAGCCGGCCGAAAGTTGCACAGTTGTGTCGCGCGGCCCGCTGCGCGCCGAGATAAAATTCGCGCGCAAGCTGGGCAAGCACAGCCGCATGGTCCAGACGATCCGGCTCGACGCCGGTTCGAGGTATCTCGTATTTGACACGGAGATCGACTGGCGCGAGCGACGCACGTTGGCCAAGGTCATGTTTCCGCTGGGCTGCAAATCAACATACGCCAGTTACGAAACCATGTTCGGCACGGTCGAGCGGCCGACCCACGCCAACACCGATGCTGATCTCGCCCAATACGAAGTGCCCGGCCATCGCTGGGCCGACCTGTCGGAGCCTGGCTTCGGAGTGTCGCTGCTCAGCGACGCCCGCTACGGTTTTTCGACTTTCGGCAGCATGATGAGCCTGAGCCTTCTGCGCGGCACGGCCTCGCCCGATGTGCAGGCAGACATCGGCGTGCACAAGTTGCGTTATGCGCTTTATCCTCACGCCGGCGACTGGCGCGATGCCGGCACAGTCGGCGAGGCGGCATGTTTCAACCGTCCTCTGCTTTGGACGAAAGGTGAGCCGGTTGCGATCCTGTCCCGTCCCCTCGTCTTCGCCGAGCCGTCTAACGTTGTCGTGGACACGATCAAGCCCGCAGAGGATGGAAAAGGATTCGTTGTGCGGCTCTATGAAAGCTCTGGAAGTGCATCGCGGGCACGACTCAGTTTTGGCGTGTCGGTGAGGACCGTGCATCGCAGCAATACGCTGGAGGACATGCTGGCGCCCCTGCCATTGGAGTCCGGTGGCTGCAATATTGAACTGCGGCCTTTTCAGATTGCGACGTTGCGCATCGAATGATGCGGATGAAGCGTTCTATACAAATTCGCAATCTTGGACCCGGCCTCGACGCAACAACTGCGCGAAATCCCTTTCAAATATGGTTTATCGCCAATCCTTTGCAATCGGGCGACGGGGCAGTATTAGCCAATTAAACACCGGCGCGTTGTAAGCGACAGACGGACGGCTATTCGATGGACGTGTCGGTCTTGCGGGGCGTTTCCCGGCAAGCAAACACGTGTCATGGGGCGGGCCGTTAGCGTTAAGACCAGACGGCGTCGCGCGGTCGGGAGTGCATTTCGTTGGTCGATGTCGTCGTGGCAATTCCTACGTTCCGGAGGCCGAACTGGCTGACGCGACTCTTGCACGAACTGGAGTCGCTCGAGACCACTGCATCGATCAGCGTGCTTGTCGCGGACAATGATGCCGAGCGGCGTGAAGGCGTGGCCGTGTGCGAAGGTCTTAGCAGGGCCGGTTATCGTTGGCCGCTTCGCGCCATCGTCGTTCCGGAGCGCGGAATTTCGCAGGCACGCAACGCCCTCTTCGCCGAAGCCCTCGCGCTCAAGGGCGACGATCTCTTCGTCGCCATGCTGGACGACGACGAATGGCCGAACCGCGCCTGGATCGAAAGTCTTCTCGCCGTTCAGCGCGAGACCGGCGCGGACATCGTTCAGGGTCCGGTCGTCTGCGAGTTTGCGCACAGTCCGCCTGTCTGGGCCGAGCTTGCCAATGTCTGCATCCCGCCACGACAGGATTCCGGGACGATCGCTGCTGCCGACGCCGGTGGCAATGTCCTGCTGAGTCGCGCGTGCCTGGCGCGTAAGAACGGAGAATGGTTCGATCCCCAGTTCGGCCTTACCGGCGGCGAGGACAAGGACTTCTTCGTGCGCATGGGCCGGCTCGGAGCCACCTCTGCCTGGTCCGCCAGTGCCGTCGCCTACACTTCGATCCCGGAGTCGCGCATGAGCTGGCAGTGGGCACTGCGCCGTGCATTCCGTTCCGGCAATTGCGACATGCGCATTACGCTCAAATATGACCGCCGCACCAGCACGCTCGCCAAAGAGAGCGTCAAGATGCTCGGCGGCCTGGTGCTTTCGCCGATCGAGTTTGTCGCGTGCATCGGAAGCGCAAAACATCGCGCTCGCGCGGTCTTCGCCTTCGCCCGAGCGCTCGGCAAGGCGGCGGCGCCGCTGGGGCGTGAATATCGCGAATACGAGTTTACGCATGGCTGCTGATCTCGCGGCCTGCCGACGCGACTTTGTTGCGCGTGCCCCGTGCAGTGCTAACGTGCCCGCCAAGAACAGCCCGGGGGAACGCATGAACAAGATCGAGGAAGTCCGCCAGCTTGTGGCGGCCGACGACCGCAAGGATTTCGAATTCGCCGAACACGGCTTCATCGCCACGCGCAACGATCCAATCATAAAGCGCCCCGACGGTAGGGCCGCATTCGATCTTTCCTCCTACGGCTTTCTCAAGGGCGATGCGCCCGACACAACCAATCCAAGCCTTTGGCGCCAAGCACAGATCCTCACCAAGCACGGACTCTTCAAGGTCGCCGACAATATCTTCCAGGTGCGCGGATTTGACGTGTCTACTGTTTCGTTCATCGATGCGGGCGCCGGATGGATCGTCGTCGATCCCCTGACCTCGGTCGAAGTCGCCCGCGCCGCGTTCGAGCTTCTCACCGAGCATGCGGGCAAAAAGCCGGTGCTCGCCGTCATCTATTCGCACAGTCATGTCGATCACTATGGCGGTGTGGGCGGCGTGACGAGCGCGGACGAAGCGGCGTCGGGCGCGGTAAAGATCATTGCTCCGGAAGGATTTCTCGAGCACGCCGTTTCCGAAAACATCATCGCCGGTCCGGCAATGTTGCGGCGTGCGCGGTTCCAGTTCGGCGTCACGCTGCCGCGCAACAGCGAAGGTGAAATGACGTCGGGCCTTGGCCCCTGCCCATCCATGGGATCGCTGTCACTGATCGCGCCGAACCTGCTCATCACGCATACCGGCCAGGAAGTCATCGTCGGCGACGTGACGATGGTGTTCCAGCTTACCCCTGGCACGGAAGCGCCGGCCGAGATGAACTTCTACATGCCGCAGTTCCGCGCCGTGTTCATGGCGGAAAACGCGAACCTGACAATGCACAATCTTCTGCCCGCACGCGGTGCGCTGGTGCGCGATGCAAAAGCGTGGGCCGACTATCTGACGGAGTCGATCCGCCTGTTCGGCGACAAGAGCGACGTGATGTTCGCCGCGCACGGAATCCCGCGTTTCGGTACGAACGAAATCATCGCCTTCCTGACCAGCCATCGCGATGCCTACAAGTTCCTGCACGACCAGACTGTGCGATTGATGAACAGCGGCCTCACCGCCACCGAAATCGCGGAAGTCCTTGCGCTTCCGGACGTGCTCGCCAAGCAATGGTTCAATCGCGGCTATTACGGGACAATGAGCCACAATTCCAAGGCCGTGTATCAGCGCTATCTTGGTTGGTACGACGCCAATCCCGCCAATCTCAACCCGCTCCCGCCAGAACCGGCGGCCAAGCGCTATGTCGAAGCGATGGGCGGCGCGGCGTCCGTCCTGGCTCAGGCGGAAAAAGCCGCAACAGGCGGGAGAGCTTCGCTGGGCGGCGACGCTTCTCAATCATCTGGTCTTCGCCGATGACAGCAACAAGGTGGCGCGCGAGCGGCTTGCCGGCGTCTACACCAAGCTCGGTTTCGAGTCTGAGGCCGGCACCTGGCGCAATATCTATCTCACCGGCGCGCAGGAACTTCGGCATGGCGTCGCGAGCCTTCCGCCTGGCGGCATGAGCGTGGATGTGTTAACGGCGACCACGACGCCGATGCTGCTGGATTTCGCCGCCGTCCGCGTCAATCCAAAGAAGGCGTCGGAGCGCGCATTCAAGATCAATGTCGAACTGACCGACAGGAACGAAAGTCATCTGCTCACGGTCGAGAACGGTGTTTTAATTCATGAAGCAGGCGTGAGCGATGCGAAGGCAGGAGCGACCGTACGGTTGAAGCGGCCCGAACTCCTGATGACATTGCTGGCAGGCGTGCCGGCGGCGCCGCGCATCGCCTCCGGCGACATCGCGGTCAAGGGCGACGCGTCACTCTATGAAGCGCTGACAGGTCTCATCGAGCCGATCGTCGCGAACTTCCCGATCGTTACGCCATAGCGCCAAGTCGAGCGGTCGCCAACGCAGAGACAGGCCCGGCAAGCCACAATGACGGGTGCATGACATCATGAATTAAAATATGTTCAAGCTATGCCGCGCGGGCACGCCGCCAAAACTGACAAGCTGATGACCAACTCCACTCCTTCCCAATCGACCGGTGCGCTTGACGGAATCCGCGTGCTCGATTTGACGTCCGTCGTACTGGGTCCGCTGGCGACCCAGATCCTGGGCGACTATGGCGCGGACATCGTCAAGGTCGAAGGTCCGGCCGGCGACATGATGCGCGCAAACGGCGTGTCGCTGCATCCCGGCATGAGTTCGATTTTCCTGGCGCTCAATCGCAACAAGCGTTCGCTTTGTCTCAACCTCGGCACACCGGAAGGAGCCGCCGTGTTGCGGCGCCTGATTCCAGCGGTCGACGTGCTGGTTCACAACATGCGCGTGGAGGCGATCGAGCGGCTGGGCTTCGGCTACGGACCCGTCGCTGCGATCAATCCGAAAATCGTTTATTGCGCAGCCACCGGTTTCGATCAGGACGGGCCCCATCGCGACAAGCCGGCCTTTGACGACATCATACAAGCGGCGTGCGGCCTTGCGTCTGTCGCCAGCACCGGCCGGGAACAGCCTGACTATGTTCCCACGCTGGTCGCGGACAAGACGTCCGGAATGGCCGTCGTCAACGCGGTACTCGCCGCGCTGTTTCACCGCGAAAGAACGGGTCAAGGACAATATGTCGAAGTGCCGATGCTGGAGACGCTTACCGCGTTCGTGCTCGTCGAACATCTCGGCGGACTGACATTTGAGCCTTCGCCAGCGAAGGCCGGCTATGCCCGTCTCCTGGCTGGCGGACGCAAGCCGGCGCCGACAAAAGACGGCTATCTGGCGCTGCTACCCTACACGGCCGATCAATGGCACGCATTCCTGAAAGTCGCGGACCGATCCGATCTGGCGGAATCGCTCGGGGTCGCCGACCGTGTGACGCGCAACTCCAACATCCAGAAACTCTATGCCGCGCTCGCGGAAATCACGCGTACGCGCACGACGGCAGAGTGGATGCGCGTGTGCGGCGAACTCGATATTCCCGCGACGCCGATCTACAGCCTCGACGAATTGCCGGAGCACCCGCAGCTCAAGGCGACCGGGCTATTCCAGCTGATGGATCATCCGACCGAGGGTCCTGTTCGCTATGTGAGGCCGCCGACAAAATTTGCAGGCTCGCCCGCGAGCGTGCGCAGGCCGGCGCCATTGCTTGGGCAACAAAGTTGCGAGTTGTTGCGCGAAGCGGGCTTCGACGAAAATGAGATCGCAACATTGCTGAACGCCAAGACGATCACTCAGCACGCAACCGTACCGGCATCACAGAAAGCACAAGACCATGGACTTTGAACTGGCCGAAGAACACCGCATGCTCAAGGAGCTTGTGCATCGCTTTGTTGAAGACGAACTGATGCCGCTGGAAGCCGGCGTATTGGCGCGCGAGGCGGCGGGACAGGGATTGACCCTGGCGAAGCATGAACATGAGCGGATCGACGCGGTGTCGCGTTCGCTCGGTCTCTGGGGCCTCGATGCGCCCGTCGATGTTGGCGGTTCGGATCTGCCTGCGGTCGCGCTCATCGGCGTCAACGAGGAACTCGGCCGCACCATCACGCCTTACACCTTGCCGCCGGATTCGCCGAACCTGCGCATGCTGATGGCGACGGTGAACGAGCGCCAGCGCGAAGCCTATCTCGCGCCCTATGTGCGCGGCGAAACGATCTCCGCGATCGGCATTTCAGAACCGGGCGCAGGTTCGGATCCGTCGGCCATGATCACGCGCGCCGAGCGCCAGGGCGAGGACTGGGTCCTCAACGGACGCAAGATCTGGATCAGCCGTGCCGACCATGCCGATTTCACCATCGTCATGGCATTGACCAACAAGGAGAAACGCGCGCGCGGCGGCATATCGGCGTTTCTGGTCGACAAGGGAACGCCGGGCTTCAACGTGCTGCGACGCATTCCGATGGTCGGCGGCGCATTCACTTACGAGATCGCGCTTGAGGATTGCCGCGTCGAGGGCTGGAAACTGCTCGGCACCGAGGGTGCGGGCTTCGCGCCGATGCAGATCCGGCTCGGCACGCGCAGGCTCGAGATGGCGGCCTGGTCGATCGGCATGGCGCAACGCGCACTCGACATGATCTGCGCCTTCGCACCGCAACGCGTGGTGTTCGGCCAACCGCTTTCGGAGCGCCAGGCGATTCAATGGTGGGTGGCGGACGCCGCGACAAAGATCCATGCGGCGCGGTTGATGACCTATGACTGCGCCTGGAAGCTGGATACCGGCCGCGACGTGCGGCTCGAAATCTCCATGATCAAGGCTTTCGCGACCGAGATGGCCTACGAAGTCGTCGACCACGCCATGCAGACACATGGCGCGATGGGCATGACCAAGGAGCTGCCGTTGCAGTTGATGCAATCCAAGCTCCGCACCATGCGCATCTATGACGGTCCCACAGAAGTTCACAAATGGGTAGTCGCGCGCAATCTTCTGGGAGCGAAACGGTAATGAAAAGCAACTACGGAGAAGTTTCGTTTTCCCGAGACGGCCATGTGGCTTTGCTGGAGATCAACCGGCCGCCGAACAATCACGTCACCGTTGACCTGATGCGCGATCTTGCGGATGCGCTAAACGACATCGATGCCGAACTCGGCCTGCGGGTTACCGTTCTGAAGTCGGCAGGAAAAACCTTCTGCGCCGGCGCCGACCTGACCGCGCCGACCGGCATCGTGAGTCCCGGCGCCGGTCCCGGCATCAACGCACTCTATGTCGAGGCAGTCCGGTTGTTTTCCGCCAGGAAGCCCATCGTCACAGCCGTGCAGGGCGCCGCCGTCGGCGCCGGTCTCGGCCTCGCGCTGGTTGCGGATTTCCGCGTTGCAGCGCCGGAAGCGCGCTTCACCGCGAACTTCGTCAAGCTCGGCTTTCATCCAGGCTTTGGCATCACCCACACTTTACCCCGCCTGATCGGCGAGCAGCGCACCGCGCTGATGTGCCTGACCGGACGGCGCATCAAGGCGGATGAGGCGCTGGCCTGGGGGTTGGTCGACGAAGTCGTGCCGCTCGAAGGATTGAGAGAAGCCGCGCTGCGCCTCGCCAGCGAGATTGCGGAGAATGCGCCACTGGCCGTGCAATCGACCCGCGCCACCTTGCGCCGGGAACTGGCGGCGGCGGTGAAGGCGCAGACGGATCACGAGTTCGTCGAACAGACTGCGCTGCGCAAAACCAAGGACTTCGCAGAAGGCGTCCGCGCCGTGGCGGAACGACGGCCCGGTCGGTTCACCGGCACATAGACTGCGAGCGCGCTACAGAAGCCGCTCCACCATCCGCTCGGCAATCATCACGGTCGTCAGATGCGTATTCGCCCGCACCACAGACGGCATGATGGAGGCGTCGATCACGCGCAAACCTTCGAACCCGAGCACGCGACAGCTTGAGTCCACCACCGTCCGTGGACTATCGACAGCCCCCATGCGGCAGCTCGACGTGCCGTGCTGGGTGTCTCCGGCCGGTGGCGAGCACCCATTGATCGAGTTCGGTGTCGCTCGGCTCGCGCGACAGATCGAGTCCCTGGCCGTCGATCTTGCCGATCGCGCGCATGGAGTTCTGGCGCGCGACCGCGATGAGGCGGCGCAGACCATCGCGCATGCGCAGGCGGTCGGATTCGGTGTCGAGCATGTTTTCTTCGATGACCGGATCGGCGAACGGATCGCGCGAGGCGAGCCGAACGGTGCCGCGCGATGTGCACTGGTTCACCCAGACACCCATGATGCCGAAGGCCTTGCCGCCCTCCGAAAAAGAACCGCGGCCAAGACTGTCCCCCAATCGGTTCATGAACACGATCATCATGTCGCCGGGGCCGGCACCAAAAAGCCCGGAGCTGTAGCGCACACAGCAATTGGTGTGACGAAAACCAGGAGGCGGCGTGGCGAAATCCTCCAGCACAACGCCGAACGCCGCGAGCGGATGATCCTGGAACGAGTCGCCGACTGGCAGGTTTGCGCGCACGGAGATTTCGAGTGCTTCGAGATGTTCGGCCGGACCAATCCCGGAACGCATCAGAATTGCCGGCGAGTGAACCGCGCCCGCAGAAAGAATGATCTCGCGGCCGCGCAGCTCGCGCCACCCGTCGCGCCCTTTCAGGCGCAGTCCGATTGCACGCGAGCCCGAGAAGAGAACGCAATCAACCTGTGTGTCGCCGAAGATTGCCAGGTTGTTGCGTCCGCGTGCCGCTTCGAGATAGGCATCGTTTGTGCTGACGCGCACGCCGTCGCGATTGTTGATCGCATAAGGCGAGACGCCCAACGCATGCGGTGCATTGTGGTCGGCCGTCCACGGATAACCGAGATCGAGCGCCGCTTCGCCGCCGGCTTGGTCGACTGCGCCCCACTTCGAAACCGGTGCACGATAGATCGGGATGGGTCCGTTGTTGCCATGCCACTGCGCGTCACCGAAACGCAGGTCGGTCTCGCTGCGATTGAAGTGCGGCAACACGTCCTTGTAGGACCAGCCTTCGCAACCCTCAGCGGCCCATTCGTCAAAATCCTCGACGGTGCCGCGTATGGCGATTTGTCCGTTTATCGAAGAACTGCCACCGACGCCGCGACCGCGCCAATAGCGTCTGGGCGTTTGGGCGGACGTGCGGCGGGCCATCAGATCGTCGTAGCGGAGATGTGCATACTCCGCGTCGGTGATGATCCGGCTTGGATTGGGTATGCGCATCGCTTCTGGTGCTTCGGCCGAGCGGAAGTCCGGCCCCGCTTCGATGAGCGCAACCTGCAGCGAAGGATTCTCGGAGAGGCGCGCGGCAAGCGTGGCGCCGGCCGATCCGGCACCCACGATGATAAAGTCATATTCCATTGGAACGAATCTCCCCGGCCAACGATCGCCCCATCGCGGGTAGCGGAAACTATTGCATCAGACGCGCCCGATCCAGCCGCGGCACAACGCGCCGCAACAAGATTGGCATCGCCGCGACCGAGGTCTATCCTCTGTCGTGAGGCCGTGCAGAAGGCAAGCCGAACATGTTGAATGAGAAGAATTCTCTTTGGCATCGCACAGTAGTGTCTTTGCTGATTTTCGCGGTTGCGGCCCCCTGCTCGACAGCAGCCGCTGCGGCCTCGGATCACGAGCCAATCGTTCTGAACGGCCATCTTGCGACTGGCGACTTTGACGGCGGTGTCGGCTACCGCGCGGACGGTGGCGACGCGTACGCCACGACGCTGGTTTATCCTGCCGCCTCAAGCAACACGTTCGCGCGTACCGTCGCCTTCATCGCCGCCGTCCGCGGCCGAGCACTTCACGGAACCTCAATGCACGCACGCGGCTTCGTCCATCGATGACTGCCGGCAGGCAGGCGAAAATCGGCGGCATCATCGTCGCCGGCGGCGGCGCAATCCGCATGAACGGGATTGAAAAACCGCTCCAGCTGCTCGCCGGCCGGCCGATACTCGAACGGATTGTTGAGCGCGTTCGACCACAGGTTGATGCGCTTGCGATCGATGTGCGGGCGTCATCGCGCGCTCTCTACGATTCCTGGCAAACCCAGAATGTCGCAATCCTGTCCGATGCATTCGATGGCCGCGCCGGTCCCTTGGGTGGCGTCATCGGCGGTCTGGAATGGCTCAACAGCCTTGGCGGCGAATTCGAGTGGCTGGCGACTTTTCCAGGCGACACGCCGTTTCTGTCGCGCGACCTTGTCGGAAAACTTCGCGCGCTCGCGACGGTCGAAAAACCAGTACCGGTAGTCGCCGGCGATGGCGAACAGGTTCAAAACCTCTGCGCCCTTTGGCCTATCGTCTGTCTCCGCGAACTGCGCAAGGGAGTGCAGGACGGCCGCTTGCGAAGCGTTCGGCGCGCGCTCGATGAATTCAACGCCATCCAATGCCCGGTTTCATCGCAACATGTTTTCACCAACATCAATACGGAACGCGATCTGGTGGACGCTGAACTGCTGATAGAGCAACATTCTGCCCTCACCTAGCGCGAAGCGAACCCGATGATTCGCCTGACGATCAACGGCCTGGACATCGAAACCGACGGGCTGGAGACCATCGGCCATGCGGCCGCCCGCGCAGGCGTTTTCATACCGACCTTGTGTTTCGATGCCCGCATTGCGCCTGTCGGAAGCTGCCGGATTTGCTGTGTCGAAGTCGACGGCGAGGCGCACCCGCAGATCGCCTGCCGCACACAAGTCCGGGACGGCATGCGCATTGCCACCCATTCGCCTGCAATCGAAGAGTTCCGCCACACCCTTCTCACGTGGGAGGCCGAAAAAGTTCTGCCGTCTAGTTATGCCGCTGAGCCTGACAAGGAACTTCACCGTCTGCTGCGCCAATATAATGTGCAGCCCAAGGGCAAACGGCGGCAAGGCGAACGGCTCGATCTTTCCCATCCGCACATTCGGGTGGACATGTCGCAATGCATCGACTGTCTGCGCTGCGTCCATATTTGCGAAGATGTTCAGGGGCAGTTCGTCTGGCACGTGCTCGACCGCGGCGGCGACATGCACATCGTTCCGGACTCGGGCACGACCTTGGGCACAAGCTCCTGTGTCGGCTGCGGCGCCTGCGTCGACACCTGTCCAACGGCGGCGCTGACCGATCGCAGCAAGGTGAGCGCCGGCGCCATCGAGGGATGGACACGAACGACCTGTGTCTATTGCGGCGTCGGCTGTGAGATGGAAGTGGGCTACGCGGAGGGACGGATCGCCCGCGCACGTCCGGTGATCGACTCACCCGTGAGCAAGGGCCATCTCTGCGTGAAGGGGCGCTACGCCTTTTCCTTCAACCATGCACATGACCGACAGGAACAGCCGCTTGTAAAGACCGGCCGCAAATGGACGCCTCTGTCCTGGGACGAAGCGCTGGACAATTGCGCAGCCGAATTCAAACGCGTCATTGCGGCCCACGGCCCGGATAGCATCGGCGTACTTGGTTCGGCCCGGGCGACCAATGAGGAGAACTATCTCACGCAGAAATTCGCGCGAGTGGTTCTGGGAACCAACAATGTCGATTGCTGCGCGCGCGTCTGTCACACGCCGAGCGCTGCCGCGTTGAAGTCGATGCTCGGTGCCGGCGCCGCGACCAATTCGTTCGACGATATCGAAGCGGCGCGCACGATCTTTGTATTCGGCGCCAATCCGCTGGAGAACCACCCGATCGTCGGCGCGCGAATCCGCCAGCACGTGCTGAAAGTCGGAGCCAATCTGATCGTCGCCGACCCACGCCATACGGAGCTTGCGGCATTGGCGACAATACATCTGCGACTTAAGCCGGGTACGAACATCCCGCTTCTCAATGCGCTCGCACATGTCATTGCGGCTGAAGATCTGGTCGATGAGAAATTTCTGCAGGAACGCGTGTCGGGGTGGAATGCGTTTCGCGCATTCGTCAAGGACTGGACTCCCGAGCGCACGGAAACAATCTGCGGCGTGCCCGCAACGGACATTCGCCGGGCGGCGAGACTCTATGCGACCGCCAAACCTTCGATGTCATTCCACGGCCTTGGACTGACGGAGCACACGCAAGGTACCGAAGGCGTGATGGCGCTGGTCAATCTCGCGCTCATCACCGGAAATCTTGGCAGACCCGGCACGGGCGTCAATCCGTTGCGCGGCCAGAACAATGTCCAGGGCGCAGCCCATATGGGCTGCGATCCTGCGACGCTCACAGGCTCAGTTCCCATTGACGAACGGCGCGCACTTTTCGAATCCGTCTGGAAAGCGCCGATCCCGCGAACGCCCGGCCACAATCTGCTTTCCATGATGGATGAGGCCGAGGCGGGCCGGCTGAAGGCGCTGTGGGTCATCGGCTACGACGTGCTGCCCACTCTGGCGAATATGACTGCGACGCGACGGGCGTTTCGGAACCTCGAATGCGTCATTGTCCAGGACCTGTTCATCACAGAGACCGCGAAAGTTTCCGGTCACATCTTCCTTCCGGCGGCATCCGTGTTCGAAAAAGACGGCACGTTCATGAATGCCGAGCGTCGCATTCAAAGGGTGCGCAAAGCCGCCGAACCGCCGGGGGATGCACGTGCCGATTGGCGGATCATCTGCGCCCTGGCGGAGCGCATGGGACATGCAGAAAGGTTTCGTTACGATTCTGCCGAAGATATCTGGAACGAAATCCGGCAGGTCTGGCCCGAAGGTGCGGGTATAACATATGCGCGGCTCGAGAGCGGCGGCCTGCAATGGCCCTGCCGCTCCGAAAGCGATCCCGGCATGAGGATTCTCCATACGGCCGCATTCGGAGGCTCCGCGCGCGCGTCGTTGCGCAAAATCGAATATCGGCCAACGCCCGAACAGGTTTCGGACGACTATCCTATGCTTTTGTCGACTGGGCGGACTTTGTACCAGTTCAACGCAGGAACGATGACGATGCGGACGTCGAACGCGAAGTTACGTCCGACCGACACATTGGACATCTCCGTCGCCGATGCTGCTCGGCTGGGCGTGGCGGACGGGGTCCCGGTTCGGGTCTGCAGCAAGTACGGAACGATCAAGATCAAGGCGCGCGTCACTGCCGCGGTCGAGTCCGGGCCAACTGTTCGCGACATTCCACGACGTCCGCGTGGGGCTGAATCGGCTCACCGGACCATTTCGGGACAATCTTGTTCAGTCGCCGGAGTACAAGGTGACGGCGGTTCGGGTCGAACCGCTGGAGCGGTGACTTCCTGCCACTTGCCGCGCGCATCGTCACAGTTCAAAACTGCGCGAAGCGCAGAAGCGAAGGTGGGGGAGTAGTTGATGTCAGAATTCCCGGCGGACATTTACACCGAGCCTTCGAATCTCGATTTCGACACGCTGGCGAACCTCGGCCCTTTGCGTGGCATGGCTGGTGTCTGGGAGGGCACCAAGGGACTTGACGTCAAACCGAAGGCTGAAGGTCCCAAACAACAGGTCTATGTCGAACGGATCGAGCTACAACCCATCGATCCGCAGACCAACGGCCCGCAGCTGTTTTATGGCCTGCGCTACTGGACGCACATCGTGAAGCCAGATCAGGTCAAGACGTACCACGATCAGATCGGGTATTGGCTGTGGGAGCCGGCGACCGGTGCGGTAATCCACTCGCTCGCCATTCCGCGTGCGCAGGTGGCGTTGGCGGCTGGAACGGCCACAGCCGACGCAACGAGCTTTGAAGTCTCGGCGACGCGCGGCCGTACCGACTACGGCATCTGCTCGACCCCGTTTCTGGAGCACGCGTTCCGCACCGACTCGTTTCGAATAAGAGTGACGATCAATCCCGACGGAACCTGGTCTTACTTCGAGGACACGGTTCTGATCATCCCCGGGGTCAAGGAGCCGTTTCACCACACGGACCGCAACACGCTGACGCGAATTACCGGACCGACTCCCAATCCCATGGCGCGGCGTTAGCCATACGTTCGGCCCAACGCGCCTGCACGCCCGAAATAAGCCTACCCGGCTTACGAACGTAGGGTATGCGAGTCTCAATGCGGTGAGCGAAGGCGCCGACTTTTGCCAATTGGTGAATTGGGAGTGTCAGCGTGCGACGAAGGGCCGATTGCCGCAGGCGGGCGATTTTGCCAAGTTTCGGCTGCTGGAGTTGGCGTTTTGTATGCCGCGGCGACGATAGGGACTGGCCAAATGGGACTCGAAACCAAGATCAACACTTACGATCTCGCAGTCGAGGAAGCAGCGAACACACCGCTGGACAAATTCGATGTTGCCGATCCCGAGCGGTTCCGCAACGACACGCATTGGCCATTCTTCGCGCGACTGCGCAAGGAAGCGCCGATCCATTACTGCGCCGAAAGCCGGTTTGGCCCCTATTGGTCCGTGACCAAGTTCAAGGACATCATGGCGGTCGATACGAACTACAAGCAGTTCTCGTCCGACTGGACCTATGGCGGCATCACGATCCGCGATCCCGATGCGGACTTCCAGTTGCCGATGTTCATCGCGATGGATCCGCCCAAGCACGATGCCCAGCGCAAGGTGGTCAGCCCGATCGTGGCGCCGGAAAACCTGCACAGGATGGAAAGCCTGATCCGCGGCCGCGTCGGTAAGATCTTCGATGAATTGCCGCGCAATGAGGAATTCAATTGGGTCGATCGTGTATCGATCGAACTGACCACCCAGATGCTCGCGACGTTGTTCGATTTTCCCTGGGAGGACCGGCGCAAGTTGACGCGCTGGTCCGACGTCGCCACGGCAGACGAAAATTCCGGCGTCGTCGAATCCGAAGACCAGCGCCGCGCCGAACTGTTCGAATGCGCCGACTATTTCATGCGCCTGTGGAACGAGCGCGTGAATGCGCCCGAAGTCGGTGGCGATCTGATCTCGATGCTCGCCCATGGCGAATCCACGCGCAACATGGACCGGATGGAGTATCTCGGAAACCTGATCCTGTTGATCGTCGGCGGCAACGACACCACGCGCAATTCGATGACCGGCGGCCTCTATGCGCTGTCGCAGAACCCGAGCGAATGGGCGAAGCTGAAAGCCAATCACGGTCTCGTCGAAAACATGGTTTCGGAAATCATCCGCTGGCAGACGCCGCTCGCCCACATGCGCCGCACTGCGACCGAAGACGTCGAACTGCACGGTCAGAAGATCAAGAAGGGCGACAAGGTCGTCATGTGGTATGTCTCCGGCAATCGCGACGACGAAGTGATCCCCAACGCGGACAAGTTCATCATCGATCGCGAGAATGCACGCCGGCACCTGTCGTTCGGGTTCGGCATTCACCGCTGCGTCGGCAATCGCCTCGCGGAGATGCAGTTGAAGATCGTGTGGGAGGAAATCCTGAAGCGGAATCTGGACATCGAGGTGCTTGGCGAGCCAAAGCGCGTCCTGTCGAGCTTCGTGAAGGGCTTTGAGACGCTTCCGGTGCGTATCAACGCCTGAGCGGCGACGTCAGCCGCCAGACCGGGCCGTCCGGAAAGGCGTATTCGGCGCGGCTTTCCCTTTTCATTTCGACGCTGAAGCCCGGCTTTTCGGGCGCGAGATAACGTCCGCGCGCCACGCGGATCGGGTCGACGAAGTGCTCGTGGAGATGGGCCGAATGCTCGATCATGCGCCCCTCTGCGCCTGACGCTATGCAGGCGGCATCAAAGAAACTCAAATGCTGGACGTACTCGCAGAGGCCAACCCCGCCCGCATGCGGACAGACTGGCTTATCAAACTTTGCGGCCAGGAGAAGCACGGCCAGAACTTCGTTGACGCCGCCGAGCCGGCACGCATCGACCTGCACCACGTCGATCGCGTCGGCCTGCAGAAACTGCTTGAACATGATGCGGTTGTGGCAGTGTTCGCCGGTCGCGACCCGCACAGGCTTCACGCCCTGGCGCACGCGGGCATGGCCAAGGATATCGTCCGGACTGACAGGTTCCTCGATCCAATAGGGATTGACGGATTTCAGCACGCCGACCCATTCGATCGCCTGCTCGATCTCCCAAACCTGATTGGCGTCCGTCATCAGCAACCGGTCGGGGCCGAGAATTTCGCGCAGAATATGGGCCCGCCGGATGTCATCGGCGAGCGAGCCGCCGACCTTCATCTTGATTCCGGTCCAGCCTTCGGCAACTGCCACGCGGCAAAGCTCGCGAATCTTGTCATCAGGATAGCCAAGCCAGCCGGCCGACGTAGTGTAGGCCGCGTGTCCCTCGCGTTCGAGGCGTGCAATGCGAGCGGCTTTCTCCGGCAGCCGGGCGCGCAAAATCTCAAGCGCCTGAGGCGGCGACAGCGCATCGCTGATATGCCGGAAGTCAATCGCGCTCACGATCTGCTCAGGCGGCATCGCAGCCAAATGGCGCCACAGCGGCTGACCGGCCTGCTTGGCGAGGAGATCCCACACCGCATTGACCAGCGCCGCCGCGGCCATGTGGATGATGCCTTTTTCCGGGCCGAGCCAGCGCAGTTGCGAGTCGCCAACCATGCCGCGCCAGAAACCGGCCAGATCGTTGGCTATACCGTCGAGTGAACGTCCGACGAGTTTCGGCGCCAGGGCCTCGATGGCCTGAACGCAGAGCTCTGTGCCGCGGCCGAGCGTGAATGCGAGGCCGTGACCTTCGAGCCCCGCGCCCGCTGTTTCCACAATGCAGTAGGCCGCCGAATAGTCCGGATCCGGATTCATGGCATCCGAGCCGTCGAGCTGGCGCGAGGTCGGAAAGCGGATGTCGTAGGCGCGCACGGCCGAAATCATCACTGTCATCACACCACTCTTGCGGTTGGCCGCGGTCAATCTTCTACTGAACGATGCAGCACGAACGGACTTGATTTTCAGGAGCGGACAGCATGCAGCGCATCGCCATGGTCATCAATGTCAAACCCGAAAAGCTGGACGAGTATAAGCAGCTCCATGCGGCCGCCTGGCCCGACGTTCTGGCCGCATTGCGCCGCGCCCATGTCCGCAACTATTCGATCTTCCTCAAGGACCGTACGCTTTTCGGATATCTCGAATATCACGGCAGCGACTGGGACGCCGACATGGCGAATGTGGCGGCCCATCCCGCCACCAAGCGCTGGTGGGCGCTGACCGATCCCTGCCAGGAACCGTGGACCACGCGTGCGCCGGGCGAATGGTGGGCGCGCATGGAGCCGGTATTTTTGATGGAATAGCCGGGCGTTCTGGCGCCAAGCCGATAGTTTCCGGCGGCGGTTTCTGTCCGTTATGATCGGGGCTTCCCTCGGGGTGTGACCATGCCGGATTCCCTGTTTAAAGACCTTCTTGTCCTCGATTGCGCGAGTTTCGTGGCGGGACCTGCCGCCGCCACCATCATGTCGGACTTTGGCGCACGCGTGATCAAGATCGAGCCACCCGGAGCCGGAGATTCCTATCGCCAGCTTATCAAGCTGCCGGGCGCACCGATCGCCGAACACGACTATTTCTGGATGCTCGACAATCGCAACAAGGAAAGCCTGGCGCTGGACCTCAAACAGGAGTCGGCACGGGCCATTCTTGAGACCCTGATCAGGCGCGCCGATGTTTTCGTCACGAATTTTCCCGGTCCAATCCGTGAGCGTTTGCGACTGAGGTCAGAGGACATCTTGCCGCTCAATGAGAAGATTATCTATGCCTCGCTCACACCCTATGGCGAGGACGGGCCGGAGAAGGACCGCACGGGTTACGATTCGACCGCCTGGTGGGCGCGTTCCGGCCTGATGAGCGCCGTGCGACCGACGGCCGATGCGGAACCGGCACGTTCGATCCCAGCGATGGGGGATCATCCCACCGCCGTTGCCCTGTTCGCGGCGATCATGACCGGACTTTACAGGCGGCAGGTCACGGGAAAAGGCGGCGTCGTTTCCACTTCGCTTCTTGCCAACGGGCTCTGGTCGATGGGCTGTTACCTGCAGGCGGCGCTGTGCGACGCCACATTCCAGCCGCGCGCGGAACGCTATCGCCGAAGCGCGTTGCTGGAGGCTTATCGCTGCCGCGATCATCGCTGGTTCATGCTTTCGATCGTGAACCAGGCGCGCGAATGGCCGTTATTGACGGCCTGTGTCGGTCGACCGGAATGGGCCACCGACCCGCGCTTTGCCACGACCGAACTGCGCGCGGCGAACGCCGACCAACTGACGCGCGGACTTGAAGAGATCTTCCTGACGGTCGATTGGCACGATTGGCGAGAGCGTTTCATGTCAGCCGGAATCACGTTCGGGCCGATCGCCGAACCGCAGGATCACGTCGCTTGTCCGCAAGTCGAGGCGAACGGGCTGTTGCCCACCTTCGCAGGTTCGAGCGGTCTTCGCACGATCGACAGCCCCATCCGGATCGCGGACGAACCCAAGATTTCGCCCCGCATGGCGCCACGCGTCGGCGAGCACTCGCTTGCGATACTCGAGGAGCTCGGCGTTTCGGCACGCGACGTGGAGCGCATGACAGAGTCCGGCGCCATAGGCATTTCGGACTGAGTGGCTGGCGTTAGCCGCTGCTGACTTCGACCGATGCGCGCTTCAGCTTGCGCGCATCCCGGAACGAAATCAGGAGCTGAGCCGTCTCGTCCCAGAGAACCAATGGGACGCAGCGCAAACTCTGGCCGAGCGTCACGCGGCCGATATTCTTGAGTTCCGGGCGATCCCGCAGGATTTGTGGAAAGCGGTAATAGGGAATACGGCTGCTCAGATGATGAATGTGGTGCAGGCCGATATTGGCGGTGAACCAGCGCAACATTCCCGGCAGATCATAGTGTGAGCTTCCATGGAGCGCCGCTTCGTGCAGGTTCCAGGCGTCATCCGAGGCCCAACGGGCACCTTCGAACTGATGCTGAACATAGAACAGCCACACGCCCATCGACGCCGCCAGTAGCACGATCGGCACATGAACCATAAGGAAACGCGAAGGCCCCACGAACCACATCATCACACCGATCACCAATGCGATTGCCGCGTTGGTCGCGACTGTACTCACCCATGGCCGCCAGCCTTCGCGCATCATGCCGACCGGCAGGCGATGCTGTAGCAGGAAGAGATAGGCCGGCCCCAGTCCAAACATGACGGCGGGGTGACGATAGAGGCGATAGCCCAGACGTCCGAGCCAGGAGCGCGCGAAGTACTCGCGCACGGTCAACGTCTCAATGTCGCCGATGCCGCGGCGATCCAGGTTGCCTGTCGTCGCATGGTGGATTGCATGCGCACGACGCCAGACGTCATAGGGCGTGAATGTCAGGACGCCGAGAATACGGCCGATCCAGTCATTCGCCGCACGATGCCGGAAAAACGCGCCATGGCCGCAGTCGTGCTGAATAAGGAACAGCCGGACAAGAAAACCGGCAGCGGGAACGGCAATCAGCAGCGTGAGCCAATAGCCCACGCTCAGCGAAAGCCACATCGCACCCCACAGGAAAACAAGCGCGCCGGCGCTGACCGCGAGCTCGAACACGCTGCGGGCATGGCTGGCTTCGCGGTAGCCAGCGAGGAATTGCGCGAGCATGCGGGCCTTGTTCACGCCACCTACCGAATCGCTGGTCGAATCATTACTCAAAGTTGCACCTGCTTGCATTGGTCGAACCCATGGTCGGTATGCCAGTCTGCCGCTGAAAGGTCTTGCGCCGGCCCAGCCTGAGGGCAATTCTGCGGCTGGACGGTCTGCATGACACAGTTGAGACGCGCAATCACGCTGCGTCGGTCTCTCTCGTCACAATCGTCAGGCTCTCCATGAACCCAAATGACCAGCCTGCCAACAGCGGACAAACCCTTACGCGAGTACGCAGCGAAATCCCACCCTCGGGGCGGGCCGCATACCACTCTCTTTGCCGCGATACACTCGCAACTGGCAACTGCGACATATTGGAACGCACGACAGGTTAGATAGGGACTTCTCGAGTTAAGCCGGGCAATTTTGATCTTGATCAAACAAGCTCTCGGCGAAGACTAAAAGCTTCGAAAATTAGGAATTAGCCACGAAGCTGACCGAGGGGTGAGGGCTTTGCATGCCGCGACATACGGCAGGCAATGTTCGAAAACCCGACGGCCCGCAGCAAAGAGAAAAGACGAAGAACCATGAGCGCCACAGGAACACTTGAACGACCGGCTGCACAAAAGGCGGAACACTTCGACGTTCTGATCGTCGGGGCCGGCATCTCCGGCGTTGGCGGCGCCTACCATCTTACCAAGCAATGTCCAGGCATGAGCTTTGTCGTTCTTGAGGGACTCGAAAGCTTCGGCGGCACATGGCAGATGCACAAATATCCGGGTGTCCGGTCGGACAGCGATCTCTACACCTTCGGCTATCGCTTTAAGCCCTGGACCGGAACGCCGATCGCGACCGCCGGTGAAATCCTGAAATATATGGGCGAGGTGATCGACGAGAACGATCTGGGCAAGCACATCCGCTACAAGCACGAGATCAGGTCGGCGACCTGGTCGAGCAAGGATAATCTCTGGACGATCGAGGCGACACGCAAGGATACGGGCGAGGCTCTTCGCTTCACGGCGAACTTCCTGTGGATGTGCCAAGGCTACTACCGCCACTCCGAAGGCTACACGCCGGAATGGAAGGGTATGAGCAAGTTCAAGGGCAAGATCGTGCATCCCCAAACCTGGCCGGAAGATCTGGAGTACAAGGGCAAGAAGGTGATCTGCATCGGATCGGGTGCCACGACAGCAACAGTGGTTCCCGCGATTGCCGGCGATTGCGAGCACGTTACAGTCCTGCAGCGTTCGCCGACCTACTTCATTCCAGGCCGCAACGAGAACGACCTGGCCAACACGTTGCGCGAGATCGGGATCCAGGAGGAGTGGATCCATGAGATCACGCGCCGCAAGATCTTGCACGATCAGGAAGTGTTCACGCAGCGGGCGATCAAGGAGCCGGAGGCCGTAAAGCAGGAACTGCTAGCCGGCGTTCGCGCCTATCTCGGCCCGGATTTCGACATCGAGACGCACTTCACGCCGAAATACCGCCCCTGGCGTCAGCGCATCGCATTCGTCCCGGACGGCGATATCTTCAAGGGAATTGCCGCCGGCAAGGCGTCGATCGTGACCGATGAGATCGAATGCTTCACCGAAAAAGGCATTCTGCTGAAATCCGGAAAGGAACTCGAAGCCGACATCATCATCACGGCTACGGGCTTCAATCTCAGCGTGCTTGGCGACATCAAGTTCACGATCGACGGCAAACCGCTCGACTTCGCCCAGACCGTGACCTATCGCGGCATGATGTTCACCGGCGTTCCGAACATGGTGTGGATCTTCGGCTATTTCCGCGCCAGTTGGACTTTGCGGGCGGACCTGATCGCAGACTTTGTCTGCCGTCTGCTCAATCACATGAAGAAGAAACGCGCGAAAAAGGTAACGGTGGCCCTGCGTCTGGAAGACAAGGACATGCCCTTGCTGCCCTGGATGGATCCGGAAAACTTCAATCCCGGCTATCTCATGCGCAGCATGCACTTGCTGCCCAAGCGCGGAAACAAACCGGAGTGGCAGCACAGCCAGGACTATTGGGCCGAGAAGGACGCTCTGCCGCTGATAAATCTGGACGACGCAGCGTTCAAGTACGAATAGCGCTTTGACCCTGGCGCGGTGTTCCGGTCAAACTAAGCATCGCGCCACAGTCACCGTCAGTGAGCGCCCTCCGGTGCAGGCTTGCTGATCGAAGGGGGCGCAGCCTTCAGAAATGAGTTGTATACCCAGCCTTCGTGTTTCTTGGCGCCGCCGTCCGAGAACTTAATATGCGCCCAGTTTCCGCGCCGTTCGACGGTCCTGACCTTCACATCACGGTCGAGGGTCGCAACGACTGTCGCCGTCTTTGATGGACCGGACCGCACATTGGCGGCATGGACGATGACGTCTGTCGGTTGATCTGCGGCCGGCGCCGGAGCGGGACGATGGACCACGGGCGCGGTATCATTGTCATCAGAATAGGAACTCGCCGGCCACCAATCGTCCGGAATCATCGACACGATGTGGGGATAAAGCAGAATGCCGAAGGCCGCGACCGCAGCAACCAGAGCTACATCGCGCCATATTGGCCGGTTGGCCGCCTCCTCACCGTCACCCCCACCGTCTTCGGCCATGGATCGGCCCCCTCCACGATTGCGGGTGGGCAGGATTTCCTCGTGTTCCGATGACAGGCGTGCGCGAAACTGCTCGGCCGTCGCGTGCGCCTGAGCCAGCTCGACGTCACGAATTGCGACCGTCGATTTCAATTGCTCGACTTCGTCGCGCAGTCGAAGGATTTCGACGGTGTCGCGGACATTTTGCGGTGTGTCAGACTGCGTCTGCACGGCTGCGAGCTCGGCCTCGGCCTGTTTGTGGCGGGCCGCCGCTTCGGCCAACGCGCTTTCGGATTGCTCGCGCCACTTTTCTTCCGCGGCCTCAAGTCTCGCAGCTTCTTCGACACTCCAGATATTTCGGGCGTCGGCGAACGCGGCCTCGTTCTGTCGCCGCAGCTCTTCGTTGGTGGTCTCAATCGCCTGACGTGAACGCGCCAGTTCCGCGTCGCGATCCGTGAGAGCGGATTGCGCCGCGGCCAGTTCACTGCGAAGCCGACCCAGTTCGACGCCGTCGTCCTTATGATCGGCGACGGGGGCCGATGCGCGCGCGTCGGCCAATGCCTTCGCCGACTGCTCTCGCCATTGCGCCTCGGCCGTGGCCAATCTTGCGGCCTCTTCCACGCTCCAGATTTTTTGTGCATCGGAAACCGCAGACGCGAGTTGTCGCTGCAGGCGTTCGTTGGAGTCCTCGGCGGCCCGGCGAATTTGGGCAATTTCGGCGTCGCGATCCGCGAGAGTTTTGTTGGCGAACGCCATTTCGTCCCGAAGCCGGCTGGTCTGACCAACTTCATCCGCGATTCCGGTGGCCGAGGTCTGCGCGCGCGTTTCGGCGACCAGGCGCGTGGATTGCTCCTGCCATTTGGCTTCGGCCGCCGCGAAACGGGCAGCCTCGTCCCTGCTCCACGCCTTTTGGGCGTCTGAAAGCGTTGTTGCAGTTTGTTGGCGAAACTGTTCGTTCGCTTCCTCTGCAGCCTGACGAACCCGGACGAGTTCAGCGTCGCGATCGGCGAGTGTCTTGTTGGCCGCGGCGAGCTCGTCACGGAGCCGGCCGAGCTGACTTCCCTCATCCGCCTTGCCCGCAGCCGACGCCTGAGCGCGCGCCTCTGCCACCAGTCGGGCGGATTGCTCCTTCCATCTGGCTTCGACAGCGGCGATCAGACCGGTTTCCTTCTCTTTCCAAGCCTTTTGGGCTGCTTCGAGAACGGATTTGGCTTCGTTCTCCGAAAGCGCGCGCGCTTCAGCGAGCGCGCTGTTCGACTGTTGCTGCCATAGCGTCTTTGCCTCAGAGAGCCGGGCAGCCGCCTGGTCTTTCAAATCACTTTCTAACTTGCCGCGGAGTTGCTCTGTTTCCTTCGTTGCCCGTTCGGCAGCTTCGGCCAACGCCTTTGAGGAACTTGCCCGCCACTGTGCCTCAACGTCTGCAAGGCGAACGGACTCGCGCTCCTTCCAGCGCTTCTCGGCTTCGGCGAGAAGAGCTTCGAACTCCTTTTGTGAGCCTTCACGCGTTTGGAGTTGCGAAGACAGCGCGCGCCATTTTTCTTCGGCGGCGGCAATGCGGGCTGCCTCGCTTGCTTTCCAGGCTTTCTCCGCTTTCGCAAGACTCTCTTCAAACTCCGCCCGCCACCTCGCACGCTCCTGTTCCAGTTGCTTCCTGGCCAGGCTCTCCAACGTGGCAAGCTCAGCATCGCGCTCGGCCTGCCAGGCCTTGCGGCTCTTTTCGACATCCGCCCCTGCGCGCGCGGCGACTTCGGCAAGCTGCTTTTCTGTTTCGACTTCCCAGGCAACGCGCGCTGCCTTTATCTCGGCGTCCGCCATTTGCCGGGATCTAGCTTCCCACTCGCGGTCGAGCGATTGCCGCATGTCTACGAGAGCGGTTTCCTGCGCAACAAGAGATGCCTTTAGCTTCTCCAGTTCTGCACGTAGTCGTTCAGCGAGCGCGGCTTCGACAACAGTCTGCGCGTTCGGGAGAGGGGATTCCGCTTTTGACGACGGCGCTGCTGTGTCTTCGGCGGATGGAATGGAGTGCTCGAGCACGGCCATGGTCGCCCCGTCGCCGCCGTCAAGGCTGACGATCCGGATCGAGAGCGTCTGCACGCCGGCCAGATTCTTGGGAGCGAGGTAGTTGAGACCGTCCAAATCGTCGAGGGTCAGAGACCAGGACCGGTCACCGTTGTTTTGACCTCGCGACAGGCGGGTGCGATGCGGCAGACGTTCAACGCGAAGTGAAATTCTGCCGTGTCCGCGATAGGGCGCCAGCAACGCACCGAGATCGAGCGGAACAACGCGCGTCGCGGGCTCCGCGTCACCGGCCATACGCGCGGACGCATTGCCCTGGGTTGCTGCAGAACCGGCAGGTCGCTTGGCATATCCGGTGCCGCGTAATGCCATTTGGCAGAGCTCCGTCAACGCCGCTCTGTCGGCAGCGTTTTCATTTCTAATCGAACTGGCGCCAGTGTTTCCCATTTTGGGTAAAGCAATCGTTCGTCAATGTCTCGCAATCGGTCAATGATTCATGAGCATGCGGAGTGCGCGAATTTGATTCAAATTGTCCGCATTCCAATCAGTTGCAGCCCGCACGCGAAATTTCGCTTTTGAGACAAGCCCTGTGCCTGGCATTTGCAGGCCGTCCAAGTTTCATGAACGACAATCAAGAACAAATTTGAGGTTTTCGCTCAATTAGCCGGAAGTAACCACGGACTAACCTTGCAACGTGTGTGTTTTGCCGCAGGAGGTGCTGTTGCCGAATTTTTCAAATGTAGCGGCATCCGAAAAGACCGAACGTGCGCAGGTCAACGCCGATTTGCGGACGTGCAAGTGCGAGCGCGTAGCCTTCCCTGCAAAACTTTTTGTTCCATCTACGCAGGGTGAAATCGATTGCGTCGTGACCGAGCTCACACCCCATGGCGCGAAGTTGGAAGGCTCGCCGCTTCCCGAATCTGGCGCGGATGTCGTCCTGTATGTCGAAGGCTTCGATCGATTTTCCGCATTTGTCGAGTCGGCGGCGCAAATTGGCGCGAGCCTCAAATTCAATTGCTCCGACAAGAAGCGCATCAAGACGGCAGAGAAGATCCGTCAACACCTTTCGGGAGAACCGGTCACACCGACGTTTGCGCGGAGCGCCACGCGCTCGGAACTTCCCGCTGTCCGTCAATTCGGCAGGGCCAACGGCGAGATTGTCGAGTTCGAGGTGGTGGACGTTTCTCTAACGGGTGCAATGCTGCGCACCAGGTGCCGCCCGCCGATAGGAGAAACCATAACGATTGGAAACACCGAGGGTCGCGTCAGCCGACATGTCAGTGGTGGAATTGCGGTCGAGTTCGTCCGCAGGCCGTCACAGAAAAGCCCTCTCGTCCGCCGATTGCGGCCGACGTAACCCGGCTTCAAGCGCGTCAAGACCGAAAGAATGCGCAGATTCGAGCGCGAGATGCTGTAATGGCCGGCTGGTGGGTCCGGCAGCTACCATATTCTTTGCTAAGCCATCGAGACGATGTGAATTTCTCCCAAGATCCAACGATGAGCCATCAAGCATACCAACAAGCCTGAATGGCAATTGGCGGTCACGGACTCGGGCAAAGCGCCGTCGTGATTACAGCGATAAAAACGCGTTGCCGGAGTTGAAGAAGGGGTTTGCGGACGAGATCAAGCAGCCAGTGCGGACCTCGCCACAAGTCGCGACAAACGTGACGCCCTAGGAGAAAAATCTGATCGTTGGCACCAGTTCTAGAACGTCCTGTGTGGATGGCTCCGTCCGGTGCAGCGCCAGAACTGCCTGCTGCTCGGGCGACTTGATCGCGACAAAGCGCATCGTTGGCCGTGTCACCGCCTCGCAGATCGCCTCGGCGTCGCTCGCATCGCTCTTGCCGCGCTCGACGTACGGCTTCACATAGGCCGGCGGCATCAGACGAACGTCGTGACCAAGCTTGCCGATCTCACGCGCTCAGTAGTGGCTGGTCCCGCACGCCTCGATACCGGCCAGACACGGTTCAAGCTGTTCAAAAAACCTTCGCATCTGCGCTCGGCGCAACGTCTTGCGAACAACGACTTCGCCGGCACTATTAATGCCGTGAACCTGGAATACGTTCTTCGCCAGATCAAGACCGATTGTGCTAACTTCCATGTTGGGTGGCTCCCTTGGCTCGTGGTTGCTTGATAGCTTCCACAACGTGGCACTCCGATGCCGTGAGCGGCAGCCATCCACACCATCTGCTTTGGGTAAAAATGGTCATTCGTTTGGCGCCGCTTGTCGCGTCCACGCAACGCCAGCCGACGTGCACGCTAGTTTTACTCTTGCAAGTCCGTCAAAAAAAAGAGGTGGGAGACAAACGCGAACCGCGACACCCGATTCAACTCAACGGAATACCTCGACGCGATGGCCGCCGTCCTGGCGACCTCCGAACTCACGCTGTGGTAAGCGCCAGACCCTTGTGTTTGGAGAAGTGGCCGTAGCTCTGTCGGTTGTTGGGCAACGAGCCTTTTTCAAATGCGACTCTCGCGCGCCATCCGAGTCCCCATGAACACGACCGACAGCATCGCGACGAGCAGAGCCAAACCAGTGATGAGAAAGCCCTCGACATTTTCGATCGCTATTTCGCGAGGCAAACCACGAAATGGAGGATCACTGGAATAACAGCGCGAGGGATACTCGATCTTTGTTGCCTTGGTCTCTGCCGACAGACAGGCTGTCCTTCTTGCGACCACGGTCTCGTTAGCGATCGCGACTTCCCGGGATGTGGGGTTGTGATTCCAAATTGCTACAGCCGAGTCGACTATGTCAAATTGAGTGACAATGAATATTGCCAACACAATGCAAGCGAGCATTCCAAAGCGGAAAAAGCTTAAGCGCCAGTCCATAATTGCTCTCCGCGCGATCGCTTGGCGACCGTTGGGTGGAGTTTATTGTCTGTTTCGCTTCTGTTCGACTAGTACCCGGACTTCAGGCTTAGGATATAGGCAACTACGTCATCCCGCTCGTCGGGAGCCAGGACATAGTTAGGCATCGTTGGATGGGAAGATTGCAACCAAACACGAAGAGCTCGGTCTGTCATGCCCAAAGTCGTCGCAATACTCGTGAAATTGGGTGCCATCGGAACCGGAGAGCGTAACTGCCTGGTTCGCACGGCGTGACATTGGGCACAGACCGACCTCGCTATTAATTCGCCCTTCATTGCATCACCCGCTACCTGCGCCGCCGAATGAGACGGCAGTGAAGACAATACGGCGAGTGCAATGAAAATCCGTTTCACATCATCAACCCAAAAGCCCACTGACGCCGGTGCTAAGATTAGTACCGACCGCGAATAAGTCGCCACTGGGCCAACGGGTCAGGCTCCCCTGCCGGGGAGCCCGCCCTACGAGACTTTCCGAGAAGACAGTGCCCGCTCGCACAATCGCATCAAACCACCGCTGAATGGCGGGTTGTTGATCCGCATCAACAGAAATGGACCCGATTATTGGCATTTTTAGTCGCCTATGGACGGGCACTTTGATGAACCTAAAGGGCAGAGCGCTGGCGGTTGCAGCAGCGACGACGATTGTTGCGACCGGGCAAAGTGTGTCTGGGAGCGCTCACCGTTATCCGAACCCCTGGTCCCCTCAAGGCTCACATATTTTTGAATTACAAGCAGGAGATGAGTCATGACCGAATTCAAAGACAGCTTGCTGGCTCTGACAAGCTATCCGGATCCCACTCCAGACTACATTGTCGATCAGGCGGCGGACTTCTCGAAGCTGATGGGTGCACGAACTCTCTACACTCATATTCGTGCTGAACCGAAGCCGGGTAGCACGCATGCACTCGATGGGGGAGTGGCTGATCGATGTTCCGAGTCTGATCGATGATGCTGTTCACAAGAGTGCGAATGAAGCCAAGCGGCTGCTGGACTATTTCGAAAAAGCTGCTGGGAAACGCGGCGTATTCCAGCAGAAAATATCGGAGGGAACTTCCGTATTCCCTTCGCCGGATGCAATCGTCGGCCACGCTCGCCTGCACGATGTGACCTTCCTGCCGATCCCCGATCAAGTCGGCTTTGATGAACTTTACACCGAGACCGTTATCTTCGGGTCCGGGCGACCGACCATCCTGCTTCCCGCCATGTCAGATCAAAAGCCCAAGCCTGCTTCGCTCGACATCATCGCCGTCGCGTGGGATTTCAGCCGCCCGGCTGCGCGAGCCTTGGCGGACGCAATGCCCATTCTGGAAAAGGCGAAGCGTGTCCACATCTTCACTGTCACTAACGAGAAGCCCCTGCCAGAGGATCGGACCGGTGATCGCCTCGACCAGCATTTGCAGCTGCACGGTGTCAACGCCACGATAGAACGGGTCGAAGCGGGCGGCCACGCCATTGGAAAAGTGATTGAGGATTTTGTGACCGCAAACCATGCCGACATGCTTGTCATGGGTGCATTTGGTCACTCGCGCATGATGGAGTTCATCCTTGGCGGAGCGACGCGCAGCATACTGAACCACCCCCCTGTTCCTGTTCTGCTTTCTCATTGAATTTGTCGGCGGCCAGGGGTGTTTGACCGAACCGCGCCCGCCCGACTTCGCGAAGCGATGTTATGCTGGCTCAACGACTCGAAACAGGGCGCGGCGGGACGAGGATGAGCAATGCCAGCGACTCTTCCTCACGACCAGACGTGGCTTTCCACGTTCACGGCATTACAAAAACCTACCGTTCCGGTGACGTTGACGTCCATGCCCTGAGAGGGATCGATCTCGACATATTTGATTCCGAGGTCCTGGTGCTTCTGGGTCCTTCGGGTTCTGGCAAGTCGACGTTTCTCAACATACTCGGAGGTCTTGATCGCGCCACTTCGGGCGAAGTTCGTTTTCGCGATCACAATCTCACCGATATGAGCGAGCGCGAGTTGACGCTGTTTCGACGCGACCATGTCGGTTTTGTCTTCCAGTTCTACAATCTAATCCCAAGTCTCACCGCCCGTGAAAACGTAGCGCTGGTGACTGAGATTGCCGCCAGGCCCATGAAACCTGACGAGGCGCTCGCCATCGTCGGTCTTTCCGATCGGCTCGATCACTTCCCTGCGCAACTTTCCGGTGGCGAACAGCAACGCGTGGCCATCGCGCGGGCGATTGCCAAACGGCCGGAAATTCTGCTTTGCGATGAACCGACCGGAGCGCTCGACTTTCCAACAGGAGTGATCGTTCTTGAGGCAATCGAGCGGATCAACGCCGAACTTGGAACCACCTCAGTCGTCATCACGCACAACATTGTTATTGCAGATATGGCATCGAGGGTGGCGTCGTTCGCCAACGGCCGAATTGCAAGCGTGGTCACAAACGCCCGGCGGCGGCCAGCTTGCGATCTCAAGTGGTGACCGTAATGCGCCCGCTGGACAGAAAGCTGATGCGGGACCTGTGGCACCTCAAGGGCCAGGCGTTCGCAATTGCCGTCGTATTGGCCTGCGGCGTTGCCATCGTGGTCATGACCTTTGGCGCAATGAAATCGCTCGAAGCAACGCGCGATGCTTACTATGAACGATACCGTTTCGCAGACGTGTTCTCGCAACTGAAGCGCGCGCCCTTGCGGGTTGGGCGTCAAATCGCGGAAATTCCTGGAGCGGCGGCTGTCGAGACACGCATTACACATTACGCAGCTCTTGATATCTCTGATTTGCCTCGACCGGCAGCCGCCTATCTGATTTCCCTCCCAGGCCATCGAGAGCCCGCACTCAACAAGATTGCTCTGCGCCGCGGTCGCCTCCCGGCGGCTGGCCGCGACGAGCTTGTCATGAGCGAGAACATGGCCAACGCACTGGGCTACGGGTTGGGACAAAAAATTGGCGTAATCCTTGGCGGGAGAAAACGCGCGTTCACGATTGTTGGCGTCGCGCTTTCGCCTGAGTTTGTCTACGTCTTGGCCCCAGGACAATTGATGCCCGACGACAAGGCGTTCGGCATACTCTGGCTCGACCGCTCGCTCATGGAAGCAGCCTACGACCTCGACGGCGCATTCAACGATGTGAGCGTAGGTCTCACGCCGGGGGCTTCTGAACCAGAGGTAATTCTACGTCTCGACCAGTTGCTTGGACGATATGGCGGAACCGCCGCGTATGGCCGGAACGACCAGACAAGTCATGCGTTCATCGCGCAGGAGCTCGATCAACTACGGACGATTGCGTTCGTCATACCTCCGATTTTCTTGGGTGTAGCGGCCTTTCTTATGCACATGGTGCTTTCTCGGCTGATCGATACCGAGAGAGAATCTATCGGCCTCCTGAAATCCTTCGGCTATTCGAATTGGGAAGTGGGTCTCCACTATCTGAAGTTCACGCTCGTCATTGCCAGCGTCGGCGTCGCACTCGGATGCGCGGGAGGGCTGTGGCTGGGTCAGTGGATGACGCAGATGTATCAAGATTATTTCCGCTTTCCGTTTCTCGAATATCGGTTTGATCGTACGGTTATGCTGGCTGCTATTCTGATTTCGCTTGCCTCGGCCGTCGCCGGAACGATGAATGCAGTGATGCGGGCGGTAAAGCTGGCGCCTGCACAGGCAATGATGCCGGCGGCACCGCCCGTTTTCCATCGCACCCTCGTCGACCGCCTGGGCCTTGATCGTTACATTTCAATGCCGATCCAAATGATCCTGCGCGATCTTGAACGTTGGCCGCTGAGAGCGCTGCTGACCTGTTCCGGTGTTGCGATGGCCGTGATGCTGCTTGTCGGGCTCTTCTTCTTTTTCGATGCGATCGATGAATTGGTCGACAGCGTCTATTTCCGTGCAAACCGGCAGGACATTGTGATCGGGCTACTGGACCAGCGGAAACAAAGCGTACGCTTTGAAATTTCGCGAATGCCCGGTGTGCGGTCCGTTGAACCCGTGGTTGAGATTCCGGCGCGGCTTTCAAATGGTCATCACGTTCAGCGCCTTGTCATCTCAGGTTTGGAACAAGGCTCCGATTTCCGGATGTTTTATGACTCCGCCGGCCGTCCTTTCACGCTCCCGGAGCACGGCATCATTCTTTCGAGCAAACTCGCGAGTCTGCTATCGTTACATCTGGGGGACACCGTGAGTGTTGAGATCCTGGAAGGTGCAAGGAGGTCGGCACTCTTGCCAATCGCCGGAATTTTTTCCGAGCATGTCGGGCTTTCTGCCTACATGAACAGGCGCTCGCTCGAAATGCTCACCGGCCAGAGTGGCACCATGACGGCCGTGAAGGCCTTGCTCGATAGTGCTCTGCAAGCCAGCCTTCTTACGCGGCTCAAGGAAATTCCGGCCGTGTCGACGATATCGACACGGGCCCAGGCGATTTCGTCGCTGCGCGAAACGATGGCACGAAGCATGACCATTGTGATTGATTTCTACGTTGCTCTCGGCGCGATAATTGCCTTTGGCGTTGTATACAACGCGGCGCGGATTGCGCTTTCCGAGCGCGGCCGCGAACTGGCGAGTTTACGGGTACTAGGGTTCACGCGCGCTGAAGTGACATACATCCTGCTTGGCGAGCTTGCGCTGCTCGTGATCGTCGCGTTGCCTGTTGGCTGCGGTCTCGGATACGCGCTTGCATGGTTCATGAGCGAGGCGATGGAAACCAAGCTGTTCCGGCTTCCGTTTGTTGTCATGCCGGCTACGTACGGAATCGCCATGACCATCGCTCTGCTTTCAGCCGGAGCGTCGGCGATTCCGGTTGCCTGGCGGATTAGCCATCTTGACCTGATCTCGGTACTTAAGACGCGGGAATAACCTATGACACCAAACGCTCGCCGCGCCTTTCTTTGGTCTTCACTTGGCCTGCTCGTAACAGGTTTCATTGTCTGGAGTTTCTGGCCCCAGGCTGTTGCGGTGGATCTTGCGACGGTGAAGCGCGGGGCGCTGCGCGTCGAAGTATCGGACGAGGGGCGCACGCGCGTGCGGGAAATCTTTCAGCTGTCCGCTCCCGTACACGGCCGGCTCCTCCGAATTGAAAGGCACGCA
This sequence comes from uncultured Alphaproteobacteria bacterium, assembly GCA_963743765.1. Taxonomy (GTDB): domain Bacteria; phylum Pseudomonadota; class Alphaproteobacteria; order Micropepsales; family Micropepsaceae; genus Rhizomicrobium. The sequence continues at coordinate 876,534 of CAVUQQ010000004.1, forward strand.
GGCGACGCCGTCACAGGCGGCCAGACTATCCTGGCCGAGCTCCTTCCAATTGCCCCAAGTTTTCTGGATGTGCGCACGCGCGCACAAGCCGAGTCGGCTGTAAAATCCGCCGAAGCCGCACGGAATCTTGCGGCGGCCGAAGTAACGCGAGCCAGGGCCGAACTGGCATTCGCGTCGTCCGAGCGGGCGCGCGCCGAGACGCTTGTGAAATCGGAAGCAATTTCTCGCTCGAATCTCGAACGTGCGCAGCTTGCCTACAATACGGCGGCGGCCCAACTGGCCACCGCCCAGGCCGCTCTGCGCGTAAAGGATTTTGATCTTGTCTCGGCCAAAGCGTTGCTGATTGACCCGAGCAATCCAGCATCAGTTCAACGCGAGCGCGCCAGTATCTCGCTCATCGCACCCGTTTCTGGTCGTATCTTGCGCGTGCTCCATGAAAACGAAGCGGTCGTTGCCTCAGGTTCACCTATTTTGGAGATTGGCGATCCCGAAAATCTCGAAGTCGTCGTCGAATTGATTTCCGAAGAAGCAGTAAATGTGCGCGAGGGCGCGAGCGCGGTGATCACAGACTGGGGCGGTGGTGCACCCTTAAATGCGCGTGTCCGACGTGTCGAGCCCTCTGGTTTTACTAAGGTTTCTGCACTGGGCGTGGAAGAGCAACGTGTCAATGTCCTGCTTGATATTACGGATCCACGGTTGAAGTGGCACGCCCTCGCAGACGGATTTCGCGTCATCGCCAATATCGTGGTCTGGCAACAGGACGACGTGATTCAGGTTCCAGTATCCGCGATGTTTCGGAATGGAAATGGTTGGGCTGTGTTTGCTGTTCGCTCAGGTCGAGCTGTGCTGACTCCGATCGAAATTGGAAAGAGCAACGAGAAGGCTTCCCAAGTCCTTGGAGGACTAATTGTTGGAGATCAGGTTGTCGTCCATCCCAGCGACCGCGTGGGAGATGGCGTTCGCGTGACGGACCGAGGCGGAAAATAGAGGTTGCGAAATGATTGCGCCCGATAGCGCACCAAAATGGCAGGTCGGATAAGGTGCATGGAGTTCTCGAAAGCCACCGGAGCGTCGTCATGACGACTTTCTCGGCAACGTCACGACGACCGTACGACCTTGCCAAGGGAAATACATGAGCCGCCCTCGTCCGATTTGAATGGAAGGCTGACATTCGTCTGCTGATGTTGGGCGAGTTCCAGATGCGCGGCCAGCCCGCGCGCATTGGCGATGTTCGATTCAAACAAGGCAGCGGCGCGCCCATCATGATCGAAGGCGCCCGTGGCCACGCCACCGGCTGTGCTGCGGGTGAAAAACCCGGTTGCCATGGGGCGCCCGGCGAGGCTGAAAAGCGCTGGCAACACTTTATTAGCTTGGCATGAATGAAGATCGGTGGCGGCTGACATGTTGGAAGGCCGAACCCGAACTTGATCCGGGCCGCGGGTTTCAAAGTAAGAGACGCGGAGACGAAGCATTTGTTCGGCACGTCCCCCTTCGCTGGGTTCAACTATCGGGGCAGTGCATAGAAGAGGTGAACGTATGGAGCATCCAACCACAGTCGTTCCGGGCCGGATGACGGCACGTCTGGAAAAGCCCGTCGTCCTGTTCCTGATCGGTGCGCGCTTCAACCGGCTCCGCACTTTTCCGCGCTGGCTCTGGTTCACGCAGAGCATGCCGAAGATGTTGAAGGAACTAGAAGCAGAGCCTGACAGCGGCCTCTTGTGGTATCGCAACTACATCTCCTGGCCGAACATCATGGTGCAACAATATTGGGAGAGCTTCGACAAGTTGATAGGTTATTCCGGCGACAAGAACGCTGGACATCAACCCGCGTGGGGCCGCTATTTGCGCGAGCTCGCCGATGACGACTCGATCGGCATTTGGCACGAAACCTACCTGGTCGAGCCCGGCAGACACGAGTGCATTTACGCAAACATGCCGCCCTACGGTCTCGGCGCTGCGACAAAGCTGGTCAAGGCGGAGGGCCGTCTCGCGGCTGCCCGCGATCGCTTTGCAGCCTGAGGCGTGCACGCGAATGTGAAGATGCGCCACAATGGTTCTCGGGTTTCCAAGTACTCAAATTCTGACCAGAGAGCAAACCGCAACTCCGCTGTCGTGACGAATGTCAGCACTACTAGCTTAAGTCCAATTTCAGTCGCGATGTCGCCGTCGTATGCTTCAAGCGCTTCCCTAAAAATAGGCAGTTCCTGCGCCGGAAGGACCGCCGATGCTTGGGCGGCTTCGCTGGCTTTAGCGCCCCCCTGAGATCTCCCGTGGGATCGCGGGACCATCCAGCGGTGGCGACGGCATAGCGGCGCTCGGACGCTTTCCCAATGCCGGAAGCAAATCGTCATCGAGTTGGTTCTTAAGCCGCGGAGAGCAGGTTTCGACCCATCTTCCCCGATTGATTTCGAACCACTCTTCCGCAATTACCTTGAAGTTGTTTGCGCCAGCGATCGAGCGTTTGCGTTGGCTGGCTTTGCACTCGGCAGGTGGGTCTTTGCCGTCGCGAAGTAACAGCTTTGCCGTGTCACGCTCCGTTCGAGCTTCCAGCGGCGACACCGTCGAATATTTTCCGAGAGCAAGTGACTTTTGTTTGCCGTTAAATCTGTACGCTAGACGCCACAGCCTGGCGCCGCTGGGCGGCACTAGCAGCTGCAGGCCCTCGCCATCGCCCAACTTATACTGAGCGCTTTCCCTTAAGAGCGCGCACTTTTGCGTCGGTCAAAGGCAGGTTGGTCTTTTTCCGACGGTTGTTGGTCTATTGGGCAAAATAGGCCAACAATTTGCGCGGGTGCTGGCGGACGACCAAGACCTCGAGCACACAATAACGCTGATTTGGTGGGACTATTTTGCGGTTCGCGAACGCGCGCGAAAGCCGGTGAACAATGACTGGTGGGCTAGGTAGCTACGAGAGAACCAGTCTCTGCGTGGCACTCCGCGATAACAGGGAAAAATACAGGGAATTCGAGAAAGACTGCCAAAATTGGTGACCCGAAAACGCGTTTGACGCAGTGTTTATAGGCCTAACCGACCGAATTCGTCGAATAAAGTAACAGGGAACATCTTAGTCGATAACAGGGAACTCTTTCGTCGGAACAGGGAAAATACCGATGAACGACTTGCGTAGCCCCGCTCGATATACCAACAGATATACCAACAAATCTCGGGCTAAGGTTGGGGGCGGTTTCCAGGCTTCTACTATCCGACTTTGTTGGGAGCAAACCATGGCGGCGGCAGAAAGCCGCCGATCGATCAGTTGAAACGCCTAGGCTGTTGGGGCGTCGAGAGCTGCATCGACCAGACGCGCCGCCTCCACCATGCTCGGCGCTTCGCAGGCGGCGACGTATTCACGTCGCAGCCGGATCGCCAGCTCGGCCACCGTGGGGATGTCTTCGATCAGGTCTATGCCTTGACCTGCGCTCCAGAGATTTTTCCACGGGGTGACTCCTTCCGGGAGGTGGTCGTGGCGCATGCCGCGCCCCCAAGGCTTGGGCAGATGGTCGGGATCGAGCCCGACGCGGCGGATGGACTCGACCATCCAGTTGGCCGGGACGCCCGCGACGTCACCAGTGTAGATGAGATCGGCAGACGTTTGGCTGACCAGAAGCTGCTTGTACTCGTCCGGTGCGTCCGCCTCCTGGGTTGCGATGAAACGCGTTCCTAGATAGGCCAAATCGGCGCCAAGCACCTCGGCCGCGCGGATCACGGCGCCAGTGGAAACTGCCCCGGCCATGACGATCGTTCCGTCGTACACAGCGCGGATGCGCGGGATGAGCGCCAGGTGACTGATCGTTCCGGAGTGGCCGCCGCCGCCCGCGCCGATGCAGTTTAGTCCGTCAGCGCCGGCTACGATGGCCTTCTCGGCAAAGCGCATGCTGGTGATGTCGTGGAATACCTTGCCCCCGAAGTCATGCACCCGCTTGATGAGTTCGGTGGGGTCGCCGCCGACGCTGATGATGATCTCGACGTCGTATTTCGCGCAGAGCGCCACGTTTGCGGCGAGTTCGTCGGGGGGCATGCGGGTGGGATAGTTGACGGCGATGGGGGCGATGCGGGCCCGCGGATGCCTACGACGGTACTCGGCCAGAGACGTTTGAATGTCGGATAGCCAAGCCTCGAATTCCTCGAGACTGCGGGCGTTCTGACGCGGTAGACCGCCGATCATGCCGGAGCGGCACGCCTCGCGTACGAGGGCCGGGCCCGTGACCAGAAACATCGGCGCGCAGATGGCCGGCAGCGTTAGGCAGGACCTGATTTTCTCGTCGAGGCTCATAGATCGTTCTCCTGGACCATTGAGACATGCACGCAGCTTCGGAGCAATAAGCGGCATTAGACCGGGCAAACGTCCGCTTGGGGTGGAAAGCGGACATTCATGGGCGCGAGCGGTCTAAAAAGTCGCGGCGCTCAGGGCTGCTTCGCAAACGAGGGGTTACGCGATGGGTTTGGAATCGAGTGAGCTGAATTAGTTTGCAAGGACGTCGTCTAACGGCGGATCATTGCTCCGACTTATCTCGCACATTGTTTGGTAGGCCCCGAAGCTGCGGTACCATTCGCCAACCTATTCCTTTGTCTAGATAAATTCCGTGACTTCACTCCAGGTACCAACAAATCAAACGCGCGGACATAGTCCTCAGACCTAGCGTTTAAGTACTCGCTGTTCTTTATAGTGAAGTGCCGCCCAGACACGGTCTGGCGTCGCCGGCATATCGAAAGTGGTAACGCCCGCCTGAGAAAGCGCGTCCATGACGGCGTTCATTGCGGCCGAAATCGCGCCCACGGTGCCCGCCTCGCCTGCTCCCTTCGCCCCAAGCGGATTGAGCGGAGATGGATTCGAGTTGCTTTCGACCGAGAAGTCACAAACGTCGTCAGCGCGCGGCATGGCGTAGTCGGAGAAATTGGCATTCAGAAGCTGGCCGGTCTCGCGGTCGTACATCGTGCGTTCCATAAAAACTTGACCCAATCCTTGCACGATGCCTCCGTGGATCTGTCCCTCCAGCGTTTTCGGATTGATGACAGTGCCGACATCATCTACGACATTGTACCTTACGAGACTGCTCGCGCCGGTTTCCGGGTCAATCTCGACCTCGCAAATGTGCGTGCCGTTCGGGAACGTATCCCGCTCTGGCGTAAAGCTTCCAAGCGCAGCCAGGCCCGCTTCCATGTCTCGCGGAATGCGGGCCGGTATAAAGCTAAGCCGCGCGACGTCCTTCAGGCCGATAAGCTTGTTCGTTCCGCTTACCGCGAATTGGCCGTCCTCAAACGTCAGATCCTCTGGCGCGACATCGAGCGCGTGTGCGGCGATGAGTTTGGCTTTCTCCACAATCTTTCCCGCCGCAACGCGCAATGCGGTGCCTCCAGTGACGGTAGAGCGCGATCCGTTGGTTCCTAGACCATAGGGAACAACATCAGTGTCGCCATCCACGTAACGAATATCCTCTGGCGCCAGACCCAAGCTGTCGAAGGCAATCTGCTTAAACGTGGTCTCGTGACCTTGGCCCTGATTCTTGGTCCCCATCAGCAGCGTTGCGCCGCCGCTGGTATCAAAGATAAGCTGCGCAAATTCGGGCCCGGGCGCCGCGGCGCGCTCGACCGCGTTCGCCACACCAAGCCCTCGAAGTTTTCCAGATTTTCTCGCAGCCTCGCGCCGCTCAGAAAAGGACGCCACGTCGGCGAGCTCGAGAGCGAGCTCAAGGTTTCTGGGGTAATCGCCGCTGTCGTAAACAAACCCGAGCGCATTGCGATAGGGCATCGCGGAACTCGGGACGAGATTTATGCGACGCAATTCCAACGGATCAAAACCAAGCTCCCGTGCCGCATCGTCAATTACGCGCTCAATTGCGTATATCGCCTCAGGTCGACCCGCACCGCGATATGGCGCCGTGGCAGGAAGATTGGAAAAAACTGCGCGCATCTCGGAAAAAGCGTGTGCAATGTCGTAGCAGCCCGTCGCCGCCTGCATGCTGGTGAATGTCTGCAACATGTTTCGATCGGACGAGAGATATGCACCGATGTTCCAGACCGTGTTGACGCGAACGCCAAGAAAACGGCCGTCGGAATCCAGCGCGAGAGCGATCTCGCTGATGCAGTCGCGACCATGCTCGTCGGCCAACAGCACTTCGCTGCGCTCGCAGGTCCACTTCACCGGGCGCCCTAACTTCTGCGCAGCCCAGAGCACAAGACGGTGCTCCACATATTGCCAGCCCTTCGTGCCGAAGGCCCCACCAACGTCGCCAGCGACAACCCTGATGCGGCTCGACGGAATGCGGAAGATATCTTTCGCGAGAGCGTCGCGCACACGATGTGGATACTGGCAATCGGCATAAAGCGTAAATCGTTCATCGGCTGGATCGTATGCGCCGAGAGCCCCGCGCGGCTCCATGAATTGCGCGTGCACACGTGTCACCACGTAACTGCGCTTGACGATGTGGGCGGCAGTTGCGAACGCAGCATCGGTGGATTTGCTGTCGCCAATGCTCCAGACGTGCGAGATGTTGTCGGCGCAGTCTGGCCAAACGGCGTTGCTCCCAATACTGGCCGCGTCGATTGTGGCCGTTACCGAGGGCATCACTTCAAATTCACACTCAACGAGCTCAGCTGCGTCCTTCGCAGCAGCAAGACTTTCGGCGATCACCATTGCGTAGGGATCGCCCACGTAACGGACTTGGCCGCGCGCGAGTCCCGGATGCGGGCTTATGTACATCGGCGAGCCGTCGGGGCGCTTTCGCGCGATGGTGGGCCGCATCGTGCCAAGTTTGTCAGCCGCCACATCTTCTCCCGTAAAGACAGCGAGAACGCCAGTCGCAGCAATAGCAGAAGACGCGTCAATGCTCTTTAGGCGTGCGTTTGCATGAGGCGAACGCAGGAAGACCGCGTAGCTCTGACCCAACAGATTTCGATCGTCCTGATAGCGGCCACCGCCGGTTATAAGCCGCTTGTCCTCGAAACGATTGACGGGCTGGCCAATACCGAACTTTCTAGGAGCACCCCCACTCACGCCGTTTTCCCTCCAGTTTACGCTCTGAGACCAACTCAGCGACCCCAATTTCAATTGAATTGCCAAGTGACGTCGCGAACAGAACGCGGTCGGCTCCGGCTGTGACGGGCTCCTGACCTAAGACGCTGAGCGAAGCCAGCTTGGGCGGCTGATCCAGGCCACCACGGCGAGCAAGCCGCCCAGAACAAAGACGTGCACAACGTCACCGTGCAATGGTCCAATTTGGGCAACGAACGCTCCCGCACAGATGCCAAGCAATACCATCGCGCCGAAAAACGCCGAACGCGGCCAAAGCAAACCGATCGAGCCGAGAACTTCGATGGTGCCAGTAAGATATCTGAAGCCTAAAACTTTCCCAAGGCTACACGACGGACCGCCTCAGTATCTGTCGGCTGGTGTCCGACTGCATGCTTGGGCGAAGGCACTTCCTGCACGGCATTCGACAGACGTCCGATCTCCGTGATTTCGACCTCAACGACATCGCCCGGCGACATTGGCCGGGAATTTGCGGGAGTACCGGTGAGGACGATGTCGCCCGGTAAGAAGGTGATGTGCCGAGACAGGTCGGCGAAGATGTAGTCGATCGGGAAGGTCATCTCGCTGACCGGACCGTCCTGCACCTTCTTGCCGTTGATATAGGTTCTGACGGACTGCTCTCTGATATCCACGCCGCGTACGATACCGGGGCCGATCGGACAAAAGCCGTCCTGGCCCTTCACCCGCAGCATTGAGCCGGCGTCCGTGTCACGAAAATCCTGAGCCCCGACGTCATTGGCGGCCGCGAAGCCCGCGAGATGATCCCACACATCGTCGCGCGCGACATTGCGCATCGGCTTTCCGACGATGGCGGCGATCTCACCCTCGTAGTTCAGATATTTACAGTTGGCAGGCCGGCTCAAAAAACCGCGATGCGCATTGAGCGTCGTCAGCGGCTTTTGAAAGTAGGTCGGCGTGACAAGAGCAGGAGCCTTGAACTCGATCCGCCGCGAATCATAGTTCAGATGGATGCAGATGATCTTGGTCGGATCGCATGGCGCAAGGTAGGTCGCATCAGCGTCGGCTATGGTGCGTCCATCGCCCAGGCGCAGGCGGTCACCTTCCGGACGCACCCACTGGGGTGTTCCCTGGTGCAGGATGCGACGCCATTCTTCTCGTGGTCCATTGAGTACCGACATGTGTTGCTCCAAAAGTTTTGTGTTCGATGGTCGGCAGCGCAGGCCGCAAACATCGTCGCTCGAACTTGCTACACAACCTTGCCGGCGAGCTGTTCGTGGCCGTAAGTGTCGCGCTGATAGTATTCGGATTGATGCGTTGCTCCGCGTGCACCCCAGCCGATCTCGATCATCCAGCCAGACGGGTTCATGAAGTAGAATGAGTACATGTGGTCGTTGGCGTGACGCCCTGGCGCGATTGCGACCGGAATGTTGTTTTGCTTCACGGTTTCATACGCTAGTCCGACATCGTCAAACGTCTCCACTTCGAGCATGAGGTGGTTGATGCGCTTCGAACCGGGTGGACCAAAGGCAAGCGTGTGATCGCGAACATTGCAGTGCAGGAACATGAGTTCTGCCGGGCGCGGCAGACCCGGCAGCGGAATCTTGTATTCGACGCCGCCGCGCATGCCGAGGAGCTTGTAGAACTCGTAGGTCTTCTCGAATCCGACCGTTTCCTTGTGTATCATGTGGCCAAGTCCGCCTTCCCCGGTCTTGAAACGGCCATGCATGCGCCGACCGGGCAGGAATGGTTTGTTAGCCTGAACTTGCGGGCCGTGGAAAATCTCGATCGGATAGCCGCTCGCATCCTGGAGCTTCATGACTTCGAGGACGCGACGTTCGTCGGCTTCCGCCGGCGTGCCGATGCGAACCTTCAAGCCGTTGTCGGAGAGTTGCTTCGCCATCTCGCGAAACTCGTCCTGGCCGGCGACGCGAAAGCCGGTGAAGTTCAAATCGTCGCTACCGTCTTCGTCGAGAATGATGCGGTGATGCCAATAGTCAATCCGCAGATAGCAGCGGCCGGATTCGCCCTCGTCGGCGACCTCGAGCCCAACGATGTTCGACGCGAACTCTTTCCATTCCGCCAGACTTTTGACGCCGAGCCCGACATACCCAAGTTCTGTGATCTTTGCCATTTCCATCCCCTTGCTAGGCGAACGAGCCTTTGCGGACTGATATATTTTTGATGTCAGAGTAGAAGTCGAAGCTCCAGCTTCCACCTTCCCGGCCGATGCCGGAGTTACGGCTGCCGCCGAACGGCGCGGCGAGGTCGCGGATGAAGAAGCAGTTTACCCAGATTGTTCCGGCCACGACCTGTGATGCGATGCGCATGGCGCGTGCCTCGCTACGGCTGAACAGCGTGCCTGCCAGGCCATAGTTGGTCCCATTGGCAAGCGCGATCACCTCGTCTTCCGACTCGAAGGTCTGCCAGGTGAGGACAGGGCCGAAGACTTCCTGCTGCGCGATCTCCGATGCAGGGTCGACGTGCGCGAAGAGAGTTGGCTCGAAATAGAGCTCACCAAAGTTCGCGCGCGAGCCGCCCCACAACGCTTCCGCGCCGGTCGCCTTTGCCCGCTCCACGAAGCCTGCAACCCTGTCGAAATGCTCCTTGGTAATAAGCGGACCGACGCGCGTCTGGGCGTCGCGAGGATCGCCAACAAGCATGTGGCTCGCAGCATCGCGGACTTTGGCCAGGAACTCCTGTTCAATGGACTTCTCGACCAGGATGCGCGTGCCCGCGAGGCACACCTGTCCAGCATTCATGTACTGGCCCGCAACGGTCTGGGCGGCGGCTGCGAGATCGGCATCGGAGCATACGATAAAGGGCGACTTGCCCCCCAACTCGGCGCTCATAGGCGTGATGGATCTGGCGGCAGCCTGACCGATCAGCTTCGCCGTGCCTGTTGAACCCGTGAAGCTGATTCGATCGACGTCGCCATGGTTCACCAGGGCGTCGCCGGCGACTTCGCCTATGCCCTGAACCACATTGAGGACGCCGGCTGGAAGCCCTGCGGCGTGCGCGATGTCCGCCATCAGCGAGCAAGTCAGTGGCGCCCACTCCGGCGGCTTGACGACGACTGTGTTGCCGGCTGCGAGTGCGGGCCCGACTTTCCAGGTCGTCAGCATCAGCGGCGCATTCCACGGCGTAATCAGAGCGGCGACGCCCGCCGGGTCGTAGCGAACATGATTGACGACTTCCGGAGAGTTGATCGAGTGGCCTTGAAGCGTCATCGCCCAGTCGGCGAAGAATTCGATGTTCTGCGCCGCGCGGGGGACAACGCGATGCAGATTGCCGCCCAACAGAGAGCCATTATCCATCGTCTCGACTGCGGCCAGTTCCTTGGCTCTTGCCCTGATGCCTTCGGCAAAGCGCTTCAAGATCGGCAACCGTCCTTCAGGTCCAGGCGCGGCCCAGGCCGGGAACGCCTTGCGTGCGGCTGCAACGGCGAGATCGATCTCGGCCTTGCCGCCAGCGGCGACGTCGGCGAGGTGCGAGCCGTCAATCGGAGACAGATCAGCAAAACGCTGCGATGAGGAGACGCGTCGGCCGCCGATAAAGTGATCGGTTGAAACCTCCACGCCAGCGACTGTTGTCGAGTTGACCATCACCTCTCCCTCGCTCTTGGCCCCTGAGTTCTTGTCCCAGGCACGTGCCGGTTCGAACTTTCTGTGAGGGTCTTTATTTATGACTGTAGTCAGTTTATAGATAGACGGGCCGACGTCAAGCCCCGACCGCGAGGACGGCGCTTCGGTGGCGGACAGTGCATTGACATTGGCGCTGCAAGCCGGAATTTGTTGAACGGGATTGTTGATCCAGGAGGGTTTTCGGGGGTGGTCGAGCGAAGCAATGTCAGACGCGTAGCGGCCAATACCAGCGCGAGAGACCAGCAATCGGCGCCACGAGTCGGCCGCCGCGAGCGCAACAAGCAGGAGAAGCGGGCCCGCATCGTCAGCGCCGCGCGCAAGCTGTTCCGTGAGCGGGGATTCGCGGAAACCACGACGCAGCAGATCGCCGAAAGGGCGGACATCGGCACCGGCACACTGTTCCTGTACGCGAAGTCCAAGGAAGACATCCTCGTCATGGTCTTCAGGGACGAGATGATCGAAACGGCCAAGTTGGCATTCGCAAACATGCCGTCAAAAGGATCCCTGGTGGATCGGTTGATGCATGTGTTCGGCCTTATGATCCGCTATCATGAGCGTGACATTGAGCTTTCGCGCATCCTACTGAAGGAGATCATGTTTCAATCAGCACCAGAACGCCGGGAGGACATCTCCGAGCTGATGCAAGTAATCGATTCTGGGATCGCGGATCTGTTGGAAAGTGGCTCAAAGGCGGAACGGTTGCACTCAAAATCAGACTCCCTTTTGGCGGCAGAAGTGCTGTTCGCAATCTACTATATGGGTCTTCTGGCGTGGCTCGGGCAAAATACATCCAAAAAGCGATTTATCGAGCGATTGCGCCTCAAACTCGAGGTCACGATCAGCGGGCTAGTGTCGCGCTAACTGATGCGCCGAGGGCGTTAGTATTCGCACTGATCCGCGGCCGGGATGCCCCAATTGGGCTCCCATACGTCTCTGACTATTGTCTGAACTCGGCCACTTCAGCGTAGAACGCATCGTTCAGGTCGGAGAGCCAAGATCGAGAAGCTGGAGATCACCGTATCGGCCGTCGCTGGCCGCAGTAGCGTGATCGCCGCGCCCGAAATGGCATCGATAATGCTAGGACACTTAAGCGCAGTAGACGCGAATCAGTCGACGCCGAGTGCCGCAAGCATTTCGGGCAACTGAGTCCATGGCCGCTCGCGCTGCGCAATCATATGGTCCAATGCGAAGTTTCTGGGTGCGCTGGCTAGATAGAAGCGTTCATAAAGCTCGACGCGGCCCCCGAGCGCCGAACCGGCGAAGTCCCAAGCCGTGCGAAACAGCTTTGCGCGCTCGCGGGCGCTCATGCCGTTTGCACCGGGCATGAACTTCCTGATCAGTGGGCCGATCTCCGAATTTTCGATCGCTTCGAGTGAGGGCGTGGCCAGAAGATTGTGCGACCCAATTGTCTTGATGATTTCGTTGGCGCGAACCATCCATGCCGGCATCGTCGATCTTAGCGCGCGGAGCGGTCGGTCATCGGGGAAGAATGCGCCGTTGCCCCAGTCACGCGCGTCCATCTCGGCCGCTTTGATAGCCGAACGAGTCAGGCAGGAAAAACCCCACAGCTCACCTAACATTGCCGCGGTGTCGGGCCGCTTGTCGGAATTTGTCGCCTCGGCCATGCGCACGCAGAGCTCATAGGCGAACTCAAGTTTGACGGCAGCGCGTATGCACGTCTGCTGCATTATGTTTGCCGCCCAGCCGTGCTGCATGAGTCCGTTGTAGACATCGAGATCGCCGTCGATGAAAACGCGGTCCATGGGTATCTCGACATCGTCGAAGATCATGAATGCGTCCTGTTCGTCGAACCGGCTAGAGAAGGGCTTGTCGCCGACCGAGGCCGGCACGCCATAGTGGTCACGACAGAGCGTGATCAAGCCCTTCGTTCCCATGGGGACCGAGAAGGCCAGAATCATATTTGGATCGACGTTTGGCGGCTGTGGCTGTCCGGGATAGACGAACAACTCATCGGCAAACGGCCCGAGTGTGGCGAGAATCTTGGCGCCACGCACCACGATGCTGTTCTTGTTCCGGCGCACAACCTTGAGAGCCAACTCGCCGTTGATACCTTGGGTGTCGGGGATGGATTTGTCCACGACCGGGTGAATAATTGTGTGCGTGAGGGATAGATCCTTCTCAACGACTTCTCGGTAGAAGCGCTGCAGTCGTTCCGCGAAAACAGCGTTGCCCTTGGCATTGAAGATGTCGGTTCGGGCGACAAAGCCTGCTAGCGTAACATTCACATAGTCCGGCGTCCGGCCCAGCATGCCGACGGAATAGCGCGAGAAGCGGTCGAACGCCCTGTGCCTGCGTTGCAGATCATCTGCGGTGCGGGGCACGATGAGACTGGCGCTCATGGGCTTGCCCGTCACCGGGTCAGGAACAAGGCAGTCGACTGCATGCTTGTGCTGCCAGTCGAAATAGCCTGCCATGCCATTGAGCGATCCGGCAAAGACCGGGTTGCTGAGAACGTCGACCTTGGCGTTTCCTAGCCAGACCGTCCGGTCATCACGCAATCCCTCGAGATACTGCTGGCCCGTACGTGCCGTCATCTAGTCCTCCCTTCCCGGTTGAGCGCGGGATGTTTGTTTCCGCCAAAGAATGGACGCCCGAGTCAGGTCGATCCATATGATATGACATAACTCAAATATGACCATAGTCAGTTTTGAGCTATGTTGCAAGCGTTCTGAACCAAATTTGTGTGCATAATCCGTTCTCTTTCTCGACCACAAGGGAGCGGGCGGTAACGCTTCCGTTCGACGTGGCGGCCATCTTCAAATCGTCAGTCAAACTCGACGATTTGTCACACCTCGGTCAGACCACGGATTATGGCGAAACCTCATTAGAGGATCTGCTTTGGGCGACAAGGGAATATCGGCTTGCTTGCACGAGTTTCAAGTCACGACATTGACAATGCGAACTCCGGTTTCTTCAACATAACGATTCCAATCGTCGAGCAGATCGGCAAGCCGAACCGGTTCGGCTTGCGCAAGATCGTTTGTCTCACCCGGATCGACAGAAAGATTGTAAAGTTGCCATGCTCCCGGACCGTCAGGGGGCGGAATGAGCAGTGCCTTCCAATCGCCACGACGTATGGCACAACGCCCGAACAGTTCCCAACCCGTCGCAATCGTCTCTGTGTGAACGACTTGGGCTTCGCAGCTGGCTCGCCCAAGCGCAATTCAAACCCTCAATAGAAGGTCCCACGACAATATTGACTTTCATCATTTATGATGATGCTCATTTATGCAATATTTGCAAGCGATGCAGAGACCTCGGAGGAAGTGAGCATGCTGGAACCACTAAAAACGCGCTGGTCGAGAGGAGAAACAACTCTGGGCGCGTGGTGCATGGCCCCCTGCCCTCTGACTGCCGAATTGCTCGCAAAGTGCGGCTTCGACTGGGTGCTCGTCGACATGCAACACGGCGGTATGGGATTTGAGACGGCCGTAGAAATGGTGCGAGCAATCGATGTATCGAATGCCATTCCCATCGTTCGCGTTCCCTGGAATGAACCAGGAATCATAGGACGTGTGCTCGATACGGGTGCTCTTGGTATCGTAATCCCCATGATTCAGGGAGTATCAGACGCTCAGCGTGCGGTTGACGCAGCGCGCTATCCGCCCAGTGGAAGCCGGAGCTTTGGACCCATTCGCGTTGGTATACGTGATGGTGCGGGATACTTCGGTTCGGCGAACGAGCGCGTTGCGGTAATTCCAATGATTGAAACAGCGAAAGCTCTTGATGCAGTCGAAGACATCGCCCGAGTAAAAGGTGTCGACGCCCTTTTCGTCGGTCCATTTGACCTCTCGGTAGCTCTTGGCCTTCCCCCTCGCGACAATGATGGCCATCCGTCTTTCGACCAAGCGCTTGCGCGAATTTCGGCTGCGGCCAAGTCAGCCGGTTGCGCCACGGCAGTCCTGTCAAATTCGAAATTGGCCGCGTTGCGCAAGTCGCAGGGATTTCAAATGATCTCGATCATCACCGACACTGCAGCGCTCGGCGCTGCCGCTCACGAGGCTCTACGCTTGTCAAAGAACGACGCTACAAAGGACGCGACGCGTGCGTAGCGCTCTGCATCGTCCGCTGACGGCTAAGGACATTGATAAATCCAGAGGTTGGCAAGAAGAGATGAGAGAGCGCGACGAAGAGGTTGCGGTGCACCAGCTCCAATCCGAAGTCGGACTGATAGGGCACGCCCCTTCTCGCTTGGCTTGGCGCGTACGAATTGACCTCAAAGATGCGTAGGGGACAGCGTTTGGCAATTGGGTGCGGCGCGTCGACGTACAACTTCGAGCGTCATCTCTGGATGGCAAACCTCATCGCCTTTCGCGCTTGCTAACACCTCTACGATCCGGTGCAGGTGAATTCGTGCCGAAAATGAAGTCGACCAAAGTGCTTCCAAGAGATGAACATGTATGGATGCTCGTCGCGGACTCCGTTCGTGTTGAGCCGGGTGGAAAAATATCGCTGTTTGGATTCTACGGCACAGAGAAAATTCAAATCGCCGCCGAGAAGTCTTTGCCCGCAGCGCTGCCTTTGACCTTCGTTTTCTTACTGAGAGAAGGCGTTGGAGTCTTTGACGCGGCGTTTCAAATTCGTGACCCTGCGGGAGAGCTTATCGACTCAAGAACCCTGGCTCCTGCAAGGAAGCTCCTCGCGAACGAAAATCATGGAATTGCTGTAACACTTGTTCCGTTAGTTGTGTCGATGTTTGGCACGTACCGGCTCGCACTCATTCTTGATGGAAAACGGTATAAGAGATCGCTGACGATAGAGCCCGATTTATCCGTGCCCTCTCCTGAGACGAAACATTAATTTGGTTTCAACGCAAGTAAGCTCAAAGGCCGCGGCGTTTTGATTGCCTGAAACAATTGGCAGATACCCACAGAAACACCGCGACTATGTTTCCGCCTTGGTCACCTTACGCCAGCGTCTGGATCTAGCGGTAGCAGTCCCAGGTCAACGATTGATTGACCGCCGTCGGCTAAAAGAACGGCGCCGGTTACGAACGATGCTGCAGGAGAGGCCAGAAATGTGATGCAATTGGCAATCTCAACGGGCTCCGACATTCTGCCGGCTGGGGACCATCGGCTCAGAAGGCGCTTCGCGTCGTCCCTCGAAATGCCGTGAATGCGTGATAGAGCTTCCAAGGCTCCCTGAATCATCGGCGTGTCGACCCATCCCGGACAAACCGTATTTGCCCTGATGTTGAATTTTCCGAAGTCTCGGGCGATGGATCTCGAAAGCCCCAGCATGCCGGCCTTGGAGGTGCTGTAGGCGACGCTCCCGGCGGCGGCCGTGATGCCCCCAACGGAGGAGACGTTAACGATGGCGCCACCGCCTCGCTTTTTCATCTCCGGTAGGGCACGCTTGCAAACATTGAGGGCACCCGTGAGATTCACATCCAATACGTGCTCCCAGTCCTGCAATTCTATTTCTTCGGCATTGCCTCTGTGAGCTATACCAGCGCTGTTGACGACGATATCCAGGCCGCCAAGTTCCTTAGTCAATTTCGAGATCGCAGCGTCGACAGCGCTGGAGTCGCTGACATCGCAGGTGAGAGGAAGCGCACCACAATCATTTGCCAACTTCTCAAGAATCTCAGTTCGCCGGCCGGCGACACCGACTTTTGCGCCGAGCCTGATGAACTGGCGCACAACCGCATCTCCAATTCCTGTGCCCCCACCAGTCACGAATGCAACTTTGCCGGATATGTCGATCATTCATTCCACCCTTAGCGTGATTTCACCGAGCTGGTCGTACAAGGCCACAAGAGTGTCGCCTTCCTTGAACGGAATGGCTTTTACGAACGAACCAGAGAGAACAACGTCTCCCGGTTGCATCGCGACACCAAATTCGAGCAGCTTGTTGGCCAGCCACACGACTGCATTTATGGGATTGCCCATGACCGCCGACGCCGACCCGCTTTCCAAGACTTGCCCATTGATAGAAAGCGCCGCGCTGACTCTGCGGATGTCGATGTCTGTGAGCTTCACTGGATTTCCGCCTAGCACCACAAATCCGCAACTCGCCGCATCGGAAATGCTGTCCACCAACAAATTGTTCCCTCTCCCCTTGTATCGGGAATCGACGATTTCGAGCGCCGGCAGAACAAAATCCGTTGCTCTGATCACGTCCGCCGCATTGACGGACGGACCTTTCAATCCCTTTCGCATGACAAACGCGAGTTCGACTTCAACCAGCGGCCGATTCATGTCACTGCGCCGAACCGCTGCTCCTTCCAGAGCAAACCAGTTGTCATAAATGAAACCGTAGTCGGGTTCGTTCGCACCGGTCAGATCGCGCATAGCTTTGGACGTAAGCCCAATCTTGTGGCCCTTAACCGACCGGCCATTGGCGATCTTGATATCCCTGACGGCGAGTCCAACGCGGTATGCGTCGTCGACGGTCGCTTCAGGAAAGAGCTTCGACAATGGTTCCGCCCATTCTCGAGTTTTTTCTGCGCGCCATAGATTTTCGGCCGCTTCTTTGATCATTGCCTCAGTCAGCATTTTTGCTCTCAGTCAATTATGTAGGCGGTGAATGTGGCGGTCGCCACTTTGCTTTCTCCAACATGCGTATGACGCGACGGTCTAGATGCCTCGTCGGGAAACTTCTCGATCCAGAACGGGTCGAGTGCGTCCCTTTCGATTTGGGGCGTCCAGAATTCCATCTTGGCCACGTGACGCCAATCGGCTCCGGCTTCACGCAGCATCAAGCCAACATGGTGGAAGATATTTTCATACTGCTGTTTCACCGTCTCCGGCACGACTCTTGTGCCGGGATTGAAGGGAGCGATCACACTCGACACCAAAAGTGGACCAATCTTAGTCGCAACGGGAATCGCGGTAAGGTGGCTGAGACTCTCTATCTTAATGCTTTTTCTTGCGGTCATCGCCCTGTCTCGCTGTTTGGTTCTTCGCTCGCTCTGCCTTCCAGACTTCGAACTCCGGCATCCGCTCTTTGGCTATCGGAAACACATCGACCGTTGACTCGCCCGCCCGCACCTTTTCCAGTGCAAATTCTTCCTTTTCTTCCTGGGCCAGCGCGTCAACCACAACTTGCTCAACAAGGCCTGCCGGAATTATCACTGCTCCCTCACCGTCACCGACCACCACGTCGCCAGGCATGACGAATACGCCGGCACAGGTAATCGGTTCATCAGTTGAAAACGGCATATGTTGTCGGCTCAACACGGCACCGTGTGAAGACAGGTGATAGACCGGCTG
Organism: uncultured Alphaproteobacteria bacterium; assembly: GCA_963743765.1. Taxonomy (GTDB): domain Bacteria; phylum Pseudomonadota; class Alphaproteobacteria; order Micropepsales; family Micropepsaceae; genus Rhizomicrobium. The sequence goes on from CAVUQQ010000004.1 coordinate 894,401, forward strand.
ATTGATCGCGGCGATCGCGGGCGTATCGCGCAAGGCGCCATCCGTTACGATTCCGCTGGCACCGAGACCAAACGCGCGAGTAGCATAGATGTCGCCAATAGTCGCTGCATCCGGCACGCCACGCGCCTCAATCACCAGCACGTCTCCGGGTTCGATGCTTTCGACTATCCGCTTCTGAGCATTAATTCCCCCACCAAACTGGCGCAGCAAGTCTTCCCGTAACGCCACATAGCGAAGAGTGCGCGCCCGACCGACCATCCGCTTTTCCGGATGGAGAGGCTTCAAACCGCTGAGGAACGAGCTGCGAATGCCGCGCATCTGGAGTTGATGAGTCAGCGTCGCGGTCGAGATTGTGTTCAGGGAAGCCACTAGTGTGTCGGTCAAAACTCTCGGGATATCCGTTTTCTCAGCCATAGTTAGAACTCGCTATCTTGGAATGAGCGGAAAGGACGTAAACCGCGTTTCGGTATAGAACTCGCGGCTGTGGTTGCCCCCTTCGCGCCCCAGCCCGCTGTTCTTTAGACCGCCAAAGGGTTGCCTGAGGTCGCGGTCAAAGCCTGCGTTAATCCAGATCATGGCCGTCTGCAGACGATGACTAACGTAGTGAGCGGTGGTCTGCGACTCCGTCCAGATATAACCGGCGAGTCCATAGTCGGAGTCATTGGCAATCCGGAGGGCGTCATCGGCATCGTCAAAGGGTATGATCGCGGCAACGGGACCAAAGATTTCTTCTTGGCACGCTCTTGCCCGGTTATCGATGTCGACAATGGCTGTCGGCGCAACGAAGTATCCCTTCTCGAGCCCCTCGGGTCGCCCTCCGCCAAAGAGCACTCGTCCGTCTCTGCGCGCGGATTCGATATACGACATAACGCGGTCATACTGCCGCTTGGAGACTAACGGGCCCAGTCGCGTTGCTCGATCGAAGGGATCGCCGGCTTTCCAAGCGCCGGCGGCCTTTTCAAAACCTGAAAGGAAGTCATCCCAAATCTTGCGCTGAACCAAGATGCGCGACCCCGCAATGCAGGCCTGGCCCGAATTCATAAAAATAGACATCGCAGCCGCAGGAATGGCTTTCTTCAACTCGGCGTCTGCGAAAATGATGTTTGCCGACTTGCCCCCCAATTCAAATGATGTCCGCTTCAACTGTTTTGCGGCGCGTTGCGCAATATCTCTCGCGGTCGTTGGTGAGCCGGTGAAGGAAATGCCGACCACATCTTGGTGCTCCACCAGAGGGACGCCCGCCTCTTGGCCGTATCCAAGCACCATGTTGTAGACGCCTTCAGGCATCCCGGCTTCCTGGAAGATCTCGCACAAGATGCCGATCGAGAGCGGCGACAACTCGGACGGCTTGTGGATGGCAGAATTGCCGTAGGCGAGACAGGGCGCCATCTTCCAAGTAGACAGCATGAATGGGCCGTTCCATGGCGTGATGAGACCAAACACGCCAGCGGGATCAGACATCGTATAGGTCAAGAGCGAGTCGTCTCGGTTGAACGAGCGGTTTCCGGCCAGTTCCTGTTCTTCTGCAAAGAATCTGAAATTCCAAGCCGACCGGCTCACCATCGGATGCGGTCCTGGGTGTCCAGGTCCGATCGGTCCCCCCATTTCCAGGGTCTGCAGTTTGATGATCTCTTCCGATCGTGCCTCCATCAGATCTGCAGCTTTGAACATCACCTTGCGCCGGAACTCCGGCTTTGCCCTGGACCAGGCGCCACTATCAAAAGCGGCTTTTGCAGCTCTTACGGCTGCGTCGACATCGTTCGCATCACCGCGCGCCGCAAGCGTGGTGACCTCTTCAGTCGCTGGACTTATTACTTCAAAGGTACGCTTCGAAGTCGAATCAACGAACTTGCCGTTGATGAAGTGCTTCGGCCCCTTTGTTGTGGTCACACTAGCGTCACCCATTTTCTCTCCCGATCGAATACGTAAGTCAGTTGACTGTGCGGATTGGCGGTACTTCATGCTTTTGGCCCCAGATAAGCTTCCATGCAGGTAGAAAGCAGACAACTCCAAAGCGGACCCGACACTGCGGATGGCTCCTACGCCGCTCCAACGTCAGCCCGACCATCTTCCACGCTTTCCTCGTGTCACCGAGCTCATGTGCATTGCAATTAGCCAGTCTATTCGAATGGCAAACAATCTCGCGTTCGTTCGCGCTTACAAATCAGGCGTTGGCATTAGGCCAATGAGGCTGCGTCCGTGATGTTGCATGCTCGTGTCGTAGTCAGAACCGGTGTGAAGACGAGCCGTGTGTCCGTCACGCCAATAGCGTTGCATCGGATTGAAATCTGCAATTGCGCTTGAGCCCGCCCCCTCAAACAGTCGGTCAATCACGCTGACCGCGCGGGTCGTCACAAATGGAAACTTTGACTGCATTTCCAAGAACTTCGCTTCAGTCAGACGCTCGCCTGTTTCACCATGCCGCTGCATCGCGTCGAGCAAATGATTGTTGTAGACAGTCAGCGACTCCAGTTCGTGGACGGACTCCGCTAGGCGCATATATCCTGCAGGGTTCAAAATTCCCTTGGCGCCGGTATACGCGTTCTTCCGCGATCGCTGGCGCTTCGTGAACTCATCGACCATCCCATCGGCGCACCCAAGCGCGACCGCCGAGAAAAAGACGCCGAAGAGCAATGGGAAAGGTACCCGACTTATCCAACTGTCCACGGTGCCCGCGCCGTGGCTGTAGTTGAACATCACTGCATCCATGCGCTCCATGCGACGGTCAGGAACAAATAGCTCCTTGAAGATTAGATCCTTGGAACCGGTGCCTCGCATTCCTGCGGAATGCCAAGTGTCGTCTATGACGTACTCACTACGATGCGCCATAAACAAATAATCGCGATACCGCCGCTCGGGATATTGAGAGTCACTCAGGTCGGGCACTTTCACTCCGACAATTGCCCACTCTGCGTGGTCGCATCCACTCGACCAGCGCCCTTTCCCCGAGACAACAATTCCGCCCTTCGTCAGTCTCGCCTTCATGGCCGGCGTTCCAGACGAGCAAATTATTGTGTCAACTCCCGTAGCCAAGATCTCTTTTTGTACTGAAACGTCGTAGTGACAAATTGCGGCTTGATGAACGTTGAGCACACCCGTGACCCACGCGGTGGACGGGCATGCCTTGGCGAGAGTTCGAACGCCATCACAGTAGTCCCGAAGGTCACGCTCATCTCCCCCCAGTGACGCAGGAAGGAGCGCTCGCACGAATCCCGCGTCGCGAATGAGCTCGATGTTTTCGACAGGAACTGTGCGGGCCGCCTCTGTCGCCGCAGCCCGCTTGGCGATCGCGGCGAGGTGCGGCCGAATCCGATCAGATAAACTCGCGCGCGCGGGCGCCTTCGAAAAAGTCGAGGGCGCGACTACCACTTTGTGCCCTTCGGCTCCAGCAGCTCTGAGGCCGGGACAGTCGCTAGCGCCTCGAATTCTAACTCTTCAGCGATCTCATCTACGCTGTGTTTCGCGCCCGAGAAGCGCAGGCGTTGCCCGTCAAGCAAGCCATCAAGCATGCAAAGCGCCCACAAAGCAGGTTCTGGCCCTCGTGTTTGTCGACCCGAGTGATGGCTTACCGATTCCGGCATAAACTCTCCCCGCCCCATTGAGATGGGTTCTTTTGTGTCAATTTTAGCCAGCCGTTGGACTTTCGGGAAATCGATATATGCGAACTGGCGCATCGCGTTTTCAAATGTGAACGGCAAAGTGAACGCGGTATTCGCTGCGGATGGAGAGCGGGCGGCTAGTTGATTAGATAGCGGCCGAGCGCACTACGAGAGTTCAATTCTCGACCGCCATCTGTCACTGGGGGTCTTGCGTCGACGCCCCTCAAACAGGCTCCATGTTCGGTTTAACAACGCCTGGGACGGGGTCATGGCCGTAAGTATCCCGCTGATAGTGTTCCGACTGATACGTCGCCGGCCGTCCGCCCCAGCCAATTTCGTTCATGAACCCGGAAGGATTCATCACATAGAAGGAATACATATGATCATTTGCGTGACGGCCGGGTAGAATTCCCACCGGATTTCCCGCCTTTCTCACCGTCTCGTACGCGAGTCCGATGTCGTCGAAACTCTCCACCTCCAACATCAGATGATTGATGCGTTTTTTGCCGGCCGAGCTGAAGGCTAGCGTGTGGTCACGTTCGTTGCAGTGGAAGAACATTGTATCGACGGGACGCGGACGACCGGGTACGGGCACTCTGTATTCGATTCCGCCGCGCATCCCCAAAAGCTTGTAGAACGCGGACGTCTTCTCGAGACCAACGCTCTCGCGCTGCATAACGTGGCCAAGGCCCCCTGCCCCGGTCTTGAACCGTCCATGCATGCGCCTTCCGGGATGGAATGGCCTATCGGCTTGAACATGAGGGCCGTGGAAAATCTCTAACGGACATCCGCTGGGATCCTCGAGCATCATTACCTCGAGGACATGGCGTTCATTTGCTTCCTCAAACGAACCGATGCGCACATTGACACCGGCACCACTGAGTCGTCGCGACATCTCGCCGAACTCATCCTGCCCGGCGACGCGAAGCCCGAGAAGCATCAAGTCATCCAAGCCGTTTTCTGTCAGCGCGATTCGGTGATGCCAGTAGTCCATTCTCAGAAAGCAGCTCTTCGGATTGTCGCCGTCCATGACTTCAAGTCCGAGAACTTGTCCGGCAAACGCCTTCCACTTCGCAAGCTCTTTTACGCCCAGGGCGAGATACCCGAGTTCAGTCACCTGGACCATTCCAAACTCCCATTTGACTCACTCTCCGCCGCACTAAAGATCTGGTGTCGGCATGAGACCCAACATGTTGCGTCCATGATGCTGCAAACTCATGTCATAGTCAGAGCCCGTGTGAAGGCGCGCCGTGTGGCCATCTCGCCAGTAACGTTGCATCGGATTGAAGTCCGCAATCGCGCTGGAGCCCGCTCCTTCAAACAGTCTGTCGATAACGTTTACGGCCCGTGTCGTTACGAAGGGAAATTTTGACTGCAGCTCCAAAAATTTCGCCTCCGTCAGGCGCTCCCGCTTTTCGCCGTGTGCCTGCATCGTATCCAACAGGTGGTGATAGTAGACGGTGAGCGATTCCAGCTCGTGAACTGACTCTGCCAAGCGCATATACCCAGCGGGATTCAGAATGCCTTTGGCACCGGTATACGCGTTCTTTCTTGATCGCTGACGCTTGGTGAACTCCTCAACCATGCCATCTGCACATCCGAGTGCCACTGCGGGCAGAAAGACGGCGAACAATAGAGGAAAAGGTACGCGACTGATCCAACTGTCGACTGTGCCGGCCCCGTGACTGTAGTTGAACATCACTGCGTCCATACGTTCCATTCGGCGATAGGGCACGAACAGTTTGTTGAACACCAAGTCTTTTGACCCTGTGCCCCGCATTCCGGTCGAATACCAAGTGTCGTCGATCGTGTATTCGCTTTGATGGGCGATGAATAGGAAATCGCGATAGTTTCGTTCCGGATATTGGGAGTCACTCGGATCTGGCACCTTCACTCCAACAATTGCCCATTCAGCATGATCGCAACCGCTGGACCATCGGCCTTTCCCTGAAACGATGATCCCACCCTGGGCGAGTTTTGCCTTCATGGACGGAGATCCAGACGAGCAAATGATGGTATCGACCCCCTTTGCCCAAACTTCCTTTTGAACAGAAGCGTCGTAGTGGCAGATCGCGGCCTGGTGCACGTTTAGAACGCCTGTCACCCACCCGGTGGACGGACAAGCACGCACCAGAGTTCTAACGCCTTCGCAATAGTCCGACAGATCGCGCTCATCTCCACCTAGAGATGAAGGGACAAGTGCCCGAACAAATCCGGCATCTTTGATGAGTTTTATGTTCTCAACCGGAACTGTTCGGGCGGCTTCAGTCGCGGCGGCGCGCTTGGCGATTCCCGCAAGGTGTGGACGAATTCGGTCCGACAGACTTTCGCGCTGAGCCTTCTTCGCGAAGGTTCTGGCTGGAGCGTTCATGTTCGCCTCCTTGCGCGCATCAACTAGGCTGCGAGCCGGCTGATGATGGCCTCAGCATGGCGAATGATGTCAGCCGCCTCCTCTTCGCGCTGCCGAACTCCTTCTGCGCGTATAAAGGAAACATCAAAGATACCGAGGAACATCAGTAGCATCCGCAGGAGAGGTTCCTGGAAATCAAAAGCGGTATTTGGGACGTCGGCGTAGTCGCCCCCACGGGCTTCAATGACGAAAGCCTTCTTGCCGAACAGAAGTCCTTTCGCCACACCGGGAGCGGAATACTGAAACGTTCGTCCGGCGACGGTGACATAGTCAAACCAAGACTTGAGTTGCGTACAAATGGTGAAGTTGATCATCGGAGACGCGATAACGATGATATCAGCAGCCTCCAGTTGCTTGATGAGCTTGTCCGAAAGCGCGACTGCGCTGCGCATTTCTGCCGTTTGTTCCGCCGGCGCGCGCGTGGCTGCCTCTAGCAACTCAGCTCCAAAGTGCGGAACGGGATGGGACGCCAGATCCAAAAGATCAACTTCGACATTTGCATGGTTGCTCGTCCATGTCCGCACGAACTTCTCGGAGAGCGTTCGCGTAACCGAGTTTGCGAAGTTTGGACTTGATTGGATGTGCAAAAGACGTGGCATTCCCACCTCCTCCCTTTGTTCAGTATTCATCGGAGCATAGAGCCAACATCGCAATCCGGAAAATTGATATAATTGAACTTGTACATCGGCTAACCTGATGTATGGTAAAAAAAACATCGCGGGAGGCGACTACTTGGCGATCCGTTCAATAAACTTGAACTTGATCCCGATCCTTCAAGCGCTTTTGAAAGAAGAAAGCGTGGCCAAGGCAGCGAGCCAAGTTGGCCTCTCGCAACCGGCGATGAGCGGCGCTTTGGCGCGACTGCGCATTCTCTTGGACGACCCGATTCTGGTGCGCGTGGGCCGATCGATGCGCCTCACGCCGCGTGCGCTCAGATTGCGGAGGCAATTGGAACATCTATGCGTTCACATCGAGCTACTCTTTGTACCAGAAGAGTTCGACCCATTGACGGCCGAGCATAGCTTTGTAATCGCCGCACCGGACTATATTGCCTTTCTACTGAGCGGAGTGCTTGTGACCCGGCTTCGAAAAGAGGCTCCAGGCATTCGCATACGATTTATGGACGTTCCTGGTGACTTGCCCGACTGGCTCGAGCGTTCCACCATCGATCTTGCCGTTTGCGGAAATTTCGGGTTTTGGCCAGATCTGAGGTATGACCATATATTCCGAGACAGGATCGTCGTGGCGGTGGCGAAGGGTCATCCCTTGCTCAAGCGCGCGCGTGTGACCGCCAAGGATCTGATCGAATTCCCAGGGTTGAACTACGATACGAGCTTTAGATCCGCGTCATTTGGCACGAAGTTTCTGACAGGAATTCCAAGCCTTGATTTGGCCTTTCAGATCACGGCAAGCCAGTTCGCAGATGCTGTCCTGCTTGCTACGCGACTGCCGACAATCGCGAGGGCGCCGGCCTCCTTTGTAGAGAAGCTCAAGGAGTTCTTGCCGGTGCGCACGATCGAAATTTCGAACGAGGAGACTGGATTCGATACGGGAATGTTTTGGAGTCCTGTTCACGATGAGACTCGCGAGCACAAATGGCTGCGAAATCTGATCCGGGAATGCCTCTCCGACATACCTAGCGACGCAAAACTCCCTCGGTAGGACTACTTTGTTTGGAAATTGCATAGAGAAATCAATCTTGCCACGGCCGGTTAAACATCGGCCGTGGCGAGCCGCTCTTGGCAAACTCCGAGCTCGTCTAAAGATGGTATTTCAGTTCGGCGCCAAACTCTCGCGGCCGGGCTACGTCGAGTTCCGTGGTCCCGACCGTGTAGCCTTTGGCGAAGTCCACACCGCCGATCAGGTAGTACTCGTCGGTAAGGTTTGTGGCAAAAACTGCCACGCTCCATCTGTTCCCGGGCAATTCGTACTCGAGTCGCGCGTTCAGAACGCCGTACGAAGGTAACTCGACCGCATCGGCAATGGTTACTGCGCTCCGCTGCTTGTCCGTCCAAGTGTAGTTCAAGGATCCGACGAGGCTGGAGTCATCGCCCAGGGGATACGTGTATTGAGCGCCCAGGCTAAACTTGGCATGTGGCGCACGCTGCAGTCCGGTGTGCAGGGTGACATTCGGAAGGTTGACACACGCCCCCGGAGCACCACCAGCACAGGCGAAGAACCCGAACGGGTAGGTGGTGTAAGTCAGATCGGAGACGCTTGTATAGTGTCCTTCGAGAAGCGAGAGCGACCCGTCAAGCGTGAGTCTGTCGGTGGCCGCAAACTGACTCTCTAGCTCGAACCCCGACATCTGAGCGTTGCCGGCATTACTTGTCGCAGCAACTATTGTTGCAGGTGTGGGAATGAGGACATTGAATTGGATATTTTTCCAATCTGTGAAAAACGCGGTTGGATTGACACGAAGCCTCCCATCCAGGAATTCCATGCGACTGCCTATTTCATAGGTCCAGGCCGTCTCAGGCTGGAAAGCGAGGCCACCGCCTGGCAACGCGGCGTTTGGTGTAATTCCGCCGCCTCGAAAGCCTTCAGACGCCTTGGCATAGAACATAATCGCGTCAGTCATTTGGTAGTTTAAGCCAAAATACGGCGAGACGTTCGTGAAAGTCGCCGACACTGGCGCCGTTGACCCGATGAGCCAGGACCTGTTGTTCTCATTGGAATAACGCAGTCCGGCCGTCGCTGAGAGCTGCTTTGTAACATCGTAGCTCGCTTGGCCGTACACCGAGTACGACGTTATGTCGGTCGCCGGATTTCCGTATGGAAACGACGGAGGCGCGAAGCCAAGTAGAATTTCCTGGCCAGGATTCTGACGCTCAGTGCTGTCGTAATAGTAGGCGCCAAGGGTCCAGCGGAAACGATCTGATGCGTCCTGCTGTGATAGCTGAACCTCTTCGGTGAGCACATTGAGAATCTCATGCGTGGGTAATGATGCCAATATTGACAGCGGCGTATTGTCGAAATCCTGCGCCAACCTCGGCCGTGAGTTGGAATAGGCCGTAATTGACTTCAAATTGATGTCGTCTGTAAGGCGGTAGTCTATGATTGCTTGCGCTTCATCGGAGTCGAAGCGGAAGTAGTCTGGAGCATTGAACCCGACCGACGTGTATTGGCCCGGCGAAATGTAACTGTTATCAAGCGGGCGAACTTCGCCGAAAAGCTGAGCCAGGGCTACAAATTGTGCGTTGGGGTTTACACCAGAGACCGTCACTGCGCGGCCATTGGTGCTGTCGTGGACGATCTCGCCCTTGAAGTCGATCGTGAGACGATCGGTCGGCGTCCACCGCGCCTTCAAGCGCAACTCCTGCAGGCGGTTGGCGCCCCGGTCTGTGTTCGCGAGAAGGTCATGAACATATCCACCCTCGCTGGTCGATATCCCCGCGAGGCGGACAGCAAAATTGTCGGTGAGCGGAATGTTCACCGCCCCTTGAACATCGAATCGATCGTCGGTACCTCCAATGACATCCAAGTATCCGCCAAATTGATCTTCGGGCCCATTGGTCACGTATTGGATCGCGCCCGCTATCGTGTTTCGTCCGAAGAGTGTGCCCTGCGGCCCGCGCAAGACCTCAACGCGCGACATATCAAAAAAGCCGACGAGATTGCCGGATCCGACGTCGCCAGTGCCTGACGGAACATAGACGTCGTCTTCGTAGATGCCGACCGCCGCGGACGATCCTCCAGCGTCGACGCCCATGCCCCGGATCGCCACGACCCCGCTACCCGTGGATGTGCCTGAACGGCTGCCGACCGAGAGGTTCGGAACAGAATTCTGGACGTCGAGAAGCGACGTGATGTTCTTCTGTTTCAGCACTTCCGCTGAAAGAGCAGTCACAGCGATAGGAGTTCGCTGAAGATTGGTTTCAACGCGCGTGGCCGTGACGGTGACTGTCTCAAGCTGGCCGTTTTTGGCCGTTGGCGTGTCGTCAGCTATCGCAACAGTCGAATAGGCGATGGCCGCTGCCGCACTCAAAAAGAATGCCCTCGAACGAATGGCTGTCATTATTTCCTCCCCGTCGCTTACGGGTGCTCTTCGAAGAGTCCCGAATAGTCCGTTTTGGGTGAACAGCGTTCTGCGCGCTGCTTCACCGGATAACTGGCGCCCCGCCCGAAATCCTTCCGCTGAGGAATCACACTAATTCGGAGAGAACTGTTCGAGAAATCGATAGTTCGGAGGTCATACATCGCTGTGACGAATGTTTGAGTGGGAGCGACAAAGCCATCTCGGTCGCCAAAGCCGCGGTCTGCGGCGAACTAGGGATGTCGCTGGCGATGGTGACTAAGCATCTCGGCTCGCCGGATTTCCGATGAGAATCGAAAATGGACTCGCTAGAACACCAGAGTGATTGGCGGGTCATTGCTCCGCCAGATTTGGCGTCGGGTGCGACTTCGTCCGCCTTCGAAGCATGACCATGTAACGGTGAGTGCCTGCTTCGGTGCCTCTCGGCTTGGTCGCGTACTAGTCCTGGATGCGGACTGATATACATCGGCGAGCCGTCGGGGCGCTTTCGCGCAATGGTGGGCCGCATTGTGTCAAGTTTGTCGGTCGCTACATCCTCTCCAGTGAAGACAGCAAGAACACCAGTCACATCAATCGCAGAAGACGCATCAATGCTCTTTACGCTGTGTTCGCATGTGGCGAACGCAGGAAGACCGCGTAGGTCTGACCCACCGGATTTCGGTCGTCTTGATAGAGGCCGCCCCCAGCAATCAGTCGCTTGTCCTTGTAGCGTCTGACGGGTTGGCCAATTCCAACCTTTCTAGGAGTAGTCGCAGTCAAGCCATTGTTCCTGCCAGTTTTCGATTTGAGACGAACTCGAAGATCTCAGCCTCATTCGCATTGCCAATTTGCGTGGCGAACAGAACATGCGAGGCGCCCGCTGTAAGGTGCTCCCAAGTTAAACCGCTGAGCGGGGCCAGTTTGGGCGGGCGGACGAATGTGCATTCGGCCGGTTGCAACGGAGCATCTATCAAATATGATCATAGTCAGTTTTATTGGCTTTTGCAAAAGCGCCCGATAAAACCTTCGAACGCGCGGGTCTTGCTCTTTTTTTTTCCGGTTCAACAGTGCAGCTCGAGACAGATCACACGGGCACCGGAACGTAGAGCTTTTTGAACTGGTGGCCGCCAGCCCTCAGGCTGGCTCTGGGCTGAAGCGATCGGCATTTGAATCGGGCGTCAGCGGAGGATCGCCCTCAATACTGCGGCAACGACCTCGTCGATCTGGCGTTCGGCCGGTACGGAAGCAAAGTCGTTGCCACCGACCAGCGCGATAACCGGGCGAAGCGTTACCATTCCCAGGATGCAGCCGAAAATAAATATGCTGGAAAAGCCCTGACCTGGTCCGGGTCGACAAGCACTTAGCAACTCGCGCAGTTCGTCCATCACGGGTCGCAGCGACGTCTCAACGAGGTAGGCGTGGTTACCCGGATCATTCTCGACGAGGCTGCGGGTCAAGATCCGATGATAATCCGGATTGTCCACCAGCACGGTCATGACCCCACGGACGAATGCGCGCAGCCGTTCCTCGGGCGACCCGCCCGTGCGCAGGGCCTTGAGAAGTGCTGCTCTGTGCGCCGAAAAAAGCTTTCCCTCCACCGCCCGATAGAGCGCCTCCTTGTTCTCGTAGAAGTGGTAAATTGTCGGCAGCGACACGCCAGCGGCTCTAGCTATTTGGCGGATCGTCACGCCTTGGAAGCCGTGCTCGGCAAACAGGCGAATCGAAACATCGAGAACTCGTTCCTCGTTCGGAACCCGTTTTCTCCCACCCGTCATTGCGCCAACTGCTCCCCCGCGGTGCACCCGACCGGCATCAATACCTGCAGAAGCGCTGCCGCGTCCTCAGACCCAAGTCCCTCAAAGTACATCGATTCCCAATTCCTCTTGGCGCCCCTTGACTGTATAACGAACGTTAGATAAACAAAATCTCCTGGATCGACACGGCTTTGCAAGCGTGAGAGCGGCCGGCGAGAGGGGAACGTTCGGAATATGCCCGATCAGCGTGGAAGCTACGATGTCGTGGTCGCAGGCGCCGGACACAATGGTTTGGTGGCCGCCTGCTATTTGGCGCGATCCGGTCTGAAGGTCCTCGTCGTAGAGGCTCACGAAACGGTAGGGGGCATGACCTCCACCAACCCGATGGCACCAGAAGCACCAGAACACCTCATCAATGAGGCCTCGATTCACGCCTCGCTCTTTCGCCTGTCGCCGATCGACCACGAACTGGAACTCTCGTCGAAGTACGGTCTGCGCCAGAGGATTATCGATCCTTGCCATGTACAGCTGGCTGCCGACTCCGATGCATCTATCGCGATGTGGCGCGATCCCATGCAAACGGCCCGTGAGATCGAATACTTCTCACCCAAGGACGCGAAGGCTTGGCTCGAACTCTCGACGACGATCGGAGCCGCGCTGAAGATGGGCTTACCGATGGCGCTGACTAGCCCGATCAAGCCGGCGCTGACCGCACTGTTGAAGGCGCTCGTCCACTCGCTGCCGCGCCTGAAACATATCGGACCGATCATGTCGCTGATGGCCGGTTCACACGCCGGTACGCTTGAGGAAATGTTCGAAAGCGACATCGTGCGCGCCTGCTTGCTCACCGGCTTGCCGTTCATGAATTTCCAAGACGACACCAGCGCATTTTGCATGATCTACCTGGCGGCGCTGCAGAGCACCGGCATTGCGATGTTCGAGGGCGGTACAGGGGCCTTCCCCGCTGCTTTAGTCCGTTGCCTGAGCGCGCACGGTGGCAAAGTCCGGACAAACGCCAAGGTTGATACGTTCATGATGCGCGATGGCGCTGTCGTGGGCGTCGTGCTTGAGAACGGCGAGGAAATATCGGCACCCAAGGGTGTACTCACGGCATACAGCCCCAAGGCCGTGCTCAATCGAACACTGCCTCTGGGAGTTTTATCGGACGCAATGCAGAACCGCGCCTCACGCATTCCGACGACCAAGCGGGGCATCGCGGACTACAAGTTGAACATCGCCCTCAAGGGCCGGATCGAACCGCGCCGATTTCAGAAGTGGCGCGATAATAAGGGCTGGCGGGTCGACTTGCGCATCCCGACCTTGCAATGGGCGACATACCAGCAAGGTATCTCCGCCTACGCGGACTGTGTGAAGCGCCAGGTACCCGATGTGATCGCCGGTCTTTCGCAAATCACCACAGGATTCGATCCGTCGATGGCCCCCCCGGGACGCGACACCTTCTGGTTCTGGTCTGGGCTAATCCCTGTCGATCCGGAAATCGGATGGGACGTAGCGCGCGAGGAAATCACGAACAAAGTCGTAAAAGAATCCGCCGCGATCTACGAGGGAATCGAGGATCTTGAGATCGCGCGCCGCCCGCTCGCACCGCCGGACATCGAGAAACGATTCCACGCCATCGACGGTAGCGTCTATCACGTTGAACCCTACCTCACTCGGTTTGGAGCGGGCCGTCCGGCTCCCGGCTTCGCCGACTACAAGACGCCGGTGCCGGGGCTGTTTCTCAGCGGCTCGGGAACGCATCCCAGCGCCGGAATTTGTGGAATTCCCGGACGCAACGCGGCCCGCAAAATGATCCGCTCAATTTGAAACGATATCAGAAACTTGGAAGGGGAATGACATGTCTGAATTGTTGACGCCCATTTCTGCGATGATTCTACCGATCCCGCCGGGCCTACATGCTCCCACAGGGATGGGCCTATTCTTCACGATCTGGGCCGGGGGACTTGGTCTCGTGGTGATTCCGTGGGCTCTGTGGAGGTATTTCACTAAGCGCGATGACGTGCCGCTATGGATGATCGTGGCCGGCTTCATTTGCTCACTACTTGAACCGATGCTCGACCACTTGGGGCACCTGTGGTGGCCTACAAACCTGCCGGGCCCGGCTTTCATCGGCTACCAGATCCATGTCCCCTATTTGATCCCAACGTGCTACGTCTTCTTCATTTCGATGACTGGCTACTTCGCCTACACGCGGATCAAGGCGGGGCTCAGCATGAAGGGCCTGTTCATCACATGGCTGCTCATCGCGATGACCGACATCGTCATGGAGCTTCCTGGAACGGCGACAGGAGTCTACGTCTACTACGGTGACGCCTCATTCAAGGTGCTCGGCTACCCGTTGGCATGGGGCTGGATAAACGGCACGTCGATGCTCATGGTCGGCGTCCTGCTTTCGCTCATCGATCCGATTCTCAAAGGCGCAAACCGGGTACTCCTGTCCCTGACGTCCGTCATGGCCATGGGCGCCACCTTCGGGATGGTCGCGTGGCCATACTTCATGTCGCTCAACTGGGGTGGCCAGCCTTGGATTGTCTCCCGTGTACTGACGCTCGTCTCGCTCGTACTCTCGATCATGGTTATCTACTTCGCCGGCCTCGTCGTAACCCGGCAAGCCGGCCAAAAGGCCACAGCGTGACGACCAGACGCTCCGCGCAGGATCTGTCGGTATGCGCGGAGTGCTTTAAGGGCGTTCGCCCCGTATGCGAACATCAGCGGGCACGGAACGATGTCTCCACCCAGTAAGGGGGAAGTTCAGCAGGACACTGATCCGCCTTTGCGCGCCCGGAGATTGGCGTTTGCATCCTGCGCAACTTTACGGCCGTGTTCCGCCGCGGCGAAAACTTCATCCTTCTTCGACCTCGAACTGGGCCTCGGCGAGAGCACTGACCGCGCGTTTTACTGATCGGCAATCTCGTCGCCACTTGCGCGCGGGAAACCTGAGCCAACGTCAGCTTTGAGGGGCGTTCAATGGCTCCGAAGCACCTTTCAACTTGACACCGTGCCAAGAGCGCCGCTTATCGAGCGACACGATTTGTGTCGGAGTGTCGACCCGCGCAATACGCCTTCGGATCGTCATAGCATTGGGGAAACTCGTGACTCGGCCGCCCTATTCGAAGCAGGAAACTGCACGAATTAAGCTCAGCATCGTGGTTGCAGCGTTCGATCTGTTCGCGGCGAATGGTGCCAACAAGCTCTCGTTTCGGCGGGTGGCTGATCGCACGGGCATGAGCCATGCGACGATTTACAGTTACTTCAAAAACAAACAGTCCCTTCTTGAAGCCCTGCAGGTCGAGATGCTCAGGATTCTTCAGCATGAAATGGAAGAAGCTGACGACCCTGATGCCCCTCCGCTCGAAAGATTGCGAATAGCCGGGCGGTCTCTACTGAAATATGCCAAGCGTCATCCCAAATACTACCAATTTCTGTTCACCTCATCCTTCGAAGAGAAGATTGCCCGCGAAACACTTCTTGCGCGCCACGCGGTGTTCGAATTCGTTGTCAAAATCGCCGATCTTGCTGCGCACGAAGGCGCCATCGAAATGGAGCCGCGCACCCTCGCCAATCTCGCCTGGGCGACATTGCACGGCCTGATCATGCTCCAACTGAACAATCAACTGCGCGAAGGGCGCACACTGAGCGAACTGGCTGAAGCCGCGTTGGATCTGTTGTTCGCGACGAGCCGGTCCACAGCGCACGTGCTCCGCGGTCCGAAACGTCGCCGACCCAGCCGCCTATAGCGACAACCCACCTCCGACCGTAAGCACCTGGCCTGAGATATAGTCCGATTCCGGCGTGCAGAGCAGAAACACACCGCCCGCAGCTTCCTCGGGCGTACCGGCTCGGCCGAGCGGGATAAGCATCTTCATGCCCGCGACACTGGCCCTCGGCACGCCGACAGGAACAACATTGCCGTCCACTTCAATCGTCTTTTTGTCGTCAGTCGCCTCGGTGAGCCGGGTCTCGATGTAGCCGAAGGCCACGCAGTTTACATTGACCCGCATCCAGCCCCATTCCTTGGCCAGTGTCTTGGTTAAGCCGATCACTGCCGCCTTCATCGCGGCGTAGTTCGCCTGGCCAGCATTGCCGCCGATGCCCACAGCTGACGAGATGTTGACGATCTTTCGGTGCATAAGTTTGCCGCCCGCTTCCTCGCCGCGGCTCACCTCACGGAAATGGTTCGCAGCCGCTCGCAGAATGCGGAATGGCGCCTTGACGTGGACATCGTACATCGCGTCCATCTGGCCGTCCGTCATCTTGTGGATCATCGCGTCATGGGTGTACCCGGCATTGTTCACTATGATGTGGATCTCGCCAAATGCGTTGAGCGCGGCCCGCACAAAGTGGTCTGCGAAGTCGGGCTGCGTGACGCTTCCGGCAACCACCAACGCCTTGCCCCCCGCCTTTGTAACCTCGCTGGCAACTTCTTCGGCAGGAGCAGCGTCTAGATCGTTGATCACAACATGCGCGCCTTCGCTTGCAAGCTTGAGACACACCGCTCGGCCAATCCCACGGCCACCGCCCGTCACGAGCGCAACCTTCCCTGACAGTTTGGTCATTCCATTGTCCTTACCTAGATTGAAGTTTCGGCGATGCCGCGCGTCAGACGCGGACCTCGGCCTCGCCCACAACCGCGGTGTCACCGTTCTGTGTCACCGCGCTCAGTTGGATTCGCAGCAGCGTTACTCCGTCAACGTCGACGCGCTCGACGATCTGGCCTTTGCAACTGAGCACATCGCCGATTTGAGTCAGCGCTGCAAAGCGCGCCCCAATTGATCGGACCCGGCCGATCCCGGCCCAATCGGTCACCATGCGGCCGATTTGGGCCATCGACAGCATCCCATGAGCGAAAACGTCCCGCAGGCCGGCATCGCGGGCGAAATCGATATCGACGTGGATGGGATTGTAGTCACCCGACGCCCCGGCGTAACGCGCAAGCGTGGTGCGGTGAACCGGACCGAAGGTCAACTCGGGCAAGGCGTCGCCGACTTGCGCTTGAACAATGCTCGTCCGCTTCATCGCGGTTACCTCCATGTAAGCCGGTGAATGGCGGTAGAGACCATGATCACCAACAAACCTCGTTCGGGGTGAGTGATCCGCGTCGTCAGGCGAGCCAGCTCGATCGCGCCGCCCTTCTTGTCTTCAAAACCGGTGATTTTGGCGGTGACTTCGACAGTGTCGCCGGCGAAGATCGGCCCCGCATAATGTACCGTTCCTCGCCGTGCAACAGACGTGCGTAGTCGCAATTGATCAGCGTCATGGCACTCGCAACCCCCAAATCGGCCAGCTGCTGTTCGTAATCGAGGCGAATGGCAATCGGAAAGGTCACAGGGGCGACCACATTGGGCCAACCGGCCGCCTGCGCCGCTGCGCTGTCGCGGTGCACCGGATTCGCCTCGCCTATGGCGCGCGAGAAGCCGACAATGCTACCGCGCTCCACATCAATCGAGCGCGGTGGCGTGCTCTTACCAAGCGCAGAACGATTGAAAATTCCGGTTGCCATGGCGGAACCCCTAGGCCCGTTCGTACAGCGTGACGACGCACGCGCCGCCGAGGCCAATGTTGTGTTGCAAGGCTATCCGGGCGCGCTCGACCTGCCGGCGTTCTGCGTGGCCGCGCAATTGTTTGGTCAACTCGAAACACTGCGCGAGCCCGGTTGCCCCAAGTGGGTGGCCCTTGGAGAGAAGGCCGCCTGATGGATTTGTGACGTGGCTGCCGCCGTAAGTGTTGTTGCCTTCGGCGATAAATTTTTGCGCATCACCAATCGCGCACAGCCCAAGGGCCTCGTAAGTGATCAGTTCATTTTGGGCAAAGCAGTCATGCAGTTCGACAACATCCACATCTTCGGGGCCGATCCCGGCGCTCTCGTAAACTTGCCTGCTCGCGGCGACGCTCATGTCGAAACCGGCGACCTTCATCATGTCTTCGCCCGCGAAAGTCGAAGGCGTGTCTGTGGTCATCGCCTGAGCCACGATACGGACGTCGGCGCCAAGTCCGCGCTTCCTCGCGAAATTCTCGGAAACGAGGATCGCCGCTGCGGCTCCGCAGGTCGGCGGGCAAGCCATCAATTTGGTCATGACGCCGGGCCAGAACTCGGTCGATGCAAGCACATCCTCGACCGACACCTCGTTCCGCAGCAACGCTAAAGGGTTGTGGCTCGCGTGGCGGCTAGCCTTGGCACGAATCCGGGCAAAATCCTCAAGCGTGGAACCGTACTTGGCCATGTGGCTCATGCCTGCACCTCCAAAGCAGCGCAGCGCGGACGGCACATCGGATGTTCCCATCAACGCATTGCAGAGAGCGTCGAAATCGTCGAAGGAACTCGGCCGGTCAGTAAAGACCTTGCCTAAAGCGCCAGGTTTCATCTGTTCGAAGCCCACCGCGAGCACGCAGTCTACCGCCCCGCTCTCAATCGCCCGGCGGGCGAGGTACAGCGCGGTCGAGCCCGTCGAACAATTGTTGTTCACGTTGGTGATCGGAATGCCCGTCTGCCCGACACGGTAGAGAGCCTTCTGTCCCGAAGTGGAATCGCCGTAAACGTACCCCGCAAATGCTTCCTGCACGTCTCCATAGGCGATGCCGGCGTCCGCCAGCGCGAGACCAACTGCCTCGGCGCCCATTTCGTCGTAGTTCGCCGCAGCGCCAGGTTTGCGGAAGGGGATCATCCCTACCCCGGCAACAATCGCCGGCTTGTCACTAGTCATGCTTCACGTTCCTTTCTTTTTTTTGGGTTGGAATGCTCGGGTCAGATGAAACGGCGCAACAGGCCGAGGACGCGCTCACTCCGCGGGCCGAATGGCGGTTGCAGGACGGCGGTATTGGCAAAGCGACTTTGTGCAAAGACCGCCTTCATGTTTGAAAAGGTCTCGAACCCCGCGACACCGTGATAAACACCGTGGCCGGAAGCACCGACACCGCCGAATGGCAAGTTTTCCTGCACAACATGCCAATTGGTGTCGTTGATCGTCACTCCCCCCGCGACTGTGCGTTCAAGTACCCGGTCGCGCGCCGCGCGGTCCCGCCCGAACCAGTACAGCGCCAAAGGCCGCTCGCCGGCGTTGACATAATCAATTGCATCTTGCTCGGTATCGTAAGCGATAACCGGCAGGATCGGGCCGAAGATCTCTTCCTGCATCACGCGTAAGGACCGAGGTGGATTTAAGATAAGAGTGAGCGGTAACTTGCGCTGCGGAGTCATAGCCGCCGCATCGGCCATCTGCATCACGCCCACACCGGCGGCGCGGGCCTCATCAACGAGGGCGCATAGTCGCTCAAAATGCCGATCCGAAACGATCGCGGAATAATCGCCGGTTCGCGCCATTTCTGGATACATCTGGGCCGCCGCCACGCGTAACGCGTCCACCACCGCGTCCAACCGCGAACGCGGCGCAAGCACGTAGTCCGGAGCGACGCAGGTCTGCCTGGCATTGAAGGCCTTGCCAAACACGATGGAGCGTGCCGTCTTGGCCAGGTCGGCACTAGCATCGATAATCGCGGGTGACTTGCCCCCAAGTTCGAGCGTAACGGGCGTGAGATTGCTTGCCGCCACCGCGGCAATCTTGCGTCCGACCGCCGTGGAGCCAGTGAACAGCAGATGATCGAGCGGCAATGCCGCGCATGCCGCCCCGACTTCGGCGCCACCGGTCACCACAACCACTTCGTCCGAGTGAAAGGCCTCGTCTACCATTTCGGCGAGCAAGGCGCTTGATCGCGGGGTCACCTCACTTGGCTTGATTATCACACGGTTGCCCGAGGCGAGTGCGGGCGCCAAGGGGGAGAGAGCAAGGAAAAACGGATAGTTCCAGGGTGAGAGGATGCCCACCACGCCCAGCGGCTGGGGGACGAGGAAACTGCGCCCCGGCTTCATGTGGAGTGGCGTCGCCACGGGGCGCCGGCGCATCCACCGGCGAAGATGGCGGCGGGCGTGGCGCGCCGCGGAAATCGTTGCGACCACTTCTCCAAATAGCGTTTCCATGCGAGCGCGGTGCCCGAAGTCGGCCGACACCGCTTCAACGATACGTTCCTGATTGCATTCAACGGCTTGGATTAGTCGGTCCAGCCGCTGTTCTCGCAGGTTCGCATCCGGAAAAGGTGCAGCATCAAACGCACAGCGCAGTCGTTTGCAGACCACGTCTGGCGCTGCTGCGACGCCACTGGTCGCTGGGCGCGTAGCACTGCCATCGACCTGGTACGAGCCCTCCATGTTCCCCTTCCTCGCCGGCGCGAGCCACAGCGCGGCCTGCGAGGCTATTAATTTACCGGTGGTAAAAAATCAAGTAGTAATGGCCAAAGATCGAGCTTTTCCTCAACTGGTTCGGCCTTATTCGGGCTGGAGACAGTGCGGCGACGCAATTCTCAGCTCATCCATTTTGGAGAAGGCGCGGGGGCTCGACATCTCGTCAGGCCAAATCGAGTGTCTAGTCGATCGTGAAATCGTCTGTGTCGCCCGGCCGACGGTGTCAGCATGAGCCACTCACTTTAGCAGGGGATCAATCGCAGCGAGGTCCACACAACCACGGTCGCGTCCCCATAAGGGCGGAAGTCGAGGTAGCCTGACCAGCGCCGAACTGTTGGAATTCGACCAAAGTCGGCTCTGCGCTTTTCCATGAACACTGCAAAGCCTTCGTGAAACTCCGCATGTGTCAGGCAGGCCCCTTGGTCACGTCGTTCGAACTCGAAGTCCGCGGCGCGAGTTTCCGCTCGTTCGGCCAGCTGCGCCTTGAGAAGGGCGAATGCATCAAGCAAACGTCACATCAGTTCGCTCGGCCGCACCGTCTGAAAGAGCCGGGGCTGATCAAGCAACGGCTCGATCAGCAGCGGCCGTCCAGCCGCGAATACCTCCTCACAGATCAGGGTATTGATAATTGTCCGATCTTTGTGCTGCTCAAAGAATCGGGCGAAAATTGGGTCGACGTGGATGCCGGACCAGACGTTCGGCTCATCCACACTGCGGGAGCAATGGCCTACATGAAATCCTGACCTCCACCCAATGCAGCACTGAAGTCTCGGCGCGCAACGTCCGACAGGCGACCGACTGAATCCTTCATTCGCACGCCTCCGGCATAGCGATGCGCGATCGCAGAAAGGCGCCGATCTCGTCGATCGCGCAGCGCGCTTCGACCAGCTGTTCCGGGAATTGCTGAAAGACATGAATCATCCCTGGCCAAACCTGGCAGGTGATATCGCACCCCGCCGCGCTGAGCTTGGCGGCGAAATCGCGGGAGTCATCAAGCACTGTTTCGCGGTCCCCGACCTGGATCAGCGTAGGCGGGAAGTGAGAGATCTCGGCCTCTGTCGGGGACGCCCACGGCTGAAGCGGATCGGCATCTCCCAAATAGACCGCCGCAGTGTGCAGGATCATCCGGCGCTGGTGGATCGGATCGAGCGCGCTGCGAGTGGCATAACTCTCGCCTCGTGCGGCAAGGTCGGTCCAAGGTGATAGCAGGACCACCGCGCCCGGATCTTTCCCTCCAGCTTCGCGATGCGCGAGCAGACCGGTCAAAGCCAGGTTGCCGCCGGCCGAATCCCCGACGAGCGCAATCCGGTCGGCCGCGAAACCAGCCTCTGTCATCAAGAACCGAATTGCCGCCGCGGTATCTTCCACCGGCGCGGGAAAATGGTGCTCGGGGGCCATCCGGTATTCGACCAATAGCGCCGTGGCGCCGCTCGCATCGGCGATACGTGCAGCGATATTGGCGTGGGAACGAATGGAGCCAACCTGAAACCCACCGCCATGGAGGTAGAGAAATGCCGAGCCGGCCTCGACCACGCGGGGCCGCAACCACGCCGCGGGCCGGCCAGCGACTGCGACCTGCTCGAGCCGCACTTCCACCTCGTCTGAGCCAAACAAATCGTCCCAATCGCGCCGCCGTTGCGAAATCGGCGTATCCGGCCGCCAGCGGCGGTAGACGTCCAGGACACGGGCAGCAACGGCATCGACGGACGACGTCATGGTTCAGATTCCCATCCCGCCCGAAACGCCGATTACCTCGCCGGTGATATAGCCGGCCCGCTCCGAGGCTAGGAATACTGCGAGCCCCGCGACTTCCTCCGGCGTTCCCAAGCGGCCGAGCAAAGTCGCCTGTTCCATCGCGCGCAGCAGTTTTTCCCCGCCGCTCGCCACCGCCAGGTCTAGCAACGGCGTCTCGATTGGGCCGGGGCAAATGACATTGGCCGTCACGGCATAGCGGGCCGCCTCTCGAGCAATCGATTTTGTAAATGCGATCACGCCTCCCTTGGCCGCGGCGTAGACAGCGCCCCCCCGCGACCCAATGCGACCGGCTTCGGAAGCGATGTTGACGATCCGGCCATAACGCCTGTGCTGCATGTGCGGGAGAAAGGCCTTCGTCGTGGCCAGCACGGCATCCAGGTTAACGGCGAACAGATCGCGCCACTCGGACTCACTCGTGTCGACGAAGAAAGTGTGCTGGTCGCGCCCGGCGTTGTTGACCAGAATGTCGATCGGTCCAACACCTGCTGCGATCAGCGAAATCGCAGCTAGGTCGGTTACGTCAAGGTTCACCCATTCGGCTCCGATCTCGCTTGCGGTCTGGCGGGTAGCCTGGGCGTTGCGGTCAGCGATGATCACGTCGGCGCCCGAGCGGGCCAGCTCAAAGGAGATTGCGCGGCCGATCCCGGCGCCGCCCCCAGTTACGAAAGCCCTTCGGCCCTTCAACGCGTCTGGCGCGAACAAGTTCGCCATACCTAGCGTCCCTCGAAGCGAGGAGTACGACGCTCAATAATCGCGTCGAGGGCCTCGCGGGCGTCACGTGTTCCCGACAGTTCCGATACTGTCCGAGATTCTTCAGGCAAGCAGGTCTCAACATTCGCGCCGATGCCGTTCCACAGCAGGCGCTTGGTCGCCGCAAGCGCAAGTGGCGCGCCTTGGGCAAGCTCGTTGGCCAGCGCCCGCGTCTCCTGCTCCAGCACTTCATCGGCAACAACGCGCGAAATGATGCGCATCTCCAGCGCCTCGGCGGCGCTGAGCACCGAGTTGCGCAGCATGAGGTCCATCGCCGAGCGAAATCCGACCAGCCGCTGCAGAGTGACCGAGGCGCCGGCGTCAGGCGCCATACCAGCGCGCGTCGCCCCCGTCAGGAACTTGGCTGAGGTCCCCGCGATTACGAAATCGGATGCGCAGACAAGACCAAAGCCACCACCGCCTGCTGCAAATCCATGTACGGACGCGATCACCGGAACCTTTAGCCGAATGAGGCCGAGCGAGACATTCTGTAGCAACGACGTCGCTTGTCGTAAATAATTGGGCAGGCTGTCGCCGCGCGAAGCGAATTCCTTGACATCGCCTCCGGCGCAGAAGTGTTTTCCAGACCCGCGTAGGATCGCGACCCGCACCGTAGGATCGCCGTGCACTGCCATCACTGCATCATAAAGAGCGGTAAGAAAGGGCACCGTCATGCCATTTGCCGCCGCCGGCCGATTGAGTACGATCTCGATAATCGGCCCGCTCCGGAGCAGCCGAACTTCACCATCGATGAGGATTTCGGGCCCAGCGGTCTGAACGTCCACCATTTCTTCTCCTTTCGCCGGATTTCGTGAAGTACCTCAGATAAGGAACGACAAAGTAAAAAGAGGTTTGTCGTTGTTGGTGAGAACAACTTCCTTCCGCGCCATCTTCAGCTCGCTTGTCCCATCGCGTCGCAGCAGAAAGCGGTTGCTGCACGACCAGATCGTTTCGCCCCGCAAGTTGGATTCAAACACGATGGCTTTAGCCGAAGCTTCTATCTCGCCGTTTGACAAGATTTTCGCCGCAACATTGGAGACAAGATGGGAGATACGCGCCCTGGGCTCGGCGGCAATACGCTTTCCAGTGTGAAGTTGCCGCACCCGCAGAGCAATGCGCGAGCGGTTGTCGAAAATAATCGACATCTTGACCTCGGGATCAACGTCGTCGCCGTTTGCCGGGATCCAGTAGATGGCGTCGTCGGTCCAAAGCGATTCCCAGGCGGCATAGTCATGCGCATCGAGTAGCCGCGCCTCATTGTAGAGGAACTGACTGACCTCCTGATGGAGCAGCAGATCTGTGATGCCATTTGCAACCGGAACCGACTGCGTCTGCGTCGGAGAAACAGTGTTCGCACCCATCGTCAAGCCTCCATAAGCGCTTTGTAGTGCCGCCAGATCCCGCGCGACGGAGTCTCGTCAGTGACATGGCTCACTCGGTATCCGTTCTCGTCGCGCCGCTCGCGTTGTTCGCCGCGCCCGAGAAACACCCATTCAGGGTTACGGCTGGCTACACCACGTTGGGTGCGCTCATACATCTCGCTGTCGTCGGCGAGCAGAAACCCGGCCGGGCCAACCGAACCCATGGTCTGCTGGCGGAGGCGCCGGTTGAGGTCGGGTACCCCCTTGAACTGAAGTGCGGTCACGTGCTGAACCGTTTCATCTACCGCAATCGGCTGGATCACAAATATCTGGATTTCGGCGATGAACAAATTGGGGTAGATCATGACGTGAGGCGTGCCGTCGATCATGATTTGCCGTGCCCGTTCCTCACCATAGGCCGCGTTCATCTTGGCGACGTAGTTGGGCAAGCGCGCGGCAGTGGTGCCGAACCAGCTCATCGGCTCGCCTCGCTTGCGAAACTCGGGCCGCAGGTCGATCTCGGTATGGCCATTGCCGTAGTCGCGGGCTAACGCGGTCGAACTATTGTCGTAGAGCCCGCCGATACTGCTTTCAGCCACTGCAAAGATCGAGTGGTGAACGAAGGCCGGGTGGTAACCGTCAGTCTCATTCTCGACGATGAACTTCCAGTTGCTTTTTGTGCGATGCTGGAGGAATCCGGCTGTAATCTCGATCTCGCCTTCGGGTGAAGTATCGCACAGACGATCGAGCGTTTCAGCAGCGCCACCAAGATGCTCGACTAAGCTTGGGCCATCCTCAGCCATCGAACCGAATACAAATCCACGATAGCTCGCCACGCGCGGCACCCGGCTAAGACCGAGCTGAGTCTTGTTGGCTCCCGAATGGTCACGATAGCCTTCAGGAAAGGCATAGCCGATGAGCTGACCGGTGTTACGGAACGTCCAGTTATGGTACGGGCACGTGAACATCCTAGCGTTGCCACGCTGCTTGACACAGACTTGGTTGCCGCGATGTGGGCATCGGTTCTCGAGAAGACATATTTTGCCCGCGGCGTCACGAGTCATGATGATTTGCTCCGGACCGATAAACTTCATTGCGAAATCATTCAGTCCGGGTACTTCGGATTCATGCCCCACATAGACCCAGCTGCGGAACCATATCCGGGCCAGTTCTTCCCGAAACAGGGCAGCGTCCGAATACAGAGAGCCGTGAACCCGATTTTCTTCGATCCGGTCGTCCAGTCCGGCGGCACCGTTTGGCATCAGCAACTCTCCCGATTTTGTTCCATTTTAAAAATCAGTTCGCGAAGGCAGGTCTTGCTTCAAGGCGACATTGAGCGAAGTGGCCAGTTTTTTGTGCTGCCGCCTGCCACACGTCCGACGCCGCATCGCTGTCATCATTGCCGACTTGCGCACTGAGTGAAGCCACCGCCTGGTCAGCGCCGTCGGCCAGATACCGCGCACATCGCGCGGACGGTGGCAGCTTGGATTCCGGTCGCTCCATATCCTTGATCCACGTCGCGTTCGCCATGTTAAACTCCGTTACCTCAAAATCACGCCGGAAACAGGGAGCGGGCAATGAGATCCTTCATGATCTCGTTCGTCCCGCCGTAGATCCGCTGGGCGCGGGAGTCGGTCCAGCTCCGAGCGATTTCGTACTCGCGCATGAAACCATAGCCGCCATGAAGTTGGAGGCACTCATCGGCCACCTTGCCCTGAAGATCGCTGCACCAGGTCTTGGCCATCGAGGCTGACACTGTATCGAGCCGACCATTGAGTTCGCGCGCCATGCATTGGTCGACGAAAGTCCGACCAATCGCAATCTCTGTAGCAAGTTCGGCCAGTCGGAAGCGTGTGTTCTGAAAATCGCTGACCTTGCGCCCGAACGCTTTCCTCTCGGAGACGTAGGCACACGTAAGCCGCAGCATCCGCTCGGCCCAGGCGATTGCGAGAATGGCAATCTGGAGTCGCTCCCAAGGCAGTTCCTCCATGCAGTAAACGAACCCACGATTCTCTTCTCCCAGCAGGTGGTCGACCGGAACCGGCACATCGTCGAAGAACAGCTCAGCGGTGTCCTGCGCCCGCAGACCGATCTTCTTGAGCTTTCGCCCCTTGCGAAAACCGGGCCATTCGGGGTCAACCGCAAAGAGGCTCATACCCTTGGCGCCGCGTGTGGCGTCGGTTTGTGCGGCCACGACAACGATGCCGCTATGAAACCCGTTGGTAATAAAAATTTTTGAGCCGTTGAGGATATAGTGGTCACCATCACGCACGGCGCGCGTGCGGATGGCCTTGAGGTCGGATCCAGCGCCAGGCTCGCTCATCGCCAGCGCCCCGATGCGCGTTCCATCGGCCATGCCGGGCAGGTAGCGACATTTGACGTCTTTCGAGCCGTAGCGGGCGATGTACTGCGCGACGATGTCCGAATGCATCGCCATGGATAAGCCCAGACCGCCGAGCGGTCCCAGTTCTTCAAGCACGATTAGCGAATAGAGCCGGTCCGCTCCAGATCCGCCATAGTCCTCCGACAGAGTCGGACAGAGCAGGCCCCTCGCACCAGACTGGCGCCAGATGTCCGTCCCCATGTCCTCGGCCTCGTCCCAGTCTTTAAGGTGAGGCAACACCGCCTCTCGCGCAAAGCGTCGGACGCCGTCACGAAACAGTTCGTGCTCGGCGGAAAACAGAGTGCGTTCGTTGACCATCATTGCGAAATTCCGTCCTGAGCATGACCGCGTCGGATTCGTCGCTTGACGAAGCCAGACACAAAGGTCGCCGGCAGAACGTCGAGGACGACGGCCTGGACCTTTAGAAAGAGCGTGGGAACAACGACCATTTTCCCCCTAATCGCTCCGGCCACCCCAGCACGGGCCACCGTCTCTGGCTGGGCGACAAAGGCCGACGCGAAGCGGTTCATCCCGCGCGAGGCGTCGCTGTCGATCGCGGCGACGTCAAGAAAACCGGTCTCGGTCGTGCCGGGACAGAGGCAAGTCACGGTTACGCCGTAGTCCTCCATCTCGCGGGCGAAGGCGACACTGAAGGCGATCATGGCCGCTTTGGTACCGCTGTAGGCGGCGAAGTAGGGCGATGCGGAAAAGCCCACAAGCGACGCAACATTCAGTATTGTGCCCCCGCCGTTCGCCTTCATGTCCTTTCCAAACCGAAGGCACATCTCAAATGGCAGCATGTTATTCAGCGTGAGCATTGCACGTATGACTGCGGGATCCTGGTCAATATGTTCGCCGGTCTTTCCAAACCCCACGTTGTTGGCGAGGAAGTCGATCGTTATGCCGCGCGCGGTCACCCAGTCGTGAAGGACCTCCGCCGCGTCGGGGCGAGCGAGATCCATAGCGAGCGTCTCAACCGTGACCTGCTTGCTGAATTCATCCGACAACCGAGCGAGGCCTGCCTCGTCCCGGTCGACCAGCACTACGTCGAATCGGCGAGCGACAAGCTCGCGCGCAATCGAGCGGCCAATTCCTCCCGCAGCGCCGGTCACCAACGCCAGCGGTGCGTTTTTGCGGAGGGCTCTCACGCCACTATCTCCCGATAGGTATCGGCGATCTGCTTCGTGTACAGCTTGCCACTGTCTGCATTGGTGCACGCATGTGTTGATGGATGATTCATCGCGTTCTCGACCCCTCATCAGGTCTGATCGGATAACAAGGCGAGGGTTTGAGACCCGGCGTGGCGTCAATCCTCGATCAGTTCGTAGTCATCCTTGGTCGCCCCACAGTCGGGGCATACCCAGTCGTCGGGCACATCCTCCAGCGCCGATCCCGGCGGAACTCCGGTTGCGACGTCGCCTTCGGCCTCGTTATAAACGTGATTACAAAACCGACACTTCCAGCGACGCATCAGGCGTCCCCTGCATTCGCCCGGCCCAAACGATACTTCGGCCGGGTCTGGAGCGCGGTGACAAGCGCGAGATCACGCTCAGCGAACTCTTCCTCAAGCAAGCGATAGACACGCTCATTGTTGTAGAACGGCGTCGTCGGCCAAAGGTGGTGGACCAGATGGTAATTCTGGTACTGCAGCAATGGGTTCAGAAGCCATTCGCTTCCTGTTCGAAGCAATGTTGCAAGCGTGAAGTTCTCGCTCTGCTTAAGACTGCGTTCCGGATCCGGCCAGTGCGAATGCGGCAGCCAGAAGAAGGCATAGCCGATGCCGATAAACGCAAAGCGCGAAGGAATGAGCCACAGCAACACCAATTCCTTGCCATAGCCCAGCGCCACGATCGCGACCAGAAAGGCAACGCCCAGCACCATGTTCGGTATCGATTGCCGCAACACACGCCGCACAGCGGGCGAGTTCGTCGTGAACGCGCGGTAACCATAGTAGAAGTCAATCAACATCCACCGGAATGGCAGTTGCCAGATCGGTCCGTGACTCCAGTCGTCAGGATCACCAGCGTCGTTCGCGAAACGATGGTGCTCCATATGCGCCCAGCGAAACAGCGCCATGGCGGCGAAGGGCGCGTAGGCCGTGATCGCCAACTGGCAGATGAAGTCGTTTAATGCACTGTTCGGACAAATCGCCCGGTGCACGCCATCGTGAATCACGGAAAAGAACCAATAGTAGGCGATCGTATTGGCGATCATGCCGCCCCAGAGCGGCAGCTTACCTGCAACACAGGCGATGTCGGTCAGCAGGACGGCGCCGATGGACACAACGGCAAGCGCCAAGGTCGGACCTGCAATCCCGGTCAGTTGCGTAAGGGCGTTGAACGCACCCCGCTTTTCTTTGGGTATCACAACGCAAGTCGGTTTCCCAAGGTCGATCGGGGTAGTCACGGTCGCTCCCTCGCGCCGAACCGAAAAGGCGCCAATTAATTTACCAGTGGTAATCTAATAACGTGTGGTCATTCTGTCAACCCGCTGTGGCAGCATTCGGAAAGTTCCCCAACCTTGCGCATCCCGCCCTGACGACCCGGCAAATGGAATTTAGAATCGGTCGCGGCATCGTGCTGATCCACCCAAAGAACACGATCGCCACGATCCAGAAGGCATCAGCCCATTCCAGACAAACGGGCCCGTCTTAAAGAACATATGATTCTGCGCGGATAGCCGACAACGCTTTCGTCGCGCGCTCCAGGCACCGAGGGCAGCACCGATCTCACTTGACCGAGGCGGCGCGCCAGTCAAGCCGCGTTCAGTAAGGCGCATTGGCGAGCAAGTGAGTCATCCTGTCTGAGACGTGCCGGTATTCGACGCAGGCGACGCTGGCCCAAATAAAGTTGCGATGCCGGTTCAATTCGTAGCCCGAGAAGACGCAAATCGACATCGCCAGGCGCCAAAATTCCACCCACACCTCAAAATAGTAGAGCTCTGCGTCGGTAATTTGGTGTGTCACATGTTGTTGGTACACTGCGAAGTAATCTTCCCACGGCATGACTTCCTGCACATCCGAACGGATGTAAGCCAGATCTTCGGCTGGGTGCCCAACATGCGTCAGCTCCCAATCCAGTATTGCCGAAACCTTGTCACCGTCGAGAAGTATGTTTCGCAGATTGTAGTCACCGTGACAGATGACGGCGACGTCGCTGAGACAACCAACATTGGAATGAAGCCAGTGATAGGCCACTTCGAGAATTACGGAACTCTCGCCACGTTCTTTTAGCCAACGGTCGTAGTAGGTTCGAACTGTCGTAAGTACGCGCTCGTGCATCGACCGTCCGTCATTCGAATATTGCTCTAAATGCGTCGGAATATCGATCGTGTGTACTTGCGCAGAAAGTCGTGCAATTTGTTTCAGAATGTCGGCGGCGCCCGAACCGAGATCAGCTGGTCTTCGCGGGGATCCGTTCAACTTTTCAGTCACCACAACACCACCACCGAAATGAGTAGGATCGCCTTCGCCTAGGAGCGCACGTGGCACGGGCAGCCCGGCGCGGTGTAGGCAATTCATCAAATCATATTCGACAGCGACAGAGGCAAGCGTCACGTTGTAAGCCGGTTCCCGCCGCATGACGTAGCTTCCATTGAGTTCGCTTGCGTTGCTCAAATCGAAAAAGAATATGTCTTTTGAGTTGTCTCCAACGAGCCTTTGCACGTTCGACGCGCGAATCTCCGAATGTTTTGGGAAACGGGCTCGTAAATAGGACGTTATGCGATCTGCGGTTGGTGGTGGCGCGGTTTCCGGCAGAGAGACCTCTGCGCGGTCTTCATCGCGTTTCAACGCATCGATTTGCGCATTGACCTCGCGCCGAAGCTCAAGTTCAAGTTTCATGATCCTCCGTGAGATATCGGCGATGAAAGCCTGATCGGCTGGAGATTCAAGTTCGCGCAGAGCTCGCAGTCCCTCTGCCAGGGCCTCAGCGCCCCGTTCGTGCAGCTGCACGTCCAGTTCGCATGGCACACCAGGAAGTGCGTCCAGATGATTGATGGCGGTGTTTAAAGAGTCCGGTGCGCCAACGCCCAAGTCCGCAAGCTTGTCCGCGATTTCAGTGATGAGCCCCAACTGCGCAACTCGCATCGTTCGTAATACCGGAGGCAGCGCTTCTTGCCGCACAACAATCTGCGCAAGGCACTCGGCCGCCCGCTGCAGGATTATCTTCGACGATCCGCTCGCAACCCCGCCCCCAAAAAGGTCGTCGGCCAGCGCCTCGCGGCGTATTGCCCGCAACAACACGGATGGCTTCGGTTGCATTATGTCTCCCAAAATCGCTTCGTACGGACCTTGTGCGTCCTGATAGGCCGGTCTCCTTGACTCAGCGGCGAAAGAAAAGGTCTCGACCTTCAACGTTCACCAGCCGCGAAACTTTCGCGTCTCGGCATCTTCGTCGATTCATCCGGCCATTGACCGCCACCCTGGGCGCTTACAGCGGTTTCGGAGACTCGGCAGGCGCGTACCGGAGAATCCGTTTTACGGACTCTGCCCAAAATAATTCCTGCGAATCGCCAAAACAGACCGTGTCGCCGTCCAACGTCCATCGCGAAAGAGCACCAAAATACACCACCATGTTCGGCCAGGGGCACCAATGCACGCACGCGATAATTTTACCAATGGCGCGGTGTTTCTCTCCGGCGCTGTCCGTGAATTCGCAGTCGATACCTAGGGGCTGCATTCGATCTTTCCCGCGTATCGTTCGCTTAGAAAAGTCCACAACGCGCCTCAGATCACCATTCTTGAAATACCAGCCATCCTTGAGGTGACTTTCCTTGGGTAAATTGTAGGAAGCCACGACCGGGTCGAACGCGGGCTCGTCAACGCCGTTGAAGAGAAACCCGGTATTGCCATCGGTGGAGAGGCCGATGCACCAAGCCACGTTGGGATGAACCATCGAATCTTCATAGCGCGGCTCGCCCCATGAACGATCCCGATGTGCAAAGCAGTCAATACCGAAATCTTCGCCATTGAGGCGCAACATTCCCTTGATATGCATCGGCTGGTCGAAATGGGCATTGCTGGTCCGACAAATGGGCGGCAACAGAGCGGTTGCCTCAAACTGGAGGTGCGTTCCGGTGCGCTCGTCGCGATAAATCACTTCCTGCTTCTTGAGCGGATCGATGATCCGGATTGTAAGGCCCAGTTCTGGCGCTGATACCCCGTCGCTACTGACTTCGGGGTAAGGCATATGGTTTTTCCAGTTGAAGTGTTCGGCCGCCAAGTGGTGCGTCTTGATCCCCTTGTAGATCCAAACTCCACCCGACATGGTGCGCAGATTGGTATGCACCCAGAAATACACTTCTCCGTTCAACTCCAATTCGGGAATAAAGAACTGGTACCACCAGGTCTCTGTCGCCGTGGAGTGAAGTGAGTGAGGCTTTTCAAGAATGAAGTCGGTCGCCAACGCGGGATCGCCGAACCCAACGGATCCGCCGCTCATGAATTGTGCGAGCTTGTCGGCATCACTCACGTCGATCTCTCTTTCCCTATGAGCTGCTGTTAGAGGTGCTTCGTGAGTGTAATACCGAAGGTTCGGGGCGGCGCCGGCGCATTAAGCGTGGCGAAGGCGGTTTCGTCACCATAAAGAATGTAGTGCTGATCGGCGATGTTCTTCATCCACAGCCGCGCATCCCAACTCCCGTCCAACGAAGTCCAGTTGATCGAGCCATTGAGGATGTCGAACGCGCGCTGCTTGTCGTTGTTCGGCGAACTCGGCGCAATCTGTCCTCGGCCATTGTCGGCATTGAAATAATAGCCATTTGAATGGCTCCACAGAAAATTGAAGTCGAACGCACCCACTGATGTCGGATAGTCGTAATCGATCGTGAGGCTGGTGGTCAGTGGTGGCGTGTTGGGCGTGGTATTGCCGGCCAGATTCCAGCGGTACGGATCGCCAGCTGTGCCAGATCCGGCAAAATGCGGCGGAAGGTTCGGCGACCCAGCAGCAAGGCCGCACGTACTCGTCTGACTGAACGCGCAGTTGCCGCCGGTTGGCACATAGACCAGATAGGAGCCGTTCGGAAAATCGTCGAAACGGCCATTGGTGACGCCGATCGACCCGGTGAGAGTCAAGTTGTCGATCGGCACTGCCGTGGCGTCGATCTCGAAACCCTTCATTGTCGCGGCGGCCGCGTTGGTGGTGTGCGAGGTGTCGTTGACCTGCACTTGCACCTGCATGTTCTTGTAACTGTAATAGAACGCTTCGGCGTTTATGCGCAGGCGAGAGTTGAAGAATTCTGATTTCGCGCCGATCGAATAGGCATCGAGCGTTTCGGGCCTCACCGCCGGATCCATCGGGGTCATCAGGGCCACGGTATTGAACAACCCGCTCTTGAAGCCGCGGTTATACGCGACATAGGCCATAATGTCGTCCGTGAACTGATGATCGATGATGGCGCGACCGGTCAACTTCGAAAACGTTGCCGAGCCCTGGCCACCGATACCGGGAATGCCCAGCGCGGACGGCGGCACTTGAGCAGGTGTTACAAGGTCGAAGACGTTCGCACTTCGGTCGTCGACTGTATAGCGCAAACCGCCCGTCACGTGCGTGTCAGAGAACACGGTTACCGTCACATCTCCGAAGCCGGAATAGGAGTTGGTCTTCTGCACGCCATAGTTGGAAACTGGGCTGAGCGCGCCGAACGCGTTGCCGGTGAGCGTGATCGGCGCGTAGCCGGCATTGTCGCCAAAATAATAGAAGCCGACGATCCATTTGAACGCGGCGTCGGCGTCCGGCGATAGCAGCCGGAATTCCTGGGTCCAAGTCCTTTCGCGCGCAGCAAGCGACGCGTTGACGAGCGGGTTTATTCCCGGCGTCACGCCCTGATCGAGGTCCAGCACAAACCGGTAGTTGCTATACCGGTAGGCCGTGATGCTGACGAGTTGCGCCCAGTCGAAGTCTTGCGTCGCCTTAAGGCTGACGCCGCTCTGGTGATTGGTCGCGGCGTTGTAGGGAAGATTGCCATACGTGTCGTAATAGCCCGGCGGCGACGGCGTGCCGTCGACTGACCGAGT
Organism: uncultured Alphaproteobacteria bacterium; assembly: GCA_963743765.1. Lineage (GTDB taxonomy): Bacteria > Pseudomonadota > Alphaproteobacteria > Micropepsales > Micropepsaceae > Rhizomicrobium. The sequence continues at coordinate 927,697 of CAVUQQ010000004.1, forward strand.
GCCTTCGCGCGCTTTGTAGTTCAAGCCCAGCCCGCTATGCGTGGTGTCATGGTCAACGGTCAACAGTAGCGTCAAGGAATTGCTTGGCGTGAACAACATCTTGGCGCGGCCACCATAATCCCAGCCCTGGAAGGTGGGATTGCCGTTGAAGAGGTTGTGTCCCCAGCCCTGAAACTGCTTGGAGCCGTAGACCGCGACGTTGGCGGTGAGATCTTGGCTCAACTCGCCCGTGGCATATAGCGAGCCGGAGGGCGTGTTGTAGTTGGCGAAGCCCGCGGAAACGTCAAGCGCGAGCTCGGGGGTCGGGTTCTTTGTCAGAACCTGGACTACCCCTCCAGTGGCGTTGCGGCCGAACAGCGTGCCCTGTGGACCCATGTCCACTTCGATCCGATCGATGCTGTTGAAGTTGCTGGTGCCGGCCCCGGCAAACGGGATGTAGACGTCATCGACGAACAGTGCGACCGACAACTCGTCGCCGGCCGAAGTGTTGCTAGTACCAACGCCCCGAATGAATGGCACCGACGAGGTCGCCTGTTGATTAAACACCACGCCGGGCACGGCTTCGGCAAGCGTATCCAAATTGGTGATGCCGGCCTTGGTAGCCATGTCGCCGCTCACGGCATTCACCGCAAGTGGGACCCTCTGCTCATTTTCGACGCGACGGGAGGCGGTGACTGTGACGGTCTCAATCTGTGTGTCAGCCATAGCTGCGTGGCTCCAGCCCACCGCAATCATGCCGACGACGAGCAACCGTTTCCTAGCGAAACATGGCGATTGCATGATTCTCCTCCCGAGTTGCAGCAAGGAGGGCCGAAGGAATTTTTTGCTCCCTTTCCGTCCCTCGTCGCAGATGCGCTCCTGCCTGCGATCAATTTGCACGAACCATTTTTGCCAACAAGGCAGCGACCTATTTTTTCGCAACAAAATGTATACAATTACATCAGAATATAACTTGCATGGGGCCGACCACATGAGTGCATTCTCCCCTTCAGTCCAGAGCGTCATCGACTACATGCACACTTCCCTCACGCGGGGCACAATTGCGCCGGGACAACGCCTAGCCGAAGCGGCGCTGTGTCACGAGCTTGGTATCGGCCGCGTACCCGTGCGCGAGGCCATACGCACCCTTGTCGGCGAAGGCATCCTTGCTGCAGAACCGAACAAGGGCGCGCGAGTTGTCCACTACTCAGTGATCGACCTAATTCAGCTCCTGCGCGTCCTGGGAGCACTTCAACAGGCCGGCATCCGCGAAGCCTTGAAGCGTCGGCGTACAGTGCAATGGATAAACACTGCGCGTACTGCTTTTCAGCATGCAAAGAAACACGGAAGGGCCGACAACTGGCCTGCGTTTCTGCTTGTTTTGGACGCGATTCATGACATCATCAATGCTGAAAGCATGAACGCTCATCTGATACGGGTTGTGCGGCGCATGCATCCAGCGCTGATCTATCTCAATCTGGGCCCAGCACTTTATGGGCGGCCCATCGAGCCTCATCTTGAGGCTTACAAGGATTTGATGACTGCGCTCTCGGACGAGGATGAGAAGGCGGCCATTGGGGCATATTGGTCACATATGGAGGCCCTGATAACTGCACTTACGGCTTACCCCATGAATAGGCACTGAGGTCTCATGAACGTAGCTCATTTGAACAATGCGGATCTTGTAACTGTGCGGCGAGCGAAAAGGAAAACTGCAGAAGGCGGAGACCGCCAGGATCCGCAATTCGTGATTCAAGCAATTCTCAACGGGCTGGTCACCGGCGCCCTCGTCCCTGGTCAGCGCTTGATCGAGTATGAACTGGCCTCCGGATTGAAAGTTGCGCCTTCGTGCGTGAGAGAAGCCGTCCGCATTCTATTGCGGGACGGCGTGCTTGAACGGCGAATGCAGCGGGGTACCCACATCCGCAGACTTGACCGCGCCGATATTATCGGGATCACGGCCGCAACCCAGCACACACTCATCGCTTCGATGGTGTATCTGGCGCGCAAGGTAGCGAGCGGCGAGACCGCCAAGACCAAGGTTCGCGATTCGCTTGTGCCGAAACGCGACCAGATCGTGCACAGCGCGCGAAACCAATTGGCTCATAGCCTGCTTGGCGCTCTGCGGGATTATCATGACAGGGTCCTAGGTTTGCTCGGCAACGATTTTATGACGTACATGATCGAGCGCGTCCGCGCGGAACACTTCCACGCCGAGTATCTTAGGGCCATACGTGAAGGCACCGATCTGAAAATTGTCGGAGAAACCTATCGCGTGCTGACGCGCGCGGTGATAGCGGGCGATGCCAATCTAACGTCCGAGACGATTACGCGCCAGGCCGCATGGAATCTTGACGCGATCTCTCCTTTGGAAGAGCTTCCCGGCTACCTCACCGGCATGAAGCGCGGCCTGCATCTAGCGAATATCAAGCCACCCCAGTGACTGCGGCTGACTCCTGCGCGCCCTCCGCAGTCACGTGCTGCTGGCCCAACTCGACGAGTTGGGATTTAATGACGTCCAATTGCTCGATGTTGGCGCGGCAGCACCCAAACAATCCCTCCCCTAGTCGCCGGGCGCAAAGGCGAGATAACTCACCTCACATCCACAAGCACATTTCTGGAAATCGTCAGCGCGCGCTTCGACGACTTTATAATCTTTCTGAAGAGTCCCGCCACGGGGTCACGCTTACCAAGGCCGTGCTTTTCGGTGGCACGCCCCGAACCGCTATCGGCGCGCACTACATCGTGCAGAGTCCAAGGAATCCTCAAGGTCGCAAGTTTGAGACACTCGGTGCAGCCAAGAGACATTTCAATGTTCAAGTCAGTTTGCGTCCCAGAGATGGCCAAAGCACTGCAGTTGAGAACGGGTTGTCCCGCGACTGACCGCAGATCTGCGCGTCGTCGAACCGAGGAAAGTCGAATGACCTTGTTGCAGCGTCACCCGACTGACCTCTCCGAGTTTCCTCGTTGGCTGGAAAGCGGGCGCCCAATCTGCTTCCGGCAGTGGCTGATTTTCAGAGGAGAGCAGCAACGGGAACGGATCCGGCCGTTAGGCAATCGCTCCATTAGAGGCCAAGAAGAAATTCTGCACAAATGAAGCTGTGTAGGCTCTCGCGTTCAGTCGTGCCTGCGAGAAGCGAGTTCGCGGGTCGCCGACAAGGTTTTTGCGATCTACCCGTGGATGACCTCGACGAGATCTCCAAATAGCGCCGTCGCGATCGCACACCTGCAGCATCTCGATCTCGACGGACTCAGACGACGCTGGCGAACCGAGTTTGGCCGAGCTTCACCTGGCCATGTCCCTAAACACCTGATGATTCGAATCCTTGCCTACCTCTGCCAAGCGCAAGCGCTCGGAGATCTGTCGCGGACGACGGTTCAACTTGGTGAGACTCGAACCGGTCTCTCGCGAATAGCGAACCGGTCTCTTCAATGTCGCCTCCAAACTTCAGGAAACGGTTTCGCTGAGGCAGAGATAAATCGCAATCGGCACTGGTTGGCGCACGGAAATCGCAATCGGCACTCGTTCGGCGCTCGTACAGATTCGTTCTGATCCCGGAGAGACCGAGCGGTGCGGCTGATACGCCCGTTTGGCGGGCTTATTGCTCTGTGTACAGAAAGAATTTATGCTGCAATAACAATGACTTAGTGACTGGTGGGCCCGGCAGGACTCGAACCTGCGACCAGACCGTTATGAGCGGTCAGCTCTAACCACCTGAGCTACAGGCCCCGCCCGTCCCATAGCAGGAATTCGGGCGGCACAGAAACAGGGTTGCTCGCGGCAATGTGCAGCTTCGGCCTATGATCCGCCGCAGGACTGCCCCAGTTCCGCCTTAGGCCGGACGCAGCGTCGTTGCGGACATTTGAAAGGATTTTGTCATGAGAAATTCGACCCGTCTGGCCGGGGTATTCGCCCTCTGCCTATTCGCCGGCCTCGCTCCGCTTTCAACCGCCATGGCCGAAAATGCGACGCGTACGCTTACTGTCTCAGGCTCGGGTGAAGCGAAGGGTGTTCCGAACCAGGCGCAGCTTTCAGCGGGCGTGACGACGACGGCCACAACGGCCGACTCGGCGCTTGCGGAAAATTCCCGCAAGATGAATGCGGTGTTTGACGCGCTCAGGCGGTTGGGTGTGCCCGACAGGGACATTCAAACATCCAATTTTTCCGTCCAGCCGCAATATCCGCCCTATAACCAGAACGCCACCGGCCTGCAACACATCGTCGGCTACCAGATTTCCAATCAGGTCGACGTCACTCTGGACGATGTGAAGAAGCTGGGGCCGGCGTTGGATGCCCTGGTCGCGGCGGGAGCCAACCAGATCAATTCCGTCAGCTTTGCAATCCGAGACACCGATTCGCTCATGGCCGCCGCGCGCGAAGCTGCCGTTGGCGATGCCCTGAAACGCGCACAGACCTATGCGAAAGCCGCTGGCGTCGCGCTTGGCCCGATCGATTCGATCAACGAAGGTACGCCCGAGCAACAGGCTCCCCTGCCGCGGATGGCGCTGATGGCCGCGAAGCCACAATCGACGCCGACCGCGGCCGGCGAGCAGAGCGTGACCGCGAACGTTTCGATCGTGTTCGAGATCAAATAGGCAAAAAAAATAAGGCGGGCGTCGCCGGAGCGTCTGTACATCTTTCGTCCAGACATCCGGCGCTGCCCGCCCTGGTCAGAAAGCGACACAGCAGGCAGGCGGCAGGCCCACTCAAGAGCCAACCGGCAAGCGCATCCGCTTCAACCACCCCGGTTCCTGCAGAGAAATCCGTATCCGCGTTTCGCGGGCGTCTTCCTTCGCGCGGATGCACGCGAGCTTGCATCCTTACCTGTATGGTCTCGCGGCCTCTTCGGATCGGCACACGGGGCCGCCCGAGATCGAAGCTGCGGCGATGATCGAGCAGCACTTTCATTCTCCCGAACCTGAGAGAACGAAATAGGTGCGCGAGGCCGCTTCTATAAGTGCGGATAAGTAATTTAATGCGGACGCGAATTTACGAACATAGTCAGCGTTCGTCGCATTACATTGCAGGAATTCCGGCGAGAGTTATCCATCACCGCTGGAGCGATGCCATGCACGGTGAGAATCGACAGGTCAAAGCCGGGTCCCGAAAGCGGAGCCACGAGCGTGACAGCAGCGCGTCGGCCCGCTAGTGCGTCTTCGCCTCCAGAGCGTCGATCTGATCCATGGTGCGTTCCATGCGCGCCAGGAGTGCCTTGTACGGACCAGGTGAAGCCATATCGAGGCCGGCTTTCTCGTAGATGGCGTAGGGATAGTCCGACCCGCCGGCCTTGAGCAGATTGATGAAGCGCTCACGTGCCGGTCGACCGTCGTGTTCGATCGCATCGGCAAAGGTCGCCGCACCGGCCATCGACGTCGCGTACTGCCAGACGTAGAAGCCATAGTAGAAATGCGGAATGAACTCCCACTCGTCGCAATAGGCGGGATCGATCGTCATCACGCCCTGCGCGTCGCCGTGATATTTTTTGAGCAGGCCGCAATAGAGCTCGGACATCCGTTTGCCGGACAGTGCCCTGCCCTGCTCCACCTCTTCATGGATGGCGAGCTGGAATTCCGCGAACATGGTCTGGCGGAAGAACGTGGTGCGCATCAGTTCAAGTGCTTCACCCAGATAATACAGCTTCTCGGCATCGCTCTGCGCGTGCGCGACCATGTAGTCGCTCAGCAGCATCTCATTTGTGATCGACGCCGTTTCCGCCGTGAACGTCGAGTAGTGCGATTTCTCATAGGGTTGCGCGTCGTGCGTCAGAAGCGTGTGAACCGCGTGTCCCCACTCATGAACGAACGTCGATAGTGCCAGATAGTCATTGTTGTGATTGAGGTGGAGATAGGGGTGCACGTCGTAGGCCGCGCCCTGCATATAGCCACCGCCGGCCTTGCCGGTGCGCGGCAGGACATCCATCCAGCGTCCGGCAAAACCCTGTTTCAGCTTTCCGGCATATTCCGGACCATATTCGGACGTGACGTCGAGCGCGATGCGTTCCGAATCCGCTACGGTGAAATTCTGCGGCTGGTTCAGTTTGAACATCGTCGGATAGATGTCGTAGTAGGCGAGATTGTCCGCGATACCGAGCAGCTTTTTGCGCAGCCTCAAGTAGCGATACATGGTCGGAAGACCCGCATCGGCCTGCGCGACAAGCTGGCGATAGACCCCCTCAGGCATGTTTTCGGCGAACACGGCGGCCGACAACGAATTGGGGAAATGGCGCACTTTGGCGTTGAATATTTCGCCCATGACCTGGGTGGTCAGCGTAGCGCCCAGCGTGCCTTCATATTTTTTCCACATGCCCCAGAACGCATCGAACACTTTCTTGCGATCGGCGCGGTTGGGCGATTGGCGGTACTTCGAGTAACTACCCTGATCGATGGTGACTTTCGTTCCGTCAGAGAGCGTAACCGTCGGAAACGGCGCCTCGGCATTGGCGAGCACACCGTAGATTGCGTCGGGCTGCGAGAGAACGTCGCCTGCCGCGGCCAACACACCCTCTGTCTCCGCGCTCAATGTGTGAGGCGCATTGCGCAGGACATCATCCAGATAGAAGTCGAAGCGGTGCGCAAGTTCGGGTTCCTGCTTCTCAAAATCATGGACCTTGCCGGCGCCAACGGTGAGAATTTCCGGCATGACCCAGGACGTCTTTTCGCCGAGCCGGGTGAAGAGAGACGCGGCGAGTTGCTGACGCTCCTGATTTGCCGCAATGCGCACATCTTCATCGGCCTTGAGTCCTGCATAGGCGGAGAGACGCGCGTCGGTCCGTTGCACGGCGCTGATCGCATCGAGCGCGGTAAGCATGTCCTTCGCACTTTTGCCCAGCGTGCCTTTGTATTTGTCGAGCGTGTCCGTGACGGCCTTCACGCGATCATGCTCCGACGTCCAGGCTTCAGCCGAAGGGTAGAGGTCGGTGAGGTCCCACATGTAGGCGGGGTCGACGGGAGCCTCCAAGATTGGCGCGGGCTTCACCGCCGGATGCTTGGTGGCGGCGACCGCGAGGACGGCCGCGCTCGCGGTCACCGTCAGCGCGACGGCCGCAAACCGTAGAAGTTTCATGTCAACGATCCCCAATTGAGCAGCCGTGCCGGGCCTTTCGGCCGGTGGCGAAGCGATACAGGGATTCGTTTTCGATGCAAGTTGTGTTGACTCAAACCCGCCCGACATGCGTTCAACTAACCGTCAGGCGCGATGTGGCACCCGCCATAAGGTGAGTAAGAAGATGCTGAAGCAGGGATTTTGGGCAGCATTACTCATCACTGTTATGGGTCTCGCGGTATTTTTATGGCTCCGGCCGGCCACCCCTTCGGCGCCGCATGGAATTGTCCTGAACCGCGGAAACGTCGCCGAACCCGACACGCTCGACCCACCGCAATACGGCCTGGCGGTCGAAGTCGAGATCATGGATGACCTGTTTCTGGGACTGACGACGCGCGACCAGAACGGCGATTTGATTCCCGGCGCGGCGGAGCGGTGGGACATCAGCGCGGATGGGCGCACTTACACATTTCATCTGCGCAAAGGGCTTCGGTGGTCAGATGACTCGCCGTTGACAGCGATGGACTTCGTGGCCGGTATCCGGCGCATGTTGGATCCTGCCACCCATTCGCAGTTCGCCAACTTCGCCTACAAGATCCACAACGGCCAAGCGATCAACGAAGGCAAGCTGCCGCCGCAGGAGGCCGGCGTCACTGCGCCGGACGACCGCACGCTCGTCATCCAGTTGGACCGGCCGAGCCCGATCCTGATTGTGCTGACCGCAATTCCGCTGTTCGATCCGCTGCCGCGGGCGGCCGTTGCGCGGTTCGGCAAGGACTGGGTCAAGCCTGGCAACATGGTTTCGAACGGCGCCTTCACGCTCGCCGAATGGGTGCCACAAGGTCATGTGAGGTTGAAGAAAAATCCGTACTTCTACGATGCGAAGAATGTGCAGATCGACGAAGTCAATTACTTCCCCACCGACGATGACTCCGCGGCGCTTAAGCGGTTCCGCGCGCGTGAGCTTGATCTCAACATGCGCTTTCCGCCGACCATGCTGGACTGGCTCAAGCGCAATCTGCCCGGCGAGGCGCTGATCGCGCCCAACCTTGCGCTGACCTATCTCACCTTCAACCTGAAGGATCCCGTCGTCGGCGATCTTCGCGTCCGGCGCGCACTATCGCTTGCGATCGATCGGGAGAGGTTGACGAAACAGATTTTGCACACGGGCGAGATTCCGGCTTACGGCCTCATCCCACCGGCGATCAAGGGTTATACAGGGTCAAAAATCGAAGGAGCCGGAGTTCCCTATGTCATGCGCCTCGCACAGGCACGCGCGCTCCTGGCCACTGCCGGATATGGACCTCGCCATCCACTGAGCCTGACGTTTCATTGCCGCTTGGGCGAACTCAATCGGCGCATCGCGGTGGCCGTTCAGGCGATGTGGAGCAGTGTCGGCGTCAACACCGACATCGTCACCGAAGAAGTCGCGATGCACTACAACCGGCTGCGCACGCGCGACTTCCAGGTTGCCGATGCGGGCTGGCAGGCTCCCCCAGATCCCGAATACTATATGTACCTGCTAAAAACACAGAGCACCGAAGCCAACTATGCAAGTTTCTCGGATGCGGAATTCGACCGGCTGACCTATGACGCCGAAGCGGTCATGAACACGCCATCGCGCTATGCCGCCTACGCACGAGCCGAGAAGATCGCGTTGGATGCGCTGCCGATTGTCCCCCTGTTCTTTCCGGTCAATCGCGCAATCGTGCAGCCATATGTGAAGGGTTATGTGGAAAATGCGTTGGACGTCCACCCCTCCCGCTATATCCGGCTATCGCGGCACTAGGCTATTCTTGAACCTCTTGAGCTCAACCACGCAGGACGATCATGGCTTCAAATCCGTTTTTCGAAGACTGGACCACACCTTTCGCAGCACCGCCTTTCGATCGCATCCGGCCAGAGCATTTCCGTCCCGCCTATGACCGCGCGCTGCCTGAGCATGCATCGGAGATTGCAACGATCGCGGAGAACGCCGCGCCGCCGGCTTTCGAGAACACGATTCTGGCGCTGGAAAACAGCGGAAGGCTGCTCAGCAAGATCGAAGCGGTGTTCCACAATCTCGCCTCGTCGCACACCAATGACGCGATCCAGGAAATCGAACGCGACATCGCGCCAATTCTCGCGAAGCACTGGAACGACATCTATCTCAACGCCAAGCTCTTCAAGCGCATCGACGCGCTTCAAAGCCAAGCCGCGTCCTTGAAACTCGACGACGAAAGCCGGCGGGTGCTCGAGCGCTATCATCTCGATTTCGTGCGGGCCGGAGCCAAGCTTGAAGGTGCGGCCCGCGATCGTTTCGCTGCGATCATCGAGGAATTGGCGACATTGGGCACGGCTTTCGGGCAGAATGTCCTGGCCGATGAGCAAGCCTTTGTGCTGCCGCTTCAGGAGAGCGACTTGGCCGGCGTTCCCGAATTCGCCCGCGAAGCTGCCGCCGAAACGGCCAAGGATCGCGGCCTCGATGCACCATTTGCGGTCACAACGTCCCGCTCGAGCGTCGAACCAATTCTGCAATTTGCCGACAAACGCGAGTTGCGCGAGAAAATCTTCAAAGCCTGGATCGCGCGCGGCGACAACGCCAACGCCCACAACAATCGCAAGCTTATCGCCGAGACGGTGAAGCTGCGTGCAGAGCGCGCCAAACTGCTCGGCTATCCAACCTTCGCGCACTACAAACTCGCCGACACGATGGCGAAGACGCCGGAAAACGCGCGCAAGCTACTCGATCAGGTCTGGGCACCGGCGCGGCGGCGCGCCCGGGAGGAAGCACAAGCGTTGCAGGCGGTGATCGCGCAGGAAGGCGGCAATTTCGAACTGGCCGCGTGGGACTGGCGCTACTATGCCGAGAAGCTCCGCAAGGAGCGTTACGATCTCGATGAAGCCGAGATCATGCCCTACTTCCAGCTCGACAAGATGATTGAGGCGGCGTTCCACACCGCGCATCGCCTGTTCGGCCTCGACTTTCACGAGCGCAAGGACATTCCCGTCTACCATCCCGACGTACGGGTCTGGGAAGTCTCGCGCGGCGGCGCACATGTCGGTCTCTTCTATGGCGACTATTTCGCCCGCGCCTCGAAGCGCGGCGGCGCGTGGATGAGTTCGTTTCGCGATCAGGAAAATATCGGCAAGCCGGTCACGCCGCTCATTGTAAACAATTGTAATTTCCCGAAGGCCGAGCCAGCGTTGTTGTCGTTCGACGAAGCCAAGACATTGTTCCACGAATTCGGTCATGCGCTGCACGGGCTGCTGTCCCAGGTCAGGTACCCGCGCCTGTCCGGCACCAATGTCGCGCGCGATTTCGTCGAGTTGCCGTCGCAGATCTTCGAACATTGGATGGAAGTGCCCGAGACATTGGAACAGTTCGCGGTGCACTGCGAAACCGGCACGGCGATGCCGAAACGGTTGCTGGAAAAGCTGACCGCGGCGCGCAACTTCAACCAGGGCTTCGCCACGGTGGAGTTCCTGGCATCGGCGTTCGTCGACCTGGACTATCACGCGCTGGGAAACCCCGGCGACCTCGACGTGCCGTCATTCCAGCAGAAGTCGCTGGACAAGATCGGCATGCCGAAGGAAATCGTCATGCGGCATGCGAGCCCGCATTTCCAGCACGTGTTCGCGGGCGACGGCTACTCGGCCGGCTACTATTCTTACATGTGGTCGGAAGTGCTCGATGCCGACGGTTTCGACGCATTCAAGGAAAAGAAGGATGCGTTCGACCCCGCAACGGCAAAGCGTATGCACGACTTCATCTATTCCGCCGGCGGGACACGCGACTTCGCTGAGGCGTATCGCCTGTTCCGTGGCCGCGATCCGAGCATCGAACCACTGCTCGAGGGGCGGGGGCTGACAGCATGACGAAAGGGTTGAGTTTGACGACTATTGGCATTGCGGTGCTCGCTGCACTTCCGGCACGGGCCGCAACGGCTCCGACGGTGAAGCTCGCGGACATCCATGACCTTCCCATAGTGGAGATGCATCCCTACAACGAAAGCGCCAACGCGGATGCGTCTGTTGGCGCAGCATTCGCCAGAGCGCGCAAGAGCGGTAAGCGCGTACTGATCGATCTCGGCGGAAACTGGTGCGGCGACTGCATCGTGTTGGCGAACATCATGCAGCTGCCGGAATTGAAACCGTTTCTGGCGGCGCATTTCGAGATGGTCAGCGTCGATGTGGGACAATTCGACAAGAATCTCCAAATTCCCGCGCAATTCGGGATCGCCAAACGTCTTGAAGGTGTGCCAGCCATACTCATTGTAGAACCGGACGGAAAGACGCTAGTCGACGCCGGCGATGTTTCGGCGCTGGCGGATGCGAGACACATGACGCCGCAAGGGCTGGCCGATTGGCTCGCGCAATGGGCGAAGTAGCGAGGAAACGATGAGTTCGATACATTTCAGCAAACCGGCGGCGCATGTTGTGCTGCTGGAACTCGACAATCCTCCGATGAACGCTTTGGGGCGTGCATCGCGTGCGGCGCTGCTAAGGCGTCTGGACGAGATCGATGCCGACAGGGATGTGCGCTGCATCGTCCTCACTGGCCGAGGCCGTGCGTTCTGCGGCGGCGACGATCTAAAGGAACAGGCCGAAGCGCAGAAAACCAGGAGCAGCGCCCATCTTGGCGAGTTTGGCCAGGTGCTCGAACGAATCGAGACCTATCGACTGCCCGTCGTCGGGGCGATCAACGGCTGGTGTCTGGGTGGTGGGCTTGAGCTTGCTTCGGTTTGCGACATCCGCATTGCATCCACCGAGGCGAAATTCGTTTGTTCCGGCGTGAATGTCGGATTGATGGCGTCAGCCTATCGCTTGCCGCGGCTCATCGGCGTGGCGCGCGCCAAGCATATGTTGCTGACCGGATCGCCACACGATGCCGCGACGGCGGAACGATTTGGCCTTGTCACTGCGGTGCATGCACCCGAAGCCTTGATGGCCGCGGCGGTCGCGTTGGCCGAGCGCATTGCCAGTCGCGCGCCTCTCTCGGTGGAAGCGACCAAGCGCACTGCCGCAATGGCGCCCGATCTGACGCCGGAAGATGCATCCAGGGTGAACGCAAAGGAACTCTCGGTTCTCGGCCGCAGCGCCGACCACAAGGAAGCGCTGGCAGCGTTCATCGCCAAGCGCGAGCCTGTTTTCAGACGTGAGTAGGCCCCCTCTTGGTCTCATCGGCGGGGCCCACAGCAGCACGGCCGGCACCCGTACAGCGGGGCAGTTCAGACGCCCATTAAGCCCTCTTGCCAGACCGGCTTGAAACCGGAGCCGGGCTAGGCCATAACCGCGGCCCAACTTGGATTGCGGGCGTAGCTCAGGGGTAGAGCATAACCTTGCCAAGGTTAGGGTCGACGGTTCGAATCCGTTCGCCCGCTCCAGGTTTTTCAATGGGTTAGCGCACTATGCGCTTTCCAGCCGCTCTTGCCCCCCATTCCGTCCCGACACTCTGATCTCAATATCATTGCCCGGCGGGTCAACCAGGATTCCCCCTATTTTCTACGACCAAACATTGCAAATCGATCGTTGCCGTTTCGAACGGTTCGGACGATCGGTGGAGCTAACTTCTAGGCATCACACTTGGAGTAATCCAAGAACAATTACCCGCACCGCGGCCATCTCTTCACCCAATGCAGCAAACGGAACTGCCATGTCGTCTGGCACTTTCGTGCGTGCGCCAAACGGCACAATTCCCAAGCCAGCGTCGAAGTACCAAATCTGATCACCTAGCAGGATGCGGTCGTTCTTGTCGCTTCTTCGGAGTCTTGGCTAAACTCTTCGACGTTACGCTCACCTGCAGCATTAGCGACCTTCAATAGCATTTTCCTGACTGCAGGTGCCGTTCCTGAAGTGGCCGTTCGACTCAAGCCTGAGGGGGGAATTCATATTGAATCTGCTCAAACGCGTCCGCTGCAAAAACGTAAAGGATTCTTAGCGGCTCTGCGCCGATGCAACGAACGCCATGCAAGACTCCGCCGGGAATGAACACTGCATCTCTCGGGGACAGCGCGTGTTCCAGTTCATCGATTCGGATCTCCGCACAAACGAACATGGCGGCACGATGGCCTTGGGTTCGAGCGCGGACAAGCCGCTCGCGAGTCTAGTTACCAACTCCAGCGGCAATGACGATGGTTGTGGTGCCAATAGCAAATCTTGTGGTGTGGTTCGCGTCGGTGTTGACCCTGCTTCCAATGGCGATGATCGACGCTGCCGGGGGTTTCGTCATGGATGATGTTATTGTGCCGATCACTGCCGCCCCCGCCACCAGGCCGGTCAATGAGGTCGGCAAATGCGGCTGTGGCAGCCATCGCAGATAGTGCGATGCCAACGACTAAAGATTTCACGGCTTGCCTACTCCTATTGGACAGGGCTGGGGTCGATAGCGCGAAAACAACTTGTCGTCAGCAGATCGCTCCCCCTGGAATTTGCACTGGCAAAGATTGCGACGCCAGAAGGCTACAAGGTTCCACATTCTTGAGCAGTAAGCGCCCCGCTCATTTTCGAGCAAGTTGTTGCCCGCTACCACGCTGAAGCGAAGCCACTCTTGCGCAGTCCATTGTTGATCCAGGTCAATTGAACGTGCCTGCTGCGAGCGTCAAATTCACAAGTTCGGAAGGGCGAGCTGATGCCGTTTGGAACCTACTTACGATTCGATTCCTGTTAGAGACATGTGGAGTTCCAGTGGCCAAACGCACGCGTTTGCCGGTGAGGTACTCAATAGATGATCACCAAAGCAATCTTAGCATTTGCGCTCGTGTGGCTGTTGATGCCACCAGAGCCCGGCCTTGGGATAGGAAGTTCGCAAACAATGTCGGCGAGCTCTTATCTTCGGCACGCTCACATGGTGGCTTTCGACGCGTTGGACAGAGTTCGCGCGGATTTAAAAGCCAACCGTCCCTTCGGCTCGCCTACATTCACGATTGAGGCACGGGGGGACGGCGGGGGCAACTGAACGAGGCTTCGACGAAACCCCGCCATATGGCCATTTGAGAACGCTGGGTCACAGGCCCGAAAACCGGGCGAGAGGCGAAACGGCGTTCATCGACGGGACCGTCTCGATCCTGACTTCATGGACGGCTTTTTCGGCGTGGCTTTCCGTAGTTGCAACGAACCCTCCGGACCGTCGATGAGTGGATCAAGTCCACAAGCGACGCCGAGCCGCTCCTCGTCCCGGATGGAGATTGTGCCGCTCTGGACCGTGATGCCTTCTGCTTGGAGCGCGGACAGCGCGCGCGAAAAGCTCTCGCGCGTTATTCCGAGTTCCGAGGCGATCAGGTTTTTTTCGTACGGCAGAATTGCGTGGTGCGGCGTACCTTGTCGCCTGGACAGTTCGAGAAGATAGCAACCGACACGCTCCGTGGCCGAGCGGAGCTTCAGGTTCTTGATCTGCCGCACCAGGCGCCGGAACTGTCCGGCGAGACTGAAGATCACTTCCTGGGCCAGAGCCGGTTCGCGCGCAACGACGCTGCGGAAAGCGTCTGCGTGGATCAGCAAAAGTCGCGACGATTCAGGGACGCGCGCCCGCATGAGATAGGGCGATCCCGTGACGACCGCGGCCGGAATGACCAGATCCTGCGGTTCGACCACCTCGATCAGCACCTCGCGCCCCGAGCTCGAGCGTCCAAGAAGGTGCACCGATCCGGTCAGGACAACATGCTGGAAGGTCGGTATTTCACCCTGCTCGAAGAGCATCGTTCCCGGCGTAACGGCATGAAGAACGGCATGTCGCAGCAGTTCCGCCCGGCTCGGCGGCGGCAGCGCCCTGAGCAACGGCAGGTTTTCCAATTCGGAGTTCGACTTCATCACCGCATCCCAATTCTCATTTCGACGGCCACTCGGAGTCATTGAGATCAATCTGGTAATGTGATAATTGTCACATATTGAATTGATTCATATCAATGATCAAAGCAGCGGCGCTTCGTATCAATCTTACTCGCTACCAGCTTGGGGAAAATCTCTCAACAAATCGACCAAAGACGGCCTCTAGACGGCAAAGTGATCGCGCTCGAATTGCAGCGAGCAATAGCGGAAATACGCGGTCAGTCACGCAACGGGGACAGAGCAATGCGCTTCGACGATCCTGCATTCTGGCGTGCTGGCGCAATCAGTACGATTTTGGTCATGCTTTGTGTGCTCGCCATGCTCACTGTCGACAGTCTGGCCGCGATAAATGAGGGCGGCTCGCATGTGCCTCCCTACACAGTCGTCAATCGCCACATTGACTATACCTTCGACGCGGGCCGGGGCATCGACGTGCCGGTGATCGGCGCGGCCCAGCCACTGTTCGGCAAGGTTCTGACCGAACAGGCCGCCACAGCAATGATGGATAAGGGCAAGCTGGTTATTCAGAGCCGGGCTTGCATGGACTGCCATACGTTTTACGGCAACGGCGCCTATTACGGTCCCGATCTCACCAAGGCGTGGCTCGATCCGGACTGGGAGGCTTGGCAGTCCATCACTGGCGCCTCCACCAAGGAAGACGCGATGGTGATGTACCTTATGGATCCGGAGAAATATGCCACCTGGACGCGGAAGATGCCGAACATGCATCTGTCGCAGGAGGAGGCGCGCGCGGTGGTTGCCTATCTCAAATGGACTTCGGCGGTCGACACCAACGGCTTCCCACCCAATTTCGGTCACGTCCACACAGATCGTTAGGAGCCTGCGCGATGTATCGCTCACAAAAGCTCGCAGTCAAATATCTGGTCGCGGCGATCACCCTGTTCGGCGTGATGGTCGTCGCGGGACTGATGGCAGCGTACTACTACATCAACCCTGATTTCCTCTTTGGCATTCTCCACTTCAACATCGCCAAAATACTTCACATCGACACGCTCGTGATCTGGCTCCTCATGGGCTTCATGGGCGCGATCTACTGGTTCTTGCCGGAGGAAATGGGACGCGAGCCGGTCGGGATATGGCTTGCTGAGATTCTCTTCTATGTCTTTTGCGCCGCCGTGGCGATCGTGGCCGTCGTTTTCATCGTGGTGCAATATGGCGGCAGCAACGAGACAGCACTCTGGTTCATCAATCAGGGCAGGAAATATGTTGAAGCGCCGCGGTGGGCGGCGCTTGGCGTCGTCGCAGTCATGGCCGTGTTTGGCTACAACGTCATCGGAACTGTCGTCGCGACGCGCCGGATGACCGGGATCATGGCGGTTCTGATGATCGACCTGATACCGCTGGTACTGCTTTACCTGGATGCATTTCCCGCCATCACAAACATGTCCCAGGATTTGTTTTGGTGGTGGTGGCTGGTTCATCTTTGGGTTGAGGCAACCTGGGAGGTTCTGATCGGCTGCATCATGGCGTTCACGCTCATGCAGCTTCTGGGGACATCCCGACGGATCGTCGAGACCTGGCTCTATATCGAAGTCGCGCTGGTCCTCGGCACGGGCATACTTGGCCTTGGACATCACTACTTCTGGATCGGCACGCCGAACTATTGGTTGGGCATAGGCGGGTTCTTCTCCGCCCTCGAACCGCTGCCATTGCTGGGCATGGTGGTGCACGCGGTCTATGACGCCGGAACGCATCATATGAAGACGGCCAATCGGCCCGCGCTCTATTGGATGATGGCAGAGGCCTTCGGCAATTTTCTGGGTGGGGGCGTATGGGGATTCATGATCACCCTGCCGCAAATCAATCTCTATGCGCACGGAACCCAATGGACGGTATCGCACGGACATTTCGCGTTCTGGGGCGCCTATGCCTGCGGCGTCATCTCCGTGGCGTATCTGGTCGTTCAGAAGGTGCGCAGCATGCAGGACGTCGGGGGCGCCCTTTGGAAATGGTCGTTCGCAATGCTCAATCTGGGTCTGATCGGAATGGTTGGTGCGCTCCTTGTTTCCGGAATGACGCAGTCTTTCGTCGAACGTGCGACAGGAGGATCGACGCTTCATGCGTTCATCGCCGGTCAGGAGGATCCCTGGTTCGTCAGCGGAATGATGTTGAGGTTCGTCTTCGGGTTGATGTTCGCTGCGGGTTACGGGATCCTGGTTTACGACCTGCTCACGCTCGGCAAGCGGCGCGGCGTTTCCG
Source organism: uncultured Alphaproteobacteria bacterium (assembly GCA_963743765.1). Classification (GTDB taxonomy): domain Bacteria; phylum Pseudomonadota; class Alphaproteobacteria; order Micropepsales; family Micropepsaceae; genus Rhizomicrobium. The sequence goes on from CAVUQQ010000004.1 coordinate 944,744, forward strand.
CAAAGGTGTTGCCATGATGCAAATCCGTCTTATCGAGACTGCGTTGCTGCTTGGGCTCTATGTGCTGCTGGCCGGCGGTTATGGCCTTGCGTATACGCTGGCGCGGTTGAATGGAAGACCGAGCTTTAGGAGCGTGGCGGTCATGCTCTACGGATTGCATTGTCTCGTCGCCATCGGCGTCGTCATCTGGGCTCCACTTTGGCCGGGATGGAAGTTGTTGCTGATTGCCAGCAGTGTGGCGATGCTCGCGATACCACCGATTACTTGGCGATACCTGGAACGCACACATGGAACGGGGAGGGCTTCGGCATGATCGCGAACGCAATAACCGTCCTGATCGGACTGTGGCTCGCCTATAGCGCAATCTTCTCGACACCTTCCGGCGAGATGAACAACATCCAACTGGCGATCGCGGCGGCCGCTATATTTGTTTGCGCCATCTTCGCGCGCCGCAGTGACAGCATGGGTTGGCAGAGCAAGACGAATCTCGCCTTGGGCATGGTCCTTGGGCTGCTCGCGGCCCTGCGTGCCTTCTACGGCGAGGCGCCGGTGCCACCGTTCTGGGTCATTCTGCTCTCCGGAATCACGGTAGCTACCACCGCGCTGTGGTCGATTCTGTATCGTCCGGATACGTCTCTGAGTTCAGCCCCATCCCAAGATTCCGGTAGCCGCTCCTGACCTATATTGTTGAAGAACTCCGCGGGCCGATTCCACTTGAAATACGCCCTCGCACTCGTTGGCGTTTTACTCCGTTGGAGTCGAGCATGGCGGCACCCGCCCACCAAGTGGCTGGTCTTTCGATCGGACAGAGAACGGACTGTTAGCGCGACTGAGGTCGCTAAACTGGTACAGCAGTGGGACGCCTGAACGGGCCGATCAAGTGGACTGAAATGCGACGTTTGCGAGCAGAAAACATTGTCGAATCAATTCTGCCGAGGAAAGACAAGTTCGAGGAACGCATGATGAGGACACGCATCTACCCTGCTCTTTCAGTTTTGTGCGTGGTCCTTTTTGCCGCAAGCGCTGCGCCTGCAACGAGAGATGAAAATACCAGGGACCCCATAAAGGGCGAAGAAACAGAAGTTCTGACTTTTGCTCCGAATGTCCCGCCACCTCTTTCACGCAATCATGCGACGAAACTGATTGTTCACCTCGAGGTCAGGGAGCTGGAAGGTCGCCTCGCCGATGGCGTGATGTACACCTTCTGGACCTTCGGCGGCAAAGTTCCCGGCAAGTTCATTCGCATTCGTGAAGGCGACCTCGTTGAGTTTCATCTCGACAATCACCCCGATAACAAGATGCCCCACAATATCGATTTGCATGCGGTCAATGGCCCCGGGGGAGGCGCAGCCTCTTCGCTAACCGCGCCAGGCCATAGTTCGGTGTTTACGTTCAAGGCGCTCAACCCGGGACTCTACGTCTACCATTGCGCAACGGCCCCCGTGGCGATGCATGTCGGAAACGGTATGTACGGGCTCATCCTCGTGGAACCCAAGAAAGGGCTGCCGAAGGTCGATCACGAGTACTACGTCATGCAGGGCGACTTCTATACGCAAGGCGCCAATGGCGAGCAGGGATTGCAACCTTTCAGCATGGTCAAGGCGCTTGCGGAAAGGCCGGAATATGTCGTTTTCAACGGATCGGTCGGCGCGCTTACAGGCGACAATGCTCTCAAGGCCAAGGTTGGCGAGACAGTGCGCATTTTTGTCGGCAACGGCGGGCCCAATCTCACCTCATCGTTTCACGTGATCGGTCAGATATTCGACACAGTCTGGCCGGAAGGAAATATGAGTACCCAATTCCACAATGTGCAAACCACGATGATCCCTGCAGGCGGAGCGACGATCGTCGAATTCAAGATGTCGGTTCCCGGTACATTTCTTCTGGTCGATCATTCCCTCACGCGCGCCTTCAACCGAGGCGCGCTCGGCCAGATCAAAGTCACCGGACCGGAAAACAAGCTCGTTTATTCCGGCAAGATCAGCGACGAGGTTTATTTGCCGGAAGGATCGGGTATTCGGGCAACGGATCAGAACACGCGACCCGCGCCGGTCGCCACCGACAGAGCGAGCAGCATTGCTCTTGGCCAAATCGTCTTCAAAACGAACTGCATGGCGTGCCACCAGGAAAACGGGCAGGGCATTCCAAATGCATTCCCCCCCGTGGCCGGCTCAGACTATCTGAACGCAGACGAAATTCGTGCGATCAAGACGATCACCGGCGGTCTGCAGGGCAAGGTGACCGTGAGTGGCCAGACCTTTGACGGTGTGATGCCGTCGTGGAGCCTGCCGGACGAAGACATCGCCAACGTGATCAACTATCTTTATGGCAGCTGGGGAAATTCTGGCCGCTCCGTCACCGTCGACCAAGTCAAAGCGAACCGTGTCACACCCAAGTAGAAGGAAGAAGCGTGGGCCGGGCACACACTCCGTTGCGGCGGTCGCATGCGTGCTCCTGCCTCTGACAGTGGCATCTTCCACGTTGGCTCAATCCGGAGCGATCACGCGCGATACGGTCCGCGTGCCGGCAGGTAGTTATGAGCCCTCTTTCGCCCGCCAAAGCGGCAAGCCGGGAGCGCCCGCGCCGATCCGGAAAGTTCAAGTCGATGCGTTCTGGATGGATCGCTTTTCCGTAACCAACGAGCAGTTCCTGCGCTTCTTGATCGCGCATCCCGAATGGAGAAAATCTCGGGTCAAGGCTCTCTTTGCGGATGAGCACTATCTCGCTCGTTGGCGCTCGGACCTGTCATGGGGCGAACGCCAAGGCGCCGGCCAGCCCGTGACGAACGTTTCGTGGTTCGCAGCCAAGGCTTATTGCGAGGGCCAAGGCGGCGAACTGCCGACGACGGATCAGTGGGAATACGCGCTATGGGATCAGGGCCGGCACCAGGGTGACGTGAAAGCCAAGCAGCTCGCGTGGTTCGCCGTACCGAACACGAAGAGTCTCCCAGCAGTCACATCGACAGTTGCAAACGGTTTTGGCGTTCAAGGGTTGGTGGGCCTCATCTGGGAATGGACACTGGATTTTGAGAGTGCGCCGGCCGGGTCCGATGTGCGAAGCGGCGGCGACTCGGAAAAGGGACTGTATTGCGGTGGCGCAAGCGTGGGCGCCAAGGACCCATCGGACTACGGCGCGTTTATGAGATATTCGTTCAGATCATGTCTCAAGGCTTCCTTCACCACGAAGGATCTTGGATTCAGATGCGTGATCCACGCGCCATGAGCGGAAAGCATGTCGCCGGAGTGTCGATTGCCGCACTGCTATTTCTCTTGCCTTCCACGACATGGGCAACGGGACAGGACGCAGCGCCCCGTCCGCTTCCCGGCCTTTCCATCTACAACATCACCTCGCAATGGACGACGCAGGACGGAAAGCCGGTCCACCTGGAGTCCCTGCGCGGGCGCCCCATCGTCGTCGCGATGATCTATTTGAACTGCCCGGATGTTTGCCCACTCATTGCGGAGAATATGGAGCAGATCCAGGCGGACCTTCCCATGCAACTATCGTCCAAGGTCGATTTTGTGCTGTTCACGTTCGATTCGGCGCGGGACAGTCCGGATAAGTTGAAGGCTTACGCTCACGCGCGCGGCCTGGACGCGAAGCACTGGACTCTTTTTCACGGCGACGACATGGCGACGAGGGAACTGGCCGCTGCGCTCGACGTCACCTATCGCCAGAAAGGCGACGGCAATTTCGACCACTCCGTGGTGATTACTCTGTTGGACGCCGACGGAGTCGTCGTCTATCGGCAGATCGGCTTGCGGCAGAATATGCAGGAGTTCGTTGCCAAGATTCGAAAGTTGGGCATCGGAGCTGCCAAGTAGTTTCGATGTGGCTGGCTCCCAAGCGCGTGCCAGTGGAGCGTCAGCAGGCGAGTTAGAATAAGCTATAACCATGCGCGCCGGCCACGGCGCCCGCGATTGTGACGAGGCTGATCAAAAGCAATATCCAATGAAGGGTCTGTATCGACCGGAAAGACCCTTCGGGATCGCGTTGCACACGCGCTGCAAACACGCGATGCAGAAACAGCGGCTCCGCAACAAAAAGCATAAAGCTGAAGACGGCCCAAACCAAGACCATCGCGTGCATCCACCAGAAGGACGGATCGGAAAAGCGGGACCACAAGTCCAGCTTCCACAGCATGTAAAGCCCGCTAAAGCCGGCGATCAGGGTCATGATGCGAGCGATCCAAGCGAAGCGGCGCTCTAGAGCCTCGAATGTCCGCAGCCGCTCGTTTGGTGCCACGGACGATGTCATCGCCGGCAGAATCACCATTGTCACCATGGCGACGCCGCCGATCCAGATGACGACCGCCAGGACATGCAGAACGCGCGCGATGGCAAGGTCGTCCATTGTCAGCCCGGCCTTCCGTCAACACGCGACCGCATGAGAACGGGCGTGTAGATGAGAAGGAAAATGGCGAACGCACCGATCCAGCAGGCCCCCGCCGCCAGGACGACCGCATTGTAGTCGGAAGGTACGATGACCGGCCCAAATACCCGGATCGCAGCTGAAAGCGAGATGAGCAGGTACGCGGCCGCGATTGGCGTGGGGGCAATGAGCGACCGCCCTGTATGGCCGAGCGAAGCCCGCGTCATTACCGCCAGGATCATCGTGGCAAAGGCGCCAACCGTCAGCGCGTGCAGCCACTTTTCGGCAAACGGGATGTTCGCGACTAGCCAAAGGCCTTTGAGCGTCAGCCCGACAACGAGCCACGCATACCCCAGATGTAAGACCCAGATCAGCGGGTCGCGAAGAGCGCGGTAACCCTTCCACTGCGCAAGTCTGGCAGCTTGTAACGCCGCCGCCGCGAGCGCCACGACGCCATTCCAGGTGGATTGCGGCGCAGCCATATCGCCAACGAGAACAGCAACGATTGCAACAATCGCAGCTACTTCCAGCCAGGAGTTCGAGTTCGATCTCCACTGGAATACCCAGGCTCGAAAGTCCACTCTTTGTGAAGGCAGGAATAATGCGGCCGCCAACGACCGCGACGAGTATCTGTACGATATCGATTGTAGCCACGAGCGCCGTCAATTCTCCACCTGCCAAAATGTTCAGTCTGCCCAAATGAAAAATGAGGTTTGCTGCGAAAAGTAATGTCAGAAGCGCCACGAATGGCAGATTGCGCAATTTGCGCGAGCGGAGCAGCGGGGGCGACAGCGTCGCCACGAGCGCCGGAAAAAAGGCGAGATCGATCAGTGCCGCCAAGTTCATCGGACAATACAAAATCGGAAACATCGCGACGCGGCCCGCTGTCCAAAGCGCCGCGAGTGTTGCAAGTCGCCAACCTGCATACGACTTTTCACCTGTCCAGCCAGGAACCGCCGTGAGGAGAAAGCCCGCGATGGCGGCGGCAACAAAGCCGAACAACATTTCATGGCTATGCCAGTACATTGCGGGGATCGTATCGGCGGGCCAGAAACCGGGATGAATGTAGACGGCGAGCCAAAGCCCCATATTGAAAATGGCATCGACCCCCGCCAGCAGAAAGAAGGGCCGGAGACCGACGGCGAGTAGTACGAAGCGGCTCATCGCAGCGCGAGTGTCGGCCATTGGCGGCCGGCCGCCTAGTGACAACGTGTCCTTGAGTGCCCCTCACTTGATGGGGATATTTGTACTGCCACAACGAAAGACCAAGGTGAAGACAATGATGCGGGTGATTGAGACTTAGGAAATGGGCCAGCAGCACAATACAAAGATCTATTCTAGTGGATCGCATCCAATGCTGGATGCCCGCGGTTGATATGGATCAAGAACTCCCAGGACAATTTGACCAATTGTTGTTTTGAATCTCGCTTGGGCTGTGGCCGAAGGAGGATCCAGGTGACAACGCTGCGCCAGCTGCTCGATCAGAAGGGCAGGAAAACTTGGTCTATTCACCCGGACGCCACTGTCTTCGATGCCATCGCAAAAATGGCCGAAAAAGACATTGGGTCTCTGGTGGTGGTGGATAATGACGAGCTTGTTGGCATTATCACCGAAAGACACTACGCGCGGAATGTTTTTCTTAAGGGAAAAGCATCTCCCGCAACTCTCGTGCGGGAGATCATGGAAAGACACGTCGTCATTGCACGGCCAGAACAATACGTTGAGCATTGTATGGCACTCATGAATGAGAAACGCGTGCGCCATCTGCCTGTGCTTGAGGGAAAAAAACTAGTCGGCATTGTTTCAATCGGCGACCTTGTCAAAAGCATAATCGACGATCAAAAGATCACCATTGATCAGCTCGAACACTACATCCACGGCTAAAAGGCCCTGGCGCAGGATCGAGGGATTTGCGGGCGAATTCCTCCAACCCGACCATCCGAAAGGGACAGATAAAAGTCTGTGGATGGCGAACGAGAACAAACAACGGCCCCAAATTGCATCGAAATTTGTGAGGGGTGGCTCAATCCGTCGAGGCCGTTCGTGACCTATTTTGTAAGTGCTGGTGACATCACAGGTAACATGCCGGAGCAGCTCGCAAAGAGTCTTGTGGCGACCGCCGTGCGGGGCATTGTTCGGCTGCTTCACAAACAGGATCAGGGCACCCAGCAGAACGAACTAGGACACTGACTTCCTATTTGGACCGCGCCCCCTCGTTTCTGGCTCAGTGTTGTCGATGTGGCTCGCCGGCACCTAGAGTGGAGAAACAGCGTCTTCCAGAGGTTCCTTACTCTTGTTTGCGATCAGGATGAGACAGCACCGGCACGATGATACGCGACGTTTGCAGTCCAATCGTTAGGTCGCGCGACAAAAGCAACTCTCAAGCTGCAACCGATGGCCTCTCGGCGCGTTGACGATGGTGGGAAAACATAAACAGCGAGGGAAAACACCATGGGAACGTCATTGACTGCATCCCAGCCTGTCTTATCTGCGTCTTCCTCGCGAGCGAGCCTTCCGCCCGACATTGGATCGCCGTTCAGCGCCTTCGGGACCGTTTTGCACTATCCGCAACACAAAACGATTTTCACCAAGGGCGACGAAGCCAACTTTTCCTATGGGGTGGTCGCGGGTGCGGTGCGTCTCTCCGTAATGACGCCTGGGGGCGATCGAAGCATTGCCGAATTCGCACTGCCTGGAGATTTCTTCGGTATTAATTGGCTTGGACAGCACACTCTTACAGCCGAGACGCTTGATGACGTGACGCTTGTCTGTTTTGGCTGGAAACGCCTGAAGCGTCTTGGCGACGAAAACAAAGAGGTCCGCGCCGAACTGTTTTCGATACTGCGGCACAATCTTTGGGCCACCCAGATCCATCTGTTGACCCTTGGCCGCCACTGCGCGCTAGAGCGCGTCGCCACATTTCTGGTCGAGTTGATGGACCGAAGCAAGAAAGCTAACAAACGGGCTCTGGATATTCCCATGTCTCGAGAGGACATAGGGGACTATCTTGGACTAACCATTGAGACGGTGTGCCGTGCGCTGACCGAGCTGAAAATTCGGAAGATTATCGACATTCCAAGCCGTCGCGAAATTGTGGTCCGCCATGCGGCGGCACTGAGGAGTATAGCTCAGCCAGACGATTAGCTAGATGACTGGTTTGGGTCGAAAGCGGACATCCGTGCCGGGTCACGCCAACGGTCGCTATGCGCCGATGCTTACGACCTTTCCGCCTGTTGAAAGGCCATCAAGAAGCTCGGAAAGACGAATTCAGACGCGGCTTGCCGCGACCAGCAATGCAGTGCCGGGAGCGGTCGCATACGTGGCGGTCATTGCCTTCACGCGTTGGCCCAGAAATCCGGCAGTCACCAATTTGCTATATCCGATCTCGGTGGCAGCACTAACAAAACAATGGCGCAGCCCATGAACGCTTACGTCTTCGATTTTGGCTCGCTGGACAAGTCAAAAGCTTTGGTAACCAAATCGAGAGTTTCAATCTCGTCCACGCACATCCAATTGATTGCTGCAGCGCGTGTGAAGACAATGATCTGCATCTCACACTTGGTGGGGGGTTGACGGTCCCATTTGGCTGCTCGATCGGGCCGGCTCAGGTCCGCAGTTCTTTTCACGCGCCCCGCGCTAGCGGGCGCGCAGAATCGACCAGCAGCTTGGGACGTGTCGCATTCCAATCTTCGGGTAGTATGTTTCCGCGGCCGGGGCCGCTACCAGGATTAGTGTGGTTTGGTCACCTGCGTGGGCCCTGGTCTCTTCGATGAGGCGCTTGCCGAGACCTTGACGCTGGTACGTCAAGTCCACCGCCAAATCCGAAACATAGCAACAATATGCAAAATCCGTGATCGATCGCGCGATGCCGACCAGACGGGTTTGGTCGCGCGCCGTGACAACTATGTCGGCGTTTCGCAGCATCTTTTTCAAACGTTGTAAATCATCAGCGGGACGGCGCTCCGCCAGGGACGAAGAGATAAGAACTTCGCGAAACTCCTGCTCCGACAGCTCAGGTTCGAGAGCATACATAATCGGCATTGCGCTTCCCCGACCAACCACACAGTTGCGCCGAGCATGTTAATTCGCATGGTGGCGGCGTGAAAGACGATTGCGTCGACTATTGCGAGACAACAAGGACTCGCATAGATCGGGTGCGAGCCATTTTTCCATCGACGCCAATCAGCCGAAGTTCGCGAGCTGCTGGCGTTTGGTGTCCTCGTCGCTGAGTTGAGAGTTCGCCGCCATGACTTCGATCGTCGCTTTCGCAACTGTCTGTCTGGGCCTGGCCGTGGCTCCCGGGCCCAACATGGCGTACCTGGCTTCACGCACCGTTTGCCAAGGCCGAGGAGCGGGCCTCGTATCTTTGCTTGGCGTCATCAGCGCCTTTCCTGTCTTCCTCATGCTCACAGCGTTAGGCGTTACAGTGATCCTCGTCGCCGTCCCCTTCGCCTTCGTATCTCTCAAGCTGGCGGGAGCCGCCTATCTTGGATGGCTTGCGGTCTCGGCCGTTCGAAACGGCGCCTCTCCTTTCGAACTCAGAGCGCTGGCACCCGATTCCAATCGACGGCTGTTTTCCATGGGTTTCCTCACGAATATTCTCAATCCGAAGGCTGTGGTTCTCTACATGTCTCTGCTTCCACAGTTCATTGTCCCCGAACGGGGCCATGTCGCGCTGCAATTCGTGACGCTGGGATGCGTACAAATGTGCGTCAGCGTCACAGTGAACGGCACAGTGATTCTTCTTGCGGACAGGATCGCCGGGTTCCTCGCGGACCGTCCGATATGGATGAAGGTGCAGCGCTGGCTCATGGCGACAGTGCTGGGCTGGCTGGCGTTTCAACTGTTGCTGGAGCGGCCGCGTTAACGACGCGAAGGAGCAGACGAGGCCAGTTAGACAGTATCGATCTTGAGACGGCCGGGAAATTGTCGCGTACCGCATCGACCCGGCGACGGTCGCGCCGACTTCAATCACATGTTCGACGCGCACGACATACTGCACGACCGCGCCACGGTTGAGGAAATCGTAGCGGCCCTGACGGAGTTGAGCGTCATCGCCGCATTCTGCTTACCACTTCACGGCGTCAGGTCGCGTCGTACGGTTCGCGATCGCTCCTCTCGACTTCCGATATTTCAGGGACGTTTTGTTCGTCTTCGGAGCAGCGAACAACCCTCATTTTCAATAGCACGCCACTCTGCGCCGCAGCCTCCAACAACTCTGCGATATAGGGCGAAGCCGGGTCGAAATACATTTTCACAGATTTCCTCCACTACACGGATGGGATCCGGCCAGGAACGCCGAAAACAAATCCGAGCCTGGCATCAAACGCGATTCCATTCGTTGTGCGCACAGTTCCGTTAGAGCGTGGGATAGGGAGCCGCATTCAACAGCATGTAACGCCGCCTCGTCGCCGTCACAAAGCCGGTTTCCTCGGAGTGCAGTCGATCGGTGCGCACAACAAGCAGCTCGTCGTTGAGCACGATCCCATGGCGAAAGGTCGTATAGCCGCTCCAGTTTGCTTTTCCCGGCGTAACATCCAGCGTGACCTGCTTGCCGTTTCTGGTCAGCGCAATTTGGGCAGGTTCGCCGGCGAATGCGCCGAGTGCGCTCCCTTCGCGCTTCAGCGTCACAGTGCCGTCCGTATCGTCGACGTGCATAACGGTGACGGTCTGGTCGCCCGCCGGACCAAGTTCCCAAGGTTGGCGGATCGTGACGCTCCAGGTCATACCCGCCTTCAGATGCGCAGGCGGATCGCCCCACAAAAGGCGATTGTACAACGGTCCGCTCGCGTCGGTATAAATCGCGCATTTGCCGTCGAAGCAGGAGGTTGCTCCACCGTCGCGGATTATATCCACTGCATGATACTTGGAGGCGCCGTCGTAGAAACCGTCGGTCACAAAGGTGAATACCGGTCCTGGCGATGTCTGCGTCAACGTATAGTCTGCACTGCCGCTATTGCGCCCGACGCGCTCGTCGAAACCATCGGCCTGCACGGACGCGGCTATAGAGAAGACGTTGGAAATGTGCTCGCCGACCGACATGCGCGGGGTCAGAAAATCGTCATCCCCGACGGGTGATGCTTGGGCCCGTAGGCCAGTGATCCCGAGCACCACGACGCCGTGACTAAACGACTGCGACATCCGGTCTTGGGAAGGCTGTTTCGAAGGCGCCTGGTCCAGAGCAAATGTGTCATTTGTCTTCCCGGCCAGTACAATCGGATCGACGGGCGCGTTCTTTGCAAGCACTGCCGTCGCACAGGCGAGCGGCAGCGCAAAACCGATGCAGTAACAAATGCGGGCAGCAAACGTTGAACGTGGCATTCAATTCCGTCGCGTTTGTCCTAAAGGAAGGGCGCGTCCAACCCGCTCAGGACTTCGCGTCTCCGCTTTCGGGATTGAGCAACGTCTTCACGAGGGTACTGCCATCCGGCATTGAGGTTTCTTCGCGCATGAGAACCTGCGTTTTCTTGGCAAACCAGAAACGACTTGATGCCTTCTCGCGTTTGAAATCGATGGACACAATCCAGCAATCGATGTCACCTCCGTCGGGTTCGGAAATTTTTCCCGAACCTTCGACCTTGTAGATGTAGCGTGCTGGTGGATCCTGAGCCGGATCGTAAAAATTGATGCTCGCTTCATAGCCGTCCGCCAGCGGCAAGGCTTGCAGGAATTCCATATCGGTTTCCCAGTTGTAGGAGGGTTCTGCGGAGGGCTGCAGGAAATCCTTGCGAGAATTGTCAGGCAGGTCATCCATGCCAACGATCTTGTCCGGCAAGAAGCGATACCCGCCAACCGTCGTCGTGCCGTCGCGGGTTAGCACCTTCACGTGGGTCAGTGGACGCAACGTATCTGGCTCAAACCATGAATCCTGGAGCAGCACGGCCGGCGGGGAGACCTCGTCCCACTGCTGGTGGATGTGCAGCAGTCTTTTGCCGTCCTTGACTTCAAAAGTGATTTGGCGTGTCCAGATGTCGATTGCTTTGCGGTGGCCGTCCGCGGAAATCGCATACCGCGCGTAACGATGGATTCCAGGCTTCAGAAGATTTGCGCGAGGCAGTTTCTCACCGACATGAAGCTCCGTCACCGTCGCCTGTGCTTGAGCGCCGGCCAGCAGTAGAGTCGACGTAACGGCTGTGAGAAAAAGGAAGCGGCGCAATCGAGCCTCCGGCTGAGTTCGCGCCGAGATCATCACCAATTCGGCGTTCGGTGTTATCACAAAGCAGTGAGAGCTTCGTACCGTGAAAAAGACATCGAGTGCGCTGTGCAGGATCTCGCGCCGAAGGTTTCAAGAACGTGCATCGACGCGCAATGAAATAGCGATGGTTTGCCAGCACCCGCAGGCATTGTCGGATTTTTGCCGGCACCGAAAGCTTTGCCGCCGAGTAGGAATTCCCAACGGCACTTGGGACCTTTGCAATGTGTCTCTGTATCGACGGTGAATGGTATATTTCCGGTGCCCATAAGCCGGACGGCACACAAATGCCCGACGAACGCGGGCTTGCTTCCGCAGTCTTGGTGAAGACCGGCATCGGCTGGCGCATTGCGGCTTTGCGGGAGCAGTCCAGCGGAACGACGATATCTCCCGAGTAGACTACTTTGTTCATCGCACTGACCGGCGCGGCGGATGGTCGAATCCGCGAAACAGGCGTCGCTGCGCGCGGCTCCGTTGGAGAGTGGGTCCGACACCTGGCTGACGAAGTCCTGAATGAATGGCTGACTCCGCAGCGGTTGCCTACCCGCCGGCTGAATTGTGACTAGGCCAGCTTTGAGGAGCACTCTATACTTTATGAAGTCGTGGGGAGGGATTTCTGCAGGGCGCTTCCCTGGCGAATTGTTTGTATTGCGCGCAAAGCTCTGCGGAGGAAACCATGCGCACACAGCGTCGGACAATCGGCAGGCTTGCCAGGGAAGCCGGCGTCGGCATTGAGACTATTCGATTCTATGAACGTCGCGGTCTCCTGAAGCGGCCGCCTCGCCCCACCGAAGGCGGGTATCGTCACTATGACGACGAGATCGTGCGGATCCTTCGCTATATCCGTCTGGCGCAGAACCTCGGTCTGTCCCTCAATGAGATTGAGCAACTGCTGGTCCGCTCGCGAGAGGCCCAAGACACGTTTTGCCGTGCCGTACGCCAGACCATCGAAGGCAAACTGGCTGCAGTTCGTACCGAACTCGCCGCACTGCAAATTCAGGAGGCCGAACTGCAGGCTTTTCTTACCAGTTGCGCTTCGCGCAGTTCCGACCTCCCGTGCCCCATTTTAGCGGGCTTGGCGCATCCTGCGCAGCGTGACGAAAGCCAGCGACGCGAAAGTCGATGAGCCATGAAGGTCCCGATCGCAGACGGCACGCGTCGAGGACATAAACCGGAATCAACCGCCTTGATGAACGGCACGGCGCGCGGAAGCGTCGCCTATCCAACCCCATCGAGCAGGCTTGTCGAACTCTCGACCGTAATTCCGCGGTCGCGAAGAGCGGCAAGAGCTCGATCGCGGCTCGAAACGCTACCGCTTGCAACGCCATCGGAGACTATGACCGGCCGAAATCCCTCGTTCAGGGCGCCAACGGCCGTACGTGTCACGCAAGCGTCGGCAAAGACGCCGGTGATGATAACCGAGTGGACGTCCTGGGAGCGCAGAAAGGGGGCCAGCTTTGGATTTGAGAAGGCATTCCCTTCAGTTTTCGAAAACTCGGCGGCAGCGGCCTTGCGCATCAACCGCGGATCGAATTCGGCGCCCACGCTTCCGCGCAGGGAGGCGAAGTTTCGAAATATGTTACTGACGTCCCAAGGCGAATATTCGTTGCGAACGAGTACAGACACCCATCCATGTTTGGGCGCCTCCTCTAAGAGGCGATTTACGGTGCTGATCAAGGAATTCACTTGCGGTGCCGCAACCGGCAGTTTGCCGCGTCCATCCAGGAAATCGCGCTGCATATCGAGTGTCAGAAGCGCGGTGCGGCTTGACCTGGACGAATTTGGATCGGCTGTCATCGCGGGTGTCGCAGTCCCAGTTGCCTCTGCGCGTTTCGTACCAAGGAATGCCAGTGCGGCCAACCCCGCTATTATTTTACGTCGTGCTAATTTCATAAGATCAAAGCCCGCGAAGTTCCCATAGGTACTGTAAGGTCCGTACCTAGGTACGGAGTCAATCCGTCCACATCATATCGCCACGCAGGCCGGGCGCAGAAGGCGCGTGCTGTCGTCGCTATTATCGCGAGTCCCCGATGTTGCGCCTGCCGACTAGGACCTTGGTGAACGGCTGAGAGCGACTAGGGATGCGCCTGAAAGAATTTTTCGGAGTCATCGCGCGCTTCGTCAGGGTGCTGCAACCACATTTGATGACCGGCATCCCGGAATATGACGCGCCGATTGTCGGGCAGAAGTCGCGCCAGTTCCCGATCGATCAGGCCGAGGAAGGCGTACGACTTACCGCCGGACATGACGAGCACCGGAAGCTTGATAGCGCGTATGTCGGCCGGCGCGAGAGCCGGAAAGAGCGTGCCGGCTGTCATCATAACGTCCCACTCATGCGCGTCTTTGAGCGTTTCGGCCTGCGAGTCCCGACTCATCTTTTGCCAACCCATCGGGTCGGCGAACACGTAGTTGATGAAGGTGGCAACACCCTGCTCTCTGTCACCTTTCGCGAACGCCGCACGCATGGGCAAAACCATCCGGCTTTGAATGTCGGCAAACACGCTTCTGCCCTTTGCCGCATCAACTCCCGAGAGATCGCGTAACAAGGGAACGAGCGGTGCTTCGGCGAGCACCACTGCTTTCAAAAGCTCGGGGTGGCGCGACGCCATGAAAAGCGTGGTCAGTGCGCCATAGGAATGGCCGATGACGTATACCCTGCCGAGATGAAGCGTCGAGATCAGAGCCGCGAGATCGTCCGCATCGGCGACTGGCGATGCCTCAATCCTGCAACTGAGCCAGAAGCGGCTTGAGCAGTGGAACCATGCGCCGCAACTCGGCGCGATGGGCGGCCGTAAGCTTCTCGAGTATCGCCTCGCCTCCCTGTGACAGCGCCAGAATGACACGCCGCCGGTCGGCCGGATCGGAATGCCGAACTACATATCCCGCCCCGACGAGGCGGTTGACCAGCTCCACCGCGCTGTTGTGACGAATGGCCAGGCGTTCAGCGAGATCGCCGATGGCAGGCGCGCCGTCCCTGTGTCCCTTGATTGCCAACAGAGCCTGGTGCTGTTGCGCCGAGAGACCTATCTCCAGAGCCCTTTCTTCGCTGAACACCAGGAACTGGCGCAACAGATGCCGGAATTCGGCCAGCAGCCGGTAGTCCGCCGGCTTGAGCCGACCTCGGGAGCGAGTGCGGCGGGTTGCCGTCGGTTCCTTTTTCAATTCCCTGATCCTTGCGTTATATCGTGACACGACATAAACACGCACCCGTCCGATGACGATCCGGATGCACACTTTACTCATCGGCACAGCTATGACAGCAACTTCAGAGCCGGCAACCCACCGAAAAAAAACGCTACGCGATTTCTCGGCCGATTCCCGGGTGCTGCTGCTGGCGGGCATGGCAATCGTCGTGGGAGCTGCCGGTGCCGGAGCGGCCTGGGTCCTGCTGCGCCTGATCGCGCTGTTCACGAATCTGGCCTATTTCCAACTGCTGTCCTTCGAAACCGTCCACTTCGGCGACGTGAATTTACCGCTATGGACCATCGGTGTGCCCGTCGTGGGCAGCCTCGTCGTAGGAATGATCGCGCGTTTCGGCTCGGAAAAAATCCGCGGCCACGGCATACCAGAAGCGATCGAAGCCATCCTGATCGGTCAAAGCCGGATTGAGCCCAAGGTTGCGATCTTGAAGCCGCTGTCCTCTGCAATCGCCATCGGCACCGGAGGCCCCTTTGGAGCGGAAGGTCCGATAATCATGACAGGTGGTGCTCTTGGCTCGCTGTTCGCGCAACTTTTCCATTTGAGCGCCGCGGAGCGAAAAACGCTGCTCGTTGCCGGCGCAGCGGCGGGCATGACGGCCGTGTTCGGCACGCCTCTTGCCGCCGTTCTGCTCGCCGTTGAGCTTCTGCTCTTTGAGTGGAAACCGCGCAGCTTCATTCCCGTCGTGGTCGCTGTGGTCGTCGCCGCCATGTGGCGCCCTTGGTTGTTGGGTTCTGGCCCGCTCTTCGCCACTACGAGCGTACCGGCGATGCCATGGTGGGGTCTTGCAATATGTGCGCTGGCAGGCGTCGTGGCCGGACTGCAATCCGCAACAATGACAATCTGCCTTTACGGCGCCGAAGACCTGTTTCGGAAACTTCCTATTCACTGGATGTGGTGGCCAGCGATCGGCGGCGTGGCCGTCGGCATTGGCGGATATCTTGATCCCTCGGCGCTCGGCGTTGGTTACGACAACATCCACGCGCTCCTGCTCGGCGATCCGGACATGCGCGCCGTCGGCCTGCTGTTGCTCGTCAAGGCTTGCATTTGGATCGTGGCACTTTCGTCCGGCACCTCCGGCGGCGTATTGGCCCCCTTGCTGATCATGGGTGGAGCGCTGGGAGCGCTCGAAGCTCACTACATGCCATTCGGCGATTCCGGTTTCTGGGCCCTGCTCGGAATGGGGGCGATTTTAGGCGGCACAATGCGGGCGCCGCTGACGAGCACATTGTTCATGTTTGAACTCACGGGCAATTCGCACGCTTTATTGCCGCTTCTTGTCACTTCCGTCGCCGCCTTTGGTGTGACCGTCCTGTTGATGCGGCGCTCCATCCTGACCGAACGGATTGCGCGCCGTGGCCACCACATCTCGCGCGAGTACGCAATCGATCCGTTCCAGCAGACGCTGGTCGAACAGATCATGGCCCGGCCGGTGCACACTCTGCCCGCGTCGCTTCCCGTTACAGAGGCCGTCGCGCGTTTCATGGCACCCGAGGATCCGCGCCGCCACAAAAGCTATCCCGTCGTGGACGAGAAGGGCCATCTGGCCGGGATGGTGTCGCGCTCGGATGTCCTGCGCTGGTTGCGTGAGGGGTTGGACGAGGACAAAACGCTCGGGGATGTCTCGCTGAGCGATGACATCCTTTTCGCCCATTCCGACGATCTCGTGGGCGATTTGGCCGATCGCATGGCGGCTGCCGGCATCGGCAGGGTTCCGGTCCTTGAGCGCAACGGCAAAAAGGTCGTCGGCCTTGTCGCTCGGCGAGACCTGCTGCGCGTGCGCGCTCGTGTCATCCGCGAGGAGAGCGAGCGGCGCCGGATTTTGGGTCTTGGCGTTGCGTCCCGCTAGCGTTTCGCCGGGCAGGCTCCTGCTCATTTCAACGCATCTCGGGCACCGAGGGTTCCTCATGCCGTGCGCGTTCGTGGCCAGTTGGTCGCGTCGATCTCACGCCGGGCTTTGACGGCCGGCCGACTGGCGGCGGCCCGTCGCGTGAGTTATCGTGACAGGAAATTTAATGCGTAAATCTAGGAGAACCATTTGATGCCCAGGTTGCGGCAGGTGTCGCGCTACCAAGCGACCAACAAAACCATTTTGGCCTATTATGATCGCCTGTTCGGTGCTCGGGATCCGGTGAAGGAACCGGGAACTGCGACCGGAACACGCGGAGACTGGTGGACCGTCTTCGCGCTGGTGCCGGACATTTTCGAGCATGCCGTCGCCGGATTCGGAATATACCGCGCTCCCGTACGTAAGCTCGAGCCGGTGTTGCGTGAATTGGGTCAGACCCGCGCCGGATGGGCCCGCGGTTGCCAGTTTGTATTTTCGCAACATTGCAAATCGCTGCGCGGACTAAAGGTCTCCGACAAGAAAATCGCAGCCATTCCGTTCTGGACAGTCTCCAATCTCTTCAATGAGCACGAACGAGCCGTGCTCGCCTACACCGACTGCCTGGTTCTGGCCGGTGGCCGGGTCCCGGAGGAGGTGATGCAAGCGCTCAAATCTTTCCTCACCGATGAAGAAATCCTCGAGCTCACATACATCACCTGCCTTTACGACATGCATGCGGTGATGACAAAGGCTCTCAGGCTCGAGTTCGACGATCGCGACGATCCGATTGTTGAGGTTGCAGCCCCCGAAAACTTTGGTGGCGCAGACTTTCTCGACGTGGAGCGCAGAAAGAAAGAGTGAGTATTGCGTAGTTTTCAAAAATGCATGGCTCGTGAGTCTGTTCCAACTGCGCAGCGTCACCCGAACAGGTCGCTTCCGACGACAGCGGCAGCGGGTGATCGAAGGCAATCGGGCGTGCTACGTCGGGGAGAACGTGCAAATGACCGAGGCGGACTTGTTGGCGAAAGTCGACATGCAATTTATCGGAATGGTTTCTCCGACGGCGCCACGCATGCAGGCGGGCGGCCATCCCTGTCAGGGCATTTACTGGACGCCCAAGGGAAAGTGTCCGCGGGTGGCCCTGATCGCGACCCATTATAGTGTCGATTTCAGCGAGCATTACATCGCGCCCTATTTTGCGGCGCGCGGCATGGGCTTTCTGGGTTGGAATACACGTTATCGTGGCGCCGAAGACCAGTTCCTGCTCGAACACGCGCTGATCGACATTGGTGTAGGTGTGCGGTGGCTCAAGGAAAAGGCGGGTGTTGAAACCGTCATCATCCTGGGCAATTCCGGTGGCGGGTCGCTCATGGGCGCGTATCAGGCCGAGAGCATCGCGCCAACGCTTGTCCATGACGCGAAAGGCGTCACGAAAGACGCACTGCAGACGCTGCAGAGCGCCGATCTGTATATCTCGCTCAATGCCCATCAGGGCAGGCCCGAAGTGCTGACCGACTGGATGGACGCATCGGTGGTCGACGAATTCGATCCCACCAAGACGGATGAATCGCTCAATCCCTTCAATCCCGACAACGGTCCGCCCTATAGCGCCGACTTCATCGCAAGGTATCGCGCGGCGCAGCGCGCTCGGAACCAGCGCATCACCAACTGGGCCAAGGCCGAGCTTGCGCGCGTAAACGCTGCCGGCATCCCTGACATTCTGTTTCCGCTTTACCGCACATGGGGCGATCTTCGCTTCATGGATTCCGCGATCGATCCGTCGGAGCGGCCCTGCCCGGGCTGCTATCGTGGCCATCCTGCTCAGGCGAACCGCATGCCCGGCATCGGCAGAGTGAACACACTCAAAACCTGGTTGTCGATGTGGAGCCTGAGCGCGTCGAAATGCCAAGGACGCGAGCATTTGGCGAAATTTACAGCGCCCGCGCTTGTCGTACAGTCCAAGGCCGATATGGGCGTATTTCCATCTGACGCGCGCAAGATCTTCGACTATATCAGCTCCAAGGATAAGACGCTGGAGATGGTGCCGGGAGCGCACTATTTCGAGGATTCGATGCCGCATCGAGAGAGTGCGGTCGAGCTGATGGTGTCCTGGATCAACGCGAATATCTGACCGATTTATACTTCAGTGCCCGAGCCGCGAGAATGCAGGCCAGCGTCCTGGTAGGAGTCGCCATCGTCATCGCCGAGATTGTCGATGATCGTGAGCAGCGATTTCCGCAACTGCGCAACCTGCTGCGGCGTAAGACCCTTGGCGCCCAGCGCATTCACTTCGGCGACGAACGGCAACAGCTTGGCACTGAGTTTCTTTGCGCGCGCAGTGAGGTGGACATGGACTTTGCGCCGATCGGTAGCGCTCTTACGTCGTACAACGTAGCCCGCGAGTTCCAATCCACTTACGGCGGAAACTGTAGTCGGCTCGCGCATTCCGGCACGTCGGCTTAATTCGATCTGTGTCAAACCATCTTCTGCCCACAGAACGCGCATAAAACGCCATTGGCCGCTTGTTACGCCAAACGGCAGCGTGCGCCGCTCCAACGCCCGCGAAAAAGAGCGGGACGCGATCCGGAGCAGGTAACCAAAGCTGTTGTGGGGTTTTTCAAAGCGCTCGACCGAGGAAACCCTTTTTCGAGCCGCCATTGTGCTGAACCGTCCGTGTGTGCCGCGCGCTATGGATATGGTTGCACAAACGAAAAGGCAATCCGGTCGAAAACGCCTGCAACGGCGATTTGGTGAAGCGGTCCTAGGAGCACGTGGACTTCTGCGTAAATTGAAAAGTTGCGGACAAATGGCAATTCTTCGACGGCACAATCGCCTGCGAAGATATGGAGCTACGAACCTTTACCGGCTCCCCACTGTAAGCGCTGGCAGCTATCGCTTAGTTAAAAAAACAGTAGTGCCGACTGGACGCGATTGGCCTCATCAGACGTTCCGCAATCAAGTCCGGGTCGCGCGTTGAAAGCTATTCCAAAACTTCGACCTGTTGGGCGGCGATCGGTGAAAATTGTGGCCGCTTCATCAGCCAGATCGCGCCGAGCGCCGGAATTCCAACATAAAACATAAAGAGGAAGTCATTCGAGAAAGCGATCGTCTGCGCCCGCATTTCAATGAGGGCGTTGAGGTTGGCCAGCCCGAACGGCATTTGCGGATTCAGCATTACTCCGGGCGCGTTGACTTCCAGTGCGCGATTGAACGGCGAGGCAAAGCCAGAAAGCTGGGAATGCATGGCCTGGGAGCTGGCGCTCAGCACGGAGGTCGTGACGGAAACGCCGACCGCGCTGCCGATATTGCGTACGAGATTCGTCAAGGCTGAGCCGTCGGTACGCAAATAGCCGGGCAGTGTGGCAAATGCCGTCAGATTCATCGGCACAAAAACGAAGCCCATGCCGACGCCCTGAACAAAAGTGACGGCAATGAGCGTGGAGGTGTCGATTTGCGGGGTCCAGCCCGCCATATCCCACAGGCTCCAGAGAAGCATGAGCGTTCCGCCTGTCATCAACATCCGCGGATCAACCCGCATCGCCAACCGGCCCGCAATCATCATCGCCAGCATTGTCCCGACACCCCGCGGCGCCATCAGCATTCCGGTGTCGAAGACCGGATACCCGCCGAGATTTTGCAGATAGGGCGGCAGCAACGCTGAACTGGCCAAAAGGACAGCGCCGATCACAAACATGAGCACGAGGCTGGAAAGAAAATTCTTGTCCCGAAAGATTTGCGGCGGGATGAAGGGGTTCTTGCCGAGCCACATGTGCAAGGCAAACAGGTACAGACCGGAGAAGGCAATCAGGGCCTCGACAATAATTTCGACCGACCCGAACCAATCCTGTCCCGTTCCACGATCCAGCATGAGCTGGAGTGCACCCAGTCCCAGAGCCAGGGCACCAAAACCAAACCAGTCGAATTTCAGCCCCTCATCTTTTGGACTGTCCTTGAAGAAGAACCAGATTCCCGCAATCGATGCGATGCCGAACGGCACGTTTACGTAGAACACCCATCGCCAATTATAGGCGTCGGTGAGGTAGCCACCGAGTGTCGGACCCAGGATCGGCCCAAGCATCACGCCGATGCCCCACAAAGCCATGATGTTTCCGCGCTTCTGAGGCGGATAAAGATCGAGCATGACAGCCTGCGACAGCGGCAAAAGACCGGCGCCGAACGCGCCCTGCAGCAAACGAAAGAGGATCATCTGCTCCAACGACTGCGCCGTGCCGCACATCATCGACGACACGGTGAATCCGCTCAGGCATACGACCAGAAAATTCCGCTTGCCGAACCGCGACGCGATCCAGCCGACCGGCGCGGTCATGATTGCAGCCGACACGATATAAGATGTCAGGACCCAAGTGATCTGATCGCGCGAAGCCTGCAAGCTTCCCTGCATGTACGGCAACGCCACGTTGGCAATTGTGCTGTCGAGAAGTCTGCATGAACAGGCCAGTCATCGATGCGGCGAGCACGATGAAGAGTTCGACCTTGTTCTCGTAGGCGTCAGCGGTATGACCGGCTGTGTCCACCCGCATGGCGGAAGCCTCTCGTCATAATTTACAAGAGCATAGCAGCGGGCCGCACACTGCACCACGCGAAAGGCGCCGATTTTGAAAGGTCGCGACACATTCCCGAACGCGACTCACGCTACGTCAACGATCCGGCTCACTGCCCATATCGACAGTTCAAGCGAAGATGCGCCGCCCCTCGCCATCAAACGCAAAAAAAAACGCGGCCGGTCATGCTGTGACCGGCCGCGTGCAGTTCGCTTCTCAGAATCGCTTATGGCTTGGCCGACGGCTTGTGTGTCTGGTCCCACGCCAGATGCGATTGCTGAATGACATAGGCGCGAATGGCCGCAACATCGTCCTTGGACAGCACATCCTTGAACGACGCCATACCTCCATCCTGCAACGCACCATTGAGCACGATGTTGTCGTACTGGCTCCAGATCTCGCTCGAGGCGAGGCGCAGATCCGGCACTTCGCCTTCGGATTGCGCGAAGAAACCGTGACAGACTAGGCAGTTGCGATGATAGAGCGTGAAGCCCTTGTCGATCATCGCATTGTCGGCCTTGGTCAGCGACGGCGGTTCGGATGCCGGGCTCCCTTCAGGCGACAGCGCCTCGACTGTCTTGCGTCCGCCGAGCTTGAAGACGAACAGCCGGCCTTGGTTGGTCTGGAAGCGCGACAACGCAGTTTTCGGATCGCGGAACGCCGCAAGGCCGCCTGCGCCGCCCCACCCGGCGAGCAGCGCCACATATTGTTGGCCGTCGATGCTGTAGGTCATTGCCGGCGCCAGGATGCCGGTCTTCAGGTCGATCGACCATAGCTTGTGGCCCGTCTTCGCGTCATAGGCGCTGAAATCGCCATACGCGTCGCCGCCAAAGAGCAACCCGCCACCGGTCGTAAGCAATCCACTGTTCCACGAGCCGCCCATCGAGACCTGCCACGCTTCTTTTTGCGTAACCGGGTCCCATGCCTTGATGAAGCCGACGGCCGGCGGCGGGGGTGTTCCCTTTTTTATGGCGTCGAGCACTGCCTGAGAAACGGCCGCGAAATCGACGCCGAGATTCCAGCCGCCCGGCGTATACTTGAAATCCTTCGAGCCCACGAACATGGCCGCACCATCCATCGCCGGGATGTAGACGAGCCCTGTCTGCGGATCGTAGGTCATCGGCTGCCAATTGTGTGCGCCGGTTTCCTGCGGATAGACCACCGCAAGTTTCTTGGTATAGCGCGCGTCGGGGTTTTCGATGGGTTTGCCGGTCTTGAGGTCGATCCCCTTTGCCCAGGTGACGGTCGCGAACTTTTGCGCGCTGATCAATTTTCCCGTCGCGCGGTCGATTACATAAAAGAAGCCGTTCTTCGGGGCGTGCATCAGAACGGACCGCATCTTCCCGTCGATCTTCAGATCGGCGAGCACGACGTCGGCGGTTGAGTCGAAGTCCCAGGTATCGCCCGGCGTCGTCTGATAGGCCCAGGCGAATTCACCCGTCTTGGCGTGCAGCGCCACCACCGAGGAGAGATAAAGATTGTCGCCACCTTTCGGCGAACGAATCTCCCGATTCCACGGATTGCCGTTGCCGGTGCCGAAATAGACCAAGTCCAGCTTCGGGTCGTAGGCCATGGAGTTCCACGGCGCGCCGCCGCCGCCGATCTTCCAGAACTTGTATTTTCCCGACGTATCCCAAGTCTTCAGTGCAACCTGCAGCGCTGCGTTCTCTTGGGGCTTGGACGGATCGCCTGGCACGACATGGAAGCGCCATACCAGCTTTCCTGAAGCCGAATCAAAGGCTGAGACATAGCCGCGCGAGTCGTATTCCGCGCCGCCATTTCCGATCACGACCAATCCGTCCATGACGCGCGGTGCGCCAGTGATCGTGTAGGTGTGCTTGTGGTTCTCGACCGTGTCGACCGTCCACAGCACGTTGCCGGTTTTTGAGTCCAGCTTGATCAGGCGCCCGTCGAGCGTGCCGACAAATACCGCACCCTTCCAGATCGCAACACCGCGATTGACGACGTCGCAACATGCGTAGCGGCCCTGGGCACCCGGCACTTTCGGATCGTAGGTCCACACCTCTTTACCGGTCTTCGCATCAAGCGCGACGACTTTGCTCCAGGAAAGCGTGATGTACATCATGCCGTCGGCGACAATCGGCGTCGCTTCGAGGCCGCGCACGGAATAGGTGCGATACTCCCACGCGACGCCAAGCGAATTGACGTTCGAGGTATTGATCTTGTCGAGTGGCGAAAAGCGCTGCTCCGAATAGGTACGGCCGTGGCTGAGCCATTCGCCCGGATCTGCATCAGCATTGGTGATCTTGGCGCCATCGACGTTGGCGCCTGGCGCCGCGGCCGCATTGGCGGCCTGAGGCGGCAATTGGACAATTGCCGCAACTGCCGGAACCGCAAGCAAAATAAGGCCAAGAACAACGGCCTTCGTGCGACCGAGTGTGTTCAGTTTCATAGACGTCCCCTCATGCTCCAAATTGGTTTGGAGCTATTTTGGCCAGAGGCTACGGGACAATGCCCCGTCCCGACAAGCCATCGGCTGGAAGAGGGTGAGGCAAAGGCTTTCGAAGACCTTGGATTCGCACTTCACCGAACACTTTGCACATTGCGTCCGATAGCCGGTAGATCGAAATTCGGCGCCAATCGCGCCCACCTCTCCGATCTGGGATCAGGGATGATGTATGGCTTCCCTAGTGTCAGCTTTGCGATCTGGTTCAATTCGACGCCTTCAAAATTGCAATGAATGAAATATGCGAAACAAGGTGCCCGCCGTTGCGCTGGCGCTCTGGATCATCAAGATCGCGGCGGCGCGCTGTCGATGTCGGCTAGTTTCGGGTGCGCGGACATCACACTCATTTTTCCCGGCATCTTCGTCGCGCTTCTCGCGGCTCAGGTTTCGGCCCGGGCGTCTCACCCCCTTCTTTAATGGGCGGTCATGGTCGCAACGAGGACCGGGACAACGATCTCTCGCCCAAATGCGGCGCCGGATCGCCGCCCCGTGGCGTGGTGCATGACCAACGAGCGTGCCCGTCGAATCGAGTCCACCGTGCAGAGCGGCGTCTGAGAACTGAGGCCACTACGTTTTACGACGTAGCTCCAATATCCTCTGGCCTGTTTCTCGCACATGCAAAACAGCGCATTCGCCGGTGACCAACATTTGGGCGACAACCATTGGCGCCGAAGATCGCAGCACAGAAAATTCATGAAATAGAAAAGTACCGCCTGACAAAATAACGGTTCAGTGTTCTGATTTTATTTAAAATAACATTCACAAGTATTAAGTAGAACACAGAAGTTTCGCGTAACTCGACAATACGAAATCTTGCGGGAATAGGCATAATTGGAATATTCGTCTCCAACATCAAGAGTTTATCTTCAAATGATCTGGGTATCTGAGGCCGCGCAACGACGGATTTTGGCGCTCGTTGTTATACGCTTTGGCGCCCTTAAGCCTTAAGTCTAACTTGCGATTATCGCTCATTTCGCACCCAAAAAACCCTTTGAACTCTAGCTTTCTCAGCCGATACTTTGGCGTACTCGGGCTGGGGAGCCGCGCGATGGAAGTACGATTCGAAACGAAAAATCCGGCTCCGGCCGACAAATTCTTTGTCGAAGTGCTCGGTCCAGACGGCTTGGTGCACCATGTCGGGCCATTCAAGTCTCACGCGCAGGCGGAAGAGTGGATCGCGCAAAATTCCCCCGACAAAGTCTCGCCGCAGGAACATATCCAGACGCAGCTCGCAGCGGCCAGAGCGGCTAATCCACTCGCGCGGCCTTTCGGCTGACCTGTAACGGATCCGGGCATGGGCTGCT
Organism: uncultured Alphaproteobacteria bacterium; assembly: GCA_963743765.1. Lineage (GTDB taxonomy): Bacteria > Pseudomonadota > Alphaproteobacteria > Micropepsales > Micropepsaceae > Rhizomicrobium. The sequence continues at coordinate 969,666 of CAVUQQ010000004.1, forward strand.
GAAGTCAGGCGCCGAAAATCTGGCGCGCGGGGAAGGATTTTCCAAGCGTCGAGTCTTATGCAACGGCGAGCGAACTCCATGTTTCGCCCTGTGCTTCGAAACCGAAGCTGTGCGCGAAGTCCTGGAAGATCATCGTCAGTTCCTCTGCCTCGGCCAGCTTCGGTGCAGCATCGGGAAACCTATATCTCCAGAAACTGGTGATGTGGGACATCGATCCGATTTTTTCTCCAAGCTCCAAGAACATGGATGGCGCGTCCAGCAGGAATTCGCGAAACAGCTTGGGATCCTGTTTGTCGATCAAATGCGAATAGGCGTCGTCGTAGATTTTGAGCACGCGGCGGACATCTTCGCTGTTCGCTTTTACGCCCATGAATAGTGCGCGCTTGATGTTCGACAAATAGGCGGCCTGGTCGCTGTCGATCTTTCCGATGGGCCTGATCGCCTTGATGTCGCGCAACACCCTGATGATGTTGGGCCAGAATTCCTCCAGACTCCATTTGTAGTAGAGAAACCCGCGCCAGCTGAAGATGCCTTCTGTGAATTCGTCCGCCGCAAGTTTTAACGTGATGCGCAGCGGTTCCAGCTTCTCGTTCACTTCGCTTGAAAGCAGCGCCAAGACGATTTTGGCGGTGTAGGAATCCCTGGCCGAGCTTTTTCCGCCCACCGCCAACGCCGTCAGGCGCCGCACTTCCCTGGCGGCATATTCAAACATGTTCTGCTGATCCGCGGCGGAAATCGAGAAGTAGCTGGCGTCTGGCGTAATGTCGTTGTCGCGCAAATGCTCGCGCAACAGGAACGGATCCAGGGAAGGCACTCCGTCGACGAGGCGCAGGACGCCCAGGTCCCGCCTCATATCGAGCCTTTCGCCATAGTTTCCGACTTCGCGCAGCATGTCCTCGAAGCCGCGCTGACCGATGAAGAACGACCGGCCGCCGGCGCGCAAGTCCGTCTTTTCGAACGGTATGATCACTTTGGTGGCGATGGCGCGGCGAGGACTAAACGCCTCCAGTTCGTCTGCGCGCAGTCGATGTTTGAGAATGATGGCGCCATTGATAACGGGCGAATCGAAAAATGGAGCGGCGCGATGCCTGGGATTATCGGCCTGCGCCAGAGCGATGGCCGCGAGATTCAGGACGCGACTCGACGATGATCCGCTCAGCGCGTTCAGGCTTCGAACTGTCCGATCAATTGCCATGCCGTAGATCCGATCCGCTGGTCGGCCGTTTCAGGCGAATACGCGGACATCGTCCACGACAACGAATTGCACACCGATCCCCTGTTCGTGATGACGCACGACGCGCCCGAATGTCCGGCCAATCTGTATCAGCTCGCCGATCGGCGGGCGGCCATTCGTCTTGAGCGACATTCCCTGCAGTGAGATGTCGAGCACATCGCACCGGATCTGGTCGCCGTTCGGCCGTGTGAAGAAAAGGGCCGATGCGTGCCGAACACGTTCATGCGCACGCAGGTGAGTGACGCTGGTCACGCCTTGCTGGACGTAGAGATTCAGCTTTTCGATCAGGCGTTTTCGCTTCGCCTCTCGACACTGAAACTGCAGCCCGAGCACCCTGTCGACGTAACGCAACGCCACGGCCTCGTAGCGACCCATACCGTCGATATAAAGAACGACAAAAGTGTGCAGCGGCGGGGCGTCCGCACACCGGACGCCAGCGCCGCCGGCGGAGAGATCGACCACTGTACAGTCCACTGTCGAGGACTCAGCCGTTACAAACAATTTCCCACTGAAAGAAACGCGTATGCGCTCATACTGGCGCTGTTCTCTGGCGCCGGCGGGCAGCGTCGCCTCTCGTTCCATTGTCATCGCAATCTCCGGGCAACAAGCCGAATTCGAAGAGCATGGAGAATGGCAACTGCGGATTAACTTCAAGTGTACAGCCCCTTGGCTTATCGGGTTCTGATACTCCAAGTGGGGCAAATACTGTGCAATTTGAGTGGTCTCTGGTCGAATACTGGAAACACCCAGTATTGCTGTCGGTCCCGCATAGTGATGCGACGACGCCGGACTGTCTGATATTGGGACAGGCATTCGTTCAGTGCAGGCCAAGCAATCCGTCCACCATTGTTGGATTATGTACGTTATCGCACAAAATCGCGCGCCAGGAAGTCGCGCTTCTCGGCACGGCTGGTGCCGACTCGAAAGCAGCACCATCAACTTTCCCGGCCTGGAAACCCACTTTGGGTAGGATGCGGCGTGTGTCACTGGATGCGAATGCTCGTTAACGTTGTAAGGTTTCCGTACTCGAGCTTCGAAGCGGAAATTTCATTCGCCCAATGCCTTACGATCGGGACGCAACAAAAGCCGTGGTTGAACAGGCTGGTCTTGCGCCGCGCTCGCAGGAGATGTTCGAATATTGGCTATCCTTGTGGGAAGGAAACGAACTCCCGAAATTTGAGAAATTCCGCCAGGAAGACGTCCGGCATTTGTCGCCGAACATTCTGATCTTTGGCGTCGTCCCGGAGAAAAGCGTCAGTATTCGGTTTGCAGGCTCGAATTTCGCAAAAGCCGATGACGGCTGGCGACTGGGAACGGATTGGCTCACAACCGCGCCGCCCAAAGCCCGCGATGCGCGCCTTCGCCGTTTCACCGCCAGCGCGCGCGGCGCGATCATCCGAGGCATTCCGGAAGCGATCCTGAAATCCGAACACGCCTATTTCTACGAGGCCGTGCATTTTCCCTTTCGTCCGAACGAGGACGGGTCGACGGCGGTTCTCGTCTATATCGACTGGGATCCGCCGAATAACGAAAACATGCCTGTACCGGCGAACGAACGCGCAAACCTTCCGATCGTCACAGAAATTTTCCCAATTCCGCGTATCGCGAACGCGGTCCAGCCACAGTCCAGTTCCGGGCCGATCGCGGCGAGGCCGGCTGAAGCCGAGCGCGCCAAGATCATGTCGCGCGCGGCCATGCGCTTTCTGCTGAACCTGGCCGGCGACATCATGGTCGGCTCGCTCTCGTCGGGGCTCGATCCAATCGACTACTTCCTCGCGATCGCCGTGGGCAGCGCGAACGTCTCACACATCGACAGCGACCTGGCTTTGAGCCGCCAGTATGCGGGCCTCATCGAACCCGATTACATGCGGCGCGGAATCAGCCGGGCGGCAATTTCGCGCGCGACAGGTCTGCCGCTCGAAACAGTCCGGCGCCGCATAAACAAGATGATTGACATGGATGTCCTGGTCGAACGCAAGGACGGCATCATCGTATCGGCCAACAATCGGCTGAAGATCGGAACGCGGCTTGACCGCATGCACCAGCATGCGCAGCTCATCGACCGTCTGTTTCGCGAGCTCAAGGCGCGCGGCGTCAAGTTCGAGTGATCGGCGAACTCTTTGCGAGTCCACTCTGCTGGGCGATCCGAAACAGGCCCAACGCCGCCAGCGGCTCGGGATCGATAATGCCATGGGCGAGCCCGGCGTGGGTGAGCGCGAAGCTATAGTCGCCGGCCGTCGCGTCGCGCGCCACAATGAAGATCGGCACTTCGTTCTGTACTTCCCGTGCTTCGGCCGCAACCTCTTCGCCGATCAAAACGCCGCTGACGAAAGATGCTGTGTGCTCTGCAGGCAAATGGCCAAGCAGCCTCCGTCCACGCGCCTGGAACAAGCTTCGCGTCACGGCCGTCCCGTTCGTTTTCATTCCCTGGAGGAAAGCGTCCTGCGATGCAGCCTGCTCGACGCCTGTTGCAAGCGCGCCCTTCTCGAGAAGGAGTGCGCGCAGTTCGCCGGTCATGTACGTGCGGAAGCGAGCGATGCGCCCGTCGCACACACGCACCCATTTTGAGTGTGTTCCCGGCAGACAGAGAATTGCGTCCGTCAGACCGGTTTTTGCGAGAAAGCCCATGACAAGAGTTTCCTCTCCGCGCATTACTTCGGCCTCATCGGCGTTCGCGATGCTCACGCCTGGCACGATGCGCGCGATGCCGTCGAACGGCGGAGGCGTCAGGAGGCACGCTAGATCGTCCAGGCCCGCCGGCGCCGGTGCATAGGACACTGAACACCAGCCGCGATCACTACCAATCATGCCGCACAGCATGATGGGGACACGCTGATCACCCGTGAACCACGCACCGAGATGACGTCGCAGCCGGTCTTCAAATTCGCCGCTGCCCGTAAACACACCGTCACTCGCACGGCGGAGGTCGAGAATTTGTCCCTCGCCGCCAATGCGCATGACACGGATGCTTGTCGAGCCCCAGTCGACGCCAATAATCGCCGTGTCGGTCACAAATGCTCCGCTCACATGTCCGGTCCGATTGTCCTGTGAGCCGGCCAGAAGCGCAACGCGGGGTTCAAGCCTGTGGAGCCTTCTGTGCACTCAAGCCCCGCAACCTCGGCCAGGCGAGGTTGAGCGCAAGACCGCTCATGACGAGCGCAGCCGCCATCAGTTTCCAGACCGGCAGCGGCTCAGACAGAAGAAGCGCCGATCCCCACATGCCAAAAACCGGAACCAGCAGTGCGATCGGGGAAACCGTGGCGGCCGGGTGACGTGCCAGGAGCCAGCCCCAGCTCGCATATCCGAACAGCGTGTTGCCCACCGACTGGTACAAAACGGCGGCCCAGGTCATCCAGTTGCTGTTCGCGAGGGCGCTTTGAATCGCAGGCCAGCCTTCGAACGACAGTGACAGAGCGAAAAGCGGTGGGAAGGAAAACAGGCTCGCCCAGACAACATAGGCAAGCATGTTGACCGGACCGCTTGCCCGGGCGATCAAGTTACCAGACCCCCAGCTCGCTGCCGCCAACAGAACGAGCACGAGCCCAAGCGGCGTTGCACCGGATCTGCCCTGCACGGCGATGACAAAAAGGCCTGCGGCCGCCAGACCCAACGCAACCCACTGGAACCGGCGTATCCGTTCGCGCGTGAACCACATGGAGAGGCCGATGGTGAAGAAAACCTGGGTCTGGATCACCAACGAAGCGAGCCCCGGCGAGATGTTCTTCTCCATTGCGATATAGAGGATACCGAATTGACCCAAGCCAATCAGCACGCCATAGGCCGCAAGACGGCTCCAGGGGACCGCCGGACGCTTGACAAAGAATACGGCCGGCAGGAACGCGAGCGTAAAGCGCAACGCCGCGAAGAGAAGCGGCGGCAGATGCGCGAGGGCTAACTTGATCACCACGAAATTGGTACCCCACACCGCCGCGACGGTGATGGCCAGGAGCAGATGTGTCAGCGGCAGCGAAGCGGTCTTGTTGGTCATCGACTCATTTAGGGCAATCGTGAGCCCGGCGTCTCTTCCGTTTTGGCAAACCGTCCCTGCTTGGCGCGAATGGATGGAAGGACGTAAATGAACTTGCTAGAAGGCAGCGGGGATCGCAGAGCGGGCGAATGGCGGACGTTTCGGGTGGTGATAGCGGCCTGACCGCACAAATTGCGCGCTTCTATCGGCGATCGGAGGGCGCACGCGGCCTCGCACTCCTCAGCCCGACCATGTTGATCATGCTGGCCGCGCTGGCCGCGCCTATGGCACTGCTGGCCGTCTACAGTTTCTGGACGCAGGACGGGTATGTCCTGAATACTCGGTTCACGTTGGCCCAATATGCGACGAGCCTCGGACGCGCGACCTATCGCGAACTGTTCTATCGTTCGCTCGAGATTTCCTCTCTCGTCACGTTGATTACCGTGCTCCTCGCCTATCCGATGGCGTACTTCGTCGCCTTCCGGGTGGAGAAGTCGAAATTCATCTGGCTGATCCTTCTCACCATCCCGTTCTGGACCTCCTATCTTCTTCGTGTCTTCGCCTGGAAGCTCATCCTCGGCTACAACGGCGTGATCAATTCAGGGCTGATGAGCCTTGGCGTCATCCACCAGCCGCTCGAATTCCTGCTCTACAACCCGACGGCCGTGGTGGTCACGCTCGCCCACGCCTGGGCGCCTTTCGCGATTCTGCCGATCTATGTGAGTTTGGAAAAGATCGACCGCTCATTGCTGGAAGCAGGCGCCGATCTGGGCGACGGACCGCTGCGGCGGTTTTTCCGCATTACGCTGCCTCTTTCCATGCCGGGTGTGATCGCCGCCGCGGTGATGATCTTCGTGCCGACGACCGGCGACTATGTCACGCCGTCTTTGGTCGGCGGTTCGGACGGCGTGATGATCGCCAATGTCATCGAGGTGCAGTTTGACAAGGTCGGCAACTGGCCGCTCGGCGCGGCGCTCGCGATGGCAAGCATGGCCGCGGTTGGTGTGGTGACAATCCTTTTCGTGACGGCGATGCGCGCATCTGCGGGAAGGATCCGCTAATGAGCAAAAAAGCCCAAAGCAGTCGTACCGGTCTCCTTGCTTACGCGATCTTCTATCTCGCCTTTCTCTATGTGCCGGTGCTGTTCCTTCCGCTGTTCTCGTTCAACGATTCAGTATTCATCGCCTTTCCGCTGACCGGCTTCACGACCCAGTGGTACGCGCAGATGCTGGCCGACGGTGCGATGCTGCACGCGCTGGGCAACAGTCTCGAGGTGGGTTCCATAACGGCGATTTTCTCGACGATGCTGGGCCTTCTGGCCGCCAAGGCGCTCACGCGCTATCGCGTGCCGGGCGGGGGCGCTGTCCTCGCCTTCACGTCCCTGCCCCTCTTCATTCCGGACATTGTGCTGGGCATATCCCTGCTGATCCTGCTTAACGCGGTGAGCATTCCGCTGTCGTTGCTGACGGTGATCGCCGGCCATTCGCTGATTTGCGTGCCCTTCGCAATCACCGTTCTGATGTCGCGCTTTGAGGGCTTCGACAAAAGCCTGGAAGAAGCCTCGCTCGACCTCGGCGAGAATGGCTGGATGACGTTCTGGCGCGTGACGTTTCCGCTCGTCCTGCCGGGCATCATTTCGAGCCTGCTGCTGACATTCATCGTCTCGTTCGATGAATTCCTGATCGCCTATTTTCTTGCCGGCAACGAAGCGACGTTGCCGATCTATATCTGGGGCCAGCTTCGCTTTCCCTACAAGCTGCCATCCGTTCTGGCGCTGGGCGCCCTCATCCTCGTCGCATCGACCATACTGGTCGTATTCGCAGAGTGGATGCGCAGCCGCGGGCTGGAAGACAGAAAGCACACGATGGTGGGCGCATGAACGACGAGACCTATCTGCACATTGATCATGTGAGCAAGCGTTTCGGTTCCGTCTTGGCGGTCGACGATGCGAATATTGCAATACGGCGCGGCGAGTTCTTTTCGCTTTTGGGGCCTTCGGGTTGCGGCAAGACAACCTTGCTCAGGATGATTGCGGGCTTCGAGTTCCCGAGCGCGGGCGAAATCTACTTCGAAGGCAAGCGCATGACCGACGAGCCGCCGAACAAGCGGCCGTCGAACATGGTGTTCCAGTCTTATGCGATTTTTCCGCATCTCAATGTGTTCGACAACATCGCTTACGGTCTGCGCAAGGATCGGCTACCACGCATCGAATTGACACGGCGGGTCGACGAAGCGCTCGCCATGATGAAGTTGGACGGATTTGGTACGCGGCGCGCGGACGAACTCTCCGGCGGACAACGCCAACGCGTTGCTCTGGCGCGTGCATTGGTACGCAGGCCGAAAGTGCTTCTGCTCGACGAGCCGCTCGGCGCGCTCGATCGCCGCCTGCGCGAATCCATGCAGATCGAGCTTCGGGCGCTGCAAAAAAGCGTCGGCATCACGTTTGTTTTTGTTACCCACGACCAGGAAGAAGCGCTCTCCATGTCCGATCGCGTGGCCGTGATGTCCGGTGGGCAAATTCTTCAAATTGCGCCACCTCGCGTGCTGTACGAATCGCCAAACTGCCGCGAAGTGGCAGACTTCATCGGTCAGATGAATTTCTTCGACGGAAAGGTGATCAGCCGCGATGGCGATACGGCGCTCGTCGACATCGGACCGATGGGTCAAGTCAGCGCTGTCGCGCCGGCAGGCGGGGACGTTTTGATTGCACTTCGACCCGAAAAGATCCGCTTGTCAGTCGACACTGTTCTGAACGGCGTGAAAGGCACGGTAACGGCCGCCGCCTATCTCGGCGAACGCAGCCACTACAACATTGCGGTTGCGGGTCTCGACGGACCCGTTTCAGTCGCGGGCCAGAACTCCGAAAAATCTGTCTCACGCGGCCACGCGCCGGGCGACACCGTCTATTTGTCCTGGGCGCCGGACGCGCTTGTTGTGCTTGCGAAGGACTAGGCAAGCACGCGCTCGAATATCGCCCGCACCGCGGACTGCGCCTCGGCGAGGCGCGCTTCGAGTTGCGAAAAATCGGTGTAGCCGGCAGCGCGGACGAGGAGGGCCTTGAGGCCCGGCGTCGCCGTTTCCGGATCGAGCGTACCGTCGAGCGCGATGCGTAGCGCCTGGGTCAGAGCGTGCTGCAGAGTGGCCGCCGCGACGAGCTGTTTCGCATCTTCCATGGCAAGAGCGCCTGCTTTTCCCAATTTGTTCAGCGCTGCAATGGTGTTGGTATCAAGCACATCCGCGCGACCCGGCGCGGCGCAAAGCTGAAGGGTCTGGGCAATGAACTCAATATCGACGAGGCCGCCGGCAGCGAATTTCAGCTCCCAGCGATTGGTGGATGGAAACTGCGCTGCCAGCTTTTGGCGCATGTCGCGCGCATCGGCGACGATTTTCCCGGGCTCGACGTTCGCCTTAAGCGTGCGGACGATTTCTTCCTCAACGGCGCGGCGCAGATCTTCCGGCGACACGACGACGCGCGCGCGCGTCAGAGCCATCCTTTCCCAGGTCCAGGACTCGGTTGCGTGGTAGCGCGCGAAGGACTCGAGACTCACTGCCACGGGACCTTTGTTACCGGTCGGCCTGAGGCGCATATCGACTTCATAGAGGCCGCCCGCACCGGTGAGCGCAGTGAGCGCCGCGATCAGACGCTGCGCGAGCCGCGCATAGTAGACGATCACGGGCAGCGGTTTCTCACCGTCACTCGCCTCCACGCCTTGCGGCACGTTGTAGACAAAAATGAGATCGAGATCGGAACCGGACGTCATCTCGCGCCCGCCAAGCTTACCCATCGCCACTACGGCGAAGGCGCCGCCCGGCATTGTGCCGGCCGTCTCTCCCAGTTCGCGTTCCACCACCGGCAACAACGCTGCGATCACGGCTTCCGCGACGTTGGCGAGCGCGGGTCCGGCGGCGTCGGCTTTCGTCACGCCCTGAATGATCTGCACGCCGACCCGGAAGATCTGCTCCTTGGCGAAGCGGCGGACTGCATCGAGCGCGTCTTCATAGCCGGACACGCCTGCCAGTTGATCCCGCAACAGTGCATCCAGCGTCTCGCGCGACGGCAGCGCATGCAGGAAGTCGGCATCGATCAAGGCATCGAGCGTTGCCGGCGCGCGACCGAGATGCTGCGCAAGGCGCGGCGCGGAACCAACGATCGCCGCAATGAGAGCGAGGAGATCGGGCCGCGCCAGCAGCAGCGAGAAGAGCTGCACTCCTGCCGGCAGATTGGTGATAAAGCGGTCGAACTGCGCGAACGCGGCGTCGGGGTCGGCGGTCGCGGCAAGCGCAGGCAGCAACTCGGGGACAAGCTTGGTGAGAAGCTCGCGTGCCCGCGCACTGCGCGTTGCGCGGATGCGGCCATGGTGCCAGCCGCGGATGGCGGCAGAAGCATGTGCCGGATCGCGAAATCCCATCTGCTTCAGCGTGGCGAGCGTCTCCGGGGTCTTCTTCGACCCCGGTGAAAACGAGGTTGCCCTCTGACGCGGTCAGTTCCTGCTCGCGTTCGAACAGTCGCGCATAATGTCCCTGCACGGTTTCGAGTTGTTCCGTCAGTGCCAAACCGAATGCCTGTGCGTCGGCAAAGCCGAGAAAGCAGGCGACGTGCGCAATTTCTTCCGGCGCTTTGGGCACCGTATGCGTCTGCTGGTCCTCGATCATCTGCAGCCGATGTTCGAGCGTCCGCAGAAAGCGATAGGCATTCTTCATGTCGAGCGTGGTTTTTTCCGTCACCAGCTCGCGCGCGCAAAGTGCGTCCAGCGCCGCGACAGTGCCGCTCTGGCGCAGCATCGGCATGCGCCCGCCCAAAATCAGTTGCTGGGTCTGGGCGAAGAACTCGATCTCGCGGATGCCGCCGCGTCCGAGCTTTATGTTGTGACCCGCGACCGCGACGGTGCCATGGCCCTCATGCGCATGAATCTGGCGCTTGATGGAGTGAATGTCTTCGATCGCGGCATAGTCGAGATTGCGGCGCCAGATAAAGGGCACGATTGCTCTCAAAAAATACTCGCCCGTCTGCGGATCGCCGGCGCAGGCGCGGGCCTTGATGAATGCCGCACGTTCCCAGTTCTGACCCATACCTTCGTAATAAGACTCCGCAGCATCGATGGAGATGGCAACCTGTGTCGCGCCGGCATCGGGCCGCAGCCGCAGGTCGACGCGAAAGACGTAGCCGTCCGACGTGATCTCGGTCAGTAGCTTGACGATGCTGCGCACCAGATCGACCGCCGCTCCGCGCGCATCGTCGCGTTTCCTGAACGGAAAACGGCGCGGGTCATAGAACACGACAAGATCGATGTCGCTGGAATAGTTGAGTTCAAAGGCGCCATGCTTGCCCATGGCGAGTACGGTGAGCCCCGTCGTGGCTTCCAGGGTCGCGCCGTCATTTTCAGCCATTTCCGCTCTTTGCGCTGCCTCGCGCAGCACGAAGCGCAAAGCGCCCTTCACGCAGGCGTCGGCAAATTCGGTCAGCGCGCGCGTTACGCTCTCCAGCGGCCAAATACCGGCGATGTCGGCCAGCGCGATGGCAAGCGCGGCTCGACGCTTGGCGATGCGCAGCCGCGCCATGGCATCGGCCTGTGTTTCGGCATCGGCCGCCGCCAGTGCGAGCGCCGTCGCATCGGCAAGGGTCGTTTCCGCCCCATTGTCGAGAAGGGGTTTCAGCACTGCATGTTCGCGCAGAGCGAGCCGCGCGAGGAAAGGGCTGTTGCCGAACGCACCCGCAAGAATCGGACGCTGCGATTCGGACGGCACAAAACCTTCCGCTTCCAGCGAAGCGAAGGTGCGCTCGGCGCGAGCTCTATCAAAGGGTGCTGGCGGCGATGCGCCGTCGAATGCGGTCATGGCGGCAGCTTAGTCGAAAACCGTAGCAGGGAAATCAGCGGGTTCGCGGCGAATGGCGGGGAAAACGGATAGTCGCCCGCAGGCCCGGCGCATTGTCCTCCAGCAGCAGTTTCGCGTCATGCAGACGGGCAACCGCCGCGACGAGGCTGAGCCCAAGCCCGGTTCCCGGTGAATTGCGGCTGGCTTCAAGACGCACGAAGCGTTCGACGACGCGGGCGCGCTCCAATGGCGGGATTCCCGGGCCGGAATCCGTCACGCGCAACTCGACCCCGATGGGCGTTTCCAATGTCGTAACCGTGACGTTGCCGCCCGCCGGCGTATACTTGATGGCGTTGTCGACAAGATTGGCAAGCGCTTGCGAGATCAGACTGCGGTTGCCGTCGATCATCGTGGCGCCGGACGGTGTGATTTTCAGGTTTACGCCCTTTTCCTCTGCGAGCGGCGCGTAGAGTTCGGCCATGTCGGCGGCGATGGGTGCCAGATCGATCGCTGTCATCTCGCCGCGCGTCACGCCGGCGTCGGCTTCGGCGATGAGCAGCAGCGCGTTAAACGTGGCGATGAGCGAGTCGGTTTCTGCGACCGCAGCCTCAATCTCCCCCGTCTCGCTGCCGGCCGGATCGAGGTGGCGCAGCGTCGCCTCAAGGCGATTGCGCAGGCGATTGAGCGGCGTGCGCAGATCGTGCGCGACGGAATCGGTCACCTCGCGCACGCCTTTCATCAGTCGCTCGATTCGGTCGAGCATGGCGTTGAGGTTTTCCGCAAGCGCGTCGAACTCGTCATGCGCATCGCCGATCGGCACGCGGCGCGACAAGTCGCCGGCTATAATCTCGGCGCTGGTGCGGTTGATGGAGTCCAGCCGCGCCAGCATGTTGCGGCTCATCAACGCGCCGCCGCCCAGACCGAGCAGAAGCACAAGCCCTACGGTCCAGGGCAGCGTCGTCGTGAAGAGCTGTTCGGTCTGATAGCGCTCGTATACGTCCTGTGCGACCAACAGGTTGAAACCTCCAGCCAGCATAAAGACGCGGCCGCGCGCGCGGCGCGTGTCGAGCTTGTTCTCGATGCGGCGTTGATAGTCGAACTCCACGAAATTGCCCGGCAGCGCCATGCTCGTTGGCCAGGCATCGAGGTTGCCGACGATGGGCTGCTTAAGGCGGTTGGCGAGAAGATAAAGCCCCGGTCCGCCATGCGCGGAACGGCTGATGACGACATCGGCAAGGCCCCGCAACCCCAGCTGTTGATACTGTTCCGACAGGCCGGTGATCTCGGCCTCGATGATCTGGTCTGTCTGGGCATCGAGCGCGCGCTTGGTGTTCCAGTATGTAAATGCAATCAGCGCCGTGACGGAAACCGCGAAAACGGCGACGTAGACAAGAACGATGCGATACGCCTGCGTCCGGAGTATGCTAGGCGCGCGCACGGATCATGTAGCCTGCGCCGCGCACGGTGTGCAGCAGAGCGGTGTCGAATCCCTTGTCGATTTTCGCGCGCAGGCGCGAGATGTGAACGTCGATCACGTTTGTCTGCGGATCGAAGTGATATTCCCAGACGCTCTCCAGCAGCATCGTGCGCGTCACCACCTGGCTGGCGTGGCGCATCAGATACTCGAGCAGGCGGAATTCGCGCGGCTGCAGGTCGATCGCCGATCCGGCGCGCTTGGCCGTGCGCGTCAGAAGGTCGAGTTCCAGATCGCCAACCTGCAGACGTGTTTTCACCGTCTGCGGCGCGCGGCGGCGCATGAGCGCGTCGATGCGCGCCAGCAATTCGACGAACGCGTAAGGCTTGGTTAAATAGTCGTCGCCGCCGGCTTTCAGGCCTTTCACGCGGTCGTCGACTTCGGACAGGGCGCTGAGAAACAAGACCGGCGTCGTGTTGCTGTGCTCGCGCATTTCGGCGACGAGCTTGAGGCCGTCCATCTTCGGCAGCATGCGGTCAATGATTGCGACATCGTACGGACGCGACAGTGCCAGCGTGAGTCCGGTTTCACCGTCCGCTGCGTCGTCCACCACGTGACCGGCTTCTTTCAGACCGTTTACCAGATAGCGCTGGGCTTCCAGATCATCTTCAACGACGAGAATGCGCATCGCAATATATCTCCGCCCAGATTCTTTTGAGTAAAAGGTCCGCGCCGGCGGCAGCAACGGGGGGATGGGGCCGCCACCACCGGCGCGGGGGCCGGACGGCGCGAAAAGCTCCGCACCGTCCGGTACGCGTTAAATCAAGCCTGTCCGATATCCACCGCGACAAAGCGCGTGCCGCCTTGCGTAGCGACCAAAAGCAGGACCGTCTTGTGGCCGGTCGATCGCGCGGCCGCGATCAGATTGAGAATATCGCGCGGCGAATGCACGGGTTTGTTGGCCACGGACAGAACCACGTCGCCAGGCTGGATGCCCTTGTCGCCCGCATCGCTGTCGGGATCGACGCGCGTGACGAGCACGCCATCGACGCTTTGGTCGATGTTGAAGCTGCGCCGCGCCTCGGGCGTGACAGAGGCGAGTCCAAGTCCCATGGCCTGCATCGCGCCGGCCTGACCGCCGCCGGTCTGCGAATCGTCATTGTTCGACGAGTCGTTCGATGCGACGCGCTGGTCAGGGCGATTGCCGATAGATGCGGTGATCGTTTTCTGCTGGCCGTTGCGCATGACCGCAAACGTGGCCGTTGTGCCGGCCGGCAGTGCCGCAATGTGGCGTGTCAGGTCTCGCGAGTCCTCCACCGTGCGGCCGTTGAGTGCAACGACGACATCGCCCTGCTGGAAGCCAGCCTTCGCGGCCGGACCGCCCGGAACAACTTCGGCAACGATCGCCCCCTTGGGCGAGCTGATGTTGAGAGTCGTGGCGATGTCCGGCGTGATGCTCTGGATGTTCACGCCGAGATAGCCGCGCTCGACATGGCCGTGCGCCTGAAGCTGGGCAATGACATCGTGGATGATCGAGGACGGAATCGCAAAACCGATGCCAACGCTGCCGCCCGACGGCGAGTAGATCATCGAGTTCATGCCGATCACCTCACCCCGCAGGTCGAAAGTCGGTCCGCCCGAATTGCCCCGATTGATCGGTGCGTCGATCTGGATGAAGTCCGTATAAGGACCATTTCCGATGTCGCGGCCGAGCGACGAGACGATACCAGCGGTGACCGAATTGGACAGACCGAAGGGATTGCCGACCGCCACCACCCAGTCGCCGACGCGAATCTGGCGATCGTCGCCGAACTCCACGGTGGGCAGCGGCTTGTCGCTCTTGACCTTGAGCAGCGCGATGTCGGTCAAGGGATCGGTGCCGATCAGCTTCGCCTCGAAGCTGCGCCCGTCGGGCAGCTTCACCGTGATTTTTCTCGAATTCTCGATGACGTGATTATTGGTCACGATCAGGCCGGACTTGTCGATAATGAAGCCCGAGCCGGCCGAGATCGCCTTGTGGGGCGTGCGCGACTGACCGCCCTGGCCGTATTGGTTGAAGAAGTCGCGGAACGGAGCAGGCAGATCATCGGCAGTCGCGGCGGCCGCCGTCTGGACGGTCTCGGACGTAATCGTCACGACGGCGGGACTGACCCGCTCGACCAGATCGGCAAAGCTGAACGGTGCACCGTTCTCCAGCATACGCGGCGGCGTGGAGCGCAGTGCCGGCTGCGTCGCGGCCATTTCGCGTTGGGGTTGGCTTGAGTCGGTGGTCTGGACGTCCGGGGCCAGTGCGAACGCGCTCACACCCATCAGCACAATGGCGGCGACGGATCCGAGTGCGATGGCGCGGCTGTGGCTCTTGACCGGATGCGGATTCACTTCAGGCATTTGTGCTCTCCTTGACCTGCGCCGGCGAAGGGTGGCGAACGGGTCATACCCCAATACGCCACGCACCTTGCCTATTTCTCTCCAAATTATTAACAGAAAGTAATGTTTGAACCGGCCGCTCATTCGCGGTCGGTGGCCCCCGGCGTCAAGCCTCGCCTTGCGACCGCTTTCTGGCCCGGATCACAATCCAGATGGCTATTCCTGCACCCAGGATCAACACACCAAAAGGTGTCAGCCATAAGGCGTAGGTGGAGGATTCGAAGGGCGGCTCCATTAGGATGAAATCGCCATAGCGGGCGACGAGAAAGCTGATGATCTGCTCGTCGCTGTCGCCCGCCCTGATGCGCGCGCGGATCAGGTGTCGCAGATCGACGGCGAGCGAGGCGTTGGATTCGTCCAGCGACTCGCCCTGGCAAACAAGGCAGCGCAGTTCCTTCTGCAGATTGCGGGCGCGCGTTTCCTGCGCAGGGTTGGACAACGCGTCAGGCGCAGGTGATGCCTGCACCGCCGAGGCGAACAGCACCAGCGTCAGCGCGAGAACGACGCGCATCATTCGGCGGGCGCCGGAACGGCGGCGCTTGCCGGTCGCGCCACGCGCAGACGACTCCACAATGCCGCCGATCCGCCAAGCGCCATCACCAGCGCGCCGAGCCAGATCAGCGGCGCCAGCGGGTTCACATACGCACGCAGAATCCAGCGGCCCTTCTCGCGCTGATCGCCGAGCGCCAGATAAAGGTCGCTGACTATTGTCGTGCGAATAGCGGTCTCGACCGTATCCTGCCCTTCGGCCGGGAAAATGCGTTTTTCGGGATGCATGACGGCGATGGTCTTGCCGCCGCTGAGCACGGTGACGGTGGCGCGGGCGGCATCATAGTTCGGGCCGTGCGCCGCCTTCACGCCGTCGAAGCGCAGCGTGTAGCCTGCGATGTTCATCGTCTCGCCGGGGCCAAGCACTTCGAGCGCGTCGGTGCGCCATAGCGTCGTCCCCGCGACGCCGATCAGCGTCACGCCAAGACCCGCATGCGCCAGGGCCGATGCGAGTGCGCTTGCCTGGACAACTTTGAAGCCGCGCGCGCGCAGGTCGATGAAGCTGGAGACGATCAGCCAAGCCGCCACTGCGAAGGCACCGGCACCAGCCAGTGTGCGCGGCGCGGTGAAAGCCAGAATGGCGATCGCCGTGACCAGCGCGATTCCCAGTGCAGGCGCGAGGATCCGAACCGAAGAGGACAGATCACCCTGGCGCCATGCCAAACGCGGCCCGAACGGCACCAGCATCAGAAGCACGATGAAGATCGGAGCAAAGGTGATCGCGAAATAGGGCGGGCCGACCGAGATTTTAGTTCCGGTCATGGCATCGAGCGCCAGCGGATAGAGTGTGCCGACAAACACCGTCGCCGCCGCCGCGGCGAGGAAGACGTTGTTCAGCAGCAGGGCGGTTTCGCGGCTGGCCGGCTCGAACGAAGCGCCGCCTTCCAGGCTCGGCGCACGCCAGGCGAACAGCGCGAGCGCGCCGCCGATCGCGCCGACGATCATGCCAAGGATAAACACGCCGCGCTCCGGATCGTTGGCGAAGGAATGCACCGACGACAACACGCCGGAGCGCACGAGGAACGTGCCGATCAGGCTCAGCGAAAAGGCCGCGATGGCGAGCAGCAAGGTCCAGCTGCGGAACGCACCGGTGCGCTCGGTGGCAAGCGCCGAATGGAGCAGTGCGGTGGCGACCAGCCACGGCATCAGCGACGCATTCTCCACCGGATCCCAGAACCAGAATCCGCCCCAGCCGAGTTCGTAGTAAGCCCACCAGCTGCCGAGCGCGATGCCCAGCGTCAGCGCGATCCACGCCGTCAGCATGAAGGGCCGCGCGGCACGCACCCAGTCGCGTTCCTTGGTGATGAGCGCTGCGGCTGCATAGGCGAAAGCGGCGGAGAGGCCGACATAGCCGGCATAGAGCATCGGCGGGTGCACGGCGAGGCCGAAATCCTGCAGCAGCGGATTGAGCCCCGCGCCTTCGAACGGCGCCGGATCGAGGCGCACGAATGGATTCGACGTGAACAGGATAAAGAGAAGAAACGCGACGGCGAGGATGCCTTGCACTCCGAGCGCGGCGCTGGTCAGCCGCTCGCCACCACGGCGCGACCAGGCGATGGCCGCCGAATAGATCGCGAGCACGAGAACCCAGAGCAGCATCGAGCCTTCATGGTTTCCCCACACGCCGGAGATCTTGTAGATCAGCGGCTTCAGCGTGTGCGAATTCTGCGCCACATTCAGCAGCGAAAAGTCAGAAACGATCGAGGCGTAAGTCAGCGCACCGAACGCAAGCCCGATAAAGACGAACAGACCGCTCGCCGCGCCGGATGCGACGGCCTGTGCCGACGCCGCGCCGTCGCGCGATCCGGCCATGCCCGAAACCGCCATTACAAACGACAGCGCGAGCGCGAGGCAGAGTGAGAGCTGGCCGATTTCGCCGGTCATCCTGAATTTCTCACTGGGCGCCTTCTTTCCAGCGGCCCGAACGCTTGAGCGCATCGACCACCTCGGGCGGCATGTACTTCTCGTCATGTTTGGCGAGAACTTCGGTGGCGGCGAAGGTACCGGAATCGTTGAGCGCGCCCAGCACGACCACGCCCTGACCCTCGCGGAACAGCGCCGGCAACACGCCATGATAGGTCACGGGTATGGCGGCGGCGCCGTCAGTGACGGTGAAACTCACATTCGCGCTTGCACCGTGATGCACGCTGTGTGCCTGGACCAGTCCGCCGATGCGAAACGCGACGCCGGGCTGGACGTGCTTGGTCTGCACGTCGCTTGGACTATAGAAATAAAGGACATTGTCCTTGAGCGCGGCTAGCACCAAGGCCGCTCCGCCGGCGCTTGCCAGGATCAGGGCGCCGGCGAAGGCAATGCGACGTCGTTGTTTGGGTGTCATCTGACCTGGGTGATTGTCGGGCCGGGACTATATAGAGAGATGCACCGCATGAGCCAACGTGGCGCGGGGCCGCCCCGCTTCGGCCCCAATCCCCGCGCAGCCTCCATCGTCGACCAGGGGGTATACCGTGAAATCATTCCGTTTGGCCGTCGCCGCGTTTGCCGCGCTGGCGCTTGCGGCCTGCTATCCGCCGACAACAAACCATCCGATCGGAACGACCACAGGCCTGAAACCAGATCCTGCGCTGGTGGGTCTGTGGAAAGGCCTGCCGCCCGATCCGGGTGAACGCGGAGGCTACTTCCATTTCCTGCCGCAGCTCGACGGCACGATCACCGTCATTCTCGTCCAGGCCGGCGACAAGCCGGACGGCGACTGGAACCTCATCACGACTACGACGGGAAAGGCCGGTGCGAACCGCTTCATGAACGTGCGCATACTCTCGAGCAATGGCAAGCCGGAGGAAGGCTCACCCGCCGGGACCGTTCCGGTGCTCTATCGCATCGACGGCAAGGGCGAGATGACACTCTATATGATGGACGAAACCGCCACCGCGGCGGCGATCACGTCGGGAAAGGTCAAAGGCGTTGTGGAAAAAAGCGCGTATGGGGACGTCATCATCTCCGCCGATCCCAAAGCGCTCGACAAATTCATGCAGGGTCCGGCCGCGATCGCGCTGTTCAAAAAGCCCTTCTTCACGCTGCACAGGATGGAATGACGGCCGTCAATGGCTCGCGCGGTGCAGGATTTCCTTGGCATCGCCGGTGTCGTAGCTCAGCCCCTCGAGCGTCAGCGTCACCTGGTGCGGCCATTCGGCTTTGGCCAGACCCTTGCGCGTGAGGGCATTCCACACCGCCTCATTATAGAGGCCGCTTGCATCCTTGGCCGCCACGGTCGCATCTGCAAGATGGAAGTGATCGCCATGGGCCGAAGGGAACTGGGCGATGACGACCTCGCCGCTTGGCGTTTGCGCCGCCGCGCCGGGGATACGCGCAATGACCTGCAGCAGCGTTAAAGTGCGCAGCTGGAGCGGGTTCAGATTCAACGGATTACGCTTCGGCGGCATGGTCGTCCTCGCAATTTTGCGACCCCGTTTCGCATGCCTTTGCGCGCCATGCAATTTCCCGCCGGGCCGCTATAGTCGGCTGGCGATTTTACGCGAGGAATAGGACGTGACACCCGCCAAAGCCGGACCCTTCGATGGACTGCGCGTAGTCGATTTCGGCCGCTATATCGCCGGACCTTATTGCGCGGCGCTCCTGGGTGATCTCGGTGCCGACGTGATCCGCGTCGAGAAGAAGGACGGCCGCGAGGACCGCACGCTTGTTCCCTTGCGCGAACGCCAAGACGGCACGCCCAGCGAAGGCGCCATGTTTCTGCAGATGAACCGCAACAAGCGCAGCCTGACGCTCGATCCGATGAACCAGGCCGGGCGCGATGTCGTGCGCCGGTTGGTGGCTGACGCCGATGTCGTCGTCGCCAATCTTCCGGCCGAGACGCTGAAGGCAATGGGTCTGGATTGGGATTCGGTCAGCAAGATCAATCCACGCGCCATCCTTGCCGTCGGCACCGCGTTCGGACTCGAAGGTCCCTATTCGGGCCGCGTCGGCTTCGACGGCATTGCGCAGGCGATGTCGGGCGCCGCTTACTTCTCGGGCACGCCGGAGCAGCCGGTGCGGTCTGCGGCGCCCTGGGTGGATTTCGGCACAGCCTCGCTGCTCGCGCTTGGCGTTGCCGCGGCTTTGCGCGCGCGCGAGTCAACCGGGCGCGGACAGTTGGTCGAAGGCGCGCTCCTGCGCACGGCGCTCACCTTCTTCAGCCCGACGCTGATCGAGGAAGCGGCCCTTGAGCTCGATCGAAAGCCCTCGCTCAACCGTAGCCAGACGGCGGGACCGTCCGACATCTTCAAGGCGAAAGACGGCTGGATCACCGTCGCGGTGAACGGCGACCCCCTGTTCCGCCGTGCGGCCAAGCTCATCGGCGCGCCGGAGTGGCTGGACGATCCACGCTTTTCCAGCGACAAGGCGCGCGGCGATCATGGCGAGATCATCAGCGCACGCGTCCAGGAATGGGTTGGGCAACGCAGCAGCGCCGAAGCCATTGCCGCCTTCGAAGGCGCGCGCGTGCCGGCGGGGCCGGTGCTGCGGCCGCGCCAGAACTCTCGACGATCCGCATGTGAAGAGCGGCGACTTCTTTGCCGAAGTCGACTTTCCGGGCATCGGCAAGGCGCCCGTGGCGGCGACGCCCGTCAAGCTGCACGACACGCCCGGCA
Organism: uncultured Alphaproteobacteria bacterium; assembly: GCA_963743765.1. Classification (GTDB taxonomy): domain Bacteria; phylum Pseudomonadota; class Alphaproteobacteria; order Micropepsales; family Micropepsaceae; genus Rhizomicrobium. The sequence continues at coordinate 989,678 of CAVUQQ010000004.1, forward strand.
CCATCCGCAGGCGGCCACCAACTCTGGGCGAGCACACCGACGAAATCCTGCGTGAGCTTGGCTATTCGGCAATCGAAATCTCCGTCCTGAAAAAAGAGGGCGCGGTGTAGGCGTTCGCGCGTTTTGTTGCAGGTATAAGCGGAGAGAGTTCATGCCGCAGAGTACCAAGCCCCTGACCCAGGAGAAGTATGATCGAATGGCACCGGAGCCGGAGGCCATGTCGAAAACCATTCGTGCGCGGCCGGAGATGACCCACCATTTCGCCGAACGCCTTGCGCTCATCGCCAAATAGATGCGTGAGGACAATCTCGCGGCTTCATCCGGCAACTCAGAAATAACGTGCGCGCTCAAGCCGCCTGTGCGGCGCCGAGTGCGGCGCGGCCGCGGCGGCGCAGAAATTCGGCTTCTTCTTCGCTGAAGAGAACTGAAGTGAGCTTCACGACGATCTCGAACTGACTCTCGGCGACCGCGCGACGCTTGGCGTCGGACGTGCGCAGTTCCTTGACCACGTCTTCGTTGTAGCTCCGCAGCATCTGGCACATGTCTTCTTCGGCCTTCTTGACCGATGCACCGAACGAACCGGCCACCGCAAATGGTTTGCAACCCATGACGAGGCGGGAGTAGCGCAGTGCGCGGTCGGTCTTTTCGGCGTCCACCTGACGCGAGAAATCCGGTGTCTTCGGGCCGCCGGTGAAGCTGCCGCTCTTCTGGTAGGGCAGCGCTGCGCTCAGTTCCTTGGGCGCACGCTCCATGAATCCGTCCATCACTTCGGCGAGCGCCGCGCGGTCCTTCATCAGGCGCTGGCCCCATTTGCCATCGCGGCGCATCTCGATGCCCTTGACGATTCCGCTCGAGAGCGAGGTGAAGTGCGACAGGTTTTCGACCAATACATCGGCGTCGAACAGCGGATGTTTGGCGTTGCGCACCGCTTTGCAATAATTCTCGATGTCGCCAAAAATGATCTCCCCAACCAGGCCCATGTCGGTCGACGCGATCAGCGTGTCCTGCGTCTGGCGCGAAATGCTGAGCGGCAACTTGAGCGCTTCCCACGGGCGTGCCAGGCGGTTCATCGCAATCACCGCGACATAGGGCGCGGCGTCGGGTGTGGTCTCTATCAACCCGTCATAGATCGCGCGCAGCGACCAGAGCAGTTCGTCGGTCAATACCGGCGCGGGACGCTGCAGCGTTTCCTGAATCTTGTTGACCGCCTGACCCACGCTCAGAAGCAGCGCCGCCTCTTCGGCGTCAGCGATCACGGCGTCGCTGTTGAGTACGCCACGCGCTGCGTTGCGGCCCGCGTTGCTGCCCAGTGCGTCGCGCATCGCGTCCGCTGCGATCGGCCAGAAGATTTCGGCGCGTGCCTTGGCGTCGGCATGTTTGCCGGCCACGATGGCCGCCTTGAACTCTCGCGAATAGGCTTTCGTCTCGTCGGGCAGCAGCGTCTGGCTGACCCAGGTCCAGATCGGCGCGACACTGCCGCGTGAGATGCGGCCCTTCTGCTTGACGTCCTTGCGCGGGTCGATCGTGAACAGGTCTTCGAACGGCACACAGAAAAAGCGCAGCGGAGTCAATGTGCGTTCGGCGCCGGCGGTGCGGCGCAGAGCGGGGCGCAAACCTTCCAGGATCATTTCGTGCGGCAATGACTTGCCGTCGACCAGGCGATCGACTTCGACCGCACGCGCCAGGCGCGCGGCGATCTGCTCGGGCAAGCTGCCCAAGAACGACTTCAACAATCCGGTTCTTTCCGGCGAAATCATGCCAACCCCAGGGGCCATCCGAATCGTTTTGGGGGCCCTCGCTACACATGCAGTCGCCAGCACATTAGCCAGAGACGGTTAATGTCCTGTTGCAGCGCCTGGGCTTCCCGAAAGGCTCATTTACAGCAGATTACACGATGGCGGGCAGTGTAAGCCGGGCATCGAGGCCGCCCAGCGACGAGGCACCCAGGTCAAGCGAACCCCCGTAAAGCTTGGCGATGTCGCGCACGATCGCCAGGCCAAGGCCGGTGCCGGGCACGCTCTCGTCCAGCCTTTCGCCGCGTTCGCCGACCTGATCGCGCTCCTGCGGTGTCAGGCCCGGGCCGTCGTCCTCGACGCTGAGGCAGAGGGTGGCGCCGCCACCCTCTGCCGAAACGCGCACGCGGCCGTGGCACCACTTGCAGGCATTGTCGATGAGATTGCCGGCCATCTCCTCCAGGTCCTGGCGTTCGCCGCGGAATGCGAGCGCAGGCGGACATCGAACATCGATGACGATATCGCTGTCCTTGTGAATGCGGCGAAGTACGCGCGCGAGATCCGCGAGCACCGGCGCAACCGGTGTGCGGTTCCCCAGCACGTCCAGCGCGCCGGCCGCGTGGGCGCGCGCGAGATAGTGATCGACCTGACGGCGCATGCTTGTCACCTGGCGCGACACCGCATCGGCGAGCGGGCCGGGATTTGCGGATGCTTCGCTCGACAGAACCGTGAGCGGCGTCTTTAAGAAGTGCGCGAGGTTGGAAACATAGGAGCGCGCACGGCCCACCACTTCCGCGGAATGTTCGATCAGGCTGTTGAGCTCGTTGGCCAGCGGTTCGATTTCCGCGGGAAATGTTCCTTCAAGCCTTCGCGCCGAGCCTGCCCGAATGCGATGCAGGGCTTCGGTCACTTTGCGCAAAGGCTGCAGACCGACACGCACCTGGATGAACACCGCCACGACGAGCCCCAGGCCGAGAACGACGAAGGACCAAACGAGCGTGCCGTTGAATTCCGAAATCCGCCGATCGACTTCGCTCATGTCGCCCGCGACAAAGAACATGTAGGCGCGGCTGTCGTCGGGGCGCGCCGTCGCGGTGATCGGGAATTCGATTCGGCGAGACAGCACGCGCAGATGCTGCTGGTCGGGACCGTCGCCATGGCCCCAGATCAACCCGTCTACCGCCTTTTGGGAATCGCTGAAGGCGATCGTGCGGTCCAGCAGCGAGTGCGAGATCATCGGCTTGCCGCCGCCGACCGGAACGATCTGCCAATAGTCGCCGGAATAGGCGCGCTGGAAGCGGGCGCTGAGATAACGCGGCGCAAGCTGGATCGCGCCGCTGGGATCATAGCCTGCCGCTGCGACGAGGCCGTCGAGATTGGTCAGCAACTCGGCATCGAAATCGCCCTGCACCGAGGCACGGAACGCATTCGACAGGATGAGACCGCCCGCAACCAGCGCCAGCACCGTCCACACCGCCGCCGCGGCGATGAGACGGAACGCCAGCGAATTGAATTTAATCGTGCTTGGCAGGCGCATCGTCGAGACAATAGCCAAGGCCGCGCACCGTCTGGATCAGGTCGGTGTCGAGCTTCTTGCGCAGACGCCCGACGAAAACCTCGATCGTGTTGGAGTCCCGGTCGAAGTCCTGATCGTAGAGATGCTCGACCAGTTCGGTGCGCGACACGACCTTGCCCTTGTGGTGGGCGAGATAGGAGAGAAGGCGATATTCCAGACTCGTCAGCTTCACCGGATTGCCGTCGACCGTGACGCGGCTGGCGCGCGTGTCGATGCGCAAGGGCCCGATCTCGATTTCGGACGAGGCAAGGCCCGCCGCACGCCGCAACAAGGCGCGAACGCGGGCAAGCAATTCCTCGGTGTAGAACGGCTTGGCCAGATAGTCGTCGGCGCCCGCATCGAAGCCGGCCACCTTGTCGCTCCAGCGGTCGCGCGCGGTGAGAATGAGCACGGGCATCTTGCGCCCGTTCTTGCGCCAGTTTTCCAGCACGCGAACGCCGTCCATCTTCGGCAGGCCGAGATCCAGGATCACCGCGTCATAGGGTTCGGTGTCGCCGAGAAAGTGTCCTTCCTCGCCGTCGCTTGCCGTATCGACGACATAGCCGGCGTCGACGAGCGACTTCTTCAGAAGCCGCTGCAGGTCGCGATCGTCTTCAACAAGCAGGATGCGCATGGTCAATGCCTGCCATGTTCGTGATGCCAGCCGCCACTATCGCCTCCGCCATGGCCGGTGCGCCAGTCGCCCTGGCCGTGCCGGTCGTGCCAGCCGCCATCGCCGGGCCAAGCGCCGGGCTCGCCGTCGAAATTGTCATGGCGGCGGTCGTGATCGTCGGGCCCGGGCTGGCCGCCTTCTTCGCCGCGAACATGATCGCGAACGACATGCGGCTCGCCGCCCGAGCTTGAGTAGTGACCTGTCCGAGCATCGGCGTCGAAATAGAGAATGCGTCCTTCAGGCGTCATCCATTTGATGCGGTAGTGGGTGCGGCCGGTGTCGTCGGTCCATGGCTCCGCATCGGAGAGCCGGCCCGGATGCGCGGCGCGAATCTCCGGCAGGATGCGGTCCAGCGTTTCGCCGTCGGCCATGCGCCGCGCCCCGGCCGGCGCGGCCAGCGCCAGCAGCAGGGGAACAAGACACAGGAAAATGCGGGAACGCATGGTGTTTTCTAGTTTTCTGGAAATGAACGTTGCATGAACGCGCCGTCCAGAACGCGTTCAGGGTTGCCAGCGCATCTTACGCGACATGGAACGAGGGCTCCAGTTGGCCGGTTCCCGAATAACCAGCTTAGAAGGTGCGGTTCCGCAGTAAGCCCCTCCCTGTAGGAACCTCACTTTCAAGCGAGAGCCCGCGCTGGAGAAATCCAGCGCGGGTTTCTCAATTTCGGAAAGTCAGGCATTCTCGCGAATGACGCACCATTCGCCAAGCGGCGCGCGTTCGGATATCAGCGAATTGATCGGCGCCGTTTCGTCGGCATAGCCCACGGCCATGCCGCAGAAGATGATTTCCTCCTGAGGCACCTTCAGATAGTCGCGGATCACCTCATGGAACGGCGCCCAGGCTTCCTGCGCGCAGGTGTGAAGGCCCTGCTCGCGCGCCAGCAACATGATCGACTGCAGGAAGCCGCCGAGGTCGGACCACTGGCCCTGCTGCATCTGGCGGTCGATGGAGAAGATGAGGCCCACCGGTGCGCCGAAGAATTCCCAGTTGCGCACGAATTGCTGCAGGCGGCCGGCCTTGTTCTCGCGCGCGATGCCCATGGTCGCATACATCTGTTCGCCGACCGTGAAGCGCCGTGTCTTGTAGGGCTCGGTCAGATCTGGCGGATAGATGTGATATTCAGGCGTGCCGCCGCGCGGATTTTCCATCATGCGCGCCTTGGTCCGGCGCACCAGTTCGTCCTTCGCCGCACCCAGCAGAACGTGAACTTTCCAGGGCTGCAGATTGCCACCGGAGGGCGCTCGCGATGCGAGCGCAAGGATGCTCTCGACAGTCTCGCGCGAGACCAGATCGGGCTTGAAGGCGCGGACCGATTTGCGCGTGGCGAGCGCTTCGCTGACTTTCATGACGTCCTCCGGTGAAGGGCGCAGATGATCATTGGCCGTACAGGCGCGCAAGTTCACGCCACGTCGCGCCCCGCTGGCTGCAAACGGGGCGCAAGGTTTAGACTGACGCCATGTGCGGGCGCTTCACCAACCAATATACCTGGCGCGAGCTGCACGCGCTTTACATGCTGTCGATCGGCTTTGAACAGAACAAGGACTGGTCGCCGAAATTCAATATCGCGCCGACCACCGAGATTCCCGTCATCCTCAGCGAGAACGGCATGCGTCACGCCGAACTGATGCGCTGGGGCCTGGTGCCGTCCTGGGCGAAGGAGGTCGGCAAATTCTCCACCTTCAATGCGCGCGGCGACACACTTGCGAACAAGCCGATGTTCCGTGGAGCGTGGAAGGCCGGCCGGCGCTGCATCGTTCCGGCCTCGAGCTTTTTCGAATGGCGCAAGGAGGACAAGCGGCCCTTCGCCATCGCGCTCGGCAACAAGGGACCGATGGCGCTCGCCGGACTGTGGGATGAGTGGACGCCGAAAGGCGGCAAACCGCTGCGTTCCTGCACCATCATCACCTGTGCCCCGAACGCCTTGCTCGAACCCATCCATGACCGCATGCCGGTCATCCTCGGCGAAGAGGATTGGGCGGCCTGGCTCGGCGAGGAACCGGCCAACGAAACCAAACTCATGGCCCTGCTGAAACCCTTCGCGGCCGGCCGCATGACACTGTGGAAAGTGGGCAACGCGGTCGGCAGCGTGCAGAACCAGGGCGCGAAGCTGATCGAACCGGTGAAGGGTTAGCCCGCGAGAGCATCGCACGAGACTGTGTCAGGCGCAGTTACACATTCCGGCGGCCGTCATCGCGATTCGGCAGTTTTTTGCAATCGTCGAATTTGGAACCGGTGGCACAAGACGTTGTTGCGCCGCCCGGGAGCGATTCCCTTCTGCGTTTGCGGTCGGTGTAAACCATTTTTACAGCTTGGTGCCCGACCGCGGCAAAGTTTCTTGATTTTCAGGTCTATTCCGAAATGGCACGGTTCCTGCTTCTGCAGGCGTGTAAACCGTTCGGGGGTACCTTATGAAGATTCGCATCGCCTTATTGGCATCGGCTTTCTCCTTGCTCGCCAGTTCGGCGGCACTGGCCGGCACGGTTGACGTGCTCGTCGGCGACAAGGATGGCTTCGGCGTCGGGTGCAGCGACACGGGAAGTTGTGCCACTGTTCTGACGAGCACAGTCACCGATGAACGCAGCGCCGCGGAGGCCGCAGCGACCAACGGCGCCCAATACACGGACGTCTACTCTGCCGTGTTCGCGCTCTTCGGTCCCAATCCTGACATCGCCGACATTCTTCTTCCATTTTCGGGGACGCTGACGTCGGCGACTCTGACTTTCGCGGCCGGAGATTTTCAGTCGGATGTGTTTGGGGCGCTGACCGCCAACATTAACGGCGTGAGCGAGCCATTTTCCTACGCTGACGGGCGGCTTGTTACGGCGATCCACTCAATCGTGCTGTCCCCTGCGGAACTGGCTGCCGCAAACCTGGCAGGACAAGTCGATCTGCATCTGGACCGGAGCACGAGTGGCGACTTTATCGCATTCGACTACTTCGAGCTGACCGGAACCAATGACATCGCAGGTGTTCCCGAGCCCATCACGCTTTCGCTGTTCGGTGCGGGCCTTGTTGGAGCAGCCGCGCTGCGCCGCCGCAAAAGGAACCCCGTCTAGCGAACTTTGCCCAGGGTAGGCATGAGGACGGCGGCCTTCTGGCCGCCGTTTTCGTTTGTGCAATCGCGTTCTCCCGTGCGGCGCACCCGTGATGCTGTGGAAAGTTGGCAAGGCGGCCGGCCAGCGTGCACAACCAGGGCGCGAAACTGATCGAACGCGCCGAGTTCATGAACTTGAGCGGCGGGCGTCGGATGCCGAGCGGCATGACGATGTCCATCCGTCGGCGCCCGTCGGCCCGTGGGCAGGCCGTGCCGACGTGAAAGGATGCCCATGAAGCCCGTCAAAACAGAATTACCGGCTCCGTCGCAAAAAGTGGAAACGGCTTTTACATTTTAATCATACGGCGCCTGACATCGCTCGGTAAGATATTGAAACCATTGAGATCGTCCGACTGGCACGGTCCGTGCAAAAGAAAATGCGGGGCTGCCCTTTATCATCATTCACCCCAATCGGGAGTGTGGACATGAATTTCAAAATGCTCGCCGCGAGAGTGGTTCTCGCAGTCGGATTTGCGGCCCTCAGCACAGCGGCCGCGAATGCTACGCCGACGTTCCTGGAATATCACCCGGTCGGCTCGTCAGCCAACATCGGCCTGTCCGGCACGACCCTTTCCGCGAGCAGCGCGGTTGCGGTGAGCTATCTGGTTCCCGGCCTTTCGTCCTTTGGCAATCTGTCCGCAACGTTCACGCTGACAGCGACGGAAACGGGAGCCATCCCTTTCGGCCCGGTTGCGCTGGCGACCTTCGACGGCAGCTTCGCGCTCACCTACACCGGCGCGAACGTGACACTGGGCAGCGTTACGATCCACACGGGCGACGACCTGCTGAGCGGCTCGTTCCTGGGTTCCGTTTACGACTCCTACGGCTCGGCGGGTAGCATAATTGACTCCACGCTCGGTGGCGGATTGGTCAGTTTCAATGACAACAGCTTGCTGACGTTCGACCCTCTCCAGGACGAAGCGCTCGCGCTTTCGATGACCAGCATTGATCCGCCTGCCACCGTCGTAAGTGGCGAACTGACGCCGTTCACCGCGGTCTCCTCGGGGACCTACGCCGCTGTGATCCTGACCAATTCCTGCGGCCCGAATGGCGAACTCTGCCACCCCACGAATGTGCCGGAGCCGGTCACGCTCTCGCTCTTCGGTGCGGGCCTTGTCGGTGCAGCCGCTCTGCGCCGCCGCAAGAAGAAGACAGCCTGACGTAAATTGCTCTGAGGGGGGCATGTGGACGGCGGCCATCGAGCCGCCGTTTTCATTTGTGGCACGGGGTTCGCCAACAACGTGACCCATCATCGGCGCCCGAGGCTGGGCAGCCCTTCAGGTCCCGGCCGCGTCACCGCGTTCGAGCATATCGGCGGCGAGGCCGGAGCGGATGCGGCCGCTGAGCAGGCCGATGCAAAGTCCGATGAGACAGGCCATCCCGGCGCCCACGAGACTAAGCGTGATCGCGTCCCCCATATTGAGCACCTGATAGGCGCGGTAGGTGCCGCCGAACAGCGAGTCGCGCAGCTTGGTGCACGCGATGACTTCAAGCACGCAAGACCAGCCGACGCCCAGCAGCACCAGCCAGGCGAGGCGCGGCATGAGCCATACCGACGCAAGGCCGAAGCCGAGGATCAGCATCGCGGGGAACACGCCCTCCTTCTCCACGAACGGCATCGCGAACAGCGGCATCGAGGACAAAAGCACCAGAAAAGTTCGCAGCAGCAGCCCCGGCAGGGGATTGCCGAAGCGGTGCGGATGTCGCGCCGCGAGACCGGTATGCACCGCGGCGGCCACGGCGTCGTAATTCTGCGGCGTGCAGAACAGGATCAGGACGATGCGCCAGCCGTTGGACAGCGACACGGTGCGCCACAGGGGGTGAAAATGCGCCTTCGCCACCGCGTCCCACAGGATGTGCTGGCGCGCGCTGGTTTCCGCGATGAGACCGGCGCCGGCCAGACCGAAGCGGTCGGCCATCCAGCTGAACGCCGCCACGGCCCGCGTCGCGATTTTCGCGCGCTTGTCGGTCACTTCCGCTTCCGCGGCGGATGGATCGAGCTTGAACCGCATCGCCAAACGGTTGCCGAACACGATCGTCGCAACCAGAAGCGCCAGCAGGAAGGTGCCCGCCGTGACCGAAGCAGTCCATTCCAGCATGGGTTCGATGCTCAACACGCGGCCCGTCATGAACAGGACGAAGGCGAGAAGCGCGCTGACGAGCGAACCGGTCATGGCGAACAGCAATCCGAAATTGGCCAGCATCACCGGATGCGTGGCGATCGGAATGTCCGCTTCCCAGCTCAGCTCTGGCACGGATTTCGTGTCGGACTCTGGCACAACGCGCAACGCGACCGGCATCCTTGTTCGCCCTGAAGTCGAACGGACAGTTTCCGATTAAGGGTCCGTCAGGCTATTGATTTGGGTCAACGGCATCATAGGCGCATGCCCGCTTCAGCGGGAAGACTTCTTCGGCGCGCGATCGCCGTCGAGCCACAACGCGTCGAACTGATGCCCGCGCAACGAGTCCGGCTCGTCGGCGGACAGCACGGTGACGACCGCGCCGGACGGCCACAGGAGCCGCCGGTTCGACGGTTCGAACGTCGCGTCTTCGCAAAGCTTCATCAATCCGCTCTCGCCTTCGATCATCACCGCGCGGGCATCGTTGAACGTCGCGCCGATCACGCCGACGCGACGCATGTGGCCGAGACGGATGCCCTCCTCGACGAAATGCGCGCCGGCCATCGTCTTGCCGGCGCCGCGCCCGCCGAGGAAGAGCCAGATCCGCCAATCGCCTTCGGGCGCGAGCTGTTCGTCGCGCAGCCAGAAGCGCCAATTGTCGAGCGTGAGGCTGAGTTCATCCTTTGTCAGGCGCGCGAAGAACTCCGCTCGCACATCTCCTGGCAAGGAGCTGATCAAGCTTTCGCTGCATCGAGGCAAGGGCTTCTTCCTTTGTGAGCTTGGGATGGTTCCTGCGGTACTTGATGCGTTCTGCTTCCATGCGCGTCAGTTGCGACATGGTGCGCTGGAGGGTTTCCAGCGTGCGCGCGTTCTTGCCGGAGCGCACGCTTGCTTTATCGTCGGTCGAGAATTTCTCGACGTGGCTGAGCTGGCGTTCCAGCTCCTTGAAGAGTCGGCGGACCATGTTGTCTATCCATTCGGAGTCGATGTCTTCGGGTTTGATATCGCGAAGCGTATGAGCAACGTCGTCCGCTTCCGCGTCGCTCTGCGTGAGCGGTTCGGGTGTTCTGGTCATGTCTCGATGCAATTGTGGGGATATAGCGCAATTGGTGATTTGACCGTAACGGTTCAAGAGGAGCCTCGGTTTTTACGAAAGAAATTTCAGAAAAAATTCGCGCGCGAAAACTTATCCAACAGCGTGACGCGATATGCGCAGCAAAAATCCGCGCGCGTGCTGGAAAAATTTCGAACGCGCTGTTGGATAAGATTGGAAGGATGAAATGATCCATGCCTAACATCCATCCTTCGACAAGCTCAGGATGAGGGTCGGTGCATAGTACCTCATGCTGAGCCTGCCGAAGCACGACAAGCTCAGGATGAGGGTCGGTGCATAGTACCTCATGCTGAGCCTGCCGAAGCACGACAAGCTCAGGATGAGGGTTTTACCTTGTAGGTGTGTTCGCAAATGTCGCGTAACGCTGAAAGATTAAAGCCGTCCCTCATCCTGAGCTTGTCGAAGGACGAGGGACGGTTCAGGCTCGGTGCATGGACATTCATGTCTACATGCTCCGGTGCAGCGACGGTTCATACTATGTCGGTCTTACTCGCGCAGGTCTGGAGAAGCGACTGTTTGAACACTCGACGGGTGTGTTCAAAGGGTACACATCAACGCGGCGACCTTTGACTCTGGTTTGGAGTCAGGAATTTCTGAGTCTGGTCGATGCCATTGTTTTGGAACGCAAGCTCAAAGGCTGGCGGCGTGAAAAGAAGGAAGCCCTCATCCGCTGTGACTATCAATTGTTGCCCGAGCTTTCCAGAACTGCGCGCCCAAGCCTGACATCCATCCTTCGACCAGCTCAGGATGAGGAGAGTTGATTGGTCCTTGTCCCGAGTCTCCGGGGATAACAGCTTGGGAGGGTTGGTCAGACTTTGCCGCCGCGCGTGCCGCGAGCGGCCAAGAGTGCGGCTTGCTCACATTACGCCGCGTTAAGCTTTGTAAACCGCACAGTACTTGCGCCATGTCCCAAAAATATCGCAACCCCGCAGCCTTGATTGTGCCGTAAATATGGGCGAGGTACGCGGCCGATGGCGCGCAACACCCCGCTGAACCATATCTCCGAGAATGTGCAGGCGCTGACGGATCATTTCGTCCGGCGAAGGCGGCTATATGTGCCGCTGTTCGGCGCGCTGGCCGTGTTCGTCCTCCTGCCGGCGCTGCTTTTCTTCATGCTGCCGACGATCCTGTCCTGGATGGCGCCACCGCTCGACATGAGCCGCGACCTCTACACGGTGAACCGGCCGATCGCGTTCACCTTCCTCGACGCAGAAGGCAACGAGGTCGGCCATCGCGGCGCGATCATCGGCAAGCGCCTGACGCTGGAGGAGATGCCGGCTTATCTTCCGGCCGCCTTCATCGCGATGGAGGACCGCAACTTCTATTGGCATCACGGCTTCGATCCGCGCGGCCTTGTCCGCGCCATGTGGACGAACTATCGCGCCGGCCATGTCGTGCAGGGCGGTTCCACCATCACGCAGCAGACAGTCAAGATCGTGTTCCTCAGCCAGGAGCGCACGCTGTCGCGCAAGCTCGACGAGCTGATGGATGCGGCGGTGCTGGAAAAATCGCTGTCGAAGAAGCAGATCCTGGAACTCTATCTCAACCGCATCTATCTCGGCTCGGGCGCCTATGGCGTCGACGGCGCGGCGCAAGTCTATTTCAACAAGTCGGCAAAGGACCTGACGCTGCCCGAAGCAGCGATGCTGGCGACGCTGACGCGCGCACCGTCCGCCTTCTCGCCGCGTCGCGACCTGCCCAAGGCGCAGGCCCGCGCCGAAATCGTGCTTCGCGCGATGGTGGAGACCGGCGCGATCAGCGAGGCCGATGCCGCCTCGGCGAAGGCCAGCCCGGCCGTCATCAGCGACCGCACCAATGCCGACTCGCGCAACTTCTATTTCGACACCGCGGCGGACGAAGCCAAGCGACTGGCGTCGCGCAACGGTGCGCAGCCCGCCGTCGATCTGATCGTGCACACGACTCTCGAACCCGCGATCCAGGACGAAGCGCGCATGGCAGCAAACCGCACAATCAAGAAGAGCGGTCCCAAAGTGCATGCCAGCCAGGCCGCCGTCGTGGTGATGAAGCCGGACGGCGCGGTGGCGGCGCTCGTCGGCGGCACCGACTATGATGAGAGCACCTTCAACCGCGCGACGCAGGCCCATCGCCAGCCCGGCTCGGCGTTCAAGCCGTTCGTCTACATGGCTGCGCTCGAAAGCGGCCTGACGCCCTGGGACACGCGCGACGACGAGCCTGTCGACATCAACGGCTGGACACCGACCAATTTCGGCGGCCGCTCCTATGGCACGATGACGCTCGCCGATGCGCTGGCGCATTCGGTCAACACCATCACCGCGAACCTTGCTCAGGAAGTCGGCGTGAGCAACGTGGTGCAGGCGGCGCAGCGCTGCGGCATCGAATCGCCGCTCGCGGAGAACGCTTCGCTCGCGCTCGGCACGTCGGAAGTCACGCCCCTCGAACTGACGCGCGCCTATGCGGTGTTCGCCAATGGCGGGCTCAAGGTCTATCCCTATTTCGTCAGCGAAGTGGAAGACGCGGGCGGACACATTCTCTACAAGCGCCGACCGCCGGAAAATCCCGAACGCATTGTCGCCAGCCATGTGAACCGCGATCTCGTCGCCATGCTCTATGGCGTCGTCACCGAAGGCACCGGACGCGGCGCGGCGATTCCGGGCCACGAGGCCGGCGGCAAGACCGGCACGACGCAGGATTTCCACGATGCCTGGTTCGTCGGCTTCACCGCCGACTATGTGACGGCGGTGTGGGTCGGCAACGACAATTCCTCGCCCATGAAGTCCGTCACGGGCGGCTCGCTGCCGGCGACGATCTGGCATGCGGTGATGACCGTGGCGGAGAAGGGCCTGAAGCCGACGCCGCTCGACAAGTCCGAGCCGCAGGCGCCGGTGGATGAAGGCATCTTCGCCAACGGCGACATCTACACGCCGTCCTCCGGCGACGACGAATCCGGCGCCGGGCGCGCCTACTATCCGGGCGAACAGGCGGAACAGCCGCCGCCGGAACAGAGAAGCGGCGAGCATACGAATTTCTGGGACTGGCTCTTCACCCGACGCGGCCGCGACGCCAGCGGCCGACCCAACACCCCGCAGAATGACGGCAGCCAGGATTCGAACTGAGCGCAGCGAAACGGAGGGAGTGGGTGCCAGTGTCACCCCCTCCACCGCTTCGCGGTGCCCCTCCCCCGTAACGACGCGGGAGGAAACATTTGCGTTGATGCTATAAGCGGCGCGGGGATTGCGCGGCACGGGGTTATGCGGACGGCGTTGAAAGTTGTTGCGGTGCTGGTGATCGGCACCCTGCTCGGCCTGGCCGCGACCTGGGCGACCGTGGTGCGCGGCACGATGGGCGGCAATGTCAGCGACGGGCCCTGGCACACCAGCCTCTATGCCGGATCGCGCGAAGGCAGCGCCTACTTGCGCGCCTCCATCGCGCTGCACGGCCTGCTCGCGCTCAACCGGCATGAGACGATCTACTACACCGCGGCGACAGACAGCGACGGCGAACCGCTGCGTGGCAACTGCATTTACCAGCTCGAAGGACGCGATCCGCCCGCGCGCTGGTGGAGCATCACCGCCTATGGCGCCGACGATTTCCTCATTCCCAATGCGGCCGAACGCTATTCGGTGTCGATGAATTCCGTCGCGCGGCGCGCCGACGGATCGTTCACCGCAACTTTGTCCAAGGGACGGGGCGGCGCGAACTGGATTCCGGTCGCAGACGGGCCGTTCAATGTTTCGATCCGCCTTTACAATCCGCAGGACGCGGTCGCCGCCGATCCCGTGCATGTCGCCCTTCCGGCCATCAGGAAGGCGTCCTGCGAATGAGCGCGATCCAACGCAACTGGATCTGGATCGTCGCGACGATCCTCATCGCGGTGGCCGTTCACGCGGCAACCGTCGTCACCCTGCCGTGCCTGATCATGCTGCGGACGATGGCGGGCATGTCGCGCAATGCCGGCGTCAACACGATGTTCCATGGACCGCGTCCGACCTCGCGCTCGCGCGGCGTGGTGCGGCCTTCGCCGGACCTGCTCTATTCGAGCTGCGTGTACGACCTCGCGGCGGCGCATGGTGCGGTGCGCGTCCATGCCGACGGCATGCCTTCGACTTATTGGTCGGTATCTGCGTTCGACGCCGGCACCAATAACTTTTACGTCATCAATGACCGGCAGGCGAAGACGGGCGGCGTGGATTTCCTGATTATTGCGCGCCGCGCGTTTGTCGACGGCACGCGACTGCCGGTCGTGGTCGCGCCGACCAACCGCGGCATCGTGCTGTTCCGCACCCTCATCAACGACGAAACCCGCGTCGCCGAAATCGACGCCGCGCGGCATCATGCCAAGTGCGAGCCCTATTCAGCAGGCACGCCCTGACGGTATTGTCGAAACGATTCAATGGAGACCATCATCATGTACCGGCCGTTCTTTGCCGCCCTCGCCGTGCTTGCCTTTGGCGTCACAGCCCACGCCGCGCCGTCGCCCGCGCCGCTGACCAGGATCCGGTTCGTCACGGACTGGAAGGCGCAGGCCGAGCATGGCGGATTCTACGAGGCGCTGGCCGAAGGGCTCTACAAGAAGGCCGGGCTCGACGTGACGATCCTCGAGGGCGGGCCGGCGGTGAACGTGCCGCAGATGCTGGCCGGCGGCGCCGCGGATTTCGGCATCGGTTCGAACGGCTTCATCGCACTCAACCTCGTCAAGCAGAACGGCAACATCAGGTGCGTGATGGCGATTTTCCAGAAGGACCCGCAAGTCCTGCTGACGCATCCGCGCGCCGACGTGAAGAAGCTCGGCGACATGAAGGGCATGCCGATCATGATCTCCGACGCAGCGACGGTGGCGTGGTGGCCGTGGCTGCGCGCGAAATACGGCTTCAGCGACACGCAGATCCGCAAATACACCTTCAACCTGGCGCCGTTCCTCGTCGATCCCAAGGCGATCCAGGAAGGCTATTTGTCGAGCGAGCCCTACACGATCGAGAAGCAGGCGCATTTCAAGCCGCAGGTGTTCCTGCTCGCCGACAATGGTTATCCCGGCTACGGCAACCTGGTGATGGTGCCGCAGAAATGGATCGACACGAATCCGAAGGCGGTGCAGGCGTTCGTCACGGCAACGCAGGCCGGCTGGCTGCACTATCTGAACGGCGATCCGCGCCCCGGCAACGCTCTCATCAAGCGCGACAATCCGGAGATGAGCGATGATCTCATCAAGCAGGCGATCGCCAAGCTGAAAGCCTATGGCATCGCTCTGTCGGGCGACGCGGCAACGTTCGGGCTCGGCGCGATGACGGATGCGAAGTGGAAGCTGTTCTTCGACACCATGGTGGCCGATGGGCTCTATCCCAAGACCCTGCCGTACAAGAATGCGTACGACCTGCGCTTCGTCCACGGCATGCCGCAGAATTTTCAGTAAGGCATGACCGCGCTTCTCTCCCTCTCCGGCGTTTCCAGGCGATTCGACAATGGCACGCAGGCGATTGCGCGGTTGGACATGGACGTTGCGCCGCGCGAGTTCGTTTCGCTGGTGGGGCCGAGCGGTTGCGGCAAGTCGACGGCGCTGCGGATCGTCGCCGGATTGCTGACGCCGGATACGGGGACCGTGACCTTTCCGGACGAGAAGCCTGAAATCGGATTTGTGTTCCAGGAGCCGACCTTGATGCCGTGGGGCAGCGCGCTGACCAATGTGCGACTGCCGCTCGATCTCGAACACATGAAGCGTGGCGAGGCGAACGACCGCGCGGCCCGCGCGCTGAAGCGCGTCGGCTTGAGCGGATTCGAAAAAGCGTTTCCGCGCGAATTGTCCGGCGGCATGAAGATGCGCGTGTCGATCGCACGCGCGATTGCCGCCGAGCCCAAGCTTCTTCTGATGGACGAGCCGTTCGCCGCGCTCGACGAGCTGACGCGCCAGGCGCTGAACGACGATCTGCTGAAGCTTTGGGCGGAAGACGAACTGACAGTCATCTTCGTCACCCACAGCGTCTATGAGAGCACGTATCTGTCCAGTCGCGTCGTGGTGATGACGCCACGCCCCGGGCGCGTCGCAGCCGACATCGCGCTATCGCCGCCGCCGATCCGCGACGAAAGCTATCGCCTGACGCCGGATTTCACGCAGGCCGCAGGCAGGGTTTCGGCGGCGCTCAAACACGCGATGGCGGCATGAACGCAGGCCTCAAATACATCGTGCCCCTCGCTGTCGGCGTCACCGCGCTGCTGCTGTGGGAATGGCGCGTGCATGCGAGCGGAATCTCGCCGCTGGTGCTCGCCGCGCCGTCGGACATCTGGGCCGCGTTCCTTGCCAACGTCGACGTCCTGATGGGTGCGCTGTGGACGACGCTGCGCGTCACCGCAATCGCATTCGTCTTTGCCGTGTTCGGCGGCGTGGCCGTGGCGATCCTGTTCAGCCAGAGCCGGCTGATCGAGTTCGCATTCTACCCCTTTGCCATCATCCTGCAGGTGACGCCCGTCGTCGCGATCGCGCCGCTGTTGCTGATCTGGATCGGGTACGACAACATCACGACGGTCCTGGTCGTGCTGGCCTGGATCATTTCCTTCTTCTCGATCCTGTCGAACATGGTGGTGGGACTGAGATCGGCGGATCACAATCTTGTCGATCTGCTGAAACTCTATGGCGCGTCGCGCTGGCAGATTTTCTGGCGGCTGCAGCTGCCCGGCGCCCTGCCCTATCTTCTCTCCGGCATGAAAGTCTCGGGCGGCCTCGCGCTGATCGGCGCGGTGACAGCCGAGCTTGTCGCCGGATCCGGAAACGACACGGGCCTTGGCTGGATCATCACGCTGGCGGGACGCAACCTCGAAACCGCGAAGGTGTTCGCCGCGCTCGCCATGCTTTCTGTGCTGGGCATCGCGATCTTCTTCGCGCTGACCGCGCTCGAATGGGCGCTGCTCCACCGCTGGCACGACAGCGCGGTGAAGAAGCAGAGCTAGCCCGGGCGCGTCATCGGCACGAGGCGGACGGTCGAGGTGCCTTTCGCCAGCACCTCGCCCTTTTCGTTTCGGATGAGTCCTTCGAGGAACGCGGTCGATTTTCCGCGCCGCTCGATCCAGGCTTCGGCGACGATGAGGCCGGGGTTCGCGGCCTGCAGGAAACTGACCTTGATCTCCAGCGACAGCGGCGAGACTTCGTAGTTGCTCTGCGCCATCACGACATGGGCCATCGCCGCGTCGATCCAGCCGGCGATGAAGCCGCCCTGCACGATGCCGCCGGAATGGCACATATGCATGCCGGCGCGATAATGAACGATCGCGCGTCCGCTCTCGCCGTGATCGACCACCTTCTCGATGCCCAAAGTCGCGGACAGCGCATGCGGCTTTGCTTCATGTTCCGGAAATTCCTGCTTCATTACTCGGCGGACTCCACTTTCGACAGATGCACGGGTGCGGATTCGATCATCATCAGCATGGCGATCACGCTGAGACAGGTTGCAAGAAGCAGATACCAGGCCGGCGCCAGCGGATTGCCGGTGACATGGATCAGCCAGGCGATGAGCGGCTGCGTCGTGCCGCCGAACACCGCGATCGAGGTCGCATAGACGGTCGCGAAGATGACGCCGCGCACGCGTTTGGGCAGCGTCTCGCCGAACGCGACATAGAACGCACCGGAACTGATGTTGAGCAGGATCGACAAAAGCGCCGTACCGGCGAGGAGCGCGGTGGTCGAGTGCTGGTACACGATCAGAAGGAAGATCGGATAGACCGCGAACAAAAACGCAAAGCGCGGAATGAGCATCAGCCGCCGCCGGCCGAAAATATCGGACAGCCAACCGCCGGCGAGCGAGGCGATGAGGCCGAACAGCCCGTTCACCAGCGTTGCGGCGAAGGACGGCGATGCACCCATGTGGAGTGTCGTGCGCGCAAAGGTCGTCATGTAGTTGAGGACGTAGGTCGCCACCGTTCCGCCCATCAGGATCATCAGGCCGATCACGATGGCGCGGAAATGATCGCGCAGGATTCCGAAAAATCCGGTCCGGGCCGTCTCGGAAATCGGCAGGTGATCGGGCGCATGCAGCGTCTCGGGCAGCGAGCGGCGGATATAAAGCCCGAAGGGCAGCGTCAGCGCGCCGAGCAGGAACGCGATGCGCCAGCCATAGTCGTCCAGATGCGCCACGGTGAGGATCATCGCGAGCACGACGCCGACGCCGCCGCCGACCATGCTGGCGATGCTCTGGCTCGCGCTTTGCCACGAGGCATAAAGTCCGCGCTGGCGCTCCGGCGCGGCTTCGACGAGATAGGCGGTGGTCGGGCCCACTTCGCCGCCGAGCGCGAAACCCTGCAGCATGCGCGCCAGCACGGCGAGGATCGGCGCGGCGACGCCGATGCTGCGATAGGACGGGATCACCGCCAACGCGAGAATGGCCAGGCCCATCATGGTGAAACTGAGCAGCATGGCGGGACGCCGCCCGATGCGGTCGGCATAGCTTCCAATGACGAGGCCGCCGATGGGACGCAGGATGAAGCCCGCGCCGAATGTTCCGAGCGAGGCCATCAGGCTGCCGAATTCGGTGGTCGTCAGCCCGCCCGGCCCGGAGGGAAAGAAGGTCTGTCCGATCGCGACCGAGAAAAACGCGTAGGTCGTGAAATCATAGAATTCCAGCGCATTGCCGATCACGGCCGCCGTGACATGGCGGCGCCGGATTTTCACCGGCTCTGGCATTGTCATGTCCGTCAAAGGAACCCCGTGGCGTGTTCTCGCCCAAGCTTTGCACGATCTTCGGGGCGCAAGTCCATGGCGGAACGTTCACCTCGCGTCAGCATCGGATTTGCGCAAACGCATAGCAGCACCGCGCCGCTGACAAGACTGCCGATGCTGAAGAGGTCCGGGAGGCTCATATGCAATGCTGCGTGAAAGCGTCAATGAAACCAGACTAGCGAATAGAGTGCGAGCGCGGTCATCGCCACGAGGCCGGCAAGATCGAGCGCGACAATCGTCTGCGAGGGATTGGCGGCCGGTGTGCCGGACGCCATGCGCATCTCGCGCGCGAGAAGGAACAGCGGAAAGCTCACGCTGATCGCGACCGCGAAGCCCATCAGGATATACGCCCAGACAAAACGGATACCGATGCGCCGTGCCTCCCGCACCATCAGCACCGCCGCGGCAAGAAAAAAGAAAGCGATGTCGATCGAGATCGAGCGGCTTGCCGGATTGACCTTCAGGTTCGGCAGAAACGACGCTCCGCCCGCCGCACCCGGACCGAAATAGGCGAGGTTCTGGCTCCAGGTGCCGTACAGCGCGAGCAGCGCGACGGCCGCGTAGAAGACGCACAAAAGCTTGGCTGTTCTCGTCATTTTCGAAACCCCCAGGTTGTTCTGCCGTCGGGCGCGGCCGGCCGCGTTCCCCGCGCCTGCGAGATTGGCACAGACTTTTCAGGCTGTCCTGCGGCCGGCCGGTTTGACTTTTGCGGCCCTCGGGCTTGTGCTTGGCACAGACCGAAAACGAGGAACGCGCCATGGGCAACAAGATCGCCGACGACCCCCGCATCGATCCGCGCATCAAGGCGCTGTTCGGCGGAATGGACCTGACCGAAAGCGGCGACGTCGCCAGCCGGGAAATCTTGCTGGCCGCCGAGAACAGCGAAGAAGGCGAGGCGCGTACCGCCATGTTCAAGGCGATGATGGAGGCTGCGGACAATGAAGCCGTCACGCCGTCGGCGGGCCTGCGCATCAGCATGGAGCATGTCAGGTCGGAGCCGGACGGCAACACGATCAACATCCGCTTCATCCGGCCCGACAATGCCGAGCGCCTGCCCTGCGTCTACTACATTCATGGCGGCGGCATGATGATGGGCTCCGCGCTCGACGGAAATTATCGCGCCTGGGGCAAGATGATCGCAGCACAGGGCGTGGCCGTCGCCATGGTGGATTTCCGCAACTCCATCGCGCCGTCGTCGGTGCCGGAGGTTGCGCCGTTTCCGGCCGGCCTCAACGATTGCGTCTCCGGGCTCAAATGGGTGCATTCCAGAGCGGCGCTGCTGAACATCGATGCTGCGCGCATCATCGTCGCGGGCGAAAGCGGCGGCGGCAACCTGACGCTTGCGACCGGCCTCAAGCTGAAACGCGACGGCGACATCGGCCTGATCAAGGGACTCTATGCGCTCTGCCCCTACATCGCGGGCCAGTGGCCGCAAGCGCAATTTCCATCCTCGACAGAGAACAACGGGCTCCTTCTCGACCTGCACAGCAATCGCGGCGCGATGAGCTACGGCATCGACGCGTTCAATGCGCGCAATCCGCTGGCCTGGCCGAGCTTTGCGGCGGCCGAAGACGTCAAGGGCCTGCCGCCGACGGTGATCAGCGTGAACGAGTGCGATCCGCTGCGTGACGAAGGCATCGGCTTCTATCGCCTCTTGTTGCACAACGGCATCGCGGCGCGTTGCCGCCAGACGATGGGCACGATCCACGGGACGGAGCTGTTTCCGACCTGCTGCCCCGACATCAGCCTGTCGACGGCGCGAGACATTGCGGGCTTCTGCGCCAACTGACGCGGCGCCCGGAATGGACGGCTCGTTAGCCAGCGTCAGCGCATCGCCGACTTTGATGTCGCCGGGCCGCGTGACATGCGCAGGTTGCATGGTGTGGCGGACGCACATGCCCCCTGCCGCCGGTCATCGGCCCCTGTGCCAATTTCCTCATATCAAGGGCGAAAACACAGCATCGGACCGGCGTCGTTTTTACAGACGAAAATTGTATTTTTTCGAAAATCACAGAATATTTGTGTGATGCATTGAAGTTTGCGGCGCGGCATGTGATCTACCCCTTATGGCAAAGGCTCAAGATCCCCAGATGCTGACGGCGAACCGTTTGGTCGACGGCGACGTTCTTTATTGGAAAGGCGGCCATTGGGTGCTGGCGCTCGCGGACGGCGAGGTGTTCTCCGATCCGAAGGCCGCGGACATGGCGCTCGCCGAAGCGCAGAGATACGTCACTTCGAACCAGGTGGTGAACCCCTACCTGTTCGATGTGAAGACGGACGCCAGGGGAATCCATCCGGTGAAGGAGCGCGAGATCATCCGCGCCGCCGGGCCGACGGTGCGCGGCGATCTCGGCAAGCAGGCAGGCCAGACGAATGTATAGGTACGATGAGTTCGACGCGAGGTTCGTGGCCGAGCGCGTGGAGCAGTTCCGCGGCCAGGTGCAGCGCAGACTCTCCGGCGAGCTGAACGAAGACCAGTTCAAGCCGCTGCGGCTGATGAACGGGCTCTATCTGCAGCTCCACGCCTACATGCTGCGCGTCGCGGTGCCGTACGGCACGCTTGTCCGCGAAGCAGATGCGCATGCTCGCCCATATCGCGCGCAAGTACGACCGCGGCTACGGCCATTTCACCACGCGCCAGAACATCCAGTACAACTGGCCCAAGCTGGTCGACGTGCCCGACATTCTGTCCGATCTCGCGACGGTCGAGATGCACGCCATCCAGACCAGCGGCAACTGCATCCGCAACGTCACCGCCGATCACTTTGCCGGCGCTGCGGCCGACGAGATCGAGGATCCGCGCCCGATCGCCGAAATCATCCGGCAATGGTCGAGCCTGCATCCCGAATTCGTCTTCCTGCCGCGCAAGTTCAAGATCGCGGTGAGCGGCTCGGCCGCATGACCGCGCGGCGCTCAAGTTCCACGACATGGCCGTGGAGATCGTGAAGAACGAGACGGGCGAGACGGGTTATCGCGTGCTGGTCGGCGGCGGCATGGGACGCACGCCCTATGTCGGCTATGTCGTCGGCGATTTCGTGACGAAGACCGACATCCTCGCCTTTCTCGAAAGCGTGATGCGCGTCTACAACCAGTCCGGCCGGCGCGACAACAAATACAAGGCGCGCATCAAGATCCTTGCCAACGCACTCGGCCCCGAGGAGATGCGCAATCAGGTGATGCGCGAATTCGCCGAGATCACGCGCCAGGGCACGCTGCAGGTGCCGGTGGAGGAGCTCGCGCGCATCGACGCCTATTTCGCGCCGCCGGCATTCGAGGCGCTGCCGGACGCGATGCCGAAAGGCGATGCCGATTTCGCCAATTGGGTGAAGACCAACCTCCACGCCCATCGCGCGCCCGGCTATGCCATCGCGACGATCTCGCTGAAGCCCATCGGCGGCGTCCCCGGCGATGCGAGCGCGGAGCAGATGGACGCGCTGGCCGACCTGCTCGACCAGTTCGGCATGGACGAAATCCGCGTCAGCCACGAGCAGAACCTGGTGCTGCCGCATGTCGCAAAAAGCGCGACCTGCCGGCGATCTTCGCGCGGCTGAAGGAGCTTGGCCTTGCCACGCCCAACGCCGGCCTCATCACCGACATCATCGCCTGCCCCGGCCTCGATTATTGCGATCTTGCCAATGCGCGCTCGATTCCGATCGCGCAGGAGATCGCCAGACGCTTTGCCGATCTCGACCGCCAGCACGAGATCGGCGAGCTCAAGATCAAGATCTCCGGCTGCATCAATGCCTGCGGCCATCATCACGCCGGGCATATCGGCATTCTCGGCGTCGACAAGAAGGGCGTCGAGTTCTACCAGCTCCAGCTCGGCGGCTCGGGGGCGGAAGACGCCAGCATCGGCGACATCATGGGCCCGGGTTTCGGCGAAGCACGAGATCGTCGATGCGGTCGAGCGCGTGGTGAAGGCCTACCTCTCGCTGCGCAAGGACGGCGAACGCTTCCTCGACACCTATCGCCGCGTCGGCATGGAGCCGTTCAAGAACATGGCCTATCTGGATCAGCTCTATGCCGCTCATTAAAGAGCGGCGCATTCGTCGCCGATCCGTTCGCGCGACGTCGCCGACGATGCGCCGCTGCCGGCCGATGGCGGCGCGATCGTTTCGCTGACGCGGTTCCGCAAGGATCGCGACACGCTGCTCGCGCGCAACGCGCCGGTCGGCGTGCGGCTCAAATCCGCCGAGTCGCCCGAAGCACTTGGCGACGATGTGCACCGGCTCTCCGTCGTGGTCATCGAATTTCCCAACTTCCGCGACGGGCGCGGCTTTTCCTGGGCGCGGATGCTGCGCACGCGGCTGAACTTCACCGGCGAAGTGCGCGCCACCGGCGATTTCCTCTTCGACCAGATCTCCTATCTGCACCGCGTCGGCTTCGATGCGTTCGAGGTCCGCGACGGCCTCACGCTCGAGACGTTCAAGCGCGCACTCAGCGAGATGTCGAACGTCTATCAGCCCAGCGCCGACGGCAAGAAAACCATCCGCGATTTGCGCGCGGGGAAGTAGCTTTAAATGTCATGACCCGCACTTCGGCGGGCCATGACAAATTGGGCATGTCCGGCCGCGCCTGTGACAATGGCATCGACATCGCGCACAGTGGCGCGACTTGGGTTTGCGGGGGCAGCCGATGGATGCGTTGACCGAAGAAAACGCAAGAACGGAAGTGTCCATTCCGCTGCGCAGCGTCGCGGCCGTGGTCGTGGGCAACGGGCTCGAATTCTACGACTTTCTCACCTACGGCTATTTCGCGATCTATATCGGCCGGACGTTTTTTCCCGGCGCGAGTCCATCGTCGAGCCTGCTGCTTTCGCTCGCCACCTTCGGCGCCGGATTCCTGACGCGCCCGATCGGCGCGATGATCATCGGACCGATGGGCGACCGCATCGGCCGCAAGCCCGCGATGATGATGTCCTTTTCGCTGATGGGCATTGCGATCGTCGGCCTCGCGCTGACGCCGTCCTATGGAAGGATCGGCGTCGCCGCGCCGATCCTGGTGCTGCTGTTCCGGCTGGTGCAGGGCTTTGCGCTGGGCGGTGAAGTCGGCCCGACGACCGCCTATCTGGTCGAGGCGGCGCCGCCGGAGCGCCGCGGCTTTTACGCCTCGATGCAATATGCGACGCAGGACGGCGCCATCCTGTTCGCGGGCATCGTCGGCACGACGCTCGCCTACCTCCTCAGCGCGCAGCAATTGCAGGATTGGGGCTGGCGCGTCGCGATGCTGATCGGCGCCCTGATCGTGCCCTTCGGACTGATGATCCGAAGCCGTCTGCCCGAGACTCTGCACGCCGCGGACGATGCGGCACTGGCGCCGGACGCGACCGCGGGCAAGCTTTCGGGCGCCGGCCGGATCAGGCCCTATCTCGCCGTCATCGTCTTCGGGCTGATGATGCTGACGGCCGGCACGATCGGCAGCTACTCCAACAGCTACATGACGACCTATGCCCTCAACACGCTGCACATGCCGGCAACGGTGGCGTTCGGCGTCATCATCGTCGGCGGCGCGTTTTCGGTTCCGTTCGAACTTCTGAGCGGCGTTCTGTCGGACAGGTTCGGCCGCAAGCCGATCATGATCGCGTTCAGCGCGATGCTGCTCGTGTCCGTTCTGCCCGCCTTCTGGTTGATTTCCCACGATCGCACGACACTCACATTCTACGGCGCGAGCGCCTGGCTCAACACGCTGGCCGCGCTCGGCTCGACGCCGGTGATCGTCACGCTGACGGAATCGCTGCCCAGGAGCGTGCGTTCGGGCGCGGTCGCCATGGTCTACGCCTTCGCGATCTCGATCTTCGGCGGCTCAACGCAGTTCACCATCACCAAATTGCTGCTCATCACCGGCAATCCGCTCGCACCCGCCTATTACTGGACGGGCGCGGTTGTGATCGGCCTCGTCGCGATGATCCTGGTGAAGGAATCGGCGCCGGTGAAGCGGCGCTGATCTACTCCGCAGCGGCGATGCTTGGCGCGGGCACGTCGACCGGCGCATCCATCGGCACGCCGCAGCGCAGGAGAACGGCGCGCAGGTCGCGCACCGCCGGGAACACTTCGTTGTTCCAGTCCGAGCCCTGCGCGTCATGCGCCTTCTGCTCCTGCTCCACGATGTGCTTGTCCTGGGTGAAGATGCCCTCGGTGAACCAGGTGATGAACGGCCAGGCGGCGTGGATGAGGCCGGGAATCTTCGGCTTCTTCACCGAGAGATAGCCGAAGGTGCGGTTGGTGCGCTGTTCCTTGTCCAGCGGCGTGTAGCCGAGCCAGACGTCGAGCACCGGATCGCCGCCGTTCACCCACACGCGCAGGTTCTGGTACGGATAGCCCGTGCGGATGGTCATCAGGTCCGCGTTCACGCCTTCGTCGGGGCTGCGCATGACGTTGAGGATCGCCGCTTCGCCGAGCGACTGGCTGCCGGCCGTGCGCGTGAAGGTGTAGTCGACCTCGCACCAATCCTCGCCCTGGCGGCGGCCGAGGCACGTCGCCTTGATCGTGCCCATCAGGCTGCGGTGCAGGAACTGGTGATTCATGTCGAACAGGTTTTCGTGCATGAAAGTATAGTGACACGCGACTTCGCGGTTGAGCTGGCGCGTCTTGTAGAGCGCGTTGGATTTCGAACCGAGCGCCGCCGGCGCGCGTTCCTCGGCCAGCGCGGCGTTGCCGGGGAAAATGAAGATCAGCCCGTCGACTTCGCGCGCCGGGTATGAGCGCACGCCGTTCGGCAGACGCTCGCGCCCCAGATAGGGCACGTCCACGCATTTGCCGGCGCAATTATAGGCCCAGCCGTGATAACCGCATTTGAGCGTCTCGCCATCGACGACGCCGAGCGACAGCGGCACCTGGCGATGGGCGCAACGATCCTCGAGTGCGAAGATCTGGCCGCTCTTGCCGCGAAACAGGACGACCGGTTCGCCCGCGAAACGGCGCGCCAGCGTCTTGCCGGCCTTGACCTCTTCGGACCAGGCAAGCGGATACCAGAAATCGGGATGTGTTGCCGTACGGCGCAGGTCCGGGCCGCGTGTCGGCCCGTTCGGCATGATGGTCACTGAAGTCTCCCCTCACGCCTTGGTCGCATTCGGACGTGCCCGGCCAAGCTATGCCGATTTCTCCTCAAGTCCAATTCCCATGTTGGGTAGCACGCGAGGCTCGGCTCACACGCATTTTCGACAGCCGCCCTGCCTTTGGATAGTGTAACGGCTTGGCGTACCGGGAGTTGAGCATGTCGAACGAACCGCTTCCGACGATCATCCAGCTGACGCCGATCAATCCGCAATTCAGCGCCGATCCGCACGTTTTGCTCGACCGGCTGCGCAGCGAATGCCCGGTCTTTCGCGACAAAGACGCAGGTGCATTTCTGCTGACGCGCTACGCCGATGTGCGCGCCGTCGTTTCGGACACCACGCTCTGGCGCGATCCGGAGGTCGCCGAGGAAGCCGCCGTGATGCAGAAGGCGCTCACCGACCGGCCGGTCGAGGGCCTGACCATTCCGCAGGATGAATATCGCGTCGGCATCCTGCTGCTCGACGACCCGGACCATGCGCGCATCCGCAATCCGTTCGTCAAGGCGCTCTACAGGCGCATCGCCAAGTCGAAGCCGCTGGTGCAGCAGGTCGTCGACGAATGGCTCGCCCGGCTCAAGGGGAAGACGCGCATCGACGCGATGAACGATTTCGCGTTGCGCGTGCCCATCGACGTCATTGCCCGAATCCTCGGCGTGGACGATGCGAGACTGGCGGAATTCCGCGAATGGTCCGAAGGCGTCATCCTCAGTCTCAATCCGTTCCGCGACGAGGAACAGTCCAGGACATTCGTCGCCGCCGCCAACGCATTGTCGGCCTATATGCGCGAACTGATGCAACAGCGCCGGGCAGAACCGCGCGACGATCTGGTCAGCGACATGATCGCGCTGGCCGCGGCCGGCGAACCGCTCAGCGATGGAGAGATTTCCGCGAACCTGCAGGGCCTGCTCGTCGGCGGCAACCTCACCACGACCGATCTGATCGGCAACGCGATCTGGCTGTTCCTCAAAAATCCAGGCGAGCTTGCCAAACTCAAGGCCGATCCCGCGCTCATCGTGCCGGCCGTGGAAGAAGCGCTGCGCTACGAATCCCCGGTCGACATCACCGGGCGGATCGCGTCGCGCGACATGGAGATCGGCGGCTGTCCGGTGAAGCAGACCCAGGCTTTCGTCACGTCGCTGCGCGGCGCCAATCGCGATCCGGACGTGTTCCCCGATCCGCACCGCTTCGACATCACACGCAAGGACGCGCCCCACGTCGCGTTCGGCGGCGGAACGCATATCTGCATCGGCGCGCCGCTGGCGCGGATCGAGGCGCAGCTGGCGATTCTTTCGTTTTTCGAGCGCTATCCGAATGCGCGACTCGGCGCGCCCGACGCACCGCCGCAATGGCGCGCGATGCCGTTTTTCCGTGGCCTCAAGGAACTGGAAGTCGACGTCTAACGCTTCACCGAACTGTCTTAACGCTGTTGGCAGCCGTTTCGGCGCTTGACCCCCCGCCCCCTTTGCCGCAAACAGACCCCGCCACAGATACGGGTTGTCTTCGCATGAACGCACCCACGCGCATCGACGCGATCCCCCGCTTTGCCACGATCGAGAAGGCCATCGCCACGATGAAACCGGGCGAGCCGGTCTATTGCATCTTTCCGGAGAAATTCGGGGCGGCGGCGCGGCGGTTCCTGGACGGGTTTCCGGGCGATGCGCTGTTTGCGATCAAGGCCAATCCGGCGCCGCTCGTGCTCGAACAGGTGTGGGCCGCCGGCATCCGCCATTTCGACACGGCGTCCGTGCCGGAAATCGAGATCGTCAAGAGCCGCTTTCCAGAGGCGCATTGCCACTTCATGTCGCCGGTGCGCGCGGTGGGTGCGGCCCGAATCGCGTTCGAGAAATATGGCGTAACCGACTATGTCGTCGATTGCGATTACGAACTCGACAAGCTGCTCGCCGAAACCAGGCAGCCCAAGAAGCTGCGCATCTTCGTGCGTATCGCGACGCCGCTCGGCGGCGCGGTGCTGGAATTGTCGAGCAAGTTCGGCACGACGCCGGCCGAAGCCGCCAAGCTTCTGAAGCGCGTGCAGGAGTCGGGCGCGGCGCCCTGCATCACCTTCCATGTCGGCTCGCAGTGCCTGTCGCCCTTTTCCTACGCGCAGGCGATCGAGATGGCGCGGCGCACCGCGGCGCTTGCCAAGGTGGAGATCGCGGCGCTCGACATCGGCGGCGGATTTCCGGGGCCCTATATGGGCGACGACGTGCCGCCCTATCACTGGTATTTCGACACCATCAAGGAAGCGCTCGAGACGCTGTCGGATCCGAAGATCCCGGTGATCTGCGAGCCGGGCCGCGCGCTGATCGCCGAAGGGCTTTCACTGATCACGCAGGTGATCCTGCGCAAGGGCGACCGGCTCTACATCAATGACGGCGTCTATGGCAGCTTCGACGAGCTCACCCTGCCGGGCTGGAATGCGGACTATCCCGTGCGTGTGTTCACGCTGGATTCCAAGAGCCGCGCCTTGCCGTTGCCCGGCGCGACCTTGCCGTTCCGCGTCTATGGCCCGACCTGCGACACGCTCGACGTGCTGCCGCGTCCGATCATGCTGCCGGCCAATATCGGGCCGAACGATTTCATCGTGTTCGACGCGATGGGCGCCTATTCGGTGGCGGTGCGCACGACTTTCAACGGCTTCTATCCCGACACCTGGGCGATCATCGGCAACTGAACGAGGATATGCGATGAGCGACGCGGTTGAGCCCCTGATCCTGGATCTTCTGGAATGGGTGGCCGGCGGCGAACGCAGCTATGCCGAGGTGATGGACGCCTGGCGCACATCCTGTCCGCGCCTGCCCGTATGGGAAGAAGCCAAT
The DNA here is from genome assembly GCA_963743765.1 of uncultured Alphaproteobacteria bacterium. Taxonomy (GTDB): domain Bacteria; phylum Pseudomonadota; class Alphaproteobacteria; order Micropepsales; family Micropepsaceae; genus Rhizomicrobium. The sequence continues at coordinate 1,018,523 of CAVUQQ010000004.1, forward strand.
GAGCGCGGCCTCGTCACGCGCATCGTCAGGGACGGCACGCCGCTCGTCGCCATCACGCAATCGGGCCGTGCGCTTCTCGAGCGGCGGGCGGCGTTAAATCCACATTAGGAACCCACGTCCGCAAATCTTCATCAAGGCAAACGAGACGTTAATGTCTCGGCGCTAGCCTATCGGCGCATCGGGGGATCGTCATGCCCACGCCGAAGGAACGCCTCAGCCATCTTCTGGAACTGGCCGCGCAAGGTCCGGAACAACGCGCCGCGCTGGCCGGCGAAGTCGCGGACCTGCTGCTCGATTGGCCGGTGCAATATCCCGCCGCGATGCGCGCAACGTTCGAGGCGTTGCTGGAAAAGATTGCCCGCGAGATGGAATTCACCGCGCGCGGCCAATTGGCGGCGCGCTTTGCGGGCCGCAGCGATGCGCCGCTTCCCCTGCTCAACGAATTTTTCCTCGCCGCACCGGCCGAGATGAAAGACGCGATTCTGATGCGCAACGAAGCGGCGGACGAAGCCGCCTTCGCCACCATCGACGCCGAAGCGCTTCTGGCCGCTGCGCGGGCACGCGAGAATTTTTCCGCAGCGCTCGTCAACGCGGCCGGCGTGGCGGAATCGATTGCCGCCGAGATCGCCGCCGACGCGTCCGGACGCGCGCTCGCCACCCTGTGCAAAGGCGCGAACATCAATCGCGCGACCTTTTCGGCGCTCATTGTCCTCGCGGGACCGGGGCGCAAGGTCCACGACAATTTCGCGCTACTGTCGGTCTATGACCGCGTGCCGGCGAAAGCCGCCGCACGCGTTCTCGCCGTCTGGCGCGGCAAGCAGGACACCACCGCCGAGGTCCGCGAAGCCGCGGCCTAGCCTTCCGCGTTGACGTCGTGGCGTTCGCGGGTCTTGGCGAATTTGATGTTGGGGAACTTGTCGGCGACATAGCCGATTTCCCACGCGCTCTTGGCGAGGAACACAGCCGCGCCGTCGCGATCGGTTGCCATGCCGCCGCGGTTTGATTCGATGAATTTCGTCATGTCGGCGTCGGAACCGCTGAGCCAGCGTGCGGTTTCGTAGGGCGCAGGCTTCGAGATCGGCATCGAGGCCGTATTCGGCGCGCAGGCGCGACTTCAGAACGTCGAGCTGCAGCGGACCGACCACGCCGACGATCCAGGCCGCGCCGATCTGCGGCTTGAACACCTGCGTCACGCCTTCCTCGGCAAGGCTTGTCGAGCGCGCGCGTCAGATGCTTCTGCTTCATCGGATCGCCGAGGCGCACGCGGCGCAGTATTTCCGGCGCGAAGTTCGGAATGCCGGTGAAGACCACCTCGCCCGATTCCGACAGCGTGTCGCCGACGCGCAGCACGCCGTGATTGGGAATGCCGATGATGTCGCCGGGCCAGGCTTCGTCCACCGTCTCGCGCTCCTGCGCGAAGAACAGGATCGGATTGTGGATGCCGATGGACTTGCCGGTGCCCGACTGGATGAGCTTCATGCCGCGGTGGAATCTGCCCGACGCGAGCCGCACGAAGGCGACGCGGTCGCGATGGTTCGGGTCCATGTTGGCCTGGACCTTGAAGACGAAGCCGGTGACTTCCTCGTCCGACGGTTCGACCGTGCGGCCGCGCGTCGGCGCAGGCCCGGGCGGCGGCGCGTTGGTGGCGAGCGCGGAGAGCAGATCGCGCACGCCGAAATTCTTCAGCGCCGATCCGAAATAGACCGGCGTCAGGTGGCCTTCGCGATAGGTGCCGTGATCGAAGCGCGGCATGCCGGAGCGGGCGAGTTCGACATCCTCGTCCAGCTTGTCCTTTTCCTCCGGCGTCAGCAGCGCCGCGACGGCGTTGGCGCCCATCTTTTCGGTGCTGCCGAAGGCGGAGAATTCTTCCGTATACAGATCGATCGTGCCGCGGAAGTTGAGGCCCATGCCGACCGGCCAGACCATCGGCGCGCATTCGAGCTGAAGCTGGTCGGAGATCTCGTCGAGCAGCTCGCAGCGGATCGCGCGCCTCGCGGTCCATCTTGTTGATGAAGGTCATGATCGGAATGTCGCGCAGGCGGCAGACCTCGAACAGCTTGCGCGTCTGGGTCTCGATGCCTTTCGCCGCGTCGATCACCATCACGGCGCGAGTCGGCGGCGGTCAGCGTGCGGTAGGTGTCTTCCGAGAAATCCTCGTGGCCCGGCGTGTCGAGCAGGTTGAAGATCGCGCTCTCATACTCGAACGTCATCACGGCGGAGGTGACGGAGATGCCGCGCTCCTGCTCGATCTTCATCCAGTCCGATCGCGCGCGCCGCGCCTCGCCGCGCGCCTTGACGCGGCCGGCGGCATGGATCGCGCCGCCAAGCAGCAGAATGTGCTCGGTCAGCGTGGTCTTGCCGGCGTCGGGATGCGAGATGATCGCAAAAGTCCGGCGTCTTGCGGCTTCGGAGGCGGGCGTCTGGGTCATAACGCGGCGGGGCGTAGCAGGATCGACACGAATTGTCATCTGCTTCGAGACACTCCCGACTGTCATTCCCGGCCGAGCAAACCGCCAGGTTTGTGAGGGAAGGGAACCCAGGTGGATAGCGTGTGCTCGAACCAACTGCCTGGGTCCCCTTCCCTTCGCATTGCTGGCGCAATGCTCAGCCGGGGATGACACCGTGGCTTAAGCGGAATCCCTTAAGCATCACTCCTGAATTGTCGGGCGGCCTAGAGCGCGGCCACCGCCGTCGCCGCGAGTGCACCAAACGCCACGACGGCCCAGGACGGCGCCCTCGCCCAGACGAGCAGGATAAGCGCCGCCGACGCGATGACGAAATCCGCAAGCGTGAAAATCGCGCTGGTCCAGACAGGCGTATAGAGTGCGGCGAGCAGAAGCCCGACCACCGCCGCGTTGACGCCTTTGAGCGCAGAACGCATCGCGGCATGACGCTGCGCCGCATGCCAGGCGGGCAGCGCGCCGATCACCAGGAGAAATGACGGCAGATAGATGGCGCCAAGGCAGAGAAGCGCGCCGCTCCAGCCGTTCGGCGTCTCGCGCATCGCCGCGCCGAGAAAAGCCGCAAAGGAAAAGAGCGGCCCGGGCACGGCCTGCGCTGCGCCATATCCGGCGAGAAACGTGGAGTTGTCGACCCAGCCCGTCGTGACTATGGCCTTCTGCAGCAACGGCAGCACGACATGACCGCCGCCGAACACCAGCGCGCCGGTGCGATAGAAGGCGTCGAGCAGCGCGAGCGGATGTCCCAGCCGGGCAGCGAAAGGCAACACAAGGAGCAAGCCGAAGAACAGAACGAGCGCGAAGACCGAGAGTGTGCGGCTCACCGGCAGGACAAGCTCCGGCATGGGCACATCATCGCTCTTGAGCAGAAGCCAGCCTGCCACGCCGCCGAGCGCGATGGCCGCGATCTGGCCGACGGAAGACGGCAGGAGCAGCGCGATCAACGCGGCCGCGACGGCGAAACCGCCGCGCAGCGGATCGGGCGTGAGGCTTCGCGCCATGCTCCACACCGCCTGCGCCACCACGGCGACGGCGGCGATCTTGAGGCCGTGAATCCAGGGCGCCTGTTCGATATTGCCGAGCGACGTCATCAAATAGGCAAAGCCGATCATCAGCGCGGCTGACGGCGCAGTGAAACCGATGAAGGCCGCGAACGCGCCCGGCAGCCCAGCGCGCATCAGGCCGAGCGCCATGCCGACCTGGCTGCTCGCGGGTCCGGGGAGGAACTGACAGAGGCCGACAATGCCCGCATAGGCCGGCTCGTCCAGCCAGCGGCGGCGTTCGACGAATTCCTTGCGGAAATATCCCAGATGCGCGACCGGCCCGCCGAAACTGGTGACGCCAAGCCGCAGGAACACCAGCAGGACCTCGAACACGCGCATCAACCGATCCAGCTGAACGGCCGGAAGCGAAGACCTATCGCATATTGCAGCTGAATCGCGACGATCAACCCGATGCTCCAATAGTTCGAGACGAGACAGAGCGCAGCGGCGGCGGCATAGAGGATCTGCGCGAGGACGACGCGGCGCACCAGGGCGCGGTCCGATCCCTCCGGCGCATCGGGCTTGACGAGATCCATGGCGCGGGCGCGGTACCAGGCGGCGAGCAACGTCGCGCCGAGGAAGGCGATGTTGCCCCAGTAGACGAGAAGCGCGGTGCGATAGGTGATGAACTCCGCCAGCAGCGAGGTCGAGAACGGCACCAGCGTCACGGCCATCAGGAAGGCGATGTGGATCCAGGCATAGCCGCGGTCGCTGCTCTTCAACAGGTCGTGCTGCGTGTTCTGCCCGACCCAGAAGATGCCAAGCGTGAGAAAGCTCATCAGATAGGTGAGGAGGCGCGGGCTGAGATCGAGGAGCGCGTGTCCGAGTTCCGCCTCGCTGTGGATCGTGAACGCCGCCGGCACATGCAGATCGAGCGCCAGCACCGTCATGGCGAAGGCGAAGACGCCGTCGCTCAAGGCCGCGAGCCGGTCGGCGCTTCGTCCCGCGATGCGGTTGTAGAGATTGGTCATAGCGCCGACGTAGCAAGGCCCGCCGCCACCGGCAAGTTCAGGCCGGCGCCTTGATGCGCATCGGCGCCGTGTTTTCTGGGCTCCACTGGTGGCGATTCCCCGATCTCCCCCGCCGACGACAGGCTCGATTCACACCACGGGCTCATCGACGAAAGTGCGGCCCTGGCGGTCTTCGATCTCGACGATCCACAGATCGGGATCGTATTTGATCTGGCGCTCGAAATAGGCGGCGGCTTTTTCTTCGTCGCAGTTTTCGCCGAGCGGGCGCGCCCAGACGAGATCGCCCGCGCCGCTGCGCGCCTGGTTGAGGACGGTGCAGGTACCGTCGAGCTTTGCGATCTTGATGAAGATCGCTCCGGCTTCCTCGGAACCCTTGCGCGCGACATAGGCCGCAGCGCCCGCCACTTCCGCGCGGCGGATGATGGCGCGGACGAAAATTCCGGCTTTGAGGCGTGGGGTCATGGCTCAGAATGCCACGCCTCTCGACCTCAGCCAAATTTCTCTTCCGGCACTTCGCCGTCGGCTGTGGCGATCAGTTGCCTGGGCACCAGCAGCAGCATCGGAAGGATGAGCGCGTAGGTGACTGTGATGGCGATCACGCAGACGGTGAAGCTGCGATAATGATCATAGAGGTTCGTCCCCAAAACATCGCCGAAGCGCGTGGCGACGTAATAGAGCCCGGCCGACATCATCAACGTCGTTCCCTGAAGTCCCGCCGGACAGGAGCGGATGATCAGGTCGACATAGGCCGCGGTGGCGACGCCGCCCATCAGCCCGATCGGCGCCGCAGCGACGAGCGCGCCCGTGGCCGAATGGATAAAGAGCAGCGGCACCATCTGCGGCACGCCGACCACCGTGCCCCAAAGCAGCAGCGTCCGCAGCGGATATTTGCGGCAGAGAAATCCGAACAGCAGATAGGTCGGAATGAAGGACAGCGTGAAGATCGCGTTCCACTCGCCCCACTGTGCGTCGTTGCTGTGCAGCGTGTTCTGCAGGAAGTATTGCAGCGGCGTTGAGGAGCCCGGCGCAAAACTCCACATGAAGTAGATCGTCAGCGCCGGATAGACGGGCCAGTGCTTTACCAGCCGCTTCAGGTCCGCGAGTGGATGGGCGCGCGGCCCGCTTTCTTCATGGACATTGTCGAACACGACGCGCGGCCTCCACACGCCATAGGCGGTGATCGCGATCATGATGGCGGCACCTACCAGAAACAGGATCCGCGCCGCGTGATTGGCGTTCTGGCCTTCGAGCGCATCGCTGAACACGCCGCCCAGCAGATAGGCGCCGAGCACGGGCACGGCCAGGAAAATGTTCCACATCGTGCTGACCTGGCCCGACATCACATGCTGCTGGCCGATCGAGGATGTCAGCCCGGCCTGCGCGCTGCCGACGAACTGGAACGATGTCGTCAGCAGCAGCACCGCTGCGAGCAGCATCAGATAGGTGACGTTGGTGAAGGCGAAAAGAATGTAGACACAGGCGCTCAGCGCGCCGAACAGCACCATGTAGCCGCGATCCCGCATGCCAAAGGGACTCCAGGTGTCGCGCAGGAATCCGAAGGCGAAAGACAGATAAAGCGGAATGGCGGAAACCAGCCGGAACGTGGCCACCTCATGCGCCGCAAGGTGCAGCTTGTTCTTGAGAAAGAAACTGATCGGCACATCGATCAGTCCGCCGAACGGCGAACCGAAGCCCATCAGGACGATGAGCACGGCGAGATACATGAGTATCCTGAAACGCGCCGAGTCCGACAAGACCGTCGGGCCTTCGACCTCCACCGCAATCGCCGTTGCACCACTTGCCATCGATAGCCGGATCTCAAAGCCGCATCCGGCAGGCTGGCACAAGCCTCGCGCGGCGGCCATACCGGCGGTCCGGTTCTTCGCAATCCGTCACGCCGTTCCCGCGTTCGCCGGCGAGGAACCCGGCAAGCTGCTTGCCGCTTTACGCTGCACGCAGATCATTCTGTGTCGACGCGCCTAGGCCGCGCGGAAGGGGATGACGTTCGGCGCATCGGGCGCGACGCGTTCGCCCTTTTCGTCGACCGCCGCGAAGGGCAGCCGCACGCGGACCGTCGTGCCCTCGCCGAGCACGGACTCGAGCACCGCCTCGCCGCCATGCATCGCGGCGAACGCCTTGACGAGCGCCAGCCCAAGGCCGGTGCCTTCCTTGGAGCGCACATGCTCGCCTTCGACCTGCTCGAACGGCTTGCCGAGGCGTGCCAGATCGCGCGCCGAGATGCCGACGCCGGAGTCGCTCACCGCCAGCTCGATGCCGCGCGCATCGCGCGTCGCCTGCACGCGGACCGCGCCGCCGCGCGGCGTGAACTTCACGCCATTGGTCAGAAGATTGATCAGCACCTGCTTGATGGCGCGCTTGTCGGCGAAGATCGTGCCGGCGCCCGGCCCGACATTGAGTCTTCAGCGCGACGCCCCCGCGCTCGGCCTGCAGCTTGACGAAGCGCACGGCGCTGCCGGCGACGTCCTGCAGGTCGAACACTTCCTCGAACAGCTCGAACTTGCCCGCCTCGATCTTGGACATGTCGAGGATGCCGTTGATCAGTTCGAGCAGGTGCCCGCCGCTTTCATGGATCAGCTTGGAATATTCGAGATATTTCGGGCTGCCGACGCGGGCCGAACATCTCATGCGTCATCACTTCGGAAAAGCCGATGATGGCGTTGAGCGGCGTGCGCAGTTCGTGGCTCATGTTGGCAAGGAAGCTGGTCTTGGCGCGGCTTGCGGTTTCGGCGAGATCGCGCGCCTCGATCAGCGCGCGTTCCTGCGCCTTGCGCTCGGAAATGTCGCGCGTGACGGCAACGATGTCGGTCGCCTCATTGTGCACGGGCGCGGCGGGGCGGCAGCGGATCTCGGCCCAGACATAAGAGCCGTCGCGGCGGCGCATGCGCACTTCGGCGGCGGCGGCGCGCGCGAAATAGGCCGCCTCCATGAACGCGGCCTGCATGGCCCTCAGATCGTCGGGATGCACCAGCGCCGAGGGCGCAACACCGACGAGATTCTCCGGCGCCTGGTCCAGGATCGTTTGCGCGGCCGGGCTTGCAAAGCGGATGCGCCCGTCGGAGGAATGGCGCGTGATCAGGTCCATCGCATTGTCGGCGAGGAAGCGGTACATCGCAGCGCCTTCGGCGGCGGCCAGATCGGCGGCTTGCTGGCGTTCCTGCGCCGCAGCGGCAACGAGCGCGGCCTGGATGACGGCGGCCATCACCGAGATGGCATAGATCTCCCAGATCGGAATGGGCAGGCGCGAGGGGGGCAGCGCGCCAACAGCCTCGATTGCAGCGACGATGATGAGTGCGATGGCGGCGGCGACGGCGGCGCGCAACACGGCGGGACGTCCGCCGGCAAGCGCGGCTTCGGCCGGCACCAGTGCAAACCACACGACCAACGGCGACAGCACGCCGCCGGTGAGCGCCGCGAGATAACCGATCAGGGCTGCGAACAGCGCGATGCCGACCGATTCCAGCGCAGGAAGCGGGATGCGCGTAAAGGCGAGCAGCGCCAGAATGGCCGGCGCAAGCAGACCGGCAAGGGCGATCACTTCCGCCACATCCGGCTTGCCGACAAAGGCAATGAAACTGACGCCCAGCGCGGCCCCGATCGCCGCCTTGGAGGCCTGTACGGCAATGAACAATCGGCGTGACGCACGGTCGCCGGAGGGCTGTTCGCTGCTGTAGAAATTAATCGCCATTAAGACTCAGGGCCTGCTGCATCCGGGAAGACGCCATTCTCGATCCCTTAACTTAACGAAGGTTGAAGACCCGGGAACTTCGTTCGTTAATTCTCAACACCTGTGGCGGCAGTTATTCACCGTTTGTTAGGGATGCTGAAGCGATTCGGGCGTCGTCTAACCTTTCGGCAAGGCCTGTGGCGCAGACTTCCCGCGGGTAATGGGGAATATCCCGCCTTGGGGTTGGCAAAAGTACAGAATGTACTGGCCGTGCCGGAATCGCACGTCATCGGCGAACACGCGTCGGCCGCCCTGGTCGAGGCGCTCAACTGCTTGCGCGTGGCGATCACCATCTACGATTCGAATCAACAACTGATCTACACCAACCAGCATTTCGGCTATCTGTTCCGTGCGCTGCCGCGGCGCGAGTCGCTGATCGGCATGTCCTATGACGCGCTCGTCCGCCTCGAAGTGGAGAGCGGCGCGATCGCCGGCGAAGCGCATGGCGGCGATGTCGAAGGCTTCCTCGCGCGCCGCCTGGCGCAATTCACCGAAGGCGATTTTCATCCGCTCGACATACCGCTCGCCGACGGCCGCATCGTCGAGATAAAAGCGCGGCGCACGCCCGAAGGCGGCTGGATCGCGTTGTGGACCGACGCGACCCAGGAACGCCACGCCACCAGCCGGTTGGAAAAGGCGATCGAACTGTCCGCCGATGCGTTCGCGTTCTTCGACCGCAACGACCGGCTTGTCGTCTGCAACCAGGATTTTGCGGCGATCTACGACCGGACATTCGAGCAGATGCGGGGCCTGGAGTTTCGCACGCTGATCGCCGACGCCGTCGCGCGCGAGCGCATTCTGGTCGAAGGCGACAAGGATGCGTGGCTGCAGCGCAGGTTCGAGCTGCACAATTCGCCGGCCGGCGCGATGACGCTGGAGACCAGCATCGGCAAGGCCTATCTGGTGCGCGACCGCAAGACCAGGGGCAGCGGACGCATCACGGTCCTGACCGACGTGACCGACGAGCGGCGCGCGGAAGCGGCCCTCGACCAGACGCGCCAGGCGCTCGCCACCTCGCAGGACGAAGCCCAGCGCCAGGCAACCTATCTTGCCGGCCTGACGCGCCGGCTCGACGCCGTGCGCAGCGAAGCCGACCGCGCCAAGAAGACCTTGCTGCGCACGATGAGCCATGAGCTCAAGACGCCGCTCAACGCCATCATCGGCTTCTCCGACCTGCTGGTGCAGATGGCGGACGGCTTCGGTCCCGATCGGGTCAGGGAATATGCCGGGCTTATCCATGCCGGCGGCCACAACCTGCTGCGGCTCATCAATCAGATTCTCGACCTGACCAAGATCGCCAGCGGCAAGTTCGAATTGCGCCCGGCGCGGCTGGATGCGGGCGGCGCGCTGTGGCTGGCGTCAGAGGCCTTCAGCGAGCGGGCCAAGGCCCGGAACATCACGCTCGATGCCTCCGGCTGCCCGGTCGGCCATCTCGTCGATGCCGACGAAGCCGCCTTCGGCCAGATGCTCCATCAACTGGTCGACAATGCGGTGTCGTTCACGCAGGCCGGCGGCGCGGTGACGCTGAAAGCGGATTGCCAGAACGGACGCGTGTTCCTGCACGTCGCCGACAACGGGCCCGGCGTGGCCGAACAGGATCTCGAGCGCATCCTGCAGCCGTTCGAGCAGGCGGGGCGCGGCACGGCGGATCACACGAACGGCGCGGGTCTCGGACTGACGCTCGTCAAGGCCTTCACCGAACTGCATGGCGGGAGCTTGCGCATCGCGAGCCAGGAAGGACGCGGTTTCGAAGCGGTCATCGAGCTGCCGGCGGCGGCGGGGTAGCTTCCCTACTCTGCACCAACGGAGCGTCCGCGCCGAGAATTTGATTCGAATTTTCGTAAATCTTATTTCGAGACAGCGCGAACTCAGAAACGCCATGTTTTCCGCGATGTCAGCCGCGCTCGATTTTAATCCAATTACATTCAACTTTACCGAATGGTTTCAGGTGCCGGAAAAGGCCCTGCGCGCATCGTACCCCCCGGTCTCAAGAATTGGGGTACCGCCATGATCATTCGCGCGATTTTCTGGATCGGACTCGTCGCCTTCCTGATGCCGCATGAGCCGAACCTCGGCTTCGGCCGGCCGGGCGCCAACTTTTCCGCGTTGACGCCGGGCACGATCGGCGGGCTGATCCAGCCGGCCAACGTGCAGACGGCCTGCGACCATCACGCGGCGGCCTGCGCGGGCGGCCTGTCCTTCCTCGACAGCTTCCAGGCGGTCGCGGTGCGCAGCCTGGACGAGGTCCGCGCCGACATCGAGGCCAACCGGCGCACGGTGCATGGCGGCATTTGACAGGCAGGCGTCCCGGCGCACCAATGCTGCGCCATGGACATCGCCGAACATCGCGTCGTGCCGCTGCGCGGCTTTGACGAGCTGAAACTGGGGGAGATTTTCAACCTTCCCTCCCGCACCATCGGCGATGCGAATTTCGCCGCCTTCCAGACCGTCAGCCTCGACAATCATCCGATCCACTATGACGTCGAATACTGCAAGCGGCTCGGCTATCCCGCGCCGCTCGCGCATGGACTTCAGGTCCTGAGCTTCACCGCGGCGGGCGCCGGACTATTCCCGCACGTCGTCGGCGAGAAGCTGATCGGCTTCATCGAGGTGAACGCGAAGTTCCTCAAAGCCGTCTTTCCCGGCGACACACTTTACCCCGCGCTGACCATCAGCGAGCTGACGCGCCAGCGGACGACGGGCATCGTCGCCATGCGCGCCACGGTGCACAACCAGAAATCCGAACTCGTGCTCGACGGCGTGCATCGCTACCTGATGAAGTTATGACCCGTCCTCCGCCTGCCAGCCGCGCATCTTCGCGCGCCCCCTGACGCGCAAGCCGTAATGGTCGGCCAACCGGTCGAGGCCGATACAAAGCACCACTTTTGCCGAGCGGATCGGCCAGCCCTTGGCGCGTTCGGCTTCCTCCAGGCCGCGCAGGTGGCAGCAGACATCGAACAGCAGGTCGTTGAGGCCCGGCCCCACCGCGCGCATGGCGGCGGAGAAGCGTTGCTTGGCGGCGAGCACCATGTCGGTCAGCGGCGCCTCCGCCTTCTGGCCGCCCGCATTGCGTATGAAGGGCTGCGTCAGGTCGATGCCCATGCGCGGCGTCAGCCGCGCGAGCGTGAAATCGCGGCGCAGCCTTTCGCCGGCATCGAACTGCGCAGCGTCGATCACCTTTCGGTGGCGCAAGCGGCCGAGCGGCGACTCCGCCTCGTTGATGGTGACGAGAGTTCTCCTTTCCGTCCGCGCCCATCACGCGGCGCTTGCCGCGCAACTGGTGCTGCCGCGAAAAACGTTCGTCCCCGCCCGTCATCACAGGCGCTCCGCGATGGCGCGCAGCAGCGTTTCGAGCCAGCCGAGCGTGCGATCGAGATCGGCATCCTCGCGCATCGCTTCGACGCGCTGGATCGCATGGCACACCGTGGAGCGGTCGCGTGCGAAAGCCTGCGCCACTTCGCCGATGCTCATGGAAAGCACGACATGAGCGAGATACATCGCGATCTGCCGCGCGAACGCCGCCTGCGACGTGCGGCGCGTGGCGGCGCGGATTTCCTCGAGCGATACGCCATAGGCCTGCGCCACCAGGATTTGCGTGACGCCGGCGCGCAGCGGCATCGGCGCCAGAGAGTGTTGCGAAGCCAATTCCATCCGTCCCATTGAAGTCCCCGTCTGTTGCAGGCCGCTCTTGAGTGATCGACCTTTGGAAGTCGTATGCATTCTGAGAGCGTGAAGGCTCGGTTCTTCGGAAAATGTGCGCGGCATGCCCAAAATGTTTGGGTGATTGAAGTCCTGGAGCACGACGTAGAGAGGATGCTTTGGAACTTCGATTTTGCCCGTGCTAATCGGTAGTTCCGTTGGGCGGTGTTTTGGGTTTCGTGTCCGAATGCCGAGATGCGTTCTAGCAGCTATCAAAAGGGTGCTTGTGACGACACCCTCGAACTTATTGATCTTATCCGCGCATTCGCGACAGCTCGCTTTATCAAGGAATGGATAGCCTCCCATACTCAAAGCAAAGATGTGTTCCTGCTCTAAATTCGGAACCTCCGGTGGTTTTCTTTTGCAGTAGATACAAAAGCCGACCGGATCGTAGAAACCAGCGTTTCCCTCGGTCTTTTCTGGCCGTTGCGGCATGTGATATGATCCCCGCTATGGACAAGGATTTCAGACCAATACAATTCTGACGATACTCAGCAGCGATTGAAAACGACGCTGCGTGCGGCCTTCAACATGAAGCCAACGCCGCTCAAGGATATTCCAAAGAAGTCGGGAGAGTCTCGTAGGGCGTCGCACCCGAGAGCCCGGAAGGCCATTTTGCCTAAATAGTGGTTCTGATTCTGGCTATTTAGCGAAGCAGCTTAAAATCGGCATGGAAAATCACTCCATGTCTAATGCCCCCAAACCGCCGCCTCGCTATCGAATGTTCATTGATGATACGGGCAACGTTCACTCTAAGACGAGCAACCATCCCCAAACACGTTATGCGGGGATAACTGGCGTCATATTTGAGTGGCAGTACCTAACCAAAACCTTTGAACCATCTTTTCTCCGGCTCAAGGAACGCCATTTCGCTGAGTCGAATGGTGGCCGCGCCCCAGTCTTACATCTCAGACGCATGAAAAAGGCGGATGGCCCGTTTCATATCCTTTCAGACGCAGCGAAGCGTGCGTCGTGGGAACAGGATGTAATGCGGATGTATGCAACCGCAAAATATTCTGTCATCACAATCGGTGTCGATAAGATTGCTTTCTACTACAAGCATCCCAATTGGAGCGGCAGCATTTATGAGTTGCTTGTTGGAAATGCCATCGAGCGCTACTTTTATTTTCTGAAAGGGCGTGGCGTCGGTGATGTTATGGCCGAAGGTATAAATCCCGATCTGGATGACAGCCTAAAAAAGCTCTACCGAAAGTTTTTCACTGATCGGACGCAGCACATTCCCGGCGATAAGTTGCGGGAAGTTCTGACGAGCGGTGAAATAAAAATTGAGGCCAAGTCGGCTGATGTGTTCGGGCTACAGATGGCCGATTTGCTCGCCAGCACTTGCTTTAGCCACTGCAAGCGAGTGCACGCGAAGGGTCCCGACTATGACACGTTCGCAATGAGCGTTGCTCAAGTGCTTGAGGAGCGGAAATTCTATCGGGACCGGAACGGAAGCCCACATGGCTACGGCAGAGTGTGGCGGCCATAAAATAAAACGGCCCCGATGAACGGGGCCGCCCAAGCAATTCAGCTTGTCCCTCCGCGGTAGCGGATTACTTATAAATATAGCGATTCAGCCTTATTTTTCAAGTGTTTTGTAAGATTCTGAAATTGCTAGCGATCTCGCCATTTTGAGAAATGGTTAGCAACCGCTTTAAAACTTTTCGTCTTAGTCAGCTTGATGATAAGTGAGGCGTTTGCCGTCTGCGGCCTGAATAGCTGCAATCGTGCGGGCTTCATCATTCCAGCCCAACGCCTCACGATGATTAAAGCGGAAATCGAACTCCGCCAGATAGCGGTGCAAATGCTTCTCTGAGCAGTGCTGATAAACACCGCGCATACCGCGCTTGAAGATCGAGAAATAGCCTTCCGCTGAATTGGTCGTTACGTCGCCACGAGCATATTCCTTGGCGCTGTGATTGACGGTTTCGTGTTCTGCAAAGTGCAGATCGGCACCGGTGTAGAGCTTGCTTTCATCGGTGTGCAGGCGGCTTTCGCGGGCAATGTTCTGCGTCACGATACGGGAAACCGTTGCCTTATCGGCGCGCGGGACGTGAAATGAACGAACCCGGCCTCCGCGCTCGACAAGCGAAACAATCGCCCGCTTACCGCCGACGCCGACCTTGCCGCCCTTCGTGGGCTTGGGGAGATACTTGCTCCGCGCGGGCGGGTTCTCTGCTTTGCCGAAATACGTCTCGTCCGCTTCAACGACTTTGCCCTCCCCACCAATCGGGGGCAGATCAAGGCCACCCTCGCGCATCGCTTCCATAACGCGGTGGTGAAGAAACCATGCCGTGTTGTACTGGCAGCCAAGCTGACGGTGTAACTGATGCGCGCTGAAATCCCTTCTTGGAAGATGCGCCCATGGTGAACGCGACGGCCCACTGGGTGAGCTTGGCGTGGCTACGCTCCATGACCGTGCCGACCATGACCGTGAAGTCCTTGCGGCACGTCTTGCAGCGATAGCGGCCCGCGATCTTCGTGGGTGAGTAAGCCGCACCCTTGCAGTGCGGGCAGACCGGACCATTCGGCCAGCGAGCGGCCTCAAACCAAGCCCGAGCGGCGGCTTCGTCGTGGAAGTGGGCTTCTTTGAATATGTTCCTACCCATGACGGGAGTTCCTGTGAAATGACCAAGAAATCCTATCGAATCGCCTTTCTGTTGTCAACTACGTAATTGGGATAATTATCCTACAATTTGGGAGGTGTTGGATAAGTTTGCAACTTTTCAGTGTAATCAGGCGCGAAATCAGGACAAATCGCATTTGGCTATCCACGAATACGGGCGAAAATTACGGAAGAAACATGGTTAATTTCCGGTTCCAAAGTCGAGCTCCGCCGATCGGGACCTGTCCCCGTACACACGTAAAGATTGTGGGATTACTGTCTTATAACCGGCGGAAAGATGGCAGGCTCAGCCGGGAGCCGGATCGGGCGCGTCTTTCAACGTGACTTTGACCTTCCTGGCCGTGCGCTGTCGACGCTCGTCACCGTCAAAGCGGCCGTGCTGACGGACGCGGCGGTCGGGCCCGAAAAAATCCGGCGCAGCGATAAACGGGCGCGGATGGACGAGCGCGATGCGCAGCTTGCGGATGACCGTCGCGGCGCTGAGAGGTCGCGCCAGGACATCGGTCACGCCCGTGTCGCGCGCCTGCTCAACCTGGCGGCGGCGCGCGGCACTGCACAGAAGAAAAATAGGGATCATGGGATTGAGGACGCCCGTGCTGCGCCGCGCGGCGAGCGGAAACGGCACGCCGCCCACCATCTCGGCCCGGACATCGCAGAACACCGCGGCAAAGCGCTCATTGCAGAGAAGAGTGATGGCGCGGCGCGACTCCGGCACAGCCACGACATTGCCGATGCCCGCGACGCCGAACACCGTCCGCAGGATCTGCAGGCCGCTCGGCCGTCCGCCCACCACCATGACGCGCAGATTCTTGAAATCCGTCAGCTCAGGCATTTACACCGCTCACCCAATGCCAAGCTAGAAAGCCGCCATTAAACGGCAATTAACGCGTGCGCCGGCTTTTTTGGCGTTGCGTGCCGGGGTGATACATTCGCCCGCCTCTTCACAGGATCACGACATGCCGATAGCGCAATTGCTTCGAGCCGGCCTCGCCATAATTCTCGCGGCGAGCCTGTCGGGCTGCATCTTCTTCGAGACGCGCGCCATGCGGGCTATGCGCAACGACCCCAATTTCAAGGCGGGATACTCAGACGGTTGCGCGAGTGCCAGCGCACGCGGCACGTCGTTCGTCGGCAGCAAGGTGCGCGACGATGCGCTGTTCCAGACGAGCCAGCCCTATCGCGCGGGTTGGTCCAACGGCTACAGCATCTGCAACAACCAGCTCAATCGCTCCGCCAATCCCAATGTCGGCGACATGCCGGACCAGCGGCCCAATCCATAAGCGCGCGTCGGTCGCGCTGCCCCGATCGCGCCTTAATCTCGCGTTAACCGTTCGCGCGCATCTTTTTGGCACGACGGCAGTGACGCACGCGTCAAACTGTCATATACTCCGTGTACGTCGTTATGGCTCTTTGAGGGGCGGTTCACGATGTTGGGACATCTGGTACACAATCCGGAACTGGACGAGCGGCCGATCACGCATCCGCCGATGCTGCCGCAATGGATGCGCCGCGCCTTCGCCGCGCTCTTCCGCCGCCACCATTAGGGCTTACGGACTCAGCGCATTGCAATCGGGTGAATATCGCGCGCCGGCGCTGCGAACGCGAAGATCGCGCCGAGGGCCAGCACAAGCCGTTTCACAAAAGCTTCCCCAGGAACTCCGGGCAAGTGTCTATGAATATTTGCGCGGTTCCCACCACGGGAAATAGGGCGGCATGTCGGCCGACACCTTCTGCGGGAACTTCGCCGGGCGTTTCTCGAGGAAGCTGACGACGCCTTCCTTCACGTCGGCCGAGGCGCCGCGCGAATAGATGCCGCGCGAAGTCCACCTTGTGCGCTTCCATCGGGTGATCCATGCCGAGACCGCGCCACATCATCTGACGGATCAGCGCGACCGACACCGGTGCGGTGTTGTCCGCGATCTCGCGCGCGATGGCGCGGCAGCGCGGCAGGAGCTGGTCCGGCGGAACGACTTCGGCGACGAGGCCGCCGGCGAGTGCTTCCTTGGCTTCGAACACTTTGCCCGAATAGCACCAGGCGAGCGCCTGCTGGATGCCGACGAGACGCGGCAGGAACCAGCTCGACGCTGCTTCCGGCACGATGCCACGGCGCGAGAAGACAAAGCCGAAGCGCGCCGCCTCGCTGGCAATGCGGATGTCCATCGCAAGCTGCATGGTCACGCCGATGCCGACGGCCGGGCCGTTCACCGCGGCGATGACAGGCTTGAGGCATTCGAAGATTTCGAGCGTCAGGCGCCCGCCGCCGTCGCGCACGCGCTCATCGCTCCAGTTCACGGAGCCGACGGGACCTGCATTGCGTTCCGGACGATCGGCGCGCTGCGTGGCGTCGAACGTCGCCGCACCGGCAGAAAGATCCGCGCCGGCGCAGAAGGCGCGGCCCGCGCCCGTGACGACGATGCAACGGATATTGTCGTCCTTGTTGGCGCGCTGAAACGCGTCGATCATCTCGGTCATCATCGTGCCGGTGAATGCGTTCAGCTTTTCCGGGCGATTCATCGTGATGGTGAGGATGTTGTCGGCGACGTCGTAGAGAATTTCCTTGTAGGACATGGTCGCTCCTGTGGCGTGAGTACAAACGGCAAAGCGGGCGCGGGGCATGTCCGCGCCACGCTTGCTGGGCAAGACAACTTATTCCGCGGCGACCTGGTGGCGCTGGGGCTGTGCGGTCATCACGCCCTTGGCGATCGCATCGTCGATCGAGGTGATGGCGCGGCGCAGTTCGGTCAGCAACTCTTCGATGTCGACCTTCTGGCGCTCCAGCTTGTGAAGCTGTTCCTCGAACTTCTTGCGCGCATGCATCGTCTGGCGCACGCCATGATCCTCGGAATTGTAGAGATCGAGGATCTCGCGGATCTCGGCGAGCGCGAATCCGACGCGGCGGCCGCGCAGGATCAGGATGATGCGGGCGCGGTCGCGCGACGAGTAGATGCGGGTCTGGCCGCGCCGTTCCGGTGCGATCAGTCCTTCATCTTCGTAGAAGCGCAGCGTGCGCGCGGTGACGCCGAACTCCTTGGTGAGCTGACGGATCGTGAATGAACGTTGCATATAGCTTTGCCCGGACGCTTGGCTTGATGCCTTGTCGCCGGACCTCCCTGACAATTTCTCAATGGCGAATTATTGGCTTACGCTTACGTCAACGTCAAGCGAGAAGATTCGCGATAAGTCAAGGGCTTAACATTCGTCCCGGAAAAACTTCGTCGGCCGGCGCAATGGCCGGCGCGTGCAAATCCGAAATTCCCGGACGACTGCGCGCCCAACTGAAGCTTTCGGGTCCGCAGACCGCGCGACGGCGCAACATCCGCAAACAATGAGAACAATCGTGATCTTCGTGACCGCGATTGTCATTCGACTTACGCATATATCGCGTACACAACAGTTGCTCGCGGGGGCATCGCGAAGTTCAGTTGGAGGAAACGATGCCTGCTTATGAAATCTGTTACATGAACGAGAATGGCCAGTTGTCACGCGCCTTTTCCGTGCAGTTCGACAGCGACATGCGCGCCAAGATTCTGGCACACGCCATGAAGCCTGCCGACTGCCGTCACCTGGAAGTGTGGGACGGCAACAGGCTCATCTACAGCCGGCCGGATCAGACCGCGGACGCTTGACGCGTCGCACGCTCCGGTGCAAACGCCGCCATCATGGCGGTGGAAACGTCTGAAGCCCTGCTAAATCGCATCGTAGCCGCGTCGTGCGCGGCGTGTCGGCGAGCGTGCTTTCGACATTTCCGCCGAAGCGGCCAAGCTGAAACGGACCTTGTCGACGCTCATGTTGCTCGCCGACGAGACAGCGGCGCTCCCCTAAGCCGGTCAGTGCAGCAGGTAGCAGACCTTGGTTTCCAGCTTCTTGGGATCGTCGTTCCAGTCTCCGTAGATTTCCCAGTCGAGACCGGCGAGCGCATGGCCGTGCTCCGCGCACCACTTTTAAATCGCGGCATGGGTTTGCGAGAGGCGCTCATAGGGGCCGGCGTGAAGCGCCGTCGCGACGCGTCCCGCCGGGGTAGACGAACTGTTCACGTCGCCCGCATCCGCAAAAGCGCGCGCGACCTGCACCGCATACTCCACCGGAATCCTGCCGTCCTTGTGCAGGTGGCTGTCCTTGCCGCGATAGACAAGGACATTGTGCGCGCCCGGCAGCCGCAACGCCGGATGCGCCTCCAGGAAGGCATGGACCCGGTCGAGATTGGGCATGACGTGCCGGCCGATCTCGCCCATCGCGACGCGCTCGATCACGGCGGCGACCGGTTGCTCCGCGACGGTCTCGATTTTGATTCGTCCCGTCATGACAATTCCTACGCCGCGATCAGCTTTTCCTTCGTCGCCCAGTCGAGCGATTTCTTGAGCGCACGCTCGAAGCGATCGAACAGTTCGCCGATCTCGGCTTCGGTGATGACGAGCGGCGGGCAGAAGGCGATGCGGTCGCCGAGCAGCGGGCGCACGATGAGGCCTTCTTCCTGCGCAAAGCCGCACAGCGTTGCCGCCGCCTGACGCGAACCTTCGAAGCTCTGTTTCGTCTTCTTGCCGGCGACGAGTTCGACCGCGCCGATGAGGCCGACGCCGACCGCTTCGCCGACGAGCGGATGTTCAGCGAGCGCCTTCAGACGCTTCTGGAACAGCGGCGCAACATGGCGGACATGCCCGACCAGATCGCGGCGCTGGTAGATCTCGATGGTTTTCAGCGCGACGGCTGCGGCGACCGGATGGCCGCTGTATGTGAAGCCGTGTCCGAAGGTGCCGATCTTGCCCAACTCCTGCTCGATGATCTCGGATAGTTCCGGCGACAGAAGCACCGCGGAGATCGGCAGATAGGCGCTCGACAACGCCTTGGCGATCGACATGCTCTCCGGCTCGAAGCCATAGGTGCCGCAGCCGAACCATTCGCCGGTGCGCCCGAAGCCGGTGATGACTTCATCGTCGATCAGGGGAATGCCGTGCGTGTCGAGCACGCGCGTGATGGCGTCGAAATAGCCGTCCGGCGGCATGATCACGCCGCCCGCGCCCATGATGGGCTCCGCGATCATCGCGGCGATGGTGTCCGGATCCTCGCGCTCGATCGTCGCGTTGAGGTTCGTGGCCATGCGCTGGCTGAACTGCATTTCCGTCTCGCCCGGCTCGGCGTTGCGATAGAAGTGCGGACAGTCGGCGTGCCGCGCGAAGTCGAACGGCAGGTCGAAGCTCTTGTGATTGTTGGCAAGGCCGGTGAGCGAGGCGCTTGCCAGCGTCACGCCATGATAGGCCTTGATGCGCGAGAGAATCTTTTTCTTTCTGGTCTGGCCGCGCGCGTTGGAAGCGTACCAGTAGAGCTTGATCTGCGTATCGTTGGCTTCGGAACCGGAATTGGCGAAAAACACCTTGCCGACGGGGAACGGCGAAATCTCCTTCAGCTTCTCGGCGAGCGCGATGGCCGGCTCATGGCTGCGGCCGCCGAAGAGATGGCCGAACGCCATCTTGCGCATCTGTTCGGCCGCGGTTTCGGCAAGTTCGTTCTCGCCCCAGCCCAGCGCGGTGCACCACAGCCCCGCCATCGCCTCGATATATTCCTTGCCGCTTTCGTCATAGACGCGCACGCCCTGGCCCTTGTCGAGAATAAGCGGACCGGTGTCGCGGAATTTCACGAGGTTGGTGTAGGGGTGCAGAACGCTCTGCACGTCGCGCATCTGCGCATTGGAAAGGGGCATGGTGGGTTCCCGGACTGTGAAGCTGCACCTTATAGCAGAACTGATGGCTGGTTTACCCGCCGCCTCTACCGTCCGCCGTGCATGTTTCCGTGCAACCTCATTTCGGCCCGGCTCGGCCGTTTGGCCCGCTTCCGGACTGCGGAACTGAACCACCACACGAATCAACGCTGTCAACAAACGCGGTGCGGGTGGTAGAATTTCACCGCTTTTTGACGCCGAGGAGAGTGAAGATGAGCAGAAATCCCGATCCGGAAAAACTGAACGCCTTGATGGGAAAACTCGTCGGCGACCTGGGCGCCGCGCTGACCGGTGCGCTGGTGCTGCTGGGCGACCAGCTCGGCATTTACAAGGCGATGGAAGACGGGGCGCCAGGCACGCCGAAGGACATCGCGAAGAAGACGAAACTGAAGGAGCGCTATGTGCGCGAATGGTTGTCGGCGCAGGCGGCGGCCGGACTTGTCGACTATGACGCGCCAAGCGGCAAATTCAGTCTCAACCCCGAACAGTCGATGGCGCTGGCGCAGGAAGGCAGCCCGGCTTTCTTCGCCGGCGCGTTCCAGGTCGCGCAGTCCATGTGGCTCGACGAACCCAAAGTCGCGCAGGCCTTCAAGACCGGCAAGGGCGTCGGCTGGCACCAGCATTCGGCGTGCCTGTTCAAGGGCACCGAACGTTTCTTCCGGCCCGGCTACAACGCCAACCTTGTGAGCGCGTGGATTCCCGCGCTCGACGGCGTCGAAGCGAAGCTGAAGAAAGGCGCAACGGTTGCCGATGTCGGTTGCGGCCATGGCGCCTCGACCATCCTGATGGCGCAGGCCTATCCCAAGTCGCACTTCTTCGGCTTCGACTATCACGCGCCTTCGATCGCACGCGCGAAGGAAGCGGCGAAACAGGCCGGCGTCGACAAGCGCATCACCTTCCAGAAGGCGGCGGCGAAGGATTTTCCGGCGAAGAACTACGACGTCGTGACGATGTTCGATTGCCTGCATGACATGGGCGATCCCGTGGGCGCGGCAAAGCATGTCCGCAAATCGCTCGCCAAGGACGGCACTTGGCTCTTGGTCGAACCGTTCGCCGGCGATGCGCTGGAGGACAATCTCAATCCCGTCGGCCGCATCTTCTACGCCGCCTCGACCATGATCTGTACGCCGGCGTCGCTGGCGCAGGAGGTGGGATTGGGCCTCGGCGCGCAGGCCGGCGAAAAGCGGCTCAGGGAGGTGGCGAGCAAGGCCGGCTTCAAGCATTTCCGCCGCGCCACCGAGACGCCGTTCAACCTGATTTTCGAGGTGAGGGCCTAGCGGCGGCCGCAAACGAACTTTAGCGTGGCGCCGCGTTTGCGGCCCGGGAACGCGTTGCCGCGGCGCGGACGCGTTCCTATTATGCGGCCAGAAGAACAGGGGAATTTCGTCATGTTGGGGCAGATGCAGGACTGGCCGTTGCTGGTCCACAAGATCATCGATCACGCGTCGCTGTATCACGGGGACCGCGAGGTGGTGAGCCGCAGCGTGGAAGGTCCGATCCACCGCACCAACTATCGCGAGATCGGTGTACGCGCGCGCAAGGTGGCGGAGGCGCTGAACCGGCTCGGCATCCAGCCGGGCGACCGGGTCGCGACGCTGGCCTGGAACACGTGGCGGCATCTGGAATCCTGGTACGGCATCGCCGGCATTGGCGCCGTTTATCACACGCTCAATCCGCGCCTGTTCCCGGATCAGCTCGTCTACATTGCCAATCACGCCGAAGACAAAGTTCTGTTCTTCGACATCACCTTTGCGGACCTCGTGGCGCAGATCGCGCCCAAGCTGAAGAATGTCGAACTCTATGTCGCGATGACCGACGCGGCGCATCTGCCCAAGGCGAACATTCCCAATCTCGTCGCCTATGAGGAATTCATCGCCGGCTGCAGCGGCACGTTCCAATGGAAGGAAGTCGACGAGAAGACGGCCTGCGGGCTTTGCTACACGTCCGGCACGACGGGCAATCCCAAGGGCGTGCTCTACTCCCACCGCTCCAACGTCATTCACGCGCTGATGGCGGCGCAGACGGATGCGCAAGGCATCTCCAACCGCGACACGATCCTTCCCGTCGTGCCGATGTTCCACGCCAATGCCTGGGCGCTGGCCTTCACCGCGCCGATGGTCGGCGCCAAGCTGGTGCTGCCGGGACCGAAACTGGACGGGCCGTCGATCTGCGAGCTTTTGACCGATGAGGTCGTGACGATGACCGCCGCCGTGCCGACCGTGTGGCTGGCGCTGCTGCAATATCTCGAGCAGACCGGAAAGACGCTGCCGCACATGAAGCGCGTCCTGATCGGCGGTTCGGCCTGCCCGCGCTCGATGATCGAGACCTTCGAGAAGAAGTACGACGTGCAGGTGATCCACGCCTGGGGCATGACGGAGATGAGTCCGCTCGGCACCATGGCCACGCTCAAGCATCACATCGCCGAGATGCCGTGGGACAAGCAGCTCGACTACAAGTGCAAGCAGGGCCATCCGGTGTTCGGCGTCGAGATGAAGATCGTCGACGACAACGACAAGGAGATGCCGCGCGACGGCAAGGCGTTCGGCCGTCTGAAAGTGCGCGGGCCGGCCGTGGCCAAGGGCTATTTCCGCGGCGAAGGGCAGGACGCGTTCGATGCGGACGACTGGTTCGACACGGGCGACGTCGCCACCATCGACGCCGACGGCTACATGACGATCACCGACCGCTCCAAGGACGTGATCAAGTCGGGCGGCGAATGGATTTCCTCCATCGAGATCGAGAATATCGCGGTCGGCCATCCCTCGGTTGCCGAGGCAGCCGTCATCGGCGTGCGCCATCCCAAGTGGGACGAGCGGCCGCTGCTGATCGTGGTGCTGAAGCCCGGCAAGACGGCGACGCGCGAGGAACTGCTCGCCTACCTCACCGGCAAAATCGCCAAATGGTGGATGCCCGACGACGTGCAGTTCGTCGAGGAGATTCCCCACACCGCCACGGGCAAGATCCAGAAGACGGTGCTGCGCGAACGGTTCGGCGCCTATCGCCTTCCGACGGCGGCGGAGTAGCAGTCTTTCATGCGCTCACAACACGTCGCAGCCGTCATCTCGCTTGGCTGTTTCATCCTGAGCGCTGGCATCGGCCTGGCCGCAAGCTATGGCACGCGGTTTGGCTGGTGGGACTATGAGACCGGCTTGAAAATCCTGAGCCCAGGCGTCGTGATCGCGATTGCCGGTTCGGTGAGCGGCGCGGTGTGGATCGCGCGCGCGCTGAACATCAATGACAGCGCCGGCTGGCGCTTCGGCATTGTCGGACTTGCCGGCTCGCTCGTCGTCGCCTTCATACCGCTCAATCAGCTGCGGCTTTTTTTCAGTTCGCCGCCGATCCACGACATCACGACCGATGTCGAGTTCGCGCCGCCTTTCGCTGCGCTCTTGCCGCTCCGCGCGGGGGCAACCAACGGCCCGGAATATGACGGCATGAAACTGGTCGACTATGGCGGCCGCGAAACCCATGTCGCGGCAGCGCAGAAGAAGGCCTATCCCGACATCCGCGCCTATCTCGCGCTCGAAAAACCGTCCGTGCTGTTCTGGCATGGCTTTGAGACGGCCAAGCGCATGTCGGGCTGGAACATCGTCTCGTTCAACGAGAAGGACGGCATGATCGAGGCGAGCCTGACGCATTTCTGGTTCGGCCTGACGTCGGACATCGCCATTCGCGTCAAGCCTGCCGGCAAGATCGGCGCGCGGCTCGACATCCGCAGCAAAAGCCGCATCGGCGAGAACGACATGGGCATGAACGCAGCCATCGTACGCGATTACGTCAAGGCCGTGCAGGGACGGTAGCGGCAGGTTCGTCGCCAGCAGCTGCAAACCGTCCGATTTCCCGCTCAACGGTACGGCCGCGGCCCATCGCCCAGGATCCGGGCGAGCCTTGCGAACTAGCTCAGCCGGTAGCGCTCGCCGTCATGCTTCACCCGGCCTTCATCCTCTAGCTGGATGAGATGCGCGAGCACGGAGCGCGAGGCGGCCGGATGCAGGCGCTTGTCGACATCGGCATACATGCGCGCGACCATCGCCGGAATCGTGTCGAGGCCGTCCCTGATCGCGGCAAGCACCTGGCGCTCGCGGTCGAGGCGATGCGCGACATAGGCGGCGAGAAAGGGCTTGGGATCCGTCACCGGCGCGCCATGCGTCGGATACAGAACCGCGTCGTCGCGCGTCTCCAGCTTGCGTACGCTGGCGATGTACTGCGCCATGTTGCCGTCGGGCGGCGTCACCACGGTGGTCGACCAGCCCATGATGTGATCGCCGGTGAAGAGCGCCTTTTCTTCCCTGAGCGCGTAGCACATATGGTTCGAGGTGTGCCCCGGCGTGTGCACGCATTCGAAGGTGAAGCCGTTGCCGGAGATGATCTCGCCATCCTTCACGCGCACATCGGGCATGAAATCCATGTCGCCGCCCGCTTCGACCTTCGCTTCGTTCGCGTCGTAGCCTGAGCCGTGCGGACCGAAGGCATAGGTCCTGGCGCCGGACCATTCCTTCAAAGGCTTCGCCGCAGGCGAGTGATCGCTGTGGCAGTGGGTGATGAGAATGTGCGTCACGCGTTTTCCGTCGAGCGCGCGTTTGAGCGCCTCGACATGTTCGGGCATGTCGGGACCCGGATCGATCACCGCCACATCCGTGCCGCCGACGATGTAGACGCCGGTGCCCTTGAAGGTGAACGGGCCGGGATTGTTGGCGACGACGCGGCTGATCCCGGGCGTGACGCGCACAAGCTCGCCGTAATGCGGTTCGAATTCACGAATGAAGGGAATGGCCATCAGTCTTCTTCTTCCATCGGCGGACGCGCCTGGATGCGCGCGTGGCGTTCTATCGACGCTGGATGCGAGCGCGCAAGGATCGTCCGGATTTTTTTTGGCGCGCGATGCGCGAAATGTTCCAGCATGTAGGAGATCCAGCGCACGCGATGGCGCACGCGCTGGATGATGCGGCGCATCGTGCGCGAATAGTTGATGAGGATCGCAAGCCCCGCCATCAGCGGCAGAAGTCCGATGAGCGGAATCGGAATGGGCATCGGCGTGACGACGATGCCGATCAAGGTCAGCAGCCACCCGACCGTGAGCATGAGATATTTGCGCAAATTCGACCTGACGATTCTCGGTTACGCCATAAATGGGCGAGCCGGGCCTCGGCCGCAACCGACTGAGCCGATCTGCCGCTTTTTTTGACGGGCAAAGTGGCCTATCCGTCGCGCACGATTATTTCACGATTCCCGAACACATCGGCGTCGCGCTAATCCGGCCCGCGCTGCACCTGACGTTCGGCACCGACACCAAGTTACTCGCAACCGGCGAAGGGAAGGCGGTGAAAATGGACTTATCTCACCTAGGCGCCGCGGCACTGCACAAGGCGGCACAGGATCGCGACCAGCTTTGTTGCAATAATACCACAATGAATCGATAGTGCGTAAAATATCGCATTTCACTGCGAAATTGGGCGATTGTTGCAATTTCGTCATCGTAAATCGCGTCCACATGGACATATCGTAAATCTGCCCTAGCGGAACTTTGGCTCGGGCGCTGGCCATCCAGCCAGACACAAAACGAATTCTGGGGAGTGAACATGTCCATTCAGGTCTTGCGCTCGGCCGCTCTGGCCGGCGCCGCGATTGCGCTTTTCAGCACCACCGCCTTCGCCCAAATCGAGATCGTCACCGTCACGGCTGAAAAACGGGCGGAAAACGTCCAGACCGTTCCGATCGCCATCACGGCGTTGTCGAGCAACCAGTTGAAGAACGCCGAAGTCCATGACTTCAACGATCTGCAACAGCTCGCCCCCAGCCTTTTGGTCTCGACCGGTTCGGGCGATACGACCGGCGGCCTGGTGCGTATCCGCGGCGTCGGCACAACGGGCAACAATGCCGGTCTCGAAGCCTCGGTCGGCGTGTTCGTCGACGGCGTATATCGCAGCCGCTCTGCGGCCGTGCTCGAGGATCTGCTCGCGGTCGATCGCGTTGAAGTTCTGCGCGGTCCGCAAGGTACCTTGTTCGGCAAGAATACGACGGCCGGCGCCATCTCGATCATCAGCACCAAGCCGTCTCAGGAATTTTACGCGAACCTCAGCGCCTCAGTCGGAACGCTTGGCCTGGCGCGCGTCACCGGCGAGATCAATGGCGGCGTGACCGACACGCTCGCCCTCGACCTTGCCGGCGTCTACTACAGCCGCAACGGCTTTCTGACCGATGTGAATGACGGCCACCACTCCAACAGCCGCAATCACTACGGCTTCAAGGGACAGGCGCTTTGGACGCCGACCTCCGACATCGAAGTGCGCGTCATCGCCGACTACACCCAGAAGGCGGACAGCAGCAGCGATGCGGCCTATACGGTCTATTCGACCCGCACAAGGATCCTGCAGGACATCGTGCAGTCCCCGCTGTCCGCGAATTTCGGCAAAGTCTTTCCCCAGCTCGTCACGCTTCCGCCGTTCGGGCCCGGCACCCAGCTTGCCGATTTCAAGGCCTACAAGATCGCCACCAACTTCCCGCGCGTGTCCGACGTGAACGATGGCGGCGTATCGGCCCAGATCGACTGGCGCATCGACGATACGACGACGCTGACCTCGATCACGTCCTGGCGCGATTTCAAATCGCTCGACACAACCGATACGGACTATTCGCCCGTAGACTTCATCCGGGCCGAGAACGGCCGCAGCGAGCTGCGCAACTTCACGCAGGAATTCCAGTTCAAAGGCACCTACAAGTCTCTCGACTGGCTGATGGGCATGTTCTACTCGGACGAAAACGTTAAAGTCCTCACGCCGGGCACGTTCGGCACCGACGCCACGCTGGTGTGGACGCACATTCTCAATCCGGCCGGCGCGGTTGGCGCTCCCGGGGCGGGCATCATCGGCCAGCTGAACAATTGCCTTCTCGGCCTGCCCAATATCATTCCGCTCTGCGTCGCGAACGGGTTCGGCGGTGTCCATGCGCCGATATTCCAGGCCGGAGACGGCGTGCTCGATCACTTCTCGACGCACGGCAACTCCGTGTCGTTCTTCACCCACAACACGTGGCACCTCAACGACAAATGGTCGGCGACAGTCGGCCTTCGCTACAATCACGAGACCAAGCACGGCAAGTTCGACGGCGGCGTTGCCGTCTGGCATAGCCCTGCGGCCCAGCTCGTGGCGTGCGGCTCGACGAATCCACCGGTGGCCTCCAATGCGCTGGTCGGCGCCTTCGCGATCTTCTGCGGCCGCCAGCCCTACGACATGCGAATCTCGGAGAACTCGCTCACCGGTACGGGCAACCTGGCTTACAAGCCGAACGACCGGCTCATGTTCTATGCAAGCTACAGTCGCGGCTACAAGGCAGGTCCCTTCAACCTCGACCCGAGCTGGGCGAATCTTGCCGGATCGCAGCCGTTCGCCAAGCCGGAATATGACGACAATTTCGAGCTCGGTGGCCGCTCGGTATTGTGGAGCGGCACGGCGATCATCAATCTGACCCTGTTCCACGAGCGCTTCAGGAACTTCCAGATCAACACGTTCAACGGTCTGAACTTCGCCGTTGCGAACTTCAAACACGTCATGGCCGACGGCGCGGAACTGGAGACCACATTCGAACCTGTCGACGGCCTGACTTTGAATGAATCGGTGACGTATGCCTATTCACGCTACGGTCAGGACGTGCCCACGCTCGGCTTCCCGGGCGGCGCCCCGACCATACTGGCCGGCGCGCGGCTGACACAGGCTCCATTGTGGACGATCAACAGCGGGCTCACCTATGAACAGGAGCTCGGCTTCTGGGACAGTTCGGGATTCTTGTCGGTCAATGCGAACTACCGTTCGAGCTACAATACCGGTTCGGACCTCAATCCGAACAAGCTGCAGCCCGGCTTTGCGACCGTGAACGGCCAGTTCGGCGTGCGAAGCGACGATCACCTGTGGGAAGTGGCCCTCTTCGGCCGCAACCTGTTCAACGAGCACTACAATGTCGTCGCGTTCAACACGCCGGCCGAACAGGCTTCGGGCGCACCGTCCGTTGCGTCTGCGATCAGCGTGTTCCCGGGCGATCCGGCCACCTACGGCGTGACGCTGACGCTCCATATGGAGTGAAGCTGCAAAAGACCTGCAGTGTGAAAAGCCGGGAGGCCAAAGCTTCCCGGCTTTTTCTTGTCGGCCTTCCCCTGCGGCGCGTTTGACCGTTTCGGCGCCGTTGCCTAGGGTTCGCAAAAATCCGCAGGAGACACGCCATGAAATTCTACAATTCGATCGGGCCAAACCCGCGCGTCGTGCGCATGTTCATGGCGGAAAAAGGCATCGCCATCCCGGCGCAGGATGTGAACCTGATGGCGGGCGAAAACCGCCAGGACGAACATTTGAAGCGCAATCCCCACGGCCAGATGCCGGCGCTGGAACTCGACAATGGTTCCTACGTCTCCGAGATCACGGCGATCTGCGAATACCTCGAAGACAAGAACCCCAAGCCCGCGCTGATCGGCACGACGCCCGAAGAAAAAGCCGAAACGCGGATGTGGACGCGCCGCATCGATCTCAACATCTGCGAGCCGATGGCCAACGGCTTTCGCTTCAGCGAAGGCCTGCCGCTGTTCCAGGGCCGCATCGTCACGGTGCCAGAAGCGGCCGAGGGTCTTAAGAAGATCGCGCAGGATCGCATCAAGTGGCTCGACGGCCAGCTCGCCGGCAAGGAATTCGTTACAGGCAAGCGTCTGACGCTCGCCGACGTTCTGCTTTTCTGCTTCCTCGATTTCGGCGGTCAGGTCGGCCAGCCGCTCAATCCGGAGTTCAAGAACGTCGCGGCCTGGTTCGACCGGATGAAGGAACGTCCTTCGGCGAAGGCGTAACGAAGTACGACGCTTGTAACGCCGTACGCGTTCGCATTAACGATCGCAAGAAAACACGAAAGCCTCGCTCACCACAGCGTGCTTAGTATGCGCGCATGGAGCACACGCAAACCGTCAAGACAAAGACCAACATGCCGCTCAGCGTCTGGGCGGCATGCGTCGTGCTTCTTCTCGGTCCTGCACTGTTCGTCTGGATCTTGCGCGGCGTGGCGCGTGCGGCGCATTGCGCGCCGGGGCCGCAGCTCTGTCATGGCGTCGCGCTCGGCGTCGGCTTGCGCGATGCGCTGGCTCTGGCCTGGATCGTCGGCGCGAATTCGTTCCTGCTCGTCCTGATCGCGGTTGCGGCGGCGCTCGCGGGACTTCTGGCGCGCCGGCCGCTGCTGGCGGCGCTCACGCTTCTTTTTTTGCCGCTCGCGACTTTGATGCTGCCGATGGCGGCCGTCTATTCGGCGAACTATCCCGGCTGCAGCGTGAGCGAATCCGGCATCGGCGACTGTGCGTTATGGGGCGCGCAGATGGGCATGAGCTTTCATGCGGCCGCGGACGTGCCGTGGCAGATCTATGGCTTTGCGCCCTACTCTTTCGCGCTGGCGCTGATGCTCGGATTGCTGGGCTGGTTTGTGGCGCGGCCGAAAGGCGTCCCGCATGCGCCTGCGCGGCGCTATCGCGACTGAACGGATCAATAAGGTCTGGATTCGATCGTGCGGACCAGTCCGCGCAGCGTGCGATACAGATACCACACCAGGAAGATCACGGCGCCGAGCCAGAACACCGGCGCAAGCGCGATGAGCCAGCCGATCAGGACCGGCGGCGGATTGCCGTTTGTGGCGATGAGCGAGACGGCGAGTCCGCCGAACGCCTGCAGCAGGATCGCGAGCGCCACGATCGCCACGAAAAGCGCAATCCAGAAGACGTGAATGACGTTGCGGACATGGCTCTCCCAGATCGTGCCGCGCGCCGCGTCGCGCTTTATGTAGGCGAGCACGACACCGGCGATCGCCGTCGCGCCGTTGAATGTCGCCAGCACGAACAGGCCGTAGACGATCAGCAGGATCGCGCGAAGATCGCCGCCGTCCTGCGTCTCGACGCGTGCCTCAGACATAGGGCTGGGAGTCGACGGCGCGGACAAGGCCCTTGATCGTGCGATAGGCGAAGTAGACATACGCGGCGATGAGGATGAAAACGCCGATCACCAGCCACACGGTCAGGATGCCGAGAATGCTCAGGCCGAACCAGACCCAGAACGCGTGGATGGCGTTTTCGAAATGGCTCTCCCAGATCGTGCCCTTGACGTCATCGCGCTTCACATAGGCGAGGATGACGCCCGCGATGCCCGACAAGCCGACGCAGAGCAGCGACGCGAGATAAAGCCCGTAGACGATGATGGCGAGCGTGCGGGTGTCCTCGGAAGAAGGAACCGCAACCGGCGCGGAAGGCTGGGGCGAGGTATCGGTCATCGCAAACTCCTTCAGACCCTCATCATGTGGGGGTGCAAATCCCCTTCGTCAAGGATGGACTAACTGGCGTTCAAGAGCCCGGGGCCAGGTCCAGATATTTCAGGTACGGCCCGTTCTCTTCGGTCTGCCGCAGGACGCTAACGAAGCGCACGTCGAATGTCGCGGCGGCGGAAAATTCCCGTTGCGCCGAGCGGCGCATCTTCTGGAAACGGTTTTGCGGAAATCGGAAAGCCGGCTGCAAAGATCGCCGGGCGGCACCACAACCGGTCCGTATTGCACGCGTGCAGGATAGTGCAGCGCAACAGCAAGCGCGAGACACCGCAAACATGCGCCCGTCGAGACAAGAAACTGCGCCTCGCGCGGTTCTCGCGACCGGTCAAATCGTCTAGGCTCCGTGCCGCAATTCTAAAAGGGAACGTGCGATGAAGATCCTCACGAAATTTGCGGCGGCCGCCGCGCTGGCCACGGCGATGTTCGCCGCGCCGGCCGCGCTGGCGTCCGACCAGACCGAACTGCTCGATCATGCCAATCGCACGGTCGATCATCTCAAGAGCGATCCGGCCTTTTCCGTGGCGGCCGGCATGATCCATCGCGCCAGGGCCGTTCTCATCGTGCCCCGACTTGTGAAGGGCGGTTTCATCTTCGGCGCGGAAGGCGGCGACGGCGTGCTGCTCAAGCGCAATGGCCGTAGCTGGAGTTCGCCCGCCTTCTATTCGCTCGCATCGGCGTCGTTCGGACTTCAGATCGGGCTTGAACAGGCCGAGCTTGTCTTCATCGTCATGACCGACCGCGCCCTGAAGGGCATCGAACGCAGCGAGTTCAAGCTTGGCGCCGGCGCCGGCATCACGGTCGTGACGCTGAGCTCGGGCGCGGAAGGCGCAACCACCGGCCGGGGCGGCGACATCGTCGTCTGGTCTTCCGGCACGGGCGCCTATGGCGGCCTCACCTTCAACGGTTCGGTGGTCAAAGCGCGTGACGAATGGAACGCGGATTTCTATGGCCGCAACGCATCGGTCGCGGGTATCCTTGCCAACCGCGTGCACAATCCCGGCACGACACATCTGCAACGCAACCTCGCAACCGTATGGTGATGATCATGATGAACAAGCAACGTGAATTGTTTCTCGGCGCCGCTCTTGCCGCGCTGGTCCTTGCGCCGCTTCCTGTGATGGCGGCCGATGTGGCCGGCGAGATAGCAACCGCGGCGACCCACGCCACGCTCGCAAGCCAGGCCGCTGCCCTCGATGGCGTACGGATGCATCTGCATCACACGCTCAACTGCCTGGTCGGTCCCGGTGGCGACGGCTTCGACGCCAAGCAGATCAATCCCTGTGCCGGTTCGGGCAGCGGCGCCATTCCCGACATGGCGGACGCGGCGAAGAAGAAGTCGCTGGAAGACGCCGCGGGCACGGTGCGCGCCGGACTTGCATCGACCGACCTGGCCACGGCGCAAAAGGCTGCGAGCGACTCCGCTGCACAGTTGAAGGCGATCAAGTAGCGGCACGCGTCAGTCCAGGCTGACGCCTTGCGCCTTCAGATCGAGAAACAACTGCCGGACTGTTTGCGCATTCAGCGCGAGCAGTTCGGCGGTGTTGTCGAGCGCACCCAGAGGGCAAACCGCCGGCACGACGAGGCCATGCCGGCGTTCCTGAATCACTTTTTTCTCCAGCAGCGCACTGACGCGCCGCCGCACCGTTTCCAGCGGCACGTTGAGCGAACGGCTCACCGCATTGCGGCTGATGCCGCGCGGCGGATCAACCGGCGCCGGGCGGCCGTTGGCGCGCCGGCGTCGCGGCAAAGGCTGCGGCGGCACGCTCAAACTTGAGATCGCCAGCGTGATCGGCACATCGAGAACATCGAGAGACGTGCTGCGCAACACGTCGCCGATGACGGTTACGATGTAAGAAGTTGAGTGACGCGCGATTGTGGTGGGAGCG
Source organism: uncultured Alphaproteobacteria bacterium (assembly GCA_963743765.1). Lineage (GTDB taxonomy): Bacteria > Pseudomonadota > Alphaproteobacteria > Micropepsales > Micropepsaceae > Rhizomicrobium. Next base: position 1,051,000 of record CAVUQQ010000004.1, read on the forward strand.
GCCTTTTTCTTCACGGATCGGGCAGCTTTAGGAGGCGGGCGGTTTTTCGGCGGTTTCAACGGCAAAGCTCTACATCGCGTTTGGTTTGTACGGGGGCGAACATAGTTATCAACTTTCTGATTTGCCAGTAAAAGTTGAAACTCCAAAAGATTTCGCGAATTTCGATATGTTCCTCGACAGAATTCGATTGAGTCTTTTTCGCAGATTTCCTGTATTCGCCGTGACCTGGAATTTCCGAATATTGGTACAGGGCGCTTGAAATTCGATCTGTATCGCTTTTGTCGTGCCACTTCTGTTCAGCAGACCGGCTCATCGGGCCTTTTTCTGTGTTGGCATGGCCCAATCTTCTGCGTTTCGGAAACCTGAAGTTTACTAAGTCAATTCATTGTCACGGTTGGCGTTCAGACGGGGATCGTTTTGGCAGGGGCAGACAGGACCGTCAGGTATCTGAGCGCGCTGAGCGGCGCGTCGACGACCCGCGTCCTGAACCTGGCGTCCATCGCCAACGCCAACGCCGACAATCCCGAGCACAAGAACGCGCCGTTCTTCACTTCGCCGATCGTCAACGCGGCGATCATCCTCAAACATCGCGTTCGCTCCGACGAAACCTATCTCTTTGCCTCCAACCGCCCCGTCGCGACCAAGATCATCATTCCGTTCGACGCCAACGACCTGCGCGCAGGCGGCCGCTCGTTCTTCGTCGACCAGCGCGGCTTTCTGGAGAGCCTGCGCGAAGTCGGCAATTACGGCGACAAGAGCATGGAGCAGGACCTCGCCGTGCTGCGCATTCTCAACACGCTGCCGTCGCTCGATCCCTTCCTGCTGCGCGAACATCTGCGTTCGCAGGAATTCGGCTGCGCCGACTGCTACTTCAAGATTTCCAACGCCGACCAGATCGCCATGTCCACCTATGTTTCCACGGAGCTGCACAAGCTCATCTCGCTGGCCAGCGGCGGCGGCAGGGGTAGCGAGAGTTCCACCGCGCGTCTCGTCAGTGCGCTGCTGTCGACCGAGGTCGACGACAAGCTCGAGCCGTTGCGGCTTACCCTCGCGATGAACACAGACGAATTCCGCGAAGGCGTGTTCAGCTGGCGCGGCTTTCTCTATTACAAGTGGAGCATGGAGAATTTCTGGCCCGAGATCATTTCGGTGCTGAGGGCGATCCGCAAGATCCGTCCCGTCGGCGCGATCGATTTCGATACGAAGCAGTTCCTGAAGGAATCGCAGAACAGCATCATTACCAAGGTGCGCGACGGCGGGCAGGCGGTGAAAAAGATCCTGGCCGTTTACGATGCGGCCTATGACGATCTGGTGCGCAACCAGAATCCCAAGACGTTCCGCGACTTCCTGCTCAGTGCGCCGCACCTGTTTCTGGAGCTTGGCGAGAAGATGGGCGCCATCTCGCACATCGTCAGCTTCTGGCGCTACCGCTTTCCCAAGTCTTCGCTGCCGATGGTCGACGGCGAAGAGCTGGCCGCGATTTTCCAGGACTTCTGCTCAAGCTTTGCCGGCGATCACGTCGAAGAAGCCGCGTAAGGCTCACGTCCGCGCCTGCTCGGCCGCCTTTCGCTTTTCATAGTCGCCCTTGCCGATCGCCGCCGCGATTTCCTTGCGCCATTGCGCGGTAAGCCGCGTGCGCGCAACGGGATAGCGTTCGGCGAGAAAGTCTGCGCCCACGACGCGGTCGGTGCGAAAGCTGCGAAAGCCCTTGCGCAACTCGCACCACGCCACCACCACGCGCACCGTATCCCAGTAGGACACGGCGAACGGCCAGACCGTGCGGCGTGTTTCGCGCGCACTCTCGTCGCGGTAGACAAGCGCAAGCTTGGTCTGGGCATGGATCGCAGCACGCACGCGCACCATGTCGATCGTGTCTGTCTCGATGTGCTTCCAGTTTGGGGAGACGAGCGTCGAATCGAGCGCCAGCGGCTTCAAGTGCGGCGGCACGACCGCGCCGATCTTGGCAACGAGGTCGTTCGCGGCCCGCGCCAGAGATGCGTCGCCGCGCGCCATCACCCATTGCGCGCCGAGCATCGCCGCCTCGATCTCGTCCGCCGTCAGCATCAGGGGCGGCATGTCGAAGCCGTCTTCCAGCACGTAACCGATGCCGGCTTCGCCGCGGATCGGCACGCGTTCGGCCAGAAGCTGGGAAATGTCGCGATAGACGGTGCGCAGCGACGTCTCGAGCTCCGAGGCGATGTCGTTCGCCGTGATCGGCCGCCGCTTGCTGCGCCTGAGAATCTGGATGATCTGGAAAATCCGTTCTGCGCGTCTCATGCCGGCATCCTGCCAAAAGGATACTGACAGCATGTTGTCAGCAGGGATGCCTTAGGAAAAGCCCTCGGGCCGGTCGGAAACCGGCTCGCGCGCATTCAACCTGAGGGCCGGCGCTCCTTGTCCTTGCTGATGTCGGTCATAGCGGAGACCCAGTCCATCACCGCGAACAGAACTCCGGAGCCGATGAACGTCAGATGGAGAATAATCATCCATTTGAGACGGACTTCGTCGAACGGCTCCGCGGTCGATGAAAGCGCCATGAACGCCCGCAAGAGCGAAATCGCCGAGATCGCCACGATCGAGCCGATCAGTTTCATCTTGAGACCGGAGAAATCGAGCGTGCCCATCCAGTTCGGACGGTCCTCGCTGTCGCCGGTATCGATCTTGGAGACGAAATTCTCGTAACCGGAGAACACCACGATCATGACAAGGTTGAGCGCCAGCGAAAGGTCGATCAGCGACAGGACGGCGAGGATGACTTCCTCCGTCGACATGGCGAGCAGATGCGGCACGGCTTCAACCAGCTCCATCACGAAAGCGGTCAGCAGCATGAGCAGCGAGATGACAAGGCCGATATAAACCGGCGCCAGAATCCAGCGCGAATTGAACAGGATGGATTCGAGAATCTTCTCCAGAAAGTGTCGCGAGCGCATGATGCCGTGAGTCCCCAGACCGAACGATGCAAAAGAGGAATTCGATCATGCCGATTTGCGGCAAAAACGCGATGGCGCGGGCCGAAAAACACTTCGGCACGGGCTGCACAAACCGCGAACGCGCACTATATTGTCCCGATGGCACACAATAACGGGACGATTCCGCGCAAGGGCGCCAGGGGCGCGCGTGCCAAGGGCATGAGCGAAGCTTCGGCCAAGTTCCGCGCTGCGGCGGACGCCTTGCCCATCGAGCCCGCTGGAACCGCCTACGATCCCGGCCCGCCGGAGCCGAGCGACATCGTGCCGATCGGCAACCTGCCGCTGCATGGCGCGACGGGTGCCGAGCTTGCCGGTTTCGTGCCGCATCGCCCGGCGCGGCCCGAAAAGTCCGAAGGCGGCATCCGGTTCAAGCTGGTCAGCGAATATGAGCCGGCCGGCGACCAGCCGACCGCGATCGAGGAACTGGTCGAAGCGGCGAACGCCAACGAGCGCGACCAGGTGCTGCTCGGCGTCACCGGCTCGGGCAAGACCTTCACCATGGCGAAGGTGATCGAGACGGTGCAGCGCCCCGCGCTGATCCTCGCGCCCAACAAGACGCTGGCGGCCCAGCTCTACAGCGAGTTCAAGAACTTCTTTCCGGAGAACGCGGTCGAGTATTTCGTCTCCTACTACGACTACTACCAGCCGGAAGCCTATATCCCGCGCACCGACACCTATATCGAGAAGGATTCCTCGGTGAACGAGGAGATCGACCGCATGCGCCATTCGGCGACGCGCGCGATCCTGGAGCGCGACGACGTCATCATCGTCGCCTCGGTCTCGTGCATCTACGGCATCGGCGCGGTGGAGACCTATTCGGGCACCGCCGTCACCATTGCGCGCGGCAAGCGAATCGACCGCATGGACCTGATGCGCGACCTGTCGGCGCTGCAGTACCGGCGCAACGACAACAATTTCGTGCGCGGCACGTTCCGCGTGCGCGGCGACACGATCGACATTTTCCCGGCGCATTACGAAGACCGCGCCTGGCGCGTGGAACTGTTCGGCGACGAGGTCGACAGCATCACCGAGTTCGATCCGCTGACGGGCCGCCCGGCCGGCACGCTCGACAACATCAAGATCTACGCCAACTCGCACTATGTGACGCCGCGCCCGACGCTGCAGCAGGCGCTCAAGGGCATCAAGGCCGAGCTGCATCCTGCGCCTCGCCGATTTCCGCGCCAACGGCAAGCTGCTCGAAGCGCAGCGGCTGGAACAGCGCACCAATTTCGACATCGAGATGATCGAGGCGACGGGCTCCTGCGCCGGCATCGAGAACTATTCGCGCTGGCTGACGGGGCGCAAGCCGGGCGAGCCGCCGCCGACCCTGTTCGAATATCTGCCCGACGAGGCGCTCGTCTTCGTCGACGAAAGCCATGTCACCGTGCCGCAGATCGGCGCCATGTACAAAGGCGACTATCGCCGCAAGTCGACGCTCGCCGAATACGGCTTCCGCCTGCCCTCCTGCATCGACAACCGGCCGCTGAAATTCGAGGAGTGGGACGCGATGCGCCCGCACACCGTCTATGTCTCGGCGACGCCCGGCCCGTGGGAGCTCGACCGCACCGGCGGCGTCTTCACCGAACAGGTGATCCGCCCGACCGGCCTGATCGATCCGCCGGTCGAAATCCGCCCGGTGGAGTCGCAGGTGGACGATCTCATCGCCGAGTGCCGCGAGGTGGCGAAGAAGGGCTATCGCACGCTCGTCACCACGCTGACCAAGAAGATGGCCGAGGACCTCACCGAATATATGCACGAGCAGGGCATCCGCGTGCGCTACATGCACTCGGACGTCGAAACGCTGGAGCGCATCGAGATCATCCGCGACCTGCGGCTCGGCGCCTTCGACGTGCTGATCGGCATCAACCTGCTGCGCGAGGGCCTCGACATTCCCGAATGCGCCTTGGTGGCCATCCTGGATGCCGACAAGGAAGGATTCCTGCGCAGCGAGACCAGCCTGATCCAGACCATCGGCCGCGCCGCGCGCAACGTGGACGGCAAGGTCATGCTCTATGCCGACCACATCACCGGCTCGATGGAGCGCGCGATGGCCGAAACCTCGCGCCGCCGCGAGAAGCAGCGCGCCTACAACGAGGCGCACGGCATCACGCCGCTCAGCATCAAGAAGAACATCGCCGACATCATGGGCAGCATGTACGAGCGCGACCATGTGATGGTGGATGCGGGCCTGTCGGAGGACGGCAGGGAGTTCATCGGCCACAACATCAAGGCGACGATCGCCGACCTCGAAAAGCGCATGAAGGACGCCGCCGCCGACCTCGAATTCGAGGAGGCCGCGCGCCTGCGCGACGAGATCAAGCGGCTTCAGACGGTCGAACTCGCCATCGCCGACGATCCCTTCGCCCGCCAGAGCGAAGTCGACCGCGCCGTCGACGAGAGCTTCATGAAGGCGGTGCGCGACGGCTCAGGCAAAGCCGACGAGCGCGGCCCGAAGCACCAGAAGACGAGCCGGACAAGAATGAAGCGGGCGAGCCGACCGAATGTGCCGAAGACTTTCGGGAGTCGGAGTCGCTAGGCAGCGATTTTGAAGCCCGATATTGATGGTGGGGTAAGCGCGTCGCTGAGAAAAATTACCTCAGTTCCAACGGACTTCTCGTTAGCGCTGTAGTTCAATCGATAAGTGATAGGTTTGAATTTCTTATAGATCGAGCGAATTTGGGGCACATCATCATAAGAAACGACCCAGTTAAGCTTTTTGTGGCGATTCATCGCCTCTGCGATCAACTGATGATCATCAGGTTCATAGAAATTTGTGTATAGCTTCCGCCCCTTCACGAAGTATGGCGGGTCCAGATACGTCAGCGACCCGGATTTTGTGGCTTTTGCGCGAAAAAACTTTAGCGCATCGACGTTGGTTACATCGATCTGCTTAGAAAACTTGGATAGTGACATCAGATTGTCAATTTGCTTTTCCCTAACCAAACGAGCATCGATCTTCCATGCACCGGTCTGATCAAATCCACCTATCGGCCCCGCGCCATCGATAATCCCGGACCGATTAGTTCGGTTTAGGAAGTAAGTTGCGAAGCCAAGTTGAAGGGTATCTCTTGAGCGCCCTTTCGCCCATATCTTCTTTTGTTTGTGCCACTCTGCAATTGTGATTGGCGTTTTCTCGATCAGCTTGCAAAACCGATCAGTATCGCGAAGCGCCGAAATCCAAAACGCATATATCGTGCGGTCGATGTCGTTGATAGATACTCTTTCAACATAGCCGTGTGATAGCAGTTGGATAGCGAGACCAGCGCCACCCGCGTAGGCCTCGCAGTATTCGGCTCCAAAAAGTGAATTGTCGTTGATGAGGCCAGCAAAGAACGAAAACAGCTTGGCCTTACCACCGGGGTATCGCAGAGGCGAATAAAGCATCAGACGTTTTTCTTTACGAACTGGTCGATGCAGTCTCTAGCACTAGCGACCCTGTCAGGATTTGGAATCACATTACCGTGCGAACCAAGGTTCAAATAGTTCAAATGGCTATCCCTGAATTCCTTTAGAATCTTTTTTTCCGTATTGCCCATCGTAACGGCGTTGCTGCAGCACAAGTTTATTGCAGCTTCCAAATCCAATGTCTTGCTCGCGGGGTTTGCCTTTTGTTGGTCGATGATGTGTTTGAGCATTGCTTCAACAATGTTGCGTAGCAGGAATGTCGAAGCGGCAGGATACTTCTTAAAGTTCAGTTCTTTCGCTTCTTTCATCAGTTGGACTACCAACGCATTTGTCTGCGTCACCGGATATGAGAAGAGCGTATCTGGCTTAACACTCGCCGCTGCGCCGGACGAAGTCCCAGCTCTGGTTGTGCCACTGCTTTTGCCCGAACCGGATCCGCTACCTCCAGCGCTAGTTGGTGCGCCCGTATTGGAAGCAGAGCATCGCGGTTTGGCGCGATACTACAGTCCACCATCAGCAATGAACCCTTAGCCTTCTCCGAGATTTGTGGGATCGAAGCCGCATAGTTCTTTGGAGCGCTCAAGAGCCCAGTCAAAATCTTGTATGCAGCGATGCGGGTGTTGCCCTCAACGACAGTGTAAGTGCCACCAGTCTTCACAACATAGGGACGCTCGGCGCCTTGGTTTTTTCCCTCCGTTGCAATTTTCTTTATAAAACCTTCGAGATTCTCGTGCTCAAAGAGATACTTGAGAATCTCTTTTTGCGAATTGAGCTTTGTCTGCGTGACGATCCGAGGATTCTTTGCGTCCAGGAAAATATTCGCTAGCGGAATGCTCTCGTATTCAAACCCGGCGTACATTGGACTGCCCCCCCGCAACATAGAATCAGCAATGCTTATCGTTTTCAATCTAGCGGGCATTTCTGTCTTCCTGCTACTTTTCACTTTTCCGATATCGCTGCATTCTCTGAAAAACTGTGAATTACTGGTGCTGTCCTTGTAAATCATATTTGCTTGTGACCTGGCCTACTTACGGTCCCAAACCTCTCCCTAGTCCGCGCCTTCGCCTTTGCGGCGTCGCGCAGGCAGGTCGCGCGGTGCTCACCAGCGAGCCGAGAGCGACTTGCGCGGCCTTGACCTTCATATCTCAATTCTGATATATCTCAAAAATGAGCTGGACGGTCGGCTTCGTCAACGCGTTGGCAGAAGCCGAGGTGAAGGCTTTGCCGCCCGACATGATCGCGCGGTTTCTGCGCATCGGCAGTTTAATTGCAAGCCACGGATTGCCAGCGATGCGGGAGCCGCAGGTAAAGCATCTGGCGGGCAAATTATGGGAGATGCGGCTCAAGGGCCGTGACGGCATCGCCCGGTCCATCTATGTCGCGGCCAGCGGACAACGCGTCATTGTGCTGCGTACGTTTGTAAAGAAGACAGAGACCACGCCGCAGCGGGAAATCGAGTTGGCGTTCATGCGTATGAAGGAGTTGCCGGCATGAGAAGCTTCGAGGCCTTCAAGCGGAAAATGCTCCGCAATCCGGCCGTCAAAAAGGAATATGACGCGCTTGAGGAAGAGTTCGCGCTCATCGGCGAATTGCTCGGCGCGCGCGCGCGGGCCAAGCTGACCCAGGCACAGGTCGCCCGCCGCATGGGAACGTCGCAATCGGCCGTGGCGCGCATGGAGAGCGGCCGCTCGCCCCCTTCCATCTCGTCGCTGATCAAGTACGCCCACGCGACCGGCAGCAAAGTCGAGATCAGACTTTCGAAAGCGCGGTAAAGACTGCCGCGGCGCTTGGCACGCGGCTGACAATTTCGCTCAAGGATGCGGCGTAAATCGTCGTACGGCCCTTGCTCGTTCCTGTTTTGTTCTGTACCGTACCAGCCGCGAAAAAAGCTGAAGAAATCCGCCGCTCGGATGCGGTCGGCGGGCCGGGAGAGTGTTTGTGCACAGCGGTGTCCTGTTCTTGCGTGATGGTCCTGACGTCGCCTCGCGGCGGGCCCGGGCGGCGGGAATGACGGTAAATGCATGCGCGCCAATCGGCGAATTGTTCAGTGCGCGGAACGGCTTGCACCAGGCGGGAGGGAATTGATCCCGAAAAAATGGAGATAAGAAAATGCGAGGCACGGGACGGCGCTTTTTTGCGCCGCACTTGTATTCGGCGGCCGATGAGCCCATATCAGCCTCACGTGGTTCTTACGTCCCGTCAGACGAAGCGCTCTTGTTGATACTGACCCGCTTTGTGCGTGCCGGACGATCGGAAAACTTCCCAAAAGCTGATGTCCCGTTTTCCACGCCCGTTCGCGCATGTGCGCGTGCGGAATTCGAAGTCTTAGGAAAATGAAAATGACAATCGGTACAGTGAAGTTCTTCAATACGGCAAAGGGTTTTGGTTTCATCGCTCCCGAAGGCGGCGGCAAGGACGTGTTCGTCCATGCCACGGCCGTGGAAGCGGCGGGCATGCGCTCGCTCAATGAAGGCGACAAGGTCTCGTTCGACGTCCAGCCGGACGCGCGCGGCAGCAAAGCCGTCAACCTGAAGTCGGCCTAAAGCCTCTCAGGCATGAGTAACTGGGCCGGCGGCGGGAGAGATCCTTCCGCCGGCCTTCCTCAAGCCCGCGAAAGGACTTGCAGATGAACGATCAAAATCCTCTCAGCCCGCCGCACCGCGATCGCGACGGCGCGCGCAAGAAGGCGCAGAACCATTTCGCCGTGCGCGAAGAACGCGACAGCGCCATCAAGCAGGAAATCAACCGCGAGCGCGCCGCCAACGACGCCAAGACGGAAAAGCTGCGCGCCCTGCGCCTGGCCAAGGAAGAAACCGACCGCGAGGTCGCGCGGCTTGCCGCCGTGGGCGCTCCGCCGCCAAAGCCGAAAAAGCCGCGCAAGAAATTCGTGATGGGCTGAGGCCGCGCAGCGTTTCCGGCGGTTTACCGCAAAGTCTATATTTTCCCCCGCAGCGCAGCATTTTACGCTATAGTGGAATTTAACGGTCTACGCGCGGCCCCAGTAAGCGGCAGGCGCGCCCGCCCCAAACCTCGCAGAGCCCCTGCCCGCCGCGGCGGACCCGGACCCCGCGCAGACAAGGAGTCCGCTATGGCGAACCCGACCGAAATCCGCGACAGCGCGCGCCGCAAGGCGAACACGCACTTCACCGCTTCCGAGCAGCGCGACGCGATGGTGAAGAAGGAACTGGAGCAGGAACGCCATGCGTTCGACACCAGAACCGCCAAGCTGAAGGCGCTGCGGCTTGCCAAGGAAGCCGCCGACGCAGAAGCCGCGCAGAAGCTGGCCGCATCGCAACCGCCCAAGCCGGTCAAGAAAAAGAAAGCGGCCGCAATAAAGCTACGTTGAATCACGATTTGCGTCGGCGCATTGCGTTGTTGCGCCCAAAAGCCTATGTAGGCGCAACGTGGACGGCGTCCCGTCAGAGAAAGCGCACTGTTACAGAAGCCCTGCCCGCCTTGAGTGCGCGCCTGGACGAGACAGCAACACTTCCTCTCCCTGATGGCCGTTTTCCGTGCCGCGCCGGCATGTGCTGACGTGGAATCTTGTGACTAGGAAACGTTTGAAATGACCATCGGAACCGTGAAGTTCTTCAATACCGCTAAGGGTTTTGGCTTTATCGCGCCGGAAGGCGGCGGCAAGGACGTGTTCGTGCACGCCACGGCCGTTGAAGCTGCCGGCATGCGTTCGCTGAACGAAGGCCAGCGCGTCTCGTTCGACATCCAGCCGGATGCGCGCGGCGCCAAGGCCGTGAACCTGAAGGCGGTCTGAGCCACTTCAATTTCTGCGAAGCGGCCGGTGTGGAGAAATCCGCGCTGGCCGTTTTGTATTTCGGAGCCGACTACTTGTGACACGCCATCGCGGCGTCGACCCACATTCCTGATTCCGGGTCGTCGACAGTCATTTCACGATAGCGATCAGTCGAACCGATATCGTAGATGCGGACCAGCAGCTCGACTTTGAAATTCTTGCTGCAATCCACCGCAAAATATTGCGGCGCTGTGTCGTTGCACATCTTGATCTCATAGCGCGTAAGGCCATCCGCATCCGTCTTCACGCCCTCCTTGTCGAAACACATGGGATAGCCGCCGCCATTGTCGCGCGTATGAACCCAGTTTTCGGCAAGCGCACTTGCCGGCAGCAGGATCAGGGCGACCACAGGAGCAAGCACAACGCGCATAGACGGAGTTCTCCGAAGGGTTTTCACAATTATACCAATCGGGCGGCGTTGCCAAAGCGACCTTAAACGCTGAAAATCATGTCATGACTCCCGACAAGGACCAGCCACAAGCTGAACTCGGAACGCCGGCAAGTCACAGGCCCAGTGGCGGTTTCGGCGGCCGCGCCTTCGATCCGCGCCTGTTGCAAGGTTCGATCTCGCGTTCGCTTTTCCTGCTCGCCTTTCCGATCATGGGCGGCAACATCCTTCAGATCGCCTATCAACTCGTCGATGCGTTCTGGGTCGGACGACTGGGCGCGGCCGCTGTCGCATCGGTATCGGTGTCGATGCCGCTCATGTTTCTGATGATGTCGATCGGGATGGGGTTCACAATCGCCGGTTCAACGCTGATCGCGCAGTATGTCGGCGCGCGCAACCGTGACATGGTCGATCACGTTGCGGGGCAGACATTGCTCACCGTCGTTGCCGTGTCTCTGGCGCTCGGCCTGCTCGGCTTTATCATCGCGCCTTATCTGCTCGAGCTGATGGAAGTCGAGCCGGAGGTCTATCGCAACGCGCTCGGTTTTCTGCGCGTGCAGTTCCTGAGCCTGCCGCTCGCCTTTACCTATTTCTGCTTCCAGTCGCAGATGCGCGGCGTCGGCCAGGTGACCATTCCGCTCTACATCATTTCCGGTTCGGTCTTCATTAATTTCGTCCTGGATCCGCTGTTCATCTTCCACTTCGGCTGGGGCGTGATGGGTGCAGCATTGGCGACGATGGCGAGCCAAACCGTCGCCGCCATCGTCGCGATCACGCTTCTGTCGTCGGGCCGCTATGGCATCAGCCTCAAGCTGCGGCAGCTCCGTCCGGACGTCTCGTTCATCGTGCGCGCCTTCAATCTTGGCTATCCAGCGGCCATCGAAGGTTCTGCGCGCGGACTTGGCGTCACGCTGATGATGTTCCTGATCACCAGCTTCGGCACTGTGACGACGGCGTCCTATGGCGTCGGCGGCAACGTACTTCAGTTCGTGGTGATCCCGGCGATGGGATTTTCCATGGCGACGTCAACTCTGGTCGGACAGAATATTGGCGCCGGGAACATCCTGCGCGCCGAGGCCGTGGCGCGACTCGCGGCATTCATCACCTTCTCGGTGCTGTCGGGCGTCGGCATTCTGTCATTTGTCTTCGCCAATCATGTCGCTGCGTTCTTCGTGCCGCACGACAAGGCCGTCATCCATGAAGCGAGCGTGTTCATCCGCACCGTGTCGTGGAGTTTCGGCTTCATCGGCGTGCAGTTCGCGCTGATGGGCGTGCTGCGCGCCAGCGGCAACATGTTCGCGGCGATGGTGATCAGCCTGGTTTCGCAATGGGTGCTGCAGTTCCCGCTCGCCTTCGTTCTGTCACAGCGCGCACATATGGGCGCGCACGGCATCTGGTGGGCTTTTCCGATCGCCAACGTGCTGACTGCGGTCGTCAGCGCCATCTGGTTCGCGCGCGGCGACTGGAAGAAGCGGCGCATCATCGAGCCGTCAAGTCTGGAAGAGGAAGAGGCAGAAGAGGTTTCGGAACAGGTGATGGTGTGACGAACCTGAGCAAGGCAGAACTCTATGACTTCATTGCGCGCCATCGCTACGGCGTCGTCGCAACAACGCATGAAGACGGTTCGGCCCAGTCGGCGCTGGTTGGCATCGCCGTGTCACCTGAGCTTGAAATTTACTTCGACACGATCGGCGATACGCGCAAAGGTCGGAATCTGCGCCGCGACCCGCGTATCTCTATCGTCATCGGATGGGACAACGAACAGAGTGTTCAACTCGAAGGCGTCGCCGACGAACCGAGGGGCGCAGAACTCGACGTGCTCAAGCTCGTGTATTACGCGGCGTGGCCGGACGGACCCGGCCGCGAAAGCTGGCCCGGAATAACCTGGGTCCGCGTGAAGCCACACTGGATCCGCTTCAGCGACTTCAATCGCGCGGACGCGGCGGTGCGCGCGATGAAGCTTTAGCTACTGGTTTGGCTGGAAATCGGGGAACCGCAACACGATGCGTTTCTGCGCGCCATCGCCCATCTTGAACGGTGCACTCACCGGTTTGGCCTGCGATCCGTCGATTGACGCGTCAACGCGATAGTCGCCGGGGGCGCCCTTCAGCAGCACCCAGGCGCCTGGACAATCGAACGAGACGACGGGGTTCGCCCCGTGACTGATCTTGACCGCTGCGCCCGACAGATATTGCGCACCGCCATTCGAGAACTCGATACGGATCGGATAGTCCTTCCAGCGCGGATCGTCTTTTGACTCGCCGATGCCCGTGCACACTGTTTCCAAACCGTTCATCTGCACGGGTCGGTCCATGGGCAAGGGATCGGCAAGAGCCGGTGCGAACACGGCCGATACCAGCACCAATGTGGCGACGCCTTGAAATCTGAGCATGGGACTCCCTCCTCAAGTTTGGACCGAGCATAAGCGCCCGTTATGGCGAAATCGCGGTGATTCGCAGATGTCCCCTGATTAATGCCGATCGCGACGGCGTCACACATGGCACAAAGACGCCTGCGGGGACCTTCCCCGCGAGCGGCGCCTCAACCAACGAATTTTACAATATCGCGGAGTTCACGAAAACCGCTCCCACGCCGCCTGGCGAGAGACACGGAGCGCCGCGGCAATATCGGCCCAGCTCACCTCGCGCTGCCGCAGAATGTCGACCGTTTGTTGCGTGCGATCGCGCACCTCGCGATACATCGCGTCCTGTCCCGCCAAAACCTCGAGGAGTTGCTCCGTCGGCATGTCTTGTGGGCCGCTGATCTTGACCGGCGTGGACGGGTCAGGGTCCGGCGTTTCGGCGATGATCTTGTCGCAGAGACCGACACATTCGTCGCAGATCATTACGGCCGGGCCGGCGATCAGCTTTTTCACATCGTGCTGTGACTTCCGGCAAAACGAGCAGTGCAAGGCGTATGGCTCGGACGTCTGGGGCTTGACGTTCATCGCGAATTCTTTGTCAAGGTTTCCCTGACAGTCAAGATAATCCTGACAATTTTGTCAAGCTTTTCCTGACAAAGTAAAGCTGCAATGATTCCACCTCGTTTTGCTTGATCATTTTGAGGGGAACCAATGAAGAAAGCCATTTTCACTCTTTTTGTGGGTCTAGTTCTGACGGTTGCAAGTGTGGGGCCAGTGATCGCGGCCGCCTCCAAAGCCCGCGCCGTCGCCCGATTGTCTGCGCGGGACGGCCAGCAGGTTGGGACGGCGAATTTCATCGCGACATCACACGGCGTCTTGATTGAGTTCGACATAAAGGGACTGACACCGGGTCCGCACGCAATTCACATCCACACGTCTGGTAATTGCGATCCGAAGGTGGCGTTCACTTCGGCCGGCCCCGATCTCAGTTTCGAACCGACCAAGTTGCACGGCTTCCTGGCGCCGCATGGTCCACATCCCGGCGACCTGCCCAACGAATATGCAGCCGGCGACGGCTCGCTTCACGCCTCGGTGATCAGCAATGCGATCTCGCTCGGCAATGGCAAGAAGTCCATCTTCGACCGCGACGGCGCGTCGATCATTGTGCACGCGAAAGCCGACGATTATGTGAGCCAGCCGGCCGGCAATTCGGGCGACCGCGTCGCCTGCGGCGTGATTGAGCGTACCGTCGCGCCGGGCGCGCGCAAAGGCGGTAAGCGCAAAGCGCATAAGTAAGCCGATGGTGAATCATGCATGGTTTACTCCGCGACCGCGGAGTGAACCATCATGCTCGTGCTTCATCAGATGCAGGTGTCGGGAAATTGCTACAAGGTGCGCCTCACGGCGCGTCAGTTGGGCGTTCCAATCGCGCTGAAGGATTACCTGCTGCACGGCGGCGACACGCGCAAGCCAGACTTTCTCAAACTCAATCCCAATGGCCGCGTGCCGCTGCTGGAATTCGAAAACGGCCGTACCTTGCCGGAGTCCGACGCCATTATCTGGTACCTCGCTGAAGGCACCAAGCTCGCACCGGAAAACAAATGGGATCGCGCGCAGGCGCTGTCCTGGATGTTCTTCGAACAGTACAGTCATGAGCCGTACGTCGCCGTGGCGCGCTTCTGGCTGAAATTCGCCGCGAAAGAAGAACTCGCCAAAAAGCAGCATCTCGTGCCGGAATGGCATGACAAGGGAAACGCAGCACTCGGCGTGATGAACACGCATCTGAAGACACATGACTGGTTCGGCGGTCCGCGTTATTCCGTCGCGGACATAGCGTTGTATGGCTATACGCACAGCGCGACGGACGGCGGATTTAATCTTGCCGATTATCCGGCCGTCACGAAATGGCTGGCACGCGTTGCCGCGGAGCCCGGACACATTCCGCTGAGCGAAAGCTGGTGACTTGCCTTGATTTCGGCGAGCCATTATATCGCCGCGCCATTGAGGCCGCGCAGCCTTCAGAGAAGTTTCTTGCGTGACCATGCGATGCTTCGTTCACCCGAAGCGAATGGGACGACGACGCTTTTCCTGAAACAAGTCGCGACCGCGATGACCGTGCCGGGCGTTGTGTCCACGCGGTAACGCAAATGCTTTCAGGAGCAAGCGTTAGTGATCGGTCAGGTTAAGTTCTTCAACACGACAAAAGGTTTCGGATTCGTCGCGCCCGAAGATAGCGGCAAGGACGTGTTCGTTCATGTCACCGCTGTCCAATCTGCGGACGGCGCGGGAGAAATCCCGCGCCGTCCGTGCTTCTGGCCGCTGGACAGGTCCAGCGCCTGCGCCGCAGGGTGCGTCAAACGAGGAGGCGCATCATGGACAGTTCCCGGAAAATTGCCGCCGAGATGATCGGCACGTTCTGGCTAGTGCTCGGCGGATGCGGCAGCGCGGTGCTTGCAGCCGGCGTGCCGGAGGTCGGCATCGGCTATGCCGGCGTCGCGCTCGCCTTCGGTCTGACAGTCCTCACCGGCGCCTATGCGTTTGGACATATTTCCGGCGGTCACTTCAATCCCGCCGTGACGTTCGGCCTGTACGCCGCCAGACGGTTCCCAGCAAAGGACGTCGCCGTCTACTGGGTGGCGCAGCTGCTCGGCGGGATTGCGGCCGGTGCCGTGCTCTATCTCATCGCAAGCGGCGCCGCGGGCTTCGACGCTCACGCCGGCTTCGCCTCAAACGGTTATGGCGATCACTCCCCGCAGCACTATTCGATGCTGGCCGGTCTGGTCTGCGAGATCGTGATGACCTTCATGTTCCTGATCGTCATCCTCAACACGACGTCGCAAGGTTCGGCCGCCGGATTCGCGCCGCTCGCGATCGGCCTGGCACTGACGCTGATCCACCTGATTTCGATCCCCGTCACCAACACGTCGGTGAACCCGGCGCGGTCGACCGCAGTCGCGATCTTCTAGGGCGGGTGGGCGATCGAGCAGCTCTGGCTGTTTTGGGTTTCGCCACTGATCGGCGGGGGGCTTGCCGGGATCGTGCAGCGCTGGCTGGCACCGAAATAGGCCAAAAGCTCGGCGCTCGCCTGCACAGTGCTGACATGGCATTCTCGCGGCACCGGGGATGGACATCTCGCGAGGACCAGGCTTGGGCTACGAAGGACCGGATATCATCAAGCTGCTGGACGCGGACGCGCTGCGCCGCGCGCTGACGGCGCTCGCACACGAGGCCGGCGACAAAGCCAAGCTGCGCAAGGACGCGCTCGCGCTGATCAAGGGCGCGTTCCTGGACGCGCGCGCGCTGGTCAAGACGGACGTCGAATCCGGCGCACTGACCGGACTTGCCGCGGCCCGTGCGCTGTCGGGTCTTCAGGATGCAACGATCCAGGTTGTCTACGATTTCGCCACCAAACACTTTTACTATGCGCAGAACCCGACGGCGGCCGAGCGCATTGCGGTCGTGGCCACCGGCGGCTATGGCCGCGGCGAACTCGCGCCGGGCTCGGATATCGACCTTCTGTTCGTGCGCCCCTTCAAGCAGACGCCGTGGGGCGAGAGCGTCATCGAATTCATCCTGTACATGCTATGGGACCTCGGCCTGAAGGTCGGCCACGCGACGCGCTCGCTGGGCGAATGCGTGCGGCTGTCCAAGCAGGACATCACGATCCGCACGGCCATTCTGGAAGCGCGTTATCTGTGGGGCGACCAGAAGCTCTATGACGAATTGCGCAAGAAGTTCTGGACGGAGGTTGCGACCGGCAGCGGCCAGGATTTTGTCGAGGCGAAGCTCGCCGAGCGCAATGAGCGGCACGAACGACAGGGCGAAAGCCGCTATCTTGTCGAGCCGAACATAAAGGAAGGCAAAGGCGGTCTTCGCGACCTGCAAACCCTATACTGGATCGGCAAATATCTCTATCACGTGGACGACGCGGCCACGCTGGTCCAGCACAATGTCTTCACCAAGGAAGAATACAAAACCTTCCAGAAGGCCGAAGCGTTCCTTTGGGACGTGCGCGTGCATCTGCACTATCTGGTCGGCCGTGCGGAAGAGCGGCTGTCGTTCGACGTGCAGCCGGAACTCGCCGAGGCGCTGAACTTCACCGACGACAATCCCCGCCGCGCCGTCGAAGCCTTCATGAAGACCTACTTTCTGGTGGCCAAGGATGTCGGCGACCTGACGCGCATTTTCTGCGCGGCGCTCGAGGACCAGAACAAGAAGCGCCGGCCGTCGCTGGCCAGCATGCTGCCGGGGTTTCTCAAGCCACGCACCGGCGGCGACGACTTCTTCGTCGAGAACGGGCGGCTGAACGCACGTTCCAACATCTTCCGCAGCGATCCGATCAACATGATCCGGATCTTTCACATTGCTGATGCCAAGAGCGTGGACGTGCATCCGGACGCGCTGCGCACCATCACGCGCTCACTCGACGCCATCACCGACGATGTCCGCCGCGATCCGGAAGCCAACCGGCTGTTCCTGGAAATCCTTTCGTCGCGCAACAATCCCGAGCGCGCTTTGCGGCTGATGAACGAAGCCGGCGTGTTCGGCCGCTTCGTTCCCGAGTTCGGCCGCGTCGTCGGCCTGATGCAATTCAACATGTATCACCACTACACGGTCGACGAGCATCTGATCCGCGCCGTCGGCAACGTAGCTGCGATCGATCATGGTGCACACAAGGAAGAACACCCCCTATCGACCGACGTGATCAAGCGCGTGAAATCGCGCGAGGCGCTCTATGTCGCCATCCTGCTGCACGATATCGCGAAGGGACTTCCCGGCGATCATTCCGACGTCGGCGCCGCGATCGCCAACAGCCTGTGTCCGCGACTCGGGCTGAAGCCGGAAGACACCGCCGCCGTGATGTGGCTGGTGAAGAACCATCTGGTGATGAGCGACATGGCGCAGAAGCGGGACATCGCCGATCCCAAGACTGTGAAGGATTTCGTCAGCCAAGTGCAGACGCCGGAGATGCTGCGTCTGCTGCTCGTACTAACCGTCGCCGACATCCGCGCGGTCGGGCCCGGCGTGTGGAACGGCTGGAAGGGCCAGCTCTTGCGAGAGCTCTACTACGAAGCCGAAAGCGTCATGTCGGGCGGCGACGCGATGCCCGCGCGCGCGGCGCGAGTGCTGCATGCCAAGGCGGCGCTGGAACTGCGCATCACGGATATGCCCAAGGAGGCGCAGGAGCGCGCCTTGTCGCGCCACTATGACAGTTACTGGCTTGCCTTCGACGATGCCGCACATGAGCGGCACGCGCGGCTGATGGCAGACGCTGATGCCAAGGGCGAGCTGTTCTCGCTTTCGGCAGAGAGCAACGACTTCCGCAGCGTGACGGAGATCGTGCTGTTCACGCCCGACCATCCCGGCCTCTTCTCGCAACTCGCCGGCGCGGTTTCAATTTCTGGCGGCACCATCGTCGATGCCAAGGCTTTCACCACGACCGACGGGTTTGCGCTCGACGTGTTCTCGATTCAGGACGCAGAAGGCGACACATTCGGAGACGCCGCTCGTGTGGAGCGGTTGCGCCAGTCGATCGAGCGTACGTTGCGCGGTGAGGTCTATCCGCGTCGCGCCATCGCCCAACGGCCGGCCAAAAAGCGCTCGAGCGCGTTCCGCGTTACGCCACGGATCAATTTCGACAATGAGGCATCGGCGAGCGCGACGGTGGTGGAAGTCGAGGGTCTGGACCGCCCCGGCCTTCTCTATGAAGTGACGGATGCACTGTTCCAGTCGGGCCTCTCGATCTCCTCGGCCATGGTGTCGACCTATGGGGAGCGCGCGGTAGACGTTTTCTATGTGCGAGACGGGTTCGGCCACAAAGTCCGGCACGAGGAGCGGCTGAAGGCCGTCCATGCAAGGCTTTTGAAGGCGCTGGCGCCCGAGCCCCTTGAAGCGGCGGCGGCTGTCGGGGCATAACCGCGCTCCTTTTGAAAAGCAGCCCGATGACCGACGCGCCAAAGCACCCCCCGCTCGCCTTTTCCGGCATGATGCCGACGGGCGATCTTCACCTTGGAAATTATCTCGGCGCGCTCAAGAACTGGGTACCGCTTCAGGACCAGATGGCCTGCATCTATTGCATCGTCGACTTGCACGCCTACACCGACTATGCGGACCCCACCCAGATGGGACGTGCGACGCGCGAATTGGCGGCAGCTTATATTGCGGCGGGGGTTGATCCGAAACGGACGATCTTGTTCAACCAGAGCCAGGTCCCCGAGCACGCGCAGCTTGCCTGGATGTTCAATTGCGTGGCTCGGCTCGGCTGGCTCGATCGCATGACCCAGTTCAAGGAAAAGGGCGGCAAGAACAAGGAACGTTCCTCAGTCGGCCTCTACACCTATCCAGTGCTTCAGGCGGCAGACATCCTTGTCTACAAGGCGACGCATGTTCCGGTGGGCGAGGACCAACGCCAGCATCTGGAGCTGGCGCGCGACATCGCGCAGAAATTCAACAATGACTTCGGTGCGCCGGATTTCTTTCCGCTGCTCGAGCCCGTCATAACCGGCGTCGCCACGCGCGTGATGAGTTTGCGTGACGGCACCAAGAAGATGTCGAAGTCCGACGAGAGCGACTATTCGCGCATCAACATGACAGACGATGCCGACACGATCGCGCAAAAGATCAGGAAGGCGCGCACCGATCCTGCGCCGCTGCCCGACTCTGCCCAAGGTCTCGCCAACCGCGCAGAAGCAACCAATCTGGTCAACATCTACGCCGCTCTAAACGGCGCGACGCGCGACAGTGTCATTGCGCAATACGCTGGCCAGCAGTTCTCGGTCTTCAAGAACGCACTCGCCGAATTGACGGTCGCCAAGCTCACGCCCATCGCAACCGAAATGCGCCGCCTTCTGGCCGATCCGGCAGAGATAGACCGTATCCTCAAGGACGGCGCGGATCGGGCGCGCGCGATCGCCCAGCCGATCTATGCCGAGGTCAAGCGGATAGCGGGATTTGTCGGTTAGGCGTCACTGCCCCGGCTTGCCGACCGGCGCGTCCGGCGGAATGCCGTAGCTGAACATGATGTCGTGGGTCCGTGGCTGCAGATGCTGGCCGCCATCGACGATGATCGTGTCGCCGGTGATCGACGGCACCTTCGTGAGGAAACTCAGCGCTTCGGCGATGTCGTCCGGCTTGCTGCCGATGCCGAGCGGGGTCTTGCTGTGCGCGAGCCGAAATCCTTCTTCCGTCTGTTCGCCGCTGCGCAGCGTGAGGCCCGGCGCGATACCGCAGACGCGCACATCCGGCGCCATCGCCATGGCGAGCAGACGCGTGGCGGATTGCAGCGCCACCTTGGTCAGCGTGTAGGAGAAAAAGTCTGGGTTGAGGTTAAAGACCTTCTGATCCAGCACGTTGACGATCAGGCCCTTCGAACCTTCGCGCAGCTGCTCGCGAAAGTCCTTCGCCAGCAGCACGGGGGCATGATGATTCACGGCGAAAAGATGTTCGAGATTGGTGCGCGTAACGTTCGAAACGTCATCATATTCGAACGCCGACGCATTGTTCACCAGCAGGGAACAAAAGCCCCAGCCGGCGTTCGCGCGGCCGAACAGGTCGGCGAAAGAATCGATCTTGCCGAGATCGCTGGCCAGCGTGACGGCGCGCCCGCCCGCCGATTTGATCTCCTGGGCCAGCACGTCAGCGTCGGCGGAGGAATGATTGTAGTGAATCGCGACCGCCCAGCCTTCCGCTGCAAGGCGTCGCACCATCGTGGCGCCGAGCCTCGCACCACCGCCGGTGACCAGCGCATAGCCATTGCGGTCCGGCGATCCGCTCATGGACGCACGCGGTAGATTTCGACGCCGGCGCCGGCGGCTTCGTTGTAGATGTCAGGCTTGAAGATCGAGACGCGGCACGCCGCGATGCGCTTGTCGCGGAAGCAGAGTTTCACCAGTTCCTCAAGCAAGGTCTCGATGAACACGGTGTGCCTGCGGCGCGGCCATGTGCGGATCGCCTCGCGCACATAGTCATAGTCGACGATCGACGTGACACCCTTGATCCGGCGGCTCTGCGGCGCGGTATACATCTCGACGTTAATCACAATTCGCTGCGGTTTCTCCGGATGTCGCTCCCAGGGATGCAAGCCAAGCCGCACCTCGGTCACGAGATCGCGGATCATCATGCGGACATAGCCCTTGTCCGTCGACCATGCCGGCGCAGCGGGCGGCGATTTGGGAACTTTCTTCATGCCGCGAGCTTTAGCATTCGCGGCCAAAGCGGTACAACTGTGTCTCCTCTCCTGCCACAGGCACCATGTCCGGTTCGAACGTCACACGCCTTCCCCTTGCCAGCGCCGCACGCGCGGTGCGGCACGTTTTTATCCGCAATCTGGAAGTTCTGGCGCATATAGGCGTGCATGGCCACGAACAGGGCAAGATGCAGCCCGTGCGGATCAATGTGGACCTGGCGGTCGAGGACACGGCCGTCCTGACCGACAAGCTCGACGCCGTCGTCGACTATGACGCCATCACCAAGAAGATCCGTGCCATCGTGTCAGCAGGACACATCAACCTCGCGGAAACCCTGGCCGAACGTATCGCTGTAACCTGCTTCGAAGACGTGCGTGTGAAGACCGCTCGCATCCGTGTGGAAAAGCTCCACGCCCTGCCTGGCGCCGAATCGGGCGGCGTCGAAATCGAACGCGAACGGCCCTAGCCTTTCGCTACCGCGAACGCGCTATTATATCGGCGCCATGGACGACCATCAGATCACCGAGACTGCGCAAACGCCCCTCAAGGGCGTCGAGCGCATTTCGGCCTATCTCAAGACCCTGCCCGACGCGCCAGGCGTCTATCGCATGATGGATGCCAAGGGCGACATTCTTTATGTCGGCAAGGCCAAGAATCTGAAGAAGCGGGTCTCTTCTTACGCCAAGTCAGGCGGCCACAACGAACGCATCGCGCGGATGATCCACGAGACGGTGGAAATGCTGTTCGTCACGACGGCGTCCGAAACCGAAGCGCTGCTTCTGGAATCCAACCTGATCAAACGGCTGAAGCCGCGCTACAACGTCTCTTACCGTGACGACAAATCCTTTCCCAACATCCTGCTGCGCGAGGATCATGCCTTTCCACAGCTTCTGAAACATCGCGGCGCGAAGTCGACCAGGGGCGTTTATTTCGGTCCCTTCGCCAGCGCCGGCGCTGTCAACCGCACGCTCAACACGTTGCAGCGCGCATTCCTCCTACGCTCCTGTTCCGACTTCGTCTTCGAATCGCGCACGCGGCCTTGCCTGCTTTTCCAGATCAAGCGTTGCAGCGCTCCGTGCGTGGGCCGCGTCGATCAGGCGGGCTATGCCGAACTGGTGCGCGAGGCGGAACTGTTCCTGACCGGCAAGAGCCGCACTGTGCAGGATCTTCTGGTGAAGGAAATGAACAAGGCGGCGGCCGAGCTCGACTACGAAGCCGCCGCGCGCCTGCGTGATCGAATCCGCGCGATGAGCCATGTGCAGCTCAACCAGGGCATCAATCCGTCGACTTTCTCGGACGCCGACGTGTTCGCCGCGTTCAACCAGGGCGGCGAGACCTGCATCCAGGTGTTCTTCTTCCGCGCCGGACAGAACTGGGGCAACAAGCCTTACTTCCCGCGCCATCCGCGCGAGATGCCGACCGGCGAAGTGCTTGAAGCCTTCATCGGCCAATTCTACGATGAGCGTAAAGCGCCGGCACTTGTCCTGCTTTCGGAACCAATCGAGAATGCGGAGTTGATCGGCGAAGCGCTGACGCTGCGCGCGGAGAAAAAGGTCGAATTGCTGGTGCCGCAACGCGGCGAGAAGCGCGAAATCGTCGAGATGGCGCTCAACAATGCACGCGAACAGCTTGGCCGCCGGCTCGCGGAGAATTCCGCACAGCGCGAATTGCTGGACGGCGTCGCCGACGTGCTTGGGCTGGACGGACCGCCCAAGCGCATAGAGGTCTATGACAACTCCCATATCATGGGCGCCCATGCGCTGGGCGGCATGATCGTCGCCGGACCCGAAGGGTTCGAGAAGGGCGAGTATCGCAAGTTCAACATCAAATCGACTGAACTCACGCCCGGCGACGATTACGCCATGATGCGCGAGGTCCTGACGCGGCGATTCTCCCGCCTCGTTAAGGAAGGTGAGGATCCCAAGACCAAATGGCCGGACCTCGCCCTGATCGACGGTGGACCGGGCCAGCTTTCCGTCGCCTGCCAGGTGTTCGCCGATCTTGGGGTCGAGGATGTGACCCTGGTCGGCATCTCGAAAGGGCCGGACCGCGACGCAGGGCGCGAACATTTCTACATGCCGGGCAAGGAGCCATTCCGCCTCGATCCCAAGAGCCCTGTCCTCTACTACCTGCAACGGTTGCGGGACGAGGCGCACCGATTCGCCATCGGCAGCCATCGTAAAAAGCGTAGTAAGGCCATTGGCGCCAATCCACTGGACGAGATCGCCGGTATCGGCGCAGGGCGCAAAAAGGCTCTGCTGCAGCATTTCGGTTCGGCCAGGGCAGTGGCGGCGGCGGGCGTTTCGGACCTCGAGGCGGTGGCAGGCGTGAGCGGAGCGATGGCGAAGAAAATCTACGATTTCTTCCATCCCGGCGGCTGAGTGGCGATGCAATCTCGGCCCAAATTGCTCTAAGTTCGTCCCATGTTCCACATTCCGAACACGCTCACCGTGTTGCGCATCCTTCTGGTGCCGGTCTTCGCCATTGCCTTCGTCATGCCGGGCGAGGTGGCGCGGCTGACAGCATTCGCAGTGTTCTGCATGGCAGGCTTGAGCGATGCGCTGGACGGTTTCGCCGCGCGCAAGCTCAATGCCGGATCGGATTTCGGGCGCATGCTCGATCCCATCGCAGACAAGATCCTGGTTGGCGTCGCTCTGATGATGCTGGTGGCGGAAGGTTCCGTGCATGAGTTCAAAGAGTTCAACCTGACGCCGGGCCTGCCCAGTCTTCTGAAACTGGTGCCGGCGCTCATCATCCTGTCGCGCGAGATACTGGTTTCGGGCCTGCGCGAATTTCTTGCCGGCGTGTCGGTGAGCGTGCCGGTGTCGAGCATCGCCAAGCTCAAGACCACAATTCAAATGATCGCCATCGGAGCGATGATTCTGGGGCCGATCGCGGATCGTTGGGTGCCGGGTTCGCTGGCGTTCGCCTATACGCTTCTGTGGGTCGCGGCGGCGCTGACCGTCTACACCGGCTATTCCTATTTCCGGGCTGGGCTCGCCTATACGCGCAAAAGCCGCGAGAGGGCCGCGTGAACATCCTGTATTTCGCCTGGGTTCGCCAGAAGATCGGCCGCAGCGAAGAGACGATCGAGCATACGCCCGAGCTGCGCACCGTCGGCGATCTGGCCGCGTTCCTAAGCGCACGCGGCGGCGGCTATGCCGACGCTTTTTCCGACATGACGCGGCTGCGAGCGGCAGTGAACCAGGCCCATGTCGGACTCGAAGCAACCATCGCCGCCGGCGACGAGGTGGCGTTCTTTCCGCCGGTGACGGGAGGATGAGCGCGAATATTCACATCCAGGTCGAGGATTTTGACGTCAGCGACGAGATCGACGCGCTGACCGCCGACCAGCCGGCGACCGGCGCGGTTGCGACCTTCACTGGCTATGTGCGCGGCGACGAGGGCCTGACCGCTCTGACGCTCGAACACTATCCCGGCATGACCGAGCATGAGATCGCGCGCATCGCGGCCGAGGCCGAGAAGCGCTGGAGCCTCACCGGTGCCACCATCATCCATCGCGTCGGCCGCCTGGAGGTCGGCGAGCGCATCGTCCTGGTGGCGGTCGCGTCGGAGCATCGCGCGGCGGCATTCGAGGCCTGCGAATTCCTGATGGACTATCTCAAGACGCGGGCGCCTTTCTGGAAACAGGAAGAGCGCGGCGGCGCCGCGGGCTGGGTCGAGGCCAAATCGTCCGACGATGCGGCAGCGGAGCGCTGGCGCAAGACATGAATTTCCTCTGGGTGATCTTCACCGTCGTCGCGGCGGCAGGCCAGACGGCGCGCAACGCTATGCAGCGCGAGCTGACCGCGAGCCTCGGCGCAGTCGGCGCGACGCATGTGCGCTTCCTGTTCGGCTTTCCCTTTGCGCTTCTGTTCCTCGCCGGTGTTTCGCTTTTCACGCACACGGCCGTGCCGCATCCCGATCCGATATTCTGGGTCTGGGTGGTGTGCGGCGCGCTGACCCAGATCGGCGGCACGGCGCTGATGTTGATGACCATGACGGAGCGGTCCTTCGTCGTCACCGTCGCGTACCTGAAGACCGAGCCGCTGTTCGTCGCCGTGCTGGGCCTTCTTTTCCTGCACGACCCTCTCTCGCCGGGCATGGTGGCGGCCATCCTCATCGCGACCGCGGGCGTGGTGCTGATCTCGCTGCGCACGGGCATGGAGGCGACAGGCGGCGTGCGGCCCGCCCTGTTCGGCCTTGCCTCGGGCGGGATGTTCGCCATCTCGGCCATCGGCTATCGCGGTAGCATTCTGGCGTTGCACCTGCCCGGCTATGTGATGCCGGCGACGTTTACTCTGGCCGTCGGCCTCGTCGTCCAGGCGGTCGTGCTGACGGCCTGGCTCGCAGCGACCAAGCCGTCCGTGCTGGTGTCGATCGTCCGGCTGTGGCGGCCGTCGCTGTTGGCCGGCTTCATGGGATCGGCAGCATCGGAGTTCTGGTTCCTCGCTTTTGCTCTCGCCACGGCGGCGAGCGTGCGCACGCTCGGCCTGATCGAAGTTCTGTTCGCGCAGATGGTCAGCCACATCCTGTTCAAGCAGAAGACGACGCTGCGCGAGGCCGCGGGAATCGTGCTGCTTGTCGCGGGCGCGGTTTTGCTGGTGTATTCGCACAAATAGCCCGGAAGGAGATCCATCATGATCGAACGGACCATCGACATTCCGACGAGGGACGGCGCGACGACGACCTTCATCGTCCATCCCGAACGCGGGGGTGCGCATCCCGCGATCTTCTTCTACATGGACGCGCCGGCGATCCGCGAGGAGTTGCGCGACATGGCGCGGCGCTTCGCGACGGCGGGATACTATGTCGCGCTGCCCAATCTCTATTACCGTTCCGGCGTGATGGAACTCGGACCGTTGCCGCGCGATCCCAACGCCCCCGAGCGCAAGCGCATGATGGAGCTGATGGGCTCGCTTTCGATTCCCAAGATCATGGACGACACGCGCGCGCTGCTCGACTTTGTCGATGCCGATCCGGCCGCGGGCAAGGGGCCGATGGGAGCCGTCGGCTATCGCATGAGCGGGCAATATGCCATCAACGCCGCCGCGCAGTTTCCCGGCCGCTTCGCCGCCGCCGCTTCGATCTATGGCGTGATGCTGATCACCGACGCGGCAGACAGCCCGCACAAGATGGCGCACAAGGTGAAGGGCGAGGTCTATTTCGCCTGCGCCGAGACCGATCGCTGGATGCCGGTCGAGCAGATCGAGCCGTTGCGGGAGTCGCTCAAGGGCCTGAAGGCCGAAGTCGAGTTCTATCCCAAGGTCGAGCACGGCTTCGCCTTCCCGCAGCGCCCCGCCTACAACAAGGACGCGGCGGAGCGGCACTGGGAACGGCTGTTCGCGCTGTGGAAGCGCAACCTGTAGTCGCCGCGCCTTGCCTTGCGGCACGTTGCGTGACGCCGATACGCTATTTTCGCTCATGGCGCCGCCAAAAAAAGAATTTTTTCAGGATCAATTCGCCTCATCCGGTGCCAAGCTCTTCTGCCGCTTTGTAAAACTGCGATTCAACCGCGTCCGCGTTCCTGCATCGAGCGTCCCTGGTTTGCCGTGAGCCGACACCAGGCGCGCGTCTCCGGCAGAATAATTTTTACTCCGTACACGAACTGATCGCTGAACGTCGGATGCAGGGCTGCGCACGGTTCGCGCCCTCGCGCGTTTTCTCTCGCGGTAAATTCCTGGAACACGGCCGCTCCATCGTTAGTCCAATCGGACAGATGGGCAGTCAATATAGGAATTCAAGCTCGTCACTAGGAAATAATACAATTCACAGGCGGAGTGCACAGCGCCCAACAACACGAATTCAAAGTGTAAGCAAAGAATACCTCTACCCTCGATCCAATGTGGATACTGGAAGCCGTTACGTTTGACTGAGGTCGGCCCTTGCAATCCAGATGAACAAGAGGAAAAGTTCTCATAAGGCTTGCGGGCAGACTTGTTACTGCAGTTTCGCAGTATATAGCAACAATGTTAGGGAGTGCATGCTCCCTTCGTAGCCGTTATGTATGATGGCCGACGACACGATGGCCGAACGCATATGAGTGCCCGCAAGCCCCTTTATTGAGGGCCTGCTTGTCCAGACTAACTGCATTGAAGGAAGCGTCGAGCCGCGCCGATCTCGCCGCGCTTCTCGGGTACACGCCAAAGTCCTTCGCATATCTTCTGTACAAACTGCCAGAAGGCGCAAAATACAATAGCTTTGAAATTCCGAAAAAGGGCGGTGGGACCAGACTGATCAAAGCACCGATCCCCAGCCTCAAGACGCTGCAACGTCGGTTAGCCAAGCTGCTGTCTGCGTGCCGGGCTGAACTCGATTTAGCGCACCATCGACCCGTACTTTCGCATGGGTTTCGCAAGAAATACTCGATCGTAACAAACGCTCGCAATCACAAGGGGCGGCGCTTCGTTCTTAATCTCGATCTTGTAGATTTTTTCCCATCACTTCATTTTGGACGAGTTCGGGGTCTGTTCATAAAGCATCATGACTTCAACCTTCACGCCGATGTTGCAACCGCGATTGCACAGATCGCTTGCCATGACAACTCCCTACCGCAGGGAAGTCCTTGCTCTCCCATTATTTCCGACCTAGCCACTCGTTTTCTTGACGTCCGTTTGATGCAGTTGGCCAAGAAATACCGCTGCACATATTCCCGCTACGCGGACGACCTCACATTCTCCACGAACCAAAAGAGTTTTCCTAACGCGCTAGCCACACAAGAGGGTAGCTCTGGAGCACCATGGTCGTTAGGCGCACAGCTGGTGTCGAAGATTTCCGATGCGGGGTTTTCCATAAACCCAAAGAAGACACGAATGCAGTGTCGAACCAGTCGCCAGGTCGTGACTGGGTTGACCGTGAATGTGAAGGTAAACATTGGCGCAGCCTATTATCGCCGGGCCCGCGCAATGAGCCACTCGCTATTCAACAATGGCACTTACCATTACACGAAAGCTGCAATCGTAGCTGGCTCGGCGCCCCTTACGTCGGAAGTAATAGAGCAGACCAGCACGAAGTTAGACGTGTTGAACGGCACACTCAACCATATCTACCACATCAAAAATCTGATGGACCGCCGAGACGATCAAATCAAGAAAGTTCATCCCATCGCGGCGTGGAAATTGTATCGGCGATTTCTCTTTTTTAAGCACTTTGTGGCGCCACAAAAACCACTGATAATCTGCGAAGGAAAGACTGACAGCATCTACATTCGTTGTGCCGTGAAAAGTCTGGCTGCCTCGTACCCGAAATTGATAGCTGGCTCGGCCCTCCAATTTGGCTTCTTCAACTATTCGTCTGTCGCTGACGACGTGCTGAGAATCGGTGGTGGCACCGGCGCATTCAAAATCCTGCTAGCGGAATACGAGAAAAATATCGGCCACTATGGATTTGCCCCTTTGGGGCATCCAGTGATCTTGCTCATCGACAACGACGGGGGCGCGAACCCCGTATTTTCTATCATCAAAGAAAAATTCGGAGTCAAGTCGGCCCCGAGTTTACAGATGTCTTCTATCACCTTTGCAGGAATCTCTATTTGATCAAGACACCGGAGGTAGGACCGAATTGGGTGTCGTACATCGAGAGCTTCTTCGACAACCCCGTGCTTGAAATGGAGATAGATGGAAAGAAGTTCAATCTAGG
Organism: uncultured Alphaproteobacteria bacterium; assembly: GCA_963743765.1. Taxonomy (GTDB): domain Bacteria; phylum Pseudomonadota; class Alphaproteobacteria; order Micropepsales; family Micropepsaceae; genus Rhizomicrobium. Next base: position 1,079,756 of record CAVUQQ010000004.1, read on the forward strand.
CAAGAAGCATGAGGCGCCCGGTGAATTCGGAAAACGTTGGTTCGCCGAACGGGTTGTGATGCCGAACGCGGCGCACATTGATTTCAAGAAATTTGGCGCGTTGTTAGACCGTTTGGTCGCAGTAATTGATCATTACAAAGCCGAAGTTGAAAAAATTGCAGGGAAGAAAGCTTGAAGAACGCCAGCTCGAATACATGGTGAACGGTCGCAAAGGGGAACACACGAATTGCTTTCGTGGCCTTAGAGTGTTGCCAAAAGTGCAATCTGCGCCCCTTATCCCTATACCCCCTTAGCAACGGGCGAGGAAAGTCGGGCGTCGCGTGATGTGCTGAGCTAACTCGCCTTCGCGAGCTTCACCACGCTCACGGGCCGGCGCACGTCGTCGGCGTAGTCGTTCATCAGCGTTTCGGTGATCTTGCCGGGCTTGTACTTGTGCGGGCCGATTTCGGAGACGGGGGTCACTTCCGCGCCGGTGCCGGCGAGGAAGCATTCGCTGAAGCCCGGAAGCTCGCTTGCCTCGATGCGTTTTTCCTCCACCGGGATCTGGCGCGCCTTGGCCAGCTCGATCACCGATTTGCGCGTGATGCCGTTCAGGAAACAGTCGGCGATCGGCGTGACCAGCTTGCCGTCCTTGACGAAGAAGATGTTGGCGCCGGTGGCCTCCGCGACATAGCCGCGATAGTCGAACATCATCGCGTCGGCATAACCCTTGGCCTCGGCGGCGTGCTTGGACAGGGTGCAGATCATGTAGAGGCCGGCGGCCTTGGCCTGGGTCGGCGCGGTGTCCGGCGCCGGGCGCTTCCAGCTCGATATGTCGAGCCGGATGCCTTTCAGCTTTTCCGCCGGGTCGAACATGGACGGCCACGCCCATGCCGCAATGGCGACATGGATCTTGGAGTGCTGGGCGGAGACCGCCATCATCTCGCTGCCGCGCCACACGACGGGGCGGACATAGGCGTCCGGCGAGCCGAGACTCCCGGTCGCCTCGACAGACGCCTTCTCGATCTCAGCCGGAGTGAAGGGAATCGTCATGCCGAGGATGCGGGCGGATTCGAAGAGGCGCGCGGTGTGCTCCTCCAGCTTGTAGATGCGGCCGTTGTACATCCGCTCGCCCTCGAACACGCAAGACGCATAGTGCAGGCCATGGGTCAGGACATGGACCTTGGCGTCGCGCCAGGGCACCAGCTTGCCGTCGAACCAGAGGGCTCCATCGCGCTGATCGAAGGGAACGACGTCGGCCATAACAGTCCTTTCGCCCTTGCCCGCCACGCGGCCAGGGCCTAGTTATCCTAAGGGGTTAGCGCCCCTTTGCGGCCATTATAGTGCCGCCCGGGGGCAGAAAAACAAGGCGCCAGGAATAGCAGCCATGACCGCCGCCCAGTCATCCATGGAAGACCCCCATCTGCTCGTCGTGGACGATGACGAGCGGTTGCGCGGCCTTCTGCACCGCTACCTTACCTCCAACGGCTATCGCGTCACGGCGGCGGCGGATGCGGCCGATGCCCGCGCCCTGATGAAGAGCATGGCGTTCGACCTGCTGGTGCTGGACGTGATGATGCCGGGCGAATCCGGCTTCGAGCTGACGAAATCGCTGCGCAACCACTCCCAGGTTCCGATCCTGATGCTCACCGCCAAGGGCGATGCCGAGGACCGCATCGCGGGACTGGAACTCGGCGCCGACGACTATCTGCCCAAGCCGTTCGAGCCGCGCGAGCTTCTGCTGCGCGTCGGCGCCCTGCTGCGCCGTGCGACGCCGCCGGCGCGCTCGGCCCATGCCGAAGTACGCATGGGCGATGCCGTCTACGATCCGGAACGCGGCCAGCTCCGCCGCAAGGGCAAGCCGGTGCATCTGACAAGTTCGGAAGCCGCGCTGCTGCAGCTCTTCGCGGCCAACGCGGGACGTTCCTTCTCGCGCACGGATCTGTGCTCGCGCCTGGGCGTCGCTCTGGAACGTTCGATCGACGTGCAGGTGACGCGCCTGCGCCGCAAGATCGAGGAAGATCCCAAGCTTCCGCTTTATCTGCAAACCGTGCGCGGCGTGGGGTATGTCCTTGTCCCAGACCGCGTCACCTGAAGCCGTGCGCGGGCTCGCGCGCTACGATCCCTGGCGGTTCGTCAAAGGCTTTCTGCCGCGCGGACTGTTCTGGCGTTCGCTGCTGATCATCGTCACGCCGATCGTTCTTCTGCAGGCCGTCGTCTCGTATGTCTTTTTCGAGCGCGATCTCGATTCCACGACACGCTGGATGGCGCGCGACATCGCGGCCGACGCCGCCTTTCTCGTCGCGCTGGAAGACACGCACACGCCGGCGGAGCGCATAGCCCTCAGGACACAGGCGAGCCGCATGCTCGCCTATCCGGTGATCTTCCTGCCCGGCCGCAGCATCAACCCGCCCGCCCGTCATCACAGGACCAGCACGATCGAGCAGGCGCTCGACGAAGTCATCGCGCAGCAGATCGTCGGCGGCCGCAATTTCGAAGTGACGAGCGCCGACCGCAACATCAATATCGAGATCCAGGTGCAAGGCGGCGTGCTGCGCATGGAGGTGCCGCGCAACCGGGTGACGGTTTCGAGTCCCGATATTTTCATTGTCTGGATGGTCGGCTCGTCGCTGATCCTGATCGCGGTGGCGATCCTGTTCCTGCGCAACCAGGTGCGGCCCATCGAGCGGCTGGCGCTGGCGTCGGAGGCGTTCGGCAAGGGCCGCGCCGTGCCGGACTTCAAACCCTATGGCGCGATCGAAGTGCGCCGCGCCGCGCGCGCTTTTCTCACCATGCGCGAACGCATAGAACGCCATGTGCAGCAGCGCACCGAGATGCTGGCGGGCGTCAGTCACGACCTGAAGACGCCGCTGTCGCGCATGAAGCTCCAGCTCGCCATGATGGGCGAGACGGCCGACATCAAGGCGATGCGCGCAGACATCGTCGAGATGGAACACATGCTGGACGAATATCTGAATTTCGCGCGCGGCGAAGGCGGCGAACAGGACGCCGTGGCGGAACTCGGCGATCTGGCGCGCGACGCGGCGGCCGCGGCCGCGGGCGCACGCGGCATCGATCCCGGACAGATCGTTGTCGAAGCGCCGCACGCCATCGCGATGAGCGTGAAGCGTCAGGCCCTGCGGCGCTGCGCGACGAACCTGATCGACAATGCGCTCAAGCACGGCAAACAGGCGAAAGTGACGGTCGTGCGCGACGGCCGCTTCGCCAAGATCATCGTCGACGACGACGGGCCGGGCATTGCGCCGGAGCGGCGCGAGGAAGCGTTTCGCGCCTTTCACCGCCTGGACGAGGGGCGCAATCTGCAGTCCGGCGGTTCCGGCCTGGGCCTCGCCATCGCACGCGACATTGCGCGCGGCCATGGCGGCGACATCCTGCTCGACAAGAGCCCCATGGGCGGCCTGCGCGCCACGATAAGGCTCCCCACCTAGCGCGTCAGATCGTGTCCAAGCGCCGCGTCGGCGCCGGCTTTCGCGGGATCGACCATCACGCGGAACAGGCGCACGCCGACCGACGGGTGGAAATGCACAAGGTCGACATAGTCCGGGCTCCCTCCGTCCGTCAGCGGCGCGGCGGTAATCGTGTTGGGCCGCATGAAGTCGAACAGCGAGACCTTGCCCTGGCAGACGGCATTGTGCCGGACGGCATCGGCGAGAACGGCCGCCTTGAAAGCGAGAAAGCCCGCGCGGTCCTGGGCTTCGTAGCGCGCGACGATCGCTGCATTGTCCGGCGGGAAAAAAGCGATGAGGCGAATGTCGCGATGGCAAACGCTGGCCAGTGCGACCAGAAACTCGGCATGGTCCCATGCCGGCATCCGCATCGAACGCGCGCGGCGATAGAGAATGTCCCGGCGGAACGTGGCCGGCGTCATGCGGCTATAGGCTTCGAAAATATCCGGGCGGTCGGCAGCGGTTTGTCCCGGCTGCATCTGGCCCAGCAGATAGAGGCCAAGCGCATGCATGCCGAGGGCGCCACCGCTCAAGTATCGCGTCGCAAAAAGCCACAGGGAACGGTTGGGCGTCGGCAGACCGTCCGCCGTCACGGCGAAGCGCAACTCGTCAAAGCCAGGTCCTGGCCGGCGCGCCGAGTCCTCGTCTGAAAAGGCATCGAGTGAAAGGACAATCAATTTGACCGACGGTTGCGCTGCGGCGTCCTGCACAACGCGCCGCGTTTCGTACGCACTCACGCTGGAGAATCCGTAATTGAAACTCCGCACCGCAAAGATCTTGTCGATCAGCACCGGGTCGAAACCATCGCGGATACGGCTTGAGCCGACGAACACGACGTCGGGCGCGATCGAGTCCAGCCAGGCGGGCTTTATCACGCGCTCGAATCCCGAAACGGTCTGCAGGCTGGGACCCGCCGGATGGCGAAGTATGTAGGCGTCCGCAAAGACGTTGAACGCGGTGAAGCCGGCGAGCGCGAGCGAGACGGTTGCGAGAAACCAGATGTGATAGGTCGATCGCGCCATCGGCTAGAACTGGAAATAGATGAAAGGACTGAGATTCGACAGCGCCAGAACGGCGATGATGCAAAGCGTGCCGTAGAGAATCGCATTGCGCGCATTCGGCCGCCAGGCCATCCAGCCGGCAGGCTGCAACTGGCCGTCATTGCCGGGCGGCAGCGCGGGGCGGAACTTCCAGGTGATCTCCATGCTGTTGGGCGCCAGCCACACGATGGCGAACAGCGCCGCGAGCGCCGCGAGCGCAAGCGGAGAGACTGTAACGAAATGCGACCGCCCAAGCCCGACAAGGCCGGCGAGGACGCGAGTGGCCGAGCCAATATCCTGGGCGCGAAAGACGACCCAGGCGACGGTCACCGCCACAAAGGTCAGCAGCACGGACGCGGCATGCAATACGGGGCGCAGCGCGGGTCGCGGCGTGACGCCAAGCCTTTGGGTCAGGTCGCGGAAGAGATGGTTGATCGCAAGGTAGGCGCCGTGCAAACCGCCCCAGAGCATGAACGTCCAGTTCGCGCCGTGCCACAGCCCGCCAAGCAGCATGGTGAGCATCAGATTGACGTAGCGGCGAAGCTTTCCGCGCCGGTTTCCACCCAGCGGAAAATAAAGATAGTCGCGCAGGAACAGCGACAGCGAAATGTGCCAGCGGCGCCAGAAGTCGATTGCGCTTGCCGACTTGTAAGGCGAATTGAAATTGAACGGCAGGCGGATGCCGAGCAGACAGGACGACCCAAGCGCCATGTCCGTGTAAGCCGAGAAGTCGAAATAGATTTGAAAGCCGAAGAACAATGTGCCGAGCCACGCGTCGCCCGCGCCCAGCTGCGCGCCCTGATGCGCCGCGGTGAAGATCGTATCGGCGTAAGGCGCAAGATTGTCGGCGATGAGCGCCTTCTTGGCGAGACCGATCGTGAAGAGCGTGACGCCGAGCGACATGTCGTCGTCGCGCTGGGGTCGCGTGCGGCTTTGGCGGAATTGCGGAATCAGATCGTTGTGCCGGACGATGGGCCCGGCGATGAGATGCGGGAAATAGCCCACGAACAGCGCGTAGTCGACGAGCGAATAGCGCGGGGCATGACCGCGGCCGGCGTCGATGAGGTAGCTGATCTGTTCGAACGTGAAGAAGGAGATGGCCAGCGGCAGAAACAGATGCGGAATCGGATAGTGCAGGCCGAAGAGATCGTCCGCCGTGCCGACGAAAAGCCCCTCATATTTGAAAATCGCGATCAGGCCGAGATTGAAGACGAGTCCCAGCGGCACCAGTCCGTGCAGCGGCCGGCCTTGCGCCACGCGCCGCGTGACTAAGTCGCCGAGCGCGTAGTTGACGAGCGTCGAACCGATGAGAAGGAAAAGAAAATCGACTCTCCACCACGCATAGAAGGCGTAGGAGGCGAGGATCAGAAAGATGCGCTTGAGCGCCGGCCAGCGGTCTTCGATCAGTGCGAAGCCCAGAACAACCACGACCAGAAAGACAAGATAAGGGTACGAGTTGAAAGGCATTCCCCGCGGCCGCCCCCAGTTCGATTTACAACGTTTCTAGTTGGGGAAGGGGGGATACTCAACCGTTGCCGGATTGCCGCAACCGATCTGCCCGACACCGGTGCGCAGACGATCCGCTTGCTGATTCAACCGGCGCGCTAGCCCGGCATGGCGCGCAGGGGGTAGTCGACCACGATGGCCTTGCCGGCGGTGAGCGCCTTTACTTCATGCTCGGTGCTTGGCGGAACGATGCCGACGGAGCCCGGACCCGCGCGGCGCGTCTCTGCACCAATCGAGATCTCAAGTTCGCCTTCGAGGATGTGCCACACTTCCTCTTGTTCGTGTGCGTGACGGTGGATCGAGGCGCCTGCGTCGAACTCGTAGTGCACGAAGGTCATGCTGGGTGAATCGAACTGTCGCCCATACCAGCCGGGCCTGCGGCTGACGACGGGCAAGGTCCGCGTGTCGATGAACGTCATGTCACTCTCCGCTCAGACGCAGAGCATAGCATGGCTCAGGAGCCGAGTTCGCAGGCCCTGCGGTGTGCGGCGGCGACGGCCCGGCGCATCAGCGGTGAAAGACCATCCCTCGCCATGAGCACCCTCAGGGCGGCTTCGGTCGTTCCGCCCGGGCTGGTCACGTTCTGGCGCAGGCGCGCGGCCGGCGCAGCATCCGAATCGAGCAGTGCGCCCGAACCGGCGACGGTGGCGCGCGCCAGCCTTTGCGCCATCGCGCGCGGCAGGCCTTCGGCCATCGCCGCGTCCGCCAGCGCCTCGACCATCAGGAACACATAAGCCGGACCGGACCCGGACACGGCCGTCACGGCGTCGATCTGGCCCTCGGATTTCACCCAGAGCGTTTCGCCAAGCGCGGCGAGCAGCCGATCAGCCAGCGTCTTGTCCTTTGCGGTCGTCCCCTTCGCTGCAAACAGCGCCGTGATGCCGCGTCCGATCGCGCCCGGCGTGTTCGGCATGGCGCGCACGATGCGCGCCTTCGCGCCCCACGCCTTCTTCAGCGTGGCCGTGTTCGTGCCGGCGGCGATGGAGATCATCAGCGCGCCCGATTCCGCGATGGGCCGGAGACGCGCCGCTTCATGTTTCAGGATTTGCGGCTTGAGCGCGACGATGCAGGCGCGGGCGCGAACCGTGTCGATGCTGTCGGTGCGTGCGAAGAGCGCAACATGCTCGCGGCGCGCGAACTCTTTCAGCTCGGCGGACGGCGACGGCTCGACCGCGATGACGGGACCGATCTTGCGCTGCGCCCAGCCGCTCAGAAGCGCGCCGCCCATGCGCCCGGCGCCGATGAGAAGGATCGTGTTCACGCCTGACCGGCGCACTCCAGCACCGCGGCCGCGACGGCTTCCTCTGCGGTCTTGCCGCCCCACAGCACGAACTGGAATGCCGGATAGTAGTGCTCGCACGCTTCGAGCGCGAGATTGAGCAGGGCTTCGCATTGCGAGGCGCTGGCGCGCGCATCGGGAAAGATCATCGCATGGCGGAAAACGATCGTGCCGTCTTCCGGCCAGAGATCGAAATGCCCGATCCACAGCCGCGCGTTCACATACATCAGCAGGTCGGCGACATTGTTGCGCCGGACCGAATCCGCGATGCGCATGTCGAAGGCGCTCGACAGATGCAGCGACTGCAGGTCGTCGCGCCAGGAAAAGCTGAAATGATGATCGCTCCAGCGCCCGGCGACCGACAGGTTGAGCTCGTCGCGCCCTGCCCGCTCGAAGGCCCAGCCATTCTCCTCAACCGTCCGTTCGAGCATGTCGATCGGGTGAGGGGTGTGGGCCGGTTCGTCCTGGTGGATGAAGGTCATCAAGTGCTCCAGAAAGCGACCGCGACGCAACGCGAAGCAGTCGTGAATCAAACTGGCACAAGATTTTGTGGCGGCACAAGAGTCCGACTCCACGAGCCTTGGGACAGGCGGAGCCATTCACAGCTTTGGGCGTGCGACGAATTGAATCCGGTTGCTAAACGGCCGGAGTTGATTTGGACTCCAGCGCGGCGATCCGCGCTTCGAGGCGCTCATTTTCGGCTCGTGCCTTGGCGGCCATGGCTTTGACGGCCTCGAACTCCTCGCGCGGCACGAAATCCATGTCGGCGACGAGGCGTTCCAGCCGCTGCTTCACGAACGTGTCGATTTCGTCACGAACGCTTTTGGCGGCGCCCGCGGCGTCGGTAAAGATTCGGGCCATGCCGTCGAGGAATGGGTTGTCGGTCTGTGCCATGGGACGCTCCTGCGTATTCTGTATATGGCGAGCCGGAAGCCTGGGGGCAAGGACCCAGCTTGACAGGCGGGGGCGAAGCAATGCGACTTGCGCCGATGGTCCTCGCCTCTTTGCCCTTCCCCGATATCGACCGGGTCGCCCTTCATATCTGGGGACCGATCGCGATCCGCTGGTACGCTCTGGCCTATATCGCCGGGCTGCTGTTCGGCTGGTGGGCGGCAGCGCGCATGACCCGGGAGCGCGGCCTGTGGAAAAACCCGCCCTTCAACGGAAAATCGCCGATCACAGCCGACCAGGTCGGCGATCTCGTCGTGTGGGCGACATTTGGCGTGATTCTGGGCGGCCGCATCGGCTGGATTCTGTTTTACGGAATTGCCCTGTGCAGCGTTTCGCCGGAGTCCGCCTTCTGTCTCGGTTCGCATGGCGAGCCGGGCCTGCCGATGGCGTTCCTGACCGAACCGTCGCGCCTCATCACGATCTGGCAGGGCGGCATGTCGTTTCACGGCGGTCTCGCGGGCGTCGCGATCGCGCTCTGGCTGTTCTGCCGCCGCCACAAGCTGGAACTGATGAAAGTCTCCGACATGCTTGCCGTCGTCGCGCCGATCGGACTTTTCTTCGGACGCCTCGCCAATTTCGTGAACGGCGAGTTGTGGGGGAAGGTCACCGACGTGCCGTGGGGCATGGTTTTCTGCACGCGCCACATCCTGGAAGAGTTCGGCGGCATCTGTCCTGCAGGCATGGAGCCAAGGCATCCAAGCCAGTTGTACGAAGCGGCGCTCGAAGGTCTTGCGCTCTTTGCGATCCTTCAGATCGGACTGCGCGTATTTCGCCTGCATGAAAAACCGGGGCTTCAGACGGGAATCTTTTTCGCCGGCTATGGCTTGTTCCGCTTCTTCGTCGAATTCTTCCGCGAGCCGGACGGCCCGTTCCTCGGCTGGTTCAGCATGGGCATGGCGCTTTCGATTCCGCTCTGGCTGGCGGCCGCCTACCTCCTGTGGGTGTCGCTGATCAAGCCCGCACGCACGTGACGCCGCTCGGCCGGCGCATCGCGGCGCCGATCGCCGCACAGGGTCCGATCTCCATCGCCGAGTTCATGACGCTTGCGTTGCACGATCGCGAGGCGGGTTACTACGCGACACGCGATCCGCTGGGCGTCGAAGGCGACTTCATCACCGCGCCGGAGATCAGCCAGATGTTCGGCGAGTTGCTCGGACTGTGGCTGGCGCAGGTCTGGCACGATCAGGGGAAACCCAAGCGGCCGCAGCTTGTCGAGCTGGGCCCCGGCCGCGGCACGCTGATGGCCGATGCCTTGCGCGCCCTCAAGCTGGTGCCGGCGTTTCGCGAGTTGCTTGAAGTCGTTCTGGTGGAAGCCAGCCCGGCCCTGCGCAAGGTGCAGCAGGAGACGTTGCGCGATTGCGGCGTTGCTATTCGCTGGGCGGACAGTTTCGACTTGTCGCTCGCCGGACGGCCCGTCTTTCTCGTCGCCAACGAATTCTTCGATGCGCTGCCGATCCGGCAGTATGTGAAGACAGAACGCGGCTGGTGCGAGCGCATGGTGACGCTGGATCGGAACGGAGCGCTCGCCTTCGCGCTTGCGCCGACCGCGTTGCCGGCCGGACTTGTTCCGGCCAGCCGGGATGGCGCGCCCTTGAGCGGCGTCTATGAAATGTCGTCGACGGGCGAAGCGATCGGCGAAGAGATCGCACATGCCATCGCGCGCGACGGTGGCGCGGCCATCATCGTCGACTATGGCTATCGCACGCCGGGCTTCGGCGAGACGCTGCAGGCGGTGGCGAACCACAAATTCGCCGGCATCCTCGCCGATCCGGGTTCGAGCGATCTGTCGGCGCATGTCGATTTCACCGCGCTCGGCGCTGCCGCCATGCGCGGTGGCGCATCGGTCTGCGGTCCGGTCGAACAGGGCGCGTTTCTTGTCGCGCTCGGGATCGTGGAACGGGCCGAACGCCTCAGCCGGGCCAAAAACATGACCGGCCAGCTCGATAGACTGATCAAGCCGGATCAGATGGGCACGTTATTCAAGGCGCTGGCGATCGTTCCAAAATCCGCCCCCACGCCGCCGGGATTCTGATGCAAAACACCCGTCATCCTCCGGTCTTGCGCGGAGCAAAGGATCCGGGGAACCCATTTTAATGTCTCCGAGCGAAATTGGCTCGCCCGGATTCGCGGGCGATGACGGTAAAGTAGAACGATGCTGATTTTGACCGGCACAAATCTTTCCAACGTTCCCGGAATCGCGCACGGTTTCTTCGGCCGCTCGGGCGGCGTTTCAGCCGGAATTTATGAGTCGCTGAACTGCGGGCCCGGATCCGGCGACGATCCCGCAAACGTCGCGGAGAATCGCCGGCGCGTGCGCGAGGCCATGGGGGCCACGGCGTTGAACACGCTCTATCAGATTCACAGTCCCGCCGCAGTGACCGTCTCTGCGGCCTGGGACGCCGGTCCCGAGGCCGACGCCATGGTGACGAAGACGCCGGGCATCGCGCTGGGCATTCTCACGGCCGATTGCGCGCCGGTGCTGTTCGCGGATTGCGATGCAGGCGTGATCGGTGCGGCGCATGCCGGCTGGAAGGGTGCAATTTCCGGCGTGGTCGAATCGACGATTTCGGCCATGGAAGCCCTTGGCGCCCGGCGCCAGAGGATCGCCGCCGCCATCGGACCCTGCATCTCGCAGGCAAACTATGAAGTGGGCGCGGAGCTTTGCGCCCGATTCGTGGCGGACGATGCGGCAAATGCCCGATTCTTCGGCATCGGCGCCCGCGCGGATCACTTCCAGTTCGATCTGGAATCCTTTGTCGCACACCGGCTGAGCCGCGCCGGTGTGGTTAAGGTGTCGCGGCTTTCGGCCTGCACCTATGCGCGCGAGGCCGATTTCTTCAGCTTCCGCCGCGCGACCCATCGTGGCGAAAAGGACTATGGCCGCGAAATTTCGGCGATTGTGCTCACCTAAGAACCGGGACCCATCGTGGCATCTTCGCAATGGGTCCCGCGTCGCGTTGCGCCCGGGATGACATCTTTGATGTCACTTGCTACAAGCCCGTCACCAAACCATCACAGTGCGGGGCGCGCTTCCATGGCCGATGAAAACGGATCCCGGGGCATGAAGCTGCTCGCAGGCAATTCCAACCGCGCGCTGGCAGAAGCCGTCGGCCAGTACCTGAAACTGCCCTTCACCAAGGCGGTCGTCCGCCGCTTCGCCGACATGGAAGTGTTCGTCGAGATCCAGGAAAATGTACGCGGCGAGGACATGTTCGTGATCCAGTCCACGAGCTTTCCGGCCAACGACAATCTGATGGAGCTGTTGATCGTGATCGACGCGCTCAGGCGCGCCAGCGCGCGGCGCATCACGGCGGTCATCCCTTATTTCGGCTATGCAAGGCAGGACCGCAAGGTCGGTCCGCGCACGCCGATCTCGGCCAAGCTCGTCGCCAACTTGATCACCGAGGCGGGCGCCAACCGCGTGCTGACGGTCGATCTGCACGCCGGACAGATACAGGGCTTCTTCGATATCCCGACGGACAATCTCTACGGCATGCCGGTGATCGTGCGCGACATCCAGGACTATCTCGGCACCGGCGATCACCTGATGGTCGTCTCGCCGGACGTCGGCGGCGTGGTGCGTGCGCGCGCGCTGGCCAAGCGGCTCGGCGCCGATCTCGCCATCGTCGACAAGCGCCGCGAGCGCGCCGGCGAATCCGAAGTGATGAACATCATCGGCGATGTGAAGGGCCGCTCCTGCATCCTGATCGACGATATCGTCGATTCCGGCGGCACGATCTGCAACGCGGCCGAGGCGCTTCTGAAGAACGGCGCCAAGGATGTCTGCGCCTATGCCACGCATGGCGTGCTCTCGGGCGGCGCGGTGGCGCGCATCGCCGGCTCCAAGCTGAAGTCGATGGTGGTGACCGACACGATCGCCGCGACCGAGGAACTCAACCGCTGTCCCAACATCCGCCGCATCTCCATCGCGCCCCTGATCGGCGAAGCCATGCGCCGCATCAACCACGAGGAGAGCGTGTCGAGCTTGTTCGACTGATGCCCACGCCCGCCGATGTCCGTAAACTCGCGCTTTCCCTTGAGGGCGTGACGGAGATCGATCACTTCGCGCGGCCGGCTTACCGCACCGCCAAGCGCATCTTCGCGGTCATGCGGCCCGACGGGCTTTATCTGAACCTGGATGACGAACGGAAAGGGTTTCTGTTCGAGGCCGATCCCAAGGTCTTCGTGAAGTACATGTGGGGCAAACGTTCCAACGTCATCGTGCAAATCGACAAGATCGGCAAGCGCGAACTGGAAGCGCTGATCGAGGAAGCCTGGGAGAAGAACCGGCCGCCGCCTGCAAAAGCGAAAAAAGCCGCCACGACAAGACCACGCAAGACCGCTAGCGCGCGGAAATGAACCTCAGCATGTCTTCGCGCAGACTCGTGCCGCCGCGAAAGCCATGCGCCAGCGACAGGATGATGCCGAGATGGCCGGCGCCCTTGTACTCGATGAGCTCGACGGAATTTCCCGCTTCGCGCAGGCGTTGCGCCATGCGGCGTGAATTTCCCGCGCCGACCGTGGTGTCGGCGGTGCCGTGCGCCAGCAGCATCGGCGGCGTCTTGTTGCGCGCATATTTTATCGGCTGAGTTGCCATCGTGCGGTCGCCACCGAAAATGTCGATCAGCGCCGGATCGTAGAGCGGCAGGAAATCGTAAGGCCCGGCAATGCCGATGACGCCGCTTATCCAGGCCGGATCGCCCTCAACCCTCGCCAGATAACTCGGGTCGCAGGCCAGCATGGCGGCGATATAGGCGCCGGCCGAATGACCGCTGATGAAGATACGCGCGGGATCGCCGCCATGTCGTTGGATGTTGTCGCGCACAAAGCGAAGCGCCTGCGCGCCGTCCTCGATGAAGGCGGGATATCGCACCTGCGGGTACAGGCGATAGTCGGCGACCGCGGCGATGATGCCTGCACTCGCAAACGCCTGGCCGAAGGCGCGATAGATGTTTTTGCTGCCGCTCTGCCAACTGCCGCCGTAGAAGAACAGGATCGCCGGCGCGGGCGCGGTCAGACCGTCCGGCACATAGAGGTCGAGGCGCGTACGCGGATCGCCGGCATAGGCGACGTCCCGCTGTACGGAGTAACCGGTCTTGGGGATGGCGAGGTCAAAAAGCGGCACGCCCGCGGACAGCGCGCCGCTGCCCGCGGCGGCGAGCGCTTGGGACAATAGCCGGGCCGGGGTGCGCAGCATGGTGGCACGTGCTCCGGCCCTCACCCTTCGACAAGCTCAGGGTGAGGGCCAATTTGTATACTCATCCTGAGCCTGTCGAAGGATGGATGGCGGGCTCAGATGAGACTAAGTCTGGGAATATCACATTCCAGCATTTTTCAGCTATTTCAATAGCTTATTGTCGAAGCGACGAGCCGGTACCCACGTAGTTGCATGGTCGGTGCGGTTCCGCTAAAAGCGCCGCCTTCCAGCCTCGCAAAACGTCAAGGGCCGGAAAGTCCAAGGAATTCTTTCGATGCGTGAGACACAGGAACTGCGCGCCGAGCCGCGCACCGGCACCGGCAAGGGCCCCGCTTTCCAGATCCGCCTGCAGGGCCATGTGCCCGCCGTCGTCTATGGCGGCGACACGGCGCCCGAGAATGTCTCGGTCGAATATCGCACGCTGGAGCGTCACGTCGGCACCGGCACCTTCCTCACGACCTTGTTCATGCTTGAGGTGAACGGCAAGAAGACGCGCGTTCTGCCGCGTGCGCTGCAGATTGATCCGGTCAGCGACCGTCCCGTGCATGTCGACTTCATGCGCCTGGGCGAAGGCGCCAAGATTCGCATCGCCATTCCCGTGCACTTCAAGAACCAAGGCGAGTCGCCGGGCTTGAAGCGCGGCGGCGTGCTCAACATCGTGCAGCACGAGATCGAGCTGCTCTGCCCCGCCGACGCCATCCCCGACACGATCGATGTGGATCTGGCCGGCCTCGACATTCACGACTCCATCCACATCTCGTCGATCAGCCTGCCGGAAGGCGTGAAGTCGATCATCCGCGGACGCGACTTTACGGTCTGCTCGATCGTGGCGCCGACCAGCGTGATCGAAGAGCAGAAGGCCGCTGCTGCTGCAGCCGCTGCCGCTGCCGCCGCGCCAGTCGTCGAAGAAGGCGCAGTCCCCGAAGGTGCGGCACCTGTTGCCGGTGCGGCGCCTGCCGCCGGGGCCGCGCCCGCTGCCGGCGCCAAGGCCCCGGAAAAGAAGTAACCCTTCAGGGCCCGTGTCGCGGGCGCCTCAGGGTGACGGGTGGATCGGAAGCCCATGTCGGACACGCCTCTCCTCATCGCCGGGCTCGGCAATCCCGGCGCCGAGTATGCGCGCAACCGTCACAATGCGGGCTTCATGGCGCTCGACACGATCCATGCGAGCTACAAGTTCGGTCCCTGGCGCACGCGCTTTCACGGTCAGATCAGCGAAGGCGATTTCGCGGGGCGCAAAACCTTTCTGCTGAAGCCCTCCACCTTCATGAACGAAAGCGGCGCGCTCTCGGCGAAGCGGTGCATTTCTTCAAGTTGCCGCTGTCGGCGGTCGTCGTGATCCATGACGAGATCGCGCTCGAAGCGGCCAAGCTGAAGGTCAAGACCGGCGGCGGCGATGCGGGAAACAACGGCGCGCGCTCGATCACGGCGGCCATCGGCCCGGACTATCGCCGCGTGCGCATCGGCATCGGCCATCCCGGCGAGAAGCACCGCGTCAGCGGCCACGTGCTCGGCAATTTTTCCAAGGCCGACGAAGACTGGCTGGTGCCGATGCTGTCCGCCATCGCCGAGGCCGCGCCGCTTCTCGCGAAAGACGACGATTCGGGTTTCATGAACAAAGTGACGCTTATTCTGAAACCGCCGGTCAAAAAAGAAAAACCGGCGAAGCCGGAATGAAGATTCTCACGCGGAGCCGCGGAGAACGCGGAGGCACCATAATTCTCCGCGGCTCGGCGCCTGCGCGCGAACAACTGTCGGTATGAAAAGAGAAGATTGATGGGATTCAAATGCGGCATCGTCGGACTGCCCAATGTCGGCAAGTCCACGCTCTTCAACGCGCTGACGCAGACGGCGGCGGCGCAGGCGGCGAACTATCCCTTCTGCACCATCGAGCCGAATGTCGGCGACGTGGCGGTGCCCGATCCGCGACTCGACAAGCTGGCCGCGATCGCCAAATCTGCCGAGACTCATTCCTACCCGCATCACCTTCGTGGACATCGCCGGCCTGGTGCGCGGCGCCTCGAAGGGCGAAGGGCTGGGCAACCAGTTCCTTGCCAATATCCGCGAAGTCGACGCCATCGCGCATGTGCTGCGCTGCTTCGAGGACGACGACATCACCCATGTCGAAGGCACGATCGATCCGGTCAGCGACGCCGAAACCGTCGAGACCGAGCTGATGCTGGCCGATCTCGACAGTCTCGAAAAGCGCATCAAGCCACTCGAGAAGAAAGCCAATTCGGGCGAGAAGGAAGCCAAGGAACTTCTCGCGCTGATGATGAAGGCGGTCGTCCTGCTGCGCGAAGGCAAGCCCGCGCGCGATGCCGAACTTTCGCACGAGGAGCGCGGCCCCTACTCCCAACTCGGCCTGATGACCTCCAAGCCCGTTCTCTATGTCTGCAATGTCGACGAAGGTTCGGCCGCGACGGGAAACAAGTTTTCAAAAGCCGTCGAGGAGATGGCGAAGAAACAGGGCGCGGGATCGGTCACCATCTCGGCCCGCATCGAAGAGGAAGTCGCGCAGCTTCCGAACGCGGAACGCGCCGAATACCTCTCAAGCCTCGATCTCGAGGAGCCGGGCCTGAACAAACTCATCCGCGCGGGCTATCAGTTGCTCGGCCTTTTGACCTTCTTCACCGTCGGCCCGAAGGAAGCGCGCGCCTGGACCGTGACCAAGGGCTCGCGCGCGCCGCAGGCCGCAGGCGTGATCCACACCGATTTCGAGCATGGCTTCATCCGCGCCGAGACCATCGCCTATGACGATTATGTGGCAGGCAACGGCGAAGCCGGCGCGCGCGACGCCGGCAAGTTCCGCCTGGAAGGCAAGGACTATGTCGTCCAGGACGGCGACGTGATGCATTTCCGGTTCAACGCGTAGCAAAAGTTGTCATCCCCGGCCGAGCGATCGAAGATCGCGAGGGGAAGGGGACCCAGGACTCCAAGCAAACGTGCTTCGTGGAATCCTGGGTCCCCTTCCCTCGCCTTGGCTATCGCCAAGGCTCGCCGGGGATGACACATTTGGTATAAACGGCATCGGCAAACTACGCGGAGGACGACATGGCTCTCAAGGGCAAGATGGAAAAGATGAAGATGAGCGACGGCGCCGAGATCGGCGTCTATCGCGTGGCAAGCCAGACGGGAACGCGGCGCGGCGGGCTGGTCCTCATCCAGGAAATTTTCGGCGTGACCGAGCACATCATGGAACTGTGCGACGGCTATGCCGCAGACGGCTACGAAGTCCTCGCGCCGGCGATCTACGACCGCGAAGAGCCGAACTTCCAGGCGACCTATTCGCCGGAAGACATCCAGAAAGCGATCAAGATCGCGCGCGCCGAACACCCGTTCGACCTTTCCGTCGCCGACACGCAGGTCTGCATCGACGATCTGAAAAAGCGCGGGCACGTGTTCATCACCGGCTATTGCTATGGCGGTTCGGTGACCTGGGCTGCAGCCGGACGCTGCACCGGACTCAGCGCCGCGTCAGGCTATTACGGCGGCAATATCGGCCAGATGATCGATCTCAATCCGAAATGCCCGACCATCCTGCATTTCGGCGAGAAGGATCACGGCATTCCGATGGAAGTCGTCAACAAGGTGAAGGACGCCCATCCCGACGTGAAGGTCTATGTCTATCCGGCCGGTCACGGATTCAATTCGGACCGCCGCACCGACTATGACGAAGCCAGCGCCAAGCTCGGCAAGCAGCGCACGCTGGAGTTGTTCCGCGCGAACGGGGGGTAAAGCTCGGTTGTCGTTCCCGGCTGGGCGTTGCGTCAGCAACGCGAAGGGAAGGGGATGACAGTCGGAGTTACCTCAGCGACGCTTCGATATTTCCGCCGTCGACGGTGATGATGCCGGCGGTCGTTTTCTCGGCGTGGGCGAGGTAGACGAAGGCTTCGGCGACTTCGGACGCATAGACTTCGCGGCCCAGAAGATTGCCCGACATGTAGCTCTGCTCCGACACGCCGCGCGCCTTGGAGCGGGCCGCGACCATCTCGTTCGTCAGCAATCCGGTGCGGACGCGGTCGGCGTTCACGGCGTTGGCGCGGATGCCGTCCTTGCCGTGGTCGAGCGCGTACTGGCGCACGAGGAAAAGCGTCGCCGCCTTGGGCAAGCCGTAGGGGCCGAAATCCTTGCCCGGATTCACCGCCTGCTTGGAGGTGTTGAACAGCAGGCAACCAAAGGTTCCCTGCGCCTTCATGATGCGCACGGCATTCTGCGCCACGCTCTGATGCGCGAAGAAGTTGAGC
The DNA here is from genome assembly GCA_963743765.1 of uncultured Alphaproteobacteria bacterium. Lineage (GTDB taxonomy): Bacteria > Pseudomonadota > Alphaproteobacteria > Micropepsales > Micropepsaceae > Rhizomicrobium. The sequence goes on from CAVUQQ010000004.1 coordinate 1,097,419, forward strand.
TCGAACGATTTGCGCAGCACCTCGTCATCGACGCTGCCGATATTGCCCTGCCACGCCGCGCCGGCGTTGGAGACAACGATGTCGACGCCGCCGAACGCGTCCACCACCTTGTCGAACGCCGCGCGCACCGACATCGGATCGGTCACGTCGCACTGGATGGCGAGCGCCTGCTTGTGAATGGCCTTCGCCGCCTTGACCGCCATGTCGTGGTCGCGGTCGAGGATGGCGATCTCCGCGCCTTCCGCCGCCATGGCGCGAGCGGTAGCGGCGCCGATGCCCGAACCTCCGCCTGTGACGACGCAGACCTGGCGCGCCAGAACCTTTTCCGCCGCCTTGCCGAGCTTGGCCTGCTCCAGCGACCAATATTCGACGTCGAACATGTCGGCTTCACCGATGCAGCGATACTGCCCGATCGCTTCCGCGTCGGCGATCGTCTCCATCGTGTTCTCGGCGATGTCGGCGGCAATCGCCGCGTCCTTCGCCGACGCGCCAATGCCGAACAGGCCGACACCCGGAACCAGGATCACGCGCGGCAGCGGATCGAGCTCGGTCTTCTTCGGTTCGGCGCGTTTGTTGTTGCGCGCGAAATAATCGTGATAGCGCGCCACAAATGCCTCGACCGCAGCGGTAACGTCCTTTTTCCAGTCATCGAGCTTGTGCGCATCCGGCGCGGGCACGATCAGCGGCCAGTTCTTGGTGCGGATCGTGTGGTCCGGCGTCACCACGCCCTGCTGGCTGTAGCGCGCAAGATCGGCGCCGTTCACGTAAGCCAGAATTGCCGGACTGGTCCGGAAGCACAGGATCTGCCTCTTCACCGTGCCCGCCATCTCGTTGCGTTCGATCGCCACCGCGCCGCGCAGGATCGGCGCGATGTCGGAAAGCCGCGCGATATTCTTCGGCAGCTCGACCGGCGCGAGGGATTTTCGATTTTTCGACAACCGCTCTTCGGCCATGGTCACGAATTCGATCATGCGCTCATAGGCCTGCCTGGCATCGTCGCCGACGGTGAAGATGCCGTGCTGCAGAAGCACGAGGCCCTCGACCTTCGGGTTCCTGTCGAACACATCCGCGACGGACTTGGCCAGCGCGAAGCCGGGAATCGTGTAGGGCACATAGGCGACGCGGTCGCCGTATACCGCGCGCACCACCGCCTCGCCGTCCGGCTGATCGGTCAGCGCCAGCACGGCGGTCGAATGGGTGTGGTCGATGAATTTGTGCGGCAGGAAGGCGTGCAACAGAGTTTCGACAGACGGATTGGGCGCGGACGAGTCCAGCAGATTAACGCGCTGGAAATTGACCATGTCCTCGTCGGAGAGTTTCGGTAGCGCGCGCAGGCGGCGCAGCTCGGCAAGGCGCACGGCGGGAAGACCTGCGGGCTCGATATTGCCCATGTCCCAGCCCGAGCCCTTCACGCAGATCACCTCGACCTCGTCGCCGAGCAGATCGCGCGCCTTTGTCTTCACGGACGTATTGCCTCCGCCATGCAGCACGAGTTTCGGATCGGAACCGAGCAGCCGCGTCGTGTAGGTGCGCAGCGCGAGATCGCGGTTCACGCCCTGCGCGGCATAGCGTACGACGAACGCTTCGGCATCGGAATCGGACCAGCGGGATTTCATCTCTATCTTCGCTTTCTTTCATCGTCATCGCCCGCTTCGGGCGGCCGGCCCATATTGACCCTTGCGGCGGAGCACGCCTGTCGCCGGTCCTTATGGATCACCCGGACTAGCCGGGCGATGACGGTAAAATCAATTGTTTTGTGCAGGAAACAGGCTGCGCAACCCTTCTTCCGTCGCCGCGCAAGTACCCCGTTCGGTGATGAAACCGGTGACGAGGCGCGCGGGCGTGACGTCGAAACCGGGGTTGGCGGCAGGACTGCCCGGCGCCGCGATCTCGATCGTCGCGAGTGTTCCGTTTGGGGTGCGGCCGGTCATTTTCAGGACCTCGTCGGCGGAGCGTTCCTCGATCGGGATGTCGCGGCCCGATTTCAGCGACCAGTCGATGGTCGAGCTCGGCAGCGCGACATAGAACGGCACGCCATTGTCCCTGGCCGCGAGCGCCTTCAGATAGGTGCCGATCTTGTTGGCGACGTCGCCGTTCGCGGTGACGCGGTCGGTGCCGACGATGCACATGTCGACCTCGCCCGCCTGCATGTAGTGGCCGCCGGCATTGTCCGCGACGATGGTGTGGGCGACGCCATGCCCGCCGAGCTCGAAGGCGGTGAGCGCAGCGCCCTGGTTGCGCGGCCGCGTCTCGTCGACCCAGACATGCAGCGGAATGCCTTCGTCGTGCGCCATGTAGATCGGCGCCAGCGCCGTGCCCCAGTCGACGGTCGCGAGCCAGCCGGCGTTGCAATGGGTGAGGATGTTGAGCTTGCGCTTCTTCTGTGCCGCGAGCTCGCGGATGATGGCGAGGCCGTGGCGGCCGATGCTTTCGCACATCGCCGCATCCTCATCCGCGATGGCGGCGGCTTCCTTCCAGGCGAGCGCGGCGCGATTGTCTCGCGGCCGATTGCGCACCACGCCGGCCACGCGCTTCAGCGCCCAGCGCAGGTTGATCGCGGTGGGCCGCGTCTCGGCCAGCATGTCGTGCGTGTATGTGAGGTTCTCGTCCGACGGATCGTCGCGGAGCGCGAGCGCAAGGCCATAAGCCGCCACCGCGCCGATCAACGGTGCGCCGCGCGTCTGCATCGCGCGGATCGCATGCGCCGCATCATGCTCCGAACGCAGCGTCAGCGTGACGAATTCGTGCGGCAGCCTCGTCTGGTCGATGATGCCGAACGCATCCTCGCCGATCGGCCAGACCGAGCGGTAGTGCGTGCCGGCGATTTTCACGGCGCCGTCGCCAGCATCGACGGATGTTGCGAGAATTTCGTGAACCATTCGGCAAGGCGCGGATGGGAATCACGCCAGCCCAGATCGGCGTAGCGAAAGTCGAGATAGCCGAGTGCGCAACCGACCGTGATCTCGCCGATGGTCGGCGTTTCGCTGAACGTCACGCGCTCCAGCGCGTCGAGGCCGCCCTTGATCGTAGCCATGTAGCGCGCGATGTGATCCGGGTTGCGGCGCTCCTCCGGCTGCGTGCTTTCGTAGCGGCACGCCACGGCCGCATCCATGATGCCGTCGCCCAGCGCCTGCAGGCCAAGCGCCTTCCAGCGGCCGGAAACCTGGCGCCAGATCGTCATGCCCGGAAAAAATTTGCCGCCACCGAACTCGTTCAGATATTCGCAGATCACCGGCGAATCGAACAGCGCCGAGCCGTCGTCGAGCACGAGCGCCGGAATCTTTTTCAGCGGATTGATGTCGCGAAAACTTTCGTCGTCGCGCGGATTGACGTTGACCTCTTCCAGCTTCAACCCAAGTTCATGTGCAATGACGCGGCACTTGCGCGCAAAGGGCGAGGCTGGATTGGAGTAGAGTTTCATGGCGGCAGTTCCTAGCACATATTGTCATTCCCGGCCGAGCGTCGCACCAGCGATGCGAGGGGAAGGGGATGACAGGCGATTCAATGCCCCTCGTACGCCACAAGCGTCGTCACCTGCTTGCCGAGCTTGCGGATTTTTTCGGCGCCGCCAAGATCGGGAAGATCGATAGCGAACGAGCAGCCGACGACATTCGCGCCGGCGCGCTCGAGCAGCTTGATCGCGGCGAAGGCAGGTGCCGCCCGTGGCGATGAGATCGTCGACGACGATGATGTTGTCGCCCTTTTTCACGGCGTCGGTGTGAATCTCGATCCGGTCGGAGCCGTATTCCAGCGCGTAATCCTCGCCGAACACGTCGAAGGGCAGCTTGCCCTTCTTGCGCACCGGCACGAAGCCGGTGGAGAGCTGGTGCGCCACGGCACCGCCGAGGATGAAGCCGCGCGCCTCGATGCCCGCCACCTTGTCGATGCGCATGCCGGCGTAAGGCTGCACCAGCTCGTCCACCGCGCGGCGGAAGGCGCGCGGATTGCCGAACAGGGTCGTGACATCGCGGAACATGATCCCCTTCTTGGGATAGTCCGGGATCGTGCGGATGACCGATTTGAAGTCCATTCCTTATACCTCGTCATGGCCGGGCAGCGAAGCGCGACCCGGCCACCCATATAGTTTGAGAACGCTTTCAGATCGAGTCATCGATCACGCGGCCGGTGGGTGGGCGGGTCAAGCCCGCCTATGACGCAGTTTTTTGGGTTTCGATTTCGTCTTGCGTGCGGCCTTTTTCGGCAAGACACGGCCCGCAACGGCGTCGAGCTTCTTCATCAGCTTCGGATCGCGCTTTTCGGGCGCGGTGATGATGGCGGAGTCGAGCACGTGTTCGATGTGCGGCGAAGCTGTGTGATACGGTCCAAGCTTGCCCGAGACGTTCATGATCAGCCGCCTCGCATTCTCGGCATTGGCGTGCATGACCTTGACCACCGCATCGACCGTGACGTGATCATGGTCGGGATGCCAGCAGTCATAATCCGTCACCATCGCCACGATCGCGTAAGGCAACTCAGCCTCGCGTGCGAGCTTGGCTTCCGGCATCGCCGTCATCCCGATCACGCTGCAACCCCAGGAGCGATAGAGATTGCTTTCGGCCAGCGAGGAGAATTGCGGTCCCTCCATGCAGATATAGGTGCCGCTTTTGGCGTATTCGATGTTCTCCTCGGCGCAGGCACGCTGCAGCGCGTCGGCGATCCGTGAATCGACCGGGTGCGCCATCGAGACGTGGGCGACGAAGCCGGGGCCGAAGAAGCTTTTCTCGCGCGCAAAGGTGCGATCGATGAACTGGTCGGCGATGACGAACTTGCCGGGCGGCAGTTCTTCCTTCAGCGAGCCGCAGGCGGACACCGAAATCACGTCCGTCACGCCGACGCGCTTCAGGACATCGATGTTGGCGCGGTAGTTGATCGAGCTCGGCGTCTGGGCGTGGCCACGGCCGTGGCGCGGCAGGAAGACGAGATCCGTGCCATTGTAAACGCCGAACAGCAACGCATCGGACGGCTCGCCCCACGGCGACTTGACCCGCTTCCAGCGTGGATTTTCGAGTCCGGGAATATCATAGACGCCGCTGCCGCCGATGACGCCGAGAATGGTCTTTGCCATCGTTCATCCTTGCTTGAAGTCGTTTTAGCATGCGCATACGGCAGGACAATTCAAAATTAATGCCGGAGCCGGATGGATACAGTAGCGTTTGAAATCGATTCGGTCCCGCGACGGGCTGTCCGTTTTTGAGAGAACCAGATGCTTTCGCTGAAGCTTGCCGGAGATCGCGCCTATTTCAGCGATCACGATCGTCAATTGCGTTCTGCCATGCGCGAGCGGTTGGCGCCACAGGCCGAATACATCGATGAGATGCTGGCGGACTTTGCGATCTACGTCCGACGCATGGATTTGAGCCGGTTCCTCGTCAAGTACGAGTTGTTCAAGGAAGCAATGAAGACGCCGGGCTACTTCGTCGAAATCGGCGTGTACAAGGGTGCGGGTCTTTTGACCTGGGCCAAGCTGATCGACATGCACTGTCCCGGCGACCGCATGCGGCGGGTCGTCGGCTTCGACAATTTCGCGGGGTTTACGTCGTTTCACGAAAAGGACGGCGCGCCGGCCGAACAAGGCAACAAGGTGATCGGCGGCTGGAATCCATCCGGAGCCAAGGACGATCTGCAGTTCTTCATCGACGCGTTCCAGGCCGACCGCTTTCTTCCCCACGCGTCCCTGATCGAGATTGTCGACGGCGATCTGAATGAATCGGCTGCGCGCTGGGCGGAAGCAAATCCCGGCCTGCGCATCGCGCTCCTCAATCTCGATGTCGATCTCTATAAGCCGACGCTGGCCACGCTCAAGGCGCTTTATCCGATGGTTTCGCCCGGAGGCGTTGTGCTCATCGACGAATACGGAGCCAAGGATTTTCCCGGCCCGGCGCTGGCCGTTCAGGATTATTTTGGCGGCAAGATGCCGAGGCTGCACAAGCCATCGCTCTATACGGCGCCCGGCGCCTATTTCGTCAAGGAATGACGGTTTCGCGCCGGCGCAGGCCCGGCCGGCCCGCCCTCTAGCGGGCGAACCAACCGGCCGCGCCGGATGTGAGCGCAATCAGTGCGCGTCTCTCCACACCCGGCGGTAGGAGAGATAGAGCAGCCCCGAGAGCACGATGAGGAAGATCATCACGCCGAAACCGATGCGGTGACGGTCTTCGAGATGCGGTTCCGACGTCCAGGCCAGGAACGTGACGACGGCCTTGGCCTCGTCCGCGATCTTAGCCGGCGCGCCGTCCGCGAACGTCACCTGACCGTCGGTCAAGGGCTGCGGCATGGAGATGTTCCAGCCCAGGAAATACGGGTTGTAGTACTTGCCGTCCGTCACCTTGAAGCCGGCCGGCGGCTTCTCGCCGAAGCCGGTGATCAGCGAGTAGACATAGTTGGGTCCGCCGACGCGTGCCTTGACGATGATCGACAGATCGGGAGGCAGCGCGCCGCCATTGGCCGCGCGTGCGGCTTCGTCGTTCGCGAAGGGCGGCGGGAAGTAATCGGCCGGCGTACCAGGGCGCATCAGAGGATTGCCCTTGTCGTCGACCGTGTCGCCCTTGTCGTTGGGACCGGCGGCAATCTTGTAGCCGGCGGCGATGGCCTTCATCTGCGCGGCCGTGAAGCTGGGACCGCCTTCTTCCGACAGCGTGTGGAAGGCGACGCGGTTCAGGCTGTGACAGGCCGAGCAGACTTCCTTGTAGACCTGAAAGCCATGCTGCAGGTCGGCGCGGTCGAAGGTGCCGAACGGACCTTCAAACGACCAGGCCATGCTCTTGAGCGGCGCCTGATCGCCCGTCGCGGCAACAGCCGGGGCAGACAGGGCAAGGCCAAGGACGAGTCCGAGGGGGAGTGCGAAGCGCATGGAAGTCCTCATTCGGCTGGGGCCGCGCCGAGCACGGATTTTGCGATGCTGTCAGGAAGCGGCTTGGGCGTTTCGATCAGGCCGATCACCGGCATGACCACCCAGAAGAAGCCATAGTAATAGGCCGTGCCCAGACGTGCGAGCCAGACCAGCGGCACGGTGATGCCGCCGAGGTTCCAGACGGCGTCCACACTCTGCGCGCCGAGATAGCCGAGCAGGATGCAGTCGACCACGAAGACCCAGAAGAACTGCTTCATCAACGGCCGGAAGCGGTTCGAGCGTACGCGGCTGGTGTCGAGCCAGGGAATGAACGCCAGCGTCAGGATGGCGCCGCCGAGCACGATCACGCCGATCAGCTTCTGCGGAATGGAGCGCAGCATCGCGTAGAAGGGCAGCAGGTACCATTCCGGCACGATGTCGGCCGGCGTCACCAGCGGATTGGCCGGGATGTTGTTGTCCGGATTGCCGACAAATTCCGGCGCGTAGAACACCAGAACGGCAAACAGGATGGTGAAAAGGCCGATATAGAACGCGTCCTTCGCCGTGTAGTAGGGATGGAACGGCAGGCTGTCCTGCGGTCCCTTCACGTCGATGCCGAGTGGATTGTTGTTGCCCGGCACGTGCAGCGCCCAGATGTGCAGTCCGACGACGGCTGCAATCACGAAGGGCAAGAGGTAGTGCAACGAGAAGAAACGGTTGAGCGTGGCATCGCCGACCGCGAAATCGCCCCACAGCCAGGTCGCGATGTGCGAGCCGACTTTCAGGCTGCCGCTGACCTGGTCGAGTGAGGAAAACAGGTTGGTGATGACGGTGGCGGCCCAGAACGACATCTGGCCCCAGGGCAGCACATAGCCCATGAACGCCGTCATCACCATCAGCAGATAAATGATGACGCCGAGGATCCAGAGGATTTCGCGCGGCGCCTTGTACGAGCCGTAATAGAGCCCGCGGAACATGTGGACGTAGACGGCGAGGAAGAACATCGACGCGCCGTTGGAGTGGAGGTAGCGCAGCAGCCAGCCATAGTTCACGTCACGCATGATGTTTTCGACGCTGTCGAACGCCATGTTGGCGTTCGGCACGTAATGCATGGCGAGGACGATGCCGGTGACGATCTGCACGCCGAGGAAGAACGTCAGGATGGCGCCGAACGCGTACCAGAAGTTCAGGTTCCGGGGCGTCGGAAACGTGATCATTGTGTCGTGGGCGAAACGGACCAGCGGCAGACGCGAGTCGAGCCAGCGGGTAAACCCTGTTTGCGGTACATAGGTCGATTGACCGGACATGATGGCGCTCCTCAGCCGACTTTGATGCGTGTGTCGGACACGAAGGAATAGGTGGGAATGGCAAGGTTCTGCGGCGCCGGACCTTTGCGGATGCGGCCCGCCGTGTCGTACATCGATCCATGGCAGTGACAGAGCCAGCCGCCAAAATCGCCTTCAAAGGCGATCGGCGTGCAGCCGAGATGGGTGCAGACGCCCGAGACGATCAGCCATTCCGGCTTGACCTCGCGGTTGGCGTCGGTTGCCGGCGCATCGTCGGGCAGGTTCTCGTTGCGCGCGAGCTGATCGGGCAGATCGGCGACCGCGACGGCGGCGGCAGCGGCGATTTCCTTCGCCGTGCGGCGGCGCACGAACAGCGGATGGCCGCGGAACTTGACCGTCACCGACTGGCCGACCTGGATCGGTGTCAGGTCGACTTCGATCGAGGCCAGGGCGAGAACGGCCGAGCTGGGGTTCATCTGGTCGATGAAAGGCCAGGCGGCGACGGCAGTGCCAACGGCTGCGACTGAGCCGGTTGCGATGTAGACAAAGTCGCGCCGCGTCGGTTCGGCGGTCGTGCTGGTGGCCAAGGGTTCACCTTTTAATTCGGGCGCTCCGGGCGGCAGGAAAACGCGGGCACGCCTGCCCCGGGAATCTCACGGCGCGCCGCTTTGCTGGCGGTAAAATAGAGAGATGAATTTGGAGGGTCTTGCGGCACGATGACGCATAAAATGCCGAAGATTCACGGGGTTGGTGCCGGGCTGCGACCGAACGGTTCAGCATTCGACAGCGCTGAGATAACCTTCCTGGCCATAATCCAGTAAGGCGCGGTCCCGTGTCATCACCGTGTAGCCATACTCTCTCGCCGTCGCCGCAATGATGCGATCATATGGATCTTGGTGAATGTTCCCAGGCAGCGACTGGGATTCAATGAGCAACTCGGCCGGCATTTCAGCCCGCGCGATTCCTGGCAAGTTCAACAATGTCTCAAACCATCGCCGTGGCGTCATCTGAGATCTGAAGCGCCCCTTTCTTGCGAGTGTTGCAACCTCCAAAGCCGTGATTGGCGAAATATATGCCGGCAGCCCGGCGTTGTACGCGTCCGTAAGCGCTCCCGCTGCGACGTCTGAAAGCGTGTCGTCGACGAGCCAGTGGCACGCACACGTATCGAGTAAAAAGGCGTTGATCACGGCTTCTTGTTCATTCCTGCATCAATGAGATCGGCTGTCCTGTCGAGATTGGCGTCCATCTCGGCCAACTCCTCGGCGCTTAAGGGTGATCTGGCGAGATCGTAGCCAGGCTCGATCGTGAAGGTGCCCTTCATCGCACCGAGCGCCGGATGGCGCGCGAGCTTCCTGTCTTCCTGAGCAAATGCGCGGCGCCCTTCGCCCATTCCGGTCATCGAATTGCGGCCGCCAACTCGCTTGAATACGAGCTTCTGGCTCGTGAGATCGACAAACTCCAACTCAAAACCGGCGTTCATCCAAGCGCGCGCTTGAACGTGAGTGCTATGCTCATTTGCCCACCACGCCGAATAATCTTTGGCCGAGGCGGGAAGTTTGAAGCCAAGAACATTCTCCACCTCGGAAAAGGTCATCGGCACGCGCTCGGACGGTTGAGACTTCAGAAAACCTGCCAAAGTGTCATATTTCGACATTCTGGTAGCTCCTTTTCAAACTGTACTATGAAAAGTACATACTTTAATTAGAAAGATCAAGAGTAAAGATGCGCCTCGCTCTGTTCGAACCCGATATTCCACAGAACGCGGGCGCACTGCTGCGGCTCGGCGCCTGCCTCGGCGTCGCGGTGGATATCATCGAGCCTTGCGGCTTTCTGTTCAGCGATGCGCAGCTGAAACGGTCGGGCATGGACTATCTGGATCTGGCCGACTGCGTGCGCCACGCGTCGTGGGAAAAGTATCTGGCCGCGCGCGCAAAAGGCCGGATCGTTCTGCTGACGTCGAAGGCTTCGGCGCCCTACGCCGGCTTCGCATTCGCGTCAGACGACACAATTCTACTCGGCCGCGAAAGCGCCGGTGTGCCGCCTTCTGTGCATGCGCGCGCAGACGCGCGCTTGCGCATTCCCATGAAATCGGGCTTGCGTTCGATCAATGTGGCGCAGGCAGGCGCCATGGTACTGGGCGAAGCGCTTCGCCAGACGGGGAGCTTTCCGCAATGACGGACACGGATACAGACACGGATCGCAAGCAGCGGGCGCGCGACTGTTTTGAATCCCTGCGCGACAGGCTGTGCGCGACCTTCGAGCAGATCGAGCTTGAGCACACCGGCCAGCTTTCGGACCGGCCGCCGGGGAAATTCGTCCGTACACAGACAAAACGCCTCGACGAGGACGGCCGCGAAGCCGGCGGCGGCGTCATGAGCGTGATGAAGGGCCGCGTGTTCGAGAAGGTCGGCGTCAATGTCTCGACGGTCGACGGCAAGCTCTCTGCGGATTTCGCCAAGACGGTAACAGGCGCCGAAGAGGATCCGCGTTTCTGGGCGACCAGCATCTCGGTGATCGCGCACATGCAGAATCCGCACGTCCCCGCCGTCCACATGAACACGCGCTACATGGTTACGACGCAGAGCTGGTTCGGCGGCGGCGCCGATCTCACGCCGATGTATCCCAACGCCGAAGACGCACGCGATTTTCATGCTGCAATGCAGCGAGCCTGTGACGTTCTGGGCGGCGACACCTATGCCCGCTACAAAAAATGGTGCGATGAATATTTCTACCTGCCCCATCGTAAAGAGCCGCGCGGAGCGGGCGGAATCTTCTTTGACCGCCACAATACGGGTGATTGGGAGAAGGATTTTGCCTTCGTCCGCGAAGTGGGGCTGGCATTTGCCGACATCTATCCCCAGATCGTAAGGAGGCGGATGGGGCAGCCTTGGACGGAAGCCGACCGCGATCACCAGCTTGTGCGTCGCGGCCGGTATGTGGAGTTTAACCTTTTGTGGGACCGCGGCACCCTGTTCGGACTCAAGACTGGGCACAATATCGATGCGATCCTCGTGTCAATGCCGCCTGAAGTACGCTGGCCGTGAGCCGGTTTCACAGAGGTAAAGCGGTTGGATTTTTCGTTTAATCACGGCGGGTTCTTCGCACTCATCCAGGTCGTACTCATCGACATCGTTCTGGCGGGCGACAATGTCGTGGTGATCGGCATGGCGGCGGCGCGCGTGCCGCAGATTGTCCGCCGAAAGGTGATCTTCTGGGGCCTTGTTGCCGCCGTCATCCTGCGTGTCATCCTGGCGACGATCACCGCCGAGCTGCTTGCCATCATCGGCCTGATGTTCGCCGGCGGCATACTGCTTTTGTGGGTGTGCTGGAAACTCTATCGCGACATCCGCGAAGCCGCCGAAGAAAAGAAGGCCGTCGACGCGATGGAGTGCGCCTCCGACAAGCTCGGCGGCCCTTACGCAATCGAAGCCAGCAGCGCGATGGTGCGCCGCGCGATCCTGCAGATCGCGGCCGCGGACCTGTCCATGTCGCTCGACAATGTGCTCGCCGTCGCGGGCGCGGCACGCAACCACGTCGTGGTGCTCGCCATCGGACTGGTCCTGTCGATCGGCTTGATGGGTGTGGCCGCGAACCTGATCGCGAAGGTCCTGAACCGCCATGCCTGGATCAGCTATGCCGGCCTTTTCATCGTGCTCTATGTCGCGCTCAACATGATCTGGCGCGGCTCGTCCATGATCTGGTACGCGGTGCCCGGCTAAGGCAGAGAAGATATCGAAATCTTCGAGCCCGCCTTCCATCCTTCGACAAGCTCAGGATGAGGTTCGAACCAAGGCCCTCACCCTGAGCTTGACGAAGGGCGAGGGCCGTCGGCGCCCGACCGGTCCGTGCGATTCTCAAACCAACTTCAACAACACCGCCGTCGCATCGTCGCTCTTCTTGAAGCGCGGGAATTTGTGACCCTCGGGATCGTTCGCCTCGATGGCGCGCAACTCTTCGCCGAGCGCGCCGAGGCCTTTGGCATGCGCCGCCGAAACGAGTCCGTCCGCGTCATAGGCGCCATAGTCGCTGGCGAGCGCGAGAAATCCGTCCGATGCCAGGAGCACGATGGTTCCGCGCGGCGCCGTGACGAGCCACTCCTGCGCGTGATCGGCTGCCCGCTCGTCGGGACTGAACGACCAATGCCGGCCGCTGTTGACGCGATTTCGCGCGGCGCGCAGCGACGGCAGATATTCGGGCCGGTTTGCGCCGGATGCCGGCGGAAGTCCCTTTTCGGCCGCGAGTTTCGCGACGTGGCGCGACTCCGCGGCCCGCTTGTCGAACGCCTCGCCCAGGATTTCGATTTTCTCGCCCGGCCGCTTCACAAGAGCGACGCAATCGCCGAAGGACAGCGCGCCGAAACCGTCCGGCAGATCATGCGCGAACATCATGGAAGCATAGGGCGTCTGCCACTTTTCCTTCGGCGGATGACGGCGCAATCCTTCGAACGACTTTTTCGCATCGGCCAGGGCATAGCGCAGCGCTGCCCGTGGCGCCTCGCCGTCGCGCATATGCGCCATAAGGCGGCGCGCGCCGAAATGCGCGATCCAGGCCGCATCGCTTTCGCCCGGCATCAGCGGATCGCCGAGGCTGGTCGCGCCGTCCAGCACGACGGCGGCATTGTCCGCATGCGCGAACGCATCGTCATTCGGCTTCAGCGCGTCGCCGGGCAGAGAAAGTGTTTCTAAAGTTTCAAACGGCACGACCGTCCCCCACCCGGACTGCTTCGCAGTCCGACCTCCCCCACAAGGAGGTAATTCAAGTTAATACGCCGTCGCCTGCACGACCGCCTTCAGGCGTTCCGCAAGGGAGAACTGGTCCTCGATGAAATCGGCGTCGACCCACCATTCCTCGACTTCGGCGAGGATGCGCCCGATCAGCGGACCTTCCGGCACGCCGGCCAGCATCACTTCGCGCCCCGTGAGCGGGAAGTCCGGCCGCTCCCACGCATCGGCGACGGCGAGCAGCATGCGCCACTGCACGGCGTTGGATTCCTTCGGGTCTTCGGCCCATTTGAGAAACACCCGGTCTTTGAAGGGGCCGATGCCGATGCGGTAGAGCAGCTTGCGCACTTCCTTGACGGAGAGATAGGAGACGATCTTCTCCTTCGCGCCGGCTATGTCTTCGAGCCGTTGCGCGTCGATGTTGGAGAGGCGAAGCTTTTTTGCGACGGCCGCCGCGACAGTGGGATCGCTCGGTAGCAGCGCGGCAAGACGCAATATAGGATCGGGCTTGAAGAAGGCTTCAGTGTCGATGGCCGCCAGTTTTTCCAGCCGCGCAATCGACAGCGCGCCGGGCAGCAATTCGCTCAGGATTCCAGACGCGGCCATGCTGCGCAGCACGGGCGCGGGATCGTCGGCTTCCAGGAGCGTCAGCAACTCCTTCTGCACGCGTTCGCCGGAAAGCTGTGCGAGGCCGGCTTTCTCTGCCGCCGCTGCATGCAACGCGCCGGAGTCGATCTCGCCCTTGCCGTACCAGGCATGAAAACGGAACAGCCGCAGGATGCGCAAATAGTCCTCGCGGATGCGGGTCGTCGCATCCCCGACGAAACGAACGCGTCCCGCCTTCAGATCCGCGACGCCGCCGACCAGATCGATCACTTCGCCGTCAGCGGTCGCGTAGAGTGCGTTCATCGTGAAGTCGCGGCGCTGCGCATCTTCGTTCCAGTCGGTGGTGAACGCGACGACGGCGCGGCGTCCGTCGGTGGAGACATCGCGGCGCAATGTCGTGACCTCGAACGGCGTGCCGTCGGAGATCGCGGTCACCGTGCCGTGCTCGATGCCGGTCGGTACTGCGCCGAGACCGGCGGCCTTCAGGCGCTTTGTCACCTCGTCCGGCGTCAGCGGCGTTGCGATATCGACGTCCGACACCTCGCGCTTGAGAAGCGCATTGCGCACCGCGCCGCCGACGAAGCGCGCGTCGGGCCCGAGCGCCGCCATCACCGCGCGCGTCTTCGGCGCCGTCATCCAGCTCTCGCGTTTGGGATCGAGTTTCATCGTGGCTTCTCCGCCGGCTGAACATAGCCGGGAACGATTTTTCCGTTCACCACATGCGGGGCGACATAGCGTCCGGTGGTCGGCTCGCCCTCGGTGAAGCCCCAGATCACAAAGCTGAGTGCGAACAGCGACAGGCCCGCGATGAAGAGCATCGTCCAGGGCGTGCTCTGCGTGGAAGCCTGCGGCGGACGCATCCGCATGAGAAGCAGGTAGATGCCGTAGAGCGCGAAAGGCACCACGAAGAGCAGCATGCGCTCGAGGATGATGCGTGTCATGGCGCGGTGATCCGTTCGCCGAAGTTCAGCAGCATCGCCGCAGTTGCGCCCCAGATATAGTGGCCTTCATAGGTGAAGGAATAGAAAGTGCGCATATGGCCCTGAAACTCCCGGCTCTGTGTCTTCTTGTTGACCGGATCGAGCAGGAAGGACAGCGGCACTTCGAAAATCTCGGCGACCTCGGCGGCGTGCGGTGAAAGCGCGAAACCTTCGCTGAGGAGACCGACCACCGGAAGAATGGCGTAGCCCGTACCGGTTTCATGGGCATCGAGAAACCCGGCGATGGTGACATAGGCGGGTTCGATACCGGTTTCTTCCTGGGTTTCGCGCAAGGCGGTTTCGACCAGCGAAATGTCGCCCGGATCGGCGCGGCCACCGGGAAACGCGACCTGCCCCGCATGGCGCGTCAGGTGATGCGTGCGCTGGGTCAGCAGCACTTGCGGCTCGTGCCGGAAGACGAGCGGCAGCAGCACGGCGGCGGGTTTCAAGTCGATCTTCTCGGCGGGCCGGCTTTGTGGATTGAGATCGTAATCGCTGCGTTTGGGCGTGAGCGGCAAGTCCGGCGGATCGCGCAGCAGCCGGCTGCGGAGCAGTTCGACGCCGCCGCTGACGATGCGATGGCCGATGGCGGCGGGCGACTCGTCACTCATGCCGGACGGCCGAGGCGGAAGAACTCTCCGCCGCTCCACACGCCGAGCCAGCCGGCATGCTCGCCTTCGCCCGGAACCGACAGGTCGGCGAGCTGGTAAAAGGCCGCGCGGGCGATCCGCGCCTCCAGACCCTTGCGCACATGAACATAGGGCGCAGGTTCGCCTGTTTCGGGATCGGTCTCGACGCGGATGGGATTGGCGGCGCCGGCCTCGGCAAGATCTCCGACATTGGTCGTAAAGGTCAGCATCTGTTCGCGGCCCTTACCTTCCACATCCACCAGCACGGCGATGAAGGGCGCATCTTCGACAACGATCCGCATCTTCTCGGCCGGCGTGACGAGGACAAAGCCGTCCGGATCCTTGCGCAGGATGGTGGAAAACAGCCGGACGAGTTCCTTGCGGCCGATCGGCGAGCCCTGGTGGAACCAGGTTCCGTCGCGCGCAATGCGAATGTCGATGTCGCCACAATGGGCCGGATGCCACTTTTCGACCGGCGGCAGGCCGCGCCCCGCCGACGCCTCGCGCTGCAGGCTAGCCAGGCCGATGGTGAAACTGCCGCTGTTCATCGTTACCGTTGCGCGCCCGTTCTTCACGTCACCGTGCGGGCGGGGCTTATCCTTGTTGCGCCTGCACTGCCGGGGTACATAAAACGCGTCCCGGCGCACCTAAAGGATAAGGTGCGCCCAAAGGACCGGCAACCAAGCATCCGGACGATTTCATGCCAGACACAGTGCTCACAGCGGACGGAACCAGCGCCGCTGCCCAGGTCGAACGCGCCGCCGACACCCTCGGCAAGGTGCGCGAGGCGGTGGGACACGCCATCTTCGGCCAGGATGCGGTGATCGAGCAGACGCTGGTGACGTTGCTGGCGGGCGGGCATGGCCTGCTCATCGGCGTGCCGGGCCTCGCCAAGACCAAGCTGGTGGAGACGCTGGGCATCGTGCTCGGCCTCGACTGGAAGCGCATCCAGTTCACGCCCGACCTGATGCCGACGGACATCATCGGCTCCGAAGTGCTGGAGGAAGACAGCGGCAAGCGCGCCTTCCGCTTCCTCAACGGCCCGGTATTCACCCAATTGCTGATGGCCGACGAAATCAATCGCGCCAGCCCGCGCACGCAAAGCGCATTGCTGCAGGCGATGCAGGAGCGTCACGTGACTGTAGCGGGCACGCGCTACGATCTGCCCAGGCCATTTCATGTTCTGGCGACGCAGAATCCGCTGGAGCAGGAAGGCACCTATCCCCTGCCCGAAGCACAGCTCGACCGTTTCCTGCTGCAGATCGACGTCGACTATCCCGACAAGGCTGCCGAGCGCCGCATGCTGCTCTCCACGACGTTCGGCGAGGAGACCAGGCCCGAGAAGGTGTGCGGACCCGAAGACCTGATGGCGGCGCAGCACATCGTGCGCCACATCCCGGTCGGCGAGGCGGTCGTCGATTCCATTCTCAAGCTGGTGCGCGGCGCGCGACCGGGAGAAGAAGGGCTCAGCGACATTCGCAATTCCATCGCCTGGGGTCCCGGCCCGCGCGCCAGCCAGGCCTTCATGCTTGCCGTGCGCGCCCGCGCGCTGATCGAGGGACGGCTTGCACCGTCGACCGACGATGTGGTGGCGCTGGCGCAACCGGTTCTTCGCCATCGCATGGCGCTCACCTTCCCGGCGCGCGCCGAAGGCATGACGATTTCCTCCGTCATCGAGCGGCTGTGCCGGAGTCTTCTTTGAGCCGAAACGGCAATCTGCAATATGAAGCCGAGGCGCTTGGCGCCAGCCTGCCGCCGCTGCTTGTCGATGCGGAGCGGCTGGCGAGCGCGGTGAGCCTTGGCGTGCACGGCAGGCGCAAGGCCGGCATGGGCGAAAGCTTCTGGCAATTCCGCCGCTATCGTCCTGAAGATTCCTCAACCGCAATCGACTGGCGGCAATCGGCGAAATCGCAGCATCTGTTCGTGCGCGAGCGCGAATGGGAAGCGGCGCAGTCCGTCTGGTTCTGGTGCGACGCCTCGCCCGGCATGCAGTTCGCGTCGGGCCAAGTCACCAAGGCCGAGCGCGCCAAGCTGATCGCGCTGGCGCTCGCGTCTTTGCTGGTGCGCGGTGGCGAACGTGTTGGCTTGTTCGGCGACGCTCACGCACCGGCGAGTTCGCGCGCCGCGCTGCGCCGCATCGGGCACACGCTGATCGACCTGCCGGCCGGCGACGCGAACCTGCCGCCGGACGCGGCCATCACCAAGAATGCGCAATTCGTCTGGCTCAGCGATTTTCTCTCGCCGCTGACGGAAATCGAAAGCACGCTGCGGCGCCTGTCGCGTTCGGCCGTTGCCGGACAGCTAGTCCACATCATCGATCCGGCTGAAGAGGATTTTCCCTTCACCGGACGCACGCGGTTTGAAGATGCGCGCGGCCAGCAGAGCGAAACCGTCGGCCGCGCCGAAACGGTCGCGAGCGCCTATCGCACGCGGTTCAAGGCGCATGCCGAAGCGGTCGGCTCGCTGGCGCGGCGGCTGGGCTGGACCTACATTGCCCATCGCACGGACCGTTCGCCGCAGACCGCGCTGATCGCGCTCTATGCCGACATGAGCGGCGCGTAACGTCATGGATGTGTTGTCGGGATTGAGTTTCGGCACACCATGGATTCTGGCGGCGCTGCTCATGTTGCCGGCGATCTGGTGGCTGCTGCGCGTCACGCCGCCTCTGCCGCGCCGCGTCGTGTTTCCGCCGCTGCGCCTGCTGCTTGGCTTGTCGGGAGATGAAGAGACGCCGGCGCAAACGCCGTGGTGGCTGTTGCTGCTGCGCCTGGTTGCGGCGGCCTGCGTGATCGTGGCGCTCGCCGATCCGCTCATCGGCAAGGCGCCGCAAATCGCGGGCACGGGGCCGATGGTGCTCTTCATCGACAATGGCTGGACGGCGGCGGCCAACTGGGATGCGCGGCAGGCGGCGATCGCCGATGTCCTGCGCACGGCGAACAACCAGGGCCGCGCGGTCGCCATTGTTCCAACGGCCGACGTGCCGGACGTGAGTTTGATGGATGCCGGCAAGGCGGCGCGAATTGCACAGGCGTTAACGCCGGAGCCGTGGCTGCCCGACCGCGCGCGCGCCGCGGCCGCAATCACGAAGGCGAAGTTCGCTGGAAAGCCGGAAATCCTCTGGCTAAGCGACGGGATCGAGGATGGAACAGCCGGCGCAACCGCCAACACGCTGGCCGCCGCAGGTTCACTGAAGGTCTATGCCGACGGCGTCGGCAAGGGACCGCTGGCTCTGTTGCCGCCGTCAAGCGATCCGCACGGTTTCGACGTCGCCATCCTGCGCGCCAATGCCGACGGCGAACGCAATGGCGAGGTCGCGGCGCTGGGCAGCCATGACGAAGTGCTGGCCGGTGCGCGCTTTCACTTCGATGGCGGCATGAACCGGGCGACGGCGCATATCGTTCTGCCACTGGAAGTGCGCAACGAGACCGCGCGCATTGCGGTTGCGAACACGGACTCCGCCGGCGCGGTTCAGCTTCTGGGCGGCAGCGGTGCGCATCGCGCCGTCGGCATCGTTTCGGCCGGCGGCAACGAGAACGAACAACCCCTGCTCTCCGATCTCTATTATCTGGAGCGGGCACTGGCGCCCTATGCCGATGTGCGCAAGGGCACGGTCAGCGATCTTCTGGCGCGCAATGTTTCGGTGCTCATCCTCGCCGATATCGGCAGGGTCACCGGCAGCGACTACAACAAGATCACCAAGTTCGTTGCCGGCGGCGGATTGCTGATCCGTTTCGCGGGCGAGCGCATGACGGGCGGCACCGACGATCTGGTGCCGGTGAAACTGCGCGTCGGCGGACGTTATCTTGGCGGCGCGCTCGCCTGGGCCGAACCCCAAAGGCTGGCGCCGTTCTCCGAAGCCAGTCCGTTCGCAGGCCTGACCATTCCGCCCGACGTGTCGGTGACGCGCCAGGTTCTCGCCGAGCCGTCGGTCGAACTTGCCGATCGCAGCTGGGCGCGGCTTGCCGACGGAACGCCGCTCGTCACTGCCCGGGCGCAGGGCAAAGGCTGGATCGTGCTGTTCCACATCACGGCGGGGCCGAGCTGGTCGTCGCTGCCGCTGTCCGGACTTTATGTCGACATGATGCGCCGGCTGATGGCGCTGTCGAGCGGCACGCGTCCGACGGACATGAAGAGCGCCGCGACGCTGCCGCCGGTCCTGACGCTCGACGGCTTCGGCCATGCGCGCAAGCCGCCCGCCGAAGTGTTTCCGATCCGCGCCGCCGATATTTCCAAGACAGTCGCCTCGCGCACGCATCCGCCGGGCCTTTATGGCGTTGCGGGAACGGAAGACGCGCTGAACGCTGTTACGGCGAAAGATGCGCTGCTGCCGATCGGCGATCTCGGCCGGCCGATCCTGGAATATGCGCAGACCGCTGTCGTGGCGCTGGCGCCGTTGCTGCTCGCCATCGCCATGGCGCTTCTGTTCCTCGACGCGATCATTTCGCTGTGGATGCGCGGCTATCTCTCGCGCCTGCGGTTTGCGCGCGGCTCGGCAGCAATGCTTGCGCTGATGCTGGTGGTGCACAGCCGCGATGCGCGCGCCGACGATGCGTTCGATCTCAAGGCCGCGACCGACACGCGCCTCGCCTATGTCATCACCGGTCTTTCCGATGTCGACGACATGAGCAAGGCGGGGCTCACCGGACTCGGCAGCCAACTCCGCCAGCGCACGTCGTACGAGCCGCAGGATCCGATGGGCGTCGACGTGGCGAAGGACGATCTCAGCTTCTTTCCGCTGCTCTACTGGCCGATCGATCCGCGCGAAAAGGACCTGTCGCCCGAGGCGCTGTCGAAGATTTCCGACTACATGCGCAACGGCGGCACGATCCTGTTCGACACGCGCGATCTGACACTGGGTGCGACGCAGGGACCGTCGTCCCCCGGCCAGCAGACACTCCGTCGCCTGCTTTCCAAGCTCGATCTTCCGCCGCTCGAACCCGTGCCGGCCGATCACGTGCTGACCAAGGCATTCTACATACTTCAGGATTTTCCTGGCCGCTGGGATGGCGGCAAGGTCTGGGTGGAAGCGTTGCCGCCCGCCGATCCGAATGCGGGACCTGCGCCCGCGCGCGGCGGCGACGGTGTCTCGCCGGTGATCATCGGCGGCAATGACTGGGCCGCGGCGTGGGCGGTTCGCCCCGATGGCGCGCCGCTCGTCGACGTCGTGCCGGGCGGCGAGCGCCAGCGCGAAATGGCCTATCGCTTCGGCGTCAATCTCGTCATGTACACCTTTACGGGCAACTACAAGGCCGATCAGGTGCATGCGCCGGCGTTACTCGAGCGGCTCGGCAAATGAGCACCAGCATCGACTTCGCGCCGCAGATTCCGCTCCTCCTCCTGTGGGGCGCGATCGGCATCGGCGCGGGCCTGACGGTCCTCGCCTTTGCGGTGCGGGCGCGCGGCGCGTGGGCGCGTGCGCTGGTGTTCGCGGCACTGGTCTTCGTGCTCGCCAATCCGCTGATCGTGCATGAGACGCGCAGTCCGCTCCCCGATGTCGCGGCGATTGTCGTCGACCGCTCGCAGAGCATGGGGATCGAGAACCGCCGCGCCGAGGAAGACGCTGCGCTTGCCGCGATCCGCAAACAGCTCGCGGGCGAAAAGAATCTCGAGGTGCGCGAGAGCGTGGTGGTGACGACGACGACGGGCGAGGACAATGGTACGCAGCTTTTTGCCGGTTTGAACAGCGCCCTGGCTGATGTGCCGCCGGAGCGCATCGCCGGCGCGATCCTGATCACCGACGGCGAGGTGCATGACGCGCCGCCGGCCGACAAGCTCGCCATTCATGCGCCGGTCCATGCGCTGATCGCCGGCCGCCGGGACGAACGCGACCGCAAGCTCACCATCGTCAACGCGGCGCGCTTCGCCATTGTCGGACAGTCGGCGGGCATGGTGGTGCGGGTCGACGATTTCGGCAGCGCCGAGGGCGGCACGGCGGATGTCGAGGTCCGCATCGACGGCAACAGCATCGGCACGCGCGTGGTGCCGGTTGGCAAGGACGCCACGATCGATATCCCGGTCGGCCATGGCGGCGAGAATGTCGTCGAGGTGGAGGCCAAGCCCGGCCCGTCCGAACTGACGCTGCAGAACAACCGCGCCGTGGTCACGATGTCGGGCGTGCGCGACCGGTTGCGCGTGCTGCTTGTCTCCGGCGAACCGCACGCCGGCGAGCGCGTCTGGCGCAATCTTCTGAAGGCCGATCCCTCTGTCGATCTCGTCCATTTCACGATTCTGCGCCCGCCGGCGAAACAGGACGCAACGCCGATCGACGAACTGTCATTGATCGCGTTCCCGACGCGCGAACTGTTTTCCGAAAAACTCAGCTCTTTCGACCTGGTGATCTTCGACCGCTACAGCGAGCGCGGAATCCTGCCGCTGCTCTACTACGAGAATCTCGGCGGCCTATGTGGAAAATGGCGGCGCGTTGCTGGTGGCGTCGGGGCCGGAGTTCGCGCAGGACATGAGCATCTCGCGCACGCCGCTCGCCTCCGTGCTGCCGGCACAGCCGACGGGCGAGATCGTCACGCAGGGCTTCAAGCCGATGGTGACGGCACAGGGCATGGCGCATCCGGTGACGCGCGATCTGCCGGGGGCGAACACGGCCACGTCGCCGCCGAGCTGGGGCCGCTGGTTCCGCATTATCGGCGCGACCAGGATTTCCGGCGAGACGGTGATGAGCGGGCCGAACGACCGGCCGCTCCTGGTGCTCGACAATGTGAAGCAGGGCCGCGTTGCCGAACTTCTCTCCGATCATGCCTGGCTTTGGGCGCGCGGCTTCGAAGGCGGCGGACCGCAGGCCGAACTTCTTCGCCGTCTCGCGCACTGGCTGATGAAGGAACCGGAGTTGGAAGAAGAACGGCTTTCCGCGACCATCGCCGACGGCACGATCACCGTCGAGCGGCGCACCATGGCCGACACCGCGAAGCCGGTGTCGCTGACCTATCCATCCGGCAAGAAGATCATGCTGACGCCGAGCAAGATCGAGCCCGGCATCTGGCGCGCGACGGCCAAGGCCGACGAACTCGGACTTTATCGCCTGACCGACGGTACGCTCACGACGGTGGCCGCGGCAGGCCCGCTCAATCCCAAGGAAGTCGCCGACATGCGCGCTACCGATCGCATCCTTGCTCCCATCGCGCAGGCGAGCGGCGGTTCGGTGCATTGGCTCGCAGACGGTGTGCCCGACTTGCGCCGCGTCGGCGCCAGCGGCAATGCGGCGGGCAGCAGCTGGATGGGCCTGCGCGCCAACGGCGCCTATCGCGTGACGAGCGTGGAGCAGCAGCCGCTTCTGCCCGCGTGGGTGGCGCTGTTGCTTCTGCTGGGAGCGCTTCTGCTCGCCTGGCGCGTCGAAGGGCGCTAGCCCGACGCCAAACCCGCGCCCTCGGCGCACACCGGATCGTCGAGACGCGCGCGGCGGACTTCGCCGGAAAGATTGAGCAGCGTTCCAGACTTCAGCGAAAGTCCGAGAATGCGCGACGGATCGACAGGCCCCGGAAAACGGATGCGGCCCGGCGGAAGCTTCGCAAATCCGACACGCGCATAATAAGGCTCGTCGCCAACGAGAATGACAGCCTCGTGACCCTGTATGCGCGCTTCCTCAAGGGCACGTTCCATCAGCGCGACGCCGATGCCGCGTCCGCGCTGGTCGGACTGTACCGCCAGCGGGCCGAGCATCAGGGCCGCGTGGCTGCCGATCACGATCGGCCAAAAACGCACCGAGCCGCGCAGCTTGCCCGCCTCGATGGCGACAAAGCCAAGGTCCTTCACCTGCGACACACCTTCCCGGAGGCGATAGGCCGATTTCGCAAAACGGCCCGGACCAAAGGCGGTTTCGTTCAGCGCCTCCACCAAAGGTGCGTCTTCCGGTCTCTCCGGGCGGATCGTCCAGGCGGGTTCGCTTGCTTCGCTCAAGGCTGGCTCGGTATTCTCAAGGTCAAACAAATCTGCGCGGAGGAAACACATGGGCGTGCTCGAAGGCAAGGTTGTTCTGGTAACGGGCGGCGCCAACGGCATCGGCAAGGAATGCGCGTTGCTGGCGGCAAAGGAAGGCGCGAGCGTCGTCGTCAACGACCTGGGCGGTGCGGTTGCGGGCGGCGACGAGGGTTCGGCCGGACCGGCGGAGATGGTGGCGCGCGAGATCGTCGCGGCCGGCGGCAAGGCGGTATCGAATTCCGACAGCGTGACCAACCGCAAGGGCGTCGCGCACATGATCGAGCAGGCCATGGACTCGTTCAAAGGTCTGCATGCGGTGATCAATCCGGCGGGCATCCTGCGCGACACCATGTTCCACAAGATGACCGATGTGGACTGGGACATGGTCGTCGATGTGCATCTGAACGGCGCGTATAACGTCACGCGCGCCACCATCAACCATTTCCGCGAGCAGAACGAAGGCTCCTATGTCCTCTTCACTTCGACGTCGGGCCTGATCGGCAATATCGGCCAGGCGAATTATGCTGCCGTGAAGATGGGCGTCGTCGGCCTGTCGCGCATCATCGCGATGGAAGGTCAGGCAAAGAATGTGCGCTCCAATACCATCGCCCCCTTTGCCTGGTCGCGCATGATCGCGACGATCCCCGTCAAGGACGAAGCCTCGGCCAAGCGCGTCGACCGCATGAAGAACTATATGCGGGCCGACCAGGTGGCACAGCTCGCGGTGTCGCTGGCGTCCTCGGCCTGCAAGGACGTCAACGGACAGATCTTCGCCGCACGCGGCAATGAGATATTCTTGATGAGCCAGCCACGTCCGGTGCGCGGCATGGGCAAGATCGAGGGCTGGACGCCCACGACCATCGCCGAGCACTGCATGGCCGCAATGAAGCCAAGCTTCACCGATCTGCAGCCGACCACCGGCACGTTCGGCTGGGATCCGGTGTAACGACAGCGGAGCAAAATCAACAACAACAACGGAGGAAATGATGGGCATTCTGGAAGGCAAAGTCGTCTGGGTCACGGGCGGCGGCAACGGTATCGGCAAGGACACCGCGCTGATCGCAGCGAAAGAAGGCGCCAAGGTCGTGGTCAACGACCTCGGCGGCGGCTTCAAGGGCGACGATGAAGGTTCGGCGAGCCCCGCGGAACAAGTGGCGGCCGAAATTCGCAGCAAAGGCGGCAAGGCGTTTTCCAATTCCGACAGCGTGACGTCGCTGAAGGCGATGGAAGCCTTGCGCGACCAGACGCTGAAGGAATTCGGCGGCCTGCACGGCGTGATCAATCCGGCCGGCATCCTGCGCGATGCGATGTTCCACAAGATGACCGAATTCGACTGGGACAAGGTGATAGAGGTTCATCTGCGTGGCTCCTACAATGTCTGCCGCGCCACAATCGAACATTTCCGCGAACAGCAGGACGGCGCCTATGCGCTGTTCACCTCCACGTCCGGCCTGATCGGCAACATCGGCCAGGCGAACTATGCGGCGGCCAAACTCGGCATCATGGGCCTTTCGCGCGTGGTCGCGATGGAAGGCGCCAAGACGAATGTGCGCTCCAACATCATCGCGCCCGTCGCCTGGACCCGCATGACGCAGTCCGTGCCGATCCGTGATGAAGCACAGGCAAAGAGACGCGAGCAGATGGCGGCGACGATCCGTCCCGATCAGCCCGCCAAGCTCGCGGTCGCACTCGTCTCGCAACTCGCCAAGGACGTGACCGGCCAGATCTTCGGCGCCCGCGGCGACACGATCGAGCTCTACAGCCAGCCGCGCGCGATCATGAACATCGACAAGGAAGGCGGATGGACGCCGGAAGGCATCGCGGTCGAAGCATTCGGCCAGATGAAGGAGAAATTCTTCCCGGTTTCCCGTTCGGCCACATCGCCGCAGCCGACGCCGGCCAAGGCGGGATGATCCGCCTACGCTGAAGCTTCCGCGGGACGGGTCACCAGGTGAGAGCGGGCGGCGTCTTGTTTGCGAACTCCGCAAGGCGCCGTCTTGTTCCCGCCGTCGTTCCCGGCGGCGGATTGAACGGATCGGCAAAAACAATTTCACGCACTTCCAGATTGGGCTTGAAGACGACATCCGCATTCGTCAGCCGATAGAGCATGACGACATTCGTCGCCCAGCCGGCACGGCGCGAGAAAACGCCGATCAACTCGGGCGCATCGGCGCGCACGCCGCCGATTTCTTCCGCCAGTTCGCGCAACAGTGCCGTCACCGGCGGCTCGCCCCGCGCCACGCCGCCGCCCGGCAACGACCAGCCCTTCATATAGCTGTGCCGCGCCAGCATCACCTTGCCCGTGGGATCGACAATCAGCGCATGCGCGCCGAGGGCAACTGGCGAAAGTACGGCCTTGACCGCGATCATCCCGCTGAAAGCAAAGCGGGAAACCAGGGACTTCGCGCGTTCCAGCATCAAATTCCCTTAGGGAAACTATTGTAAGAATTTACTAACCATCCACTGCCTACATTCCGGCCGTGGTTCACACAGCGTAGCTCAGTTTGCCGTCACAACTCATGTCGCTTCGAGAGGCCAGGTGTAGAGGACTCCGCGCGGTTCCGCGTGCCGTCCCCGGCTTACCTCTCCACGGCCGTCGGCGACGGCATGCGAACGAGGC
This sequence comes from uncultured Alphaproteobacteria bacterium, assembly GCA_963743765.1. Classification (GTDB taxonomy): domain Bacteria; phylum Pseudomonadota; class Alphaproteobacteria; order Micropepsales; family Micropepsaceae; genus Rhizomicrobium. The sequence continues at coordinate 1,123,016 of CAVUQQ010000004.1, forward strand.
TTAGAGCGATGTCCGGAGGGGCGTTCGAGTATCTGAAGGCTCTGGTTGTCGAGGACAATCAGCATATGCGCGCGCTTCTGCGTGCGCTGATGAGCGCGCTCGGCATCACGACGGTCTATGAAGCGACGAACGGCGACGACGCCTTTGACATCCTGCGCGACCGCAAGCCGGACATGATCCTGACCGATCTGTCGATGAAGCCCGTCAACGGCATCGAGTTCACGCTGCAGGTGCGCAACGCGACTTCCAGCCCCAATCCCTACATTCCGATCATCATGGTGACGGGACACACCGAACGGCACCGCGTCGAGGCGGCGCGCGATGCCGGCGTGACCGAATTCCTTGCCAAGCCGATCACGGCGCAGAACCTGTTCTCGAGGATCGGCCAGATCGTCGATCATCAGAGGCCCTTCGTGAAAAGCGTGGACTATTTCGGGCCCGACCGTCGGCGCCACCGCGCGGAAGACTATGCCGGTCCGTTCCGCCGCCGCGAAGATTTCGAAAATGACGTGGCCATCGCCTGACGTCCGCATGAGGCAAGAATAAATCGCCGGCCGAACATTCAAGTCGAACACGTCACGCCCGCGACGGACTATCCGCCGCTGTTGCCGAACGCGCGGCGCGCCCAGGCGATGCGGATGCTGCGCAGCAGCGAGACGATGGACCGCGCCAATCGCATCATCGCGCTGAAGAAGAGCCAATTGCGCGGCGCGGTGCTGGAACATGTCGACCTGATCGAAGCGGCGGCGCGCACCAGGAACTGGAGGCTTATGTTCGAACTGGCGCACGAAATTCGTGGCATGGCGGGGACGGCAGGACTGGCCGCAACGGGACGCATCGCCAACGGGCTTTGCCGCTATCTCGACGCGCTCGCCCTGTCCGGCTCGGAGCCGGACCGTTCCGTGGCGACGCTGCACCTCGACGCCATCGTGCGCTCGGCGCGAACCGAAGACGATGCTGCCCGCTATGGCGCGGCGGTGGCAGACCAGTTGTCGTCCCTGGTCGACCGCAAGCTCAGAGAGATTAAGGAAACCGCAACGCCATGATGAACGTCCGCAGCGTTTTGTGCTGTGGACATTTGTGCGCGTTTGGCCCGGAACGGCGGTAAACAGCCATCCCATTCACCGCTCCTTAAGCAGCGTCCTTAATACTGAACGCCTGATTTACCTGGACGGGCCATGCTTCAAATCGGCGGCATCGTAATTCTGTTCGCATGCGTGTTCGGCGGCTACCTGATGACGGGCGGTTCGCTGGGCGTCGTTTTCGAAGCCCTGCCGCATGAAATGCTCACCATTTTCGGCGCCGCGCTCGCCGCGATGATCATCGGCGGATCGATGTATTCGCTCAAGAAGATCGCCGGCTCTCTCGGCCAGGTCATCTCCGGTCCCAAATGGAAGCCGGGCGACTATCGCGACCTGCTTTGCCTGCTGTTCCTTCTCACCAAGACGATGAAGTCCAAAGGACTCATCGCGCTGGAAGCGCATATCGAAAAGCCGGAAGAGTCATCCATCATCAAGCGCTATCCGCGCATCGTGAAGGACCATTTCGCGCTCGACTTCATCTGCGACACGCTGCGGATGATGACTATGAGCCTGGAAGACCCGCACCAGGTCGAAACCGCGATGGAAAAGCAGCTCGAAAAGCATCATCACGAGGCTTTGGTCGGCGCCAATGCGTTGACGGCCATGTCCGACGGCCTGCCGGCGCTCGGCATCGTCGCCGCGGTGCTCGGCGTCATCAAGACCATGGGCGCGATCAGCGAGCCGCCGGAAGTTCTCGGCGGCATGATCGGTTCGGCGCTGGTCGGAACTTTCCTGGGCGTGTTCCTCGCCTATGGCATCGTCGGCCCCATGGGCGCGCGGCTGAAGGCGATCGTCGACGAGGATGCGCAGTTCTACCACGTCATCCGCGACATCCTGGTCGCGCATCTGCACGGCAATGCGGCGCAGGTGTCGGTGGAAATCGGCCGCGGCAGCGTGCCGAGCGAAGCGCAGCCCTCTTTCCAGGAACTGGAAGAAGCGCTCAACACCATCCCGCCGGACAACGGCTAGATCTTGCGCGCCTTCTCGTAACCGTCGGATAGCGCAACGAAGAACGTCGCAAGCCCGCCTGCCAGGATGCCGAGCGGCATGGCGTAGAACACATCCATGTCCGTGCCCATCACGATGATCGCGGTCACGACGATCCCGGTAATCTGCGCCACGTTCTTCGGCATGGTCCACACCCCGCTCTGTTTTGAGCAAGGCTAGGCCAGCCGGGCGGGCACCGAAAGAACGTGGTGAAGAAAGAGTTAATTCACCCTAGCCGCCCAGGTCTTTCTTCTTCTCCAGATACTCTTCCCGCTGGATTTCGCCGCGCGCGTAGCGGCCTTCCAGGATGGACAGCGCATCCGACCGGCTCGTGCCGCGGGACCAGGTCCCCGGCGGTCCGTAATAATAGTGCCGGCGGCCGAAGATCAGACTGAAGATCAGGACGATCACGATGAGCGTGAGAAGCCCGTGGAACGGCGCCCAGAAAAAGAACGGCCAAAACATGAATGAGTGGAGCATAATGCCTCCCGAGCTGGACGCCTCTGATATGGTGCTCCCATATCCGAATTTCTAGACGCCGAACTCGATCCCCTGGGCCAGCGGCAGCGCGTCGGAATAATTGATGGTCGCGGTCTGCCTGCGCATATAGGCCTTCCACGCGTCCGAGCCGCTTTCGCGCCCGCCGCCTGTCTCCTTCTCGCCCCCGAAGGCGCCGCCGATTTCCGCGCCGCTGGGGCCGATGTTCACGTTGGCGATACCGCAGTCCGAGCCGGAGGCCGCGATGAAACGCTCCGCCTCCTGCATGTCCATTGTAAAGATGCAGGAGGATAGCCCCTGCGGCACGGCGTTGTGCCTGGCCAGCGCGTCGGCGAAATTCGAATAGCGCAGGACATAGAGGATCGGCGCAAAAGTCTCATGACAGACGGTCTGCGTCTGGTCCTTCATCTCGACGATGGCTGGATGCGTGTAGAACGCGTTCGGATATTTGTCCACGAGCGCGCGGCCGCCGCCCGTGACGCCGCCGCCCTCCACCTTCGCCGACGCGAGCGCGCGTTCCATGCCGTCGAACGCCGCCTTGTCGATGAGCGGGCCGACGAGCGTGCCCTTCGCCTGCGGATCGCCGATCGCAAGCTTGCCGTAAGCCGTCTTTAGCGCAGGCACGAGCTTGTCATAGACGCTGTCATGCACGAAGAGGCGGCGCAGCGACGTGCAGCGCTGCCCAGCCGTGCCCACGGCGGCGAACAGGATTGCGCGCACGGCAAGATCAAGCTTGGCCGACGGCGCCACGATCATCGCATTGTTGCCGCCAAGTTCGAGAATGGATTTGCCGAAGCGTGCCGCGACGACGGGCGCAAGCTCGCGGCCCATGCGCGTCGAACCGGTGGCGCTGACGACCGGAATGCGCGCATCCTTCGCAAGCATTTCGCCCACTTCACGCGCACCGAGCACGATCTGAGACAAATGCAGCAGGCGCGTCGCCGAAGCGCTTCACCGCGCGTTCGAACAGCGCCTGTGTCGCCAGCGCGGTGAGCGGCGTCTTCTCCGACGGTTTCCAGAGCACGCTGTCGCCGCAGACGAGCGCGAGCGCAGCGTTCCACGCCCAGACCGCAACCGGAAAGTTGAACGCCGAGATGATCGCGACCGGACCTGCCGGATGCCAGGTCTCCATCATGCGATGGCCGGGCCGTTCGGAGGCGATGGTAAGGCCATAAAGCTGGCGCGAGAGGCCGACCGCGAAATCGCAGATGTCGATCATCTCCTGCACTTCACCGAGACCTTCCTGCAGAATCTTTCCGGCTTCCAGCGTGACGAGGCGGCCGAGCTGATCCTTGCTGGCGCGCAGCTCCTCGCCGAACAGGCGCACGAGCTCGCCGCGGCGCGGCGCCGGGACATCGCGCCAGGCACGGAACGCTTCGGCGCCGTGCGCGATCTTCGCGTCGACGGACTTTGCGTCGTCATAGGCGACGCGGCCGATCTCCGCGCCGTCGATGGGCGAACGGACGGCGTGCGGACCATCCGATGCGGCCACGCCAAGCGCCGACAGAATTTCATGGGCCATCGCCATCGCCTCCTGCACGTTTGTCCGCGTCCCCATTCTGCCGGCCCGTGCGAGCGCAGACTACAAGGTTTTTCGCACACCAGAGGGGCGCGCGAACATAGCGCCGCGTCGCGTCGACGAAGATGTCCGTGAGAAACCTGTTTTCGATCAGGACCCGCAAGGTCGGCTCGTACACCGCGCCCGCCTGCTGCCTGCGCAGACTGTCCAGAAGCGGTCCGGCGAGGCCGGCCTCGCGATAGACCTGCTGCGCGTCGGCGGTGCCTGCGGTAAAACCGATGATCGTCTCCGGAACGGCTGCGCGCGCGCCGCCGGCGGCCAGCAGCAAGGTGCATACGCCGTCGCATTGCGCCAACGCCACGACGAAAAGCCTGCGCGCACGGATGAGCTTGGCCAGCCGCAGCGCGGGCCTGATCTCACCGCCGCTGCTTCCGGCAATCGCCAGTCGCTTGACGGTCTGGTCCTTCAACAGCAGCTCAAGTTCGTCCGCCGCCGCTTTGGTGATCTGTCCCTGCAGGACTGCGGTGGTGCCGCGCAGCGTCACTTCATAGGCCGCCGCCGTGTCATGCGCAGGCGAAACAACCGCATGCGTTTTGCTGATGAGCATGACGCACGCAAGCATCAGTATTGCAAAATTCGAAGCGATCGCGGCGCGCGCGAACCACGCCCAGCCACGCCGTCCGAACAGGATACGCCGGCCGGCGCTGCGCCAGATGCCGACGCCGGCCCACACATCGATGAGCGCGAACACAAGGAACGACGGCACAAAGACGAGGATGAACGTCGAGGGACTCGCCGGCGGATGGGCGACAAGATAGTCGCCGGCCAGCTCGAACCAGACCGCGAAAGGCAGCAGCGCCAGCCCGCCATTCAGCCAAAAGGATTGCACAAGCGGAAACTGGCCGCGCCAATGTTTTGCAATGTACCCGGTCATGCCTGCCGCAATCGATGATCGCCGCCAGTTTAGCTGCGGACGCGGCCGGAATGAAAACCCGCGAGCAACCCAATTCAAGGCTGCAAAGCTCTGACTGCACGAACATTACGTCGTAACACCGCTTTAACCCCACATGCCTGGGCTTGGCGCCGGCTGGCAGATCGCTTGGCCGCCCGCGCCGTTTGGACCGACGACTATTCCGATATGCTGAGCGCGATCATCGCGAAAATCCGCGCCTAGCGTTCCTGGTCGTAATAGCGGCCGAAGCGGTTGGCGAGGAAATCGGCCAGCTTGGCCTCTTCCTGGCGCACAAAGCCCTTCTGCGGCAGCTTGCCGTCCACCAGCATGTCGCACATCGCGCAGATGCCGGCCGCGGTGGTCACCTGGATCGCGCTCATCAGCCTGCCGCCGACGGTCTGGGCATAGATCTTCTTGGCATAGCTTTCCTGCGTCAGCCTTCCTTCGCGCCAGCCCGAGACCGTCACAAAGATCAGCACCACGTCTTGATAGGTGATCGGAATTGCGGTCTCCAGCACGTCTTTCAGAATGTCGCGGCGCATGCCGAGGCGCAGATCGCGCACCAGCATCTTCACGATGTCGCGGTGGCCGGGATAGCGCACCGTCTTGTAGTTGAGATTCTCCACCTTGCCTTCCAGCGTGTCGCACAGCGTGCCCAGACCGCCAGAGGTGTTGAACGCTTCATACTCCGTACCGTCGAGCGCGAATTCCTCGAGTCTCTTCGAGCGCCGGCACTTCGCCGCGATGGCCGTCGCGGATGGACTCGCACGGATTGCAGTATTCGTTGATCAGGCCGTCTGTCGACCAGGTGAGATTGTATTTCAGCGCGTTGGTCGGGAACACCGGCAGCGCGCCGACGCGCATCTGCACTTCGCGCAGCTTGTCGAACTTCTTGGCCAGGTCGGCGGCGGCGATGGAGATGAATCCCGGCGCGAGGCCGCATTGCGGAATGAAGGCCGTGTTCGCGTCCTTCGCCAGCTTGCGGATGACGCGCGTGGATTCCACGTCTTCGGTGAGATCGAGATAGTGGGCGCCCGCGCGCTTGGCGGCATCGGCGACCGTCGCGGTCAGATTGTAGGGCGTCGCCGACAGCACGATGTCGTGGCCCTTCACTTCGCGCGCGAAATTTTCGGCGCCGCCGATTTCGACCTGGCGCAGCGAAACATTTTTGGCCGGCATCCGCGCAAGCGATGCGGCATCGCGATCCGCGACCGTGATCTTGTAATCGCCGCAGTCCGAAAGGAACTCGGTGATCGCGACACCGATCTTGCCGCCGCCGACGAGCAGGACGTTTTTCATGAGCTGTTCCTTCCGCAGATTATTCAGGTGAAACAATGGCTTTGTCGGATGACGGACGGGAGGCGGCAATGTGATGGAACTTGCAATTAGACCCGGCAAATCGCAGGGTATTTCGGCGAATCAACGGTTCTGCCGCATGCGTGACACCGATGCGAAACTCGTCGCCCTGCTTCGCGCCAATGCGCGCGAGCCCACCGCGTCGCTGGCGCGCAAGCTCGGCCTGGCGCGCTCGACCGTGCAGGAACGCATCGCGCGGCTGGAGCGCGAAGGTACGATCAGGGGTTACACGGTGCGCCTCTCCGACGAAGCCGAAGCGGGAAAGCTGCGTGCCGTCGTGATGATCTCCACCGATCCGAAACGCGCGGACCGCGTCGCCATCGAACTGAAAAAAATGCCCGAAGTGCGCTCGCTTTCCGCGGTTGCGGGGACATTCGATCTCATCGCCACAGTGGAGACCGAAACGCCGGCGCGAATCGATGCCTTGCTCGACCGCATCGGCCGGGCCAACGGTGTGGCGCGCACCGTCTCGTCCATCGTCCTTTCCGAGAAGTTCACGCGATAGGCGGAATTCGCCGCCAGCCTGCTTTGACGTCGTAACGCCTTTTTTCACCTGTTCCGTTACGTGGTATCCTCAACCGCCGAACCGGGAACTTGTGCGCGCACATGACGAGTCCAGCCGTGAATTCTCCGCTTGGCCGCGCGGCGCGCACATGGGAACGCGCGCGGCGTCCGAACCGCGAGCATGTGGAAAAGTTGAAGGCGCGCGTGCCGTACTGGTTCGTGGTGCTCGTCCTGCTCGGCTTTTCGGTCCTGCAGATCATGCTCAACCCTTTCGGCTTCAGCGACCTCACCCAGCGCTATACGCAGGACATTTCGAATCTTCTGATCACGGGGCCCTATCTCTATCCGACGACCGGTCGCGATCAGGTGACCGTTGCCGTCGTCGACGAACCGACCCTGCACGATATGCAGAAGCCGTGGCCGTGGAACTACAGCGGCCATGCCCAGGCTCTCGACGCCATTCTCGCCTACAAACCAAAGGCGGTGATCGTCGACTTTCTGTTCGTCGACTCCCGGCCCGACGACTCGCTGCCGGAACTGGTCGACGAGATTGCGCGCTACAGAAAAGCCGGCGTGCCGCTCTATTTCGAGGGTGGCACCGACCTTCCCTATGGCGAAGCGCCGCTGCGGCCAGAAATCGCCAGGACAGGCGTGCCGATCCTCGATCCCAGCATCGAAGTCTATGACGGCGTCGTGCGCCAGTATCCGGCCACCGGGCGCTGCTTCGGTCCGAACGGGCAGACAGGAGGGGAATGCCTGTCGCTTGCGCTGCGCGTCTACAAGGACCTCTACCCCAAGCATCCGCTCGAACCGCTGAACGGAAAGATGGAGCTTGTCTGGGGCACGAAGACGGCGCCGTTCAATGTGAAGTTCAACAGCGGCGCACTGCCGTGCAACGACGAAGCGTCCTTCTTTCTGCGCATCTACCGCGCGTTCTTCGACAAGCAGTCTGCCGTCGGCCGCTGCCCGTACAACAACGACACTCCGGTCGAAGCGCTTCTTGCCGGCGGCGAGGACAAGGACCTCAACAACCTGATCCCCGGTCATGTGATCTTCTATGGGGGAGCACTCGAAGGGGCGCAGGACAAATCCTTCTCGCCGGTCAACGGCCAGCAGCCCAATGTCTTTGTGCACGCCATGGCGCTCGACAATCTGATCACCTTCGAGGGCAAGCCGCAGCAGAATGTGATGACGGTGTGGGGCTACACCTTCTCCAACAATCCGGCGCAGATTCTGGCGATCATCCCGATCATCCTGATCCTGTCTCTCATGCACATGCGCCGCATCAGGGCGCGACAGAAAAGAACCGAGCGCGCGGAGCATGGCGCGCTGTACGAATGGTTCATGGACAAGGGCGTGGAGAAGCTCTGGCACTGGCTGGCCTTCTTTCTGGCCCTGGGAATCGGGCTTTTGCTGGCCAAATGGGCCGGTCTTTCGGTCGCCAACTGGGTCGAAGACGTCTTCATTTCCGTCGAACTTGCGGCCATGCTGCTGATCGGCGTGCCGGATTCATTCTGGGGTTATTTGCATCATGTCGCGGGCGGACGGCCCGACGACGCTTTTCCGGAGGCAACATCATGAAACGAACGCTATTGCTCACATTTTTCGCAGGCGCGGTGACGATGTACGCGGCGCCGGCCCTTGCCGAGTTCGAACGATTGCGGCAACATAACCGGCGATGCCGTCCTGTCGGCGCGCACGCCGCAGGTCGATCTCTACGACGCGCCGAACGGCAAGCGCATCAAGTCGCTGGACGAAGACAAATTCCCCAAGTGCCTCGCCGTGACGCAGCGTGCGCCCAACATGATGCTGCAGGTCAGCATCGACGGCGCGCCGGTCTGGGTGCCGCCGCACATGGTCAATTACCGTCTCACCGGAAAGAAGCCCGCGATCTGCCGCAACCTTGCGATGGGCGGCAACGACACCAAGGTCGGCGCGACGCGCGCGCTGGGCGAAGACTGCCCGCAGAAAGCAGGCACGCCATGAGAGCGACGATCCTTCGCGGTGCCGCCGCGCTCTGTCTTATTGCGACACCGGCGCTGGCCAACGGCTATCCCGGCAGCGGCCGCGCCATCGATTCTCTTCATCCGGCCGGTGACTACAGCGATGTGGTCAGCGGGCGGCCGCTCGCGCTCGGCATCATGCGCGCGCGCGCCAACGGCTTCGTGCCGTCGCCGGTGATGCAGGCCTATGCCAATGGCGTGCTGGCGAAGCTTTTACGCGGACTGCCCCTGCCGCCGTCGTTCCAGCCGCAGGTGCGCGTGCTGGCCGCGCCCGAGTTCAGCGCGCTGTGCACGCCGGACGGCACGATCATCATCACCATCGGTTTGCTCGAACAGCTCGACAATGAAGACGAGCTCGCCTTCGTCCTCGGCCATGAAGTAAGCCACGCGATTTATCGCCATCACGAGAAGGACTGGTACAAGAAATCGCAGTATTTCGCCGTGGTGAACGGCGCGGCCGTGCAGGGCATCGCCGACGTGGCGGCGAGCACTGGCCTTGGTGGCGGCAATATCGCGCGCGGTCTCGACGTGGCGAGCCATTTCGCCAAGCTGAGCGCCAACGTGCTGGCGCCGCAGATGACGCAGAACCAGGAAGACGCCGCCGACGCGCTCGGTTTCGACCTGATGGTCCGGGCCGGCTACGATTCCGAAGCCGCGCTCGCGGTAATGGACAAGCTCGCCGAGCAGGAAGCCGAAGCAGCCGCAGCGGCACGCGAAGCGCGCAACGCGTCGAAAGATAACAGCCATTCGGGCGGCGGCACCTCGTTCGGCGGCATCCTGGGCGCAGTCGGCAACGCGATGTCCGGCAACTGGACGGACGTTGCGATCTTCGCCTTCGACACGGCCGTCGACAACATGTCGGATGAGGCGGTGTCGCATCATCCCGCGCCGGAGCGGTTGAAACTGCTGAGCAGTTACGAGTTCAAGCAGTATCGCGACACACTTCCGGCAGCGCCGACACCACTGCCCTGGGCCGAAGGCAACCGCAGCAAGGACGGCATCGCGATGACGGCGCTGCTCGCGCACTATGCGGCGGCGGAGAACGCGGCGGCCTACATCGCCGACCCGCGCCAGGGCTCGCCGGACAGCGCGCGCAGCGAAGTGACGCGCTCGTCCACGCCGCCAACCGCCGATCACGCCTACACGCAGTTCGTCGCCTATGAGTACTACGACAAGAACAACCAGAAGCCGCTGTCCGAAGCGGCGCTGCAGCGGGCCGTAAACGGACCCGAGGCGTCGTGGGAAGTCTATTCACGGCTGATCGACCTGCACATTGCACGCAACGACTGGATTGGCGCGCAGAAGCTGATGGATCAGGCGGTGGTGCGGTTCGAGGATTCGCCCGTGCTGTTGCCCAAGCACATCCAGATCCTGGCCGGCGAAGGCGATTTTGGCGGCGCCAGTGCGCTGCTGCCTAAGTGCAAGAGCTACGACATCAAGGAGCTTTATGACTCCTGCAAGAAGGCGGCAGGACCCGGATAGCCGTCAGGGCGTGCGCAGGGTGAAGCCCGCATTGCGCAGGCAGGCGCGGATTTCTTCGGCGTGGCTGGCGTCGCGCGCCTCGACCACCATGCCGAGATAGGCCGATTTCACCGGCGTATCCGTCATCATGCGGTTGTGGCTGACTTCCAGGATGTTGCCGCCCGCCTCGCCGACCAGGCTTGCGATGCGCGCCAGAAGTCCGGGGCGATCCTCGATCATCACTTCGAGCGAGAGAATGCGGCCCTCGCGCGACAGCTCGCGCAGGATGACGTTCGACAGAAGCCGCATGTCGATATTGCCGCCGGAGAGTACGATGCCGACCTTGCGGCCGGCGAACAATTCCTTGTTCTCGACGACGGCAGCATAAGCCGCAGCCCCCGCGCCCTCGACCACCGTCTTTTCGATCTCAAGAAGAGCGGCGAGCGCCTGCTCGATCTGCATGTCGTCGACCAGCAGAATGTCCTTCACATGGCTGCGCACGATTTCGCGCGTGAGCAGGCCCGGTTCCTTGACCGCGATTCCCTCGGCGATCGTCTGGCCGGCCGATGGCAGATTGGCGTTCTTGAACACGTCATACATCGAGGGATAGGCGCGGGTCTGGACGCCGACGATCTCGATACCGGGATTGATCGCCTTGGCCGCAATCGCGATGCCCGAAATCAATCCACCGCCGCCGATGGGAACGACCAGAACGTCGAGCGGTTCTTCGGCGTCGGCGAGCATTTCCAGCGCCACCGTGCCCTGGCCCGCGATCACGGCCGGATCGTCATAGGGATGAACGAAGGCGAGGCCCTCTGCTTTGGCGATCTGCGTCGCGCGGGCGAAGGACTCGGTGAGCGTCGCGCCTTCGACCAGAACGCGCGCACCGAAATCCTTGGTGTGCTTGACCTTGGTGAAGGGCGTGCCTTCGGGCATCACGATGGTGACGGGGATACCGAGGCGGCCGCCATGATAGGCGACGCCCTGCGCATGGTTGCCGGCCGACATAGCGGCGACGCCACGCTTCTTCTGTTCTTCGGTGAGCGACAGCAGCTTGTTGAGTGCGCCGCGCTCCTTGAACGAGGCGGTGTATTGCAGGTTCTCGAATTTGAGATGGATGTCGGCGCCGGTGATGCGCGACAGCGTGTCCGAATGACGGGTTGGCGTGCGCTCAACCGCGCCCAGGATGACGCGCGCCGCGGCGCGGATATCGTCGATTGTCGGGGCGATCAAAGTCTTCGTCGGCACGGGCGACCTCATCGAAGACGGCTGGTCGCAGCGGACGGATTTGAACCGCCGACCAAGGGATTATGTTTCCCTCTCGATACCAAATCATAGCTGATCATTCCTAAATCCCTGACCGCGAGTTTCCCGCTCAATTCATTGATTTTACGAAGTTCGTTGGAATATCTGTGAACATAGCTGTCCGCCCATTGAACGTGGCCATCTGTAGCCCAAGCGTAGCCCAGAGCGAAACATCGTCTGCTCGGGCGAACTTATACGCCCTGGGTTACACCGGGGCTACACCATGGCCACACGCAAAGTTGTTACTGACCGAGGCGTCCAAGCGCTTAAGTCCGAACCCATCGCCAAGCGCTATGCGGTGGCGGCCGATTAGCGGATTCTCGAAGGCAAAGACGCAGCTAAATAAGCCAATTGCTGAATTCCGCGAAACAAAAAGAACGACCGAAAGATTGGCGCGTTCGCATCTGTCCAGCTTACCGATCCAAGAACGCGTTGGGGAGTTGGTGATCGCTCACAGCGAGCCGGGACTGCACAAAGTCTATGACCAACGGGCCTATCGAGATGAAAAGCGCGAGGCGCTTGAAAAATGGGCGAACAAACTGCACATCATTGTTCGATGTTAGGGGCCGAGTGAGAGAACCCTTCCGTCTGACCGCCCTCATCGAGTGCTCCAGTTGCAATGTTGGTTCAGTGACGGAGCGCGCGCCAAGGGCCTGCTGGCCGGCTGATCATCGGACCAGCAGATTGCTTCTGGCGCCGGTGGCCGGTATCCAAGCGATGAGTGTGGTCGAACGGTGTTGTAGCGGTGGCGCCCGTTGCGCATTGACTACACAAGCTTCCTCGATGCTGTGGAAGATCTCCTCATTGCGCAGCGCGTCGCGTAACTCCGATCCGGGATCTTGGCTTCCCGGCAGGCTACTGGCACCGATTTAGCCTAAGATAGCGTATTCGTGTCTAACGGATTAGCGTTGTTTGGACTTTTCGTAAGGCGCCAGACCGGGCTTGTAAGTCTTGTCGTCGATGAACTGTCTGATGCCTTCTTTGCGACCACTATTGTCAAAGCTGTTGGCGGCTTCCTGAGCCCGTATGAGATAGTCTTCTGCGTTGTCGTAGGTCATTTCGCGCACGCGTCGGATTGCGTCCTTGGCCGCCTTGAGTGCCACGGGATTTTTTTGCAGCAATACGTCCGCCACTTCGCGGACACGAGCGCGAAGCTGAGCGAGCGGAACCGCCTCGTTAACAAGGCGCCACTCGGCCGCCTTCTTGCCGTCGATCAACTCGCCTGTCAGGGCGTGATACATGGCGTCACGCATCGAAAGCAGTTCCGCTGCGACTTTCGTCGCTCCGCCACCCGGCAAGATGCCCCAATTGATTTCGCTGAGCCCGAATTTGGCCTCTTCCGCCGCGAAGGCGAGATCGCACGCGTAGAGTGGGCCGTAGCCGCCGCCGAAACACCATCCATTCACCATGGCGATAGTCGGCTTTTGATACCAGCGCAGGCGGCGCCACCAGCTATAGGCATCGCGTTGCGCGCTTCGCGTCGCTGCCAGGCCTCTCGCCTCCGTTTCGCGGAAATATTCCTTGAGATCCATTCCTGCCGTCCAGGCATCGCCCTCGCCGGAAAGCACGAGCACGCCGACATCGTCGCGAAATTCAAGTGCGTCGAGCAATTGCCCCATTTGCCGGTTGAGCGTCGGGCTCATGCTATTGCGCTTGGCCGGCCGGTCAAAGCGAACCCACGCGACGCGGTCCTCGATCGTGTAGGAGACTGTATTCTCTTCATTGCCGGGCTTCGTCACAGGCAGCTTCCTTTCAGATTTGACATCGGCGTTGGGCCCGGACCGTCCCGATCAGAGGCCGAGTCATGCCTCCGGTGCCGTCACGCTACACGAACGGACGGATGGGGTTTGAACCATCCCAGTTAAGCGCAGCGCCATAAAATCCGCCGAACGTCCGCTCCATCGAGGGACCGGTCTCGATAAGCTCGACGAATCCGGGCAGTGCGCCGTTCGTGTCGAGATAGGCGACTTCTCCCCCGGTGGGCACGCCCAGGCGAAACGCCACGTGCATTCCCATTGTTTCGTAGCGCTTCATATCCCCGGCGAAGTCGGCCGTCGCAATGCCCCAGTGATGGAATCCGTACCCATGCCGGTCGATATGCTCCTTGTAGACCGAGGGGTGATCGTCGTTAGACTGAATGAGCTCGATGTTCATATGGCCCGCGAACGACATGGCGATGGCGACATCAGCCCGCGAGGGTTTGCCGCGATAGACGGGATTCTCGCCGGAGAAGTGCTCGAGCACGAACCACGGCCCGACATTAAGCCGCTGGATCCACTGCTCGATGGACGCGCGAAGGTCCGCCACGACATACGCCATCTGCATGATGCCCTTATCGGGCTGTCCGAAATTGAGTAGCGGCATGTCTGTTTTCCTTATCCTCGGCTCACGATCCTAATGCGACTTGCGGTCCATCACTTCGATAATGGCAGCCAGAGATAAATCGCCGGCGGCGCAGCCTTGGAACATGCCGATGCCGCCGCCGCCGAGAGCGAGTTCCTCAATCAGCTCGATGATCAGACGCATTCCGGTGGGTCCCTGCGGGTGACCCCAGATCAGCGAGCAGCCGTAATTATTCATCTTGGCCAGGTCGTATCCGGTCTCACGCGAGAAGGCGATGTCGTTCACCGCGAACGGATTGTGCGACTTGATCGTCTTCATGTCGGAAATCTTGAGGTTTGCATTCTTCAGCGCAGTCTTCGCGGCCTCGATCGGCGCCAGCGGCATCTGTGCCATATCCACGCGTCCCTGGCCGAAGGAAAGGATGCGGACTCGGATGTTCGGATTGGTGCTGAACTCGCGCGCCTTGTCCGCGGTCGTGAGGATCATGGCGCAATTACCGTCGGCGGGATGGGTCTGGTCGCCGAAGGTCACGGTGCCGCCTTCCAGAGTCGGCTTCAGCTTAGCCAGTCCTTCGGCCGTCGTCGGGAAAACACCCTCATCGCCCGCCATGACATGGTCCTCGCCTTTGAAATTGGGCTTCGGCACCGAAAAAGGTAGCGTCATGTAGCGTTTCTGAAACGCGTGGTCGTCCTTGAGCGCGTCCTGATATTGCGCGTAACGACGCAGCACGAGATCGTGCTGTTCCTCGGTCGTTATCTGATATTTGCGAGCGGCGTTCTCTGCGGTCTCCAGCATCGAGTGGCCGCCGATCGCGTCGTTGGAGAAATTGTAGAGCATCTGATCTTCAGTCTGGCCGGTGCCTCCTGTTCCTTTGGGCGCCGGGTAATATATATGGGGCCCGTTCGAGGTGCGGTCCGTCGCGAGCACTAGCGCGACTGTGGCCATGTCGACCTGGATTTCCGATGCGCCGGCGAGGATCACACGTGCGCCGGTGGAACAGACCTGAGTCATGGTCGGACCGACGACGTGCTTCAGCCCGATCTCGTAGAGCGGCCACGGTGCGCCGTAAAACGACTGGAACTGTGCGAGCGTCATGCCGAGCACGCCGAAATCGAAGGCTCCCGGTGCGATGTCGCGTTTCTTCAACTCGGCCTTTGCGACATGGGCGGCGAATTTCATCGAGTGAAGATGCTGCAGGCTTCCCTGCCACTTCGCGAACGGCGTCGACCAATACGCGCCATACGGTATTTCAACCTTGTCGAAACTCATCGTGTGCTCTCCTGATTCTCGGATTCCGCATGGGCGCTCCTGAGCGCATCTTTCTTGACCTTGCCGGACGCGGTACGGGGCAGCGCCTCGACGAAATGCACATGTTTAGGCAGCTTGTAGCGAGCCAGTTTCGGACGACAATGTTCGACGATGTCGCGCGATGTAAGCGCATGCCCCGGGCACGGAACAACGAAGGCGCAGCCAATCTCGCCCCATTGCGCGTCGGCGACTCCCACGACCGCAGCCTCCGCTACAGAAGGATGGCTGGCGAGGACGCTTTCCACCTCCGCCGGATACACGTTCTCGCCACCGCTGATGTACATGTCCTTCCAACGGTCGACGATGCGGTAGAACCCGTCTCCATCGCGCGTGGCGGCATCGCCCGTCTTGAACCAGCCGAGATTAAAGGCGTTTGCTGTCGCTTCGGGCTGGTTCCAATAGCCGGGCGTGACGCTGGGACCCTTCAGCCAGATCTCTCCAACTTCGCCGGCTGGGACATCGCGTCCATTCTTGCCCACGAGCCGAACATCCAACAAGTTCGCCGGCAAGCCGCAACTGCCGCATTTGCGCCGGATGACATCGCGGTCTAGCGGCATGCCGAACACCGTCCCCGCCTCGCTGAGGCCGTAGCCCTCTATCACCATCACGCCGTCGCCAAGGAGACGCTCGACGATGCTAATGGGAAGCGGCGCACCACCGATAACCAGCGCTTTCAACCGCCTCAGATCTGCATGCAAGTAGGTTGGATCGCTCAACATCGCTGTCGCCATTGCCGGCACGGCAAAGTAATGCGTGACTGCGAGCGCCGGATCGGAAAGGCGTTTTAACGCGGTGGCCGGCACGAAGCGATCCGAAATCAGCACCGTAGCGCCCGAGAACAAAGCTGCACGCGCAACGCCGAACAGACCGGCGACATGAAACATCGGCGTGTCACACAACAAGACATCGCCCGCTTCCACCGCGTTGAGTGCGGAAAAGTTGAAGGCGGTTGTCCAAGCATCGCGGCGCGTGACGATCACGCCCTTGGGCTTGCCGGTTGTGCCCGATGTGTACAGCAGGGTCACTGGCGCGTCGGGATCGCCCCCTGCCGGATGCACCGGTGCCGCCGCGTCGATCGCGGCGGCCAGTTGATCGTCGCCGTCAGCGATCCGAACGGTATGGCGGACGGAAGTTTCCTGGCTCGCTGTCAGCGCGGCGTCTTCGAACTCGGCCTGATAGACGAAGAGCTCGGGTCCCGCGTCTAAAATCTGCGCACGAAGTTCGGCGCCCGACAGACGCCAATTCAGCGGCTGGAAAATGACGCCGGCGCGGACGCAGGCAAGGTGCAGCGCCAACAAACCAACACTGTTGCGCGCGAGCATTGCGACCCGCACGCCTTTGGACGGACCTAGCTTGGCTTGCAGATAGCCGACGCATTTTGCAACGCGCAGATTGAGCTCCCGATAGGTGACGCGTGCGCCCGTCGCCAGATCGACGCAAGCCGCGCGTTCCGGGTTGGTAGCCGCATGCGAGGCGACGAAATCCGCGGCATCCGGAGCGTATTCCGCAGCCTGCAAATCGCACCTGTCCGCCACCACAGCCATTTCGATCCCGCTCGCGCTGTCGCGCGATCATCACCGCGCGGCAGCGTCACATTAGTACGCAACACACACAATCTTACCGCAAGCCGGAAATGCGTTGCAATCGGCGCCGGGGTGACGCGCCCGCGGCACATCCGCTAGGATGGCGCATGTAGGAACCATCCTAGCCGGCCGCGAAATGCTGGAACGTCGGGAGAAAACAGGGAGATCGACGGGCCCGCACTCGAAGCGGTCGAAGTCGCGGAAATCGCCAAGCTCGTCCGACGGCAGGAGAGTATCGGGCTGCACTCAGTGACCGATGGCGAGTTACGGCGGGCCTTCTGGCATTTCGATTTCTTCGAGAAGCTCGATGGCGTCGAAGGACGCTGGCACGACAGGGGCGGAATTCGGTACCAAGGCAGCGAAGTTCGCTCCGCTCAATCAGCTCGGCCTTAGCCCGCAATGCGGCTTCGCCTCGACCGAAGAGGGAAACCTCATCGCCGAAGGCGAGGAATGGCGCAAGCTTGCACTGGTCGTTGAAACGGCGCGCGAGGTTTGAGGGTAGAACCCCAGCAAGCTCACACCTTCTTCGTACGCCAGCCCTCTGCGTAGGTTTCGCGCGCCTCTCGCGCGTAGGGCACGGGCCCGACGGTGACGCGCAGATCGAGCTGCTTGTGGCGCTCGACCGTGGTCTTCTTCGTGCCGCCGTTCTCCTCGCCCCAGAGCAGCGTCAACTCGGTGCCGGGTTTGGCATATTGCTCCTCGACGACGCCGAGCGAGAGCATTGAGCGTTCGTTGTAGCTGTAGCCCGCGAACATCGACGCGCCGACGATCTTGCCGCCGCTCTTGACGGCATCGAATGACGACGAGGCGTAGTTGGAAAGCGGCAGATCGATGTATTTGTAGGCGTCCTGGCCGGGCTCGAACATCGAGCGGAACACCTTTGCGACATCGTCGCCGTTCCAGGCGAAGGTGACCTTCTTGCGCTTCGTCTCGCCGGCCTTCTTCTGCAGGGCTTCCTTGCCGATGAAGTCGTGGTCGAACTTCACGAAGGTGCCATAGCCGAGTTCGTAGGGTGTCATGTAATAGTCTTCGATGTTCGACGAGACGAAGCTGCCGCCGAGCGAGCCGGTTGCTTCATAGCCATTGCCCGGCAACCATTCCCGGTAGGGCTTCATTTTGTCGCCGGTGTAGACGGCGGGCAGCGGCGACGGAATCCAGCCCGATTCCAACGTATTCGTCGCGTAGGCGCGCGCGCCAACCTGGACCAGACCGAAATCCTTGCCGGCCTCGATGATGGCGGCGCGAATCTCCTCGCCTTCCGCATAGGGTCCCCAGACTTCGAGACCAGGAGCGCCGGCCATGCCATGACGCAACGCCCGGACCTTTCGCCCCGCGATGTTGATGTAGTCCATGTGGAAGAATTTGATGTCGGCGAAAGGCCCGCCATTCAATTTTCGGATCACCTGCTCGGCGTTGGGGCCCTGGATCTGATACCGGTAGAACTTGCGCACAACCGGTTTGCCCATCGGGCGTGAGGGCGAACGGTCATCCTTTTCGACGCTGACGTCATAGCCGCCTGTGGCGGCATGGAATTGAATCCAGTTGGCGGTGGGTGCGCGGCCGACGAAGACAAGCTTGTTCGTATCGAGGTGGAAAAGAATTCCGTCGCCGATCACGCAGCCGTCGTAGCTGCAGGGCACAAACTGCTTGGCGCGGTTGACCGGAAAGTTCGCAAAGCTGTTGATCGCGAGGTGCGAGAGCAGCCTGAGCGCATCCGGACCCTCGATGAAAAGATCCACCATGTGGTGCGACTGGTCGAAGAGGACGCAGGTTTGGCGCCAGGCGCGCTGTTCGTCGCGCCAATTGGTGAACTCCGAGGCGACCACCGGATAGACATAGGCCCCGATCTGCGAATTGCGCAACATCGTGACGGGATTGCCTGCGGCCTTCAGCGCTTCTTCCAGATTTCTGTGACTCATAACGTCGTTTTCCTCCATGCGCGCCTTAGCCGGCGGCGAGCTTCCCGCGACGGCAGACACCCTACTCCACCAGCCGCGAACTAAAATCCGCCGTTGCAGGAAACCTCCGGCCATTCCGCTAAGCGAAAACGACCGTCCGTTTTCCGTTGATCAGGATGCGGTGTTCGGCATGCCATTTCACCGCGCGCGCGAGTACCCGGCTTTCAATGTCGCGTCCCGCAGCGACGAACTCGTCGGCGGAGAGCGCATGGGTGACGCGCTCCACCTCCTGTTCGATAATGGGGCCTTCGTCGAGATCGGCCGTCACGTAGTGCGCCGTGGCGCCGATCAACTTTACGCCGCGCTCGTGCGCGCGATGATACGGCCTGGCGCCCTTGAAGCCGGGAAGAAACGAGTGGTGAATGTTTATGATGCGTCCCGGCATCCGGCGGCACATCTCGCGCGACAGTACCTGCATGTAGCGCGCGAGCACGACGAGGTCGATCTTCTCGTTCTCGACGATCTTCAACAGTGCCGCCTCCTGCGCGGATTTGTTGTCCTCCGTCACTGGCATGTAGCGGAACGGTACGCCGTTGGCCACAGCCACATCCTCGAAATCGCGATGGTTCGACACGACCAGCGGAACATCTATCGGCAGTGCACCGATGCGCTGGCGGTAGAGGAGATCGACCAGGCAGTGACCGAAGCGCGACACGAGGATCAGAGTCCGCGTCTTGCGCGCCGCGTCGTAGAACGTCGCATCCATGGCGAATTTCTCGATGATTGGCCCGAATTCGCGGCGCAGAGTTTCGATGCCGGCCCCGGCCTCCGATGTAAAGTGGATGCGCAGGAAGAACCGGCCGTTGCCGGAATCACCATATTGCGACGAGTCGACGATGTTGCAGCCATGGTCAAACAGAAAGCGCGACACGTCCGCCACGATGCCCATACGGTCGGGGCAGGCGACCGTGAGCACGAAACCCGGTTTCGCCTCGATGGTTGCGCTCATGACGACCCTCCGCATTTTTCCAAGTCCGCAACAAATGCCGACAGCCATTTGGCGGTGCGAGCGGAACCGCCGAACATGTAGAGATGAATTCCCGAGATAAGGCCTACTCTCGCATCGACCCATCCGGCAGCAAGTGCTTGCAGTAACGCGTCAGGCCGCGTTTCGCCCATAAGTTTCCCTAACGTTGCGCCGCGTGTCTGTAACGCCCGTATGGAATTTCCGACGCCGCAGCGTACTGCGAATTTCACGAGCGAGGCAGTGGACGCGGGGCCGGCGACGCCGATCCGCACCGGCGCGTCGATGCCCAAACCGCGAATCCGCACAAGCCAATTCAGAATCGCCGTCGCATCGAAACCGAATTGCGTCACGATCTGGACGTCGAGGCCGGCCGCGTGCGCGAAGGCGACCTTATCGGCCAGCGCCGCGAACATCGTCTCGTCGGACACCGCAGGATGGCCTTCGGGATGCCCGGCGAGCAGGACCGACACAATGCCGTGCTTCTGCAACAGGTTGGTTTCGAACAGATCCAGGCTCGTCGCGAATGGGCCGCGCGGACGGTCAACGTCGCCGGCGATTACAAGTGCCCGCCTGACACCTGCACGATCGGCAAGCCGCCCGAGATGCGCATCGAACGCGTCGCGGCTGACAAAGTTCCGCGCTGTCAAATGCGGCACAGGATTGAATCCCGCTTCGCGCAAGCGGCCGCAGGTTTCCTCCACGCGACGGTAGTCGTCATCGGGCAGAAAGGTTACATGCACGTCGATCCCGCAGGCGAAATCCCGCCGCAAATCTTGCACAACTCCAGCCTCCCGCGCCGTCACCTCGATCGAAGCACGCGAAAGCAGCGAAGCAAGGCGTGCCGTAGTCTGAACGAAAGGTATGTGAATCCAGCGTTCCATCAGAGATGATCCTGGCGGCGCGAAATGACGAATGATTCATCCCAGAACCAGAGCCCGCCATGCTTGTGGACGATTTCCTGCGTCGCCTCGAGATAGGCGTCGCTTGCCATCGCGCCGGCCAGCCGATCATCCTCGATCTGCGCCACGAATACTGCCGCGTTCCAAGCGGCGAGCAGCGTCGACGTGCCCATGTGACTGCTGATTTCGTTCGGCAGCGTGTGCATGTCGTAACGGAAAAGCGAGCGGGCGTCGGCATTGGCATTGAACGCGATATCGCGGGCGTCCTTGCCAAGCTCCGTCTTCACGGCGCGCAGCAGCTGGTGCCGGTCGATGGCAAACGGATTCTCGTCTGGCCAGACCTTCCGGATGATTTCGAGGCCCGGATCGTCACCGTGGGAATGAACTCCGAGTAGCCGGCCGCCCGGCCCGAGCGCGCGCACCAGAGGAGCGATCACACGGCGGGCGCGGAAGTCGAGCGAGGCACGCGCGCGGTAGGGCTGGGAGGCGATCACCAGATCGTATTCGGCCTTCGTCGCGCCTTGACGCGGGCGCACGGCCTCGAGCAGGAATTTATAATCATCGCGGTAGATGACGAGCACGACAGGCTTTTCGTAAACGGGATTGCCCGAGCGCGGGCTGATCGCGGCGCGCCAGTTCTGCGAGAGGAAGGGCTGCAGGTCGGTAATCTGGCGCTCGAAATCGTGCGACGTATCGCCTGTGAGCGCGAGCTCGTGCCACACCAGGCTGGTCGCCGCCGCTACCGAACTGGGTGTGAGCCAAGGCGCCTCCGTGTAGTTCATATTGGTCATGACAAGACAGGTGGCGGGATGCTCGAAGAACCGGTCAGGCATCTTTTCGAGTGTCAGGCGCACGTCCTCAAGGCTGATCTCCTTGCCGACGATGTTGAACGGCACAGTGGGGAAACGATGATGCATCGCTCGCATGACGCGCGTGAGAATCGTGCCGTCCCCAACACCGGCATCGAAGACGCGCACCGCGGGCGGCCGGGGATGAATGTTGACGAGTTCACGGCTGACGCGGTCGGCGATGACCCATTTTTCGCTGCACGTCGTAACGAAGAGAAGGTATTTCTGCCGATTGTCGTAGAGCCGGAATTTTGCCTCCGCTTCCTTCGACGGGACCTGGAGCGAAGCCCGCGCCGTCCTGGCATGGCCGTTCGCAAACCCCGAAGACTTGCGGCGCAGCGGCGTCTCTCCGCTACGCATAAACGCCTGCATCCGCACCAGCGTCTCATTCGTGACGCGCCCGCCGGAGCGCAAGCGCCTCGTCAGCTTGCCGTCATTGATTGCGAGCCGGCCGAAGGTGGATTCGGCGAGGCCGTGCCTGCGGCAATAGTCAGAAATTTCTTCGAGAAGCGCCTGGCTTTCCAAATCGCGATTCCTCGCCTGGGTTCCTGTCGGCAATTGGTATGTACAACGTACCAATTGGTCAATGCATTTCTGGCCCACGAACTAAGTGGGTCTCAAGTGGGCAATGGATTCCTCCACGGTGGGAGAATGTTGCAATTCCGCAAGCCATATTGAAGTTACTCCGGCTCCCGGCACTGGAATGCGAAAGCCGCGCGGCTTGTCTTTTGCCGGAAGCAGGCCGCGTTCTGCCCATTGCCCACTTCGTCTTTCGGGCAGTT
The DNA here is from genome assembly GCA_963743765.1 of uncultured Alphaproteobacteria bacterium. GTDB lineage: Bacteria > Pseudomonadota > Alphaproteobacteria > Micropepsales > Micropepsaceae > Rhizomicrobium. The sequence goes on from CAVUQQ010000004.1 coordinate 1,145,371, forward strand.
CGTATGTGATCCCTACCATCGAATCCAGTATGCTGACCGCCACGCAACGGAGGTAGCCGCCATGCGCGTGCTCCAGGGTCAGGCCGCGATCGTCACGGGTGCAGGACGCGGGTTTGGCCGCGCCATCGCCGAAAGACTCGCCGCCGAAGGCGCGGCGGTGACGCTTGCTGCCCGTTCGCGAACGCAAGTGAACGCAGTGGCGGCGGCGATCTCCGCCGGCGGCGGACGAGCGCTCGCGGCGGCGGGCGACGTCACCGAACGCAGTGATGTCGGGCGGATCGTGCGCGCTGCCGAGGATGCCTTCGGGCCCGTCACACTACTTGTCAACAATGCGGGCCTGGCCGGTCCGTTCGGTCCGATCGGCGTGCTGGACCCGGACGAATGGTGGGCCGCGCAGGCGGTGCATGTGCGCGGCCCACTTCTCTTTATGAGCGCGGTTCTGCCCGTGATGCGCGAAAGACGTGCCGGGCGCATCGTCAATGTCGCTTCGCGGGGCGGGCGGGAAGTAACGCCACACCTCTCCGCCTACGGCGTCGGCAAGAACACGGAAATCCGATTGACGCAACATGTCGCGGCCGAGAATAAGGCGTTTGGCATCGCCGCCTTCGCGATTGAGCCTGGGACGGCGGTCACCGGCATGCTCGACGGCACGCTTGCGTCGCCGGAAGCTCAGCGGTGGGTGCCCGGCATGCTTGAGAGTTTGGCGCGGCTCAAGCGCGAACAGCCCGATCCCGCGCCTGTCTTCGGTCGGTGCGGACAGATGTGCGTCGATCTCGCCTCGGGCCGCTACGATGCGCTGTCGGGCGCCTTTCTGGAGCCGAATGACAATTTCGACGCGCTGCTGCGCGATGCGGCGCGTTCATAACAAGCAGACAGGAGGAAGCGATGCCGGACGCCGAGGAGTTGCGTACTTTGAAGGAACAGGTCGGAAAGCTGGCACGCCAGGTCAGCACTCTTGAGGACGTCAACTCGATTCGCCACCTGCAGTACAAGTACGGCTACTACATGGACAAATGTTTTTACGACGAGACGGTGGAACTGTTCTCCGACACGGCGGAGGTTCGGTTTCTCAACGGCATCTATCGCGGTCGCAAGGGCGCGCGGCGGCTCTATTGCGACTGGTTCCGCAACCTCTTCACCGGCGGCCACAACGGTCCGATCTACGGCTTCCTGCTCGACCATTTAATTCTACAGGGCATCATCGACGTGGCGGAGGATGGAAAGACGGCGAAAGGACGTTTCCGTTGCTTCATGCAGGGCGGTTATCACGAGACGAAGACTGACATGATGCCAGGCTTTCCGCCGCAATTCTGGGAAGGCGGTATCTACGAGAATGAATACGTCAAGGAAGATGGCGTGTGGAAATTCAGCCTGCTCAACTACAACATGCTGTGGCAGGCGAATTATCGTGAGGGCTGGGCTGCGAGCGCGGCGCACTTGACGCCGCTCACCAAGCTGTTCCCAGAAGATCCCAACGGCCCCGATGCGCTCATGCCGAGCGTGCCGAATGCGTGGCCGCACACGCGCAGCGTGCCGTTCCACTATCCTCATCCCGTGACGAGGAAGACTACGGGCTGAGGGCTTCGCCAGCCTCGCGGGCGCGCGCGACGAGCGTGCGTTCGGCGCTTTCGACCCAACGGATCGCCACGAGCATGCTGACGATCAGAAATGGAATGACGGCGTACATGCTGAGGATGGCAAAGCGCAGATTGCCTGTCACATCGCTGACGAGCCCGACCGTATAGGGCCCAAGCCCGAGACCGAACATCGTCATGCCCAGGGTCAATGCCGCCGCCGCCGTGCCGCGCATCCGCGGCAACACGAGTTCCTGCGTCGCCGCGGCCATCCCGGCGAGCCAGGCCGTGACGATCGTTCCGAGTAGCAGCCACCACGTCAGCATGATCTCCAGCGTCGGCGCAGCGAACATGACCGGCGCGATCGGCACCGATCCGATCATTGCGATCAGCGAAACGTAGAGCCGGCCGCGCGGAGAGCGGCGCCGCGCCCAATCCGCCAACACGCCGCCGAGATACGTGCCAAGAATGCCCGCCGCAGCCGCGACGATGCCCATCTCAAGCCCGACGCGAGCCAGCGGCAGCTTGTAGGTGATCACGGCATAGAACGGTGCCCAGGATGTAAGACCGTAGTTGAGGATCATGTTGAGTGCGCTTGCCACCATCAGCCCCAGCATGGCGGGCGATTTGAAGATCAAGGCAAAAGTGGGCGCATCGCGCAGCCGGAGGGTCTGCGCCCAGGAGAACACGCCATAGATACCGACCCCCAGCGCGGTCCACTGCATGGTGTGGCCTGTGACGTCGAAGCCGGCGACATGGAATAGCACATGACGCTTGGCGGGCGGACTAACGGCATTGGTGAAGGCAATGAGCGCGCACGCCGCGGACGCGATCGCAATCAGCACGATGGCATGCGTGCGCCAAACGCGGCGCGAAGCCTTCAGCACGAGCAGATTGACCAGCGTCAGCGGCGGCAGGATGGCGAGAAGCTCGGATAAGAAGGCCGGCCAAGGGCGGCGCACCTGGCTTTGTATCAGGCCGTCAGCAAGGCCACGCGGCGGCTCGCGCACGCTCCAGAGCAACGCGGCAACCACAAAGCCCGGCAGGCCGACGATGACGAAGGCCGCCTGCCAGGCTTTCAGTCCGAGCGGCGCGGCGCCGGCGCCGAACCAGTCGTGCCACAGATCAACGATGCTGCCCCCGATCCAGAGCGACGCGCCGAGACCCACCGAGACGCCTGTGGAGTAGATCGCGATGGCGGTGGCGCGTTTCTCTTTCGGGAAATAATCGGAGAGCAACGAATAGGTCGCGGAATTGGCGCTCGCCTCGCCCACGCCCACGCCCATCCGCGCAATGGCCAGCTGCGTAAGATTGACCGCAAAGCCGCTGAAGATCGTCATCGCCGACCAGCCAAGCAGGCCAAGCGCCATCAACTTCCCGCGCAGCCACACGTCGGAGACGCGGCCCAAGGGAATGCCGAACAATGAATAAAAGACCGCGAAAGTCGTGCCGTAGAGGAGTCCGATCTCCGCGTCAGAAAGACCGAGGTCGGCTTTGATCGGGCCCGCGAGGATCGTGAGGATTTGCCGGTCGACAAGGCTGAGCGCCAGCGCCGTGGTCAAGACCGCGAGCACGTACCAGCGGTATCGCCCGGCCGGAGGTCGGGTATCCTTGCCCATCACCGCGCGATCAGATCGGATAGTGGCGGTGTTCGCTCGCCAGCGTGATCCAGCGCAGCTCGGTGAATTCGGCGATCGCCGCCTTGCCGCCGAAACGGCCGTAACCGCTCGCCTTTGTGCCGCCGAACGGCATCTGTCCCTCGTCCTGCACCGTGGCGCTGTTGATGTGGCAGATTCCCAATTCGATGCGGCGGGCGACAGCGAGCGCCCGGCCAACATCTCTGCCGAATACTGCCGCCGACAAGCCGTAGTCAGAATCATTGGCGAGCGCGACGGCGTCATCCGTGCCTTGCGCGCGGATGATCGCGACGACGGGGCCGAACGATTCCTCGCTGTAGATGCGCATGTCGCGCGTAACGTGATCCAGTATCGTCGGCGGGAACAGCAGACCGTTGGTCTGGCCTCCGGTAACGATCTTCGCGCCCTTGTCCTTCGCATCGGCGATGAGGCCATTGAGGCGCGTGACGCTGGACTTGTCGACGAGGCCGGCAAGTGCGAACTGTCCATCCTTGGGATCGCCCAGCGTCAGGGTCTCGGCTCTGGCCTTGAAGCGACCGACGAAATCGTCGCCCACTTTCTGGTCGACGATGACGCGTTCCGTCGACATGCAGATCTGGCCCTGGTGCATGAAGGCGCCGAAATTCGCGGCCGCGACGGCTTCCCCGAGATCGGCGTCGTCGAGCACGACAAGCGGCGCCTTGCCGCCGAGCTCCAGAAGCACCGGTTTGAGGTTGCGTGCCGCCATCTCGGCGACGAGCCGACCGACACGGGTCGAGCCCGTGAAATTGACGCGGCGCACCGCGCGATGGCCGATCAGGGCTTCGGCGATCGCTGGTGCTGCTTCAGCCGAATGGGTCACGACATTGACGACGCCGGGTGGGAATTCGGCCTCGGCAAACACGTCGCCGATCAGCCGATGCGTCGCGGGACAGATTTCCGACGCCTTCAAGATCACCGTGTTGCCGCAAGCCAGCGGCATCGCGATGGCGCGCACGCCGAGGATAACCGGCGCGTTCCATGGTGCCATGCCGAGTACCACGCCGGCCGGTTGGCGGATCGCCATCGCCAATGTCCCGGAATGGTCTGACGGGATCACCTCACCGGTGATCTGAGTCGTCATCGCGGCGGCCTCTTCCAACAGCATCGCGGCGAAGTGGACATTGAAATGACCCCAGCCGAGCGTCGAACCGGTCTCGGCCGAGATGCGGGCTGCGAAATCGCCGGTCGCCGCACGCAGCTTGGCGGCGGCGGCCTGGAGAAGTTTGCGGCGCGCGTTGGGTGCGAGCGCAGCCCAGGCCGGAAATGCCGCGGCGGCGGCAGAAGCTGCGGCGATCGCGTCTGCGGGCGTTGCGGCGGCGGCCTGCGTCGCCACCTCGCCGCTCAGTGGATTGCGACGCTCGAATGTCGCCGCCCCCGTTGCGTCGGCATCCTTGCCATTGATCAGGAGTTTGACGTTCAGCATTGTCTCCCCTTGCATCGCTTGAGGTCAAATGAGTTTGAACCAGCGCTCAGCATTTGTCCGGAAAAAATTCTTCTTTTCGGCATCGTCGATTGCCAATATCTCGCCCTCGTCGCTCCGCCCTAAGAATTCAGCGGAGCACCGGTTTTTCGCTTCCGAATTAGCAAGCTCGCCTTTCATCTTGGGCAAAGCAGGCCCCTAACCATAGCAGTCTAGTCGGTCGCATCGTGAATGGAACCGTCGATTCGAACGGAGCTGCGAGAATGCTAACGCTTTATCACTGGGAGCCGAACGCCAATTCGGGCAAGCCCATGCTGACGCTAGTGGAGAAAGGCGTACCGTTCGAGAGCCACTACCTCGATCTGCTAAATTTCGACCAACACGATCCGGAATATCTGATGATCAATCCGAACGGCACGATCCCAGCACTGGTGCACGGCGATCTAATGCTGACCGAATCTACCGCCATCATGGAATATATCGACGACGCGTTTCCCGGCCCGCCACTGCGGCCGGCCGTGCCTGAGGAGCGCTGGCGGATGCGTTGGTGGATGCGGTTCTTCGACCAATACTTCGCACCGTCGCTGAGCATGATCGGCTGGAGCGTGTTCATCGGACCGTCGGTGAGGAACCGAGATCCCGAACTGCTGAGGGCAGCGATTGCGCGCATTCCACTCAAGGAACGACAGATCGCTTGGTCAAAAGCAATCTACGACACCTTTTCCAAGGAGGAGATGGAGGAATCGCGGCGGCGCGTCGCGGTGGGAACCGCCTTGCTCGAAGATGTGTTGAGCCAGCGGCCCTGGGTGGCCGGCGCCACCTATTCGCTGGCCGACATCAACGGGTTCAACCTGGGCTACGCGCTGCCACTGGCCCAGCCGCTGCTCTGCAATGACGAAAAGACGCCGCACATCTTGGCCTGGCTGCGGAAGATCTATGCGCGGCCTGCCGCGAAGGCAACCTGGGCTTATGGACGCACGGAAATGGCCAAGCGCGTCACCTATCTCGCAAGCTGATGACCCTTGGGAACCAGATAATGCTGACATTATACCACGGAGAACCGAACACGTTTTCGCTGAAGCCACTCATTGCGCTCCACGAGAAGAACCTCGAATTCACGTCCCACTATGTGGATTTCACCAAATTCGAGCATCTCGACCTTCCACAGGCGAAGGCGACCGAGGTCCAGTACAATCCGGAAGGCGAAGGTCCGATCCTTGTTCACCACGACACGGCGATAACCGAGTCGTTCTTCATCAATCTGTATCTCGACGAAGCGTTTCCGGAAAAGTCGCTGAGGCCCGCGTCCGCCGAAGGACGCTGGCGTGTGTTGGCGTGGGGCCGCTTCGCCAACGAAGTGCTGGCGCCCTCGGTCTGCACTCTCGGCTCTCACAAGTACCTTGCGCCATTGTTGAAGGCCCGAACTCGGCCTGACATCGAAGCGGCGCTGGTGCGCATTCCTGCGCTTGAGGCACGCCAGGGCTGGCAGACTGCGCTCGACGATTCTTATACGGACGAGGTCCTCGAGGATTCGCGGCGTAAGATCGGTGTCGCGCTGAAAAAAACGGAAGACGCGCTAGCGAAGGGCGACTGGCTCGCCGGCCCGAGCTATTCGCTCGCCGATATCGATGTTTTCGCCCTGCTTCACCCGGTCGCGTACCTCGAACCCGAACTGCTGAACGACAGGGCGTCGCCTCGTATCGCCAGCTGGCTTGAAAAAATCAGAGGGCGTGCCGCGGTGAAGGCCGCGCTGGCGTCAAGCAAAAGCGGCAATCCGGAACAGAGCTTTACGCCTGGACCTGAACACAGCCGGTGGGGATGAAATCATGCGATCAATCGATTATTTCGACCGCGGCGCAGACATCGATCCGGAAAAAGACGCGATCGTCGAAGGCGGTACGCGCTTCTCGTTCCGCGATCTCAAGGCCATGACTTTCGACCTAGCCTCCGCGCTGCGTCAGAACGGTGTTGCTCGGCAGGAGCCCGTCGCCATTTATGCGCCGAACCATTGGGGTGTTTTGGTATGTCTGCTCGGTCTGTGGCGCGCTGGTGAGAAGTGGGTGCCGGTCAATGCGCGCAACGCGCTTGATGCCAACATCCAGTATATGAACTATGTACGCACAGCGTGGCTCTTCTACCACTCGCAATACAGCGACGAGGTGAAGAAGCTGATCGACGGCGTGCCAACAATCCGCGGCGTGATCTGCATCGACCGAGATGATCTGGGCCACGCCTCGCTCGCGGCCTTCTTGAAACAGGGCGAGAGCCATCCCTTTGACGACGAGTGTGACGCGTTTGGCAATCTCGAGGAGGTCGTTGGTATCTTTCCAACCGGCGGTACGACGGGACCGTCAAAGGGTGTCAACGTCACGAATCTCGGCTGGGGCACGATGCTGGAGGTGGCTGGCAACGCGTGGCGGCGGGACGGCATTCAGCCAGTGTGTCTGGTGACCGCGCCTCTTACCCATGCCGCCGGCCCGGTGTCGACCGTCGCGCTTTCACTCGGTGCGACCAACGTCGTGATGCCCGGATTCCATGCGCTGGAAGTTCTGGAGAATATTCAGAAGTACAAGGTCACGCACCTTTATCTGCCGCCGACGGCGCTCTATTCGCTGCTTGACCATCCGCGCCTTCGCGAATTCGATTATTCCAGCTTGAAGATTTTCCTGCTCGTGGGTTCACCTGTGTCACCGGAGAAGCTGAGACAGGCGGTCGGAATATTCGGGAGCTGCATGTGCCAGTGTTATGGCCAGGTGGAATCGCCAATGATCACGACTTGGCTGTCGCCCGATGTGGTGGCTGCCGCCGTGGCAGGCGACCATCCAGAGCGGCTGATTAGCTGCGGCAAGCCCACCTATCCCGTACGCGTCGGTATTATGGACGACGTAGGCAGGCTCTTGCCGGCCTACGAGCGAGGTGAGATCGTCGTACGCGGCGCCTTGGTGAGCCATTCCTACTTCGAGAAGCCGGAAGCGACGGCGGAAGTACGCACCTTCGGTTGGCACCATACCGGCGACGTCGGCTATCTCGACACGGACGGCTACCTCTACATCGTCGACCGAAGGAAGGACATGATCATCACCGGAGGGTTCAACGTTTTCTCCGCCGAGGTCGAATCGGCCGTGATGGAACTGTCTGGCGTCATGGAATGCGCCGTCATCGGCGTGCCGCACGAAAAATGGGGCGAGGCGATCAAGGCCATCGTAGTGCGTGTCAGCAAGGGAACAATCTCCGAAGACGAAATCATCGCCTATTGCAAGAAACGCCTGGGCGGCGTTAAGGCGCCAAAATCGGTCGAATTTTGGCCCGAGATCCCCAAGACTGCCAGCAACAAGATGGACAAGAAAGCCATCCGCAAGCGCTTTTGGGCCGATGCCGAGCGGAATGTTCATTAGAATTGGTACGACTTGTTTGGAGGCAATCGCGAAGTTCGTCATCACAATCCATCACGCGCTAGGCCTTTCTCGGGTCGAGATTTCCTTCTGGAAGGTTGAAATCCTAGACGGGCCGCGCCTCGGAGGAGGGTAATTCTGATCGATGGACACTCAGGTAGCAATTATTGGGGGTGGACCGTCGGGATTGCTGCTGGCCCAGATCCTTCACGTAAATGGAGTCGACAGCGTAGTGCTGGAACGGAGCAGTCGGGACCATGTCGAAAGCCGCATACGAGCAGGCGTTCTGGAGCAAGTGACCGTCGATTTGCTGAACCATGCGGGTGTCGGGGCCCGGATGCAAAAAGAAGGCCTGCGACATGACGGGTTCAGCATCGCCATCGACGATGATCTGATACGCATCGACATGCGTGCGCTAACCGAAGGCTCTGGCGTCATGGTATATGGCCAGACCGAACTGACCAAAGATTTGAACGACGCCATCTTGGCCCGTGGCGGCCGGCTCGTTTTCGAAGCCGAAGATGTGGTTCCGCATCAGCTCGAGCGCGCACCATTTGTCACCTACAGAAAAAACGGCATCGAACAGCGCATAAATTGCGATTTCATCGCCGGGTGCGACGGCTATCACGGCGTCAGCCGAAGCTGCATCCCGACTTTGATTCTCAAGGAGTACGAGAAAGACTACCCTTTCGGTTGGTTGGGTATTTTGGCCGATGTGCCGCCCTGCGATCACGAACTAATCTATTCAAATCACGCCCGCGGATTCGCGCTGGCAAGCATGCGCTCGCAAACGCGCAGCCGCTATTACATCCAATGCCCAATCGAGGAAAACATCGATGACTGGCCCGACGACAGGCTTTGGGACGAGTTGGCGATCCGCCTCGGTCCCAGGGCGGCTGCCAAAATCACACGCGGGCCGGCGCTGGAGAAAAGCATAGCGCCCCTGCGGAGCTTCGTTGCCGAGCCCATGAGCTATGGAAAGCTCTTCCTTGCGGGTGACGCGGCCCATATCGTACCGCCGACCGGTGCAAAGGGCCTCAATCTCGCTGCGAGCGACATCCACTTCCTCTCCGAAGGGCTGATCGCATTTTACAGGAGTGGCAAAACAGAAGGACTGGACAATTATTCGGCGAAGGCTCTTGCACGTGTCTGGAAAGCTGAGCGGTTTTCCTGGTGGCTAACCCATCTTACCCATCGATTTCCCGATGCCACCCCCATCGAGCGAAAGTTACAGATTGCCGAGTTCGACTACATTCGCCGTTCGCCAGCCGCCCAGCGCGTAGTGGCGGAGAACTATGTCGGACTACCATTTTGAGGTTTACAAGCCTGCACATAGAGATTTGGAGCAGCGGGTGACACCAAATGATCCTGACTTTGTTGAGGTTTTCGCTGGCCGAAGCGCAAACTCGAATCATTCGGGAGCGAGATTGGAACGGTAGGCTGCACGAAGGTGACACAGCTATCTCATCTCCGAGTCCGCGAGCATGGACGGGCTCTCGTTCCCGCAGATCGTGACCAGAATGAGCGGCTCGACGCAGGAGGACTGTGCCATCCCGATGCTGGCCGTCGGCCGCACCATTGAAGGCAATCGAAGCAAATCGGAGTGGTGGCGTGGCTAAGATCGTTGCGGGTGTAGCCACATCGTACATGTCGGCGATCGGCGCAACTCTCGACAATGACAAAGACAGAAAGCCCTATCCGCGCGTCGGACCTCTGACCGAAGGGCTTGCAAGTTAAGCCGCACGAGGGAGTGGTCATGCAATCGCGCGCGCCTGTTTGGCTCGTTCTCGTCAAGCAGCTCTGGTTCCAGGTGCTGATCGGAGCGGCGCTGGGTTGGCTCGACCCCGCTCTCCGCGCGCAGACGAAACCATTTGCCGACGGGTTCATCGCGCTCAAGGGAGCCGCCGGAGTCGCGGGTGCGGCTTTTGCCGTGTTGGCAGCGACGCTGAGTTCGATGCCCGCGATCCCGCTCTCCAGTATCGCGCTGGTCCTCGGCATCCATAGGCTGATGGCCGAAGCGCTGACGTTCGTGAATACCGTTGGCTATTGCATTGCCACCCTTGTAGTTTCGAAATGGGAAGGCGCAGTGGACCGAAAAATTTTGGAAGCCGAGATCGGCATTCGCCGTCTGGCGCGCGCGTAAGCGGTTTTCCGAAGATCAATGTGCGAACGGATTTGCAAATGAAATCTGGACCGGCGCGATCTTTCAGCGTGGTCTCAAGCGCAAATTATCCTCACGCCCTTCGCGTACCGGATACTCAGTATCGCCTGTTTGGAGCATGGATCGCTGCTACGGCTCATAGCGCCATCGGACGGGCGACCATGACGTGAGTACAGGACAAACTCAATCCAGATTCACTCGGCGCCAGACTGTCACCGCTCGCCCAACGGTCCCGTGCCGCCGGCGCCGGGTTTGTCGTGCTGGTCGGTCCAAGCTTGGATGGCGGCGCCATTCTTGGCATCGAGCTCGGCGTGCCGGCTGATCGCGTAGTTCTCGGAGGCCAGAAGCCGAGCCTGCGAAGGTTGGAAACACGGAGCGACATAACGCGCGAATAACTCATAGTGCCTGCGCGTCGCGTCCCAACTGGCGAAATCGTTTGCCACCATCAGGTAGCAACCGAAGCCGCCGGACTGTTCCTGCAGCCGCTTGATGTGCGCGACCGCGTCGTCCGGCGTGCCGATGATCGCGACCCCGCCCTCGGTGAACCATGCGAGCTGTTCCTCGAAGGACTTTCCGGTAACGCGCAAGGTCGGAAGCGCAAGGACTTCCTGGGTGTAACGCACGAAGTGATGCAGGCCGTAGCGCACATCCTCGATCGCCTGTTTCTTCGTTTCGGCCAGATGCATGAAACCGACGAGGCGCCACTTGTCCTGACTGACCGTCTGATTGTGCTTCTTCGCTTCCGTCTCGACGCGGTCCCAGTGGTGCCGCATCAGGTTCATGTCCTCGCGCATCAGAGCGCCGAGCGACAGCAGCCCGAGCCCATGACGGCCGGCGAGCATCGAACCGGCGGGGGACGTGGAGGCGGCGACCGCAATATCGAACAGCGGATCGGAATAAGGCGCGAGCTGGCATTGCGCATCGACCAGCTTGTAGCGGTCCGTCGTGACGTTCACCATCTTGCCCTTGATGAGGTCCAGGACGACACCAGCGTCGTGGTCGAGCGCCGGTCGCAGCTGCTTCGGCTCAAGCCCGATCATCGCGGCGTCCGTCGGCAGTGACCCGGGCCCTAGCCCCAGCATCGCGCGCCCGCGCAGCAGGTGGTCGGCAAGAATCATCCGGTCGGCGATCCAGAGCGGATTGTGATAAGGCACCGAGACGACGCCTGCACCAAGCTTGATGTGTTTGGTCAACGCGCCGACATGGCACATGAACTGGATCGGCTCGGCGATGATCTCGGTGCCGCCGGAATGATGCTCACCGATCCATGCCTCGTCGTAGCCGAGGTCATCGAGCAGGCGGATCGTGTCGATGTTGCGCTGGAGAGACGACGTGGCGTTCTGGGTTGCCGGCGCGTTGAACGGCGGCATGAAGATGCCGAAGCGGGTTTTCTTCATGGACGTTCCTCATTCGACGGTTGCAGATTCGGAATGTTAGGCACCGGGCGCGTCGCGTGGCAAGGCGGTTCGCGGATGAGCGGATTCGATTGCGCGGTTGATCGGGTATGACGCGCCAGATTGCATCGCGCTTGCAAGACAGCGCCACCGGAGACGCCGATGAAAGTCTCGGAACTATTCAGCGTGAAGGACGATGGCGTCGTCGTCACGGGCGGAGCGAGCGGCCTAGGGCTGGCATTCGCCGAGGCATTGGCGGAGAACGGCGCGCACGTCACACTGCTCGATGTCAATGCGCAGCGTATCGCCGACGAGACGAATCGTCGAAAGGCGCTGGGCTATGATGTGCGCGGAACCGCCGCGCATCAGCATCGAGATGCACGCGGTCGCCTACTGGCTGTGATCGTCAGACGCGGATCACAACCTTGCCGAAATGCGCGCCGGCCATCATGTGCGCGTAAGCTTTCGCGGCGTCGTCGAACGAGAACGCACGGTCAATGACGGGCTTGATGGCATTGACGGTCATCGCGGTCAGCATGTCCTCGAACATAGCGCGGTTGCCGACGAAAATGCCGTGAAGGCTGGCGCCCTTGAACATCAGCGGATGGGGCGTCGTGTCACCTTCGCGTCCCGAAAGCACGCCGATCAGGGCGATCTTGCCGCCATAAGTGACGGACTGGAACGACTTTGCGAGCGTTCCCGCTCCCCCTACCTCGACGACATGATCAACTCCACGTCCGCCGGTCAGCGCCAGCACCTCTTTCTCCCAGTCGGGCGTTTTTTTGTAGTTCACGAGCCCCGAGGCGCCCATGCTCTTGGCGCGCTGCAGCTTGTCGTCGCTGGACGATGTAACGATGACGCGTGCGCCGGCCGTGCGTGCGAATTGCAGCGCGAAGATCGAGACGCCGCCGGTGCCGAGCGCGAGCACGGTATCGCCCGGTTTCACCGGCCGGCCGCTGACCATCAGTCCGTTCCAGGCCGTCACGGCCGCGCAAGGAAGCGTCGCCGCTTCCTCGAGAGAGACTTTCGGGAATCGAGACCAGTCCGTCCTCGTGCAACACGACATATTCCGCGAGCATGCCGTCGACGGGGGGACCGCCCAGAGCGGGATAGGGACGCGACGGCGCACCGTTTACCCAGCCTTGGAAGAACGTGCCCGCGACGCGGTCGCCGGCTTTGAAACGCGTGACGTCGTCTCCGACCCCGGCAACTTCTCCCGCACCGTCCGACAGCGGAATCAAATTTCCGCTGCCCGGTGGTCCGGGATACACGCCCTGAACAACGGCGAGATCGCGGAAGTTCAGCGAGGTGGCGCGAACGCGCACGAGAACCTGATTCCGGTCGGGCTTCGGATCGGGTCGCTGCACGCGACGCAATCCTTCTATGCCTTTCGCACCCTTTTCGATTTCATAGGCCTTCATACGATCCACTCACTTGGTTGCATCCCGATCTCACGCATTCCGGCGCGGCGATTTCGATTCCGGCGAGGCGTGGGTGTTGCGGTAGTCGCGCGGACTCGTGCCGTAGTGATCGCGGAAAACGCGCGCGAAGTGCGTTGCGTTGTTGAACCCCCAGCCAAATGCGATTTCGGTGATTGTTCGCCGCTGCCAGAGCACATCCGTGAGCTGCTTGCCGCACTCCTCGATGCGCCGGCGCAAGATGAAACTGGACACCGTTTCTCTTTCGCTGGCGAACAGCACATGCAAGTAACGCGGCGAAATGCCAAACGCCGCCGCGACCGAGCGCACATTGAGCTCGGGATTGCGCAGATTCGCTTCGATGTAGCGCTTGATCTGAATGCGCCGTGCGCCGACGATGGCGGTTTCCGCGACGACCATGCCTTTGGACGCCGTCCACGAAGTCGCGAAAACGTCGAGCAGGCTGTCGGCGATGCGCGAACCAAGCTCTTGCGGAAAGCCTAACTCCGCCTGTTCCCAGACGCTGCGCAGCATCAAAGACGTCGTGCGCGACAAGCCGCTCGCGCCCGACAGCTTGATGCCGACAACTTCCTCAGGCGTTGGCAGGTGTTTCCTGAGATCGTCCGCTGCGACGATGAGCACGAGCGTGCTGCAGGGATTCTCATAGACGAGGGAGTAAGGCAACGTCGAGTCACTGAGGACGAGGTCGCCCTCATCGAGGAGCGCATCGTGGCCTTCCTGGCGGACAAGAAGTTGGCCCTGCAGCTGCACGTGCAGGAAAAACTTGTGCTCGTCGATTTTGGCAGCCTGGGACTTTGAGCGCCTGACCATCGCCGGCTTCGATATGGCATTGGCCATTCGCAGCCGGCCGTATTGCAGGCAGCGCACTTCGGCATCGAAATCGCCCGCGCTCGAGGGGCGCGTTTCCAGCGGAGCGAAGACGTCGCTGATCACGTCGTTCCAGTAAGCCACCTTCGCCGACGACGCCAAGCCATGCGTCGAATAGGTGAGCATGATGGGTTCCTCCTGTTCTTTTTTTTCTACGATATCAATTAATTTGCTCTACATACAATCGACAAAAAAAGGCCGGACGGAAGGCGGTGGGGGCGATGAGGACGGATACGACGGATGTAAGGCTCATATTGCGGGAAGGCCCAATGCGCGCCTTCCAGGTGGCCGCGGTGGCTGTCTGCATGACGATCAACATGCTCGACGGCTTCGATATCCTGGCGATCGCTTTCACCGGCCCACTGATTGCTCGCGAGTGGGCATTGAACCCGGCCCAATTGGGGATGTTGTTCAGTTCGGGCCTCGCCGGCATGACGATCGGTTCGATCTTCGTCTCGCCGCTCGCCGACATCGTCGGACGGCGTGCCCTCGTTCTGCTGTGCCTCACGGTTATCAGCGCCGGAATGGTCCTTTCGGGCTTCGCGCCCGATCTGCAGCGTCTGGAGTTGCTGCGCTTCGTCACCGGACTGGGCATCGGCGGCACACTGTCCAGCATCAACACTATCGTAGTCGAATATTCCTCGCAGAAGCGAAAGGACATCGGCGTCGCCTTCATGACCGTCGGCTATCCCATCGGCGCGACGGTTGGCGGCATCGCCTCGGTCTATTTGATCGAGGCGTTTGGCTGGCGCTCGGTGTTCGTGTTCGGCGGCGCACTGTCGGCGCTTCTCGTTCCCGTCGTGCTGCTGCGGCTGCCTGAATCGCTCGACTTCCTGCTGTCGCGCCGTCCGCGCAACGCACTGGCGCGGGCCAATTCGCTGCTGCGGCGCATCGGAGTCGCTGAACTGACGACGTTACCGGACCCGGGAACGGCAGGCGAAGGCGGAGCGACCAGCGTATTCAGCGTGTTCGACGGCGCATTCTTCCGGCGCACCGCGATGATCTGCGGCGCATATTTTCTGACCATGCTGTCATTCTATTTCCTGCTCAACTGGACTCCGAAAGTCCTGGTCGACCAGGGACTTTCCCTGCGCGTCGGAATATCCGGCTCGGTGCTGATGAACCTCGGCGGCGTCGCGGGCGGCCTTCTGCTCGGACTGGCGACGCGGCGTTTCGGCCTGCGCGAGCTCGCCTCCTATTCGATGGTCGCTCTCTTCGCGGCGGTGGTTGTGTTCGGATTCCTGGGGCGCGATCTGGCGGCACTGGCAACAGTCGCGCTGATCATGGGTTTCTTCATGATCGGCAATGTCGTTGGCCTCTATGCGACGATCGCTGCGATGTATCCGGTGCGCGTGCGCAATACCGGCACAGGCCTTGCCCTTGGAATCGGCCGCATCGGCGCGGTCGCCGGGCCCTATGCGGGGGGCTTGCTGATCGCGGCCGGCTGGTCGCGACCTGCCTATTGCATCGCCCTCGCCTTGCCGTTCATTCCGGCGGCGTTTCTCATCCGCCGCGTACCGCTGCTGACCACCACGAGGAACAACGAGATAGCCTAGCGCTTCGCCCGCCATCGCGTTTCATTGCTCGATAGATGGAGGCTGTAACACTCGATAACTAGGATGATCGCGGGTCCAACCCAACAGGAGAGCAGCGATGATCGACCTCTACACCTCGGAAACGCCCAATGGCTGGAAAGTCTCGATCGCACTTGAGGAACTCGGACTCGAATACACAGTGCACCCGATTGCGCTGTCGAAGAACGAACAGAAGGAGGAATGGTATCTGAAGATCAATCCGAACGGCCGCATCCCGGCCATCGTCGACCGGCCGAACGGCGACCTGCCGGTGTTCGAATCCGGCGCGATCCTGATCTATCTCGCCGAAAAGACCGGCAAGCTTCTGCCGGCCGGCGGTGCGAGCCGCATGCGCGCCCTCGAATGGCTGATGTTCCAGATGGCCGGCATCGGACCGATGATGGGACAGGCAAACGTCTTCTTTCGCTATGCGCCGGAGAAAATTCCCTATGCCATCGAGCGTTATCAACGCGAGGTCCGGCGGCTGTTCGAGGTACTCGAACGCCGTCTCGGCGAGAGCGAATATCTGGGCGACGACTATTCTGTCGCCGACATAGCCAATTGGAGCTGGGTGCACACGCACGAATGGTCCGGCGTCGGCATCGAGGGCCTGCCGCAGCTCAAACGATGGCTCGATCTGGTCGGCGCGAGGTCTGCGGTGAAGCGCGGTCGCGCTATTCCGCCGCCTTCCGATCTGGGCGCACAGGATGAAAAGACGCTGGAAGGCGGCCGCAAGCTGCTCGTCTGACCGGTTACAGGATTAAGAAAGTTCGACATTGTGCCGCCGCGCATTGCATTTGGCGGGGGCGTTCCTGTAAGAGCGAAGGCGCCACCCCGGCGCCTGCGATGGAGATTCTTTGAAAACCGCGATGCTGAAACGAGACCAGCCGGCTTCGCCCGCCCGCAAGCGGGCCGACCGCGGCAAGAGAGCCGGCAGCAAACCGAAAGTCGACCGTGCGGGCCTCGACGACCTGATCGGTTTTCACCTGCGCATGGCGTATCTGTCGATCTCGCGCCATTTCGCCGCCGCGATGGGGCGGCTCGATCTGACCCAAAAGCAGACCGGCGTATTGTGGCTGATCGGCGCCAATGGCGGCATCTCGCAGGTGACCCTGGCGAGAGAGCTCGGCATGGACCGCGCCTCGATGATGGCGATCATCGACCGGCTCGACGGCCGCCAGCTCGTGATCCGCGAGCGGTCCAACCACGATGGACGCCGCCAGGAACTTTATCTCACACCGAAAGGCCAGAAGATTCTGGCGCAGTCGAAGGTCACGGTCGCCGATCACGAAAAATGGATCGCCGAGCACTTCGACAAAGACGAACTGGCCGATCTCCTCGCCCTTCTCCGTCGCATAGAGCTGTAGACGCGGCCGCTAGAGATGCGCCAGCCACGCGTCGATCACGGCGCAGCGCCGTTCGCCCCTCACCACGCGCATGGCTTCTTCCAACGCGGGCTCGACGTCGTCCGGATCTTTCACAGTGCGCGCGAATGCACCACCTGCCGCCGCCGCGACCGCGCCATAGTCGGGCGGCGGATCGAACGCAACGTCGAGCTCGTTTGACCGGCTCGCATAGCCCTGCGGATATTGCGACAGGGCCGACATCTTCGGCGCTTTCCAGCCGCGATTGTTGAGGATGAGCGTCAGGAACGGGGCCTTGTAGCGCGACGCCATCCAATACACGACCGAAGGCTGCGAGAACATATAAGAGCCATCGCCTGCCACCGCGACGACGGTCTTGTCGGGCGCCGCAAGCTTGGCGCCGATCGCGGCTCCGCCGAACCAGCCGAGCGATCCGGCGCCGCTGGTGAATATCGAGCCTGGCTCTTTCATTCCAAGATGATCGAACACTGCCTGATAGTTGGTGACGCCTTCGTTGATCACAATCGCATCCGCGTCCAGGTGGGCGCGCAGGCAGGCCATTAGATATTCTACGGTAATGTTGCCCGACTGTTTCTGTTCCGCGTCACGCAAACGCGCGATGCGAGCCTCGTGATGCCCGGCATAGTGCAGGCGGCGTTCGCGCAAGCGCGCCGCGTCGAGGTCCACCACCGCCTTGTTCAGTTGTCGTAGCGCCGTCGTCGCATCGGCCTTCGATCGCCGGGTAGCAGGAATATAAAACAGCGGCATCTGTTCCTTCAGCACATCGACGTCGATGTGATGCACCTTGGCGCCGGGTGCAGGGCGATAATGGAGCGGAATCCAGGGAATGTCGCTGTCGAGCACAAGGACCACATCGGCGTCCGCCAGCGCCTCGCTCTGCTGTGGCTGATTCCATTGGATACCCTGGTGCAGCGGGTGATCGGGTGGAAAATTCATCGCACTCGGCACGGACTCAAGAACGCCGATCCCAAGCCGTTCGCAAAAGCGCACGAGTTCGTCCACCGCTTCGGGCCGTCGGCCAATATAGGACGTGACGACGAGCGGCCGCGTGGCATTCGCAAGATCGGCGACGATCTCTTGCGCCACGTCCGGCGGGAGTGCTGACGGCGCAACGGGCTGCCACTGCGCCATGTCCAGTGCGACGGACTCTACTTCCTGCTGCAGCACCTCGCGCGCAGCCATCAGATAGACGGGTCCGCGTGGATCCGAGTGCGCAAATTGCAGGGCGCGATGGACCATTTGCTTGACGTTAACGCCAACGCGCAATTCGTTGTCGTACTTCATGTAGCCGCGAACGATGCCGCGCTGGTCGAACACGTCCTGAATCCATTGGATGAATTCGCCACGGCTGCCGTGCTGCTCGCCTTCCTGGGTGTACGGAGAGGCGCCCGCAAAGACGAGAACGGGGCAGCGGCCTTTCGCTGCGTTGTGGACGGCGCCTCCAAGAGATTGGGTTCCGCATTCGACATGCACGAACACCGCCTGGGCCCGGCCCGTGACACGCGCGAACCCGTCTGCGGCGCTCATCGCGACCATCTCGGCCGGACTGGTGATGACCGCGGGCACCGCGCCGCCCTCGGCGCGCATTTCGGCGAGCGCCTCGATCAAGGCCGGATGATCGCTGCCAAAATTGGCGAAGATGTACGAGACGCCGGCCTCGACAAGCGCTTCCAGGAAAGCCCTTCCTGCGGTGACCATTTCAGGCACCGAAGGCGCGCAATGTCTCCGGCACCTTGTTGGGCATCGCGAGCGCGGCCTTCACCGCCGGCCGCTCGTCCATGCGCGCGAGCCATTCAAGCGCGCGCGGCGCGTTCTTTTCGTTCATGTGCTCGGGCATCAGGCGCGGCATGCCTGCCACCATCGAATAGGAATTGACGTCGGCAAGCGAGTATTCGTCACAGGCGAGCCATTTGTATTTCTTGAGGATCTCTTCCATCCGCTGGATCGAGACGCCGCAGCGGCGGCGCGAATCGGCGAGTTGCTCCTCGGTGAAGGATTCGCCCGCGATGGTCGCCCATTTGTCGCGCTGTTCCTTAAGTGGAATGCGCTCAAGCAGCTTCTCGAACTCGTTCTTGTCGATCGCCTTGGCGATGCGGCGGACCATGATGTGCCATCCGATCATCGAGAGCGCCGGACAGAAATATTCGTCGATGAATTTGCTCCACACGCGCATGCGCGCGCGCGCGACGAGGTCCCTCGGCCGTAGCGGCACATCAGGAAACGCGTCTTCGAGATATTCATTGATCACAGTGGATTCGGTGATGACACCGCCATCGTGAACAAGCACGGGAACCTGCCCGTTGGGATTGATCATTACGAAAGCGGGAGCGTGCTGCTCGAAGCGCAGCAGATCGACATAGTGGCTGACGAAATCCAACCCCTTCTCCTTGAGGCAGATCAGCGGCTTCATCGAATTGGCGACGGGTTCGGCGTGATAGAGTTCGAGCATGTCAGGCCTTCCAATTCAGTGGCGTTTGGCTTTGGCGGTGTTTTCGCGGCGAAATTCCTCAAAGGCGAGCCGCTTTGGATCGACCGGACCTTCGGGCAGCGCTGACAAAATCTCGTTGAAGATCTCGCGCAGTTCGTCCTTGAACTCGGGGTGCGGAAAGATATGCAGATCGTTGCGGCGGATGCCCGCGAGCACCTTCTCCCCCACCTCGACCGGGTCCATGCCGACCTTGTGGATGTCCGCAAGCCGGCTCATGAAGGCCTGATCGACCGGGCCGACGTTCTGAGACAGATTTTTCGGCCGCACCCTGTCGCTCTCATAGATCGCGCTGTTGACGAGGCCCGGACAGAGGACGGACACCCCGATATTGTGAGGCGCGAGATTCCACCGGAGACTCTCGCTGAGGCCGCGCACTGCGAATTTGGACGCCGTGTAGATTCCCGCGCCGGGACCAGTGATGAACGAGGCCATGGAGGCGGTGTTGACGATTTGGCCGCCTTCCCCGTGCGCCTTGATACGAGGCACAAAGGTGCGCACGCCGTTGATCACGCCGCCGAGATTGACGCCGATGACCCAGTCCCAGTCCTCATAGGTGCATTCGTCCATCGGCGCGAACAGATTGATGCCCGCATTGTTGCAGACGACATGAACATTGCCGTACACGCGCTCGGCCTCGTCGGCGGCGGCGGCCATCGCGGCGCGGTCGGTCACGTCGAGCTTGATGGGATGCACGCGCAGATTCGTGTTGGAGAAATGCGCCATAGCCTCGTTGAGATGATCCTGGCGGATATCCGCGATGACGACCTTCATGCCGGCGCCTGCGAAGACCTTCGCCATGCCAAGGCCAATGCCGCTGGCGCCGCCGGTGATGAACGCGACCTTGCCTTCGACGTCCTTCATTTCTTACGCGCCTCCGTGTAGATCGGGTTGTGCAGCAGGAACGGCACTGCGGCCTCGAATTCCGGATTCTTGGGGAGATCCGGAATCGCAGCCACAATGGCCTCGCAACGCTCGCGGATGCCGTCGCCGAATTCGCTGTGGGTGAAGATATAGAGTTCGTCGCGCCTTACACCCGCCAGCACGCGCTCACCGACCTTGTCCGGGTGCATGTAGAGATGCGAATTCGAATTGGCTTGGCGGCGCTTGTCGAACTCGGCATAGCCGGTGTTGGACAAGTTCGCCGGACGCGTTTCGCCGCTTTGGGCGATGTTTGTTTGAACCGGTCCGGGGCAGAACGCAGAGACGCCTATGTTGTCGGCGCCGAGCTCGCTGCGCAGCACTTCCGACAATCCGATCACCGCGCATTTGGAGGTCGTGTACATGCCAGCGCCCGGATGGGGCAGAATGCCGGACATCGACGCGGTGTTCACGATGTGCCCGCCCTCGCCGTGGGCGAGCAGCAGCGGCAGGAACGTCACGACGCCGTTGACGGTGCCGCCGAGATTGACGCCGAGCGTCCAGTCCCAGTCATCATAGGTCGCGAATTTCAGCGGCCCGGCAAGGCCGATGCCGGCATTGTTGCAAAGCAGATGCAGCTTTCCGAAGACGCGGCTGGTCTCCTCCGCCGCGCGCGCCATCGCGGCACGGTCGGTAACGTCGAGCTTGATCGCGTGCACGCGGTTCCCGCCGCCGAGCGACCGGGTTGCGGCGTCCAGATGATCTTGCCGGATGTCGGCGATGACGACATTCATGCCCGCGCCGAGAAAGGCGCGAGCCATGCCAAGGCCGATGCCGCCGGCGCCGCCAGTGACGAAAGCTGTCTTTCCCTCAACCCGTTCCATGCACCGCCTCCTATGTCCAACTCTTGGCGCGCGCGACGCTGCGGCCATACGCCTTGAGTCCCGACCAGATGGAAAGGGCGGCGAGTGGTCCCAGAACGGCCGCGACCATCGAGAGCGAATAGCGCAGATCGGCTTCCGAACCGAACACATAGTCGGTGAAGAGCGCGACAATCATCGGGCCGAGGCCGAAGCCGACCACGTTGAAGATGAACAGGAACAGCGCCGTGATCTGGCCGCGCATCTCGTTTGGTGTGACGATCTGGATGGCGGCGTTCTGCGGGCCCAACACCCAGGCCGCGATAAATCCATTGAGCGCCGAAATCGCGACGGCGTATTCGGGCCGCGGCATCAAGGGCAAAAGAACCTGCCCCGGAAGCGAAAGCAGGATCGCGCAGATCACGACTCGCATGTTCGCGTCGTCATGCCCCTGACGCTGCCAGCGCTCGGCGAGCCAACTTCCGAACATGGCGCCGAACGGCCAGACGATCAGGATCACGCAACCGGCGACCAGGCCCACCCGCGTCATCGACCAGCCATAGGTGCGGCCGTAGAATGCCGGACCCCACGCTGAGGCGCCGAAGGCAAGCACGGTGTTGAAGGCGAGGCCGAGGAACATCGGCCCGTAGGTGTCGCGATTGTCGGCAACGAACTTCACCACGTCGCGGATCGGCACGGCGGCCGGACGGCTTCCGGCCGGCGCGCCGGCGATCAGCCGCCCGCGGCGGATTGGCTCCTTGACCGTAAACATCAGCACCGCCACCAGCAGTCCCGGCAATCCGACGAGAATGAACGCCATCTGCCAGCTTTTGACGATGCCCAGGATCGGCGCCTCGATCGGCGGCATGTTCGCCAGGATGTGGATCACCGCGCCTCCGATGATCAGTGCGAAACCAGTCCCGGCCATGAATCCGAAGTTCAGAACCGCGATGGCCCGCGGAAGCTTCTCACGCGGAAACAGGTCCGAGATCATCGAAAACGTCGCCGGACCGTTGCACGCTTCGCCGACGCCGGTACCGACGCGGAAAAGGAAGAGCTGCCAGAAGTTCGCCGCGAGCCCGCACAGCGCGGTCGCCGCGCTCCACAGCGCGATGCCGATGCCCACGATGGTGCGGCGTGGGCCGACATCCGCGTAGCGCGCGATTGGCAGGCCGACGAATAGGTAGAAAATCACGAACGCGAATCCCATCACCATGCTGAGCTGAAAATCGGTGAGCCTGAGATCGGCTTTGATGGCCGGAACCAATAGCGTGATGATGCCGCGATCGAGGAAGTTGATCATTAGCGCGAGTGCGAAGACGAAGATCGCGTACCACGCCTGGCGCGGATGCGGCCAAGGCTCCGACGAGGACGAAGACGGAATCACGGTGATTTCGGGAATCGCTTCGATGGTCAAGTTCAGGTCTCCTGCCTGCAAGCTCGGGTCGCTCTTTGCGGCGAATCCCGTTCGATTTTGACCGGCGCAAGTCAATCCAACAGAGCCAAAACCCTGCCCTCCCGCAGTCGTTGCCGAGCTTCCCGCGCCGGTCGCACAGCTACTCCACCAACTGCGAACTAAAAGCCGCCGTTGCAGGAAGATCAGGAGCGTCGCAAGAAATTGAGCATTTTCCTTCACGCCAACGCCTGCTAACGATGAAGTAAGGTCAGCTCAAGCTGGCAAAGAACGCTTCGGGGAGAGGCACGCCATGAAAGGAAAGAACCCCTTTCCGTTGCCGTCGGAAATCGGACAGGTTCCCGGCGCCGAAGGCTGGGAAAGCCTCTATCCTTATTTCACGCGCTTCCGTCCGGAGGACGATCAGCGCTTCTGGTTCTACAATTCGATGCACTTTCCGGAGCCCATGCCCGCGTTCGACGCAATTTCAGGCGAGGTTCCGTACACCGCGCTCGGCGCCTTCACCGCGCGGGTGTTCGCGTTTCCGACGGTGCTCGGCATCGAGCACCGCATCCTCAACGGACGTGTCTACATCACTTCGCATGCGGTGACTGATCCGGATGAGATAGGGCGGCGCCTTGCGCTGTTCCAGGAACGCGCCGGCTACTATTACCAAAACTGGAGCAAGCTCTACGGCGAGTGGAAGGAGCGGCTGGACGGATTGCTGGCGGAGATCAAGGCAATCGAGGTGCCGAAGCTTCCCGAATTCGACGATGCCGATCTAGTCACCGAGGCACGCGGCATCGCGCAAAACCACTTCGTGCGGGTCGCGTTCCATCGCACGGTCGAGTGCTATTCGAAGATGTGGCACCACCACTTCGAGTTCCTGATGCTCGGCTACGGCGCCTATCTCGTTTTCTTCCAGTTCTGCAAGACAGGCGTTTCCCGAGATCACCGATCAGATGGTCGCGCGCATGGTCGCGGGCATCGACGTCCTGATGTTCCGCCCCGACGACGAACTGAAGCGGCTCGCACGGCGTCGCCGTCGAACTCGGCATCGACGGAAAATTCGCGGAAGGAAGCGATCCTGCAGATATTCTCGCGTCACTCGAGCAATTGGGCGAGCCCGGCAGGAAATGGATTGCCGAGCTCGACCGGTCGCGCGAACCGTGGTTCCACGTTTCGACCGGCGACGGTTTCTATCACCATCACCGCAGCTGGAACGACGATCTGTCGGTGCCGTTCTCGGCGCTGCCGCGCTACATGGCGATGATAAAACAGGGCAAGTCGCTCGATCGCCCGACGGAGCGCTAAAGGTTGAGCGCGAACGCATCACCGGCGAGTACCGCGCTCTACTCGCAACGGATGCGGACCGGGCGACATTCGACCAGATGCTCGGTCTTTCGCATCTGGTCTTTCCCGTACGTCGAGGATCATAAATTCTATTGCGAGCACTGGTTCACGACACTGTTCTTCAACAAGATCCGCGAGTTCGGCGGCCTGCTGGCGCGGGGCGGCGTTCTCGACGACGCGGAGGATGTCTTCCAGTTGCGGCACAGCGAGGTAGACGAAGCGCTTGTCGACGTGATGCTCGCCTGGGCGGCGGGCGTGCCCTGTGCAGGCGGCAAGCACTGGAAGCCGATCGTCGGACGGCGCAAGCAGATCCTGGAAAAGCTCAAGGACTGGAACGCACCGCCCGCGCTCGGACCGATACCGGACAGTCTCGAAGACCCGGCAGTTCAGTTGCTGTGGGGCATCACGTCGGAAAGCCTCGAGGCGTGGTCGAAACCCGCCGACGAGACGAGCGCGAACGAGGTCCGCGGATTCGCAGCATCGCCCGGCATCGCCGAAGGGGTCGCCCGTGTCCTGCAGGACGTCAAGGACATCAGCCAGATTCGCGAAGGTGAAATCCTGGTCTGTCCAGTGACGAATCCAAGCTGGGGCCCGATCTTCGGCAGGATCAGCGCCGCGGTTTCCGACATCGGCGGGACGATGTCGCATGCCGCGATCGTTGCGCGCGAATACGGCATGCCCGCCGTCGTCGGCACCGGCAACGCGACAAAGAAAATTAAGACCGGCCAGCGACTCAGGGTCGACGGCACTCGCGGCATCGTGACAATCCTCGAATGACGTTCGTGCTGTCCTTCGACGCGATCGGGCTTGGCGACCGCCTTTCGGTCGGCGGCAAAGGCGCCAATTTGGGCGAACTCGCGCGCGCCGGCATCTCTCTGCCGTGGGGTTTCGTCGTTACGACCACGGCTTTCGAAAGATTTCTAGCGGCGATGGACGAAGATGGCGTCGTCCGCCGCGAGATCGCGGGGCTGAATGCCGGCGACCTCGCTGCAATCGGAGCGGCGAGCATGGCGATCCGCGCACGCATCGAGGGCGCGCCCTTCCCCGACGAAATCGCGAGCGCAATCGTACAGGCGCATTCAACGCTTTGCGACCGCGACCCGAGGCTGCCGCTTGCTGTGCGTTCCAGCGCCACCAGTGAAGACGGAGAGGACGCGAGCTTCGCCGGTCTTCAGGACACCTACCTCTGGTTGCGCGGCGTGGACCAGGTCCTCACGCATGTACGCCGCTGCTGGGCGAGCCTCTACAGCGTCGAATCCCTCGACTATCGTTTGCGTCTCAACCTGCGCGAAGATGCGCTGGCGATGGGAGTCGTGGTGCAACGGATGGTGGATTCTCGCTGCTCTGGAGTGATGTTTACCCGCAGCCCCACCACGGGCGACCGTTCCGTCACGGTGATCGAGGGCAGTTACGGCCTCGGCTCGGCCATCGTCGGCGGCGAGGTCACGCCGGATAAATTCATCGTCAACAAGGTGACGGGCGAAATCGCCGACCGCGCGATCGCCGAGAAGATCACGCAACACATTCCCGATTTCGAAGCGGGCGGAGTCGTCACGACGACGGTGCCCGACGCGCAACGCTCGCAGTCCTGTCTCGCGGACGAGGAGATCGCCGCGCTCGCGCAGATCGGCCGGCGCGTCGAACGGCACTACGGAAGACCGCAGGACATCGAATGGGCCATCGCGCGCGGACCGGAAGCGACCATCTTTCTCCTGCAGAGCCGCCCGGAAACTGTGTGGAACCGGCGCGACCAACAGCCCGTCGCGGCACCGAAGGCCACTGCGCTCGATCACATCTTTGCGGCGTTCAGCGGCAAACGATGAGGCCGCGATGAATCTCACCCGTGACGACGTGCAGGAAATCATAAGCCTTCTCGATTCATCGTCCTTCGACGAGCTCCGCCTCGATACCGACAAATTCAAATTGATCCTGCGACGTTCCGGTGCCGGCGGCTGGACGCAAGAAAACGCAACGCTTGCGAAGGATGCAGCGGAGCCGGCAAGACCGGCCGCGACGATCGCAGCCGCGCCCATCGCGCTCGAACCCGGCACGGTCGCGATCAGGCCGCCGCTCATGGGCACATTCTATCGCGCGCCCAAACCGGGCGCGGCGCCCTTTGTCGAAGTCGGATCCGCGGTCGAGCCCGACACGGCAATCGGCATCGTCGAGACGATGAAGCTGATGAACTCCGTGCCGGCCGGGGCGCGCGGCATCATCGTGGCAATTTGCGCGCAGAACGGCGAATTCGTCGAGCAAGACGGTGTGCTGATGATCTTGCGTCCCCTACCATGATCCGGCGCGTTCTGATCGCCAACCGCGGCGAGATCGCCGCCAGAATCATACGGAACCTGCCGCCAGCTCGGGATTGAGACCGTGCTCGCAGCGTCGGCGGCGGATATCCATTCGGTCCCCGCGCGCATGGCGGACGGCGTTCTGTGCATCGGGCCGGCGCCGTCCCCGCAAAGCTACCTGAATGCGGCGGCGATCGTCGCGGCAGCCAATGCCGCCAAGTGCGACGCAATTCATCCAGGCTACGGCTTCCTGTCCGAGAGTATTGTGCTGGCGGCCGAAGCGCGAAAGGCCGGGCTCATCTTCATCGGACCGACAGAAGCGCAACTGGCCGGCGTGGGCGACAAATTGCGCGCGCGCGAGCTGGCGGTAGCTGCGGGATTGCCCGTCGTACCGGGCGGCGCCGTCCGTTCGGCCGAAGAGGCGCGGCAAATCGTAACGAAGATAGGTTGCCCAATCCTGGCGAAGGCGGTCGGCGGCGGCGGCGGACGCGGCATGAAACTCATGCTCGACCCCGCCAAAGCCGACGAGACGATCGCAATGGCGATGGCGGAGGCCGAGGCGGCATTCGGCGATGCACGCGTCTACCTTGAGCGTTTCATCGCCCACGGGCGCCACATCGAAGTACAGCTTTTGGGCGACGGCAAGACCGTCATCCATCTCGGCGACCGCGATTGCTCGATCCAGCGGCGCTACCAGAAGATGGTCGAGGAAGCGCAGTCGCCCGATCTGGACGACACGTTGCGCGTACACCTCCATGGCGCGGCAGTCGCCTTCGGATGCGCGCTTGCCTATCGGGGCCTTGGAACGGTTGAATTCCTCGTCGATACCGAACGCGGTGAATTCTATTTTCTGGAGATGAACGCGCGCATCCAGGTGGAACACCCGGTTACCGAAGCGGTCACGGGGCTCGATCTCGTCGCGGAACAGATCGCTGTCGCCGAGGGACGGACGCTCCGGCTGGCGCAAGACAGCGTCGACTTCTCCGGCCATGCCATCGAGTTCCGGATCAACGCCGAGGACAGCGCCCGCGATTTTTGTCCCAGTCCAGGCACCGTCACAAAAGCTGTGTTTCCTGCGGGCGAGGGAATCCGCGTCGACACCCATGTCGAGGCTGGTTCGACGATACCGCCATTCTACGATTCGCTTGTGGCAAAGATCATCGTCCACGGCATCGACCGGCCGGCCGCGCTGAGGCTGGCGCGGCGCGCGCTCGACAGTTGCCGCATTGAGGGTGTCGCAACGAACCTGGACATGCACCGCGCGCTGCTCGCGGACGCGGAGTTTGTCCGCGGCGGCGTCGACACCGCGTACTTTAATCGCTTCTGGCGCAGATGAAGGACGGATCCTATGGCTCATATCAATCTGGTCGATGTCTCGATCCGCGACGGTAATCAAAGCCTATGGGGCGCCACCGGATTGAACACCGCGCAGATCCTCGAGATCGCGCCGGTCATCAACCGCGCCGGCTTCAAGGCGATCGATTTCACCTCGAGCACGCACATGGCCGTTGCGGTACGCTACAATAAAGAGAACCCTTGGGAGCGTATCCGGCTGACGCGGCAGGCGATGCCGGATTCGCCGCTGCAATTCATCACCACGGGTCTGCGCTTCATCTCCTGGGAGATTTCGGACCACGATTTCATGCGCCTGGTCTATCGCCGGCTCGTGGCAAACGGCATCTCGCGCGTCGTGATCCTGGATCCGATGCATGACATGGAGGCGCTGTTCGCCTCGGCGCGTATGTTGCGGGAGGAAGGTGTGGCCGAGATCATGGCCGCGTTGACCTACACAATCAGCGCCGTCCACGATGACGTCTTCTACGCCGAACTCGCAGGCGCGCTTGCGAAATCCAGCGATATCGACCTGGTCTATCTGAAGGATCCCGCCGGGATGCTGACGCCCGATCGGGCACGCACGCTCATTCCCGCCATCCAGGCCCAACTCGGCGGCATGAAGCTGGAGCTGCATTCGCATTGCACGATCGGCCTGTCGGCCCTTACCTACACCATCGCCGCCGAGCTCGGCGTCGACGCGCTGCATGTCGGCATCGGACCGCTGGCCAACGGCACTTCGTTGCCGTCGGCGACGCGCACGGTGGCGAACCTGCGCGAGCTCGGACATACCGTCGACATCGACGACCGCGCGCTTGCGCTGGCAGAGGAGTATTTCACGCAACTCGCCGCGGCCGAGGGGCTGCCGGGCGGCACGCCGCAGGACTTCGATGTCGCCTATTTGCGCCACCAGGTCCCCGGAGGCGTCGTGACGACGATGAAGCGCCAGCTCGCGGAACTCAAACTCGAACATCGCTGGCCGGAGGTGATGGAAGAAGTACCTCGCGTCCGCGCCGAGCTCGGCTACCCCATCATGGTGACGCCGTTCCCGCAGATCGTTTGCACGCAGGCACTCTTCAACGTCATCGGCAGCCAACGTTACGGTAACGTCCCCGACGAAGTAATCCGCTATGTGCTGGAACGTTTCGGCCGGCCCACCGCGCCGGTCGATCCGAACGTGCGTGATCGCATCATGGCGCTGCCTCGAACCAAAGAGTTGCTCGCGGAACCTCCGCCGCTTTCGCTCAAGGAGCGCCGCAATCAGTTCGGTCCCTCGATCTCGGACGACGAGTTCCTGTTGCGCGCCGTCATGCCGGCTGCGCAGGTCGATGCGATGCTCGCGAACGGACCGGCGCGGCGGCACTACAATCCTCAAGCGCGCCCAATCACCAGCCTGCTGCGAGAGCTGACGCAAAGGCCTGCCATTTCGCATGTCGTGGTCGAGAAACCGGGCTTCCGCATTGAGCTGCGAGCCAGTCAAGCAGCCGACGCTGCTCATGTCTGAACGTATACCTCGCACGTTCCTCGACCGGCTGGCGCGAGTAAAGGGCTTTGTCGTCGATATGGACGGTACGCTCGTCCTCGGCGACAACAAGAACGCGGGACTTCGCGCGCTGCCTGGCGCCGCGCAATTCATCGCGCATTTGAACCAGCATAAGTTGCCCTTCGTCGCCTTCACCAACGGCACGGTACGCAAAGCAGGCGACTACGTGCCCAAGCTGCGCGATGTCGGCATTCGCCTGGAGGCGCATCAGGTGATGACGCCCTCCAGCGTCGCGGCGGACTATCTGAAGCGAAGAAATTTTCGCCGTATCATGGTCCTTGGCGGCGAAGGGGTCGGGGGAGCGCTGGCAGAAGCCGGTCTCGAAGTCCTCCGCCCGCCCGAGCGGGAGGCCGACGCGATCTTCGTCGGCTGGTTCCGCGAGTTCGGCATCGACGATCTGGAAGCGGCGTGCGATGCCGTATGGCGCGGTGCAAAACTGTTCACCGCCTCGCACGCACCCTTCTTTGCGACGGCGCAGGGACGCGCGCTCGGCACCTCGCGCGCCATAGTCGCCATGATAACCAGCATCACCGGCTGCCGCGCGACCCTACTGGGAAAGCCGTCCCTCGCCGCCTTGCGCGCAGCCAGCAGACGGCTCGGTATCCCGACGACGGAGCTTGCCGTGATTGGCGACGATCCCGAACTCGAAGTGCCGATGGCCCACCGTGGGCAGGCCTTGTCCATCGCAGTGACGACCGGGATCGGCCACAAAGCGGATTTCGCCGCGCTGCGTCAGGCACCGCATCTCGTCGTGCCGAACATCGGAGAATTCCTGCGCCTGTATCGCGGTGCGAAGAAAAAGTGAGCGATCGAATCGTATGCTACGTCAACAATCACGCCGCGCTGAACTAACCTGACGGCATTTCGACCCTGTCAAGGCGACAGGGACATCCACTCAAGAATGAGGAACGCGCGCGACGCGGATAACGACGATTGGACTGCGGGCTGCTGCTGAGAAAGGTGGGCGACAGCTGGTCGGTGACATATCCCGCGGGGGCAAGTGTGCGCGGCCATCCTCGCGGCGGGAAGGTAATAAAAGGACAAGCGGCCCAAGAGCGCGGTATCCGCTTGGGCACAGCGTTCCCGCTCAAGCGACCGCACTGCGCAGAATTTCCTCGCGCACGCGTTCGGGCCGTTCCATGGGCAAGAAGTGCGACGCCCCTTCGACATGCTCCACGCGCGTATCGCGATGCCGACGCACCAAGCCTTGGAGCACCGTCTCGTTGGCGGAGGATTCTACCGTGCCGCACAAAATCGTAAGCGGCGCGCGGATACGCGCGCCAAGCGACGCTAGTCCGAAAGGAAACACCGCGAAGTTCGCGGCTTCCCAGGACGGCGCGCAGGCCAGGCGGAACCCGCCAGTCTCGTCCTTGAGTAGTCCGCCTTCGACATAGTCCGCGAGCATCGCCTCAGACCAAGTCTTGAACGCGCCGCGGCCGCGAAATGCCGCCACGGCCTCCGCATACGAAGCAAAACGAGCGCGCCGCCGCCTAGCCGGCGCGACGCGTGGCAACAGACTGTCCTCGCGACGGACGAGCCGCGCGAATGCCGCGAGCATGGCGGTACGCGTGGGCGGCAGCACAGGCTCAATGAGCAAGAGCGCGCGCGCGAGGTCGGGGCGCGCTGCGGCAGCCATCAGGGTCGTCGTCGCGCCCAGCGAGTGGCCTGCAAAAATTTTCGGCTCGCCTCCCAAACGCTCGGCGAAGCGGACGAGGTCGTCGCGATAAATTCGCCAACCGCGGATCAGGGCAGGATCGGCCTGCAGCGTCGTGAAGCCATGGCCACGCATGTCGAAAGCGAGCACTCTCAGCTGGCCGGCCAATGGTTGCAGAAGCGTGCGATAGGTCTGCGCGTTGAAGCCGTTCGCATGTGCAAAAACAAGCGTCGGGGCGCCAGCCCCAGCCCCCCATTCGAGATAGGAAATCGCACCGTCCGAAAAATCCATTGTGCGGCGCGAGGGCGTGTCGGGTGAGGTCATATGAGGTCTACAGGATATCGTTTTGTGCGACGAGCCTGTCAACCTACCGCGCGAAGCGCAGAAGTACTCGCGTGGGCAAGTGAGTGGGAAGGCCGCATCGCAAAAGTAAACGCCACTGTGCCTTCAAAGCTACACCCATTCCAATCTCGGACCGATCCGTTTCGAAAGCGACGACACACCATGGGCGACGGCACCGATTGCTGCTAAATTAGTATGTGCCTCATACAAAGATTCGGCAGTTTTGCCGAGCATTCGAGGCTACCTTGGGGAGGGTTCGCTCATGGCCTACGTGACATTTTCGTTGCGCACGCATCTTCTACAATCGGCATTGCCTGTGGCGATTTTGAGTTCGATAGCGTTCGTCAATACCGCCAACGCCGCTGAAACGATCGAGACAGTCGTGGTGACTGCGCAGAAAACGGAGCAGAACGCACAGCGCGTTCCGATCGCGCTTACCGCCTTCACGGCAGCTGACCTTGCGAAAAAAAATATCACAAGCGTCGCGCAGCTCAGCGACTCGGCGCCCAACGTCACATTCGATGCCGGCGTGCCATTCGGCGCTTCGACCGACGTGCTCGCGGCCTATATTCGCGGCATCGGCCAGAACGATTTTGCCTTTAACCAGGATCCGGGCGTCGGCGTCTATGTCGACGGCGTTTATCTGGCCCGTTCGGTTGGTGCCAACCAGAGCCTTCTCGATGTCGAGCGCATCGAGGTCCTGAAGGGTCCGCAAGGCACGCTGTTCGGCCGAAACACGATTGGCGGCGCCGTCAGCATCATAACGCGCGACCCGGGCGACACCTTCGCCTATCGGGCCCAGGTCACGGGTGGGTCGTACAGCCGGCTCGACGTCGCCGGCACCGTGGACATCCCGCTCAGCGACAGTCTTCACACCAGCCTTTCATTCTCCGAGAATTCCCAGGATGGTTATCTCAAGCGAATCCCGTTCCCGACCACCGGTCCCCTGTTTGACCAGGCGGCCGCAGCATCGGGTCTCTACATGTCACCGGCCCAATCGGCTGCCATTTTCGGTCCCGGTTCGCCGGCGGGCGACTGTTTCGGAGCAGCGTCCTGCCCCACGATAGTCGACCCTACGACCGCAGGTATACAGGCGGGTTACACGACGCATGGCCGCGAGGGCGGCAATAACGACTGGCACGTGCGTGGCAAGGCGGTGTGGACGGCGAGCGATGATCTCAAGTTCACCGTGTCTGGCGATTACAGCAACAGCGACGGCCAGGGCATCGCG
The DNA here is from genome assembly GCA_963743765.1 of uncultured Alphaproteobacteria bacterium. Classification (GTDB taxonomy): domain Bacteria; phylum Pseudomonadota; class Alphaproteobacteria; order Micropepsales; family Micropepsaceae; genus Rhizomicrobium. The sequence goes on from CAVUQQ010000004.1 coordinate 1,177,580, forward strand.
ACCAAACCTCTCGCGATCAACACGAACTATTTGCCGCCCGGCGCCAATCCGACACTCGGCAACGCCTATAATACCTGCATCGGCAGCCCGTCGGGTTTCCTTGCCTTCCTGAGCACCATCCCAGGCGTTCCGAACTTCCCGGTACTGTGCGGTCAGCGTGGCACGCCGGGCTCGACCTACGCGCCGAGCGGCGCCGCCTTCGCCAATCAGGTGGCAGGCACGCTAGGAGGCGCGAATTTCGACGGCAATCCAAACAACAACCGGCTTGCCTATGGTCCATGGTTCGTGACCAGCAGTCCGGACACGTCCTATTCAACCGGACCGACCTTCTCCCAGCTGAAGAATTACGGCGCAGCGCTGGTGATCGACTGGAACGTGGCTGAGAATATGCATCTGAAGTCCACGACGGCTTATCGCGGTCTGCAATTTACCGCGGGCGAAGACGGTGACGGTTCACCGTTGAACATTCACGAATTGTCGTTCCACGAGACCCAGCACGAATTCTCCCAGGAACTTCAGCTGACGGGAACGGCCTTCGACGGCAAACTCGACTATGTGCTCGGCGCCTACTATTTCCACGAGGCTGGCGGCATCCACGACTTTGTGACGTTCCCCGGTCTGCTCCTGCAGGTTGATGGTCCGAACTTCCTCGATACAACGTCCTACGCGGGCTACTTCCATGGCGACTATCACGTGACCGACAAACTCACCCTGACCGTGGGTGGCCGCTACACGAAGGAGCACAAAACCTTCATCGGCGAACAGAGCGATCCGAACGCGCTGGTGTACAAAATCACGCCTTTGACGATCGATGTCGGACCTCCGGGCGGTCCACCGGTCATCATTCCGCTCAACTGCTACAACTCGAGCGGCGTCGGCGATCCGATCACCAATGCCTGCCGCATCGCGATGGGCTTTCCGGATCCAAACAATCCGCTGACCTTTTATCCACCCGGTCAACACAAGTTGGATTTCGACAACTTCGCGCCGAGCGTAGGGGCCGAGTACCAGTTCACCGGCGACATCATGGCCTTCATCAAATATTCCGAAGGTTTCAAGACCGGAAGCTGGACGACCCGTCTGTCGAGCCCGCATCCAACCTACGATCCTTCGCTGCACTTCAATCCGGAGAAGGCCAAGAGCTACGAAGCGGGCCTTAAGACGCAGTTCGACGACGATCGCATGCGCCTCAACCTGACCGGCTTCTACACTAAGTATGATGGCATCCAAATCAACTTCCAGATCGGCATCTCGCCGACAATCTTGAATGCCGGCAACGCCACCATCTATGGCGGCGAGCTCGAATATCAGGCGCTGCTCACCGACAATTTCTCGGTGAACGCGTCGGTCGGATACCAGAATGCGTCCTACGACAAGGTGACGCCGGGCGCCGGCAGCAATGGCATCCTCATCACCACGGCAACGCCGTTGCCAAAAACACCGGAATGGAAGTTGAACATCAGTCCGGAATATCGCGTGCCTTTGGACAATGACGCCACGCTGCGCTTCAACCTCGACTATACCTTCACCTCGTCGATGACGAACGATGTGACGGGCACGCCGGAGTTGAACCGTCCGGACGTCAGCATGCTGAACGCGAGCGTGACCTACACGCCGCCTGCCGGAAACTGGGAAGTCTCCGTCGGCGGAACCAACCTGACGGACGAACGGTACATCGTCACCGGCGTCAACCAGGGCGGTATCCAGGTCATCTATGGCAGCTACAACGCGCCGCGCGAGTGGATGGCGACGCTGCGTATCCATTCCTAGGATACAATTGAATACACCACGTGAAATCCGCCGGCGGCAGCCCCGCCGGCGGATTTTTTTATGGTACAGAGTCAGTCTTGGTCGTCGACGGAAAGCGGGCGCGGTCAACATGCAGGATTTCAAGGACAAGGGCGCGTTCATCACCGGCGGCGTCAGCGGCATCGGGCTCGGCGTCGCCAAGGCATTCGCTGACGAAGGGATGAAGGTCGCGATCTCCTATCGGCGCGAGGATCATCTCGCGGCGGCGTTGGCGCATTTCGAGGCGCGCGGGCAGCGGGCACAAATTCTTCCCCTCAAGCTCGACGTGACCGACCGCAGCGCGATGATGCAGGCCGCCGCTGACGTCGAACGGGCATTCGGCAAGATACATGTTCTGGTCAACAATGCCGGCATCAGCGTGTTCGGTCCCGCGGATGAGGCAACCTACGACGACTACGACTGGATCATGGGCGTCAATTTCGGCGGCGTCGTGAACGGGCTGGTGAGTTTCATTCCTCGTCTCAAGGCGCATGGCGAGGGCGGCCATATCGTCAACGTCGCCTCGATGGCGTCGTTCCTTCCCGGGCCCCAAGCCGGCATCTATACCGCGTCGAAATTCGCGGTGCGCGGACTGACTGAGTGCCTGCGCGACAATCTCGCGCCGTATAACATCGGCGTTTCGCTGATGACGCCCGCCCTGGTGAAAACCAACGCCTACGAATCGGCGCTGGGACGACCCGCGAAATATGCCAATACAGCTGTGTCGGTTACGCGCGAGGCGGTCGGGCAGATGAAACCGATCTTCGACGCCGGCATGGACCCCGTCGAGGTCGGCGAGAAAACGCTGCGCGGGATCAGGCGCAACGACCTCTACATCATCACGCATCCCGAGAACAAGGACGAGGTGCGCGAGCTTTGCGAGGCGATCCTCGCGGCCTTTCCCGACGAGCCAATCGATCCGCGCCGCGAAGCGATCGAAGAGATGCGCCGGCAAGCCAAGCGCGACGCGCGCACCAGAAAGATCGGCATCGCCGATCTGCTGACCGGAGACCAACCGACACGGTCCTGATCCAGCTGATCTTGCAGAGGAGAATTTATTGGACGGGCTTGTCGGGGTCATCTTGGCTGGCGGGTCGGGAACGCGGATCGGCGGCAAGAAGGCGCTCGCGCAGGTGCGGATCACTCGCCGGGCGGCGCTTCGATCAGCGGCAGGGCCTTTCGCACGAGATGATTGAGTCTGCCGTCATCCTCGCGGGCAAGCCTCAAGAGCTCGTTGCGCATTCCCGGATCCCAGAATTTCCGTAAGTGATCGCCGATGCCCGCGACGGCGCGGTGCTCGCCTTGCGCGGCGAAGAATCCCGCGATCTGGTTGGCCATATAGATCAGCTTCTCGTCACTCGACATGGCTAGCGAAGCGGATTCGTTCGGGGTGGGTGAAAACCTCGAAGCTGTCGTCGCGCGCGACCGCTGCGAGGGTGAGATTCGCGGCGTCCGCCGTCCGCAGCGCCAAGGCGGTCGGCACCGAAACCGCCACCAGCATAGGACAGCCGAGTATGGCAGCCTTCTGCACGAGTTCGATCGACACGCGGCTTGTGAGAACGACAAACCCCTCGCTTGCCGAGATATCTGCGCGAAGAAGCGCGCCAGCCAGTTTGTCGAGGGCGTTGTGACGGCCCACGTCTTCGCGGACGGCCAGAAAACGCTCCGCCGCCGACGACCAGAATCCGGCGGCATGGACCCCCCGAGTCTCGGCGTTGACCGATTGATGGTCCCGCAACGCACTCAGCGCCCGGAAGATCTCTTGGGAATCGACCTGCAACGCCGATCGAACCGCAGGCGGTTGCACGGTCGCGGCGTCGAGGCTTTCAATTCCGCAGAGGCCGCAGCCCGCAGGACCCGCAAAGCGGCGCCTGCGTTTCTCGATCGCTCTTTCGCGCGAGGCCGCCAGCATCATCCGCAACTCGATACCGTTGTGCAGGTCGACAATCTCGAGCTCCTCGATCTCATGGGCGTCCGCAACGATCCGTTCGGTGAAGGAAAATCCCACCGCGAAGTCCTCGAGGTCGGTGGGCGAGGCCAGCATCACCGCATGCGTTTTTCGGCCGTACGTGAAGACAATTGGTGTCTCTTCGGGTAGCGCGCGCATGCCCGAGGTCTCGCCCGTGCGGCTGATAAGGCCGCGGCGCGTGCGGACGATGGGCGGCCTCGTCATTTCGCCACTTCTGTCGGTGGCGCAATTTGCCGGCTGTCCGCACTGTGTTTGCGGTAGGCATCCTGCCATTCGGTCGGCCCGTTCGAGTGGGCTACCTGGACCGCCGTAACCTTGTATTCGGGACAATTCGTGGCCCAGTCCGAATACTCTGTCGTGACCACATTGGTCTGCGTGTCTGGGTTGTGGAAGGTGGTGTAGACGACGCCGGGAGCAACCCGGTCGGTGAAGAGCGCGCGCAGCGACGTCGCGCCCGAGCGACTTAGGAGCTTCACCCAATCGCCGTCACGGATGCCGCGTTCCTCGGCGTCGTGCGGATGGATCTCGAGCCGGTCTTCGGAATGCCACACCACATTTGCGGTGCGCCGCGTCTGCGCGCCGACATTGTATTGGCTCAGTATCCGCCCTGTTGTCAGCAGCAGCGGAAACCGCGGGCCGATTTTCTCGTCCGTCGGAATATATTCGGTGAGGACGAAATTACCCTTGCCGCGCACAAAATTGTCGATATGCATCACCGGCGTACCGGCGGGCATGCTTGCATTGCACGGCCACTGGATGGACCCCAATTCGTCGAGCTTCGCGAAACTGACGCCGGCAAAAGTGGGCGTAAGCCGCGCAATCTCGTCCATTACTTCGGATGGATGATTGTACGGCATGGGGACGCCCATCGCTTTCGCCAACCCCAGCGTGATCTCCCAATCCGCCAGCCCGGACTTCGGCGTCATGACCTTTCGCACCCGCTGGATGCGCCGCTCGGCATTGGTGAAGGTGCCGTCCTTTTCGAGGAAGGTCGAGCCCGGCAGGAAGACATGGGCATAGTCCGCGGTCTCGTTGAGGAACAGGTCGTGGACCACGACACATTCCATCGCCGCCAACCCGGCGGCGACGTGCTTGGTATTCGGATCGGACTGCAGGATGTCCTCGCCCTGGATGTAGATCCCCTTGAAGCGGCCGTCGACAGCCGCGTCGAGCATGTTGGGAATGCGCAAACCCGGTTCGGAATCGAGAGGTCCGCCCCAGGCGGCTTCGAACAGCGCCCTTGTCGCATCGTCCGAGATGTGCCGGTACCCGGACAGTTCGTGCGGGAACGAGCCCATGTCGCAGGCACCCTGCACATTGTTCTGTCCGCGCAGTGGATTAACGCCGACGCCGGGCCGGCCGATATTCCCCGTCGCCATGGCGAGATTGGCGATGGCCATGACCGCCGTTGTGCCCTGGCTGTGTTCGGTGACGCCGAGTCCGTAGTAGATTGCGGAATTCGGCCCACGAGCATAGAGCCGCGCCGCGCCGCGCACGGCTTCGGCCGGAACGCCGGTAAATGTCTCGGTCGCCTCGGGGCTTCGCGACGGATCGGAAGCGAACGCCGCCCATTCCGCGAAAGTGTCTGCCTCGCAGCGGCTGCGAACGAAATCCGCGGCGAGCAGTCCTTCGGTGACGACGACATGAGCCATCGCGGTCAGGACGGCGACGTTCGTGCCGGGGCGCAGCGGCAGGTGATAGTCCGCCGCCACATGGGGCATGCGAACCAGATCGATGCGCCTGGGATCTATGACGATCAGTTTTGCGCCTTCGCGCAGGCGCCTTTTCATGCGCGAGGCGAAGACCGGATGACCATCGGTCGGATTGGCGCCGATGACGACGATCACATCCGCCGCTTCGACCGAATCGAAATCCTGAGTGCCGGCCGAGGTGCCGAAGGTGGTCTTGAGACCATAGCCGGTCGGTGAATGGCAGACGCGCGCGCAGGTGTCGACGTTGTTGTTGCCGAAGACGTGCCGCACCAGTTTCTGCACGAGGAAGGTCTCTTCATTGGTGCAGCGCGATGACGTGATGCCGCCGATGGCGCCGCGCCCATAAGAGGACTGGATGCGCTTGAACTCGCCGGCAGTGTAGGCGAACGCCTCGTCCCAGCTCACCTCACGCCAAGGATCGGTGATCTTCGACCGTATCATCGGTTTTAGGACACGATCCTTGTGCTGGGCATAGCCCCAGGCAAAGCGGCCTTTGACGCAGGAATGGCCGTGATTGGCCTTGCCGTCCTTGTGCGGCACCATGCGCACGACTTCCTCGCCGCGCATCTCGGCCTTGAAGGTGCAGCCCACGCCGCAATAGGCGCAGGTCGTTATGGCGGAATGTTCCGGCTGGCCGATGGCGATCACCGATTTCTCGATGAGCGTGGCGGTTGGACAAGCCTGCACGCAGGCGCCGCAGGACACGCACTCGGACTCGAGGAACGGTTCGGCCGCGCTCGCCGTGACGCGGGATTCGAAGCCGCGCGAGCCGATCGTCAGAGCGAACGTGCCCTGAACTTCCTCGCAGGCGCGAACGCAACGCGAGCAGACGATGCATTTCGCCGGATCGTAGGTGAAATAGGGATTGGATTCGTCCTTCTTGTCCGCCAGATGGTTCGCGCCGGCATATCCGTAGCGCACATCGCGCAGGCCAACCGCACCCGCCATGTCCTGCAATTCGCAGTCGCCGTTGGCCGCGCAAGTCAGGCAGTCGAGCGGATGATCGGAGATGTAGAGTTCCATCACGCCACGCCGCAGTTTCTTCAGCCGTTCGGATTGGGTGCGGACGTGCATGCCGGTTGCGACCGGCGTCGTGCAGGAGGCCGGCGTTCCTGACCGCCCATCGATCTCGACGAGACAAAGCCGGCAAGACCCGAAGGCCGCCAGGCTATCGGTCGAGCACAGTTTGGGAACTGCGATGCCGGCGAGCATGGCCGCGCGCATGATCGAGGTGCCTTGCGGCACTTCGATCGCCGTTCCATCTATGCTGAGGCGCACGAGCTTTTCGGATGTCCGCGCCGACGTTCCGTAATCGATTTCCTCGATCAGACTCATCGCGGCGAAAAATCCTCCGGAAAATGATCGACGGCGCTGAGCACCGGATAAGGTACAAAGCCACCCAACGCACAGAGCGAACCGAGTTTCATTGTATCGCACAAATCCCTGAGGAGAGCCATTTGCGTGGCGTTGTCCCTTGCGGCGACGATGCGGTCGATAGTTTCCATGCCGCGCACGGAACCGATGCGGCATGGCGTGCACTTTCCACAGGATTCAATGGCGCAGAACTCCATCGCGAAGCGTGCCTGTCGCGCCATGTCGACCGTGTCGTTGAACACCACCACGCCGCCATGGCCGATCAGCCCGCCCTTCGCGGCGAACGCCTCGTAGTCGAATGGCGTATCGAACAGGGACGTCGGGAAATAGGCGCCCAGCGGTCCCCCCACCTGGACGGCGCGCACCGGCCGGCCGCTTGCCGTACCGCCACCGATATCGTTCACGAGCTCGCCGAGCGTACAGCCGAATGGGGTCTCGAATAGACCGCCGAAGCGTATATCTCCGGCGAGTTGAATCGGCATTGTGCCGCGCGACTTTCCGAAGCCGAAATCCCGATAGAAGGTCGCGCCCTGCGCGAGAATGGTGGGCACCGCCGCCAGCGTCAAAACATTGTTGACAACGGTCGGCTTGCCGAAGAGCCCGCTATGCACCGGCAAGGGAGGCTTCGCACGCACCTGCCCGCGCTTGCCCTCAAGACTTTCGAGCAACGCAGTCTCCTCGCCACAGACATAGGAACCGGCACCGACGCGCAACTCGATATCGAAAACATACGCGCTGCCGAGGACGTAGCTACCGAGCAGGCCGCGGTCGCGCGCCACCGCAATGGCCCGACGCATTGCGGCCACGGCGAGCGGATATTCGGAACGAATGTAGACGACGCCTTTCGTAGCACCGATCGCGATGCCCGCGATTGCCATGCCCTCGATCAGGAGGAAAGGATCGCCCTCCATCAGCATGCGATCGGCATAGGTCCCGGAGTCGCCTTCATCGGCGTTGCACACCACGTATTTGACGTCGCCAGGCGCTTCCGCAGCACCGTTCCATTTGATCCCCGTCGGAAATCCCGCGCCGCCGCGCCCGCGCAGTCCCGAGTTCGCAATCACTTCGCGAATCTTCGTCGGACCGATCTCGATCGCGCACTTCAGACCTGCGAGCCCCCCGGTGCGCGCAAAGTCGTCCATCGAAGCGGGATCTACTCTACCGCAGCGCGCAAACGTCAGCCGCGTCTGACGCTTAAGAAAGGGATGATCTTCGATCCTGCCCAAGGACAATGGGTGTGGTCGGCCGTTGCGGGCTGCCTCGAGGATGGACGGCACGTCGGTCGCGGCAACCGGACCGAACGCATGCCAGCCAGACATGATCTCGACCTCGAGCATTGGTTCGAGCCAGAACATCCCCCGTGATCCGACGGAAATGACCTTGGCGCCGGCGTCGCCGAGCGCCCGCGCCACCGCCTTGCCGCCCAGTGCAATGGCCGCGGTGTCGCTCGACAAACGCACGCGAAGCGCCCTCATTGCTCCACCTGCTCGATCAGCACGGAGACCTTCGCATCATCAAGTCGCGCAACTGGCTCTCCATCGATCAGTGCCGCAGGCCCACTGGCACAGAGGCCGAGGCAAAAGACGGGCTGCAGCGTCCATTCGCCATCGGCGCTGGTTTCTCCCCAAGTGATCTTGAGTCGCGCCTTCGCGGCGTCCGCGACGGGCTCCGCGCCGACCGCCTGGCAGGCTTCGGCGCGGCAGAGCCGGAGCACATGGCGTCCCGCCGGACCGTCCAAGCGCAGATCGTGATAGAAGCTCGCGACACCGAAGACTTCCGCGCGGCTCAAATTGAAGGCATCCGCGAGAAGAACAATGGCCGGCCTTGGAACGAACCCGAATTCTTCCTGGATCGCCTGCAGGGCCGGGAGAAGTCCTCCGGAAACATGAACATGGGCGGCGGCAATCGCGCGCGCCCGGTCCTCGCTCCAGGGCGTCGTTGTCGACAGTGCAGCGGTCGTACTCATGGGCCGCGCAGCCTACAGCAAGGCAGGCAATTCGGGCATTGCCGTCAGGGCACGCGTTCGCCACGGATCGGGAACAGTTGCCTGCCCGCTATTCGCGCCAAATACTGCCGATACCCGGGACTTCAGGCGGCTGCGGCCCTCCCCAGGATCATGTCGGACGCTTTTTCCGCGATCATGATCGTCGGCGCGTTGGTATTGCCCGAACAAATCTTCGGCATGATCGACGCATCGACGACGCGCAACCCCTGAATTCCAATCACGCGCAATTGCGGGTCGACCACCGCTTCCGGACCGTGTCCCATTCGGCAGGTGCCGACCGCATGATAGAGCGTGTTTCCCGCGACTTTGCAGTAGCCGCGAATTTGCTCGTCCGTGTCGAAGGGCGGCATCGGCGCCGTCTGGTCGACATATTTTGCGATGGCCGGCTGCGCGGCGATTCTGTTGGCCAGCTTCACACCCGCCACCGCCACATCCTGGTCTCGCAGTGAGGCGATCGGCCAGAACGCAACCTGCGCTTCCCTCGCCGGCGATAACATGGTCGCCCGGAACCACGTTCGTCACGCGCTGCTCCCTTCGGGCTTTGTGGCGCAACGGATAGAACAGGCCGGAGCCCTTGCAAAGCGCGCTTCGCGGCGAATTCGCTCGCAGTCGATTATCCGTTCCTTCCGATGACGGTGGGCAGAAGTCAGTGGGACATGAACCGATTTGAATCCGTCCTCGATGATCCTAGGCTTCGCACAAAGGCGCCCGGTCGAACTCGGCGCTGCGAGGGAGACATTCATGACGACAGCGAAAAAAATGCGCCGCATCGCGACCGAAGAAGCTTGGAGCATTCCCGAACATCTCGCGGCAATGTTCAGCCTCACGCACAGCAATTGGGAAGACCTCGATCTGCGCCTGCCGCGGCGTTCCTGCGTGCCGGGCAGTCCGCTCTACAACCGCCTCACCGACACCGACAAAGAAAGGCTGGAGATCATGGATGCGGACAATGTGTCGATGCACCTGCTGTCGCTCACCTCGCCCGGCGTGCAGATGTTCGATGCCGATACGGCAGTCGGTCTAGCCGCGCTTGCCAACGATCGGATGGCGGAGGCGATCAAGCGTCAGCCAACGCGTTATGCCGGCCTTGCAGCCTTCGCGCCGCAGGATCCAAAGCGCGCCGTCGTCGAGATGGAGCGCGCAATCAATAAATTGAAACTCAATGGCTTCATCCTGAATTCGCACACCGGCGGCGAATATCTCGACAATCCCAAGTTCTGGCCGATCCTGGAATGCGCCGAGGCTCTCGACCGCGCGATCTACATCCATCCGCGCTGCCCCTCCAAGCACATCGCGGCGCTCTACGGCGACTACGGGATGTATACCGCGCTGTGGGGTTATCAGGCGGAGGTGTCGGTCCATTGCATGCGGATGATCCTGTGCGGGCTATTCGAACGATTCCCGAAGCTCAAGATCGTCATCGGCCACATGGGCGAGAGCATTCCGTACAATCTGTGGCGCAGCGACTATATCTACGGCGTCCACAAGGGCTGGGGCGACATTCCCGGCAACCTCAAGCCAAGCGAGGTCTTCAGGCGCAATTTCTGGATTACGACCAGCGGTGTCGAACATACGCCGGCGCTGAAATACTGCATCGAAGTTCTCGGGGCCGATCGCGTGCTATGGGCGATCGACTATCCCTACCAGGTTTCGCCGCCGGCCGTCGCATGGCTGAACGGTGCCGAGATATCCGATGAGGACAAGCACAAGATCTTCCACGGCAACGCGGAGAGAATTTTCCACATTGCGCCGTAATAGCGGTTAGGCGGTTTTCTTCAGCGCCCCGTGGAAGTTCAGTTCCACCTGCAAACCGTCGGGATCATGGACGAAAACCTGGAGCAGGCCGATGTCCCAGAGCTTGTTCTCAGTGTACGAGACGTTGTGTTGGCGCAAGAGGGCAAGCGTGGCGTCGGGATCCTCGCTCTTGAAGGCGATGTGATCGAGACGTCCGGTGGATACCTTGGGCCGGTCTTCGGCCTCGCGCTTCATCAGATGGACGACGGGCACGCCGCCGCAATAGAGCCAGTGGCCCGGAAAATCCATCTGTGGACGGAAACCCGAGGTCAAGCCGAGCAGATCGCAATAGAATTTGCGCGTGCTCTCGAGGTCGGCGCATTCGAGCGTGAAATGTTCGAGCTGGGCGGCGGGCATGACGGCTCTCTCCGGCAAAATCCATGTGCGATTGTCCCGCGCCGTGGCGCACGATGCAATGGTTCAGCGTCAGCTTTTCGCGGCCGTGAGAAGCGTCAGTTCATCCAGCAGGCGCTCGAGTTCAGGCGCTTTCAGCGCTTCGATGGGAAGATGCGTGCCCTGGCCGTGGGCCCAGTCCTGGCGCTCGGCGATAGGAAGGCTCAACATGGGTGCGACGCCAGCTTCCTCCACGGTTTTTGCGACCTCGCGCATCTCCTCTGCGCGGCGACGGCCATGTAGCAGCGCGCGACTGATCATGTATGCCGCCTGCTTCTGCCAGTCCGGATGTGGCAGCGTGTCCTTCAGCGACGCGAGCACGTCGCGCTCGACGCCGTAATGGCGCGCGGCAAGCATGCTCTCAGTGAGTAGCGCCTCCAGTCCCTTGATGAGAACGCTGCGGCACATCTTGACCGCGGAGGCTTGACCGATCTTGGTGGCATAGACGGTCAGGTCGAGCTGGAAAGGCACCATCGCTTCGAAAAACGCCGGTGCATGCTTGCCTCCCAGCAGCATGGGCGAACGGATGCCGCGCGGCGGAATGCTCGACATTACGGCCGCTTCGACGTAACGGCCGCCGGCGCCGTCGATCAGCGCGGCGGCTTGCTGTTTGGTTCCAGGAGAAACCGAGTTCAAGTCCCAGAACCAGGCGCCGGGATGAAGCCCGGCCACCACCGAACGCGCCGCATCCAGATCGGCGCCCGCCGTGACGGCGCTGACGATCAGGTCGGCGCCAGCGGCGGCCGCGTGCGCGGTCTCACATTTTTTCCAAGGCCCTTTTGCGGCGTTCGACTGGGCGCTCGCCGTATCCGCGAAAGCGATGTCGAATAGCGCGATATCCTTTAAGCCGGCGACGTGGAACTGGCGTGCGAAGATCTGTCCGACTTCGCCGAAGCCGATGATGGCCATGCTGCGGGGCTGGGTCATGGCTATTCCGTTTCGGTGTCGATCTTGGCCTCGGTCGCCGGATTATAGCGCCTGCCGGCGACCGTGTGCGCGTTGATCAGCCTACCCAGACGCGACAGCGCCGGCACCGTGAACGGTCCGAGCTTGCGGGATTGCGCCCGGCTCATTCCGGCCGGTCCAGGCTTTTCTCCAGCCGGTCGAGCGTCCGCATGGCGGAGACACATTGCGCGACGCTGGCGTTGGGCTCGCGCCCTTCGGCGATGGCGGAAAAGAATTCGCGGTCCTGGAGCTCGATACCGTTCATCGACACGGCGACGCCCGACAGGTCAATCGGCTTTTCATTGCCGTCGACGAGATCGTCATAGCGGGCGATGTAGGTGCCATTGTCGCAGATATAGCGGAAGAAAGTGCCGAGCGGGCCCTCATTGTTGAAGGAAAGCGACAGGGTGCAGATCGCGCCCGATGGCGTTTTCATCTGGATGCTCATGTCCATCGCGATGCCGAGCGCCGGATGGATCGGTCCCTGTATCGCGCGTGCGATCGAAACGGTTTCACCGGTCTGGTACTGGAACAGATCGACCGTGTGGCAGGCATGGTGCCACAGGAGATGGTCCGTCCAGCTTCGCGGCTGGCCCAGCGCGTTCATGTTGGTGCGGCGGAAGAAATAAGTCTGCACGTTCATCTGCTGAATGCGCAGTTCGCCCCTCTCGATCCGGTTGCGAACCCATTGATGGCTCGGATTGAAGCGTCTTGTGTGGCCGCCCATTGCGACGACGCCGGTCTCCTTCTGCACGCGCACCAGCCGTTCGGAATCGGCGAGATTGTCGGCGATGGGAATCTCGATCATCACATGCTTGCCGGCGCGCATGCACATCTCGCCCTGGGCGGCATGAACCTGTGTCGGCGAGGTGAGGATCGCCGCCTCGACGCCAGGCTGCTTCAGACTTTCGGCCAAGTCGGTCGTCCAATGCGGAATTCCGAATCTTTCCGCGACCTGTTTTGTCGTCTCGGGGCGCCCGCCGGCGAGCGAGACCACTTCGATGCCTGGAATATTGCGCATCGCTTCAAGATGCTTGACTCCAAAAGCGCCCTGCCCGGCCAGACAGACCTTCATCGCTGCTTCCCTATCTGTTTTCTAGAATGATATGTCCCAGCGCCGTATTGGAAACCGGGATGTGGTGGAAGCGATAGATTTCTTCGACCTTGTCGTTCAGTGCGCCGCGCATCACCAGCCACATCACCAGCTCGATCCCCTCCGATCCCGCTTCACGCAGATATTCGAGCGGCGTGATCTTCGTCAACGCCTGAGGGTCCTGGGTCAGCCGGTCGAGAAACGCATAGTCGAACTGCTTGTTGGTGAGTCCGGCGCGCGGGCCTTGCAATTGGTGCGACATGCCGCCGGTGCCGAATACGAGCACGCGCAGGTCCTTGTCGAAGCTTTCGACGGCGCGGCGAATCGCCTGACCGAGCATGTAGCAGCGATGCCCGGTGGGCGGGGGATATTGCACGACGTTCACGCAGATCGGGATCACCGGAAACGGCCATTCCTTCGGCGTGCCGCACATAAGGTTCAGAGGCACCGTCAGGCCATGGTCGACTTCCATCTTGTTGACGATGGTCATGTCGAACTCATCGAGGATGGCCGATTGCGCGATGTGCCAGGCAAGATCGGGATGACCCTTCACCACGGGAACGGGGCGCGCGCCCCAGCCCTCGTCGGCGGGAGGAAACTCCTCCGCGCAGCCGATCGCGAAGGTGGGAATGATCTCCAGCGAGAATGCACTCGCGTGATCGTTGTAGACCACGATCGCCACATCAGGCTTGAGCTTTTCCAGCCATGCCTTCGAGAATTCGAAGCCCTTGAAGACGGGTTGCCAATAAGGCTCGTTCGTCTTGCCGTTGTCGATGGCCGCGCCGATCGCCGGCACGTGCGACATGGCCACGCCAGCAACGATCCTAGCCATTTTTCTTGCCCCATTCCGCGTTGCTGCGATTGCCCTCGATGTTGCGCCCACCCGCGAGCATCATCTTGGCGTACTCTTCTTGCGTCATTCCGGTCATTTCGGCGGCGAGATATTGGAACGACCTGCCATCGGTGGCGCCGAGCTTGGCGAGATAGTAGATATTTCCTCCCACCGAGATCATGCCGTTCCAGTCACGCTTGAGCACAAGCTTGCGCTGTTCCTCGCTCATCGGGAATTTTTTGAGGTACTCGGCTTCGTTCGCCTTGAAGGCGGCGCGGTTCTCGGTCTTCATCAGCGACATGCAGAACATGTTGAGATGGTAGCCGGCGCGGCTGCGCTTGGCGTCAAATACGGTTGTGCCCGGAATGTCGTCGTACGGGTTCGGCGTGCTCATCGTTCAGCGGGCCCAATAGAGTTTCATCGGATTGTCCACGAGCAGGGATTTTTGAAGCACCTCTGTCGGCGCGATTTTGGCCAGCGAGTCGACCAATACTCCGTCGTCAGGCATATGCGACTTCATGTTGGGATGTGGCCAGTCCGTTCCCCACAGAACGCGGCCGGGAAAACGCTTCACAAGATAGGAACTGAACGGGATGACATCGTCGTAGGGCGGCCCCTTGATCGTAAGCCGCTCCTCGCCGCTGACCTTGGTCCAAAAATTCGGATTGTCTTCCATGAGCGTCACAAATCGCTGAAAGTCGTGGTGGTCGACGCCTTTGGACACATCCGGCCGGCCCATGTGATCGATCACGACGGTCGTCGGCAGGGACCTGAGGAACGGTGTGAGATCGTCCATCTCGGGCGCTTCGAAATAAACCACGACATGCCACCCCAGCGGCGCGATGCGGTCTGCGATGCGCTTGAACACGTCGCGCGGCGCGGAGTCCACCAGGCGCTTGAGAAAGTTGAACCGCACGCCGCGCACGCCGGCTTCGTCCATCGCCCGCAATTCGTCGTCGCCGACGTCGCCGCCAATCACGGCGACGCCACGGGCGCGGTCGCCTGCCGTTTTCAGCGCGTCCACCATCGCGGCGTTGTTCTTGCCGTGGCAGCTCCCCTGGACGATCACGTTGCGCGTGAAGCCCAGGAAATCCCGCAACGCGAATAGCTTTTCCTTCGGCGCGTCGCAGGGTGTGTATTTGCGCTCCGGCGCATAGGGAAATTTGTCGCCCGGACCGAAGACGTGGCAATGCGCATCGACCGCGCCGGGCGGAGGCCGAAATCCCGGCTTCGTCGGATTGGCGCAAAAAGGCAGATAGTCAGCGTCCATGGAGCTCTCTGTTACACCGTGGTGGCCCTGCTCCACCCCACTATGCGCGAACGCTTATCCCGCCGCGCGCGCAAGAGCTTTGTCGAGGCGCGGAAACACCCGTCTGGCGTTGCCTTCGAATATCCTGTGCCGCAAATCGTCTGGCAGAGTCAGCGCATCGAGATAACGCTTGGTGTCGTCGAAAAAGTGGCCAGTCTCCGGATCAATGCCGCGGACGGCGCCCACCATCTCGGAGCCGAACAGGATGTTGTCGTGCGGCACAACTTTCAGCATCAGCTCGATTCCCGGCTGATGATAGACGCAAGTGTCGAAGAAAACGTTGTTGCGCATCAGGTCCGGCAGCAAAGGCCGCTTCATGTCCTGCGCCAAGCCTCGGTAACGTCCCCAATGGAACGGCACTGCTCCTCCGCCATGCGGAATGACGAAGCGCAGCGTGGGAAAATCCTTGAACAGGTCGCCGGTCAGGAACTGCATGAAGGCGGTGGTGTCGGCATTGATATAGTGGGCGCCTGTCGCGTGAAAGTTCGCATTGCAGGACGAACTGACATGCACCATCGCCGGTACGTCGAGCTCCACCATCTTCTCATAGAGCGGATACCAGTGCCGGTCGGTCAGCGGCGGCGAGGTCCAATGCCCGCCGGAAGGATCGGGATTGAGATTGCATCCAATGAAGCCCAGTTGCGTTATGCAACGCTCAAGTTCCGCTGCGCTGTTGGCAGGCGCGACGCCGGGCGACTGCGGCAACTGGCAGACGCCGACGAAGTTGTCAGGGTACAGCAGACAGACGCGATGGATCAGATCGTTGCACACGCGCGACCAGGCGAGGCTGGTCTGTTCGTTGCCAACGTGGTGCGCCATCGCGGAGGCGCGCGGTGAGAAGATCGTCAGATCCGTACCGCGCTCGCGCTGAAGCTTGAGCTGCGCGCCCTCGAGGCTGGCGCGAATCTGATCGTCGCTGATCGCGGGCGTGTCTCTGGGTGTTTTGGACGAATCCTTCAGCGCGGCGATCTGGGCATCGCGGAAGACCTGCAACTCAGCGGGAGCCGTTGTGTAATGGCCATGGCAATCGATGATCATGAACGCACCTGCAATGGTTCGGGACAACACTAGCAAAACTGTACGGCGCGACACCATATCGCCGTGTGCCGCTGCCCACTGGGAGTGAGTGGGAGCCTGATCCAGATCAATGTTTGCCGGGACCAAAGTGCCAGTTTTTCTTTCTTCGATCGTTAGGACGGATTGCGCGATGGCCGCCAGGAAGAGACAGGATATTCCGGGAACAACCATCTTCGACGGCGCCATGGCGCAGAAGGGCTATGCCCTCAATCGGATGTGCTTTTCCTTCAACGATGCGGAAAACCGCGCGGCTTTCGCAAAGGACGAAGACGGCTATTGCAAGAAGTTCCGGCTGACGCCGCAGCAGCGCGAGGCCGTCCGCCATCGAAATGTCCTTGAGATGATCGCCGCCGGCGGCAACGTCTACTATCTGGCCAAGCTTGCCGGAATCTTCGGGTTGAACGTTCAGGATCTCGGTGCGCAGCAGACGGGTATGGGCGTTGAGGCGTTCAAGGCCAAGCTGGCCGCGGCGGGGAGATAGTCATGGCACGCATCGTCGGCGGTCTGGGGACTTCGCACGTGCCGGCAATCGGCGCAGCCATTGCCGGCGGCCGGCAGCAAGAGCCTTATTGGAAGCCGTTTTTCGACGGGTTCGAACCCGTGCGTCAGTGGCTCGAACGTGTACGTCCCGATGTCGTCGTCATGTTCTACAACGACCACGGACTCAACTTCTTCCTCGACAAGCTGCCGACTTTCGCGGTCGGCGCGGCACCGGAATATCGCAACGCCGACGAAGGCTGGGGTCTGCCGGTGCAGCGGCCATTCCAAGGCGATTGCGAACTGTCCTGGCACCTGATCGAAGCGCTGGTTGCCCGCGAATTCGATGTAACGATTTGCCAGGAGATGCTTGTCGACCACGCTTTCACTTTACCGATGTCGCTCATGTGGCCGGGCGGAGGTCCTTGGCCGGTGAGAACCGTTCCTATAGCCATCAACACGGTGCAGCACCCCCTGCCGTCGCCTGCGCGCTGCTTCAAACTTGGCCAGGCCGTTGGCCGCGCCCTCGAGGCCTATGCCAAAGATCTCAAGGTTCTCGTTGTCGGAAGCGGTGGCCTCTCCCATCAGCTCGACGGCACGCGCGCCGGATTCATCAACAAGCCGTTCGACCTGCTGTGCATGGACAAACTCGTCAGCGATCCCGGGGCCCTTACGGGTTTTTCAATCAACGAATTGGTGAAACTCGCCGGTACACAGGGCGTTGAGCTGCTCAACTGGCTGGCGATGCGAGGCGCGCTCGGCGGTCACGTGTCGAAAGTCCACGGCAGTTATCACATCCCGATTTCCAACACCGCCTCCGGCGTTCTCTTGCTCGAAAATCAAGCGCTTCGCGCCGCCGCATGAGCGGCACGCAGCCGTCCCTCGGATGCGCACGGCTTTCTCCCTTCATTCTCCGCCAGATCAGAGAATTACGCTCCCCGGCATTCCCCGAGACATTTTCCGCAACCTGCTGATCTAGATCAAGGAGCCCCGGCGACATAGGCCCAGACTTAAAAACGTAAAAAGGGACGCAGTCGCGATTGTGATCGGCTCGGATACATAGTCTGGATCGTGCTTATGTGAGGAAACAACGGAGAGGCGCAATGGATAATAAGATTTCTACTCGTCGCAATGTGCACCTTGGCATTCTCACCGCCGGCGCGCTGGTTGGCGCGGCGATGGCAAGCGATTCCGCGATCGCTCAAAAGATTGAGGTGATCACGGTTACCGCGCCAAGTGCGGTCCATAAAGTAGTTGGACACTCTACTACTGGTGTGCCGATCGAGGAAATATCGCTCTCGTACGGGGTGGGCATTGCAGATCTCGATCTCGCCAAGCCTTCGGGAGTGAGCGAGCTTGAAGGACGTATCGACACCATAGCGAAGGAAGCTTGCACGGCGCTCGATAACCTAAATCCGTTGAATCCGCCGGATCCGAGTTGCGTCGCGAAGGCGATCGCCAGCGCCGCCGAGCAGAAAAAACAGGCTATCGCCGCAGCCATTGCAAGGTAAGCGCACCGCGACGGCGTCGCGTGCCGTCCGATTTGGGTGAGCGGCAGGCGAGCGCTGTCGCTCTCGACGTGCTCGACCGTAGCTTCGAACACTCATCTCCCAACCGCAAAAGGATTGAAAATTTTGCGTACGTATGGACGGGGGACGGCTGGCTCTAAGTAACCGCCGTCGTCGATCTGTTAGTGCGGCGGTGTGCCAACGATTGCCCCATGAAAACTGGTGCAACTTAGCGCGGCGCGACATGGAAACACATACTGCGAACCCTTGGGCGAAAAGGCGACCAAAACCAGCCTCCGCCAAAGTCCGCTTTGGGTCGAAAGCGGACTTGGGGATTTGCCTGCTTTGCGTCAACGATCTCGTGCCGCATTACGTTCGCAAGCATCCTGACTGCGAACCTTTTTCAGGTCTTCCGATTCTCGTGGCCAACACTTCGAAGCTGCCAGATTCCAAACGTCGGCTGGCGCGAATGTATCGAGGCTCACGAGCACGTGATGACAGGACTTACGTCTTAGGATTAGTGTTGGCTCCCGTAAATCGAGGATGCGCCATGACCGCAGTGACAAGGCTGGTTTCGCTCGTCGCCGTACTGCTCTTCTGTGTGGCGTCCAGCGTAGCAGATGCTGCTGAGCAGTCTTCTGGGTACCATAGCTGCTTCTTGATTTCGCAATTCGAAAATTGGAAGGCGCCGGATCCGAAGACAATCTATATTCGAGTCGATCTGACACGCTACTACAGACTGGATATGTCCTCGCAGTGTCGCAGCCTGACCTGGCCCGGCGCCTTTCTCATCACAAAATTTCGGGGTTCCGACAGCGTTTGTACTGCCCTGGATTGGGACATCAAAGTCGTCGACGGTCCGCATGGGATTCCTGTCCCTTGCATCGTCAAAACGATGACGGAGCTGACGCCCGCTGAGGCGGCTGCCATTCCAAAGAAATTCAAGCCGTAGTCCAGCTAATTTCCAACTGATCCATCAGGCTTGGGACCGAATTGACAATCCGGCGCTGATTTACGCGAGCCATCGTGCGGCAGTCAGAAAAGCGAAAAACCAATCAGATGTCTTTGTCGCTGAACGTTCGCTTTGGGTCGATCACGGACCTCAGCGCCAGAGACGCAGTGGCCATGTCGCACGCGTGGACGCCGCCCCGCGATGCGTTCGTTATGCCGGGCTGCCCGGCGCGAAGATGGTCGCTTCAGTAGAATCGAACCATTTGTCGGGGTCGGGCACCGTGTGCAGTACTTTTGCGTCAGGATAATGTGCAGCGATCTCACGCCAAAAGCTGGCGCCATGGTAGTCCACCATCGAATGGTAACGCTTGAAGATCGCGTCCCAGTCCGGCCGCCCGGCGCTGGCCTCAATCCAAAGCGCCATGCTTTCGGGATGCTTGAACGCCTCGATCATGTGGTGGCACGGCCCGAACCCCAGCTTGTTCAGTGCCGTTTGCATGGATTTCGTTTCGGTGCGGCCCAACCCCAAACCGACAACTTTTAGCGCCACTCCGCGATCTCCTATTATTTCGTCTTGGTTTCGTTTGTACGATCGGCTACGCGAACTTTTCGCGACATGTTTCCAATCTGTGCTGTTTAAATTGAACTGGCCGCTGATCGTCCGCGCACCGATTCTCCTCTTTGCCAGCTTTTCTAACTGGACGATCCCTACACGACAATTGGTCGGAACAATCCGGTATATTTTTGGCAGCGCCGAGCAGGTAATTGGTTAGCGGTTGTAAGCTCGCGAGACTGAGCACCGGCGTGGGCGGTCTAGCGTGGGAAACCACGGTCTCCCTGTTTGAACGCGCGAATGGCGAATTGCATCAGCGCGATTGAATGCATGGGTGAGTTGATGTTCCGCCTTCACTTTCCTTCAGGGAGAGAGCGGCTTGTACCACTTGCCGTGGCGCTGGCCTGGCCTCTCTTCCAGAGCATCGTCAGCAAGAGCGATCACACGGACACGACGTCTCTTTCAAAAGCCCGCCGCGAATACCCTAGCGCAATCGACAATACTGCTTTTCGGTATAGGCGGCTACCAATCCAAGACCGGAAAGGCGTTCTGTTTCAGCCAATGTGTCCGCTCGAGATGAGTCCGGACGACGTTCAGCGCCCAGGTCGGATGGCGATCGACGCGAATTCGAAAGAATATTCTCGCCATCTCTCGCATCGAAGCACCTTCGAATTCGGCATTTAACAGGATCCCGAATAGGTAGATGTTGCGGAGATCGCACTCCGTGACATGTGGTCCGTTGGGACAGGTGTTCCAAAGAGGGGCGATACGGCTGTCATGCGGCCATCGCATCGCCGTCGGCGCAGAGGCCGCATAGCATAGGGTGCCTGGATGAATGCCTCTTTCTCATCGAGATTTAATGGCACTGCTATCTCTGTTCACGTAGCCGATACGCTCGAAGGGCCAGAACGTCCGCGACAGGCTAACGAAGCCGATTCACCTTAGCCGAGAAATTTCGGCCTCGCCAAAACTCGCCGCCGCCTCAGGCTGACCGCAGCGCTACTTGTACTGTCTAGAACATTCCATTGTTGTTGGCGGACTTTTCCGGCACTGGCTGACCAACGTCCCAATGCTCCAGGATACGACCGTTGCCGACGCGAAATATGTCGACGACCGCCATTCCACGATCCTGTGCATTCACCTTGAAGCGGTAGTGGACGGCGACCAAATCTCCGTCCGCAAGCAGATGGCTGATCTCGACCGTGGAATCAGGATTGTCGGTGTAGAATTTCTTGAAGAAGGTGCGCATTGGTGCCGAGCCAGTCTCGACCAAAGGGTTGTGCTGAATGTAATCCGGCGCAAAGTATGTGTCGACCGCCTCGTCGACCTTGTGCTGCACGAACAGCATCGTGACTGCGTCGGTCACGAGCTTTTTGTTCGCATCGCTTTCAGGTGATGCCAGCGCCGCCGACGAGATGCACAACAATGCGCCGCAAACAGCAGGCAACAAAAATCCTAGTTTCACGGACTGTCCTCCCCATCACAGGCAGCAGCGATAGCCGCGCCAGCCGCACGACAGATTAGTGTGATCGGTCACGATTGGATAGCGCCCAAGCACAGGTTAGCGTTGTTCGTCCGTACGGAAGGCGCGGCGGAGCTCGTCCTTCTTGACCTTTCCCGATCCCGTGCGCGACAGCGTCTCCACAAATGCGACATATCTCGGAATCTTATGGCGGGCGATCCGCCCCGTCAGATGATGGAGCACATCCCCGGCGTTGATTTTCGCACGCGCCACAACATAGGCGCGGCCGCTTGGCTCCGCTGTCAGAGCAGCGTACTTGCGAAGCAGTTGATTGGCCGCGTCGCCCATCACTCAGTTGCGTTCACTGGCCCCAGAGATCGCCCAATTCGGATCGCATCGAACTCCGCCACTATCCCACTCGTTGGGCTGCCCAACATGCAATCGTGGGCACGCTCCAGCCCGCTCTGTTTTCGGCCGTTTTCGCAGCAGCGCCCTGACTCACGCTGATTCGACGACATCAATCGAGCTTGAACAGCTTCTCGGCGTTCGTCTGGAAGAACATTCTCTTCTCGTCGGCGCCGATCGAAAGATTGTCCTGGATCGTCACCTCGTCGGCGACGAACTGGTAGGGATAGTCCATCGCGTACAGCACATGGTCCATGCCAAGGACCTCCTGGCAGAGCTTGATCGAGGGCTCGGACGCCATGCCGCTGGTCGTGACATAGACGTTCTCCCGCATGTAGTCGCTGATCTGGCGCTTCAAGGGCTTCAGGCTCTCGTAGCGCTTCGCGGCGACGCCGGCGCGGTGCATGTAGTCCAGGCGGAACAGCCAGAACGGCAACGCCTCGCCGAGATGGCCGAGGACGAATTTCAGTTTGGGGAAGCGGTCGAACAGGCCCGCCACGATGAGGCGCAGGGTGTGCAGCCCGGTATCTACGCCGAAACCGAAGATCGCGCCGTCCAGGCCGCGTTCGAGCATCGGCTGGATGAGGCCCCGCGACGGGCCGGTGGGATGCAGATAGATCGGCACGTCCAGCGCTTCGCAAGCCTCGAAGATCGCCCAGTATTTGGGATCGTCGAGATATTCGTTGCGGGTATGGCCGTTGAAGATTGCGCCCTTGAGGCCGAGCTTCTTGACGCCGCGCTCGATTTCCGTGGCGGCGTGCGCGGGGTCCTGGGGCGCGAATGCGGCGAGACCGGCATACCGCGTAGGGTAGCGGGCGATGGCGGCCGCGAGCTCGTCGTTGCACGACACTGACACCGCTCGAGCCGTGTCGGCATCGAACATGTTCACGCCAGGCGCCGTGAGCAAAAGGAGCTGCACATCGATGCCCGTGTCATCCATGTCTTGTACGCGACGCGGTCCGAGATCGAGCAGCCTGTCGCGAATGAGTTTCGGGCGCTCCGCTTCGCTGCGTAGATAGAAGCCCCACAGACTTTCAAATCCGGGATCGCGCCAGCCGCTGTCGAGCAGCTTGCCGAATTGCGCGAACAGCTCCTTCGTCGCGAAGGCCTCTTCCGTCGCGATGCGCTTGTAGGGGACTTTCGCAACCATCAGAACGCCTCGGCTGGGACCCAATTGCCATGCACGCCGACTCTCAGGCGCAACGGCAGATGGATCTTGGCGACGGGACCGGCTTCCGGGCGCTCGGCTTCCACGATCCAGGCTTGCGAATAGGGCTCATCGTGAATGTCGGCGACGAAGGCGAGGTAGCCTTCGTGATCTTTCTGCTTGGAGAGGATGTGGACATGCTCCTGAACCGTGGTGCGATGGTCCATGCGCAGGGTCTTCATTTTGTGCGTCTTCACGTTGATGCGATTGATCGTGTTGAAGCCGGCGCCCACCGGACCTGCCACCAGGGGCGGTCCGACTTCCGGATCGAAGCGCTGATAGTATCCGATCTCGTAGTCCTTCATGTGATCCTTATCCGCCACGCGTGGCATATCGCCAGGCGCGCCGATCGGGGTTTCCACGATCTCATCGCCCGGCTTGCCGAGATCGAAGGTCCAACGCACGAGCCCGCCGCGCATCTTGGTGGGATCCGGCGTGAGGCCGGAGGCTCTCATTATGAAGGGAAACGGATTGGCGTTGCTGACGCCGAAATCCATGTGGACCTTGTCGCCCTCGCTGTATGCGTTCATGAAATGGAACGCCATGCGGGCCTCGGGGAATCGGAACCAGCGCATCTCCTTCACCGAGCCGTCGCGCGGCATGATGCCGACGAAGCTTTCCTTGCCGGGCTCGAATATCCAGTGCGGTCCGCCGGACTTGATCCGGTCGAAGTCGGCCGTGGTCGGGAACACGGGGAAGATCGCGTGCTTTTTGGTCACGCAGAAATCGTGCATCAGCGAGCAATGCGGGACTTCGAACCAGTCTTCGCGGATCAGGTTGCCCTTCTTGTCGGCCACGCAATAGGCCACGTCGCGGCTGGCAAGGCCGCTGGCCTCGTAGCCGAAGAAGTAGAGATCGCCCGTGTCGGGATCGAGGCGGGTATGCGCCGTCATGGTCTGACTGCGCAGCTTGCCTTCGTAGTCCCACTCGCCCTTGGTTTCGAGCGTGTGCGGGTCGAGCTCCCAGGCGCGGCTGTCTTCCTTCAAGGCGAGAAGGCGCCCTCCATGGAAGATCGGCGTGGTGTTGGCGGCTCCCCTACCCTTGCCGCGAACCGAGGGATCGTCGGTATAGGGATTGCGGTAGAGGCCGAACAGACCGCGGCGCGCCTCCTTCTGGGCGCGGTAGCGGTCGGTCTGGACGTAGCGCATCTTGAAGTCGACGGCGCCATTCTCAAAGCGGAAGAGGCTGACCATGCCGTCGCCAGAGAGAAAGGTGTCGTCGCCCAAGAGCGGCGGGTAGGGCGGGTCCGGGATCGAGCGGTACCAGGATCCTTCCATGTCCCTCGGGATCTCGCCTTCGACCACGAGATCGCGGACATCGCATTCGATCCGCGACGGCCGGTTGTAGCCGGCAAAGTCCATGGAGTTCGGAAACGCCTTCATGACAACTTCCTCTCACCGCGCAGCGGCAGGCGCCCTCTGCGGCACGATCGGCTTGCCCGTCACGGGATGCGGGCAGTGGAACGGCACCACCGCGGTTTCCGGCCAGAGCACGCGGTGCGGCTCGGTCGCAAGCAGGTCCGGGCCCAACGGATCTTCCGGATAGGTTTTGGTGAAGAACGGCACGAAATTCGGTGGGGTGTGCGCCCAACCCTTCTCGAAAGTGCCGTGCCAAAGCGGATTGTAGTCCAGCACCTTGATCTTCCAGACGCCGTCGCGATTGACGTATTCATTCTCGTAGATGCCGCCTTCCCACCATTGGCGCGGCAGCTGGCCGGACTCCGTCTCGCTCTCGTGACGCCCCGCCTGCATCAAGCTGCGGGCGCGGGCGTTGGCCGTCTTGCGATCGGGCGCAACGTCGATCACATCCTGAAGCTGCGGATGGTCGAGGAGAAAGCCGCGCACGGGGCCGTTGAAGTCGTTGGTGAAGTTCTTGCGGAAGCGGCCGACATAGAGCCGACGGACACCCGTCTTACCCTTGAAGATGCCGCCCATGAAGCGCACTTCACCGTCCTCGTCGAAGAGATCGACCGTCTCGTCGTACAGACATTTGTCGATGAAATAGCCGTAAAGGTGCTGTAGACGGCGAATGGCATGGATGTCTTCAAGCACGCCGACCTGGCGGGTCAGTTTGGCGATTGCGGCTTCAAGCTGTTCGATTCTGCGTTCGGCGTCCATCGTTGTTTCCCGTGTGACTGGGTGCGCGAGAAAGGTGCTCGGCTGAAAAAAGGGCGCAGGCCGCGGTTCACGCGGCAGCCTGCGCGCCCCTTAGTTCTGGCAGTCGTTAGAACGCCTTTCTGACCGTGATCGACCATTCGCGTCCGGGAGCCGGATTCGCGGTGACGGTGCCGAAGCCGAATGCCGCCAGGTTGAACATGTCATAGAAGTACTTCTTGTCGGCCAGGTTCGTTCCGGCCAGAGATACCTGCCATCCACCCACCGGGGCGTCCCAAGTGATCCGCCCATCGAGAACGCCGTGAGCGGGGACAGCCAGGTACTTCGAGCCTAGGGCGGCCTGATAGGTCGTGGCCTGCCAGTTGTAGTCCAGGCGCGGCGTCAGATCGCCCGATTCTTCTCCGAGATGGAAGGTGTATTGCCCCCCGACATTGAATTGGGATTTGGGGAACAGGGCAGGAGGACTTCCAACCGGGATGGTGCCCAAGGGATCAACGAAGCCCGCAGGCGCACCCGGCGCGGGATTAGCCTGAGAGTCGATGTACGAGTAGTTGCCGGTGATCAGCATATCGTCGACAGGCGCCGCCGTAACTTCAAGTTCGACGCCCTTGTTGGTCGACGAACCCAAATTCGTGTTCTCAACGAAGGGTGCGCCGCTCGCGTCGGTCGTCGCGATCGGAATGATGGTGTTGCCGTATTCCGCATCGTACAGAGTCAGGTTGACGCGCAGGCGATGATCGAACCAGTCGGTCTTGGCGCCGATTTCATAGCTGGCGATCGTTTCCGGTCCGTAGCTGTTCAGCTGCAGCGTGGAGAACGGACGCGAGTTCGTGCCACCCGTGCGATAGCCCGTTGAAAACTGGAAGTACGCCATGATGTCGTCGGTGATGTGATAGTCCACACCGGCGCGCCAGTCAGGCCGTTCCGTTCTCGATGTGTGATTGACCAAAGGCGTGTTCGCCGGGCATTGCGGCAAGATGACGAAGTTGCAAGCCGCGTCCGCCGGATTTCCATCGGTGGCGATCACCGTGTCGCGGAAGAAGCCGCTACCCGGATAGCCCGGCACCGGATTTATGTGATTGAAGTTGTAGGTCTTGCGTTCGGAGGTGTAACGGAAGCCGCCGAAGATCTCCAGATTGTCCCAGACGTGATAGATCGCGTGCACATAGCCCGAATTGTTGCTCGTCCTGTACAGGTCATTCTGGTTGAACACGAGCGGGATGCCGAAATCGGCATACGCATCGAGAATGATCGGACCGGTCGAACGGCTGTCACGCCGGTAGTAGAAGGCGCCCGCGCTCCATTCGAGCTTGTCATTGAACAGCTTGCCCGTGAACCGCTCTTCCTGCTGGTATTCGTCGTTCGCGTTGAACGTCGTCGACAACTGGAACGACATCGGCGAAACGTCGGAGTCATCGGAGTATGCGCTGTTGTAGTGGCGGTAGCCGGTGATGACCTTCAGGTGCGCCCAGTCGAAGATATCCACATCCAGGGTGTTCGCGATGCCCCATGAATGGAACATGTTGCCGTCGGTGTAAGTGTTGCCCCTCTGGCTTCTATAGGTCGCGTAGGTCGTATTGTAGGGATTGGCGGGAATGAAGCGCTGGTCCCATGGAATTCCATAGGTCGGAATGTTGTGCGCACCATTCCAGGCAGCCACCGGGAAAGCGGGGCTGGCGCCCGCGGCCGCCGCGGCCGAACCAAAGAACGTCACCGGCGACACGTGCTGCAGGCCGTTGCCGTTGTTGTAGAAGACCTGGCCCGCCGGGGATGGGTCGGCATAGACCGCATACAGAATATCCGGCGCCACCTCAGAGTCGTCGCGCAGGACGTCAACGGCGAAATTGTCCTCGATCTCCGGCGTGATCACCGCGCGCAGCGCCAGGCGAGCGCCGCGCACATTCGTGCCGCCCTGTGTTCCAAGGCTGCAATCGCTGTGGTTGGTCAAAACCGGCAAGTTGCCGCCGCCGGTCGGACCAAAGCCCGAACCGAACTTGCAGGCATAGTCTACCACCTTGACGTAGCCTTCCTTGTCTTTGCTCATTCCCGAGACGCGCAGGAACAGATGATCGGGAATGAGGGTCAGATTGGCGGCACCCTTGACGTCGATCTCGTTGTACGATCCGTAGGTCGCCTGGAGATAGCCGCTGTTGTCGTCCGTGGGTCTCTGCGAGAACAGCTTGATCGCGCCGCCGATGTCGTTCTTGCCGCCGATCACGCCCTGCGGACCGCGAAGCACTTCGACGCGATTTAGGTCCATCAGCTCGAGCTGCGAGCCCGACAGGGTTCCGAAATAGAGGTCGTCGACATACATGCCGACACCGGGTTCGTGTTCGAAGGCGGTGTCGAAGGCGCCGACGCCGCGAATGAAGGCCTGCAGACCGTTACCGAACGCGGCAGGCGTCGGGTTCAGCGTCAAACTCGGTATGGTCCCGCTGAGCTGGGTGAGATTGGTAAAGCCGCGCTTTTCGAGGTCTTGGGCACTGACCACCGAGATGGCCAGCGGCGTCGCCTGGACGTTTTGCTCAGTGAACTGCGCCGTGACCGTCACGGTCTCGATCGGACCTTGTTGGTTAGCGTCCGCTGCGAGAGATGGTACCGAAAGACCGGCAAGGACTGCTAAAGACGACGCGCCAATGAACAGACCGTTCAGCGTACGCGAACGGCTGCGATTTCTCGTGTGATGACTGATAGGCATATGCCCCTCCCTGGTAACGGCCGAAGCCGTCGTGATCGGTACACACCTGGCGCACCAGACTCTTTATTGTGGGAAAATAGCATAAGCCACGGCGTCTCAAAGAGTTTGTATGCTGTGCATACTAAGGGATGCCGGCAGACCTCACCCAGTTCATCAATGACAGGTACCAAAAGTACTTGGCTTATTTCTCCATAGGAGGCCTTGCCTTTCGCCCATAGTGCAGCCATCGGCCCTGGAAGACAGTGCAGTGCACAAAGGTTGCTGAAAAGTCGCGCCTGGCAAAATTGTGCTTTGAGGAACGGCGATCCCGTCTATGGACCCAGCGATTCCGAATTAGAGAGCTCGCCCTTCAGCATGAGAGAAGCGTCAGCGAGGTCGGCGCGCATAGATTGATTGGGACCCGCATCGTCCAACTCTTGAGGCCCGAGCAGATGCTGACCCTTTACCACTGGGAGCCAAACGCCAATTCCGGCAAGCCCGTGCCGACGCGGCAAGGAGAAAGTGGTTGAATTCCAGCGCCACCATTTGGAGCTTCTCAACTTCGACCAGCACAAGCCCGAATACCTCATCGTCAATCCTAACGGCACAATTTTGGCGATGATGCACGGCGATGTGGTTCTGGCCGAATCAACGGCAATCATGGAATATGTGGACGAGGCGACTAAGGCGATCGTCGTGCGGGCGCAAGACTCGACGGTCACCGAACAGGAAGTCGTCGCGCACTGCAAGACGCGGCTCGGCGGCGTTAAGGCGCCCAAATCGGTCGACTTCTGGGATGAGATCCCGAAAACCGCGAACAACAAGATGGACAAGAAGGCGATCCGCTCGAAATACTGGGCGGGCTCGGAGAGGAACGTGCATTGACGGAATGCTCGGACACGCCGGTTCTGATCTCGGGTGGCGGACTGGTAGGTCTGTCCACCGCGATGTTCCTAGCACGTCACGGCATCGCCTCGACCGTTGTGGAACGGATGACGGAACCTTCGCGGCTGCCGCGTGCCGCCTTCTTCCACATGCGCACCCTTGAACTGTTCCGAGAAGCCGGAGTTGAGGCGGCCGTGCGCGAACAATCCGAGCGTGAATTCACACCGGATGGCGCCGTCGTCGCTGTCGAGTTGCTTGCCGGACGCCAGATCGCGGCATTCATACCCAGCCTGAATGAAGGCGTGGAGGCTCTGAGCCCTTGCCGCAGGTTGTTCGTCAGTCAGCCAGGTCTCGAACCAATCCTGCGCCGCCGGGCGGAGAAGGCCGGTGCCCAAATATTGGCCGGTCACGAGTTGACGACCGTGGCGCAGAGCGCGAACGGCGTGAGGGCCACGGTGTCGAATGTGGAGAGCGGCACACGGCGGACAATCGACGCACGATACCTCGTCTGCGCCGAAGGTGGCCGCAGCAGTCTGCGTGAGCAGCTCGGCATTGCAATGGACGGACGGGGTGTATTCTCCAATTCGATCACAATTTACTTCAGGGCAGACCTTTCGCGGCTCCTGGCTGGGCGCAATCTGTCGCTCATATACGTGGTTAACCGGGCGCTCTCCGGCTTCTTCCGCTTAGAGAAGAGCGGTCGTCGCGGCTTTCTTGCCGTGAATGTCGTGGGCGATCCGGTCGCCGAGCCTGAGCGCGCCGCGAACGCAGCTGCCGACGTATCCGAGCAGCGTTTGATTGAACTGGTGCGTGCGGCGGCCGGGGTGCCCGATGTCGCGGTCGAGATCGAGGGCGTTGCCCGCTGGCGCTGCACGGCAAATCTCGCGCGACGCTATCGCGAGGGCCGAGTGTTCCTTGCTGGCGATGCAGCGCATGTGATGCCGCCGACAGGAGGCTTCGGTGGAAACACTGGCGTGCACGATGCTCACAACCTAGCGTGGAAGCTTGCGCTGGTGTTGAAAGGGATAGCTGACCCCGGCCTGCTAGACACCTATGAGGACGAGCGGCGGCCTGCAGGCCGATTTACCGTCGAGCAGGCTTATACGCGATACGTTACGCGATCGGCCCCTTACCTGATGGCGACGGACTTCGAGCCGGTGGCGAACGACTTCGAAATCGAGCTTGGCTACCGATATCGTTCCAGAGCCGTTGCAGCCGAGGCCGGTTCTCCCGATGGCCGCGAGGACCCACGCACGTCTCGCGGTCGGCCCGGATCGCGCGCTCCGCATCTTTGGCTGCGGTCGAACGGCGCGCGGATCAGCACGCTGGATCTTTTTGGCGACGGCTTCGTCTTGCTCGGGGGTCCGAAGGGTGGTGGTTGGGCCAAGTCGTTCGCGCGCAGCGTAATGGCGCTTTCCGGTCTCGCGACGCGCAGCTACGTGATTGGAGGAGCCGAAATACTAGATCCTGGCGGCGACTTTGCAGACGCGTTCGGGATCGGTCCGTATGGCGCATCGCTCATCAGACCAGACGGCTTCGTGGCATGGCGTTCGACGGTTGCGGCGCCGGGCAGCGGCGAAAACATCCTCCGCAGTGTGTTGAGCGACTTGCTGAGCTGCCCTTGATGACTCGCGCGAAGCAGCCACGCCCACCTGCATTCGCGTCCTTCTTGGGCCCAGTGAATGTAGTCGACTACATTGCATTGCCTACGAAGAAATAGCTCGAACGTCGCGAGGAGAAAATGACACAAGACGTTCGGGACGTCGTGCGCGAGGGCGCGATGAGCCGTTTCCAGGTCATAGCTGTGACGATGTGCATGGCGATCAATGCGTTAGACGGGTTCGACGTTCTGTCAATTGCGTTCACTGGGCCGAGGATCGCCAAGGAATGGATGTTGGCGCCGACCGAGCTCGGCCTGCTCTTCAGCGCGGGCCTGGCGGGAATGATGCTGGGAGCGCTGTTGCTCTCCCCGCTCGCCGATCTGATCGGGCGCCGCTTTCTCGTGCTGCTTGGGCTGACCGTGATCACGGCCGGCATGGCGCTGTCCGGTCTGGCGCGCGGGCTTGAAGAACTCGCGATACTGCGCCTGTTCACCGGTCTGGGCATCGGAAGCCTGCTCTCCAGCATCAACACGATCGTGATGGAATACGCTTCGAGGAAGCGGAAGGACTTCGCGGTCGCCTTCATGTCAGTGGGTTATCCGATCGGTGCTACGATCGGGGGAACCATCGCAGTCTTCCTGATCGCGGATTTCGGATGGCGTTCGGTGTTCTTCTTCGGTGCGTCCCTCTCGGCCGCTCTCATTCCCATTGTGCTCGTCACCCTGCCGGAGTCGTTGGACTTCCTGCTCGCCAAGCGGCGCAGCAATGCACTCGCCCGGGTCAATGCACTTCTGCGGCGGATGAGACGGGCGGAACTGACCGAACTGCCTCCCCCGAATTGGGCCCAGACCGAGGCCAGGGGCGTGCTAGCAAGGTTCGACAAGGCATTCTTCTGGCGGACCCTTCTGATCTGCACTGCCTATTTCCTGACGATGCTGCCGTTCTATTTCATGCTGAACTGGACGCCCAAAGTGCTGGTCGACGAAGGCCTGTCGCTTTCCACCGGCATCTCCGGCGCGGTGATCATGAACGGCGCCGGCGTCGTCGGCGGCCTCCTGTTCGGCGCTCTCGCGAGCCGGCTGGGACTTCGGCCCCTGACGTCGGTCTTCATGGTGCTGTTTTTCGGCTCCATCGCCGGTTTTGGCGCGGCAGGAACGACCCTTCCCCTGCTGCTGGCGCTCGGCGCAGCCGTCGGCTTCTTCATGATCGGCGTGATCAGCGGCCTCTACGCGGTGATCGGCGCGATGTATCCCGTGCGGGTGCGCAATACCGGTACTGGACTGGCGCTGGGAATCGGAAGACTGGGCGCCGTCGCGGGACCTTATCTCGGCGGCGTTCTCATCGCCGCTGGCTGGTCGCGGCCGGTCTATTGCGCCGTGCTGGCCGCGCCCTTACTGCTCGCCGCGCTGGTCATCCGCCGGGTTCCCTTGCTCGACGGCAAGACAGAAGCGCCGGCTCCGGGATAATGTCTCCTCGCATGCGAAAGGATCCAAGATGATCGACTTATACACGTCCGAGACGCCCAATGGGTGGAAGGTTTCGATTGCCTTGGAGGAGATGGGCCTGCCCTACGAGGTGCATCCCATCAAGCTGTCGCAGAACGAACAAAAACAGGATTGGTACGTAAAGCTCAATCCGAACGGCCGCGTTCCGACCATCGTCGACCGCGACAACAACAATTTCGCGGTATTCGAGTCCGGCGCCATTCTCATCTATCTGGCCGAGAAGACTGGAAGGTTCATGGGTCACGACGGTAACTCGCGCAGCACCGTCATCCAGTGGCTGATGTTTCAGATGAGCGGCGTCGGCCCGATGATGGGCCAGGCGAACGTGTTCTATCGCTACGCGCCGGAGAAGATCCAATATGCCATCGACCGCTATCAGCGCGAGGTGATGCGGCTATTCCACGTCCTCGACAAACGGTTGGGCGAAGTCGAGTACCTGGCCGGCGAGTATTCCATTGCTGACATGGCGATGTGGCCCTGGGTCAGTGGGTACGAATGGTCGGGCGTCACGATAGACGGCCTCGGCAATATCCAACGCTGGCTCGACATGGTGGGCAGCCGCCCCGCCGTCAAGCGCGGGCGCTCCGTGCCCCCTTCGGTCGACCTTGGAGACCGTACGCAGCAGACCATCGACGCCGGCCGCAAGTTCCTGGTGTGACGGCGATCAATACGCGATCGTGAAGCGCTTGCGTATGTGCCTGGGCTTCTCTAGCGCGTCTAGCAACGCGATGGCGTAGTCGTCGTACGAGATTTGGCTCTTGATGCTCGCGTCAGTGACGATCTGGTCGCCGCTCAAGCGGAACTTGCCGGTGTGCTCGCCCGGGCCGATGTCAGCCGCGGTCATGGGACAGACGGCAATGTCCGTCAGGGAATACTCATCGATAAACTTGGTCTAGATATGCATCTGCGCGCGCGCCACCGGATCGCCCGGCCGCAAACGCACTTGCGGAAAGACGTCCTCGAGATATTCGTTGATGACTGTCGGCTCCGTGATGATAGCGCCGTCATCGACGAGTACCGGTACCTGGCCGTTGGCGTTGATCTTCACGAGCCACGGCTCATGCTGCTCAACCTTCAGTAAGCTAACATCGTGACTCTTGAATTCGAGCCCCTTCTACTTGAGGCAAATCAGCGGCTTCATGCACCTGGCGCCTGGCTCGGTGTGATAGAGTTCCAGCATCACTTCAGGGCTTTCGCTTTTCGGCGAAGATCGGATTGCGCAGCAGGAAGGGCACGGCCTCCATGAATTCCTTGCTCATCGGTTTGTCCGGAACCGCCGCCATGATCGCCTCGCAACGTTCTTTGATGCCCGGACCGAACTCACTATGCGTGAAGATGTAGAGCCAGTTCTTTCGGACGCCCTCGAGTACTAGTTTACCGACCTCGATCGGATCCATCCAAAGATGTGCGTTCGAGTTCGCCGCGCGGCGGCGGTCGAACTCGGCATAGCCGGTGCTGGCGAGGCTGGCGGGCCGCGTTTCCGCACTCTTGGAGATGTTGCTCTGGACTGGTCCGGGACAGAAAGCGGAGACGCCGACATTGTCGGCGGCCAGCTCGGTGCGCAGTACTTCCATCATCGCGATCACGCCCGCCTTCGCCACTGTGTACTGGATCGTCCCGGGATTGGGCATCACGCCAGACATGGACGCCGTTGAGACGATGTGGCCGCCCTCGCTATGTTTGAGGATACGCGGCAGCACAGTGACAACGCCGTTGACCACGCCGCCAAGATCGACGCCGAGCACCCAGTCCCAGTCGTCATAGGTTGCATATTTCGCCGGACCGGCGAGGCCGATGCCGGCATTGTTGCTGAGCAGATGGATTTTTCCGAAATCGCGTTCCACTTCGCCGGCCACCTCGGCGAACTGTTTGCGGTCCGTCACGTCGAGCCTATAGCCCCTCACGCGGTTGTCCGCATGCAACTCCTTCAACGCCGCGTCGATGTGATCTTGCCGAATGTCGGCGATCGCGACCTTCATGCCGGCCCCGAGAAATGCCTTCACCTGCCCCAGGCCGATACCGCTAGCACCTCCGGTAACGAACGCGACCTTGCCTTCGAACTTATCCATGCTCAACTCCACGTTTGTTGTGCGCGGGCGACGGCCTTGCCATAGGCCTTCAGACCCCACCAAATTGAGATACCCGCAAGCGGACCGAGAATGATCGCCGCGGTCGAAAGTGCATAGCGCAACTGCGTCTCCGAACCGAAAACATAGTCGGTGAACGTCGCAATAATCGTCGGCCCCACGCCATACCCAAGCACATTGATGATGAAGATGGCGAGCGCGCTTATCTGGCCGCGCATTTCGTTGGGCGTGACGATCTGGATCGCTGCGTTCTGCGGGCCAAGAACCCAGGCTGCGAAAAAGCCCTGCACCACAGAGATCGCTACGGAATATTCCGGACGCGGCATGAGCGGGAACGCGACATGGCAGGGAACAAGAGCAGCAATCGCCCACAGCGTGACGCGCATGTTCGCGTCGTTGATGCCACGCTTCTGCCAGCGTTCCGCGAGCCAGCTGCCGAACATCGCGCCAACGGGCCATACGCAAATGATCACTAGGCCCGATATCAGGCCAACCTGCGTCATCGACCAGCCGAACGTGCGACCATAAAACGACGGCACCCAGCTCAACGTGCCAATCGAAAGTACCGTGTTGAAGGCAAGCCCCAGCATCATCGGGCCGTAGACCGCGCGATTGTCATAGACGAATCCAACTACATCTCGTACCGGGATCGATGCCGGCCGGCCGGCCTTGCATGTTTCGGCCGTCAGCCGGCCGCGCCGGACGGGCTCTTTCAAGGTGAAGACCAGAGCCGCCACGGCCAATCCCGGAAGGCCCACGAGCAGAAAGGCCATTTGCCAGCTTCGCAGAGCCCCTATCACCGGCAAGACAACAGGGGGCACATTCTGGAGGAAGTGGATGACAACACCGCCTATGACAAGCGCCAAACCTGAACCGAGCATGAAGCCGAAATTGACCACTGCTATCGCGCGGGGGAGCTTCTGGGGCGGAAAGTAGTCCGCGAGCATGGAGTAGGTAGCGGGGCCATTGAAGGATTCACCGACGCCGGTGCCCACACGACAAACGAATAGCTGCCAAAAATTGTTTGCCAGCCCGCACAACGCTGTCATCGCACTCCAAAGGCCGATGCCGATGCCGATAATGGTGCGGCGGGTTCCGACATCCGCCCAGCGCGCGACGGGCAGCCCGATGAACACATAGAACAGAATGAACGCGAACCCGATCAGCAGGCTCATCTGAAAGTCAGTCAAATTCAGGTCGGCTTTGATGCTCGGCACCAGCAAGGTGATGATTCCCCTGTCGAGGAAGTTGATCATCAACGTGAGGGAGAAGACGAACACGGCGTACCAGGCGAGCCGCAGGCTCGGCCAAGGCTGGCTCGATGCCGGGGCCTCTGGCGCCATCTGAAGCGCGGCTTCTTCGATAGGCTCGAGTGTCATCTTTTTTTCAAGCTTTCGTTTCGTGGCTCGTTTGCCCATCGGCATCTTGGATTTTGGCGCCCGTCCCCTACTCCACTCTCGGCGAACCCGGACGCGCGCGTTCGCGAAGCCATTTGAATTGCTGGAGAATTTCCCGTTGGACGCTAGACTGTGCGGCACGGCTGAACGGACTCGAAGATCGCGAAGGTCGCCAGGAAGGAAACCGGAATGGTCAACGTCGCTGAAGCAGAACTCGTAGAAGGCATCCGGGAGACACAGGCGGAGCCACCCGAAATCGAAAGCGATTTCTCGCCACGCAAAATCAAGATAGCGGCTGGCGTTTTGATCGGTCAGAGCTTTGCCACCAGCATCCTGCCCTTCAGCGCGATGAGCATACTGTTGATTCCGCTGACCAAGGAGTTCGGCTGGTCGCGTACGGAGTTCTCGTTCGCTTCGACCTTCATTTTCTTCTTCGGCGCCATGAGTCTGTGGCCGATCGGGCGCATGGCGGACAAGATTGGCGTCAGGCCAGTGATCCTGATCGGCACGACCATCGTTGGGCTCATTACACTCGCCATGTCGCTGCAGACCAAAAGCCTGCCGCAGCTCTACTTCTACTACGCCATCCTTGGGATATTCGGCTCGACCGGCGTCGCCTACATGAAGATCATCGCCGCCCTGTTCACGCAGAACCGGGGCAAGGCCATGGCGATTCTCGGCGCGGAGTCCTCGGTCGCGCTGGCGCTGATACCGCTGGCGACCAACGCCCTGATTCTGAACTACGGCTGGCGCAACATGTACCTCGCATTCGGCATCGTCATCCTTTGCGTCGTGCCGATCCTGTTCTTCACGCTGGAGGAACCGGGCCGGACCGGGACAGCCGGCAAGTTCTCCTGGATGCGCGGGCGCAAAGGTCCGGACGTCGCACCGGCCCCACCGCCCCCGGAGCTGGAAGGGATGACGATCAAGCAGGCGCTGGGCGACTGGGTGTTCTGGCTCGTCACACTGGCGGGCCTGGCGGGCATGGCGGTGTTCGTCGGCATGCTGACGCATATGGTAGCGGCGCTGATCGGAAAAGGCTTCAGCCAGACGACGGCGGTTTCGATCGGTTCGCTGTCGCTGATGATCGGCATCGCCGGCACGCTCGTCGGCGGCTTCGCGGTCGACCGCTTCCACACCGCCAAGGTTGCGATACCGTTCGGCCTGGCTTCGGCCCTCGGCGCCCTGATGCTGATGCATGTGACGTCGACGTCCGGTGGCATTCCGATGCTGATCGTGGCAAGCGCGCTGGGCGGCTTCGCATTCTCCGCCGCGCGGCCGATGGGCACCTATTTCCAGACGCGCTATTTCGGTCTCAGGTCATTCACCGAAATTTCCGCCGTGCAGTTCACGATCTCGAACCCGGTCACCGCCTTTGCCGCACCGGTTATCGGCGCGATCTATGACCGCACGCACTCCTATCAGATTGCGTTCATCCTGATGATGATCGCGCCGCTGATCGGCGTGGTCGTGTGGCTGGTGTTACCGAAGTACCGCTATGCCGCGAATATCGGCCAGGCGGCGGCGCCCAAGGTGGCCGGGTAGCTCAGGCGGTGGCCGCAACTCTTTTGCCGAGGATCATGTCGGAGGCCTTCTCCGCGATCATGATCGTCGGCGCGTTGGTGTTGCCCGATGAGATGCGCGGCATGATCGAGGCGTCCACGACGCGCAGGCCTTCGATCCCGTGCAAGCGCAACTGCGGATCGACGACGGCCATCGGATCGTGTCCCATCTTTGCCGTGCCGACAGCGTGATAAAGCGTGGCTCCAGCCAAGCGGCTATAGGCCAGCATGCTCTCGTCGGTATTGCCGAAGGGATCGCCGGGCTGCTCCAGATAGGGAAGTATTGCCGGCTGACTCATGATCTTGCGCGCCCATTTGAGTCCAGCGACTGCCGCCTGCTGATCCACCGGATCAGCAAGATAGTTCGGCACGATACTGGGATAGATGGTCGCATCGGGCGATTTGATGTGAACCGTGCCACGCGATTCGGGACGAATCTGGCAGGGCGTGCACGTGAGGCCAGGCACCTTCTCAAGCACCAAGGCCTGGGTTCTGCCGAGCGCTTCGAGGTCCATCGATGCCGCCATCATGTGAAACTGGAGATCGGGATCGGCGAGCTCCGGCCGTGATTTGCAAAACGCCACGATATGCGCAACGGCGAAGGTCAAAAGGCCCCGGCGGGTCAGACCATATTTTAGAACCTCTGCTGCGAGGCGGATACCGCGCGACAGCTCGTTCACCGTCACACATTCAGGCTTCAGCCGCCACTGGCAGCCGATCATGTAGTGGTCCTGGAGGTTCTCGCCAACGCCCTTGAGCTCGTGCAACACGGGGACGCCAGCCTTCTGCAGCACGTCGCCGCGGCCGATGCCCGAGACTTCCAGAATCTGCGGCGAGGCGACAGCGCCGGCGGCCAGGATCACCTCGCGGCGGCAGCGCGCGGTCTTCTTCTGGCCATGCTGGAGATATTCCACACCGACCGCACGCTTGCCTTCGAACAAGACGCGCGTGGTATGGGCCTCCGTCTCGACTCGCAGATTCTTGCGGCCCATGACGGGATGCAGATAGCCGACGGCGGTCGAGTGGCGCTTGCCGTTCTTGACGGTGAGCTGGAACCAGGTAGCACCCTCCTGCTCGCCGCCATTGATGTCGTCGTTGCGCGGGATGCCTGCTTCGATGGCGGCATCGAGTAGCGCGGTGGAGATGGGATTCTTCTCGGTGATGTCGGAGACGTTGAGCGGGCCACCGGTACCGTGCCAATCGTCGCTGCCGCGCTCCTGATGCTCGGCTCGGCGAAAGTACGGCAGCACGTCTTGATAGGACCAGCCTTCGCAGCCCATCTGGCGCCAGCCGTCATAGTCGGCAGCCTGCCCCCGGATATAAAGCAGACCGTTGATCGATGAGGATCCGCCCAAGACCTTGCCTTTCGGCCATTTGTGCTTTCGCCCACCCGAACCGGCGTCCACCTCGGTCTCGTAGAGCCAATTCACATTCGGGTCGTTGAGCGTCTTACCGAACCCGATCGGCGTCTGGATCATCAGGTTGGACCAGAATTGTTTGGGATTGCGCAGCGGCCGGTCGTCGCCCCCGGCTTCGAGCAGCAGTACGCTGTTTTTCGGGTCGGCAGAGAGCCGGTTAGCCAAAACGCAGCCCGCGCTACCGGCGCCGACGATGATGAAATCGAACGTATCTGCATCCACGTGCATTGCCTCCAGCCCTTTTTGTTCAATTCTAGTCCGCGCGCGCGGTAGGAGCGCAATCTCCTTCCTTAGACCTGAGCCTCAGCACGCCATCCGCCCGGGGCATAGGTGCTTCGTACCACTTCCGTGTAGGGTGCCGGACTGACAATCGCGCGGATCTCGGTCTGGACATGCGGCTCGACCGTCGGCTTCTTTGTGCCACCATTCGGCTCTCCCCAGATCAGCGTCACCTCGTTCCCCGGCTCGGAAAATTCGGCGTCGAGGATGGCAAGCGTCAGCATCTTGCCCTCGTTGGCGCTGTAGCCGATCCAAGTTGAGATGCCTGCCGGCTTGCTGCCGGACAGCACGCGGTCATAGAGATGCATGCAATAGACCGCCGAGGGTGAATCGAAATACTTGGCACGGAC
Organism: uncultured Alphaproteobacteria bacterium; assembly: GCA_963743765.1. Classification (GTDB taxonomy): domain Bacteria; phylum Pseudomonadota; class Alphaproteobacteria; order Micropepsales; family Micropepsaceae; genus Rhizomicrobium. The sequence continues at coordinate 1,216,309 of CAVUQQ010000004.1, forward strand.
GGCCTTGTTGAACATCGTGCCGAAGGCGCGGGTCACATCATCGTTGTTGAGTGCGAGCGTCACCTTCTTGCGATGCGGCCCGGGCGCCATCTTCTCCAAGGCTTCGCGGCCAACGAAGTCGTGGTCGAACTTGACGAAGCCGCCATAGCCGATGTCCCATGGCGTAAGGTAATAGTCCTCGATCCGATCCGAGACGAAGCTGCCACCGAGCGACGCCGCAGCCTCGTAGCTCTTAGCTGTCAGCCATTGGCGGTAGGGCTTCATTTTCTCGCCGGAATAGACCGCGGGCAGTGGCGAGGGTATCCATCCCGACTCCAGCGCGTTTGTTGAATAAGCGCGGCCGCCTATAAGGCGCATGCCGAATTCCTCACCTGCCCTGACCAGGGCTTCGTGCACCGCCTCGGCATCCTCCCATGGCCCGAACAATTCCCAGCCGGGCTGGCCGGACATGCCATGCCGGAGGGCCGTGACTGGCTTTCCGGCTATCGTGATATTGCGCATGTGGAAGAATTTGAGTTCTTCCGGCGTCTTGCCGAGCGCCTTCTCGATGACCTTCATGGCGTTGGGACCCTGCACCTGATAGCGCCACACTTTGCGCTTGCCGTCGGTGCGAAGAGCCGTGCGCTGATCCAACTCGACCTTGACGTCATATTTTCCGGTCGCGGCGTGGAACTGCACCCATTCCAGCGCCGGAGCGCGACCGACGAGATTGAATTTGTTCTCCGCGAGGTAGAACATGATCACGTCGCCGATCAGATAGCCGTCATGACTGACTGGCGCGAACTGCTTTGCACGGCCTGGAACGAATCCCTTAAAGGTATTTGGCGCCAGGTAGTTTAGCAGCTTGAACGCATCCGGGCCTTCGACCGCAAGATCGGCCATGTGATAGGACTGGTTGAAAAGCACAGCCGTCTTCTGCCAGGCCGTCTGCTCGTCACGCCAGTTGGTGTATTCCGGCTTCACACCGGGATAGACGTTCGGGCCGGTTTGCGAATTGCGCAGCATCTCGACGACGTTGTCGGACGCCTCGATCATATCTGCCAGACTCTTCTCGCTCATTTGCTTCTCCTGAGAACTTATATCTACGCCCCGTTCAGGTACGCTTGGCCGCCAGATGTGCCTCGCGCGTCGGCAGAATCCCGCGCTTGGGCGCCGTCGCCATCACCTTCTTCGTCGCAGGCCGCTCTTCGATTGCGCGCAGCCACTTCATCGCATGCGGCGTTACCGTATCGTTCATCGTTTCCGGCATCATGCGTGGGACCGACATGGCGATCGCATAGGTGCAGATGTCAGCCAGCGAATATTCGTCGCCCGCCAGCCATTTGCGTTCGCTGAGGTCGTGTTCCAGCTTGCCGACCGAGTAGCGCACCTTGCGACGCTCCTCTTCCAGCACGGCCTCGCCGAAACCTTTTCGCGCGTTGCGCCATTTTACCTGCTGCTCATGGACGGGCACACGCGCTACGTAGGCCTCGAATTCGTCGTCCGGCATATCGCGCACGAACAGCTTGCCCAGCGCTTCCCAGCCGAGCGTGGAAACACACCAGCAGAAATATTCATCGATGAATTTGGTCCAGATGCGCATCTGCGCGCGCCAGTAGAGATCCTTCGGACGCAGCGGCAATTGCTCGGGATAGCGCTCATCGAGATATTCGCAGATGACTGTGGATTCTGTGATCGTACGGCCGTCATCGATTACCAGGGCCGGCACCTGGCCGCGCGGATTGATCTTCACGAACTCCGGATCGTGCTGTTGAAACTGCGCAAAGTCGATGAAGCGGTCGACATAGGGAATGTTCTTTTCCGCCAGTACGAGCAGCGGCTTGAGCGAATTGGCGCCGGGGCCACCGTGATAGAGTTCGAGCGTCATCGTGTTCAGTTCCTTGGTAGTTAAGCGGCCGCTTTGGCTTCCGGCTTGGGCAGGCCGAACAGGTTGTGCATGCCGTGATGGCGGCCGAGGCCGCCATAGAGATCGAATCCCCTGTCGATGTAGTCCCTGAGCGGATCATCGGCGTGCAGCGGCGGGATCTTCGCGACCGAGGCGGTCCAGAGAAACACGGCAAGAGCGCGATAGTCGGCGTAGTTCGGCTTGTCGCCGCCGAGCCATTTTGTGCCTTTAAGCAGTTCGCGGAACAGCTCTAGCGTCGGCGGCACCAGCGGCAGGCGCTCCTCGCGACCGGACTGCACGTCTTCGAGCCTGCGGCCCTGCAGGAACAGATTTTGGCGGCTCTCCCGGACATAGGCATGATCCTGCGGCAGGGAGAGGTCGTGATAGTCAAGGATGTAGCAAGAGAACCATGGACGGATAGCCGTAGCCCACAGCCAGGCGTCAATGAACTTGGTCAGCACTTTCATGCTGTCGCCTTCAAGCAGCATTGGCCGGTCGGGATAGTTCTTGTCGAGATATTCGGCGATTTCCCAGCTGTCCTTGACCCAATGGCCGTCGTCAACGATGACCGGCACTCTGTCTGAGAACCCGTTGGTGCGCTCCACAATGCCTGTGAAGCCTCCCGGCACGATCTCAATTTCGAAGCCCTTGTGCTTGAGCGCGTATTTCGTGGCCCACACAAACGGGCTGATCGTGCAGCCGCTCGCGAGCTGAAGATCGAAGAGCTTGATTGTGTTGTTCTTGGCCATGGCGCCTTAGTCCTTCTTGGGCGCGCCGGGCATGCCGCGGCCGAGCTTCTTGCGACGCAGATAATCCGGATCGTTCTCGTACATCTTGAGCGCGGCGACGACCTTCTCATTATAGGCTTCGAGCGTTGGGATAAATTCCGGGTATGGAAGAATCCAGAAATCGTTCCGCTTGACGGCCTCGTGCACGATGCGCGCGAGATCCACAGGATCAATGCCGGTCTCGATCACCGCCTTGAGCTGGGCGAAACGTTCCGGATCGTTGCCGTAGTAGCCCGTCTGGCCATAGCGCTCGGGACGCGAAAGCACCGACTCGTGGATATTCGTGTTGACGCCGCCGGGGCAGAGGATCGAGACGCCGATGTTATGCTTCTCGAGCTCGATCTTCAACGACTTCGAATAACCACGCACCGCGTATTTCGTCGTGCAGTAGATCGCCGATCCCGGAAGCGCCACGAAGGCGGACATCGAGGCGGTGTTGACGATATGCCCACCCTGCTTGCGTTCGATCATGCGCGGCATGAACGTCTGCACGCCGTTGATCATACCCTTCAGGTTGACGTCGATCTGCCAATCCCAGTCGTCATAAGTTGCGTTCTCGAGCGGGCCGAACTGGCTGACGCCCGCGGTGTTGCAGAGCAGCTGGACGGGGCCGAATATCCGTTCCGCTTCGTCCGCCGCCCGCGCGTAGCCGGCGCGATCGGTTATATCGAGCTTGATCGCATGCACCGGCACATTCTTTTTCTTGAAGTGCGCCATCGCTTCGTCGAGATGGTCCTGGCGAATGTCCGCGATGACCACGCGCATGCCGGCCTCTTCGGCGAAAACCCTTGCCTGGCCGAACGCAACTCCCGAGCCTCCACCCGTGATGAAGGCAACCTTACCTTCAAGATTCTGCATTGTGTCCTTCCTGTCGCTCCGCCGCCTTCTATTGAGGCAGACCAAGTTGCTTGCGCGCTTCGCCGGGACTGGCCACTTCGCCGCCCAGCCTCTCGATCAGTTCAGCTGCCTGCGCCACCATCGCGCCGTTCGACGCGGCCTGGCGTCCCGGACCGAGATAGGTTGAATCCTCAAATCCTGTGCGAACGTTGCCACCCAGAATCACGGACTGCGCCGCCATCGGCCACGTATGCTTGCTGACGCCGAAGCCCTGCCATACCGCTCCCGGCGGCAGGTGGCTCCTGCAATAGATCATCGCCTCGGGCGTCGCGTGGATGCCGTACTTGGTGCCCATGACAATCGAATAGATGCCGGGGCCGTCCAGGGCGCCGTCGGCAATAAGATCTTCGGCGAAAACGAGATCGCCGGTGTCGAAGCACTCGATCTCCGGCTTGACGTTGCAGTCTCGGATCATGTGGCCCATCTTGGTGATCATCTTTTTGGTGTTGATCGCCACCGTGCCGAATATCTGCATGGTGCAGATGTCGAGCGTGCACATCTCCGGACGAAGACGTTCGATATGTTCGAGGCGACGCTCGGCTGTGAATACCTGGGCGCCGGGCCCAGGCATCATCGGATCGTCGTCGCTCTGGATCCAGTTACAGCCGGGGCCGGTCGTCAAATTGAGGATCAACTCGTTGTTCTTCTGGCGAACGCGGTTGTAGACCTCCGTATAATCGTCGAGATCGGTGGAGGGCGTACCGTCTGGCTTGCGCACATGGACATGAATGATAGATGCGCCGGCCTCGCCTGCTTCGAGCGCGGCATTGGCGACCTGCTCGTTGGTCTTGGGGAAATCCGCATGCTCGGGCACGGGAGAGGATCCCGTAACGGCGCACGTGATGATGACTTTGTTCTGCATGAAACTCCTCCCCGGCAAGCCTTTAGCGGAGTAGGATCAAGCACATCCAGAAGCGGATGTATGCTGGTATAAATTTTACCACTTTGCCGGGGTTTCGAATGCGCCAATTGTGCACTTAACCATTGCTCACAGCGCGCAGACTGCAGCGTCGAACAAATTCTTATTGAGAGGAGCTGTGAATGCGCCATAGCACCGAGCACATTCTCACAACCCATGTCGGCAGCCTGCCACGATCGCAAACCCTCGTAGACTGGCTGCTGCGCAAGGATCGTGGCGAGCTCTACGACACTGCGGAATTCGACCGTGTCGTTTGCGAGGCGGTTCGCGATGCGGTGGCGCGACAGAAAAATGCAGGCATCGACGTCCCTAGCGACGGCGAGCAGAGCAAGGTCAGCTATTCAACCTACATGATGGATCGCCTCACCGGGTTTGGCGGCGACAACGAGAGACGCATCGCACTCGACCTCAAAGACTATCCGGAGTTCCGCCAAAAAATGGCGCGCATGACAGGCACCCAGGAATTTCGCCGCTCATCCTGCATCGGCCCTGTCGCCGTGAAGGACCTTGGTCCGCTACATAAGGACATTGAGAACTTGAAAGCTGCCGCACAAGAAAACGGCGTAACCGAAGCATTCATGAATTCCGCATCACCAGGCCTCGTTACGGCCTTCCAGCCCAATAAGTTCTATCCCACGCACGAGGCCTATGTAGAAGCTGTCGCCGAGGCAATGAAGGCAGAATACCGAATCATCGCGGCTTCCGGCTTGCTATTGCAGCTTGACTGTCCAGACCTTGCGATGGCGGCTCACATCGCCTTTCAGGATTTGAGCGAAGCCGACTTCCTGAAACGCGCCGCACTGCATGTCGAGGCGATGAATTATGCCCTCGAAGGCATCGAAGCTTCGCGCGTGCGCATGCACATTTGCTGGGGCAACTACGAAGGGCCGCACGATTCCGACATCGCAGTCGATAAGCTGTTTGGTGTAATCGCCGGCGCAAAGCCTCAAGCGATACTTTTCGAGGCGGCCAACGTCCGGCACGAGCACGAATGGGCGGCCTGGCGCGATGCGCCGATACCGGACGATAAGATTCTTGTTCCTGGCATGATCGACACCTGCAGCAACTATGTCGAGCATCCCGAGCTTGTGGCGCAGCGTATCGAACGCTGGGTAGGTTTGGTTGGGCGCGAACGCTTGATCGCCGGAACCGATTGCGGTTTCGGAACCTTTGCTGGCTACGGCAAACTCGACTCGGCGATCGCGTACAAGAAGTTACGTGCCCTAGGCGAAGGCGCCGAGATCGCGTCGAAGCGGCTTCGGTCGAGGGCGATCTAGCCGCCGATTGTCATCGCCAAGCTGCCGCCACGTTCCTTGAACTTCCAGACGCCGTCGCTGTCGAGTACGATCAGGTCGTCGAATGCACCCAACAGCTGCTTGGCATCGGCTGCCACTGGCGGCTTTGCACCCTCCGAGATCGTCGCTGTATAGAGTAGGATGTAGCTCTCGGCGCGAGCCTCCCTCGCGTTCAGCATGGTCACAATCGGATTGATGACGATGTGTCGGGTTAACTTGTTGGCGGGGCGGTTGCGAAAGCTTTGCCGGATCGCTTCACGACCCCGCACCGGATCGCCGGGTGCCGATGGGCGCCGGAAGATTCCGTCGGACACAAACATCTCGGCAAGTGCGTCAGCGTCGCGGGCATCGTTCTTGTGGGCGAAGCGGAAGATGAGGGCGATGCATTCCTGCGTTACCGCCACCCGCTCCAGTGTCGAGAGTTCGCCCGACGTCATTTCTTCGCCCTCAAGATTTCAGCCATCCGGCTAGAATATCACCGACGGTGTCGGGTTGTTCCAGTGGGGCCATGTGGCCGCAGTCTTCGATCACCGACAGTTTCGCGCCGGGCATGGCGGCGACGATCTCTTCGTGCTGGGTAACCGGACTCCAGCGGTCCTGCTGGCCGACGATTACGTGAACCGGGCAGGCAATACGGGACAGTGCGGCGTTCGCCGGTGGGCGCGCCAGCAGTGCGCGGACCTGCCTCGCAAAAACGAGCGGCGTGGCACGGCAAATCATGGCGGTGATTTCCTCCACCAGGGCGACGTCGCCAACACGATCTGGCGCAAGCATGGGCGGGAGCCAACGTGCGGCAAGAGCCTCCATTCCCTCCGAGAAGGCAAGGTCGACGAGTTCCTGCCGAGCTTCCCGTTCCGTGGGTCGTACCCCGTGCACTCCCGTGTCAAGCAGGGCAAGCCGTTCAACGCGCTGCGGTGCCTGATTCATGATTTCGATCGCGACACGGCCGCCCATAGAGTGACCGGCGAGGGAAAACCGCTCGGGCGCCATGGACAAGACCGCCCGAGCCATTGCCGGAATGGAATCGTAACCGAAAAAGTGCGGAATGCGGACGTCGTGGCTTTCAGACAGCAATCTCGCCTGCGGACGCCAGATGGCCTCATCGCATAACAATCCTGGTAGCAGGAACACCAGTTGCTTTTCGTTCATCTCGCGTCCTCCAGCGGTGCGGCTTTATCACAGTCAGAGCAGCACAGTCGATGCGTGGAGCGGCAGGTAAGACCACTCTGTGCTGCGTGCGTTACTAAATTTGTCTTGGAAGCTTCCTACAGTGAGGAGCCTCCGGAGCCTGGAGGAAACAGTATGGCGTGCATCATCGGAGGCATGGGAACGTCGCATGTGCTGACGATCACAATCACCTAGGACAGAAAAAAGTCAGAGCCTGCTTGGGCGCCGATGTTTGAAGGCTATCGTCACGTGGCCGAGTGGCTGACAGCAAAGAAGCGCGACATGCTGGTGACGTTCTTCAACGACCACGCAAGCGGCTTCTTCTTCGAACTCTACCTGACATTTGCAATCGGCATCGGCGAACAGTTCGAAGTTGCCGATGAAGGCGGTGGCGAGCGGCCGCTGCTACCCATCAGGGGCAATCTCGAACTCTCGATTCATCTTGCGGAGCAGCTTGTAAATGAGGAATTTGATATCGCCACCTTCTTCGGTCAATCCTTGGATCACGGTGTCTTCTCGCCGCTGCCCTTGCTCCTGCCACACGAGCCGGAATGGCCAACGGCGCTCGTGCCAGTGTCGGTGAACGTCGTACAATAGCCGCTGCCGACGGCGCGTCGTTGTTACAAGTTTGGCCAGGCCGTCCGTCGCGCCATCGAATCCTATCGGGAGGATCTATAGGTCGCGATCGTCGGAACCGGCGGGTTTTTGCACCAAGTGAATGGCGAGCGCGCCGGACACGAATGGGACCTGATACGAAAGCGGGACTGGCTCGGCATGATCAAGTTCGGCGTGTCCCTGTTGCTGATCGAGAAAATCGCGCGCGTGGTAAAGATCATCAATCTCGAAATCCACGCCATCATGCGCGGCGAGAGTTTCGAAGATTTCCTGAAGACGCGCCGCGTGCCCGATGCGCCGTGACGCTCAGTCGAAATAGGCTATTGTCCTGAACTCGATACTCGAACGCGATTTCGCGTCGGAAAAACTCGGATCGCGGAAAGCGGTATGTGGCGTGCGCCTGGCGCACGCCACATACGTAATTTGAGCCTTGACGCTGCGAACGCGATTTTCGACATCGCTATCAAACATGGTCAAAGCTCGCTCAGTATCTATCGCCGTCCGATTGTGGCCGACCAGAGGTTATCTTCAGTTTGGCCCTGTCGGCCACCCAAGTCCGCATTCTCCCGTCGTGTGAGCTCAGTGACCTTGCGGGCACTCTCCGCATCGTGCGGTGCGAAGATGACAACTCGGAGGGACGGCGCCCCTTCGACAACGTAGGAGGTGTGCTCGAAGGTGATGCCACCCAACTGAGGGTGCTTGAGCAGATGCACACCTTCCGACCGACCGCACACCTCGGAGCTGCGCCACAATTCACGAAACACCGGCGAAGCCTCGGCCATCTCCTCGATCAACGCATCGAACGCCAGATCGCCGTCTGCCTGACAATAGTCGACCCGCAGCTTGGCCGTGATGCGGCGCACGAGTGCCTCGTATTCTTCCGGGTCTTCCTGATATTCGGGGCTGGTCATGAGGATTCGCACGAGGTTGCGCCGCTCAGGGGGCAGAGCGCCATAGTCGCGGAAGCAACGCTTGACCATCGCGTTCCAGTAGACGACATCCCAGCGCGGGGTGATAACTTCGGCGGGAACGTTGAGCGCGTCGAGAGTTCGCTTGACTGTGTCGGGCACCTGCTCTTCCGTCCGCAGGCGGATCGGCGCCGGCCGTCGCTGCGCAAGCAAAAATAGATAGTTGCGCTCCTCTGGCGACAGTCTGAGCGAGCGGCTGAGATTTTCGAGCACGCGATCCGAAGCGCGTACATCGCGACCTTGCTCAAGCCAAGTGTACCAAGTAGCTGACAGACCCGCCAAAGCGGCGACATCCTCGCGGCGTAGGCCGGGCGTACGGCGCCTTCCGGCCGTGGGAAGGCCAACCGCGCTAGGTGTTAGCCGCGCGCGGCAGTTCCGCAAAAACTCTGATAGCTGTTCGCGCTGTGTAGGACTCGTCATCTGCGATAGCATCCTGAATTTGCTTGTAGTTGGACAACTCCACCGGCTGCACATCAAGCTCTGAGGTTCATCCGATGTTACTCCCCGTAATACCTAGATCGTTGGCGCCCCACCGCCGACAACTTTTTGGTTGGAGTGTTTTGCGTTGCGGGGCCGATCAGGCCCTCAACGGCACTTTGATCACCTGCGGTTCCATATAGGAAGCAAGACCCAGCGAACCGATTTCGCGCCCGAGGCCTGAACTCCTTGAACCCTCCGAAAGGCATGTCCGCCTCGCTGCCGACGTGATGGTTCACCCAAACCGTACCAGCCTCGATGCGCCTCGCGATCTCGGCACCACGCTCGAAGTCGTTGGTCCAGACGGACGCGCAGAGCCCGTAGCGTGTATCGTTCGCGCGGCGTATGGCGTCGTCGAGTTCGCGATATCTCAGAATTGGCAGGACCGGCCCAAACTGTTCTTCGCGGACGATGCGCATGTCGTCCTGCGCGTCGGCGACCACAGTCGGCGCGATGAAATATCCTGGCCGGTTCAATTGGTAGCCGCCGGTAGTGATGCGGGCTTCCTTACGCCTCTTCGTATCCTCGATGACGTCCATTACCTTGTCGAACTGCATCTTGTTCTGCAGAGGGCCCATCTCGGTCTCAGGGTCCATGCCGTCGCCCACGCGGTGCGAACGAGCGAGCTTAGTCAGGCCCTCGACCAACGGTTCGTAGAGCCTGTCGGGCGCGTAGATACGTTTGACAGCCATGCAGATCTGGCCGGCATTGAGGAAAGCGCCACGAAACAGGTTGGGCGTGATCTCGTCGAGATCGGCGTCGTCCAGAATGATCGCGGGATCGTTGCCGCCGAGTTCGAGCGTGATTCGCTTGAGGGTGCCTGACGCATTCGCCATGACCCGCTTTCCGGTCGCGACCGAACCCGTGAACGAGATGCGGTCGACGTCAGAATGCTCGGTCATCCAGCCGCCCAGCGCATTGCCGCCGGCAACCGTGTTGAGGACGCCGGCCGGCAGCGTGTCGCGCGCCACCTCGCCCATCAGGAGCGTCGCCAGCGGCGTATAGGGCGACGGTTTGAGGACCATCGTGTTGCCGGCATAGAGCCCATGCGCGATCTTGTGCGCCGCCAGGATGATCGGGAAATTCCACGGCGTGATCGCCGCGACCACCCCGAGCGGATGATAGACCAGCTCGACGCGATGCTTGCCGTCGTTGCGGATGATCTCGGGCTTGAGTTCGAGATTGCACATGGCCTCGAGCTCGTGGACGGCGGCGCCGATCTCCCACTTTGCCTGGCCGATGGGTTTGCCCTGTTCGCGCGTCAGCACCGGGCCGATCTCGTCGACGCGCGCGGCGAGGCCATGAGCGAAATTCGCGATCGCTTTGCGCCGCTCGGCGAAGCTCTGGCGGCTCCAGGATTCAAACGCCTGGCGTGCCGCAGCAACTGCGCGATCGAGCTGTTGACGCGAAGCATCAGGACACTTTGCAAACGGCTCACCCGTTGCCGGGTTGATGACGTCGAAACTCTGCTCGCTGCTCTCGGCCTTCCCATCGATCGTGTGCGTGTACCTGTTTTGACCCGGCATTTTGTTTCCTCCGTTGGGCTGCTGTAGGAGCAAGCGGCATCCATGTCATGTCCACCCTACCCTGGCCAAAGCCGGCAAAGGGGATTCGGATGTTGGGGTCGGCGCTGAGTTCATTCGCTTTAGTCGCCGACGTAATTATCATTGCGCAGGTGCCGTCTGCCGGATGGGTTTGACCGCCGAAGGTCACCGTCCCCCCTTCGACGATCGGCGGTAGTCTTGCGAGACCGTCACGCGTGGTCGGAAATATCCCCTCATCGCTCTCCATGATGCAGTCCTCGCCCTTGAAGTTGGGTCGGGGCACCGGAAGAGGCAGCGTCACGAACTTCTTGTGAAAGGCGCGATCGTTCGCCAACGCATCCTGATACTGCTCGTAGCGAAGCAGAACGACATCATGCTGCTCTTCGGTCGAAATCTGATATTTCTGGGCAACATTCTCTGCGGTTTCCAGCATCGAACGGACCCCTATGGCATCGTTCGAAAAATTGTCGAGCATTGGATTTTCGCTCTGGCCGGTACCTCCTGGCGCCTTCGGCGCTGGATAATACACATGGGCGCCGTTTGAGGTTCGGTCGGTGGCAAGCACGAGCGCGACCGAGGCGAGGCCGATCTGTATCTCGGACGCGCCAGCCAAAACGACGCACACACCCGTAGAACACACCTGGGTCATCGTGGGACCGGCCACATGCTTAAGACCGATCTCGTAGAGCGGCCACAGCGCCCCATAAAAGGACTGGAACCGAGGCAAGCTCATGCCGAGCACACCGAGGTCGAACGCCTCCGTAGCGATATTGCGCTTCTTGAGCTCTGCCCTGGCAACATAAGCGGCAAACTTCATGGAGTGCAGGTGTTGCAGCGCACCGTGCCATTTCGCAAAAGGCGACGACCAATACGCGCCATATGGGATTTCGACTCCGTCAAAACTCATCCCGTTCTCCCTGAGCCGGATCAGCGGAACACGATCGCGAAAAGCAGCGGGCACATTTAGATCACACTATAGTGCCAGCAATTTATATGTCTCGCACACCATCGCGCCCATCGGCGTGCTGATTGCCAGGGACGATTTCGCCTCATCCCACCAAAGCCGGATCGATATCTGGTGGGCCGTTCCGATTTAGCGCGGTCGTTCTTCATCGTGGGCACAGCAGAGCCCGGGCGCTGGCAGTTTAACAAGTCTTGGAAATCCCTGGCTTGCCCGCAGGCACAAGCCCCGTTGCTGAACATCTGGAGTACAACCATGAACAACATGACGAACTTTGCCGCCCTCGGCGAACCCGCCCGCAATTTCGTGTCCAAGCGCGGCAAGCTCCTGATCGATGGAAAATGGATTGAGGCGGCCTCCGGCAAAAGCTTCGACGTGGTCGATCCCGCCACGGAAGAGGTAATCTGCCAGGTCGCGGAAGGGGCGCGCGAGGATGTCGACCGAGCCGTGAGGGCGGCCCGCAAAGCTTTTGACGATTCCGAATGGAGCCGTATGCCGCCATCCGGCCGCGAGCGGCTGATCCTGAAGCTCGCCGATCTCGTAGAAGCGAATGCGGACGAGCTGGCACAGCTTAAATCGCTGAACAACGGCAAGCTGGTCACGATGGCGCGCTGGGTCGATGTGCAGGGCACGGTCGATTTTCTCCGTTACATGGCGGGATGGGCGACAAAGATCGCTGGCCGAACGCTGGACGTCTCCATCGGTATTCCCAACACCGAGTTCCAAGCCTTCACGCTGCGCCAGCCGGTAGGCGTGTGCGGCCAGATCGTGCCGTGGAATTTCCCGCTGGCGATGGCGGTGTGGAAGCTAGCGCCGGCGCTGACGACGGGCTGCACCAGCGTGCTCAAGCCGGCGGAGCAGACGCCACTAACCGCGCTGCGGCTCGGCGAGCTCATTTTAGAAGCCGGATTCCCCGCAGGTGTCGTGAACATCGTCACCGGCTTCGGCGAGACGGCGGGAGCTGCGCTCGTTGAGCACCCGATGGTGGACAAGATCGCCTTCACCGGTTCGACGGAAGTCGGCAAGCTGATCGGTAGAAGCGCGATGAACAGCGTCAAGCGCGTCTCGCTCGAACTCGGCGGCAAGTCGCCAGTGATCGTGGCGGAGGACGCCGATCTCGCCCAGGCCATTCCGGGCGCGGCCAATGCGATCTTCTTCAATCAGGGCGAGGTCTGCACCGCTGGCTCCAGGCTCTACATAGCCGAAGGCGTCTACGATAAGGTGGTGAGCGGCGTGGCCGACATCGCCAAGTCGATGAAGCTCGGACCCGGTCTCGACATGAGTTCCCAGATGGGCCCGCTGGTGTCTAAGGAGCAGTTCGACCGCGTACTCGGCTATATCGAGAAGGGCCGCAAGGAAGGCGGCGAAGTGGTTGCCGGCGGCGCGCGCCACGGCAACAAGGGCTATTTCGTCCAACCCACCGTGTTCACAAAATGCGTGCCCAGCGCGACCGTGGTGCGCGAGGAGATTTTCGGACCGGTGGTCGTGGCGACGCCCTACAAGTCCGTCGACGACATCGCGGCTATCGCCAACGACACCCCCTACGGGCTCGCTGCGAGCATCTGGACGAAGGACCTGAGTTTCGCGCACCGCCTCGCAAAGCGGATCAAGGCGGGCACGGTTTGGGTGAATTGCCACGGCCTTGTCGATCCCAACCTGCCCTTTGGCGGCTTCAAGTTCTCGGGATTCGGTCGCGAGAACGGTGCGGCGGCCATCGATCTCTACACGCAAGAGAAGACCGTGCTCATGAGCATCTGATCTCCCCTGGCCTTGTAGCGGCCCGCGCCGCCGGGAGCAGTCCTGGCGGCGCTTTTTTATCGCTCGCCCAGAGGACCGGCGCAGGTTCGGGCGGCGCCCACGGCATTCTGGCCGGTCCAGACCTGGATCGCCGCGCCGTTGGCGGCGTCGAACTCGGCATGGCGGCCGATCGCGTAGCGTTCCGATGCCAGGAGCCGCTCCAGCGACGGCTGGAGGGGCGGAAATGACATAGCGCGCGAAAAGCTCGTAGTGCCTGCGCGTCGCTTCCCAGGTCGCGAAGTCGTTCGCCACCATCAAATGGCAGCCGAAACCGCCCGATTATTCCTGCAACTTCTTGATGTGCGCGATGGCGATGAGCCGATGATGGCGGCAGCGCTTCGGTGAACCGGCCACGTCGCGATGATTGAGAGGTACGAAGCTCCGCTGGCGAGGAATGTGCTTCCCTGTTCGCCAACGGGCTCGTTTGAGTGCTCTGGCAATCGCGTTCTCTCGCGCGTCCTGAGTCAGGCTTGGCCAAACGCAACGGGGAGCCGCATAGGTGAAGATAGCCGATCTGTTTAAGGTCGAAGGCTATGGCGTCGTCATTACCGGCGGCGCGAGTGGACTTGGCCTTGGCTTTGCGGAGGCGCTGGCCGAGAACGGCGCGCGCGTCACGCTACTCGACGTCGATACGGCACGCATTGCCGCGCAGACACGACGGCTGAGGGAACTGGGCTACGACGTGCGCGGTGAGATCGTGGATGTGCGAGATCATCCCGCGCTTGATCGTGCCTTCGATTCAGCGGCGAGGGAATACGGCAAGATCGACGTCGTGTTCGCCAATGCCGGCATCGATTCCGGGCCCGGCTATGTCAGCGCCTGGGTCGGCGACCATCGCGGCCGCGTCGAAGAAGGAGCGATCGAGAACTATACCGACGAGCGTTGGGAAAGGACCGTCGAGGTCAATCTCAACGGCGTTTTTGCGACCTGCCGTGCCGCAGCGCGCCACATGCGTCCACGCCGGCAGGGGCGCATCATCGTCACGACTTCGCTCGCGGCGCTGACACAGGAGGGCGTGATTGGCAGCGCCTATATGGCGGCAAAGGCGGGCGCCGCGCACTTTATGCGCAATCTCGCGCTTGAGCTCGCTGCGGACAACATTTGCGTCAATGCCATCGCACCCGGATTCTTCGTGACAAATATTGGCGGCGGTCACGCGCATAATCCGAAAACGCAAGAGACCGTCGCCGCGCGTGTGCCTATGCACCGCGTTGGATGGCCGAAGGATATGGCGGGTCTAGCACTGTTTTTGTCCTCGCCGGCCTGCGAGTACATCACGGGGCAGCAGATCGTCATCGACGGCGGCTGGGGCCTGGGCGTAGCGGACTAATCAGGAGGAAGAACACATGCACGTCGGACTTTGCACCGGCTTTGCCAACTACATGAAGATCGACGACGCGCGCTTCATGCAGGAGGAGCTCAAGCAGATACTGCTCGGCGAAGAGCTCGGATACGATTCGATCTGGATGACCGAGCATCATTTCGACGACTACTCGATCAGCCCAGCGCCGCTGATGACGCTGGCCTGGCTCGCGGCCAAGACCAAGCGGATGCGGCTCGGCACCGCGGTGATCGTGGCGCCGTGGCACGATCCTGTCCGGCTGACGGAGCAGATCTCTTGGCTCGATCACCTCTCGGGCGGGCGCACCATCATCGGCTTCGGCCGTGGCCTGGCCCGGTTGGAGTTCGAGGGTTTGCGCATAGACCAGTCCCAAGCGCGTGAACTTTTCGATGAGGTCGTGTCGATGACTATGGCAGCAATGGAGACCGGTTTCATCGAGGGTGGCGCAATCTTCAAGCAGCCGCGGCGCGAGATTCGTCCGCGACCTTTGCGGTCGCTCAAGGGTCGTGCCTTCGTGGCCGGAGGTACGCCAGATTCGCTGCGCTCCACCGCCAGGCTCGGCCTACCGCGGCTGTTCCTCAACCAGCCGATGGTGACCAACACGCAGCGTCCGCCGTTCGGCGGCGGAAAGATCGCGACGGGACATGTTCCCACGACCGCCGACACGGCCGACGATCCCTGGCTGACGGCATGGATGGAATACCGCCCG
This sequence comes from uncultured Alphaproteobacteria bacterium, assembly GCA_963743765.1. Classification (GTDB taxonomy): domain Bacteria; phylum Pseudomonadota; class Alphaproteobacteria; order Micropepsales; family Micropepsaceae; genus Rhizomicrobium. The sequence goes on from CAVUQQ010000004.1 coordinate 1,231,673, forward strand.
ACCGAGCCGCCGCCGGGTCCATTCGTTTCAAATCTAGTGTTCGTCGACGAGAGCAAGGACCGCGCCTACGAGCTGGCCCGCACCTACGCGGCCAACACGTTCCGCTCCGCCATCATCCACTACGAGATGACCTCCGACCATCACGGCGCGACGAAGGGATACGAAGCCTACAAGGCATTGCGCATGAAGCCCGAGGATGTCGAGAACGCAGTCGACGGCGTGGTGCAGCAGTCGATCTATGGCACGCCTAAGGACGTGTTGAGCCGGTTTGAGGAAGTGAAAGGCGTCCGCAAGCCGCAAGGCTTCTTCCCGCACTTATGGACCGGCGGTATGGATCACGCGGAAGTGGTACGCAATCTCAACTACTTCGCGAAGCATTGCCTGCCGGAACTGAAGAGCTGGAAGGCCGAACCGCTGACGATTGGCGAGCCGTTCGCGAAGGCGGCGTAGCATGGGCGGCAATCCCTTCGACCCTGCCCTGTTCCGTCCCGAGGCGGTGTCGACGGAGACGCGCGCGTTCAACGAGAACCTTGCGGCGGAGATGAAGGGCCAGCCAAAGCCGTGGGAGCGGCCGCCGGCAGCGGACGGCTCGCCGGCGCCGCGCATGTTCGCCTCACCCTCCTCGCCGCGCGCGAGGAAGATGACGGCGGAGGTGACGGGACAGCCGTCGGTTCAGCTGCATGTCGTGGCGCCGGACAATCCCAAGGGCGTTTATATGCATATCCATGGCGGTGGGCTGATCATGGGATCGGCTGCCGACCAGGATGCGATGCTCGAGCGGATCATGAATGCGACGGGGCTGGCCTGCGTCAGTGTCGAGTACCGTCTTGCGCCGGTGCATCCATATCCGGAGGGGTGGGACGACTGTGAGACCGCTGCCCTCTGGCTCGCCAAGAACGCGAAGGCCGAGTTTGGCTCGGACTGGCTCTCGATCGGAGGCGAGTCGGCCGGCGCGACGCTTTCCGTGCCCACGCTGGTGCGCATGCGCGACAAGCATGGCTACACGGGCTTCAAGGCGGCCAATCTTTCTTACGGAAATTACGACACGACCATGACGCCGAGCCAGAAATGGATCGGCCAGGAAAGCTTTTTCCTCCAAACCAAAGACATCCAGTTCTGCACGGAACGCTACGCGCCGAACCCTTCGTTGCGGCGCGATCCCGACATGTCCGCGCTTTACGCGAACCTGAAGGAGATGCCCCCCGCGTTGTTTACCGTCGGTACTCTGGACGCCTTTCTCGACGATTCGCTGTTCCTCTATGCGCGCTGGATCGCCGCCGGTAATGAGGCGGAGCTCGCGATTTATCCTGGCGGCATTCACGGCTTCAACATGTTTCCCTATTCGATCGCCGCTGAAGCAAACGCGCGTATCGATGGCTTTTTAGGGAACGAGTTGACAAGAGTCAGTTGATGCCATTGAGGATCACATCGGTCTTCAACTATCTGGGCACTGTGCAGGTGCGCCGTAGCAGCGCGCGACGTCGCGTTGGCAAGTCGCATGCGGCCAAAACTGGCACGGTGCACTTCGGCGTCGAACTCACCGCAGACCGCCGGACGGGTCTCCAAGGGTGCGAAGACGTCGCTGACGATGTCGTTGCAGTAGGATATTTTTGCCGGAGACGGCAAACCGATGCGTCGAGTATGTGAGCACGCAAGACCTCCCGAAACGATTTTCATTTTCAAGCGGGATAACAATCAATTTGGATCGCAGACTATCGACTGAAGCCAACAGCGTGAATTTCTTAAGTCCATCGCGACTACTCAGCAAAAGCCGACGTCGTCGGACAATCAAAACGTAGCGAAGGTGGACAGGAGGAAACTAGTAGCGATAGTGCCAGCTTTCTGAATTTCGAGAATTCTTGGGGGAAATTGCAGAACGCTGCCACAGGCGACGCGCTTTCCGCACGCAGTTCGCCTGAAATCGCCACGGTGACTTATGCTGGCACTTGCATTTGATGTTCCTCTGAGAGCAGCGACGATAGGCGCGGAGTCGTCGAGACTCACAAGCACGTAATGACGAGGCTTACGCGTTAGGACCAATATTGGCTGCCGGTAAATCGAGGATGCGCCATGAATGCCGCGGCAAGGCCCATTTCGCTCGTCGCAACAATGATATTCTGTGTGGCGTTCGGTGAAGCGGATGCTGCGGATCCGTCTTTCAGGCACCAAAGCTGCTTCTACATTTCGCAATTTGAGAATTGGAAGGCGCCCGATTCGAAGACCATCTATATTCGAGCAGGTCTGACACGCTACTATAGGCTGGATATGTCCTACCAATGCGGCAGCCTCACGTGGCCCGGCGCCTTTCTCATCACAAAATTTCGGGGATCCAACAGCGTTTGTACCGCGCTGGACTGGGACATCGAAGTCGTAGACGGTCCGCATGGGATCCCTGTTCCCTGTATCGTCAAAACGATGACGGAGCTGACGCCCGCTGAGGCGGCTGCCATTCCAAGGAAATTCAAGCCGTAGTTCAGCTGGTTTCCAACTGATTCATCAGGCTTGGGACCACGTCGACCATCCGGCAGCGATCAGCGCGAGCGCTCGTGCGGCGTTCGGCAAAGCGAGAACGTCAAACAGACGTTTTCGTAGACAATGTCCGCTTTGGGTGGAAAGCGGACATCTCTACGGGCCGAGAGGCGAACATCGAGCCGTCGTCTCCGTTTGGAGGTTCGCTTTCGCCAATTCCAGCTTAATCGAGCAGCCAGCGGCGCATGGCCGCCGCCGTGAGTTGAGGCCGCTCCATGGTGACCATGTGGCCGCACAGCGGAAGCACCGCCAAGTTACTCTGCGGAATCAGGTTTGCCATTTCGCGATGCACGGCAACGGGTCGGAGCGCGTCTTCGTCACCGGCAATAATCAGGGTCGGACACGAAATGCTTGGCAGTAGGTCCGTGAAGTCCGGCCGCGTGAGGCCGGCCCATGTCTGCGCCGCAAGCTGCGACGGCGTATGGCGCGCCATCATTTCGGCCACCGCGGCGAGGAGTGGCGCATCGTCCAACCGGCTCGGCGACACGACCTGGCGCGCCCAGCCGCGCGCAAATTCGGGAAGGCCGACCGCCGCAACGCGCGCCATCATCTCATCCCGTCGCGCGGCCTCTGCTATGCGTGCAGCATCGCCGGCATGGCCGCGAAAATCCGTTGCGAGAAGCGCGAGCTTCGTCACGCGCTGCGGTACGCGGCGATAGATAGCCTGCGCTACGCGTCCGCCCATGGAATGACCGGCGAGCGCGAATCTGTCCGGCGCGCCGGCGAGCGCGATGTCCGCCATTGCGTCGATGCTGTCTGCATCGCCGAACGAAATTACGCGCGGCTTGCAGAAATCGGCGAGCGCCGTGATCTGCGCCTCCCACGACGCCGCGTCGCACAGCATGCCAGGCAGCAGCAAAAGATCCTGCTTTGACATCGTGCTTCGTTGCTATGCCGCGAGCTTCTGGCGGACGAGCCTTGCTCCGTCGGCCATCGCCTTCATTTTTCCGAACGCCACCGCACGTGGCAGGTATTTGAGGCCGCAGTCCGGTGCCACGATCATGCGCTTGGGATCGACATAGGGGAGCGCGCGTTCGATGCGCGCAGCGACGATCTCCGGTGTCTCGACGTCGTGGGTCGAAAGATCGAGCACACCGAGAATGATCGTCTTGTCGGGTAGCGTCTTGAGCACGGAGCAATCGAGTTTGGATTGCGCTGTTTCGATGGACACCTGCTTGACCGTCGTGCCCGCGAACTCGGGGAGGAAGGAATAGCCCTCTGGCCGTTCATGGATGATCGCGGCATAACCGAAGCAGATATGCACCGCCGTCGTACCGCTGACTCCTTCGAGTGCGCGATTGAGAGCCGCGACGCCATACTTGCGGGCTTTTTCCGGTCGCGCCTGCATGTAAGGCTCGTCAATCTGTACGACATCGGCTCCGGCGGCGAACAAATCCTTGATCTCGGCGTTGACGGCGGCAGCATAGTCAAGCGCCATCTCACCTTCGTCCTTATAGAAATCGTTCTGTGCTTGCTGCGACATGGTGAAGGGGCCGGGCACCGTCATCTTTACCGGCTTGTCCGTCTGCGACTTGAGGAATTTGAGGTCGCGCACCTCTACCGGCCCGCGACGCTTGATCTTGCCAACCACGCGCGGCACCGGATTGGGATGACCGCTGCGGTCGAGTGCCATACCGGGATTGTCGAGATCGACACCCTCAAGCTCGGTGGCGAAGCGGTTCGAATAACTTTCGCGGCGGATCTCGCCGTCTGTGATGATGTCTAGCCCCGCGCGCTCCTGATCCAGGATCGCGAGTCGCGTTGCGTCATCCTGCGCTTCCTCCAGCCACTGCGCGTCGACCCGCCACAACTCGCCGGCCCGCACCCGCGGCGGAAATCGCTTGGCGAGCTTGGAGCGATCGAGCAGCCAATCAGGTTGGGCATAGGAGCCAACAAGGCTAGTGGGCAGAAGTGGAAGCGGCATGGGGCATTTCCTCAACAGGTTTGCTTGCTTCTACGGACAGTCGAGCTTACGATTTTCACTATCCGAAGGAAACTTCGTTTTTCGAAAAGGCGGCGATGGCTCGGCATAGTGTCATGGACAAACGCAGCGTCCCACCCTCTAGTGCGCCCCGCCCCGCCGGACACCGGACCAACTCGATGACGGATTCAGATTCCGACACCCATAGCGATAGCGAATACCTTTCAACGCTTGAGCGTGGCCTTTCGGTCCTGCGCGCATTCGGCCGCGACAACCCGCAGATGACGCTGAGCGAGGTGGCGGAGGTGACGTCGCTCTCGCCCGCCGCGGCCCGACGCTGCCTCAACACACTGGTTAAACTCGGCTATGTCGCCAAGCACCACCGCCACTTCCTGTTGCGGCCCGAGGTGATGAGTTTCGCCTCGGCCTATCTCGATTCCATGAGCCTGGGCGAACTCGTGCGGCCGCATCTGCAAGCCGTGCGCGACGAAACCGGCGACAGTTCTTCGCTAGCGGTTTTGAGCGGCTTCGACATCCTCTACCTTGTCCACGTATCGACCAATCGGATGGTCCGTCTCGCCGCCGGCGTGGGCACGCGCTACCCCGCCTATGCTACCTCGCTCGGCCGCGCCATGCTGGCCTTCGAGCATGAAGACGTGCGTAATCACTACCTCGACACTGGCACCTTCACGCCCTTCACCGAGCACACCGTCACGTCGCGCGCAGAACTGCGAAAGCTGCTCCACGAGGTGCGCAAGGTTGGCTACGCTGCAACGCAGGACGAGCTCGACTACGGCCTGGTCTCGCTTGCGGTCCCCATCCTGGACGAAAATGGTCGCTCGCTCGCCGCGATCAACTGCTCGACCTCAACTTCGCGCGTCGGCAGGGATGAGCTCATCAAGACACGGCTGCCGATCCTGACGAACGCCACGCGCATGATAGAGCAGGCGTTAAGACGCCAGCCCTATCTGTTGCGCTCGGTGCATCCAGACTGACGAACGCGTTAGAACCGCTTCGTAAAGTCGATGCCCCAGCTCATCGGCTCACCCTTGAACAGAAAGCCGCCGGTCGAGTACTCGGTGTTGTAGTGCTTGTCGAACAGATTCTTGGACCAGAAGACGACCTGCCAGTCATCTGCTTGCAAGCCGGCGCGCAGGTTGAACAGGTTCACCGGATCGCGCGCCACCGGCACGGGTTCGCCTGCCGCCGGAACAGGGATGACGAAGACTGTCGGACCGATCAGATTGTCGTCGATGCGTACCAATGCGTTCACGCCCTGCCATACGGGATGCAGCCACTGCAATCCAACATTGAGCGTGTAATCGGAGACCAGCGGCGCCTTGGAGCCAACCACCAACGGGCCTGATGCGCCGGGGAATTTGGTCACCTTGCTATCGGTATAGCCGAAGCCGAGATTGCCGGTCAGCTCGTCCGTGATGCGCGCCGTGGCGTCGAGATCGAAACCGGTGAAGCGCACGCCTGCGAGGTTGCCGAGGTTCTGGGTTGAGTTCGACGCCAGGAACACGAAGTAATAGTCGTTGTGGTCCTGCGTCGTGAATCCGCTCGCGTTCAGGATAAGCCGGTCATCGAACCAGCGACTTTTAACGCCGGCCTCATAGGTCGTGGCGGTTTCAGCATTGAACATATCTCCGACATTGTCGAAGCCGGCGGCTGCCGCGGCTGTAGCCACGCCAGTCTGGTTGAAGCCACCGCTGCGGAAACCGCGGCCGTAGCTGGCATAGACGTTCATGTTGTCGTTGATCGTATAGCGCAGGATCGCCTGGGGCTGGAACGCATCCCAGGTATGTGACCGGGTATCGCCGGTGTGGCCGGGAATACCTGCCATGGTCAAAAAGATCTGTGGCGTATCGGTCGTGTTCTTCCGGTGGTCGCTGTCGTAGCGCGCATTGAGCGACAACTCCAATGCGTCGGTGATGTCGAACGACGTATCCAGGTAGAGCGCCCAGGCGAACTGGTTCTGCGAATCCGACAGGAACGAAATCTGTCCGTGCGGGGCAAACCCTGGCGGATTTGGCGTCCTGAAGATTGGTTGTACGCCTTCGTCAGCGACATCGAACATGTTGCCTGTCGAAATGAAGCGATCAGTCGAGAATATCTGGCCGCCCGTGATCCAACGGAAGCGTGCATCCGACGGCGAGGTGAAGCGAAGTTCCTGCGAGAAGGTCTTGACCGTCAAGAATTGGCTCTGGCTGAAGTCGAAAAAGATTTTTGAATGGCCGAATGGATCGAAAGTATATCCATCGCCCGTGAGAATTTCGCGGACTGCATTGTAGCCGCTAATTGCACTGAAGGTTCCGAACTCGGTGTTGTAGGTCAGCTTCAGCGCGCCGTCGTAGATCTGGCGATCGTCCTTGCCCGAGTTGTTCAGATCGATGGGCTGACTGACGAAGTTCGGATTGTTGAAGTTGGGAGAGCCGAAGGGCGGCACGATGTAGTACAGGCCGCGCGTATGAAGCTGGTCGGTGGACAAGCGCAGATCCACTGTCAGGTCGTTTGTCGGCGTGTAAAGGAACGACACGCGTGCATTGAAGTCGCCGATCGGATCGGCGTTGCGTCCCGCTGAGCGATCGACCGTGTCGGCGTTGCGCAGATGGCCGTCGGTGTTGAAGTAAGATACCGCGGCACGCATAAGGAAATTGTCGGCCAACGGACCGCTGATGACCCCTTGAACCTTGCCGCCCGGGCCGCTTTCGAAGCCGCCCGTGAAGCGTTCTTCCCAATGATCGGTCGGCTGTGCAGTCGTGATCAGAATCGCACCGCCAATGGCATTGCGGCCGTAGAGCGCGCCCTGCGGTCCCTTCACGACCTCGATCTGCTGGATGTCGAGCAGTTCCTGGTTGAACTGCGCCGGCTGAGTCATCGGCACACCATCAACTACGACCGCGGCAGACGGCTCGCTATTGCGAGCCTGCGAGATGCCGCGCATGACGATGAAACTCGTACCCGCGTTTTGCGTTGCGACGAAAGTCACATTCGGCACGGCGTTGAGGAAGTCGGCCGGTGACTCGATTCCCTTGTTCACGATGGTGTCAGCCGTGAATGCGGTCACCTGCGACGGCACATTGTGAATGTCCTCGGAGCGTTGGCGCGCCGTGACGACCACGGTTTCGATGCCATTGGTGTCTTCAGCAAAGGCTGGTGACAGACCCACGAGAAGCCCAGCCAGTGCCGTGCCGCCGACCAATGCTGTGGCAAGTTTGCTTGACGTCCGAAAATTCATGTGACCTCCCCTATTGGCGGCGAAACCGCCACAACCTCCACACATCGCTGGTCCTACGACGGCTTTCTTGAACTCGCCGCAAGATGCCCATCCCGCCAGCCGCCCTCGATGCGCGGATTCCTCCTGTTAGAAACGCTAGGTATTTCGATCTCCGAAGTCAATTTCGCTATTCGAATTAATGCCGATTGTCGGTCGGGTGAGGCTATTCGGCAGCACGCCACATCCGGCCCGCCGCGGCGCGGATCGCTTCGTTGTGCTCGCCCAAGGTCGGAGGCGGTGTCACACTGGTCGCATGCACCCCATCGAAGTTCACGGGAAAGCGGACGGTTCGGAAAGTCCCCATCGTTGGATGATGGCCTTCGACCTTGATTCCCAGATGCTTGGCCTGACGGTCTTCCAGAGCCTCACTCGAATCGTAGACCGGCGAGAAGGGCACGCCCTCGCTGTCGAGGCGCGCGCACCATTCGGCGCGCGTGCGCGTCTTGAAGATCGGCGTCATAAGCACGATCAAATCGTCCTGGTGCCTGATGCGTGATGGCCGGTCCGCAAATCGCGCATCTTCAAACAGGCTGGTTCTCTCGATGGCGGCCGCCAGCCCCTGCCAGAATTTCTCCGGCGACGACATGTGTAGCGCGATCCATTTGCCGTCAGCGCATTCGAAGACATAGGACTGTGACACGCTCGGCCGGCTGTACGGACCCATGATCTCGTTTTGCGAGAAGTAATGGGTAAAGTCGTCGAGATTGAAATGACACATCGCCTCAAGCATCGAGATGTCGATACGCCTGCCACGTCTGCTTTTCTCGCGTTCGTGTAGCGCTCCAAGAATTCCGAACGCGGCGTAAAAACCGGTCACGGCATCCGCGATTGCCGGACCCACTACGCGAGGGTTCTTCGGATTGATCAGCAGACGGAGCCAGCCGCTCGCCGCCTGCGCCACAGTATCGTACGCGGGCCGTTCCGCATCCGGACCGTCATGGCCGAATCCCGATATACTGCAATAGATAAGGGCGGGATTGATCTTCTGAAGCCGTTCGCAGCCAACATTCAGTTCCTCCGCGACGCCAGGGCGAAAGTTTTGGATGAACACGTCAGCGTTTGTGACCAATTCGCCGAGCAGTTCAAGGTCGGCGGTGCTACGCGTGTCGATCGTCAGGCTACGCTTGTTGCGATTGTAGGTCTGAAAGTGCGGGCTGTAGAGACCGCCGTTGAACGCGCGGAATGGATCGCCGGTCTTCGGCCGCTCAAGCTTGATAACGTCGGCGCCCATATCGGCCAGAATCATGCTGGCGGCTGGCCCGGTAATGAACGTGCCCATCTCGAGGACCCGCACATCTTTAAGGACTCTGATCATCCGTACTCCAAACGACGGCGGGGGCCGTTCCGAGTGCCCCGTGCCTTTCAAAAGCGACCTCGATAGACTAAGAATTTCCGGATGTCGAAGTCAATTTCGATATTTGGTAGATTGACGAAACGTGCGGGACCATGGCGCGGTTCCAGTACAGGACACCCAGGAGAGCATCATGCGCATCGGCAAACAGGACAACCCCTTCACGGCTATCTCCACAGCCGATGCGTCCTCGATCACCATCCGTGGACGCGATCTCTGCAGGGAGTTGATCGGCAAGATCGACTTCATCGACTACTTCTTCCTCTTGTTGATGGGAAAAGAACCGACGGACGATCAACGCTTCTTCGTCAATGCCCTGCTGGTTTCGATTGCCGAACATGGCCTGGTACCGAGCGTGCAGGCTGCGCGGATGACGTTTGCCGCAGCTCCCGAAGCCATCCAAGGCGCAGTCGCCGCCGGCCTTCTGGGCTCCGGTTCCGTTGTGCTCGGCAGTGCGGAGACGGCCGGGTATTTCCTGCATGATCTCGTCGAAGCGTCGAAGGGCCGAAGAGCCGCTGATGTTGTGGCAGAACGCGTGCGCGAGATGCGCAAGACAAAGACCGCGATCCCAGGCTTTGGTCATCCACAACATTCCGGCGGCGATCCACGAGCCAACGTCCTGCTCGGCCTCGCGAAGCAGCGCGGACTTAAGGGCCCGTATCTCGACATGCTGCAAACGATTGCGGACGTCTTGCCTGAGGCGCTTGGCCGTTCGCTGCCGATCAACATCAATGGCGCCATCCCGGCGATCTTGCTCGAAATCAGTTTCCCGCTCACTGCGCTCAAAAGCATTTCGATCCTTGCGCGCACAGCAGGCTTGCTCGCGCATCTTCAGGAAGAGGCGCACCGCCCGATCGGTTTCATCATGTCGAACGCGGCTGCCGAGGCCATCTCTTACGATGGTGAGAAGGCGCGCTGAACGCGCGTGCTTTGCAATTTGAAGCTCGGCACGCTAGTCTAAATACGAAATTTTTTTCGATATGCGAAAAACGTGCCTCTGCACAGTACCGACCGATTTCTGACCACCCATACGGGCAGCTTGCCGCGTCCGGACGACCTGATCCGGATGATGTTCGCGCGCGAGGAAGGTGTGCCGGTGGATGTGGCGGCGCTTGAGGCACGCGTGCGCGACGCGATCGGCGAGATGGTTCGCAAGCAGACCGAAACCGGCGTGGACGTCATCAACGATGGAGAGATGTCGAAGCCGAGCTATGCGACATATGTGAAAGATCGGCTGAATGGCTTCGGCGGCACTTCAAACAGCTTCGTCTTCCAGGATCTCGTCGGCTTTCCGAAAAGCCAGGAGCGCGTGTTCGGCGACCCTGGCCGCAAGACGCGCAAGACGCCCGGATGCAACGGCCCAATTTCGGTTCGCGACCACAAATCTCCCAAGGACGACGTCGAAAATCTGAGCGCAGCGGCGGCCGGATCGAATATCTCGGGAATGTTTTCAAGTGCTGCGTCGCCGGGCGTGATTTCTTTGTTTTTCCGTAACGACTACTACAAAACGCATGAGGAATATCTCTACGCCATCGCCGAAGCGATGCGGTACGAGTATGAGACCATCGCCAATGCGGGTATGACGCTCCAACTTGACTGTCCCGATCTCGCGATGGGACGGCATGTGCAGTATGCCGATCTCAGTCTCGAGGAATTCCGCAAGCGCATGCGCCTGCATATCGAGGCACTGAATTATGCAGTGCGCAATATTCCTGCCGATCGGCTACGCATGCATATGTGCTGGGGCAACTATCCCGGTCCGCATCACTGCGACGTGCCGTTCCGGGACATCATAGACGTGCTCGACAACGCCAAGCCCACTGCAATTCTTTTTGAGGCCGCCAATCCACGTCATGCGCACGAGTGGAAGATGTTTGAAGAGATTAAGCCACCGAAGGACAAAGTCCTCGTTCCTGGCGTAATCGAATGCCAATCGAACTACATTGAGCATCCTGAATTGGTCGCCCAACGGATCGAGCGTTACGCCAATCTGGCGGGGCGCGAAAATGTGATGGCCGGCGTCGATTGCGGCTTTTCCATCCATGTCGGGCAAGGCGGCGTCGATCCCGATGTCGTCTGGAAAAAACTGGCCGCACTAGCCGAAGGCGCGCGCATCGCGTCAAAGCGGTTTTGGAAATAAGTGCTGATCAAGGAGGAATCATGACCAAGCAAGCGACGCTCCCAAGCCGGCTGCACCATACAGCTTATGTCACCCGCGACATGGAGGCCACACGCAAGTTTTATGAAGAAGTCATCGGCCTGCCGCTCGTTGCGACATGGAGCGAATCCGACGAGCTGTTTGGTGCGGTTCGAACCTATTGCCACTGCTTCTTCGGGCTCGGCGATGGGGGAGCCCTCGCCTTCTTTCAGTTTGAAAAACCGGAGGATCAGGGGCAGTTCGGTCCCAAGATGCCGTTCACGCCTTTTCACCACATCGCACTCAACGTCGACGCCGAGACGCAAAAGGCTATCGAAAGCCGCGTCAAAGCCGCCGGCTACAAAGAGCCAGAGTCGTTCGTTCTGGAGCACGGTTATTGCCGCTCGGTCTACGTCACAGACCCCAATGGCATGATCGTCGAATTCACGCTGGATGCGCCCAACGCCGCGATGATCAACGAAGTTCGCCGCAAGAAGGCGCATGAGGAACTTTGGAACTGGCTTAAAGGCGACCACACCTCCAACAACTCCTATCGATAGGGTGCCGCCTTGGGTGTGATTCCGAAGAAAGTGCAGCCGCTGATCAATGCGGCTTTTCCTGAGCATACTTGTCTGATCGGCACCGTGCTGTCCAACGGATTTGCGCAGATAACCCCGCGCGGCAGCGCACAGGTTTATGACGACGCCCACATCTCGCTTTGGGAGCGTGGCCGCGGCACCACCGCCGCGCTGCTTGCCGATGGCACCAATGTCACGGTGTTCTATTTCAATCTCGGCGCGCGCGATGTCTTGCCTATCGGCGGCATCGTGCGGCTTTACGGCACCGCGACGGTACACAAGTCCGGCGCAGTCTACGAAAAGGTGTGGGAACGCCTGATTGAACCCGAGAAGAAGTCCGACCCGGAAAAGAAGGGCTGGGCTGTGCTGATCAAGGTCGAGCGTGCCGAAGACCTGCTAGGACAAACACTGAAAATCGATTGATGAGAGCATCATGGACGTGAGCAAGATACCCTTGATCGATGCCGCATTGCTGTACGGCGCACAACGCGCGCTCGCCGATACTTGGAGCGGAGTCTACGACAATACGGATAGCTCTTGGGGTGAAGCCGGCAATGGTATCGGCGTGACCAGTGCCTCCCACTAGTGTTTTGAATCAATGGCCGTCGAAGGTGCTCATGCTGCGAAGTTCCAGCAATGTCCGCTTTGGGTCGAAAGTGGACACTGGATGATGTTTGCGATTCACCCTCAGTGTTTGCGCTGCACCAGCACGACTCTCACACGCTTGAGTTCCTCGAGCAGATGTCAGGCTCTTACGTCGCGTTACGCTGCCGCAGTTCCGCTTCCAGCGATGCATAGTCTGCGTATCCAAGTCTCGGTGTGACGACATTGGTCCAAACTGCGTCCATAGCGGCACTCACATCCTCGGGCAGTTCGAGTCGATGGCCCCCCACACCACCTTTTCGCACTTTGGCCGAGTCGCTTCCCGGCGGCAGATTGCAGCGCTGTTCCGACAACGTCCGCAACATGGCTTCGTCGAACCGATCTTTGTGCTGCAGCATGAAAGCGAAAGACGACTTCTCCAGGGTCAATGCCAGCAAAGCGTCGTCCAAGGCGATTCCGCAAAAGGCGGCAAGTTTGCGAACATGCACTGCGGGGTCGGCGGTCATGTGCTCGTAGGACAGGAGCAGCACGTCGGGATTGTCGCGTTGCTCCCACCAGCTGATGAGGTGTTGCCAGTAGCTGACGCCGTCGCCGCCGCCCGCCAACCGCATCTGGACAAAGTCCGCTATCGACGTGGCACCCGGCTCCAGGAACCAGCCTTCCATAAAGCGGTACAGCGAAACCATCGCGTCCTTCGGATCTCGCAAGGACACGACATAGCGCGCACCCTTGGGTAACTGATCGTAGGACAGGTGGCTTTTGAACCCGCGCGGTTCGGCTCGCTGGGGAGCCTCAAGGTCGAGACCCAGAGCGCGCGCCGTTTCGATCCACGGCACCACCCGACAAATGTCGTCGAAATCCATGTCGCCGCGGGTGCGCAAGGTGTGGAATAGCTGCTGCAGCCAAGTGGTTCCACACTTGCTGAAGGGCGAAATGACGATGTCGCTTGGCCGCGGACGATAGGATTGGATGGACGAGGCAATTTCTTCGGGCACAAAAATCCGTCCCGCGAGCTCGCCAAGCTCGGCCATGCTGCGCGCGCGGTGCGGAGCATTTTCTTTCAATTGATCACCTCGCCGCTCACCTGCATTTACCATTGAGAGAGATGCCAGCGGCGGGAGCAATAACGGGCGTTCCCGGTCGCCGACTGTCCACTTTGAGTCGATCGCGGATCTCAGCGCCAGCGACGCAGCGACCATCTCGCACTTGTGGGATCCACTGCGCGATCCGTTCGTGATGCCGGACTTGAAGTACGTTCACGTCGCTGTAACAGCTACAGTCAAGCCGTAGGGCCGACCAAGCTCGACGAGCTTGCCCAAATCGGGCTTCTCGGGGGACATCTCACGGTCGAAGTCGGTGAACATGCGCGAAGCACCCTCGCACGAGGTCATAGACACCATCTCGCCGCCGCCCGCACCGAACCGGAACCAGTGCGTCGTCCCCGCTGGCAGATGCACAAGCGTGCCGGTCCGAGCGATCAATTCGCGGTCGCCAATTCCGAACGCGATCTCGCCTTGGATCACGTAAAACGCTTCGTCCCAGGGATGACTGTGCGGTGGCGGTCCGCTCCCCTCCGGCCCTGCCTGGTGGAATATCTCGTAGCTACCGGTCTGCGTGCCGGATGCGAGCACCGTGATGTGCTCGCCCACGACGTTCAATGCTCGTGGCGAGTTGTTTCTATCAACGACGATTGGTTCTGGCATTGAGTCCCCCGCGAAGCGCCTTCTGAGACAGTAGTGTTACCAGATTTTGCAACGGACGCGCAGGCATTTGGTCCCCGGCGACACATTGGACGAGCCGCAGCGCCTCGATCGGAAAGACTGCTTAGGGTCAAGAGCCGGTTCTCTCGCGCGGTTCAGTCAATCGCTGCGATGGGCGGAAAGCGGACATAGGTGTAGGGTTCGTGTCTGCGCAACGCACAGGCTTGGCCATGATCATTCACCCCACGGGAAAATTTGATAATCACGCCAAGCAATACAAACACATCGAAGCGCGGCCGTTGGCGGCGGCCATGGGTGCGGAAATATGCGGCGTACGGATTTCCGACATCAGCGATGCACAATTCGCTGAAACCCGCGATGCCTTGTTCCGGCACAAGATGATTTATTTCCGCGACCAAGATATCAACCACGGTGACCAGGAAGCCTTCAGCCTGCGCTTCGGCCCCTTCGCGGAGGATGCCTACACCAAGGGCGTTCCCGGCCATGCCAATGTCCAGCCGTTGGTCAAGGAAGCCGAGACCAAGGCAGGCATGGTCTTCGGCGCGGGTTGGCACACCGATTCGCCCTTTCTGCCTGAGCCGCCGGCCATCAGCATGCTTTATGGCGTCGAAGTACCGCCCTATGGTGGCGACACGGTCTGGGCCAATTCCGCTCTCGCTTACGCGATGCTCAGCGAAACGATGAAGCGGATGATCGCGCCCCTGAAGATACACATGTCCATGCGGCTGGTTCTCGAGTTCGGCGCAGGCCCATGCGGATGCGGACGATTCCCCGATCGGGCGTGTGGCCTCGACGCGGGACATGAACAAATTACCCGATGACATCGTCCGCAAGGTGCAAGGCGCGATGCACCCGCTGGTGCGCACACATCCCGTCACCGGCGAAAAGTCCATTTACTGTGACGAAACCTATTCGGCGGGTATCCAGGGGCTGACACCGGCTGAAGCCGAGCCGCTGCTGAAGTTCCTGGCCGCCCATCTCACCCAACCCGCTTTCACCTGCCGGCTGCGCTGGAAGCCCAAAACCTTCGCTCTTTGGGACAACCGGATCTGCGTCCACCAGGCCTTCAACGACTATGACGGCTTCCGGCGGGAGCTCTATCGCACCACGATCGCCGGCGAAGTCCCAAGCTAGGGGCCGCCTGGATCGTCAGCGCTTGAACGCCATCGAACTCTTTCAGCGTGCTTGAATAATCATGACCGCTCAGCAAAGTCCGCTTTGGGTCGAAAGCGTCCGTTCTCGAGATGACGCTATCGCTTCCCAAAAATCGTTTGATCCAAACCCACTCAGGACTTTCCCGGCGTCTGGTCAAAAAAGTAACGTCGGGGGCCAATAAGGCTGGCGTCCTTGGCTTCACTCGGGTCGGCCTTTTCGCCGGGAGGCGAGTAATAAGTCGTTGACCTCTTGGCGGTAGGATGTCGCCACTGGGGGAGTGCAATGACCGCGACTGGGGGGCAGACGGCGGCGTCCGACGCCTATCACGGAATCCTGCCGCACTTCGACAAGAGCGAGCTTCCGATTCTGGAACTCCTCGAAGTGCAAGGTGAGATCGTCGATCTCATGGCGAGCGGCGCCGGTCTGCGCGAAACGCTCCGTCACATTGCCGTCCTGGTCGAGAGCCTCGCGCCTCCGGCGCTGTGCTCGATTCTGCTGCTGAAGCCGGACGGCCACCATTTGCGTTCTGCCGCCGGACCGAGCTTGCCCGACGCCTATGTCCAGGCGATCGACGGCATCGAGATCGGACCTTGCGCCGGATCCTGCGGCACCGCCGCCTTTCGCAAGACACCGGTGATCGTTAGCGACATCGCGTCCGATCCGCTCTGGGAAGGCCCCCGCGATTTCGTGTTGTCCTTCGGCCTGCGAGCCTGCTGGTCGCTGCCGATCCTGAACCGGAGCGGCATCGTGCTCGGTACCATCGCGATGTATTACCGCGAGCCGCGCGCACCGACGTCGCGCGACTGGGGTTTGCTCGAACCTGCATCGCGCCTGGTGCGGCTGGCGCTGAGTCAGAACCGCAAAGAAGAGGAACTGCGCGAAAGCGAGGCGCGCTGGCACCTCGCCGCGGAGGCGAGCGGCCTCGGCACCTATGACGTCGATCTGGTCACGGCCAAAGACGTCTGGTCCACCCAGTTCAAGGCGATCCTCGGGCTGCCGGATTCGACGCCCGCCAGCGCGCTGCTATTCACCGATTTGCTCCACGCCGACGATCGCGACCGGTTCAAGGAGACGTTCAAGGCCGCGCCCGAGATCACCGCCGACCTCGAACCGAACGAAGAATTCCGGGTCATCCGCGCGAACGATCGCGAAGAACGTATCGTACGCCTGCGCGGTCGCGTGGTCCTGAACAGCGACGGCGTGCCCAGCCGCGCGATCGGCACGATGGCCGACATCACCGAACAACGCCGCCGCGAGTCGGAACTCGCAGAAGCGACGATCCTGGCCGACCGTGCGAACAAGACAAAGTCGGATTTTCTGGCCAGCATGAGCCACGAATTGCGCACGCCGCTCAATGCCATAATCGGATTTTCGGATGTCATCCGCCATGGCACGCTCGGGCCGCTGCAACCGGCCAAATATCGCGAATATGTCGATGACATATACGACAGCGGCCGTCATCTGTTGAACCTCATCAACGATGTGCTCGACATGGCGAAGATCGAAGCGGGAAAGCTCGAGCTTCATCCCGAGGAGGTGAGCATCGCCGCGGTCGTAACCAGTGCATTGCAGTTGGTCGAGCCCCAGGCCGCGGAGATCGGACTCGTCCTGAAGTCGCAATTCGATGACGGCGTCACAATGGTGGCTGACAAGAGGGCGGTGACCCAGATTCTGGTCAATCTTCTGTCCAACGCCGTGAAGTTCACCAAGCGCGGCGGAAGCATCACGGTGTTCGCGTCACGAACGCCGAGCGGCGGCATCATGCTCGGCGTTGAGGACACGGGCATCGGCATGACGGCGGAGGGCCTGAAGACCGCACTGGAACCGTTCGGGCAGGTCCAGCATGCCGTCACGGTCGAGGGGCGCGGTACGGGCCTCGGCTTACCGTTGGTTAAGTCCCTTGTCGAAGCGCATGGCGCGGTATTCGGGATCGAGTTCGGTTCCCGGCCGTGGCACGCGAGTCTGGGGCGAATTTCCCGCCAAGGCGGTCGTTCCAACAAGGGCTGTCGCTTAGTGGGACCGGTGGGCAGCACGAGACATTGACCGCTTCGGGTACCGCGGCGCAATCTTCGCCGCTAAGAGGTCGCGGAAATGTCCATGGGCATCGTGGTTCAGACAATCGATCGTCCCGGACCCGACATCGTCGCGGGCTATAAAGGTATCGGCGTCGCCACCGTGCACGAAGCGCAAGGCCGCACCGGCCTGATGGCGAGTTACATGCGTCCCATCTATCCGCGCGCCCAGCTTGCGGGTTCGGCGGTCACGGTCGAGTTGGCGCCCGGCGACAATTGGATGCTGCATGTCGCCGTCGAGCAGTGCCGCGAAGGCGACGTCCTGGTTGCCGCACCCACTTCGCCCTGCGACACGGGTTATTTTGGCGAGCTTTTGGCCTCGTCTCTGGCGGCGCGCGGCGTGCGCGGTCTGATCATCGAGGCAGGTGTACGCGACATCGCCGCGCTCACCGACATGAAATTTCCCGTTTGGTCGAAGGCGGTGTCGGCCCAGGGAACCGTGAAGGAAACGCTCGGCAATGTGAATCTGCCGCTGGTTTGCGCCGGTGCGCTCGTCCATCCCGGCGATCTCATCGTGGCGGACGATGATGGAGTTGTTGTGGTGCCGCGGCTCAGCGCGGCAGAAGTGCTCAAGAAGAGTCTCGAACGCGAAGACAAGGAGGCGGCCACGCGTGCGCGGCTGAAAGCCGGCGAATTGGGCCTCGACATCTACGGCATGCGCGACAAGCTGAAAGCGAAGGGTCTCACCTATGTGAACGCCGCCGCCCGCGCGAAAGGCTGAGCCGTGCTGAACGGTATCCGCTGCATGGTGATGCGAGGCGGAACCTCGAAGGGTCTCTATTTTCTCAAGAACGACCTTCCCGCCGACGACGCCGAGCGCGACCGCTTTCTGCTCGGCGCCATGGGCTCGCCCGATTCGCGCCAGATCGACGGCATGGGTGGCGCCGATCCGCTCACCAGCAAGGTTGCCATTGTCGGCCCGCCGAGCCGGCCGGACGCCGATGTCGATTATCTCTTCCTGCAGGTCGTCGTGGACGAAGCGCGTGTCGATGCATCCCAGAACTGTGGCAATCTTCTCGCCGGTGTTGGCGGCTTCGCCATTGAGCGCGGGCTCGTAGCCGCGCAGGGCGAAACCACTCGCGTGCGCATCAACATGCTCAACACCCAAAGCATCGCGGTCGCCGCGATCGAAACGCCGGGCGGCGTGGCGAACTATGAAGGCGACGCCCGCATCGACGGCGTGCCGGGGACGGCGGCGCCGATTCCCATCGATTTTCTCGATGTCGCGGGGTCGAGTTGCGGCGCACTCCTGCCCACGGGCAACGCGCGCGACAACGTCCTCGGCGTCGAGGTTACCTGCATCGACAACGGCATGCCGGTCGTGCTGATGCGGGCTGTCGATCTCGGAAAGACAGGCTATGAAAGCCCTGAGGACATAGAGGCGGATACTGCGCTCAGGACGCGCGTCGAGAAGATTCGCCTGGCGCTTGGGCCAAAAATGAATCTCGGCGATGTGACGAAGAAGACGGTACCGAAAATGTGCCTGATCGCGCCGCCGCGAGAGGGTGGTGCGGTGCACACCCGCAATTTCATTCCCCATCGCGTGCACAAGGCCATCGGCGTGTTCGGCGCGGTCAGCGTCGCCACCGCATGCGTACTGGATGGATCGATCGCCGAGGGCGTTGCGGTCGTCGACAAAACCGCACGGCCGCTCCGGCTCGACGTCGAACATCCCACGGGTTTCTTCACTGTGGAGATGGAAATCGTGGACGGTGCGAACGGTCTGGAAATCCGGCGCTCGGCCTTGTTGCGCACAGCACGAAAGCTGATGGACGGAACGGTATTCTCTACCCGCTAGCGCAATTTCGCGATAACGCGCGGAATGGCGGCCTCGTTGAGCGGCGCCATGATGTGTGCGCCCGAAACGCCCGGTATCTCCTTCATCTCCTGAAGCAGCGCCACACAGATCGCTTCGCCTTCGGATTTTGGATCGGCGGCATTTTCCAGGCGTTCGACGATCCAGTCCGGAATGATCGATCCCGGCAGGTTGTCCCGGATCCAGCGCGCCGACTTCGCGGACGCGAGCGGCGCCACGCCAACCAGAACAAAGAGGTGCTCCAGCGCGCCGTGCGTCGCGAGGCACGCAAGATAGCGCCGCAGGATCGCCGTATCCATGCAGAATTGAGTCTGGGTGAATTGCGCACCGGCCTTCAGTTTTTTCTGCAGGCTTGTCGGCACCCAGCCCTCGGGCGGATCGAGAGGCGAGTCGGCGGCGCCGATGAAATAGTCGGGCGATCCGTCCACGGCGCGTCCGTGCGGCAACTGATGCTTGTCGCGGATCGACGCGGCGGTCGCGATCAGGCCGCTCGAGTCCAGATCGA
This sequence comes from uncultured Alphaproteobacteria bacterium, assembly GCA_963743765.1. GTDB lineage: Bacteria > Pseudomonadota > Alphaproteobacteria > Micropepsales > Micropepsaceae > Rhizomicrobium. The sequence continues at coordinate 1,251,341 of CAVUQQ010000004.1, forward strand.
ATACCGGCTTGGCATCGGGCTGATCTCCGGCTTTGGGATTGTCGCCCGTGAGCGCGAGCACGTTGACGATGCCGAGCGCAGCGGCGCCTACCAGTTGGCTTTGCAGGGCGATGCGGTTGCGGTCGCGACAGGTAAGCTGCAACACAGGCTCAATTCCGTTTACCAGGAGAAGGTAAGCGGCGACCGTCGATTCGAGATGCGCTCGAGCGCTCGCGCCGTCAGTCACGTTGACGGCATCGGCCAGGCCCTTGAGCGGCATGCCCCGTTCCAGAAGGTCGTGCGGGTTTGCCGAAAGGGGCGGCGTGATCTCGGCGGTCAAGACGAACGTGCCGGCTTCGAGCTTCTGCCGCAAAGACGATTTTGACATTTGCACGCCTCACGTTCGGGTCCCAGACATCCATCTTGCAGAAAGACCGGGACTTTTCCACCGAGGCGGACGTGCCTTTTCCACACCATAGTGCGGTTCGACAGACAAATTCTTGCCCATCGAGTGGGACGCATGCGAACGCAGATGCGCTATCGGAACCGAGCCGGCAGGCTTGTTGCTTTCGCAATTGCTGCGGCAGGACGGTATAAGCTGCGTCGTGCCGGAGCACATCACCGTCGACCTTCTGCGCAATGCCGGCTGCTCGGGGCGGTTTTAATCACGAGGCACTGGCGCACGCCCATACTTATTTCCCGCTGAACAAATCGGGTGCGAATGGACGTGGATCGACGTCGCGGAATTGCGCCCGCTTGAAATGGTCCTTCAGTGCGAACGGGACAGTGCAGTCGAAGATCGTCTTGCACGAGATGCCCTTGCCGCGGATCGACGCGCTATATTCAGGCACCTGAGACGGATCGAGCGGATGCCCGGCGATACCGGGGATGAAGATGGTCGAAGAATCGCCCTGGTAGCGTGTCTGCATCGCCCACAGCACATCGTTGCTGTCGAACAGATCGACGTCTTCGTCGACAAGTATGACGTTTTTCAGTTCGCGATAGACGGCGAGAGCAATCAACGCCGCTTGTCGCGCTTTACCCTCATCGCCAGCGCTGCGCTTCGAGATCTGTAGGATCGCCAACAACTTCCCGCCACCGGCACTGTGGGCATAAACGTTGCGCAACAGTCCCGGCAGCGCGGTCTCGACCGCATTGTGAATGCTGGCTTCGGTCGGGATGCCGACGAGGCTGACATGTTCTTCGCCGGGGCCAACCAAAGTCTGAAGTATGGGATTGCGGCGCATTGTGACCGCCTTCACCCGTATCACTGGCAGGGACGGGTTTGCATCGCCGGTATAGCCAGGGAATTCGGGCATGGCCTTGCCGGTGCCAGTGTTCTGGTCTTCGGCCACGCGCCTACCCGGCAGGATCTCGCCCTCGATGACGATCTCAGCGCGGGCAATTGCTTTCTGCGGGATCGTCACGCAATCGACCAACTGAACAGGCCGGCCACGCAACCCTCCCGCGATGCCGAGCTCGTTGAAGCCGAACGGCGTGGCCGGCGCCTCGAAGCACGCGCCGATATAGATGGCCGGATCGAGGCCCATGTTGATCGAGACCGGCAACGGCTTTCCCGCCGCCTCCGCCTTCTCGCGAAACACGTCGATATGCCGGCCTGGCGCGAAATAAATCGACAGTTCATCGCGCCCCTGAACACAGAGGCGATGAATGGTCACATCGGAGATCGATGGATCGTCCGGATCGCTGCCGAGCACGAGGCCCAGGCAGAAGAACGGTCCGGCATCCTCGTCGGTATTCGTCGGCGCCGGCAGCAAACTGCGAAGGTCGAAGCCGGGGTCGTCTGCGCGATGCACATCCTCCTGACAGGGCGCGTCCTTGGCGGACACGATGATCGGGGGGATCACCGTCTTGACGGCCTGTGCCATCTGTAGGCCGAGCTCACGTTCCGGAGCACCCAGCAAAAGGCTGACACGCTTTCGGCTCGCCATCATGCCGACATGCACACGCATGCCAGGAAATCCCTTGATGTTGTTAAAGGTCATCGCCGGACCGATCCGCGTCGGGCGCATCACAGTCCCGCCCGCGCCGATGTGGCGATACACTCCGGCAAGCTCGGCTATTGGGTCGACCGGGTGGTCGGTCTCGCGGTACTGGCCGTCGACCGTCCGTACATGCGCAATCGCGGAGCGCAGATCATCGATCTGGGGAATCGTCCAACCCAGCGCGTGCGTTGCGTTCGATCCGGTCTTGGAAAGCTCATTCATACTAGTGGCAGACATCGGACCTCCGCGTCTCTCACCTTGAGGCTACGCCACCTCAGCGTTGGAACCTATTTCGGTTGGTGCCGAGGGTGTGGCCGGTCTGGGTGCGTCGCGATGGGTCGATGTTCGCTTCATGATGCCGTTGGCCGATATGATCGCCATGCTCGACGCGCAAACGCACCGCCGGCCGGCGCGCGCGATATGCTCTCCCCCGAAGAGATCGCCCGCGGCGACGAGGTCGCCGCCGCCAGACTCGCGCCCGACTGCGCGCACTGGCTGAAGACCGGCAAGTTGGTTGGGTGAGTGCGCACGAGGGCTGGAAAAAGTCCGACGGGCCTTCACCCTCGCAGCCGCCGACCTCATGGGGACGGAATTCCTGGTCGCAGCGAGACATGAAGCCGTCAAATCTAGTCGCCAAAATCATCGAGCCGCGAGCATGCGGTACAACATCAGCGTCTCGATGTGCTGCTGGCTTTGGGTCGGGAAAGATTTGAATTCTGAAATCCTTAGGCCGTAGCCCGGATCGTAGCCCAGACGAGATTCTCGACATTAGAATTGCTACAATATATCTCTTAACACATTGAAAGTATTGGTAGCAGCGGACGGATTTGAACCGCCGACCAAGGGATTATGATTCCCCTGCTCTACCACTGAGCTACGCTGCCAAGCCCGTCGAGGCGGGGGATGTAAGGGGCGGGTCTCACCCCTGTCAAGGCGCGGGGCTGCTGACACGCCCTGACGCTGCGGGCGCGGCATAATGTGCCCCAGGATGCAGAAAAGCCGCATAAAAAAGCCGCCGAAATACGCCGCCATGAAGCGCCTGGCGCTGTCGCTGCCCGGCACCAGCGAGCAGGGCCATCGCCATGGCCCGTGGTTCTGCGTCGGCAAGAAGGTGTTCGCACTCTATTGGGACAAGGAGGAGCGCTGGATCCTGAAGCAGCCGCGGCATCAGACGATGATGCTCATCGAGGCGCGACCCGAAACATTCACGCCGATGCATAGCGGCTCCATGCTGTGGATCTATGTCGATGTGAACGATCTGGGCGCCGGTGAGTTGCGCGACTATATGACGGCCGCCTGGCGAAGCGTGGCGCCCAGGAAGATCGTGAAGGATTTCCGGACCGACGAGAAGCGCGCCCGTTAACGCGGCCAGTTCTTCACTTCGCCGAAACAGATCAGATAGCCGTCGAGATCCTTCACGAGCATCTCGCGGCGGCCGTCTTAGGGCTTGGCGCTCCAGGGTTCCACCGTGCCGACGATGGAATGGGCAGCTTCCGACGCGATGGCGTCGAAGACGCCCGCCGAGATTTCGGCATTGGTCAGCCAGCGCGACCTGGCGTTCTCCACGACGAACCCGAGCACGACAGCCTGGTAGTCGATGGGCAGGCCTTCGACCGCTTTTTCCATCTCGCCGAGACGTTCGGGATGGGCGGGATCGGCATGGGCGGTGCCCAGCACATGCACGAAGCGGCCATCGTCGGCGAGACATTCGGCAAAGGCGCGTCGCGCCTGCGGTGCGCGGCCATGGATCCAGGCGACGACAAGATCGGGCGTCTCGATCTGGCTGAGTGCTTCGGACAGCGCCACGCCGTCATTATAGTCGCAGGCGATGGGCTCGATCGCACCGGAGATGGCGCGGATGCGCTTTTCATTGCGGCCCAGAACCGAAACGCGATCGGCATGATCGCACAGCCTGCGGGAAAGTTCCGCCAGCATGCCGGAGCCGCCCACGACCAAGACGTTGGTAAAGCGTTTCATTCGGCGGCTTCCCGCCGCGCCTCCGCACGGGCGATCCAGCCGCCGCCCAGCACGCGCGTGCCGTCGCGCTCGTAAAAGACGCACGCCTGTCCGGGCGCCACGCTCTCTTCGGGCGAAAGAAGCTCGACCAGCGCTGCGCGGCCTTCCAGCGGCGTGACGCGCGCCGGCACCGGCGGACGCATGGAGCGCACCTTCACCGAACAATCGAACGGCTCCGTTGCGTCGATCAGCCAATTCACGTCGCGCAGCATGACGGTGCGCGTGCGCAGCGCTTCGCGCGGGCCGACGACAACGCGTGCGTTTGCGGCATCGAGCGCGATGACAAACAGTGGTTCCTCGATTGCCCGAGAGACCCAGGCCCTTGCGCTGCCCGACGGTGAAATGAAGGACGCCGTCATGACGGCCCACGACCTTGCCCGCAAGATCGACGATGTCGCCGGGCCTGGCCGCATCCGGCTTCAGCTTTTCGACGATGCTCGAATATTTTCCGTCCGGGACGAAGCAGATGTCCTGGCTGTCCGGCTTGGCGGCAACGCCGAGGCCGAGCTCGGCCGCCAGGGCGCGCACGTCGCGCTTTTCCATGCCGCCGAGCGGAAAGCGAAGATAGTCGAGTTGCGCCTGCGTGGTGGCGAACAGGAAGTAGCTCTGGTCGCGGCTGTCATCGACGGCGCGGTGAAGCTCCGGCCCGTTCACGCCCGCGATGCGCTGAACATAGTGTCCTGTCGCCAGTGCCTCTGCGCCCAACGCGCGCGCCGTGTCCATCAGGTCGGCGAACTTCACGCGCTCGTTGCAGCGCACGCAGGGGATCGGCGTCTCGCCGCGCGCATAGGTCTCGGCGAAGTCGGCCATGACGCGGTCCTTGAAGCGCTGTTCGTAGTCGAGAACATAATGTGCGATGCCGAGGCTCTCGGCCACGCGGCGCGCATCGTAGATGTCCTGGCCGGCGCAGCAGGCGCCCTTCTTCCTGGCGGCACCGGTATCGTAGAGCTGCAGCGTGACGCCGACGACGTCATAGCCCTGGCGCTTCAGAAGCGCAGCCGTCACCGACGAATCGACGCCGCCCGACATGGCGGCGACGATCCGGGTTCCCTTGGAAAGGACGGGTGCGGCGTTCATGGCGTGGCTATATTCCGCCACGCCTTTGGCTGCAAGTTAGCCGGTAGCCGTCGGGGCCGGCAGGAAGTTGAGGAGCGACAACTGACCGAGTTTCGCTGTGACCTGCAAGGCCGCCTGCAGCGCGACCTGATTCTGGCTCTCCTGGGCAAGGGCGGTCGGCAAGTCGACGTCCTCGATGTTCGAGACGAAGCCCTTGTACAGCGTCGACAGCGACTGCTGCTGGGTCGCCGCGTCCTTGAGCTGGTTGAAGACGATACCGTTGCTGGCGGCCACCGAGTTGACCGAAGACGCCGCGTTGACCGTGGCCGGAATTTCGCCGGTCAGAAAATCGCTCTGCGCCTTGCTCAGCGTGGTGCTGCCCGCGAAATTGCCGTTGGGACCCGCGTCAAAAGCCGCGACGTCCTTGAGCGTCTGCAGCAACGCGGTGCCGGCATCCGATGCGAGCACGCCGATCTGAACGTTCTGCGTGTCGCTGACCGAGACTGACTTCTTCAGCGTCCCGTTGGAGAACGCGTTCGCGACGCTCGGCAGCGCCACCAGCTGCGCCAGGCTCGTGACGTTGAGCGGCGGCGTGTTGTCCTTGTCGCCGCCATAGATGTAGTTGCCGTTGGCGTCCTGCGAATTGAGGATCTGGCTGACCTGGTCGAACACGCTTTGGATTTCGCTGGGCAGCGTGGAGCCGTCGCCATTGGCGACTGCCTTGGTGATCGTGTCGCGCAACTGGTTTGCGATGTTGGACAGCGCACTCAATTGCGTGTCCTGCAAGTCGGCCTGGTTGACCGCGAGCGTGGTGTTGGCCTGGTAGGCATCGGCCTTGCCGGAGGCGGTGCGCGTGGCCTCGAGCAATGAAGCCTTGCTGCCGAAACCGGCATACTCCGTCGAGACCTTGCCGCTGGCGACCTGCTGCTGCGAAGTGTTGAACGCATTGCCGGCCTGCGTGATCAGGGAGAGCAGAAGCTGCGATTGGCCGGCCGTCGAGACTCGATCGATAGTCATGTCAGCGTGTCCTTACTGAATCTGCAGCAGCGTCGTGAACAGCTGCTGGACGACTGTCAGCATGCGCGCACCGGCGGCGTAGGATTGCTGGTACGTCATCATTTTCGAAAGCTCCTCGTCGAGGTTGACGCCCGACGTCGCCGCCTGCCGGCTTTGCGCTTCCTGCAGGCGGTCGTCCTGGGCGGTCTGGTTCGCCGTGGCGGTCGTCGCGCGCGTGGCGACGTCCTGATAGAACGCCGCGCCATAGTCGCCGAGCGAAGCGGCTTCGGCGGCAATGCCGCCGGCCGCGGCAAAGCTCTGCTGCGTGTTGCCGACTTTTTCGAGAGCCAGCAAACCGCTGTTGTCGCCATGCGTGACAACGGTGCCGCCGGCCACAGTCGAGGCCGTAATTTGCGGCTGCGCGACGGCAAGACGCTGGGGCGACGCGGCGAGCTGCGGATTGATCGAAAAACTCAGGGCCGCCTGCGCGGTCTGGTTCACACCGATGCCGAACAGCTGGGTAAAGCTCACGCCGGTCGTGCCGCGCTGCGTCGTGTCGGCGGTGACGTTCAAATTAAAGCCGGACAAGGCGGTCGGCTGCGTCTCGGAGATCGAACCGTCGCCGTTGAGCGTGAAGATCGCCTGACCGTTCATGGCCGTATTGAGAGCGGTCACCACATTGCCGATCGTCATGCCGGGGACAATCGACACAGTGGCGGTCTTGGCAACTTCGCCGTTCGGACCCGTGAGAGACATGCTGATCGAACTGCCCGGCGCCAAACCACCGGCGTCGCCGGCCGAAAGGCCCGTCGCCTTGATGGTCGGTACAGCGGAGCGGAAGAGATCGTTGAGGCCGAAGAACTGCGAGAATCCCGAAGACCCGCGATTGGCGGGCGTTGCCGGGTCGTCCTTCGTGACGATGCCGTTCGTGCCGGTGGCGGAAATCGTGAGTGCGCCATCGACGAAGCTTGCCGTGCCGTTGGCGCCAAGCGCGCCGTTCAGCGCCGCGGTGAAACCTCCGACCGTATTGCCAAAGACTGCCGGCGCACCGCCATCGACAGAAAGCGTGCCGGCGCCGAAGTCGACATCGACGCGCGACACGAGATTGCCGTTCGCATCGGCGACGGCGATCGTCGTCTTGCCTGTGAAGTTCAGCGCGTCGCCTGCAACCAGCCCGGTGTTGCGTCCCGTCAGCGACGTAGGCGGCGGAAACGAGGCGTTGGCATTGTTCTGCGTGTTGTAGGCGTTCGCCGTCGTCTCGGCGAGATTGCCAAGTTCCTGGTTGAGATCGGCAAGCGTGCCGTCACGCATGTCGATCAGGCCCTTCAGCTGGCCTGAATCGATATGAGACTGGATGTTCTGCGGCTGTCCGATCGGCTGGCCGGACTGCGGATTGATGTCCTGGCTGATGATGGCGCCATAGGTGCCGTTGGAAGCGCCCGGTGCATAGGACAGCTGCGCATAGGTGTCGCCGACAAGGCTGATGCCGTCATTGGTCGACACGCTGACGCGGCCGTCCGGCAATTCGACGGAGCGGATGCCGACCAGCTTCGACAGGTTCTGCAGCGCCACGTCGCGCTGATCCAGGATCGCCGACGAGGAGTCGCCGTTGATCTGCGCCGTCTTGGCCTGGGTGTTGAGGTCGTAGACCTGCTTGATCAGGGCGTTGACGTCGCTGACATTCGAGGACACCTGCTGGTCGACCTGATCGCGCAGGCCGCCGATCGAAGTTGAAAGGTTGGAGATCGTCGAGGCCAACTCTTGAAAGGCGGTGAGAACGCTTTGCTGACTGGCGCTCGCCGTCGGCGAAAGCGCGGCCTGACCGAGCACATTGGTGATGTTGGCCAGGCTCGACGTCAGGCTGTTGGCGTCACCCGGCTTGCCCAGGAGCCCGTTCAACTGGTTGAAGATGGAGTTCTGGGTGTCGAAGCGCGACGAGGAAGCCGTGGACGACAGCGTCTCGCTGCTCAGGAACTTGTCCACGACGCGCTCGATGCTCGCGATGTCGACGCCGGTCAGAACGCCGCCGGAGGTCTGCGCCTCCAGGTTCACGACGCGTCGCGTATAGCCTGGCGTGTTGACGTTGGCGATGTTGTCGCTGACGGTGCGCAACGCCGCACTGTTGGTCTGCAGCGTACTGAGTGCTGCCGATGTAATTCCGTTCAGGCTCACGCGTTTTATCCACGAATACTTTGCCGCCGAAGACGGGATCGCAAGCAATGTGCCAGTTTCGCACGGCGCTTTGACTGGCCTTTCATGCAGGCGACAGGCAATTCGCGCGCATCGCACGCGGCAGAGTTTGCCGGGAGGGGCAGTTCATGCCCGGCCAGACCGGCGCAGAATTCCGCCTCGATCCATGTAAAGCGCGAAAACAGTCCGAAATAATTCTGGTCCAAGCCTTGCTACGAGGGGCAGCGGAACCATGCAGGTCTTACTCGTGGCAGCTATTGCAGCGAACATCTTGCCGAACGCAGCGCACGCCCATGGCAGTGCGGCGAACGGCACGTTGCTCGGCCACGGCGCCCCGGCCGCCGATGTGTTCGCGCAGATTCTTGCGTCGCTCTCGCCGGCCGGAAGGAATCCCCCCTCAGTTCTGCCAGCGGGCGTGCTGAACCTTCTGGGGACCAAGACGCCTTCGCCGACCGCGTCGCTCAAGTCAGTCTTGTCGGCATCGAGCACGGCGGTGCCCGCGGCCAGCAGCGCAGCCGATGCGCTTGCGGCGCTGGAACACGCTTCGCCCGATGCCACGGCACGCCCGTTGAAGCCCGGTACACAAGCGGGTCCGGCCGGAAAACCCGCTCCCGCTCAGAAACCCGCAAACGTCGCGCCCAGCACCGGCGCCGCGAGCAATGCCGCTCAGGCGCCCGCAGACCCGAACACCGTCTTGGCGCAGCTTCTTGCTGCAGCGCAGTTGCCGCAGCCTGTGCCGACCACTCCCAAAATCGCCACACCGCAAATTGCCGGAAACGCAAAGGCCGAAACTGTACCGGCCGCCGCCGGCATTCTGGCGGCGGCATCTGCCGCGCCGACAGACAAGACAGCAGCCGGTATTGTGGCCGGCGGCGCAGCGATCAAACCCGCGAGCGCTGCGAAATCAGCCGCATCGACGGCCGACAGCGCCAAGACGCAGAGCCAGAATTCCACGGCCGGCGCCCTCGCAGAACTTTCGACGGCGACAACGCGCAGTTTCACCGATCAGTCGACCAGCACTTCGCACGCTCTGCCGATCCATGCGCTGGCCGAGCACAAGGACGGCAACAACTCCGCGAACAGCGGTTCGAACGGCCAGCCGAACAATCCGCACAACCAGAACGCGGTGCCTGCGCCGGCCAACGATGTTCACGCCAATGCACCAACTGCACCGGCCGCGCCCCAGCCCGCGTCGGCTGCGGACAACACGCCGGCGCCTGCGCAAAGTCCCGCAGACGGCGGAGCACTCGCCGCCGCCAACGGCGTCGCGCCAAGCGGTACGCCTGCGCCCGTGGCGACGAGCGCGCAGGTGCATGCCGATCTGCAGGTCACAACCGCGAACCCGAACGCCGTTCCGGACACCAGCGCCCTCGCCGTCACGATCGCGACCAAGAGTCAGGCCGGAGTGAAGCACTTCGACATTCGCCTCGATCCGCCGGAACTCGGCCGCGTCGATGTCCGCCTGACGGTGGACGTTGCCGGCAAGGCTCAAGCTTCGCTCACGGTGGAAAAGCCGCAAACCCTGGAGCTGCTGCAGAAGGACTCGACGCATCTTGAACGCGCGCTGAAGGACGCGGGGCTCGATCTGTCGCAGAACGGACTCAATTTTTCTCTCAAGGGTCAGCAACAGCAGAGCGGCAACGGCAATTCGCCTTCGTCGCGTGGCCGCGCCCTGAATGTTCGCGCGGTTGCGGCGGTTGAAGCAGCCCCATCCACCATTTCCCTGAGCGGCGCCGGCGCAAGCGACGCGCGGCTCGACATTCGCGTCTGAGGCAAGCCATGACAACCGTCAATCCGGCCGCAAGTTCAACCCCCGCCGCCACCGCCAGCACGCAAACGAATGCGCAGCAGCAGCTCACGGGCAATTTCGACACGTTCCTCACGCTTCTCACGACGCAGCTGAAGAACCAGGATCCGCTCAACCCGACCGATTCAAACCAGTTCACGCAGCAGCTGGTCGAATTCAGCCAGGTCGAGCAGCAGATCAACACGAACGACAATCTGAAGACACTGATCAACCAGGGCGGAAGCCAGACCGGCTCCTACGCCGTGGGCTATCTCGGCAAGTCCGTGACGGTGACGAACGGCAATGCGCCGCTCGACAAGGGCGCGGCCAGCTGGAACTACGATCTTGGTAGCCAGGCCGCCCAGACGACGGTGACGATCACCGATGCGAACGGGAATGCCGTTTACACGGCCAAGGGCGAAACCGGCGCAGGCAGTCATACTCTTGCGTGGAACGGACAAAGCACCAACGGCACACAGCTGCCCGACGGCACCTACACATTGCAGGTCGCCGCGAAGGCGGCAGACGGCAGCGCCGTCCAGAGCGTCGTTTCCTCCAAAGGCATCGTCACCGAAGTCGACATGACCAGCGGTACGCCGGTGCTGATGATCGGCCCCATGCCGATATCCCTTACGGATGTCGCAGGAGTTTCGAGCGTTTGAAGTGAACCCGGCGCACAGAACAGGGCGCCTTGAACCCCGGTTAGAAGGACGAAGTCCCAAAAGCCGGAAGGAAAGTTAAAATGAGCTTGTATGGCGCACTACAGATCGGCGTGGCCGGTCTTGATGCATTCAGCACGGCCTTGTCGGTCTCTTCGTCCAACATCGCCAACGTCAACACGGTTGGTTACAAGGCAAATACAACGGCGTTTTCGACGCTGTTGGCCTCGACCTCCAGTGGCGGCGATGCAACCCAGGCCGGCGTGATCGCGCGTCAGGCCCAGCATATCACCGCACCCGGCGACATCACCGGCACGCATTCCCCGACGGATCTGGCGATCAACGGCAACGGCTTCTTCGTCGTCAGCGAGACGCCTGTGGTCTCGAGCGGCTCGTCGAGCGCACAGTTCTTCACGCGCGCCGGCAATTTCACGCCGGACGCGAACGGCAACCTTCGCAATGCCGGAGGTTTGTATCTGCTCGGCTGGCAACTGGACGCGCAGGGCAATGTGCCGACCGATCGCACGAACCTTGTGCCGATCAACCTCCACACGCTGGCGGGCAAGGCTGCGGCGACGGCCAACATGAATCTGCAGGCCAATCTGCAGTCGAGCCTCGCCGTGACATCGCCCTACGTAGCGGGCGACATGGCGGCCGGAACGGTCCCGGCCGCATTCGAGCGCACCAACAACGTGTTCGACAGCCAGGGCGGCTCGCAGCCGTTGCAGGTTGCCTTCGTGAAAACGGCGGCCAACACCTGGGCCTACGAAGTCACCTATCAGGGCGCAGCAGCGAATCTCAACCCTCCGCCGGCGAACAACCTGATCGCGTCGGGTACGATGCAGTTCAACTCCGACGGCACATTGGCCACCGCCGACACGTCCGCGGCTATCCCCACCGGCACGTTCAACGTCACAATCCCCTGGGATCCGGCCACCTCGGGCCTCAACCCGCAGACGATCGCGGTCAATATGGGCACCGTGGGCGGATCGGACGGCATCTCGCAGTTTGACCTTCCGTCTTCGCAGGGCACTCCCACAGTCGACGGTGCCTTGTTCGGCAACGTGACCGGCGTTTCGGTCGACGCGAACGGCATCGTCAACGCGAAATTCAGCAACGGCCTGTCGCAGAATGTGTTCAAGGTTCCGGTCGTCACCTTCCCCAATCCGGACGGTCTGACGGCCGTTTCCGGCAATGCCTATGCGGCCTCGAACGATTCGGGTCTGGCGACGATCGGGGAAGCCAAGCTGAGCGGTGCGGGTTCCGTGCAGTCCAGCGCGCTGGAAAGTTCGAACGTCGATCTGGCGACGGAGTTTACCACTCTGATCACGACGCAGCGCGCCTATTCGGCGTCGGCGAAGATCATCACGACGGCTTCGGAGATGCTCGATCAGCTTCTTCAGATCACGCATTAATGCGATCGCGCGAGGCGCGGCGCAAAGTTCGCCGCGTCTCGCGCGCCGTTTCAGTACAAGTCGAATGGAAAAAGTACGACTTCGTTTACCACGGCTCTTGGCCCTTTTTTAAAGGCACAGCGTCTAGCTTCACAGCGGGTAATGGAGTTGGGAGTCCACACAGATGGCCGAAGACCGCAAGGGACGCGTGAGCTACGTTATCGGACCCGATGGGAGTCCGCTGACGCTTGCCGACCTGCCGCCGCCCGGCACGCGGCGCTGGGTCATTCGCCGCAAGGCGGAAGTGGTTGCCGCCGTGCGCGGTGGTTTGTTGAGTCTCGACGATGCCTGCAAGCGCTACACGCTGACGGTGGAGGAATTCCTCGCCTGGCAGCGCGCGATCGACCGCTTCGGCATGCCGGGCCTTCGCGCAACACGCGTGCAGCAATACCGCAACTGACCATTGCGCATGCAATATCCGGCGCTGACCGGAATGTGGAAAGAATGTCTTAACGGAAAAACGCCAGCGGATATTTTTTCCCGAGCAACCGCGTTAAGCACGCCTTTACCCAATACGCGGCAATGTTTGCCTAGCACGGCGCGAAACCACGCATCGGTTTCGCGCCTTCATGCGGAGGGCAGGCATTGCCGGAATTTGTCAAAGCGATTGGAGCGGCGCGTTTCGGCGTCATGGCGGGTGTGGCAGCCGCCCTCACCGCTTTCTTTCTCTATGTCGCCGGCGCGCTGACCGAGCCGCCGAAGGCCATCCTGTTCTCGGGCCTTGAGCCGCGCGACGCCTCTGCCGTCACTGCCAAGCTCGACGCCATGAGCATCAAGTACGATGCCAAGGGCGATGGCGGCACGATCCTGGTTCCCGCCGACGATGTGACGAAGTTGCGCATGCAGCTCGCCGCCGACAATCTTCCGGCGGCCGGTGTGGGCTACGAGATCTTCGACAAGTCCGACGCCTTCGGCGCCACGGCCTTTGTGCAGAACATCAACCGCCTGCGCGCCATCGAAGGCGAGCTCGCCCGTTCGGTGCAGACCATCGAAGGAATCGACGGCGCTCGTATCCATCTCGTCATTCCCGAGCGCCAGATCTTTTCCCGCGACGATCAGGCGCCAAGCGCTTCGGTCGTGCTCAAGACGCGCGGCGTGCTCGGCCGTGGACAGGTGCAGGCGATCCAGCATCTCGTGGCGGCGGCCGTCGCAGGCCTGACGCCCGAGCGCGTCGCCATCGTCGACGACAAGGGCAACCTGCTGGCCGGCGGCGACGACAAGAACGGGCCCAACGCCACGGCCATCGGCGAAGAAACGGAAACGACCGATTTCGAAGACCGGCTGCGCCAGCGCGTCGAGTCGATCGTGGCGAGTGTCGTCGGTCCCGGCCATGTCCATGTCCAGGTCACCGCCGACGTCAGCTACACCCACACCAGCGAAACGTCCGAGACATACGATCCCGACAGCAAGGTCGTGCGTTCGACGCAATCGGTCGAATCCAACAACAGCGACACGAATGGCGCCGCCGGCGGAGCGCCTGTTTCGGTCGGCAGCGCATTGCCCGGCGCGGCGGCGCCCGCGCCGGCTGCGGACGGCACCAAGTCCAACGCGACGCGCAACGAAGAAACGATCAACTACGAAATCAATAAGGCCGTGAAGACCAGCACCGTCGATGGCGGCACGGTCAAGCGGCTCTCCGTCGCCGTCGTCGTCGACGGCACCGAAGGTCCGGGCGGCGCGTACAAGCCGCGCACGCCGGCCGAGATGAAGCAGATCGAAGGCCTGGTGAAATCGGCGATCGGCTACGACACAAAGCGCGGGGACATCGTGCAGGTCGACAATATGGCGTTCGCGCGCGTCGACATGGGCGATGCGACGCCGGCGCCGGCGCCGCTGCTCGGTCTCGACGGCGCGGACTGGATGAAAATCATCGAAGTGGCGATCCTGTCGATCACCGCGCTGCTGATCGGCTTCTTCGTCGCCCGCCCGCTGATCGCGCGCATGTTCGCGCCGCTCGGCGCCCCCGGCGCGCACATCCATTCGGGCTCGCCGGCGATGGGTCAACTGCCCGCACCGGGTGCACATCCGGCCGAGGCGCCGCAGCAGGTCGGCACAGACGGACAGCCGCTCGCCATACCTGCGCCGCACCGATCCATGATCGACATCTCGCAGATCGACGGACAGGTGCGCGAATCCTCCATCAAGAAGGTCGGTGAAGTTGTGAACTCGCACCCTGAAGAAGCGCTCGCAATCATCCGCACCTGGCTCCACGAACCGGCATAAGAACCATGTCACGCGCAAAAACCACCGCCAAAGAAGACATCCGCCAGCTCACCGGCGCCGAGCGCTCGGCCATCATCATGCTGTCTCTGGGCGAGGAACACTCGGCCAAGATCTGGAAGATGATGGACGAGGACGAGATCAAGGAAGTCTCGCAGGTCATGTCCACGCTGGGCACGGTCAGCTCGTCTCTCGTCGAAAAATTGCTGGTCGATTTTGTTTCCCAAATGTCGGGCACCGGCTCGCTGATGGGTTCGTACGAATCCACCGAGCGCCTGCTCGCCCGCATGATGCCGGAAGACAAGGTCGGCCAGATCATGGAGGAAATCCGCGGTCCGGCCGGCCGCACCATGTGGGACAAGCTAGCCAACGTGAACGAGACCGTTCTGGCGAACTATCTGAAGAACGAATATCCGCAGACCGTCTCGGTCGTTCTGTCCAAGATCAAGCCGGAACATGCGGCGCGCGTGCTGGGTTCGCTGCCCGAAGAATTCGCCCTCGAAGTCGTGCAGCGCATGCTGCGCATGGAATCGGTGCCGAAGGACATCCTGGACAAGGTCGAGCAGACACTGCGCATCGAGTTCATGTCCAACCTCGCCCGCACAGCCAAGCGCGACGCGCACGAGCACATGGCCGAAATCTTCAACAATTTCGACCGCCAGACGGAAAGCCGCTTCGTCACCGCGCTGGAAGAAAGAAGCCGCGACAGCGCCGAACGCATCAAGGCGCTCATGTTCACCTTCGAGGACCTCGGCAAGCTCGATCCGGGCTCGATCCAGACGCTGCTGCGCCATGTCGAGAAGGACAAGCTGGGGCTGGCGCTCAAGGGTTCGACCGACACGCTGCGCGACGTCTTCTTCTCCAACATGAGCGAGCGCGCCGGCAAGATCCTGCGCGAGGACATGGAAGCCATGGGGCCCGTCCGCCTCAAGGACGTCGATGAATCCCAGATGCGCATGGTCAACGTCGCCAAGGACCTTGCGAACAAGGGCGAGATCATGATCGCCAACAAGCAGGGCGAAGACGAGCTGGTGTACTGATGAGCGGCGCGAGCAAATACACCTTCGACGTCGAGTTCCGCCCGGAAGGCGACCTCATTTCCAACGCCGCGCGTGCGCGCCAGAAGAAGGCCTACTCGACCGACGAAATCGACCAGCTCTCGGCGCGTGCCCGCGAGCAGGGCATGAAAGCCGGCCAGGTGCGCGCCGCCGAAGCGATGGCAACAGAAGCCGCGAAGCTCGCCGCGCTGGTGCGTGAAATGCTGGAACGCTCGCGCCAGGCCACCGACGAAGTCCGTCAGGAAGCGTCGATGCTGGCGCTTGCCGCCGCGCGCAAGCTGGCGGCCGCCGCGATCGACCAGCTTCCCGCAGCCGATGTCGAGATGACGCTGCGCACCGCGCTGCATCAGGCGATCGGCGAACCGCGCATCGTGCTGAATGCCAGCCAGCGCGTGGTCGATGCTCTGAAGCCGCAACTGGAGGAGATCGCGCTGGAAGAGGGTTTCGAAGGCCGCGTCGCCATCGTCAGCGATGCGTCCATGGCCACGGCCGACTGCCGCATCGACTGGCGCAGCGGCGGCGCCGAGCGTTCCGAAGGTGCGATCGAGGCGGCGATAGCCGAACTGATCTCGCGCCGCTTTTCAAACCTGCCGTCCGTGGAGGAATAAGTCATGGCCGCAAGCGACAATGTCGATCTGCCCGATCTGGGCCATGAGGACCAGCCGGGTGCAACACCTGCGCTGCTGAACGGCGACACCAACACCGAATCCGAGATCAGGCGCACGGCGCAGGATCTGGAAGCGGTCTACGACGTGCCCGTCACGGTGTCCGCCGTGCTCGGCAAGTCCGCGATGGAAGTCAGCCAGCTCCTGAAGCTCGGCAAGGGCACGATCATCGAGCTCGACCGCAAGGTCGGTGAAGCGATCGACATATATGTGAACGACCGGCTGGTCGCGCGCGGCGAAGTGGTGCTGGTCGAGGACCGCCTCGGCGTCACCATGACGGAAATCATCAAGGCCGGTCAGTCGTAAGGACTGTTCCCAGGAAGGAATAAGAATATGCGTCTTCTCATCGTCGGTCAGCTCCAGGGTCAGCTCAGCGCAGCCACCAAGATCGCGATGGATCGCGGCGCAAAGGTGACGCACGCCATCGACATCGAACAGGCTCTCGCAACGCTGCGCGGCGGACGCGGCGCCGATCTCGTGCTGTGCGACGTCAAATGCGACATCGGCCAGTTGGTCCGCGGTCTTTCCACCGAACGCATCTGCACCCCGGTCGTGGCCTGCGGCATCGGCACCGATGCCAGAAGCGCGGTCGACGCGATCCGCGCCGGCGCAAAGGAATATCTGCCGCTGCCGCCCGATCCGGAACTGATCGCCGCCGTCCTCGCTGCTGTCGCCGACGACAGCCATCAGATGATCTACGAAGATCCGGCGATGGAGGCCGTGATCACGCTGGCCGACCAGGTCGCGGGCAGCGAAGCCTCGATCCTGATCACCGGCGAGAGCGGCACGGGCAAGGAAGTCCTCGCCCGCTATGTTCACAAGAAGTCCGAACGCGCCGACAAGCCGTTCATCTCGGTGAACTGCGCCGCGATCCCCGAGAACCTTCTGGAATCGGAATTGTTCGGCCATGAGAAGGGCGCCTTCACCGGCGCCATCGCACGGCGCATCGGCAAGTTCGAGGAAGCCAATGGCGGCACGCTGCTGCTCGACGAAATCAGCGAGATGGACGCGCGCCTGCAGGCGAAATTGCTGCGCGCCATCCAGGAACGCGAGATCGACCGCGTCGGCGGCACCAAGCCGGTCAAGGTCGACATCCGCATCGTCGCAACCTCGAACCGCGATCTTGCCGATGCCGTGAAGCACGGCTTCTTTCGCGAAGACCTTCTCTATCGCCTCAACGTCGTGAACCTGCGCCTGCCGGCGCTGCGCGAACGGCCCAAAGACATCCAGGCGCTCGCCAAGCACTTCTCGCACAAATATGCGCAGGCCAATGGCGTGCCGTTTCGCGCCATCGCGCCGGCGACCGAACGCCTTCTCATGTCGCATCCCTGGCGCGGCAACGTGCGCGAGCTGGAAAACACGATCCACCGCGCTGTTCTTCTCGCGACCGGATCGGACATCCAGCCCGAAGCGATCCGCCTGCCCGACGGCACGCATGTCGGGCCCGGCCGCACGGGTGATCTGCCTGCGCCGGTCCAGGCCGCTGTGAACAATGCGGTCGCGGTGACGCGCGGCCTTGTCGGACGCACCGTCGCCGATGTGGAGCGCGATCTGATCCTCGATACGCTCGATCACTGCCTCGGCAATCGCACCCATGCCGCCAACATTCTGGGAATCTCGATCCGCACGCTGCGCAACAAGCTGCGCGAGTACTCGCAGGCGGGCCTCGCCATTCCCAATCACGGCGAGCAACGCGCCGCGAACGGTTGAGCGGCCAGACCTCGAACAGATAGAGCCCCATGGCCGACATCAGTGCAGCCCAGCCGAGTGCGACGAGCGGGTTCGGTCCGAACCTCGCAACGCTCAAAGACGTCCTGCGGCGCAGCGACCTTGGCCTCGCCATCGGCATCATGGCGATCCTGGTCGTCCTGCTCCTGCCGCTGCCGCCATGGCTGCTCGACATCGCGCTGGCGCTTTCACTCTCTTTCTCGATCCTGATCCTGATGACGGCGGTGTTCATCCAGAAGCCGCTGGAGTTCAGCTCGTTTCCGACGATTTTGCTGATCACCACCATGCTGCGTCTGGCGCTCAACCTCGCCTCGACGCGCCTGATCCTCAGCCACGGCAATGAAGGGACAAGCGCGTCCGGCTATGTCATCCAGGCCTTCGGCAAGCTCATCATGCAGGGCAATTTCGTCATCGGCCTGATCGTGTTCGCGATCCTGGTGCTGGTGAACTTCGTCGTCATCACCAAGGGTTCGGGCCGCATCGCCGAGGTGGCGGCGCGCTTCAGCCTGGACGCCATGCCCGGCAAGCAGATGGCGGTCGACGCCGATCTCTCCGCCGGACTGATCGACGAGAAAGAAGCCAAGCGCCGCCGCAAGGATCTGGAAGCCGAATCCAACTTCTTCGGCGCCATGGACGGCGCCAGCAAGTTCGTTCGCGGCGACGCGATTGCCGGTCTCATGATCGTGGCCATTAACGTTATCGGCGGCATCATCATCGCCGTCGCACAAAAAGGCATGAGCTTCACCGACGCGTCGCAGACGTTCACGCTGCTGACCGTCGGCGACGGCCTTGTCAGCCAGATGCCGGCGCTGATCGTCTCCACAGCCGCGGGCCTCATGGTCTCCAAGGCCGGCGTCGAAGGCGCCACCGACAAGGCGCTGATGAGCCAGTTGTCGTTCTATCCGCAAGCGCTCGGCATGGCCGCGGCCGTGATGGGCATCATCGCCGTTCTGCCGGGCATGCCGACGCTGGTCTTCGCCGGTCTTTCCGCCGCGACCGGCAGCCTTGCCTATTTCGCCTTCAAGAAGAAGGACGCCACCGAACACAAGGTGCGCGCCGAAGAAGAAAAGGCAAAGTCCGACGCCGCGCCGAAGGAAGAGCCCATCGCCACGGCGCTGGCGCTCGACCTGCTGCGCGTCGAGCTCGGCTACGGCCTGTTGCCGCTGATCAACGACGTGAAGGGCCACCGCATCACCGACCAGATCAAGGCGCTGCGGCGTCAGCTTGCCACCGAGATGGGCTTCGTCATGCCAGCGGTGCGCATCCTCGACAACATGCAGTTGCCGGCGAACGAATACCGCATCCGCGTCAAGGAAGTGGATTCTGGGCGCGGCGATCTTTATCCAGGCAGCCTGCTCGTCATGGATCCCAAGGGCCTGCCGATCGACATGTCCGGCACGCACACGACGGAGCCGGCGTTCGGCCTGCCCGCGACCTGGGTGCCGGCGACGCAGCGCGAGGAAGCCAGCTTCCGCGGCTACACCGTCGTCGATCCGGGCACAGTGCTGACAACGCATCTCACCGAAGTGCTCAAGTCGCACATGTCGGAGCTGCTCTCCTATGCGGAGACCAAGAAGCTGCTCGACGATCTTCCGCCGGAGAACAAGAAGCTGGTCGACGAACTCATCCCGTCGCAGATTTCGGTCACCGGCGTGCAGCGCGTATTGCAGACCCTGCTCGGCGAACGCGTTTCCATCCGCGACCTGCCGGCCATTCTGGAAGGCATCGCCGAAGCCGTCGGCCACACAAAGAACGCGCTCTACATCACCGAACATGTGCGTGCCCGCCTGGCGCGTCAGCTCTGCCATGCCAATCTTGCGCCCGGCGGCTACCTGCCGCTGGTCGCGATGTCGCCTGCCTGGGAACAAGCCTTCCAGGAATCGATCGTCGGACAGGGCGAAGACCGTCAGCTCGCCATGGCGCCGTCGCAACTGCAGCAGTTCATCCAGAGCGTGCGCGACCGCTTCGACGAAGCCAGCAGCAAGAACGAAGTGCCGGTGCTGTTGACCAGCCCGCAAATCCGCCCCTTCGTGCGTTCCATCGTCGAGCGGTTCCGGCCGCAGACCGTCGTCATGTCGCAAAGCGAAATTCACGCGAGCGTGAAGCTGAGAACGATGGGTCAGGTGTAAGGTCATATGCAGCTCAGGACTTTTCTTGCCAGGGACATGAAGGAGGCGCTCTCGAACGTGCGCGCCGACATGGGTCCGAACGCCGTCATCATCGCCAGCGAGAAATCCAAGAGCGGCGGCGTTATGGTGCGCGCGGCGCTGGACGAGTCCGAAGACGGGCGCGGCGACGAAACGCCCGAGCCGGTCGAATCGTCGCCGGTCGCCGATTTCGAATCTCATTATCGCGACGGCCTGATGCGCCGCCTGCGCAACGCTCCCTCCGACGCGCCGGCTCGCGCGCGCTTCGACCGCACCGAGCTTCTGGCCGCGCTGCATCGCCACCGCACGCCCGAGCCTCTTGCGCATGCCCTCGCCGAGGAAGCCGCCAGGGCGCAACTCACCGACATGACGCTGGCGCTCGCCTCCGCGCTCGACAAGCGCATGACGCCTGCGCCGCTCGACATGACGACCGCGTCCGCGCTCCTCCTTGTCGGATCGAATGGCGCGGGCAAGACGGCGGTCGCCGCCAAGATCGCGGCCCATGCAAGGCTCGTCGGCCGCCGGATCACGCTGATCGCCGCCGATTCCGCCGGCGCCGGCGCGGTCGCGCGGCTCGAGACCTTCGCCAAGCATCTGGACGCGGCGATGGCCGTCGCCGAGACGGCGCCCGAATTGAACAAGCTCGTGACGGACTGCGTTTCCAAGAAGACGCTGGTCGTCATCGACACGGCCGGATTCGATCCGCGCGACGGCAAGGCACGCAGCGCCTTCGCCGCGCTCAGCCAGATTGCGCATGTCGAAACGCTCGGCGTGGTATCCGCCCTCAACGATGCCGAAGAAGCCGGCGAGATCTGCGCCGCGCTCAAAACCCTCGGCGCCCGCCGCCTGATCGTCACCGGCCTTGACCTGGCGCGGCGCGCCGGGGCCGTGCTCGCCGCCGCGACGCAGGATTTGCCGCTGGCGCATGTAACCCGTTCGCCTTTCGTGGCGAGCGGACTTAAATCACCCACATCTTTGTCGTTGGCGCGTCTTCTGCTCGACGAGAACAGGAGCACGCAGTGAACCCGCGCATCACAGCCATCGGTTCCGGCAAGGGCGGCACAGGCAAGACGCTCATCGCCGTCAGCCTCGCCCACGCATTCGCGCATCAGAACGAACGCGTCCTGCTGTGCGACGCCGACCTCGGCCTTTCCAACGCCAGCGTCCATCTCGGCCTCAAGGAAGGCGGCGATCTCTCAGGCTTGCTTGCAGGCAAGACGACGCTGAAAAACGCGACCGTGAATGTTCCCTGCGGACCGCGCCATGGCTTCGACCTGCTCGCGGCACCACCCGGCGCCGGCACTTTCGCCAATGCCGGCGAAGCGGCTGCGCTGACGCTGATCGCGGCACTCGAAGGCGCGCATCGCTATGATCGCGTGCTGATCGACCTCGGCGCCGGCGTCGATGCGGCCGTCATGAGCTTTGCTGCGCGCGCCGATGAAACGCTCCTGGTGCTGACGCCGGATCCGGCATCGCTGACCGATGCCTATGCCTTCACCAAACTCATGCTGCGCCGAACCGGCGCGCGCGCGCCGCAAGTGCTCGTCAACATGGCGCTCAACGGCACCGAGGGACGGCGTATCGCCGACACACTTCTCGCAGCCGCGCGGTCGTTCCTTGGCGTGGTGCCGGACTATATTGGATTTATCCCGTACGACGCTCGCGTGCCCGATGCGGTGCGCCGTCAAAGCCCGCTTCTCAGCGCGTATCCACAAACTCCCGCGTCTCTGGCCATCGACGCCGTCGCGCGCAAACTGCACGGCGCCATCAACCTGCCGCTGCCGGCGATCGGTCTGCGTTAACGCTGCCTCAGATTTACAAAGGTTTCGCGATGCCGGAATTTTCGGCAGCGGCGAAATGCTGTAGAAATTTGTTCCAAGCATCGCCCGACGGCAAACATCTCACCCCGGCCGATGCGCGTGGGAAGGTATGTCTCAATTCGGGGGAATCATGGTCTTTGTCATGGACATCTGGCACGCGATCCACACCATCGTGATCACGTCCGACATTCTTACTCTTGTTCTCATGGCGCTGATCGCCGCCGGCGCCGGTTTCATGATGCACAATTTCAGCTCGATCGTGACGGCGACCGTGGTCGCCCTCGTTGCGTTCGCACTGGCGGGCTATGTCCGCGCCGTGATGATAGGCGGCGAGAACGCAACCACGTTTGCCGGCAAGGACTGGCAGTCGTTCCAGAATCTGCACATGCTGACGCTGCTGGCCTATACCCTGGCATTTGCGGCCGTCATCGCGGTCACGCATCTGGCGCGCACGCTGATCACGCGCGAATAGCCAAACCGGCTCAAAAGCTTATCGGTGCCATGGACGCGAGGGGGGCGAAGCAGATAGCGTCGCCGCCATGATCCTCTATGTCCTGATCGGCGTCGCCGTTCTGGTCGTCCTTTGGGCGATCCTCGCCTACAACGGGCTTGTCAGCCGCCGGGCGATGGTCGCCGAAGGCTGGAGCGGCATCGACGCGCAGCTCAAGCGCCGCGCCGATCTCATTCCCAATCTGGTCGAGACCGTGAAGGGCTATGCCTCGCACGAGCGTGAGACTTTCGACGAACTGACCAAGATGCGCTCGCAGGCCGGAAGCCAGGATCCGGTGCAGCGCGCCGCCGCCGAAACCGCGATCACGGCGGCGATCGGCAAGGTCATGGCGGTGGCCGAGGCCTATCCCGACCTGAAAGCATCGGCGAACTTCCAGACGCTGCAGAAGGACCTCGCCGATCTCGAGGATCAGATCCAGCTCGCGCGGCGCTATTACAATGGCGCGGTGCGCAACTTCAACGTCAGCGTGCAGCAGTTCCCCTCGAACCTGATCGCGAACATGGGCGGCTTCACCGCGGCGCAGTTCTTCCAGCTCGACAACGCGGCGGACCGCAATGTTCCGAAAGTTTCCTTCAGCTGATGAAGTCCGTCGTTCTCGCGCTGCTGCTTGCGCTGTTCGCGCTTCCGGCGGCGGCGCAGGACGCGCAAACCAGCGAACATCGCCGTAGCGCAACTTCGGCCGACACCGCGCCGGCGGCGACGCCGTCACAACCGGCGCCGGCCGACGCCGTCGATCCCAGCGACACGGCCGAGCGCATCACCAGCTATGACAGCGACATCTCCGTCGCCAGAAACGGCACGCTGACCGTCACCGAGACGATCACGGTCTTTGCCAATGACGACCAGATCCGGCACGGCATCTTTCGCGACTTTCCCACCCGCTATGTCGACAAGAACGGCGCGAAGGTTCATGTGCGCTTCGACGTTACAAGCGTCACGCGCGACGGACACGACGAACCCTATACGACCGAATCCATCAGCAACGGCGTGCGCGTCAAGATCGGCGACAAGGACGTCATCATCGAATTCCGGCCTGCACACCTACACGCTGACCTACATGACGGCGCGGCAGATCGGCTTCTTCGACACGTATGACGAGCTGTACTGGAACGTCACCGGCAATGGCTGGATCTTCCCGATCCACAAGGCCACGGCGACGATCCATCTGCCCAAGGGCGCGCAGATCACGCAGAACTCCTATTACACGGGCGCGCAGGGCTCCACCGGCACCAACGCGCAGGCGACGGAAATCGCGCCCGGCACGATCCGGTTTGCGACCACCGCGCCGCTCGGATCGAACGAAGGGCTGACGGTTGCCGTGGGCTTCGCCAAGGGGGCCGTCGTGCCGCCCAACGCGGACGATTTGCGCCGCGACTTCATCATCGACAATGCAAGCGCGATCGTGGCCGTGCTTGGCGTGTTCGCGCTGACGATCTTCTATCTCGTCACCTGGTGGCACCATGGCCGCGACCCCAAGCGCGGCACGATCATTCCGCTGTTTGCGCCGCCGGGAGGGCTCTCGCCCGAAGCCGTGCGCTACATCCACCGCATGTCCTATGACCGCAAGTCCTTTGCCGCGGCGCTCATCAACATGGCGGTGAAGGGCTTTCTCATCGTATCGCAGGAAGGCTCCACCTACACCTTGACGCGCACGGGCAAGAGCGAGGTGCAATGCGGCCTGTCGGGCAGCGAGATCGCGATGTCCGATGCGCTGTTCACCGGGCCGGCCAATTCCATCGAGCTCAAGCAAACCCATCACACGAAGATTCAGAACGCGATTGCGGGACTGAAGTCCAAGCTCAGGAGCGAGTGCGAGAAGAACTACTTCGTCACCAACAGCGGCTATTTCCTGGGCGGCTTCGCGATGCTGGCGCTGTCGGGCCTCGCCTCCGCCCTGCTCAGCGAAGATGCCGCCGTCGCCGGCTTTTCCCTGTTCTGGCTTTCAGCCTGGTCCGTCGGCACCGCATTCCTCGTGCACCAGGCCTACAACAATTGGGTCGATGTCTTCACCGGACCGTCCCGTGTCAGCAGTTTTTTCAGTGCGCTGGTGATGTCGCTCTTCGCTCTTCCCTTCGTCGGCGGCTGGTTCTTCGGATTTTATGCGTTTCAGGCATCGATGCCGGTCTGGGCGGGCGCCGCGCTCGCGATTGGCGGCGTGCTGGCCTACGTCTTTTATCACCTGCTGAAGGCGCCGACCGCACTGGGCAGTCACACGCTGGACCAGATCGACGGCTTCAAGCTGTTCCTGGAAACCGCGGAAAAGGATCGCCTCGAAATCCTCAATCCGCCGAACGTGACGCCCGCGCTGTTCGAGAGTTTCCTGCCCTACGCCATTGCCCTCGATTGCGAAAACCAGTGGAGCAGGAAGTTCGAGGCCGAGGCGGCGGCAGCCGGCGTCGGCGCCGACCAGAATTACGGCTACACGCCGCTCTGGTATTCCGGCAATTCCTTCGCGAGCCTTGGCACGGCTGGATTTGTCTCGTCCATCGGCTCGTCGATCGGCAGCGCCGCGGCGTCCGCATCGACCGCGCCGGGCTCGAGTTCGGGCAGCGGCGGTGGCGGATTCTCCGGCGGCGGTGGCGGTGGCGGCGGCGGTGGCGGCTGGTAGCTGGCTATTTCTTCTTCTTCGGGATTGTGTCGATCGCGATCGGACCCGGCCCAATGCCGACGAGAATCAGCAGCGCGCCGGCGATCGCCATGTTGCGTGCGAAGATCTCATAGTCGGCCGCGCGTTCGAACGGGTTCTCGATCTGCCAGAAATTGTGCAGCGCGACCGACGCGGCAATGGTGAAGGCGAACAGGAGCATCGCGCCGTGGCGCGTGTGAAAGCCAAGCACAAGTGCGAAGCTTCCCAGCAGCATCGCGATCAGGGCGAGCACGAGGAGCAACGGCGCGGCCGGCATATGCTTGATCGCCAGGAGCTGGATCGTCGCATCCCACTGCCCGGCATAGCGGAACGCTTCGCTCAGATAGAACCAGGCCAGAACAAGGCGGCCGACCAGCGGCGAGATGTACTCGGAAAACGACATCGGGTGCCCGGAAGGCGAATCAGCGGGCCGATGTTACAACGTCGATGAGGCCCGTGGCAGCCGAGCCATGGGATGCGGCGGAATCCGGAATCGTTCGTCAGGCGCCGCGCATCGCATGCTTGCGCAGATGGCGGACGAGAGCCATCTCGTCCAGCCGCGACTGCGAACGGCGCGTTTCGATCTCGGCAACGCGTTTGGCCTGCTGCTCGGTGGCGAATTCGAGACTCTTCAGGTCCTGGAACGCGACATTGAGGTCGGCCTGTGCGGTGACGCGCTCGCGTTCGATTTCCTTCAGCGTGGCGCGCAGGTTTTCGCGCCGGCTTTCGATGGAACGCAGGAACGACGGAAAGGCCAGGCGGCCGATATCGGAATCGCCTGCCCGCTGGCGCTCGCGCGCGACACTGTCTTCCAGATCGGCGAGCTTGCGTTCGGCGTCGGCCTTCATGCCGTCGAGCGTGGCCATCCGGCGTTTCATCTCGTCGACGCGAAAGCGCCGCAAGCGGATCAGAGTATCACCACGTTTCATGACCCTTCACCCTTCCCCGGCACGCCGCCCATGATCTTCTCAAGTGCGGCATAGCTTTCGGTAAACGCCGCCCGCTCGTCCTTCTTCTGCGACAGGAAGGCTTCGAGATGCGGATAAAGTTTAACAGCCATATCTACTTCAGCATTTGTGCCAGCTTTGTACGCACCCAGCCGGATCAGCTCCGCCATGTCTTCGTAGACCGCGAGGGGAGCCCTTGCGCGCGTCACAAGTGCTTGTTCCTCCGGCGTATTGCAGCCCGGCATGGTGCGCGAAACCGATTTAAGAATGTTGATGGCCGGAAAGCGGCCGCGTTCGGCTATGTTTCGTTCCAGGACAATGTGACCGTCGAGGATGCCGCGCACGGCGTCCGCAATCGGTTCATTATGATCGTCGCCCTCGACCAGCACGGTGAAGAGGCCGGTGATCGAGCCCTGTCCGCTTTGAAAGCCCGGGCCGGCACGTTCCAGAAGACGCGGAAGTTCGGCAAAAACCGTCGGTGTATAGCCCTTCGACGCCGGCGGCTCGCCCGCCGACAGACCCACTTCGCGCTGTGCCATTGCGAAACGCGTCACCGAGTCCATCAGGAGAAGCACGTGCAGGCCCGAATCGCGAAGCTGTTCGGCCACGGCCATCGCGACATAGGCGGCCTGGCGGCGCACCAGCGGCGGTTCGTCCGATGTTGCGGCCACGACGATCGAACGCTTCAAACCTTCTTCGCCGAGATCGTCTTCGACGAATTCCTTCACTTCGCGGCCGCGTTCGCCGACCAGTGCGATGACGATGGCATCCGCTTCGGTATTGCGCGCAAGCATCGCAAGCAGCGTGGATTTGCCGACGCCCGAGCCCGAGAAAATGCCCATGCGCTGGCCTTTGCAGCAGGTGCCAAAGGCGTTGAGAGCGCGCACGCCCAGATCGAGTTTGCCGCCGACACGTCCGCGCGACGCGGCGGGTGGCGGACTGGCCTTCAAGGGATATCCGTTCGGCCCCTGTCGCAGCGGACCCTTGCCGTCCGTCGGATTTCCGAAGCCGTCGACGACGCGCCCAAGCCAGGCGGTCGAGGGGAAGATAACGGCCGGCTGATCGTCGAAATCGGCGCGTGCGCCAAGCGTGATTCCGTCCAGGCTACCGAGCGGCATGACCAGCGCCCTTCCATCCCGGAAGCCTACCACTTCACACGAAATTGCTGATTTATTTCCGCGGCTTAGATGAACCTGTCCACCCAGGCTGATGACCCCGGCGGCACCGGTCACCTCGACCAGAAGGCCTTCAATTCGCGCCACCCGTCCGAAGCGATGAAGCGTCGGGACGGCGTCGATTTCCTTGAGAAGCGCGTGCATTCAGGGCCCTTTTGAGGGCGTTCTGCCCCCGAAGAGTGCACATCTTGCAGGGAAGGTTTTAAATGGCGGTAAACTTAACAAAGCGAATCAAGGGGATGGCCCCTTGGAGTCGAACGCTTTCTTAAGTCCGGGTTCGCAGGCCCTGAGTTGGCAAATGTCAATGCAACGGGATGTTAACCAGTTAAGCATACGGTCACATCATCGATTGGCTAAAGCCAGTTCTGCTGGCTCCTGAGGGGTTCCGTCACATGCGCGTGCTCTTGATCGAAGACGACAGCGCCATGGCGCGCAGCATCGAACTGATGCTGCGCAGCGAAGGTCTCAACGTCTACACGACGGACCTGGGCGAAGAGGGGATCGATCTCGGCAAGCTGTACGATTACGACATCATCGTGCTCGATCTTCAACTGCCCGACATGAGCGGCTTCGAAGTCTTGAAGGCCTGCGCGTCGCCAAGGTGCAGACGCCGGTGCTGATTCTTTCGGGCAACGCGATCGTCGAGGCGAAGGTCAAAGCCCTCGGCTTCGGCGCCGACGATTACATGACCAAGCCGTTCCACAAGGACGAGCTGGTCGCGCGCATCCAGGCCGTGGTCCGCCGTTCCAAGGGCCATTCGCAGTCGGTCATCACGACCGGCAAGCTCATCGTCAATCTCGACGCCAAGACCGTCGAAGTCGACGGCAGCCGCGTGCATCTGACCGGCAAGGAATATCAGATGCTGGAGCTGCTTTCGCTCCGCAAGGGCACGACGCTCACCAAGGAAATGTTCCTCAACCATCTCTATGGCGGCATGGACGAGCCGGAACTCAAGATCATCGACGTCTTCATCTGCAAGCTGCGCAAGAAGCTCGCGGCCGCGACGAACGGCGACAACTACATCGAAACCGTCTGGGGCCGCGGCTATGTGCTGCGCGATCCGTCAGGCGAGGAAATCGAAGCCGCCTAGCCGGTTTTGTTCCAGTAATCCAAAAAAGGGCGCCACATCCGGCGCCCTTTTCGTTTTCAGCGATCCATCCGGCAATCGAGGACCTTGTTGTCCAATGGCGAGCCGATCAGCATGCGCTGGCCCGAGACCGCGGCGACGCTGGCGCCGCCGATTTCATCGCCCATATTCGCGTAGATTGTCGCCGCCGACTGCGGAATGTCGTTCGAAAGCGTGACCCGGAAGATCTCGGACGGCGCAGGTTTCGCGGGATCGGAACGATAGGTGGCCATGGCGAACGCCTTGGGATGGCTGCCAACCCACAGATTGCCGGACCCATCCAGGCGCAGATTGTCGAGATTGGAGGCGATGGCCAGCGCGCCCACCGCCTGCAGCGCGCCGCTCATCTCATCGCGCGTGTAGGTCGTCAGGCGGCGGTTGAAGGCTTCGCTCACGTACAGATATTTCCCGTCGGGCGACAGGACCGCGCCGCTCGGGAAATTCAGGTCGTTGGCCACGACGTGGAACAGGGAGCCGTCGAAATAAAGAATATTGGCGCGCGGCAGCAGCAGAAAATCGTCCAGCGTGCGTCCGAACGCGCTGCGGCTGGTGTGGTCGTTGGTGACGTAGAAACGATCACGGTCCACCGCGGCGATGGCGTTGGGACTGACGAGCTGGCCGCCCTCGATGCTGCCCGTTTCGTGCAGCTTCACCGTTCCGCCCTGTGCGACGACATCGAAGCTGTCGACGCTCGACGTTCCGTCCCTGCGATGATTGATGGCCATGAGCGTCACATCGCCGTTCGCCGCGCGATAGAGACTGATGCCGTGTGGATGAAAGTCGGCGGGCGTGCCCGCGAGCTTCACCAGATTTGCGGCGCCGTTCAGCGCCAGAACATAGAGCCCGTCCTGCGCCGAAGGCTTGCCGCGCAGCCCGGCGCGGCGATCCGTGGCCGAAACGAAAGCGAGGCCGAGCTTTTCGTCGATGACGATATCCTCGGGTCCGGCGACACCGCGAATCGCGCTGCAGCTTCCGGCAAAGCCCGGCGTCACGTCGCTGAACACGCCGGCTGCGGTCAGGGTGCGAAATGTCAGCGCGATGGCGGCAACCAGAACGATCGAACCGGCGGTGATCGCGGCGCGGGTGGCGGGACGCATGTTCAGCTCGCCAGCGCCATGGCACTCGAGAATTGCAGGTCGGCGAGACGGGCATAGAGGCCGCCATGCGCCACAAGCTCGGCATGACTGCCCTCGCCCACGACGCGGCCCTGATCCATCACCACGATGCGCTTGAGACGCTGAATCGTCGCGAGACGATGGGCAATGACGATGGTCGTGCGTCCGGCCATGAGATTCTCAAGACCGATCTGCACCAGGCGTTCGTTCTCGGCATCGAGCGCGCTGGTCGCCTCATCCAGCAGCAGAAGCGGCGCGTCGCGCAGGATCGCGCGCGCGATGGCGACACGCTGGCGCTGACCGCCCGACAAAGTCGTGCCGCGCTCGCCGACGATGGTGTCATAGCCCTGCGGCAGGCCTTCGATGAACTCGGCGGCAGCGGCGGCTTCGGCGGCGCGGCGCACATCGGCATCGCTCGCGTCCGGGCGGCCATAGCGGATATTGTCCGCGAGCGTGCCCGAAAAGATCACGCTGTCCTGCGTCACGACCGCGATGTTGCGGCGCAGGTCCGACGGATCGAGAGTCGACAGATCGAAATCGTCGAAGGTGATCGCGCCGTCCTGCGGCGCGAAGAACCGCAGCAGGAGCTGGAAAACCGTCGATTTTCCGGCGCCGGACGGACCGACCAGCGCCACCGCTTCGCCGGGCGCCACGTCCAGCGAGAAATTGTTCAGCGCCTTGAAGTTCGGGCGCGAGGGATAGTGGAACGTGACATTCCTGAACGACACCGCACCGCGCGCCGGACGCGGAATGGCGACCGGATGTTCCGGCGCCGAGATTTCCGGCTGCACGTGAAGCAGTTCCATCAACCGCTCCGACGCGCCCGCGGCGCGCTGCAGATCGCCCCAGGTTTCGCTCATCGCTCCCATGCCGGTCACGAAGATCAGGGCATAGCCGACGAACTGGACAAGCGTGCCGATTGTCATGCGGTGCGCATTGACGTCGTGCGCGCCGACCCAGAACACGCCGACGATGCACGCCATGACCGATGCCATGGCGACGGCGGTCATGATGGCGCGCGCACGCGTGCGCAAGATGGCCACGACAAACGATGTCTCGACGGCCGCCCCGAAGAGCTGGCGTTCGGTGTCTTCGCGCGTGAAGGCCTGCACCGTCTGAACCGCGTTGAGCGTTTCGCTGGCGCGCGCGCTGGTGTCGGCGATCTTGTCCTGGCTCTTCCGGCTGAGCGTGCGCACCCAGCGGCCGAACAGGATCAGCGGCAGCAGCACGACCACGACGATGCCGATGACGAGCAGCGTCAGCTTGATGCTCGTCACCATCAGCAGGACCAGCGAGCCCGTCAGCATGACGAAATTCCGGGCCGCGACAGAGGCGGAGGAACCGACCACGGTCTGGATGAGCGTGGTGTCGGCGGTGAGGCGCGACAGCACCTCGCCGGTGCGCGTCACTTCGAAGAAGGTTGGCGTCAGGCCGAGCACATGGTCGAACACGGCCTTGCGGATATCCGCGATGACCCGCTCGCCGAGCCAGGTGACGAAGTAGAACCGGATCGCGCTCGCCAGCGCGAGCGCAAGCGATATCCCGATCAGGACGGCAGAAAGTACTGGTCGATCTGCGAGGCCAGATGCTGGCTGAAGCCGTGTCTGCACCAGCCGGCCGATGGCCGGGGGGATCAGAAGGCTGGCGGTCGAGGAACAGATGAGCGCCACGATCGCGACCGCGATGATCCCGCGATAGGGCTTGAGGAACGGCCAAAGCTGGCGCAGGGGCTGCAGCGAGCGGGCTTTGGCCCGGCCCGCAGCCACATATTCCAGCTGTTCTGCGAATTCTTCGCCCGATTGCGCCACTTTTGTCCGTTACGGATCGGTCTGCCCCACACCTATATAGGACGGCCAAAGGCCGGGGTAAGGGACCCATCGCCGCTGCCTTGCCAAGGCCGAGCCCCTTCGCCTATAAGCCGCGCTTCCATTCGGGTCAAAAAGGGCCGCGGCCATGAAAAAGGGCATTCACCCCAACTATCACTTCGTCGAACGTCCGTCTGAACGACGGAACGACCTATCGCACGCGCACGACCTGGGGCGACGCCGGACCAGAAGCTGACGCTCGACATCGACCCGACCACGCACCCGGCCTGGACCGGCGGCCAGCAGCAACTGATCGACCGCGGCGGCCGTCTGACCCGCTTCAACAAGAAGTTCGCGGGCATTCTGAAGGCGTAAGCGCGGGTTCGCTTTTTGCTTTGGGTCGCACGGCCAACGGCGCTCCGCGCCTGCCCGATGCTCCGCCCGCTTCAACAAGAAGTTCGCCGGCATCCTGAAGGCGTAACCGCGGGTTCGCTTTTGTTTTGGGTCGCACGGCCAACGGCGCTCCGCGCACTGCTCCGATGGCTCCGCCCGAGTGCGGGCCACCCAGTTGACGTTTCTCCGTATCGCCAGAATTGAGCGCGGCGCAATTGCCTGCTGAAGCGCGCGCTCGTCACCTTCGTGGCCCGCAAATGCGGGCCACGACAACTGAGATTGCTTTAACTAGGCGGCGCCGTCGCCGCCGAAGGCCTGTTCCAGGCGACTGAACTGATCCTTCACGCCGGTCGCGCGTCCCGTGCCTTCGGTGAACAGCACATCGTCCAGACGCGCGATGCGACGATAGAGATTGTCGCTGCGCGCGAGCAGGTCGCGAAGCTTGACCGGCAGGAGTTCGACGCCGTCGCTGCCGCTGCCAAGGCAGAGCTCCTTCGAACCCAGACGATAGCGTTCGCTCGTCGCGTCTTCCGGCTCCATGTCGCCTTCGTGAACGGCGCGCTGCACCAGAAGCCAGCTTGCCGCCTGCATCAGCCGCGTCGTCACGCGCATGCTTTCGCCGGCGTAGAGCATCGCAATCTTGCGCGGAAGATCGCGTGACTCCGTGCGCCCCTTGCCGTCGAGATATTTCGCGGTCTCTTCGACCAGCGACATGCCTTCGTCGAAGGTGCGCTCGAACAAGGCCGACGCGGTGAAATTCCGAAGCGTGACGTTGCGCAATGCATCGTCGCCGGCTGTTTGCATGCTCATATGTGCCGCGCGTGTCCTGTTGCAGGCGAACGCTATCAACTCACGCGCGCCCTGCAAATCGAATTCGCGAACATCCTTTGCGTAAACCAAACGAACGGTTTCCAAGGCGCGCGTAACCGCTGTGCATATTAATCTTGTTAATCGCGCAAGGACGTACGGCAAATACCGAACGGGCCGCTCATCGTTTGAAGAACGTCGCGGCGGCGGCTTTTGTTGCATTGCGCGCAGCAATCGCCTCGCGGCAGCGCGCGATCTCGGTTTCCAGCTCGCCGATGCGCGATTCCAGTTCCGGCGCCGAAAGCTCCGACAGATCCTCGCCCAGAACGATCGCCGAACGCTTCTTCTTGGGCATCAACTCTTCGGGGTCGACGGCCATTTTCATCTCCGTACCAGCGCCACGCTTTGCTAATGTCAGCGCGAATGACACAAACGCGCAAGCCAAAGAGACCGCACCATGAAAGCCATCGAAGTCAGAAATCCCGGCCAGGGCTACACGCTTGCGGTGGCCGACATCGCCAAACCCGTTCCGGCCGCCGGCGAAGTGCTGATCAAGGTGGCGGCTGCCGGCCTCAACCGTGCCGATCTTGCGCAGGCGATGGGCGCTTATCCGCCGCCGCCCGGCGCGCCGTTAACACTTGGCCTCGAAGTTTCCGGCGAAGTCGCCGGGCTTGGCGCGGGCGTCACCTCCCTGAAGATGGGCGACAAGGTCTGCGCCCTTCTGGGTGGGGGCGGTTACGCCGAATATGCCGCCGTGTCGGAGAAGTCGGTGCTGCCGGTGCCCAGGGGCGTTGGGCTCGTCGAGGCCGCCGCCCTGCCCGAAGTGCATTTCACGGTCTGGACCAACCTCATCGACACCGCGCGGTTGAAGCCGGGCGAAAGCGTTCTCATCCATGGCGGGTCGAGCGGCATCGGCACGGCGGCGATCCAGCTTTGCGCCGCGCGCGGCCACAAGGTGTTCGCCACCGCCGGCAGCGCGGAAAAGTGTGCGGCGATCGCCAAACTCGGCGCGTCGCGGGCGATCAACTATCGCGAGGAGGATTTCGTCGACGTCGTGAAGGCCGAGACGGGCGGCAAGGGCGTCGATGTCATCCTCGACATGGTCGGCGGCGAATACATCCAGCGCAACATGAGTGCGGCCGCGCTCTGGGGCCGGATCGTTAACATTGCCTACCAATCCGGCATGCAGGCGACGGTGAATTTCGCGCCGCTCTTGATGAAGCGCCTGTCGCTTTTGGCCACCACGCTGCGCGCCCGATCCAACGAGGAAAAGAGCGCAATCCGCGACGCCCTGCTCAGGGAAGTCTGGCCCCTGATCGAAGCCGGCCGGATCAAACCCGTGGTCGACCGAACCTTTCCGCTCGCCGAAGCCGGCGCTGCCCACGCCCGGATGGCCAAATCCGGCCATATCGGCAAGATTCTTCTGACGATGTGAGCAAAAAGCTTCCCCCCGCGCCTCCTTCCCGCTAAAACCCCTGCCATTCCTCGAAAGGCTAGCCTTGAGAGGTCGGCGGGGCCGGTGAACGGCCCCCCGGCAAGGGAGAAGTTTTATGGCCGTCGAAAGCAAACCGCTGATGCCCAAGGCGACCGCCGTCTGGCTGGTCGACAACACTTCGCTCACCTTCGAGCAGATCGCCGATTTCTGCGGCCTGCATCCGCTTGAGGTGAAGGGCATCGCCGACGAGGACGTGGCCAAGGGCATCAAGGGCCAGGACCCGGTGACAAGCGGTCAGCTCACGCGCGAGCAGATCGAGGAAGCCGAGAAGAATCCCAAGGCGCGGCTGAAGATGGCGCCGCCCAAGCACAAGATGCCCGCCGTCAAGCAGAAGAAGGCGCCGCGCTACACGCCGGTCTCCAAGCGCCAGGACAAGCCGGATGCGGTCTACTGGATCCTGCGCAACCATCCCGAATTCGCCGACGCCGACATCATCAAGCTGATCGGCACGACCAAGGCGACGATCCAGAAGATCCGCGAGCGTTCGCACTGGAATGCGACCAACATCAAGGCGGTCGATCCGGTGACGCTGGGCCTGTGCTCGCAGCTCGAGCTCGACCTTGCCGTGACGCGCGCCGGCGCCAAGCGCGACCGCGCGCTCAAGCGGGCCGAGAAGGCGGGCGCGACTCTGAAGCCGATTTCGGAGACGACGGCCGCGCCGGATTCCAAGCCCGCCGCTCCAGATCCGCTCGAATTCCCGCAGGAAGACGACAGTCCGGGCTAAGAGGCGGCTTGTTCGTCCGCGCTGCGCGGATCGAACTCGGCCGTCGCCAGCGTCGCCTGCTGCGGCTGCAGCTCATAGGGCTCGCGATGGATATTCGCCGGCTCGTCGCGCATGGAAATGCGCACAATCGCAAACACCGCCATCGCCGCATGGATCGCGGCTGAATAATAGAACAGCGCCTGCGTTCCCGCCCATCCCATCATCAAGGCCGCGACCGTCGGTCCGAACACCGAGGCTGTCGAATTGATCAGCAGGAGCGTCGCGGACGTCTCGACGAAATTCTCGCGCGCGATGCGGTCGTTGGTGTGCGCGACCGACAAGCCGTAGAGCGGCAGCGCCACGGTGCCAAAACAGAAGATCAGGGGCAGGATCGTCCAGCGATGCGCGCCGCCAAAGGTGGCCAGCGCGAGGCCCAGAACACAGGCCAGGACGCAAACCGTCGCGATGATGATGCGCCGGTCGATCCGGTCCGACCAGCGTCCGAGCGGCAATTGAATCAGCGCGCCGCCGAGCGTGAAGACGCTCATGAAGATGGCGATCCAGCCCTTGTTGAGGCCGTGGGCCTGCGCGTAGACCGGCGCCAGTGTCCACACCGCGCTGTTGGCAAAGCCGACGGCGATGCAGCCCACCACGCCGACCGGCGAAGTCCGGTACAGCCGCAGCGGCCGCAGCGACGGCACATGCGCCGCATGCGGCTGCGGCAGTTGCGTCAGGCCCATCGGGATGAGACAGAGCGCGTAGAGAACGGCGGACAGGCTGAACAGCACGAAGCTCGACGGATTGCCGGTCGCGAACAGCATTTGCCCCGCGATGATGCTGGAGAAGTTGACGAGCAGATAGGCGGAGAAAATCCGCCCGCGATTTTCGTTCGTCGCGCGGTCGTTCAGCCAGCTTTCGATCACCATGTAGATGCAGGCCGCCGCCACGCCGAACGCGCCGCGCAGCACGATCCAGAGCATCTCCGACACGAACATCGATTGCAGGAGGACCGTGGCCGCGGAGATGCCGGCGCCCACCGCGAAGGTGCGGCTGTGACCGGCGCGGGCGAGCAATCTTGGCCCGGCGAAACAGCCGATCACGAAGCCGGCGAAATAGAACGAGCCGATGACGCCGAGCGAAAGATTGGAGAAGCCGACGAGATGCGCGCGCACCGGGATGAGCACGCCGACGAGGCCGTTGCCCGCGATATAGAGCGCGGTCGAAAAGAGAATCGCCCCGACGGCGAAGATCTGCTTGCGCATCGTATGCCCTGCCCTACGACGCCTTCTTTTTCAAAATATGTAGCGCACGGCAACGAAACCCAGCACGACCAGCACCAGGAATCCGATCAGCGCGATCTCCATATATTTCTCGATGATGGCTTGCACCGGCGCACCGAAGAAATAAAGCAGGGAGCAGACCAGCGTGTAGCGCAGGCCTCGCGTCACGGCGGACAGGACCATGAACAGCGCGAAGTTGAACCCGGCGAATCCGCTCGCGATGGTGACGAGCTTGTAGGGGATGGGCGTCAGGCCCTGCACCATGATCCAGTAGCCGTATTTGGCATAAGCGGCGCGGAAGCCGTCGAACGCCGCCTGCAGGCCATAGGTGTGGATCAGCCACTTTCCGACCGTGTCGAAGAACACCGATCCGATCGTGTACCCTAACGCACCGCCGAGAACCGAGAACAAGGTGCACCACGCCGCCAGCAGATAGGCGCGCTTTCTGTTCGCCAGCACCATCGGTACCAGCATCACGTCGGCCGGAATCGGAAAGAATGACGATTCCGCGAATGCGAACGCGGCAAGACCCGCCCAAGCGTGCCGGCCCTGTGCGTTGATCATCATCCAGGCATAGAGGCGGCGAAGCCCCCGCGGCGCAGGCTGAACTTGTTCGGACATCGGGCATTCCTTGGCGCAGGTCTTCCTAGCAACGGCGCGACGCCGCGTCCATCGAGCGAGCTTGCCGGTTATTGCGGCTTTCTTTAGCGTTTCGCCGCTCTCGCAACCGCTGGTCAAAGTGCACCATGGCAAAGTCGAAAAAGAACAAGAAACCGTCCAGACGCGCCAAGCCGGCCGGAAAAACGGTCAAAAAGACCGTCAAGAAGGTTGCAAAGAAAAAGCCGGCGCCGAAGCCCGCGCGCATTGCCCCGCCGGCCAAGCCGGACGTGCGCAGGCGCCCCGCCAAGTCGCTTGTCCGCCGCGCCGGCGAAGGCCGGCCGATGCCGCGGCTGGTGCCGCGTTTCGGCGGCGACAAGTACGACACCGACCTTGAGCGCAATCCGGCGAATTTCCAGTCGCTGACGCCGCTCACCTTCCTGGAGCGCGCCGCCAGCGTCTTTCCGGCGCGCACGGCGATCATCCATGGAAGGCAGCGTTTTTCCTACGCGGACTATTACGCGCGCGCGCGCCGCCTCGCCTCGGCGCTGGCCAGGAAGGGCCTCAAGAAGGGCGACACGGTCGCGGTGATGCTGGCCAATACGCCGCCGATGCTCGATGCGCATTACGGCGTGCCGATGGCGGGCGGCGTGCTGAACGCGCTCAACACGCGCCTCGATGCGGCGGCGCTCGCCTTCATCCTCGATCACGGCGAAGCGAAATACCTCATCACCGATCGCGAGTTCGCCGGCGTGATGAAGGAGACACTGAAGCTCGCCAAGGTGAAGCCGCTGATCATCGACTATGACGATCCGGAATTTCCGCAAACCGGCGAGCGGCTCGGCACCATCGATTACGAAGCGTTCCTGGAAAGCGGCGATCCGGAATTTTCCTGGGCGCCGCCGGCCGACGAATGGGATGCGATCTCGCTGAACTACACCTCCGGCACCACGGGCAATCCCAAGGGCGTGGTGTTCCATCATCGCGGTGCTGCGCTGATGGGTTACGGAAACGTGCTGTCGGCACAGATGCCGCGCCATCCGATCTATCTGTGGACGCTGCCGATGTTCCACTGCAACGGCTGGTGCTTTCCCTGGTCGCTGTCGGTCGTGGCCGGCACGCATGTCTGCCTGCGCTGGGTACGCGCGAAAGCGATGTTCGACGCCATCGCGGAGCACAAGGTCACGCATCTGTGCGGCGCGCCGATCGTCATGTCGACCTTCATCAATGCGAGCGAAACCGAGCGCCGGGCGCTGCCGCACAAGGTTGAGTTCATCACCGCCGCCGCGCCGCCGCCGGAATCGGTTCTGGCCGCGATGGGCGATGCGGGTTTCAACGTGACCCACGTCTACGGCCTGACCGAGACCTACGGCCCCGCCGTCGTCAACGAATGGGCGACGGATTGGGACGATCTCGACAAGGGACCGCGCGCGGCGAAGAAAGCGCGCCAGGGCGTGCGCTATCACGCGCTCGAATCTCTCGCCGTGATGGATCCCGAGACGATGGAGCCGGTGCCGGCCGACGGCGCGACCATGGGCGAAGTCATGTTCCGCGGCAATGTCGTGATGAAGGGCTATCTCAAGAATCCCAGGGCGACGAAGGAAGCCTTCGAAGGCGGCTGGTTCCATTCCGGCGATCTCGGCGTGATGTATCCGGACGGCTATATCCAGCTCAAGGACCGCTCCAAGGACATCATCATCTCGGGCGGCGAGAACATCTCGTCCATCGAGGTCGAGGACACGCTGAACAAGCATCCCGCCGTGATGTTCGTGGCTGTGGTGGCAAAGGAAGACGAGAAGTGGGGCGAGACGCCTTGCGCCTTCGTCGAGCGAAAGCGCGGCTTTGAGCATGTGACGGCCGAAGAGTTGATCGAGTATTGCCGGGCCAACCTCGCCCGCTACAAATGCCCGCGCTATGTCGTGTTCACCGAACTGCCCAAGACCTCCACGGGCAAGATCCAGAAATTCAGGCTGCGCGCGATGACGAAGGACGTGGCCTGAGTTCAGCCGCCGCGCTTGAAGAACTGCACGGCGCGTTCGTGTTTCTGCGCGGCGGCGCGGGTCTTGAACGTGCCGAGATTTCTGCGCTTGCCGGTCTTGGGATTCTTCTTGCGCGAATAAAGGCGGTACTCGCCGGACGGCAGTTTGCGGATCATGCGCGCGTCCTCGTCATTCTAACCGTCCCTCGCTGTCATGGCCGGCGGCCGCGGGCCGCCCAGGCGATGACGTCGCAATGATGAACATCGAAGCGAACGCGGCAACGCGCACCTTCGCAAATGGCCTTTCTTGACATTATTGGCGATTATCCCCTACTCGACTAATTGAGTTCATTCTCCTATATCTCTTTC
Organism: uncultured Alphaproteobacteria bacterium; assembly: GCA_963743765.1. Lineage (GTDB taxonomy): Bacteria > Pseudomonadota > Alphaproteobacteria > Micropepsales > Micropepsaceae > Rhizomicrobium. The sequence continues at coordinate 1,290,048 of CAVUQQ010000004.1, forward strand.
AGAAAAGGAGTTAGGACTATAGTCTCTACCAGGCGCATCCATCGCATGACGATCTCCCAGTGGGAAAAAGCCTTCCCAAATGAGGATGCCTGTGCGGCCTATCTCATCAAGCATCGCTGGCCGGTCGGCGTCAGATGCCCTCGCTGTGGCGCTGATACGGTCAAGGAACACGGCACCATGAAATTCAATTGGCTGTGCAACGAGTGCTCGCCCTCTGGCACCAACTACCGTTTCAGCCACATCACCGGGACGATCTTCGAGAACACCAACAAGCCGCTCCGCGACTGGTTCCGCGTCATTCACCGGATGCTGGTCAGCAAGAAGCGCATCAGCGCCCTCCAGATTATGCGGGTGATGGGCTTCGGATCGTACAAGACCGCTTGGTACATGTGCCATCGCGTTCGCGCTGGCCTCGCCAACGAAGATTTCCGCAAGCTGATGGGCGTTGTCGACGTCGATGAGACGTATGTCGGCGGCAAGGCGAAGAACAAGCACGGCGGTCATAACAACCGGGGCGGCGGCGCGGGTGGCAAAATGCCGGTCGTTGGTGCCGTGGAGCGCAAAGGCAAAGTGGTTGGCCGCGTCCTGAAATATGCCAGCCACGCGGCAATCCAGAACTTTGTGCATGAGCCGGTTTCGACGGACGTTAGCTTGCTCGCAAGCGACGAACACCACGCCTACGCAGGTTTGGATTACCGCTATATTCACGGTGCCGTGCATCATGCCGCTGGCAAGTACGTGATCGGCGCGATCCATACCAACACAATCGAAGGCTTCTGGAGCCTGATTAAGCGTGGCGTTGTGGGTACGTACCGCAAGGTTTCGCGCAAGTACCTGCCGCTCTACGTTGCCGAGTTCCAGTTCCGGTGTAACAATCGCCGGAACGAGGACATTTTCGGAGAGGCAATTCGGGGGTGCTAAAGAAACCATTGCTGCCGGAATGGCGCTTTTGGCCAGCGTTTCCGATGGGGGCATTGATTTTGGTCGCGGTGCTAGGAGTTTCATTTCCGACGCCCCAGCCACAACAACCCGCAGCACCCCAGCCCACCGATACCGCCGCCAATAACAACAGCGAGAAGGACTACCCGTTCTGGAAGTATTCCGGATTCTGGACTGCTTTCTTCACCCTCACGCTGACTGGCTCGACTATCGGTCTCTGGATTGTCACCTGGAAAGCGCAACAAATTACTGCCGAACAGATCAAGATTGCGAACGCGGAATATGTCGCTTCGCATCGACCGAAAATCCGGATTTGTCTGTTGAGAATCGACAAACTCGTCGTAGGCGAGCCTTTCGCTGTCCAGTATGAGGTGGTGAATATTGGTGATACCAAAGCGAAAATTGTCACTAACGAAATCACCTTGCGTATCGATCGCGTACTGGACGGGGGGCGAAAACCGCGTCTCTTTACCTGCCAATTTCACTTTGCAGATTACTTGGCCCCCGGCGAGGCACTCCTCGCCCGGAAGGTCACTCCCGTCATCTTTGAGAAAGCGTGGTGGCCATATACGGCGAATCTCACTGAAAGTTGGGCCGAGGGCGTCGTAATTGTCAGCGGCACCATTTCTTATTTTGATGACAATGGCACTTTGCGGCGTACCGGATTCTATCGAATCTGCACCAAGGACGTTAATCGCTTCCGTACTTTGGACGCCGACAGTCCAGCGCGCGCAGATCACGAATATGAGGACTGAAAGAATCGCGCCCATCTAGGGCGCCCCCAACAACGGTAGGTGCGGTATGACAGTTTTTTTCGATACAAATCCTGACCGCTCTACTGACGAATTGCTTGAGGCTGTCAGTGTCGGACTGAAAGCGGGCGGCCAAAGAACCACGCTGCTTTTTATGATGGCTCCCTTTGCTGCGCTCTTGGTGCGGTTGAGCCGAGATTCTGAGAAAACCGCGCAGCAAGTCGTGCGCCTGACGAAGTGGCTAATTTCTCTCACGATCGCGCTCCTTCTGCTCGGCGCGATGACCTTCGCGAAGGACGGCTATGAGTTGTACGAGGCCATAACTCACAAGGCCCAAGACCAACCCATCCAAGGCCAATCTCAGCCAAAGCCACCACAGGGGCAGAGTCGCCTTCATTAGCGCCCCGCCCGGTTCAGAGAAGCTTTTGGATTAACACCTCTGCGATCCGCTCCAGCGCTGCGATCAATGCCGCCAGTACAACTGGTGTCAGCCAGACGCTTTTCGAGTGCTTAACTCTTTCCCTCATGAACCCGAAAATAGGACCACAATCCTACATGGTAAAGTACGGGATGATCGCCACTTTATTCCTAATAGAACATATCGTGAACGTTTGCAGAGAAAGGACAACGCCCTTGCAGGAAGAAACAGACGAAACCGCCGAAACCGCACCGCCCTTCGACGTCGCGCGGCTGTTCCACAGCGGCTCCCTGACCGAGCAGATCGAGCTTCAGCTCGGCATGCTGACCCAGGGCGTGACCGAATGCATGATCCTGGCGACGGGAGCGGTTCCCGGGTTGACGGAAGGCCCGGTTCCGGACGCGGCAGCGCAAAATGTGTGGCCTCGACCCAAGAAGAGCGCGAGCGGGAACAACTGGACGGTCCCGCGATCCCTGCAATTGCGCGACGCAGCGCGCCTTTCGCAAGCCAGCGCCAGCCTTGTGTCCAGCTTCGTGAAACTGCGCGGGCAGTTCGGCCAGCGCTTCACGGTCCGCCACACGCACGCAGGCGACGGCGACCGCAAGAAGAAGCGTCGCGGCGTCACGACTGTCACGCACAGTTTTACGATGCCGCGCGAAGACGCGATCCCGGCAACCATCCCTGTTTTGGACAAGGACGAATCGGCCGCGACGCGCCGCCGCGACGCCGCAGAACAAAATCCATAAACCGCGAAAATCGAGGTTCAAATGTACGCGGATCGAATGCGATCAAAGACTTACCCGGCACGCCCGTCGCGCCGCGCGCTCGCGCATGTGCGGGCCGCCGCGGGCCTCCCGAAGCGGGCCCGCGGCGCGCCACCCGGCAACCGCAACCGGCTGAACTCACGGCTTGTATGCGACGGCGTTTGTCGCGCGCCGCAGGAAAACGAAGCGTCTTCTGGAGGAGACGCGCGACCTCGTCGTGCTGCTCGCTCGGGCCACCGATGAAGTGGCCACCCGCACTCCGGACAATTTTTCCAGGACGCGCGCCTGGCCAATAATTACGCTGTAGACGATCGCAAATGGGGCAGACATGAGCGAGCCGGTATCCAGACCCGCCAGCAATTACGCGCTGGCCTTCATCTTCATCACCATGCTGGTCGACACGATCGGGCTTGGCATCATCATTCCGGTGACGCCGAAGATCGTCGCGCAATTGACGGGCGAGGGCCTGTCGGACGCGGCGCGCTGGGGCGGCTGGCTGATGTTCGTGTTCGCGCTGATGCAGTTTTTCTGCGCGCCCGTCATCGGCAATCTCAGCGACCGTTTCGGACGGCGGCCGGTGCTGATCCTGTCGCTGGTCGCACTCGGCATCGACTACACGATCACCGGATTGGCGCCCACCATCTATTGGCTGTTCGCCGGCCGGATTCTTTCGGGCATGGCGGGCGCGACCTATCCGACCGTCAACGCCTATATCGCCGACGTGTCGCCGCCCGAAAAGCGCGCCGCGAATTTCGGCCTGACCGGGGCTGCCTTCGGTGTCGGCTTCATCATCGGACCTGCGATCGGCGGCATCGTGGGCGATGCGTTCGGGCCGCGCATGCCTTTCTTCGTCTCGGCGGGCGTTGCCGTCGCCAATGCCCTGTTCGGTCTTCTGGTGTTGAAGGAATCGCTTCCCGTGAAACGCCGCCGCGCCTTCGAGGTCTGGCGCGCCAATCCCGCCGGCAGCCTGTTCGCGCTGCGGCGCTATCCGATGGTGTTCGGCCTGATCGGCGTCATGATCCTGGTGCGCCTTGCCCATGACGCCAATCCCGCCACCTGGACCTATTACACGATGCTGAAATTCCACTGGACGAGCGCGCAAGTCGGTTATTCGCTGATGGCCGTCGGCGCGCTGACGGCGGTTTCGTTCGGCGTGCTGCCGCGGGTTATCGTGCCGCGCATCGGCGAAGTGAACTCGGTCTATGTCGGATTTCTCTGTGCCGCAATCGGCTATGCCGGCTACGCCTTCTCAAACTCGCCGTTGCAGCTCTATGCCTGGATGCTGGTCTGGGCGCTCGCCGGCATCGGCAATCCCGCGCTCAACTCGATCATGTCCAAGCAGGTGCCCGCCAACGAGCAGGGCGAATTGCAGGGCGCAGTCGCAAGCGTCGGCAGCCTGACGTCGATTGCAGCCCCGGTCGTGATGACCAGTCTCTTTGCCTACTTCACCAGCGCCAGCGCACCGATCTATTTCGCAGGCGCGTCGTTCCTGGCTGCAGCCTTGTTTCGAACTGGGGGCCCTGGGAATTTTCGCGCGTACGAAACCACACGCGGCGCTCGCGCCGGCGGAGTAGGCTCAGACATGGAGGCTTTTGTCAGTGAACGCTGCTTCGCAGTCGTTCGAGTTCGTCTTTTATTCGAAGCTTTTCTTTTTTCAGCGCGGCGACCCGGACTTCATCCCAATCGGGGCGGGCCATCTCGTCGTGTATGCGTTCTTCCAGTTTCTTGTGTTTTTCGGACAGTTCCTGGATATGCCCTTGCAGTGCCATGCTTGCACCTCTTTATCTTAGGCACTGGAATTAGATCACTGTGAGGGGGTGCTGTCACGTCCCTCTTTCGCGCGTGCCTTACAGCTTGTAAACGGACACATGAACTCCTCGGCCCGCCCAGACCAGCCAGAAAGACCGTCTAGTCGTCGGAATCAGCGGCGCCTCTGGGGTTGTGTATGGAATCAGGTTGCTGGAAGCCTTGGCCGAACTTGGGATTGAGTCGCATCTGGTCATGTCCAAGGCGGCCGAGATGACGATCGGGCTTGAAACCTCGTTCAAGCCCAGGGCAGTGGCCGCGATGGCCGATTACTCCTACGCGATCGGCGACATCGCTGCGGCGATCGCTTCGGGGACCTTCCGCACCAAGGGCATGATCGTCGCGCCCTGCTCGGTGCGCAGCTGGTCGGAAATCGCAACCGGCGTCACCACCAGCCTTCTGACCCGCGCCGCCGATGTGACGTTGAAGGAGCGCCGGCCGCTGGTGCTGATGGTGCGCGAGACGCCGCTGCATGTCGGCCATCTGCGCACGCTGGCGCAGCTCGCCGAGATGGGCGCGATCATTCTGCCGCCGTTGCCGGCGTTCTATTCGGAGCCGCACAAGATTTCAGACTTCGTCGATCAGATCGTTGCGCGAGCGCTCGATCTCGTTGGTCTCGACTGGCCGTCGCAGAAGCGTTGGGGAGAAAGTCCCTCCAACGGTGCGCGCAAACCGCGCGCACGGACCTGATCCCGCGATGTCGAGCGAGGTCACCAAGCCAGACGAAGTCGCACTTCGGGCCAAGCTCGCCGAGCTGACGCAGGAGCATCGCGATCTCGACAATGCCATCGCCGCGCTGATGGAAACCGGCACGCGCGACCAGCTTCAGATCACGCGCCTCAAGAAGCGCAAGCTGCAGCTCAAGGACGAGATATCCAAGATCAACGACCGGCTGCTGCCCGACATAATCGCCTGATCAGCGCGTGCCGCGCTTGTGGGCGTACATCGCCTCATCGGCGCGGGCCATCGCCTGTTCGGGATTGTCGCCCGCCTTCAGCTCAAAGGCGCCATAGGCGAAGCTGAGCGGAATGGGTTGGCCGTTCCAGATCGTAGGTGCGTTTCGCACCTGTTCCGCCAGATGATCGGCCTTTCTGTGCGCCTGCGCCTGATCGGCGTGACTGAGAAGAATGCCGAATTCATCGCCGCCGACGCGGCCGACGAAATCGGTCTCGCGGACATTGGCGACCAGCACGCCGGCGAATTGCCTAAGCACGGCGTCGCCGCCTGCATGGCCGTGCGCGTCATTGACCGACTTGAAATTGTTGAGATCGAAATAGATCAGGCTGGACGGCGTGCCGTAACGGTCGGCGAAGGAGATATAGCGCATCAGCTCGCGCACAAAGGCGCGGCGGTTGAGGAGCGGCAGGAGATGGTCCTGGTCGGCGTACTTTTCCGCTTCGTCGAGACGTTCGCGCGTGGACTGCAGTTCGCGGCGCAGGCTGTCGACCTCGCCCATCAGCGTGACGATGGCGTCGCGCACGCGCGGGGTGAATTCGCTATCCGGAATGCCGAGAACAGTAGCGGTTGCCCCGTTCGTAACTGGCGTGTCCGGGGCGGCCGCAGCCTCGGCCTGACGGGCATAGGCGGCCGTTCCCACTGCTCGCGGGCCTCGTGTCGAACTTGGCCGTTCGATCTTCATGATCGGTTCCTTGGGCCATTCTGGCCGGAAATCAATACTAAGACGGCTTTAACAATTCGTTTATGAATAAGGAGAAATGGTTAATCTGCGGCAAGGTGGGGCTTTTCCCTTGGTTTTCTGGCCCTATAATGCGCCGCTTCCTCGCGGGTGATTTGCCCGCCCAACTATCAGAGAAGCATGTCCAGCCAAAAGCCGCTTGTCGGCCTGATCATGGGGAGCCAGTCCGACTGGCCCACGCTCAAGGCCGCATCCGAAACATTGAGCGCGCTTGGCGTGCCCCATGAAAGCAAAATCATCTCCGCGCACCGGACGCCGGACCGCATGTCGGCCTACGCCAAGAGCGCGGCGGGCCGCGGGCTCAAGGTCATCATCGCCGGCGCGGGCGGCGCGGCGCACCTTCCCGGCATGACCGCATCGATGACGACGCTTCCTGTGCTGGGCGTGCCCGTCGAGTCCAGGGCGCTCAAGGGCATGGACAGTCTTTTGTCAATCGTCCAGATGCCGGGAGGAATTCCCGTCGCAACATTTGCGATCGGTGAGAGCGGCGCCAAGAACGCGGCGCTGCATGCCGCCGCGATCTTGGCTCTCTCCGACAAGGCGCTCGCCAAACGTCTTGCCAAGTGGCGTGACAAGCAGACGAGCGCCGTGGCCGAAACGCCGTCACAAAAATGAGCGAGACCAAGCGACTGACAGCGCCCGTCGCGCCGGGCGGAACCATCGGGATTCTCGGCGGTGGACAGTTGGGCCGCATGCTGGCGCTGGCCGCTGCGCGGCTGGGCCTGAAGGCACATGTTTATTCCGATGAGATTGATGCGCCAGCATTTCAGGTGGCGGACCGCCACAGCTCCGGCGCGTTCGACGATCGCGATGCGCTGACGGCGTTCGCGCAAACATGCGATGCCGTCACATTCGAGTTCGAGAATGTACCTGCCTCGGCGGTGGAACGAATCGCGCGGGTCAAGCCCGTGAATCCCGGCGCCAAGGCGCTGCGCGTCCTGCAGGACCGCTTGGAGGAAAAGGCCTTCGTCAAATCGCTGGGGCTGAACACGGCGCCGTTCTTCGCCGTCGAGTCCGAAAAAAGCGCGCGCAGCTCATTCGACGCCGTCGGAGGCAACGGAGTACTCAAGACGCGCCGCCTTGGATATGACGGCAAGGGGCAAGCCAAAGTGGCGAGTGGGGACGAAGCGGCTGCCACGATCAAGTCGTTCAAATTCGCACCGTCCATTCTGGAGTCGTTCGTCGACTTTTCTTTCGAAGCATCCGTCGTCGCGGCGCGCGGCATCGACGGGGCGTTTGCCGCGTACGACCCGCCCGAGAACATCCACGAGCATCACATTCTGCGGCGATCGATCGTTCCCGGACGCCTGACGCCGGCGCAAGGCTTCGAAGCCAAATCGATTGCAAAGAAAATCGCGCAAGCGCTCGACTATGTCGGCGTCCTCGCCGTCGAACTCTTCGTCCGCAAGGATGGTGCCCTGCTGGTCAACGAGATCGCGCCGCGCGTACACAATTCCGGTCACTGGACTCTCGAAGCCTGCACAGTCAGCCAGTTCGAACAGCATATCCGTGCCGTTGCCGGCTGGCCGCTCGGCAATCCGGCGCGCCACGCCGACGCAGAGATGCAGAACATCATCGGGGAGGAAGCGGCAGACTGGCGCATGTTCGCGAAAAAGCCCGGCGCGCTGCATCTCTACGGAAAGTCCGAAATCCGTGCAGGGCGGAAGATGGGGCATTTCACCACGCTGTCCCCGTTGACGAAGGCCCCTCCGCGACAATAGGGTCCGCGCCGATGAAAACGATGACGAAGCGTACGACCAAGACGACGAAGCCCCGCAGGGCTTCGGGACTTGCGCGCGCGTAACATCCAACGCATCGCCTGATCCGAAGCCCCGCCGAAAGGTCCGGGGCTTTTTTGTTGCCTTGAGGAGACGAGAATGAGCAATCCCGTAGTGGCCATTGTCGGCGCGACCGGCGCCGTCGGCGCTGAATTCATCGGCTGCCTGACGAAGCGCAATTTTCCGGTCGGCCGGCTCAAGGCGCTGGCGAGCGCGCGCTCGGCGGGCAAGACGCTCGACTTCCGCGGACAGAAGATCGTCATTGAGGAGCTCAACGAGAAATCCTTCGAAGGTGTGGACATTGCGCTGTTCTCGGCGGGCGGAAGCATCTCGCGCAAGTTCGCGCCCATCGCGGTGAAGGCAGGCGCCGTCGTCGTCGACAATTCCTCGGCCTTTCGCATGGACCCGAACGTGCCGCTGGTGATCCCGGAGATCAACGCGCAACGTATCGAGGATCACAAGGGCATCGTCGCCAATCCCAATTGCGCGGCGATCACGGCGCTCGTCCCACTGTGGCCGATCCATCGCAAGAACCGCATCAGGCGGGTGATCCTGTCGACCTATCAGGCGGCGTCGGGCGCGGGCGCGGCGGCGATGGCGGAGCTTGAGGAAGCGACCCGCAGCTTTCTCAACGGCGAACCGCATCAGCAAAAAGTTATGCCGCATCCTTATGCATTCAATCTCTTCAGCCACAATACGTCGATCGATCCCGACACTGGCTACAACGACGAAGAGACCAAGGTCATCAAGGAGACCAAAAAGATCTTCGAAGATGAGGCCATCGCGGTCGGCGTCACCTGTGTCCGCGTGCCCGTTCAGCGTGCGCACTGCGAGTCCATCACATTTGAATGCGAAAGGCCGATCACGGATGACGAGGTGCGCGCCCTTCTGTCGGACGCGCCGGGCGTACGCATCGTCGACGACCGGGCGAAGAACTATTTCCCGATGCCGATCGACGCTTCCGGCCAGGACGACGTTCTGGTAGGCCGAATCCGCAAGGATCTGAGCGATCCGTCCGGCCATTCGATTTCGATGTTCGTGGCGGCCGATCAGCTTCTGAAGGGCGCCGCGCTCAACGCGGTGCAGATCGCCGAATACCTGATCAGCCGCGCCGGCCATTGACGGAGCCGAGAATTTCGGAGAGCGGCGGCAGGCGGTCGAAGCTCTGCTTCAACCGCATCTTGAATTTCTCGAACTGTATCACATTTTCGATGCGGTCGGCGAGGAACTGGGTCGTCGCACTTTCGCCGGGGCTCGTATCGGTGAACCAGCGCATCAGCGTCGCCGAATAGACGCCGGCGAGGATTCCGCGCTTGGTGTAAAAATTGAAATCGGTCGAGGTGTCGCCTGCCGCACGCCACATCGCATCGACCGTGCGATAGACAAGTTTCACGCCGAGCGCGGCATGCGGCGGCAAAGTGAGAAACGCAGCGGCGCGGCGTGCAGCCTCCTTGTGCGGACGCACTGCTTCTATGCGCGCCATCACCGCGGCGGCGATGCGCGCGCGGATCTTCATCGACTTGAGATCCATCGCGGACAATGTTCTGTCCATCTCGGCGTCGGCGCTTTCCGAAAACGCCTCGACCAGGCTGAGCGGTCCGTCCGGAAACAGCCGCCTGATCGCGTCCTTGTCGGCGCCCACTTCCTTCGCCGCGCCGGCCAGAACCTTGTCGCTGAAGCCGTCGAACACGACATGCTTGAGCGCGGCTTGCAGCATCGCGGCCTTGAGCCTGGCATCGCCGGTCTTTTTCTTGCGCGGCGTCATTCGTCTCTCGCCCAGTGGCGCGCTTCGGTCTCGAAGATCAGCTTGCCCATGTCGGTCATGCGGCTGGGATAGAGCACGCCGTCCAGATGATCGCACTCATGCTGCACCACGCGCGCATGGAATCCTTTGGCGGTACGTGCGACTTCGCGCCCCTCCAGGTCATACCCGCGATAGCGGATGTGGAAGGCGCGCTCGACAAAGCCGCGCAGCCCCGGCACCGAAAGGCAGCCTTCCCAGCCGCCCTCGATTTCGCTGCCCACGACTTCGATGCTCGGATTGATCAGAACCGTCAACGGCGCCATGTGATCGAAGCGTTCTTCCTCCGAAAGACCAGGATCGCTGCGGCCTTCCGGCGCCTGGAATACGACGACACGCAGCGGCACATGGACCTGTGGCGCAGCAAGGCCTGCACCATCGGCGTCGATCATCGTCTCGATCATGTCGGACACGAGACGACGTATTTCAGGCTCGCAAGGGTTGGCAACCGGTTGCGCGAGCTGCGCCAGCACCGGGTGGCCCATGCGGGCGATCTTCAGTATGGCCATGATTTCATTCGATTTGCGTACATTTGAACCTCGAAATTTCGCTTTTTTTTGCGTTTTTGTTGCCGTCTCCTCCAGGAATTTTTTTCGGGATCAATTCCTCCGAAAACCCAATCTGCCGAGACATCGCTATATAGGATTTTTTTCCGCGAGGTCAAGTGCGGTGGACAGGCCAAAACCCTTCTGTTATCACCCGCGCCTCCCAAATATGGGCCTGAAGGAGCGCATTTTGCAGATCATCGTTCGCGACAACAATATCGACCAGGCGCTGAAGGCGCTGAAAAAGAAGATGCAGCGCGAAGGCATCTTCCGCGAGATGAAGCTGAGGGGCCATTACGAGAAGCCGAGCGAAAAGCGCGCCCGCGAACGCGCCGAAGCGATCCGCCGCTATCGCAAGCTGCAGCGCAAGCGTCTGCAGCGCGAAGGCCTGCTGCCGCGCTAGGGCCTGCCGCCATGAAATTAAAAAAGCCGCTCGAGCCATCGGGCGGCTTTTTTAATTCGGAGCGGACCGTGACGCTGATCGATCGCTACCTGCCGCACTATCAATTCTCTGAGCGGCACGAAATCACGGTCGCAGCGACACCGGCGCGAATTCTCGACACGATCCTCACGCGCGACATGCTTGGCGAGGACAGGATCGTCCGCGCGATGATGGCATTGCGCTCGGCGCCATCGGCGATCTGGCAAAGGTTCCATCGAACCAACAAGCCAACCATGACGTCATTCGGCATGCATCGTTTCACGCCGCTCGGCCGCGACGGCGACCGCGAAATCGCGAGCGGACTTGCCGGACGCTTCTGGCGGCCCGATGGCGGCCTGCACACATTCCCCGAGAAGGACGCCTTCGAGCGCGCCGAGGCCTTTCTGCATTTTACCGAGCCCGGCATGGCGAAGCTGGTGTTCAATCTCATGTGCGAGCCGGTTGGCACGATGACCCGCCTTGTCACCGAAACGCGCGTCTTCTGTCCCGATGCGCGTTCGCGAATCCTGTTCACGCCCTATTGGCTGGCCATCCGGCTCGGCAGCGGCTTTATTCGCAAGCGTTATCTGCGCACCATCAAGCGTGCAGCGGAAAGTGAAACGACATGACCGACATCAGTGCACGCGTTCGTATCGAAGACGACAGGATCCTGTCCGACGACAAATATGTCCTGCGGAAGGTAACTTTTTCCTGGCGTCGCGGTGATGGCGCCTGGCAAAGAAGCGTCCGCGAGGTCTATGACCGCGGCAATGGCGCAGCGATCCTGCTCTACAATCTTGCTCGGCGCAGCGTCGTGCTCACGCGGCAGTTCCGCCTGCCCGCCTTCCTGAATGGCTATCGCGAACTGCTGATCGAGGCCGCGGCCGGAATGCTCGACGATGCTGCGCCTGATATCCGCATCGAGGCCGAAGCCGAGGAGGAGACCGGCTATCACATCCACGCTGTGCGCAAGGTGTTCGAGCTCTTCATGAGCCCGGGTGCGATGACGGAGAAGCTGCACTTCTTCGTTGCCGAATATGATGACGGCGCCAAGCACAGCGCCGGCGGCGGAATCGAAAGCGAGGGCGAGGACATCGAGGTGCTCGAAATGCCCCTCGACGAGGCATTCGCCATGTTATCGGACGGCCGCATCTGCGACGCCAAGACCGCCGTGCTGCTGCTTTATGCGCGGCTGCATCTGTTTGCCGGCGATTAGTTTCTTCGCCCGATCAACATCTGTGCGCCGCGCCGCACAAGGCCGGCGAGAGAGGGCGGCCGCTCGGTCGTCAGCACGTGGTTCGCAAACACGCGGCCCATCCACCAGATCAGGAATGCGGTTGTGGCGAGGGCGAGCGCCGCCGTTCCCCAGATCTGCAGCGCGGGCGGATGCGAGGCGATGCGCAGCATCATGAAAAACGGCGTGTAGAACGGCACCCAGGAAATGATGGTGGCGAATTCGCCGTTCGGATCGCGCATGATGCCGGAGATCATCAGATTGGGCAGCATCAGGATCAGCATGGCGGGGCCGAGCAGCGCCTGGGCATCGGCGAGCGAACTGGCCATGCTGCCGATGGCCAGAAACACCGAGCCGTAGATCAGAAGGCCGCAGAAGAAATAGAGCAGCAGCAGCGGCAGCGTGTCGATCGTGGCCACAGACCGCATCGCGCCGAAAACCAGGGTGATGGTGCTCGCATCGGCCAGCGCCATCAGTCCGAACAGCACCAGCGCCCAGATGCCGATCGTGACCAGAGCCACCGCGATCACGCCGATCAGCTTGCCGCTGGTGATCTCGCGCGCTGTGGCGCAGGAAAGCAGCACTTCGACCATCCGGGTCGATTTTTCCTCGACCACGCCTTGCAGCAGCACGCTCGCATTCATCACCGAGACGATGAAGAGGATTACCGCAAGCGCGATCGGCACGAGCTTGTCGAAGGAATCGTCGCGGCCGGATTGTACGTTCGCTTTGGTCGGATTGTGGGTCTCGAGCGTTGCAGTTGCCGTTAGTGCGTCGCTATCGACCAGTTCCGGCGCCAGCCGCTTGAGGACGTTGCGGTGCAGAGCATCGCTGAGGGCCGTCATGACAAAATCGCGCAAATCGCCGTCTGAAAGATCGCGCGCGAAATATTCTGCCGTCTCGTGACCTGTGCTGCCGAAATCCTTGGGAATAAGGATCGCGGCGAAGAATTGATCGGTGTCGAGATAGTGCCGCGTCGCCGCGCCGAAACCTTCGCTTGCAGCATGGTCCAGTGCGGCCGGCGGCTCGACATAAACAAAGCGGGGATCGGGAACGCGAAACGGCTTGGCCGCAGGCTTCAGGAAGGGCGTCAGTGCCGATATCACGGGCCGCCAGCCGCCGAACATCCGAAACCCGGACACAGACTGTGCCGTCTGCGGCGACTTGAGCATGCCGGAAAGATGAGGCGCCGTCTGTTGCACGGCGGGCATGTCGGCATTCGCTTGCGCGTATTGCGCCAGCGCCTTCAGATCGCGCGCCGCGTCCTCGCGGGCCAGCGCGTCAAGAACTGCCTCGCGATATCCGCCCGCGCGATCGACGATGGTGAAGGCGCGTTGCGGCGCGCCGCCCGTCCATTGCGGCACCAGCACGACGATCATGATCCAGACGGGAAACATCATGATGGAGAGAAAGAAGCCGCGCCGCGTGACATACTTGATGAATTCCTGGCGCGCGATCAGGAAGGTGCTCCTCATGCGGCCTTCTCCACCAGCGTCACGAAGATGTCGTGCAAGGTCGGGGGTGCGACGTCGAAATGCGTGAGGGGCACGCCCTTCTCGAAACAGGCGGCAAGCACCGCGCGGCCGTCGACGCCTTCTGCCATGTCGAGCGTCCAGTTGGGTTGCCCCGGCAATGGCGACGCGACGTGCAGCACGCCGGGCACGGCGCGAAGGAAATTGAGATCTGCGTCGGCGCCGACACGGGCACGGCGCGGAAAGAGAGACCGAGCAGCTTCAAGCGTGCCGTCGAACAGTTTGCGGCCCTTGGCTATCACCACGATGCCGTCACAAAGCCTCTCGGCGTGCTGCATCGTGTGGGTGGAGAACAGGATCGTCTTTCCTTCAGCCGCGAGGTTGCGGATGAAGACTTCGAGTTCTGCCTGATTCACCGGGTCGAGGCCGGAAAAAGGTTCGTCGAGGATGACGAATTCGGGATCGTGCGCAACCGCGGCGAGCAACTGGACCTTCTGCGCCATGCCTTTCGACAGGCCCTCGATCCGCACCCGCGCAAACGGGCCGAGGCCGAAAACTTCCAGCAGCTTGCGCGCGCGAGCCAGCGCCGCGGAGCGCGTCATGCCCTTCAATGTCGCGATATAGGCGATGGCCGCATCGGCGCGCATGCGCTTGTAGAGTCCCCGCTCCTCGGGAAGATAGCCGGTCCGTGCGCGCACCTCGGCAATGCGGCGCCCCAGGATGGAAATGGATCCTTCGTCGGGCGGCAGAATCCCCAGCATCATGCGCAGCGTGGTGGTCTTGCCGGCGCCATTGGGGCCGAGAAAGCCCAGAATGCGCCCGCGCGTCAGCGTGAAGCTGAGATGATCCACCGCGGTGAATTCGCCAAAGCGCTTCGTGACGTTCGACAGTTCCAGAACGGTTTCGGTCACGGAGTATCCGGAGTGGCAGCGACGCGATTCTAGATCAGGTCTGCGTCACGCGATAGGCGCAGCGTCCGGCGCCGGCCAAAATATGCGAGAGACGTTCAACACGAATGTCCTTGCCCAGAACGCGATGGAAAAGCGCGAGCTCCTCGCGGCACAAACCCGTGCACAGGCGCGCCGCGGCGCAGATCGGGCAATGGTTCTCGACGAACAGCAACTGTCCCGTTTCGGGATCGCGCCTGACTTGCGCCATGTAACCTTCGGCGCTGCGGATCTTGGCCAGCGCTTCGAGCTTGGCTTTAAGGGTCTGCGCCTTGTCGGTCCTGGCGCGATAGGTTTTTTCCAGGTCTGCGTTTCGCAGCTTGAGCAACTTGTCGAGGCCCTTTTCGCCGAACGCCTTTTTCACCTGGACGATCAGGTCACCGGCCAGCGCCGAATGGGAATCGGCGAAATGCGGGTCGGCGCCTGCGGTCGCGCGCCACAGTTTCACGGGCCGGCCCCGCGGGCGGGCTTCCTCGACATGGTCGGCCTCGCCGTCCGCCTCCAGCCCATAAAGGTGCTGGCGCACGGCCATGGCCGTGATGCCCAGCCGTTCGGCCGCGGAATCGGCGGAAATCGGCCCTTCGCGCTTCAAAAGATCGCGCACGGCGGCCCGGCCGGTCGTAGCCTGCGGATCGTGCTTGGGTGCCATGCGTTATTTTCTAAAGGCGAACCTTGCATAAATCAAGAGCAGGTTTATTCTAAAGCTCCCACTTTGGAAAAAAGAGGCGGCCATGTTCACCGCAACCGGCGTCAGCGACAGCGAACTGAAGGAAAAAGGCCGCAAGGTTGTACGGCGCGCGGGAAAGCAGGTTTTGCTGATCGCCGCGGACGGCAAGCTCTTTGCCATCGCCAACCGCTGTCCGCATGAAGGCTATCCGCTCAGCGAAGGCACCGAAGGGCCGGGCTGCGTCCTGACCTGCAACTGGCACAACTGGAAGTTCGATCTGGCGAGCGGCGAGGCGCTTGTCGGCCGCGACCCGGTGCGCACCTATCCGGTCGAATTGCGGGCCGGCGAGATTTTTGTCGACCTGCGCGATCCGCCCGCCGACGCACAGAAGAGGCGCGCGCTCGACGGTCTTGTTGCGGCGATGGCGGACAATGACGCGCCGCGCATGGCGCGCGAAGTGGCGCGGCTGGAGCGCGCCGGCTTCGACGCCGGCATCGCCATCATCCACGCGCTTGAAACGAAGAACGAGCATTTCGAATTCGGCGCGACCCACGCCCATGCCGCGGCTGCCGACTGGCTGGGGCTCGCCGAGCGCGCGCCTTCGGACGCAGAGCGGCTCACGGCCATGATCGAACCCATCGCACATCTCGCATGGGATACGCTGGGCGCCCGGCGCTACCCCTACGCAGAGGACGCAAAGCCGTGGAACAAAGCGGCGTTCGTTGCGTCCATCGAATCGGAAAACGAGACGCAAGCCGTCTCGTATCTGCGCGGCGCGCTCAACGCCGGCATCGCCCGAAGGGAAATTATGGCTGCTGTCGGCCGGGCCGCCCTCGCCCACTATGCCGATTTCGGGCACAGCGCGATCTATACGCTCAAGACCGGACAACTGATCGAAAGGCTGGGGCCGGAGTCCAACTTGCCGGTGCTGCTATCGCTGGTGCGTTCGCTGGTGAACGCGACGCGCGAGGAGCGGCTGCCGGAGTTTCGCGGCTACGACAGGGCACTGGCAGGGTGGGATGGAAAAGGCGATCTGCCCGCGCGCATAGACGATTTCGTCGGTGTTTCGATCGACGCCGCGCTCGCCCGGGCGCTGAAATCGTCGGGGCGCGATCCGCGCGAGATCTACGACGCGCTGCTCGGTGCCGCGGCATGGAACCTTCTGCACTTCGACACCGCGTTTGACCGCGCCACTGCAAACCAGATCGCCGACAATGTGAGTTGGCTGGATTTCACCCACGCCCTCACTTTCGCGAACGCGACGCGCCACATCTGCGAAGCGCAGCCGGACCTGTGGCCGAAAGCCTTGCTGCAGCTCGCGCTCTTCGTCGGCCGCAACAAGGGCTATGTGAACGCGCAGCAGGATGTCAGCGTTTTTTCGGTGCCGAATCGAAAGGGCTTCATCGCGGGCGAGATGGCGGACCTCTACGATCACGGCATTGTCGAGCCGATCATCGCCTGCCATCGCATCAAGATGCTCTTCGCGCTGGAAGACGAACTGAAGGCCGCGCCCGATGCGCCGTGGGCGGACATGATGTGCGCGGCCATAAACCGTTACCTTCACACGCCGCAGAAGCGCCATCACGGACTTCGCCTGGCGACGCAGGCGCGGGACTTCATCGCAAGGGAGGGTTAAGTGAGCACGACGCTGTGAAAGCATGACGGTACGGCGTCGGCCATTCTGTGGCTCGCGTCGCTGGCGTTCGGCATGTTGGGAGCGCTCGGCGTCGCATCTGCGGCGATGGCGCTTGCCGCCGGCGTCGCCTTCGGTGCCGGATTTATCCTGGCCGGTGCGGAAATTCTCGCGACCTAGGGCAGGCCGCAATCGGCGCAGACCGCAACCTCGACCGTGACATGGCTGAGATCGGGATAATGCTGGCGCAGGCTGGCCTTGACCGCTTCGGCGCTCGTCTCGGAAGGGCTGACCAGAGACACGATGAGACCGCGATGACCGGGTCCGAGCCGCCACAAATGCAAGTCGCTGACCCGCACGCCGACTTCGGCCTCGAGATGTTCGCGAATGTTTCTGGCCAGTCCCGGATTATCCTCCGCATCCAGCAGGACCAGCGCGCTGTCGCGTACCAGCCCATAGGCCCATGAGGCAATGACGCCCGCACCGATCACACCCACCAGCGCGTCGAGGAACGCAAATCCGAAGAAAAGTCCGGCCGAGAGCGCCGCGAGCGCTAGCAGCGATGTCGCCGCGTCGGCCAGCACATGCACATAGGCGGCGCGCATATTGTGATCGGCGTGACCATGACGATGGTTTTCGTCATGGTCGTGATGGTGCGCATCGCTGAGCACGACCGCGCTGACGACGTTCACGCATAGTCCGAGCGCGGCGATGATCAGGGCGCTGCGATAATCGACCGCGACCGGCGAGAGCAGCCGCTGGATCGACTCGTAGGCGATGCCGAGCGCCACGACGCCAAGCACAATGGCGCTGGTGAAGGCCGCGAGGTCGCCGAACTTCCCGGATCCGAAGGTAAACCGCGTATTGCCGGCGTGCCGCCTTGCGAGCCAATAGGCGCCCGCGGCCAGGCCGAGCGCGCCGACATGGGTGGCCATATGAAAGCCGTCGGCGAGCAGCGCCATGGAGCCGAACAGCCGGCCTGCACCGATTTCCACGACCATGAAGACCGCCGTGATCGTCGTGGCCAGCCGCGCCCTGCGTTCGGCATGCTCATGGCCCGCGCTCAGAAAGACGTGATCATGCGTCCAGACGCCATGCGTATGCGCAGAGTGTTCGTCGATCGCCATGCTGCAGAATATCGTGTCGCGGCAGGAAAACAAAAAGGGCCGCGTTGGGGCGCGGTCCTTTTTCAGGAGGACTTTGAAAACGTTAGTGGCTGATCACCAGCTTGTGCTGGTCGGCGAATGTCGTGCCTTCCAGCGTTTCGCCATGCGGCTTCACGACGGCATAGGTTTCGCCTGCGGCGGTGAGCAACTGATAACCCGTGCCCGTCGTCGTGTACCTTGCGAGCGTCGAGCCGGTTGCGCAGGTAGCCGCCGGGGTGAGCGTTCCATCGGCTGCGATCACCAGGTCGCAGGGAGCCTTCGAACCGATGGCGAGCTTGTAGGTTCCGGGGGCGAGCGTGGGCACCTGAGCGTATGCCGACCCAAAACCGGTGAGGGCAAGAACGAAGGAAAGGGTCAGGAAGCGCGTCTTATTCATGTGAATAATTCCTTCAAGGTTCAACGTTTAGAAAATTGGTATCAGAGCGTGATATTTCAAGGACAATTTGTTCGCAGTTGCAACAATTCGAAAGCCGCATGATGTCGCGTCGAATTTTATTCTGTTAGTTCAAATGATTATCAAGATGAAAATTATCGATGCAGCCATGCAGAGTGCCAAAGCGTGGGGGCAAATGTGCAGTGCAGCATGGACCGAACGGACCTGATGCTGGAGGCAGGGGCCAAAATTCTAGAGTTTACTCAGGGTTGGAGATTCATTCGCGAACAACCCTCTGGCTGCGAACGCGGCGGCGACAGCGGCGGCAAATTGCACAAGCACGAATGCCGGAACGTCTTCTGGGCGGATGCCGGCGAAGGTCGGCGTCAGAGCGCGGGCGATCGTGACTGCCGGATTGGCGAAGGACGTCGAGGACGTGAACCAGTAGGCGGCCGCGATATAGAGTCCGACCGCGACGGCGACGACGCGCGAACCGTTCGCCCGGCAACCGAAAATCGTCAGAACAAGACCGAAGGTCGCCACGGCTTCGCCGATCCATTGACCCGTTCCCGTTCGGACTGTCTCTCCGGCAATGAGGATGGGCAGAGAAAACATCGCATGCGCCAGAAAGGTGCCGCATGCACCACCGATGACCTGCGCCACCGCGTAGAGCAGCGCGTGCGACGCCGCAATTTCGCCGCGTGAGAACAGCGCCAGCGTCACGGCCGGATTGAAGTGCGCGCCCGAGACAGGCGCGAACACGAGGATCAGAACAATCAGCACAGCGCCGGTCGCCAGCGTGTTGCACAACAGCGCCAGCGCGCCGTCATGCGTCAGATGTTGCGCCATGATGCCCGAGCCGACGACGCCGGCCACGAGCAGCATGGTTCCGATCGCTTCCGCCGCCACCTGGCGCCTGAGATCAGGCGCGGCCGATATCGTCGACATGTTTTTTCAATGCAAGGCGATCGAGTTTCTCAAAGGGAAGCGCCGTGAAGACCCGTATGCGGTTCGACAGGAGCCGAAGGGTTTCGCGAAATGCATGCGCCCTGTTGGTATCACTTCCGCCCACGGCGGCCGGATCGGGAACGCCCCAATGCGCCGTGACCGGATGGCCCGGCCAGACAGGACAGACTTCGCCCGCTGCGTCGTCGCAGACCGTGAAGACGAAATCCATTTGCGGTGCGCCCGGCACGGCGAACTCATCCCAACTCTTGGAGCGATAGCCTTCGGACGAAATACCCGCGCGCTGCAACGTTCTCAGCGCAAACGGGTTCACCGTTCCTTTGGGAAAACTGCCGGCCGAATAAGCGCGGAAACGTCCTTTTCCTTCAAAATTCAACAGACCTTCGGCGAGAATCGAACGTGCCGAGTTTCCGGTGCAGAGAAAAAGGACATCGTAGACTTTTTCGCTCATCCCTCGTTCCCGCCGCAGCACGCCGCGGCCTTGACCGGCTCGCGATCGACGGAGGACGTGGGGCAGCACGCGGTCGTGGACTTTGTCTTGGTGTTGGTTTCAGCCGCGCCGGCACCGTACACAGTCAGGTCGCCCGTCGTGCGAAAGGTTTCCCAACGCACACCCTGCGGGTCGGTCGCCCACGCCTTGTCGCTCACCGCGTAGCAGCAGTTGGCGCTTTTCTCTTCGAGAACGCTTCCCGCCGCATTCACGGCGCGCGTAGTCGCTGCGGCCAGCGCAGCATCGTCATCGACCTGGATGCCGAGATGGTCGAGGCCCGCCTCGCCGCCGGTCGAGATCGCGAAGTTCACGCGCGGATCGTCGAGCATCCACTTCGCATAGTCCGGTTCGCGCTTGCTCGGCTCCGTGCCGAACAGCGCACTGTAGAAACGCACGGACTGGGAAAGGTCATTCACATGAAGATGAACATGAAGACGGTTCATTGCAGTTCTCCATCGGTTTGAAATTGCAGATTTCAGGCCGGCCTGCGCAGCAATCCTCCATCAGGTAGGTCAGCAACTCGCGCATGCCGTCGAAGCGGGCGGTATAGAAAAGGCTGCGGCTTTCGCGCCGCTGCGTGATCAGTCCAGCATGCTCCAATTCCTTGAGGTGGAAGGACAGCGTGGGTGCGGGCGTGTGCAGCGCGTCGGCGATCGCGCCGGCGCTTTCTCCTGCAGGGCCGGCGCGTACAAGACGGCGGAAGATCGCCAGGCGCGTTTCCTGCGCCAGTGCAGCCAAACCAATCAGGGCCTGTTGAGATTCCATATTTCCAGAATAATAGAATTATAAACTTTGTCAAGCGCCGGCAGGTGTTGTTTCTTGCTTGGGCCGGCTGCCAAAGGGTACGAATTACCTGCGCAACCTTGATGAAATAACCGCTTTGACCCTATCAAATCAGTCGAGTTAAACGCCCCTGCCGCGTACCCAGCACTATGCGGTGAACGACTACCTGCCCCATCGCCGCATCATGAATCGCGCGACGATCCTCGGCGACCGTCCATTCCACCGCTCGCGCAAGCCCGTGAGCACGAGGATCGCCGCCGAATAGGGCCGCCTACTTCGCGGCGGTGAGAGACGCAGAGATTTGCGTGACGACCGGATCCCACGTGGCGCGTTCGCCGGCCGGGTAGGTCATTTCGAATGAGGTCAGCACATCGCCGCGGATCAGCGTCTTGCGGTAGAAAATGCCGTCCTTCGTTTCGCACGACACGGCGACGAGCGAGGCTTTCGCCACGCGATAGGGCGCGGGCTTCGGCAGGCAATCGGCGCTCGCCTCGTCCGCAATGCCGGCCGGCGTCTGCTGCAGCGAATTGTATCCCGCCCAAACCGCGAAACGCGCGCCGCCCTTCAAGGCGTGGAACTTGCGGCCGTCGCCGTTCGCCGCTTCCGGCTCCGCTTTGAAGAGATCGGCCGGATAGGAGATTGCATAGCCGTAACGCGCATTGTGATAGGTGACGGGCGATTCAAGGTTCTGCGCGCTCGCCGCCGCACACGACAATGCGAAAAGAAGGTACGGTACGAGCGTGCCCAGCGCGCCGGTCGGCCCGGCGGCGAATCGTGGTTTTGTGCGCATGTCGGCCGCCTCGCTGGACGCGCCACAGTGCAATTTCGCACCCAGTCCGACAACCGCGGCGTAGCGTCTATGCGCGTCCGATGAAATCCTGCAAGCCGGCGTTGAGCCGGTCCATGTGGGTGAGCATCAACCTGCGTGGCGCGCCTTCGTAAACCTTGAACGCGCAGCCCGGGACGAAGAAGTCCGTGCCGTCGGCAGTTCTGATCATGGGCATGTTTGCAATTCCTTTGTCCGGTTTGACGGCGGCGTCTTCGGCGTGCGCGGCCAGGGCGAGGCCGGCAGCGGCGGCAAAGCCTTTGAGGATGTCGCGTCTCAGCATGGCATCTCACCTCGGATCGGGTTCGACGAACTGATAGTCGGCCTGGATACGGCCGTCGTCGGCGAGGACGAAGAGCTCGAAGCCGGCCGCAGCGATGTCGCCGCTCTCACGCCGCACCATGTGCCAGTCGAAGCGCACGACATTGTGGTGCGCGTCGATGCTCCCGGCGTGGCGGAAAAGGTTCAGCCCCGGTGCGATCGACCTCTCATAGGAGCCGGTGACGCGATGTTCGAGCGCGCAATAGCCGTGGCAGGTGTGCGATTTGGCGTAATGCAGTCCGTCCGGTGTCCACAGCGCCACGATCTCCTGCCGGCGCCGGTCTACATCCGGCTCGTTCCACAGCGCGACATAGCGCGCAACGAGTTCGTTGGTATCGAGCATGTCTGTCTCCCTTGTTCTGGGAGAGAATTGCTCTGCGCGTGTCCCGAAGCGATTACGCGGGAGGTAAGAAAAAGAGCTACGCCGAAAGTTTTTTCACCAACGCAGCGGTCGCCGCATCGGCCGGGAAAAAGGATTCGACCGCAATCTCGCTGAGCGTGATGTCGACGGGCGTGCCGAACACCATCGTCGTCGAGAAAAACGACAAGAGACCGTGGCGAATGTGGAGCCGGAACGGCACCACCATCGCGCTGGCGTCATGGCCGTGCGGCACGGACGGCGCGGGATAGGTCTTGAGTTCGGCCATCAGTTCGACGAGTGCCGGATCGGCGGTCAGTTCGATCTGCTGCTGCAGACGAGCCAGAAGATGTGCGCGCCAATCGGCCAGATTCTCGATCCGCGGCGCGAGGCCTTTGGGGTGCAGGCTGAGGCGCATGCCGTCGATCGGCCGCTTCAGAAGTTCCTCGTCGACACCCTCATACATTTCCTGCAGCGCGGAGTTCGATGCCACCACTTTCCAGTGCCGGTCGATGGCGAAGGCGGGATACGGCTTGTGACCTTCGAGCACCAGATCGATGGCGGCGCGCGCCGCGCTGAGCGCGGGATCGTCGAGGGAGCGCTCGGGGAAAAGCGGCGCGTAGCCGGCGGCAACGAGCAGCACGTTGCGCTCGCGCATCGGAATGTCCAGTTGTTCGGAGAGATGCAGGATCATCTCGCGGCTCGGGTTCGAGCGGCCGGTCTCCACGAAACTGAGGTGGCGCGGCGAAATCTCGGCCTCGCTCGCAAGATCGAGCTGGCTCATGCGCCGCCTCTGGCGCCACTGACGCAGATGGTTTCCGACCGGCTGGACGTTCATGCCGCCCAGACTAGGTCGCGGGCGGCATGATTTCCATTACCTGCAAGGTAAGAGCTACCTGCCCTTGAACTGCGGCGTACGCTTTTCGACGAAGGCGAGCATGCCTTCCTTGGCATCTTCGGTGCGCATCATGGGCAGAAGCTGCAGATAGACGTGATGCACATGCTCCGGGAACGGTTCGCTCAGGCCCATGCGCATCATCCGCTTGGCTGCCTGAACCGCGAGCGGCGCGTTGGCCGCGATCTCTGCCGCCAGCGCCCGGGCGCGCGGCATGAGTTCCGCGTCCGGCACGACTTCCGACACCAGACCGATCTCCAGACACTGGTCCGCCGTCAGCGTCCGGCCGGTGAAGAAGATTTCGGCCGCCTTCGACCAGCCGAGGAGGCGCGGCAGAAGCCAGGTGCCGCCGGATTCCGGCAGGATGCCGCGCTTGGCGAA
Organism: uncultured Alphaproteobacteria bacterium; assembly: GCA_963743765.1. Taxonomy (GTDB): domain Bacteria; phylum Pseudomonadota; class Alphaproteobacteria; order Micropepsales; family Micropepsaceae; genus Rhizomicrobium. The sequence continues at coordinate 1,313,480 of CAVUQQ010000004.1, forward strand.
GGACAGCGCGAACTTGGCCGACTTTGCGATCAGCCGGATATCGCAGCCGATCGCCGTGTCGGCGCCATAGCCGGCCACGCCGCCATTGATGGCGCAGATCACCGGCTTGTTCATCGCATGCAAAACGGTCGGCGGCGTGTTGCGCAGATCGATATCGGTTGCCACCGCTCCGGCGCCGCCGCCGATCTCAAGGCCTTTTCCTTGCGTTTGTGCGCGCAGGTCGAGGCCGGCGCAGAAGGCGCGCCCCGCGCCGGTCAGGATGACGCAACGCACGTCGCGGTCTGCATCGGCATCGACGAGGCTTTGCGCCAGCGCGCCCAGCATCGGGCCGGAAATCGTGTTCATGCGATCGGGCGCGTTCAGCGTGATGGTCGCGATATGGTCTTTGACGTCGTAGAGAACTTCATCGGTGACGATGCGTTCGGGCTTGTTCATGGCGCACTCCCCAGAATTTCGTGCGCGAAGTTTAGGCCCGAAACGGCGGACAGGCGAGCCTGACGCTACGTCGGGCTTTCAGAGTTGCGGCGTCATTGGCATGCCGAACGGCCCCTGCAACGCGAGAACCTTCTGGCTGCCATAGAATTCGGCGATGCCGTCCCAGGCCCTGTGATTAAGTTCCAGCAGAAACAGGATTCGCTGCATCGCAGACCGTTGCCGGTCCGGGTTCACGGCCGAGACGTGCTCGAAACAATCGCGCGCAATGCTGTTGTGGTTCAGCGTGTCGTTGAGATCGTCGTGATCCTGCGACACGCTGCGGAACGCCGGATTGGCCTCTCCGACGGATGCAAGGCGCAGCGACATGCGCGGCGGTTCGCCGAACACGCCTTCGATCACCATGATCGCAGCGAACGACGTGATCGGATCGAATTCGGCCGCGACCGTTAGAGCATCGACGAAGGCGAAGTGCAGTGGCAGCGGCAAGGCGGCGTCCAGCGCGCGCCGCGACACGCCCAATGCCTCGCAGGTCGTGCTTTCGAGCGCTTCGTGTCCGACCTCTTCCGAGTAATACTGATACATCAGCTGCCGCAGCGGCCGCGCCAGCCGCTTGCTCAGCAAAGGCGAGACGATTTCCACGAAGCGGCGGGTGACGTGATACTGCTCGATATACGGTCCAGCGATCAGCGGAGACTTGGCATCCTTGAGCTCTTCCAGCGCGGTGACATAACGGTTTGGTCCCCACAGCGAAAGCGTTTCGCGCGTCAGAAGTTCGGTCCGGCGCATGAATTCGAGGCCGGACGACAGCGATGTGTCCGGTAGCGGCGCCGCGCGAAAGCGGGCCGACGCATCCGACACGCTTTGTACGAGGCAATGTGCGATGAGCCACAGATGGCTCGCCAGATCGTGCTGGTCGTAGAGGCCGCCGGCTTGATTGATCGTCGCAACCGCGTCCGCCGCCGACGACCGCGCTCTGGCGACGCGGCCCAGCAACGCTTTCACGGCCGCCAGAGCCGGAGGCGAGGCATGACGCAGATATTCGAATTCGATGGCCGCGAGGCCAAGATAGAAATTCGGCTGGAACGCCGCATCGTACGGATCACGGCCTGCGAAAAACGACGTTCCGGCGGCAAGCGTGCGGTCGATAGCGCGATAAAGGCGATCCGCGTGCGCCGTTGCGGCGGCGTGTTCGACGGATGCGAGCCTGTCCATGATCGCCGCGTGAGTGCCGCTGACAAGGTCCTCGACGCCGCGCGCCTGTCGTGCCAGCGATGTGGCCGCTTCATTCAAAGTTTCGCGGATCAGGCTTCTGGTGTCGAGGAATGTCGCGAGCGCATGCCAGGCCGAACCCGGTTCGCTCGCGCGCACCGTCTCCCAGAGCGGTGAACCGGCGTCGCGCAGATTGGCGATTTCGGCAGCCGTTTGGGCGGCGGCGTCCGCATCGTCGAACGAAAAACGATAAGTCTGGGTGCCGCAGTAGAGTGTCACCGTCCGGCTGTCATGCGCGTGCTCGATGGCGTCGAGGCAGAGTTGAGGCCGGCGATAGCGATGAAAGGTCCAGAGCTGCATCGCGCGCCTACGAAAAGATCCGCGGGAGGGAAGACGCGTCGTCGCCATAGTGGACGAGAATCTGCTCCTCCTGCTGGACCATCGTCTCAACCATCAGCGCGACATGGCGCTTGACGACTGTGCAACTCTCCCGGTCGATCGCGCCTTCCAGTTCCAGGAACGCGCGTGAAATATCCTCATGGTCGTAGTCGGAGTTGATGTCCGCGTGCCTGCGCAAGGGAAGATAAAACTCTTCCGGCAGCCCGAGCGCGCGGCAACGCCGGTCGAAGGCATCGATGAACTCCGGCTGCGCGCGTTCGAAGAGGAACAGGCATGCCTTGAACGACAAGGGATGCTGTCGCGCATAGACGCCGAGCGAGGCGCCGAGTGCGAACGTCGCGGCAAGCGGCTGGTGCAGCTCCAGCTCGCGCGGCGTCAGGCCCACGGCGCCGAGCGCGGCGCTGAGAAACCGGTCATGTCCCAGCTCGGATTTCAGAAAGTCCTGGACCATCTGGCGTTCGCGAGCGGAATGAGCCGTGGAGAGCGCCGGGCCGATCAGACCCGGCGCGGACTGGACGATCCAGTAATATTCCAACGCATAACCGATGAGTTGCCGCCGCGAGGCCCGTCCCGACTCGAGCGCCTCAAAGAACGACGAGCGCGCGACGCGCGTGGCGACCCGGTCCGCGATGCGCCGCACCTCGCGGTAAAGCTGCGCACCGCTGCGCGCGCCTTGCGAGGACTGCGGATCGGAATCGACGAGCAGACGCAGCCGGTCGAAATCGAGCAGCAGGCGCGGAATCTGATCGGCGATTTCCGGGGAGAGCGAAGCGAGTTCGGCGGGCGTCAAGCCGCCCTTCCCGAGCTGAGCGAACAGGCGCACGACTGCGTCGCGTTCTTCATGCGCAAACTCGAACGAACATTGGCTGGCGCCGCGCGAGATTTCCGCCTCGTTGTTGCGGACCACGGCGTTGACGAAATCACGGAACTTCGGTTTGCGCGGGATGTCGAGTTCGTGTTCCATCGTGCCCGCTCAGAGTTCCGACACGCGTCTCAGCAGCGGCGCATCCGATGTGTAGTAGCGCCAGACGCCGCTGTAGAAGTCGTTGTACAACTCGACGAATAGCCGCGCCTGGCGCTTCAACCGCGCGACCGTCTGCAGATCGAGCACCGGAATCTGCTGGAAGATGGCGCACGTGAGATTGCCATGCGCCGCCTTGATGTTGATGTTCGCGTGGGTGCGCAACGGCCCGACGAACGCCTCGGCCAGCCCGGAACGCTCGCAAGCCTCGATGAAGCTGTCATGCTTCATCCCTTGGCCTTCGAGCAGGCCGAGCGTCGTGAAGAAAAAGAGCGGGTCGGTGTGCGCCCAATGGGCCAGCGCATTGCACAGCGCCATCGTCTCGGGCAGCGGAATGGCGTCGGTCATGTCCTCGCGGCTGAGGCCGATGAAATTCAGCGAGCGCAGCAAAATCTCGTCATGGCCGTACTCTTCGGAAAAGAACTGGTTTAGCAGCAGACGCACCTGCGTGTTGGAGACGTAGGACAGCACCGGCGCGTCGAAATAACTTTCGCGGAACAGGAAATGCCAGTTCTCGATCACCATGCCCGACGCCAGCTTCTGGGGCACGTCACCCGGCTTTTCCGCGGCAAGGCAGGTCTTCCAGAAGATGTTTTCGTAGATCGTCGTGGCGCAGGCTTGCTCGACGATTTCCTCGATCTCCAGAATGACGTCGAGGCCGGAGCGGCATTCGACCGGCGCGGCATCGTCGAGTAATCCGGCCTGATCGAGCGACTTCACAAGTTCGTGCGCGGCCGCCGGCGTGAGCAGCCGCTCGCCGTCAACGATGGCGCCGATGTCTGAAGTGCCGTCGAAGCGCTGGAGGATTTCGGCCAAGTTCCGCAGGCGGCAGATCCGCCGCGCTGATTTCAAAACCGTCGCCGCCGACATGCACCGACTGGCGATCAACACGCACGCCGCCGGTCAGGCGCGGTCGAAGCATATGCGTGAAGTTGTGATGGTTCATGGCCGGTTCCCGAGCGAAAAAAGTGGGAGCGGCGCCGTCCGTTGAGATGGTGCGGCCCCCAGTTACACGGACAAGTGTCGGGAATGCCTAGAGATGGATGGCGATCAGCGTTGGCTTGCCTGCCGCCGTGTTCACCTTCACGAGGAAATGCTTGCCGCCAAGCTTGTTGGTGTTGATGTAGAGGTCGGGCGTATGGCCGTCGAACGTGTTGTTCTTCACGTCGGCGGTTTTGACTTCATGGACCGTTGCGGTTTCGTGGCCGGACATCAGGTTCTCCTAGTCTTTGCAAGTTCTTCAGATCGATCTCTGAAGACCGTTCAAGTACTTAACCAGAAGTTGAATTTGAATACAACTATAGATTGCATTCACGGCGATTATTTGGCCTTTCGGCCGTCCGTATCTTGGATTGCGGAATTGCGCTTCGGCTTCAGCTTGGCGGCGGGGAGTGGAGATAGCTCTCGACCAGCGAGCCCGCGACGAGGCGCCAGCCGTCCACCAGCACAAAGAAGATGAGCTTGAACGGCAGTGAAATGATCACCGGCGGCAACATCATCATACCCATCGACATCAGGATCGAGGCGACGGCCATGTCGATGATGAGGAACGGAACGAAGATCAGAAATCCGATCTCGAAGGCGCGTTTGAGCTCGCTGAGCATGAAGGCCGGAGCAAGCGTGGTGATGGCGACCTGGTCGGGTGTCTTGGGCGCCTTGGCGCCGGACATGTCCATGAACAGCTTCAGGTCGGCATCGCGAACATGCGCCATCATGAACTTCTTCATCGGCACCGCGGTGCGATCGAAGGCCTGTTCGGTCGTGATCTGATTATTGACGAGCGGAACGATGCCCTGATTGTAGGCTTCCTTCAAAGTCGGCGTCATGACGAAGAGCGTCAGGAACAGCGCCAGCGAAACGATCACGCTGTTCGGTGGACTTTGCTGCAGGCCCATCGCGGTGCGCAACAGCGACAGGACGACGACCATGCGCACGAAGCTGGTCATCATGATGAGAATGGATGGCGCGATGGACAGGATCGTGATCAGTGCCACGATCTGCATGAGGCGGTCGGTGAACATGCCGCCGCCGGTCAGATCTATCGACAGGCCGCTTGCCGTTGCGCTGGCGCCGGTCGTGGCCGCGACAACCGCATTGGCGGCCGGCGAGGCCGCATAGGCCGCGCCGGGAATGAGCAACGCGAGCGCGATGCCGAGGAAAAGGGGCCAGAGTCTCTTCAAGATTGCGCCTCTGGCGTCAGAAGCGAAGCGGTGATCGGCATAGGTGCAGCCGCAATGCCGGACTCGATGATGCTCGTGCCGTCGGGGCCGCTCATCACCAGATGCTCGACGCCGTCGCGGCGAATAATCAGAAGGCGCTGGCGCGGGCCGATCATCAGGCTCTCGACGACGGCGAGACGGCGCGTCGCGACGGGCTTCACAAGGCTTCCCAGACCGAAGCGGCGCGCGGCAAGACCCGCCGCGCCGACAAGGCCGAGCACCAAGAGCAGAGCGCCGATATAGCGCGCGAATTCCATCACATCCATGCGCCCATACAAACCCGTCAACCTTAATCGGGAGTTAAGCGATGGAAGAATTTGCCCGGCAGTAATTTCCACTGCGTTAAGCGAGGCTTAATCGTTGCGGAGCAATCTGGCGGTTCTTAAGGCTAATTTTCCGTATACGGAGAACCGCCCGTGGCCATGACGATAGACGAGATGCCGCTGTTTGCGATGCTGAAGCAACGCATGTCGTGGCTCAGCGCGCGCCAGAATGTGCTGGCGCAGAACGTCGCGAACGCCGATACGCCCGGCTTCAACGCGCGCGATCTCAAGCCCGTCAATTTCGAGGATGTCCTGCGCAATTCCACCAGGTCCGCCAGCGCATCGAGCGGTCTGACCGTGACCGACCCGCGGCACATCGCGCTCAAACAGACCGGCAGCGCCGGCTTCACGGACGTCGACGCGCCGGACGCCGAAGCGCCGCCGGGCGGCAACACCGTTTCGCTCGAGCAGGAAATGATCCGCGTCGCCGACACGCAGGCCGAATACCAGGCCGCCAGCAATCTCTACGCCAAGGCGATCGACATGATGAAGCTGGCCATCGGTCACTGAAGGAGGCTCAAATGGATTTCTCGACATCTTTGATCGTCGCCGCGTCCGGCATGCGTGCCCAGTCGGACCGCATGCGCACGATCGCGGAAAATATCGCCAACGCGAACTCCACGCCGGCGACGCCGGGCGGCGATCCCTATCGCCGCAAGATCCCGACGATGCACAGCGAATTCGACCGCGAGCTGAATGCAACGCTCGTCACCTCCGGCAAGCCGGTCGCGGACGGCAGCGACTTCAGCATGAAGTACGATCCGGGCAATCCGAACGCGGACTCCAAGGGCTACATCAAGATGCCCAACGTCAATTCGCTCATCGAAATGATGGACATGCGCGAAGCGCAGCGTTCCTACGAAGCCGACCTGACCGTGATGGATGCAACCAAGTCGATGCTCGCCCGCACCGTCGATCTCTTGAAGAAGTAACACGCGTCGCGCGAGCGCACAGCAAAGGAGTAGACCATGGCAGTTCTTCCAGCCGCAGCGGCCGCCGCCTATCAGGCGATTGCGCAGATCGGCGGCAGCGGCGCGGGCGCGGCAACCGCCGCGACATCGGGTGCCAATGCCGCAGGCGGATTCTCCGACTTTCTCACCAAGGCCGTGCAGGACGGCATCGGCACGATGAAGCAGGGCGAAACCATGGCGGCGCGCCAGGTCGCAGGCCAGGCCAACATCGTCGACGTGGTGGGCGCCGTGAACCAGGCGGAAATCACGCTCGATACCGTCGTCGCCGTCCGCGACAAGGTCGTGCAGGCCTATCAATCCATCATGAACATGCCGATCTGAAGGACATCATGACACCCGCAGATTCCATCGACTTCGCGCGCTCCTCGATCCTGGTGCTTCTCGAAGTCATCACGCCGGCGATGCTCACCGCGCTCATCGTCGGCCTTGGCATCGGCCTGTTGCAGGCCCTGACCCAGATCCAGGAAATGACGCTGGTCTTCGTGCCCAAGATCGTCGCGATTTTCGTCGTGCTGCTGGTCACGCTGCCCTTCGCCGGCGCCGCGATGAACGGGCTGATGATCGACATCGCGCAAAGAATTTCCGCCTACTAGAAAAAACCGGCGGCGCGCGGTGCACATCCATCTTCCAGAACTCTCGGGGATCATCCTCACCTATCTGCTCGTGTTTTCACGCACAGGTGCGATGATGATGCTTCTGCCGGCGCTCGGCGAAGGCGGCATTCCCGCGACAGTGCGGCTGGTGCTGGCGCTGGCCGTTTCGGTCGCGCTCGCCCCGACGGTGCAGAGCGCCTATCCGCAAGCGGCCCCGGGCACGTCCTTGCAACTGGGATTGCTGATCGCACAGGAAGTCACGGCGGGCATACTGATCGGCACCATGTCGCGCATTATCATGAGCTCGCTGCAAACCGCCGGCTATTTGATCGCGACGCAAACCGGCCTTGCCTATGCGCAGACCGTCGATCCGACACAGCACGAACAGGGCGCGGTGATCGGAAATTTCTTCTCGCTGCTCGGCGCCGTTCTGATCTTCTCCACCGACCTGCATCATGTCGCCATCGGCGCCATTGCCGGCAGCTATCGCATGCTGCCGCCGGGCGCCGCCTTGCCCACGGGCGACATGGCCGAACTCACCATCCGCCTTGTCAGCAGCGCCTTCGTCCTCGGATTCCAGCTCGCCGCGCCGTTCCTGGTGTTCGGCTTCGCGCTCTATGCGGCTCTCGGCATCCTGGCGCGGCTGATGCCGCAGCTGCAGGTCTTTTTCGTCGCCATGCCGATCAACATCATGTTCGGCTTCGTGCTGATGGCGCTGCTGCTCGGTTCGATGATGACATTGTTCCTGACTTTCTATTCGACCGAAATGGCGAATTTCCTATGAGCGCATGCGGGCAACCTGTGCAGCGGTTTGCCGTCGGCAAGCGCGACAAAAGATAATCGGCCATGGCTGACGATCGCGACCCATCGCAACAAACCGAAGAACCGACACAAAAACGGCTCGATGAGGCGCGCCAGCATGGCGACGTCATCAAGAGTCCGGAAGTCAACGCCTTTGTCCTTCTTCTGGGCGGCGCCATCGCCATCGCCATGTTTGCCGGCTCGACGATGAAGGGCCTGACACAGGCGATGCGCATATTCCTCGAGCAGCCCGAGCAGATGAGCCTCGATCCGGCGGACATCATGGCTCTTGCCCGCCACACGATGATGACCCTTGCCGGACTGTTGGCGCCGATCTTCGCGGTAATGATGGCGTCCGCGCTTGCGGGCCACCTGATTCAGGGCCGCCCCACATTCTCGCTGGAAAAGATCAAGCCGGATTTCGCCAAGCTGTCGCTGTTCTCCGGACTAAAGCGCATGTTCGGCCTGGAGGGCCTGACCAATCTGGTCAAGGGCCTCGCCAAGATGCTGGTCGTCGGCTTTGCGGTGTGGACGCAGATCTGGCCCGAACGCAACATGCTGGAGTCGGTGCTGAGCCAGACGCCGATGGGCGTGGTCGGCGACATGAGCCACCTCTTGTTCAAGGTCCTGATCGCCGCTTTGGCCGCGCTCGCCTGCATCGCCGGGCTCGACTACTTCCTGCAGCGCTATCGCTTCCTGCAGCGCAATCGCATGTCGAAGCAGGAGATAAAGGAAGAATACCGCCAGAACGAGGGCGACCCGCAGATCAAGGCCAAGATCCGGCAGATCCGCCTGGAGCGCGCCAAGAAGCGCATGATCGCGGCCGTCCCCGAGGCGACCGTGATCATCACCAACCCCACCCACTATGCCGTCGCGCTCAAATACGAATCAGGCAAGATGGCCGCCCCGATCTGCGTGGCGAAGGGTGTCGACGCTCTCGCCCTCAAAATCCGCGAAGTGGCCCAGGCGCATAATGTCCCGATCGTCGAGAACCCGCCCTTGGCGCGCGCCCTGCACGCCGCCGTCGAGGTCGACGAGGTCATTCCGCAGGAGCATTTCAAGGCCGTGGCTCAGGTCATCGGCTACGTCCTGCGGCTCACTGGCAAGATCAAACCCAACTAACTGCAAGTCTTTTTCCGCTTCTTCCGTTAGACTCAAATCATGACGGTGGTTCGCGGGCTTTCCAGCGGAAGCATGGGTGTTCCGGCCGGCGCTTGGCGCTGGGCTGCGCTCGGCTTTTTGTGCCTCGCACTCGCGTCGGCGGGCTTGGCCGTGGCGACTCCGAACGCGGTCGGCTGGGCGGGCGTCATGCTGCTGGCGGCCATCGGTGCGGTGGCGAGCCTCTTTCTCTTCGCGATCTGGCCCAAGGAAAAACTGAACACGGCGGATGCGCGGCGCGTCGCCGAAGCCGCCGCGCGCGCCAATGTCGCTTGGGCGATCACCGGTACTGACGGCGCGGTGCTCGACTGCAACGAAGTTTATCGCAAGATGTCGGGCGCGGCCGAAGGCGAGGCCGCTCCACCGCCCGAACTCGCGCTCGCCGGCGAACCCTCGGCCGCCGTTCTCTATCGCCTGACGCGCGGCGCCGCGGAGGGCACGCCGCGCGAGGAATCTTTCGCCGTCACGCCAGGCATCGAAATCGTGGCGGCGGTGCGCCCCATGACGAATGGCCAGACCGCCTGGTGGTTCACGCCGCGCCTTGCCGCATCGAAGTCCGCGGCCCCACCGGCAGCGAAGGCCCCGCACGCCGTCAGCGCGCCGCCCAATCTGGGAGATATTTTCCGCGACGCGCCGGTCGGCGTGGCGTTTGCGGATGGCGAAGGCAAGCTGATCGACGCCAATCCGGCCTTTGCGAAATTCTTCGGCGCGGCCGGCGCGCTGCAGGGGCGCGTGTTCCGCGAACTCGTCGATGGCGCCGACCGCACCCGCATCGTCGAACTGATCGCGCAGGCGGCCCAGGGCACCAATAATGTCGCCTCCGCCGAATTGCGCGCGGCGGGCCAGGAAGACCGCACTGCCGAATTGTTCGCCAGCCCGATCAGCGGCGGGCGCGTCATCCTTTATCTCGTGGACGTGTCGGAGCAGAAGGCGCTCGAGACCAAATTCGCCCAGTCGCAGAAGATGCAGGCGGTCGGCCAGCTTGCGGGCGGCGTCGCGCACGATTTCAACAACCTTCTCACCGTCATCATCGGCAATTCCGAATTCCTTTTGATGCGTCATCAAGCCGGCGATCCCTCGTTCAAGGAGATCAACGAGATCCACCAGAACGCGTTGCGCGCGGCGACGCTGGTCGGACAACTCCTCGCCTTCTCGCGCAAGCAGACCATGCAGCCGCGCGTGCTCGCGGTGCGCGATGTGGTCGGCGAACTTGCGCTGATGCTGCGCCGGCTGTTGCGCGAAGGCGTCGACCTCAAGCTCGAGCATGGTGCGGACGTCTGGCCGGTTCACGCCGACGAGGCGCAGCTTTCCAATGCGATCATCAATCTTGTCGTCAATGCGCGCGACGCGATGCCCAAGGGCGGCACTGTGACGATCCGCACGGCGAACGAAGTGGTGACGACACCGTCGGCACTCGGCACTGCCATCATGCCGGCGGGCGAATATGTCCTCATCGAAGTCGCCGATAGCGGCATCGGCATTCCGAAGGAGCATCTCGGCAAGATCTTCGATCCGTTCTTCACGACGAAGCCGGTCGGCCAGGGCACGGGCCTTGGCCTTGCCACGGTCTACGGCATCGTCAAGCAGACGGGTGGCTTCATCACCGTCGACAGCGAAGTCGGCAAAGGCACGACCTTTCGCATTTTCCTGCCGCGCCACCGCATCGACGAAAACACACCGGTCGTCGTCGAACCGGATCGCGCAGGCCCGCGCGACGTAACCGGGCAGGACACGATCCTTCTGGTCGAAGACGAAGAAGCGGTGCGCAGCTTTGCGGCGCGCGCACTCAAGCTGCGCGGCTACAGCGTGCTCGAGGCGGCGGGCGGCGAAGAGGCGCTTGAGATCGTGCAGAACGCGAAGGCGCCGATCCATCTGCTCATCACGGACGTCGTCATGCCCAACATGGACGGGCCGACGCTGGTGCGCGCGGTGAAACGCATCCGCCCCGAGATGGCGGTGATCTTCATGTCGGGCTATGCCGAAGAAGCCTTCCGCCGCAATGACGAGAAGGCGGAAGATCTGCACTTCCTGCCCAAGCCTTTCGGCCTCAAGCAGCTCGCCGCGAAAGTGAAGGAAGTCCTTGCCGGCGCACCGGCGCCCAAGAGAGTCGGCTAGGCTGTCACGCTGACCATATCGCCGCATCGGGCAGCACCACGGTTTGCGAGACACATATTCCGGTCGATACCGGAACCGGGGCATACCCTTTCTTGTGCATGGGGATTCATCGGGGAATCAGTTGCCAAGAACCGGTGAGATTCGGTGTCATGCGACCGTCATGGACATTGTTAGAACGGTATAGGAACAAGATTTGGTATATTTCAGCCTTTTCAACGCATTAACCAGCGTCTTGCCAATGAGAACAAAGCGTGTACCTTGAAGCCTTCGTGGCGGCGGCTTGGGTTTTCCATGCCGCTCTGAAATAAGGAGGCGGTTCTCATGTCACAGGCGGCTTTGCGGGTAGTGGCGAAAGAAGAAAACACTGAGAAGAAGCGGGCGCTTGAGGCGGCCCTGACCCAGATCGACCGGGCGTTCGGCAAGGGCTCGGTCATGAAGATGGGAGCGCGCGACCTCGGCGTTGCGACCGATGCGGTGTCGACCGGCTCGCTCGGCCTCGACATTGCGCTGGGCATTGGCGGACTTCCGCGCGGCCGCGTCATCGAAGTCTATGGCCCGGAATCGTCCGGCAAGACGACGCTCGCCCTGCACGTGGTCGCCGAGATCCAGAAGAAGGGCGGCATCGCGGCCTATATCGACGCCGAACATGCGATGGACCCGGGCTACGCCAAGAAGCTGGGCGTCGACATTGACGAAATGCTGATCTCCCAGCCCGACACGGGCGAGCAGGCGCTTGAGATCACCGATACGCTGGTGCGCTCCGGTGGCGTCGACATCGTGGTCATCGACTCGGTCGCGGCTTTGACTCCCAAGGCCGAACTGGAAGGCGAGATGGGCGATTCCCTGCCCGGCCTGCAGGCCCGCCTGATGAGCCAGGCGCTGCGCAAGCTGACGGCCTCGATCTCCAAGTCCAACACAATTGTGCTCTTCATCAACCAGATCCGCATGAAGATCGGCATCATGTTCGGCAATCCCGAGACAACCACCGGCGGCAATGCGCTGAAATTCTATGCATCCGTGCGGCTCGACATCCGCCGCATCGGCGCGATCAAGGACCGCGACGAAGTGGTCGGCAACCAGACCCGCGTCAAAGTGGTCAAGAACAAGGTCGCCCCGCCCTTCAAGCAGGTTGAGTTCGACATCATGTACGGCGCCGGCATCTCCAAGACGGGCGAGCTGCTCGATCTGGGCGTGAAGGCCAATGTGGTCGAAAAATCCGGCTCCTGGTTCTCCTGCGACGGTGAGCGCATCGGCCAGGGCCGCGAGGCGGCCAAGGCGTTCCTGTCCGCCAATCCGGACATCGCCAACAAGATCGAAGCGGCCATTCGCGCCAACGCCGGACTGATCGGCCAGAACCTGGTCATCGGCGGCGAAGACAAGGATTCGGACGCCGAGGAATAAGGCCGTCCGATACAGCGTTCGTTCCTTTATTGGCATGAGGGAACGACTCCGGCGAAGGGGCGCTCCCGCCACGGGGCGCCCCTTCGTTTTTCTGGCCCGGGCCACATCCGGGCATCCATCTTGGCGGCCCGCCGGACCGGCATGCGGCGTTGCGGGATGACAATGACGGCGTGCGAAGGCTAAAACCGGGCCATGACAAGCCTTTCCGATATCCGCACCTCCTTTTTGGAATTCTTCCGGGACCGCCAGCACGCGGTCGTCCCGTCCTCGCCGCTCGTGCCGCGCAACGATCCGACGTTGCTCTTCACCAATGCCGGCATGGTGCAGTTCAAGAACGCCTTCACCGGCGCCGAGAAGCGGCCCTACACGCGCGCGGCCAGCGTGCAGAAATGCGTGCGGGCCGGCGGCAAGCACAACGATCTCGACAATGTCGGCTACACCGCGCGGCATCACACCTTTTTCGAGATGCTCGGCAATTTCTCGTTCGGCGACTATTTCAAGGAAGCCGCGATCGAATATGCCTGGGACTATATGCGCAACACCATCGCGCTGCCCAAGGAGCGGCTGTGGGTCACGATTCATCCGACAGACGATGTCGCGCGCGGTCTGTGGAAAAAGATCGCCGGATTGTCCGACGCGCGCATTATCGGCCATGAGAGCAATCTGTGGGCGATGGGGCCCACGGGACCTTGCGGCTACAACTCCGAAATATTCTACGACCAGGGCGACGCTGTGTCGGGCGGGCCGCCGGGCTCGCCCGACGAGGATGGCGACCGGTTTCTCGAATTCTGGAATCTCGTCTTCATGCAGTTCGAGCAGATCGACGAGAAGACGCGCATCGATTTACCCAAGCCATCGATCGACACCGGCATGGGACTGGAGCGCATCACTGCGATCCTGCAGGGCGTCATCAACGACTATGACATCGACCTGTTCCGCCACATCATCGCGGCGTCGGTCGATTTCTCCGGCGCCAAAAGCGAAGGCGAGGCCGTGTTCAGCCACCGCGTCATCGCCGATCACCTGCGCGCGACGTCGTTCCTGATCGCGGACGGCGTGCTGCCGTCGAACGAAGGCCGCGGCTATGTCCTGCGCCGGATCATGCGCCGCGCGATGCGCCATGCGCATCTGATCGGATCCAAGGATCCGTTGATGCATCGCCTCGTGCCGGCGCTGGTCGCCGAGATGGGCCAGGCCTATCCCGAACTCAAGCGCGCCGAAGGATTGATCGGTGAGACATTGAAGCTCGAGGAAGTGCGCTTCCGCGATACGCTGGCGCGCGGCCTCAAGCTGCTCGACGATGCCAGCGGCTCGCTCGGCAAGGGCGACAAGCTCGCCGGCGACGTCGCGTTCAAGCTTTACGACACCTACGGTTTTCCGCTCGATCTCACGCAGGACGCGCTGAAAGCCAAGGGCATCGGCGTCGACACGGATGGCTTCGATGCGGCCATGGCCAAGCAGCGCGCCGACGCGCGCAAGGCCTGGGCCGGTTCGGGCGAATCCGCGACCGACGCGCAATGGTTCGCGGTGCGCGACGAATTCGGCTCGACCGAGTTCCTCGGCTATGACACGGAAGAGGCGGAAGGCAACGTCCTCGCCCTCTTCAAGAACGGCGAACGGGTGCAGAGCGCCAAGGCAGGCGAGACGGTCCTGCTGCTTACCAACCAGACACCGTTCTACGCCGAATCCGGCGGACAGGTCGGCGACCAAGGCACGCTTGCATCGTCCAAAGGCGAAGGCATCGTCGAGGACACCGAGAAGAAACTCGGTGCGTTGCATGTGCATGTCGTCAAAGTCACCAAGGGCCAATTCAAGGTCGACGATGCCGTCGATTTCACTGTCGATTCCGAGAAGCGCCGCGCCACGCGCGCCAATCATTCGGCGACGCATCTTCTGCATGCCGCGCTGAAGCGCGTGCTCGGCTCGCATGTGTCGCAGAAAGGTTCGCTGGTTTCGCCCGAACGGTTGCGATTCGATTTCAGCCATCCCAAACCGGTCACGCACGACGAACTCGAACGCATTGAACAGATGGTCAATGCCGTAATCCGCCAGAACTCCGATACCTCGACACGCGTCGATGCCGACCGATCAGGCGGTGGCCGCCGGCGCCGAGGCCTTGTTCGGCGAGAAGTATGGCGACGAAGTGCGCGTGCTGAGCATGGGCGACGACCTGAACGAAGCGAAGCCCTATTCGGTCGAACTATGCGGCGGCACGCATGTGCACCGCCTGGGCGACATCGGGCTCTTCACCATCCTGTCGGAGAGCGCGGTCGGCGGCCGGTGTGCGCCGCATCGAAGCGTTGACCAGCGAGGGCGCGCGCAAATATCTTTCGGGCCAGGCGGAGATCGCCCGCGAAGCGGCTGCGGCCTTGAAGACGAACCCGGCAGAACTTCCCGCGCGCGTCGCGCAGCTTTCCGACGAACGCCGCCGTCTTGAGCGCGAACTTGCCGAAGCCAAGAAGGCGCTGGCGCTGGCCGGTCCCGTGAAGTCGGGCGAAGCCGACGGCGCCAAGGAAATCGCCGGTATCAAGGCGATCCTGCGCGTCGTCGAAGGCGTGAGCGCGAAGGACCTCAAAGGACTTGCGGACGATGCCAAGTCCAAGGTCGGTTCCGGCGTCGTTGCGTTTGTCGCCGTGGCGGATGGCAAGGCATCGCTCGTCGTCGGCGTGACGGACGATTTGACGGCGCGCATCAGCGCCGTCGATCTGGTGCGGCTCGGCTCGGAAGCGCTTGGCGGCAAGGGCGGCGGCGGGCGGCCCGACATGGCGCAGGCCGGCGGTCCCGACGGCACGAAGGCGGCAGACGCGATAGCCGCGATCGAGAAGCGGCTCGCGGCGCTGGCGCCGGCGGCGTGAACATGCAGGACGCAGCCGAAGAAGGCCTGCGACGCCGCGTTTATCTTGCGCTGGAAGGCGGGCGCATGGGCGGACCCGCCGGCATTGCGGTCGAAGCCGTCCTTGTGGCGCTGATCGGCTTGAACGTCGTCGCCTATACGCTGCAGAGCATTCCACGCATCGAGCTCGAATATGATGGACCTCTCCTCATATTCGAATTCGTTTCGATTGCCGTATTTGCTCTCGAATATTTCCTGCGGCTGTGGACGGCGCCGGAGGACCCGTCTGTCGGGGATCGAGGGCCGGTCGGCGGACGGTTGTACTTCGCCACCCGCGCGCTGATGGTGATCGACTTCCTCGCAATCGCGCCTGCACTTGTCGCACCCTTCGTTCCCTTTATCGATCTGCGGGTTTTGCGGCTCGTGCGGCTTTTGCGTCTGCTCAAGATCGCGCGCTATTCGCCGGCGTTGTCGGCATTGGCGCGCGTCATCGTCGAAGAACGTCGCGCGCTCTATGGCTGTTTGCTGCTCTTTCTCTGCGCCATGCTGCTTGCCGCCGCGACCATGCACGCGGCGGAAGGCGCTTTGCAGCCCAAGGTCTTCGGCACGATTCCGAGCGCGATGTGGTGGGCGGTCTCGACACTCACCACGGTCGGCTATGGCGATGCGATTCCGCATACGGGGATCGGGCGTATCGTCGCCGGCATCACCATGATCATCGGCCTTGGCCTTGCGGCGTTGCCGGTCGGCATCGTCGCGACGGGTTTCGCCAACTCGATCCATCGCCGCGACTTTGTCGTGACCTTCGGCATGCTGGCGCGCGTGCCTTTGTTCAAGGGCTTCGATGCCCAGACCGTCGGCGAGATGATGGACATGCTGCGCGCCCAGGCCGTCAGCGCGGGCGAGATCATTTCCGGTCCAGGCGAACATGCGGCGGCGATGTATTTCGTGGTGGCCGGGGAAATCGAGGTGCAGATGCCCGGCCGCAAGATGCGATTTTCCACCGGCGATTTTTTCGGCGAGCTCGCGCTGCTGCATGAGACGATGCGCGAGGCGACGATCATCGCCGTAACGTCTTCTCGCCTGTTGTCGCTGTCGGCGCACGATTTCGAAGGGCTGTTGCGCAAGCGCCCCGGACTCAAGCAACAGATGATGCTGCTCGGCGCGGAGCAGTCCAAGGGCGCGGTGGGCACGCTTTCGCCCGAGGACCTGCGAGAAGCGCATCAGGTTGCGGCGAAAGTCCCGCTCTGATGCACCCCCGCAGGTGATGTTTCGTCACGGCGTGAAGAAGACGCAGATCTTGTTGCCCGTCGGATCGCGCAAATAGGCGCCATACCAGCTCTGTTTTTCGGGCGGACGATAGCCCGGCGCGCCTTCGTCGCTGCCGCCACTCTTGAGGCCCGCCGCATGGGCGGCTTTCACCTCGTCCGCGTTCGTCGCCTTGAACGCGATCATCATGCCGTTGCCGGATGTGGCCGGCTGCTTGTCGAAGGGCGGACAGACAAACACGCTGTGCTCGTCCTTGCCTTTCGGCCCGTAGCCGATCCAGCCGCCATCGGCGAATTTGCGTTCATGCCCGAAGGCGCCGAACACCGCATCGTAGAACTTGCCCGACACCTCGCTGTCCTTGGCGCCGATCGTCACATACCCGATCATATTCTTGCTCCCCAGTTTGGCCGGGCAGATTACGGCCTTTATGAGAACAAATCAAGAACACAATTTCGTGAATGCTCGTAAATCAACACGGACAGAGCAACATTTGCGTGCATCGGAACATGGCGGGCGTTTTGACGTTTTCGACATGCGTCGCGGTAGCGTTCCATACCTTGGTCATGCGCCCGCCATGCACCAGTCGTGCCTTGCATCGAAGGCGTGATGGATCCTTTCCAAGCTGCGCAGAAAGGCACCCGTCCCTTGCGTGGATTCTAGCCCATCGCCTTCTTCAGATTCTCATCGACCTTGTCGAGGAACCCTTCGGTCGTCAGCCACTTCTGGTCTGGACCGATGAGCAGCGCCAGATCCTTGGTCATGAAGCCGGCCTCGACGGTGTCGACGCAGACTTTCTCCAGCGTGTGCGCGAACTTGTCGAGCTTCGCATTGCCGTCGAGCATGGCGCGGTGCGCCAGGCCGCGCGTCCATGCGAAGATGGAGGCGATGGAGTTGGTCGACGTCGCCTTGCCCTTCTGATGCTCGCGATAGTGGCGCGTCACGGTGCCGTGCGCGGCTTCGGCTTCGACGGTCTTGCCGTCGGGCGACAGGAGCACCGACGTCATCAGGCCTAGCGAACCGAAGCCCTGCGCCACCGTGTCGGACTGCACGTCGCCGTCATAGTTCTTGCAGGCCCAGACATAGCCGCCGCTCCACTTGAGCGCGCTCGCCACCATGTCGTCGATCAGGCGATGCTCGTAGGTGATGCCGAGTTCCTTGAACTTGGCGGCGAACTCCGCCTCGTAGATTTCCTGGAAGATGTCCTTGAAACGGCCGTCATAGGCTTTGAGGATCGTGTTCTTGGTCGACAGATAAACGGGATACTTGCGCAGGATGCCGTAGTTGAGCGACGCGCGCGCGAAATCGCGGATGGACTCATCGAGATTGTACATCGCCATCGCGACACCCGAACCCGGCGCGTCGAACACTTCGTGTTCGATCACCTTGCCGTCTTCGCCGACGAACTTGATGGTGAGCTTGCCCTTGCCGGGGAAGCGGAAGTCGGTGGCGCGATACTGGTCGCCATAGGCATGACGGCCGACGACGATCGGCTGGGTCCAGCCGGGCACCAGGCGCGGCACGTTCTTGCAGATGATCGGCTCGCGGAAGATGACCCCGCCCAGGATGTTGCGGATCGTGCCATTGGGCGACTTCCACATCTTCTTGAGCTTGAATTCCTCGACACGGGCTTCGTCCGGCGTGATCGTGGCGCATTTGACGCCGACGCCGTACTTCTTGATCGCCTCGGCGGCGTCGATTGTCACCTGGTCGTCCGTAGCGTCGCGATGCTCGATCCCGAGGTCGTAATATTCCAGTTTGATGTCCAGATAGGGCAGGATCAGCTTGTTGCGGATGAGCGCCCAGATGATGCGGGTCATCTCGTCGCCGTCGAGCTCGACGACCGGGTTGGCGACTTTGATCTTGTCCATGTCTTGTCCTTGGAAAATGGGCCTCTGGAAATTGGCTGGCGCAGGCTATAGCGAGGTGTCGCAAACCCGTCAAAGCCACAAATGACCGCCCCCGCCATCATCCTGTCCCGGCCCCAGTTGGGCGAGAATATCGGCGCAGCCGCGCGGGCGATGAAGAATTTCGGACTGTCTGACCTTCGCCTCATCGCGCCGCGCGATGGCTGGCCGAACGAAAAGGCAGTTCACATGGCGGCCGGGGCCGCCGATCTGCTTGAGACCGTCCGGATCTATGACGATGCGCCGGCGGCGCTTGGCGATCTGCAACTCGTCTTTGCTGCCACCGCCCGCGAGCGCGGCGTCGCCAAGCCGGTGGTAACGCCCCCTGAAGCCGCCCGCCAGCTGCGGGCTGCCGTTGCAAAGGGCATTCGTTGCGGACTGCTGTTCGGCGGCGAACGCTCTGGCCTCGACAATGAGGAATTGTCGCTGGCGAGTGCGATCGTGACGATTCCGACAGCGGAATTTTCCTCGCTCAACCTTGCCCAGTCGGTGATGCTGCTCTGCTACGAATGGTTCTGCGCCGCCGACAGCACGCCTGCGATACGCATCGACCACGGTCCCATCGCAAAGAAGGCGACGCGCGAGGAAATGTTCCAGCTGTTCGAGCATCTGGAAAGGGAGCTTCTCGCGTCAGGCTTTCTGTATCCGCCAAGCAAGGAGACGCCGATGATCCGCCATATGCGAGCACTCCTCAATCGCGCCAACCTCACCGACCAGGAAGTGCGCACGATACGCGGCATGATCGTTGCTCTTGCCAAGGGCAAATACCGACGTAAACCGCCGGAGGGCGCATGATTGTTCTGACCTATGTCATTCTTGCGCTCGTCGCGTTGCTGGCCTGCGGTTTCGTCGCATGGCCCGTTCTGCGCCGGCAGAACGATCGCGGCCGCTATGTTCTGGCCGCGGCCGCGGCGCTGTTCATTCTGGGCGTCGGCGGTGCACTGTATCTGCAGCTTGGCCATCCTTTTCTCGCCACGCGCACGCTGGAAGGCGACAAGGCCCACGATCTCAACGCGCTGATCGGCCGCCTGGCGACGGTCGTGCGCAGCCGCCCTGAAGACCCGCGCGGCTGGGCCATTCTTGGCCGTGCATACCTGACTGCGGGCGATCCGAGCGATGCCGCCAAGGCCTTCTCGCGCGCCATCACTGCGGAACAGGCGTTCGGTCACGTCCAGTCCTTCCTCTTCTCGGCCTATGGCGAATCCCTGACGCAGGAGGCTTCGGGCGCCGTCACGCCCGAAGCAGAGGCGGCTTTCACGCAAGCCCTGGCCGGCGATCCGAAGGACAAGGCAGCGCGCTACTATCTTGGTCTGGCTGCCGCGGCGCGGGGCGATGCGAACAAGGCGCTCGCACTTTGGCAAAACCTGTTGGCTGAGGTGCCGGCAGACTCTGCGGTGCATCAGGACCTCATCGATCGCATGGCGGCGCTCACCGCCCGCAGCGGTGGCGGCGCGCCGGACATTTCGGCCATGGTGGCGGGACTTGCGGCGCGTCTGAAAGCGCATCCCGACGACGGTGCGGGCTGGCAGAGACTGATACGCGCCTACGCCGTTCTCGGCGACAAGGACAAGGCACGCGCGGCGCTGTCGGATGCGCGCAAGGCGTTGTCTGCACAATCCGATCAGATCGCGGCTCTAAACGCGGAACAGAAACAGCTGGGCCTTTAGTTGTCGGCCGCTTTGGCGCGGAGCTTGGACCAGTCGTCGTCCGAGTCCTCGACGATGATCGTGATGTAGCAATAATTCATCACGTATTTGAACAAGCGCGAGCGCACCCGCCCCTTCAGCGGCACGTTGCGCATGCCAGGATCGTCGCCAGGAATGTCGACAAAATCGCCGACATTGGGGATGAGCGCAAACTGCTCGTAGTCGACCTCCACGTCCACCGGCTGCGTGTTGTCTACCGGCGTGGTGCCGCCCTTGGGCAGATAGCGGTAGTCGATTCCGTATTTGAATTTCACGTCGCAGTCTCCATTTCCGCCGTCGACGCATACTTACCGCGAAGCGCGCCAAGTCAAGCGGGGGTTCGCCTCAAAACAAAAACGGCGGCCAAGCGACCGCCGTGATGTCCTGTCCGGGATACAACTCAGCCCGAAATCCGGCCCTGCCAGACGGGCCAGCAATTGGTCTTACCGGCGTGCTTGGTCTCGTTGTAGAGGCGCATCTGCGCGTCCTCGGCCGACGCGCCGCTTGCCGCAGCCATGTAGTCCGTTCCACCCGCGCACCAGACATAGAACTGGTGCCTGCCGGGCGCGAAAAAGTCAGCTTGTTTGGAAGAGGTGAAGTTGGCCGCCACGGCAACGCCCGCAACCGCCACCACTACGCCACCAATCGCCGCCGCAAGGACCCGTTTCATCGTCACTTTTGATACTCCCAGATGTCACAAACGTCGACCAAACAAGGACCCTCGCGCGGGTCCAATTCCTTTCAAAAGGGCCCAGGAGCCCACTTTCCACTGATTTCCGTCCCCGACCGCAGCGCGCCGTACATTGCGGCGTCTGTCTCAATTCAGGACAAAACCCTACACAAGCCAGAGGCCATTGTCAGCCCCTGAGCCCGTCTGACACCGAATCGCAGATTTCAGGCGCTGACCCGCGCCGGCTCGACGCCCAGTTCACGCAGCAACGCTTCGATTTCACCGGCTGCGGTCTCGACTTCGTCTTTGTTGCGTCCACGGGCGACAAGCTGAACGCCGGCCCCGTCTTCGCGATAGAAGGGATAGCTTCCGATCGCGATGTCCTTGTGCAGGCGCTGGATTTTCTCCAGCCCTTCGGCGATCCGCCCTTCCGGCACTTTGGCCTGGACGGTTGCGGCATGGACGATGGCGCCGCGCTTCAGGCGCGGTTCGATCGCGTCCATCATGGCGCGCATGATCATCGGCACGCCCGCCATCACGAACACGTTTCCGATGTGCACGCCGGGCGCGGTCGATACCGAATTGCGCACCAGTTCGGCGGTAAGCGGAATGCGCGCCATGCGCTTGCGTGCCTCGTTGAACTCGCCCGGCTTGTAGCGCGCGGCCATCATCGCCATCGCCTCGGGGTGATAGTCGATGCCGACGCCGAACGCGACCGCGACCGCATCAAATGTGATGTCGTCATGGGTCGGCCCGATGCCGCCCGTCGTGAAGACATAGGTGTAGCGGGCGCGCAGCGCGTTGAGCGCGGTTACGATCTCTTCCTGCGCGTCCGGCACGACGCGTGCTTCGCACAGATCGATGCCAAGCGCGCCGAGAAACTTCGCGATGTAGGCGGTATTCGTATCCTGGGTCCGCCCGGACAGGATCTCATCCCCGATCACAAGGATGGCGGCGGTCACGCGTTCGGTCTGGCTCATCGAATTCGTCTCACGCAGGATTTCTTCGTTTGAACAGGCCACCTTGGAGCCTTTGACGCTGTTACCCTTCACCTCACGGCGGCCAGGGTGTAAGGAACTGGCAAGATCGTTGGCCTAGAAAACACGGGGTTTACGCCGACATCAAGCGGCCCCTTACCAAGAGTAGCCTCGCATGACCGTCATGCCCGATGTCGATATGTTCGAAGCGACCCGCCGCGCCCATTTCGCGGTGACGGTGCACAATCCGGCCGATTTCGAGGGTATGCGCCGCGCCGGCCGCTTGGCCGCCGAAGTGCTGGACCTGCTGGTGCCCGAAGTGAAGCCCGGCGTCACCACCGAATATCTCGACAAACTCGCCTTCGACTACACGACCGCGCATGGCGGTATTCCGGCCTGCCTCGGCTATCGCGGCTATCGCCACACGGTCTGCACCTCGATCAATCACGTGGTCTGCCACGGCATCCCGAGCGACAAGCCGTTGCGTGACGGCGATATCGTCAACATCGATGTGACCGTGATCGTCGACGGCTGGCATGGCGACACCAGCCGCATGTATCTGGTCGGCGATGTGAAGCTGAAAGCCAAGCGGCTTGTCGACATCACCTACGAATCCATGATGCGCGGCATCGCCGTCGTGAAGCCCGGCGCAACGACAGGCGACATCGGCCATGCCATCCAATCCTATGCCGAAGGCGAAGAGCGTTGTGCCGTGGTGCGCGATTTTTGCGGTCACGGATTGGGCCGCATCTTCCATGCGCTGCCCAATGTCGTACATTATGGAAAGCCGGGCCACGGCATCGCCCTGAAGCCCGGCATGTTCTTTACCGTCGAACCGATGATCAATCTCGGCGGCTATGGCGTAAAGGTTTTGAACGACGGCTGGACGGCGGTGACACGCGACCGTTCGCTTTCCGCCCAATTCGAACACTCCGTGGGTGTGACTGAGAATGGCGTCGAAATCTTCACGCGCTCGCCCAAAGGCTGGGATAAGCCTCCCTACATCTAAGCCTTCCGAACTTGCCGATTCGAGCCGCGACTTCACCGCGGACGCACAGCTCGTCGGCCATCGCGAGCGCCTGCGTGAGCGCTTTCTCGAAGGCGGCGCGGCCGCAATGCCCGACTACGAGCTGATGGAACTCGTCCTTTTCGCGGCCATCCCGCGGCGGGACGTAAAACCGCTGGCCAAGCAACTGATTGCGCAATTCGGCAGCTTCGCCGAAGCCATCGCCGCGCCGCATGCGCGCCTGATGGAAGCGCCTGGCATCGGTGAATCGGTGGCGACGCAACTGAAGATCATAGAGGCCGCCGCGCTTCGCCTCTCCAAGACACAATTGCTCAACAAGCCGGCGCTCAGTTCCTGGGCCGCCTTGATCGACTATTGCACCGCCGCCATGGCGCGCAGCCCGCAGGAAGAATTTCGCATCCTCTTCCTCGACCGCAAGAACGTGCTTATCGCCGATGAGGTGCAGGCGCGCGGCACCATCGACCACACGCCCGTCTATCCGCGCGAGATCGTCAAGCGCGCGCTGGAACTGGGAGCCTCGGCGGTGATCCTTGTACACAATCATCCCAGCGGCGATCCGACGCCGAGCCGTGCAGACATCGAAATGACGCGCGATGTGGCAACGGCGGCCAAAGCTTTGAATATCGCCGTACACGATCACCTCGTCGTCGGCCGCAGCGGTCACGCCAGCTTCAAGTCGTTAGGCTTGCTTTAGTTTTACGTGATCAATTTCTCCGCAGTTCCGGCGACGCTGATATAGTTCGCCGAACTCGAGATTTTTCATGCTGCGTTTCGTCCTGAACGAAGCAGGCCGGTTGCTGTTGAGCCTCTTCGGTGCGGCCCTGATGTCGTCCGCCATCGCAACCTTGTCCGTGCCACACGCAGGTGACGGCGTATTGCCATTCTTCCTGGCCTGGGGCTTGCGGCTGAACAGATCCGCGCATTTGCAGTTTGGCCTGAGCTCGATTACCGGCCTGCCCATCGCCGGCGAACTTGCCGCACGGCTGCCTCTGACTTTGGGATTGGTGCTGGAAGGGATGGCCGCAGCGGCGTTGATCGGGATTCCAATCGGATTCCTCTTCGGCGCCGGCCCGGTGCGAAGGGCTGCCGCGCCGCTCATCCAGATTGTTGCCGCCGCGCCGGTCTTTTGTGCCGGTTTAGCGCTGGCGTATCTGTCCGCCAATCCGCCGCATTGGCCGGCGCCGATCGATGACGGGGTCGGGTTCGGGCTGAAAATCCTGCCGCAGACTGCGCCGCATGCGTCTGCGACTTTCCTACCCGCACTGACGGTGGGCCTGGCCGGCGCCGCCGCGGTGCAGTTGGCGCTGCGCCGCGCAGCAGCCGAAGCCGCGCGGGAATCCTGGCGTACTTATCTTCAGCGCATGGGCCTTTCGCGCTGGGAGGTCGAAGGCCTTTACGTCGTGCCGCAGGTCTTCGCCGGGCTGCTCTCCCATCTGGGCGATGTGATGTTGGCGCTGCTG
Organism: uncultured Alphaproteobacteria bacterium; assembly: GCA_963743765.1. Classification (GTDB taxonomy): domain Bacteria; phylum Pseudomonadota; class Alphaproteobacteria; order Micropepsales; family Micropepsaceae; genus Rhizomicrobium. The sequence continues at coordinate 1,337,950 of CAVUQQ010000004.1, forward strand.
TCGGCGTCGGCCGTGGCCGAATGGGTGTTCTCCTGCCCGGGCGCCGCGGATTTTTTCGTCAAGTCGGTGGCACTGCACGATTGGAGTGCGGCGGGCGCGATCCTCTTCGTCTTTGCGAGTCTGACTTTGACGGCCGACTTTCTGGGCCGATGCGCGGCACGGCCGATGACCGATGCGGGGACATCGACATGAGCGCCGCGGATGCGACGAGCGCGTCGGCGAATGCTCAATCGCTTCGCATGGCGCTGCGTGTTCTCGGCTGGGTCGGACTTGGCCTGATTGCAGTTGCCGTCAGCCTTTCGGACTTTCTCGCCAGCGCGCCCGCCGGTGCGACCGGCATCGGCCCGCTTCTGGCGCCGCCTTCGACGCAGTTCCAATTCGGTACCGATGTTCTCGGCCGCGACTTGCTGAGCGAAACGCTGCATGGGCTGAGCATGAGCGTGCGCTCTGCGCTACCCGCAGCGCTGATGGCGCTCGTCTGCGGCGCGCTGTCCGGCTTCGCCGCCGCACATCTGCCCAAAGCGTTCTCCATGACGCTGCGCTGGATCATCGCTATTCCCGCAGCGTTGCCTGCTTTGTTGCTGGCCATTCTCGCCATCGGGCTGACGGCGCGCGGTTGGGCGAGCGTCGCCGCCGGGCTCTCCGCAGCCCCGCTGGCTTTTGTCCGCGCCTTCGATCGCGCCAACCTGCACGCACGTTCGATACATTCGGAATATGCGCGGGCCACCGGCATTTCGCCGGCAACACTGCTGCGCCGCGACCTCGTCTATGAATTCAGCGACATGTTCGCGTCCAGTGCATCGCGTGCGCTGGCGGCGGTTGTGATCATATTGTCGACGGTGAGTTTTCTGGGCTTTTCCGCCGAGCCTCCACATCGCGATCTCGGCCTCATGATCGCTGCGTCCAAACCCTACTATCTGCACGCGTGGTGGACCGCTGCCTTTCCGGGACTGGCGTTGATGGTGCTGGTCCTCTTCGCCCGACTCGCCGCGGGGCTCGATGAAGGCGAGCGGCCATGACGGGCCCACGCAGCATCCTGGAAATCAAGGAGCTCAGTGTCAGCCAGCGGAACAAGGTAGAGCTCGATGGTCTTTCACTTGTGCTCGATATGGGCGAGACGCTGGTCGTATTGGGCGAACCCGGCAGCGGCAAGGACGCGCTGTTGCGCGTGATCGGAAACTTCCTCGAGCGGAGCGACGTGGCCCTTGGCGCCATCCAGTATGGCGGCGGTGAATCGCGGCCGGTGAATCGGCGCGGCAAGCCCTCCATCCGCATCGCCTATCTCAGCGGGCCCCGCGTCGCTCCGCTCAATCCCTGCGTCAGCACGGTTTCGCAGCTTGTGCGCATTGTCGCGCGCAGGCAGGACGGGCCGGGCAGCAACGGACGCGAGGAATTGCGCATCGCGCTGGAACGTTTTCCGCAGGCGCCGCCGTTTCCTTCGCTGGAGCGCAAGCCGCGTCAGCTGAGCGATGTCGAGCTTGCCTGGGCGTTGTTGGCGGCCGCAATGGCGCAGACGCCGGACCTGCTGATTGCCGATCACGCCTTCGCCGGACTGACCCCGACAGACATCGACGCGCTGGCCGGCGGCCTGATCGAAGAGCAGAAGCGTCAAGGATTTGCGTTGATCTATACCGCCCAGGGACTGCAAACCGCTGCCCATCTTCGCGGCCGCATGATCGTTCTGCGCCGTGGCAAGGTGATCGAGGAAGGCGATTTCGACAAACTCGCGGCCGGACAAAGCCACGCCTACACCCAGACCCTGTTCAAGGCGTTGCCGCGACTGGCCGCCGCAACGCCCGCACGCAACGGTGCACGCGGCGAACCGCTGCTGCAGGTTCAAGGTCTTGACCTTGGCAAGCGCAGACGAAGAAACACGTTGTCGCGCGACGGCATCACGTTCGAGCTGCGGCGCGGTGCAGCGCTCGCCTTCGTGGGCGAGGAAGGATCGGGCCGCCGGGCGCTGGTGCGCGCCATGCTCGGCCTCGACCGATTTGCGAACGGTCGCGTCGTGCTCGACCAGGTCGATATCAGCATTCTATCGGCCGAGATGACCTCGCGCCTGCGCCGGCGCATCGCCTTCATCACCGGCGCGGACACTGCGCTCGATCCACGCATGACGCTGTGGGATACGGTTGATGAACCGCTGCGCGCCCATCTGCGTTTGTCACGCGACATGATCGCAGGCCATCGCGAGACCGCGCTCAAGCGTGTTGGACTTGCCTCCTACGACGGACGCACCGGCGTCGCCACTCTTTCTGCCTTCGACAAGCGCAGGCTGCAGGTGGCGCGCGCCATCGTCAGCGCGCCGTTCCTGGCCGTGATCGACGAACCTTTGCGCGGGCTCGACGCCTTTGCCCAGTCCATCATGATCGAACTTCTCAAGGACCTTCGGATGCAGGAAGGGCCGGCATTCCTCGTGATCACCGCCGACATGCGCGTGGCTCAGGCTCTCACTGACGACGCCATGATCTTCAAGGACGGAAAGCTGGTCGAGCGCGGCCCGATTGCGGACATCCTGCGTGCGCCGAAAGACGCGCAAACAAAACGGCTTCTGGCCGCTGCCGCACCGTGCAGGAAGGTGGCGGCCGAACCGCCACTTGCCCAAGAACAGCCAGCCGGCCTTCAGCAACTTCTGCAGGACGCGGCACCTTCAACGCCGGACATTTCGCAGGCTCCGCTTGCGGAAAATGCTGTGACAGAAAGCTCCGGATAATGGCTTTTGCCGCCTCGCCGCCCTATAAGGCGGGGTAACAATCCGGTTCCCTTTCATGATCCCGCGCTACGCCCGTCCCGAGATGGTTTCGATCTGGTCGGACGAAACCAAATTCCGCATCCATTTCGAGATCGAGGCGCACGCGGCCGATGCGCTGGCCGAGATCGGCGTCATTCCGAAAGATGCCGCGGCCAAGGTGTGGGAAAAGGGCCGCGACGCGAAATTCAACGTCGCCCGCATCGAGGAAATCGAGAAGGAAACACGGCACGAGACCATCGCGTTTCTGACCCATCTGGCTGAGATCGTCGGCCCCGAAGCGCGCTTTGTGCATCAGGGCATGACGTCGTCGGACGTGCTCGACACCACGCTTTCCATCCAACTCGCGCGCGCCACCGACATCCTTGTGGCCGACGTCGATCTGCTTCTCGCGGCGCTGAAGAAGCGCGCTCTCGAGCACAAGTACACAGTCACCATCGGACGCAGCCACGGCATCCACGGCGAGCCGACCACTTTCGGTTTGAAGCTTGCCGGTTTCCATGCCGAGTTCCAGCGCGCCCGCGCGCGTCTACTCACGGCGCGCCAGGAGATCGCGACTTGCGCGATTTCCGGCGCGATGGGCACGTTCGCCAATGTCGATCCAAGGGTCGAAGCGCATGTCGCCGCCAAGCTCGGCCTAAAGGTCGAGCCGGTTTCGACGCAGGTCATTCCGCGCGACCGGCACGCCGCCTATTTCGCAACGCTCGGCGTCGTCGCAAGTTCGATAGAGCGGCTGGCGACGGAAGTGCGCCATCTGCAGCGCACCGAAGTTCTGGAAGCGCAGGAGTTCTTCGCCGAAGGGCAGAAGGGTTCTTCGGCGATGCCGCACAAGCGCAATCCGGTGCTGACCGAAAACCTTACCGGCCTTGCGCGCATGGTGCGCGCCTATGTCATGCCGGCGATGGAGAATGTGGCGCTGTGGCATGAGCGCGATATCTCTCATTCCTCCGTCGAGCGTTTTATCGGGCCGGACGCGACCATCACGCTCGACTTTGCGCTGGTACGCGCGGCCGGCGTGATCGACAAGCTCATCATCCGAGCCGACCGCATGAAGGCCAATCTGGAGAGCACGCACGGCATCATCCACAGCCAGCGCGCGCTGTTGGCGCTGACACAGGCGGGGATCGAGCGCGAGGCGGCGTACAAGCTGGTGCAGAAGAACGCGATGCGCGCCTGGAACGGCGAAGGCACGCTGCTCGAACTGCTCAAGGCAGATCCCGATGTTTCGCGCGCGGTACCGGCAAAATCGCTCGAAGAGATGTTCGACCTCGACTATCACACCAGGCACGTCGACACGATCTTCAAGCGCGTCTTTGGTTGAGATGGCGAGCGACGCCGCGCACTTCTACGAGCCGTCGCACGGCCATGGCCTAAAGCACGATCCGTTCAACGCGATCGTCGCGCCGCGCCCGATCGGCTGGGTTTCGACCGTGGATGCTGCGGGCCGCCGCAACCTTGCGCCCTACAGTTTCTTCAACGGTTTCAATTATGTTCCGCCGATCATCGGCTTTTCCAGCATCGGACGCAAAGACAGTCTCGCCAATGCGGAAGCGACGGGCGAATTCGTGTGGAATCTGGCGACGCGCAAACTCGCGGAGGCCATGAATGCAACGTCGGCAACGGTGCCGCACGACGTCGACGAATTCGAACTCGGCAAGTTGACGCCGGCGCCCAGCCGCATCGTGAAGCCGCCGCGTATCCTGGAAAGTCCGGTCAATTTCGAATGCCGTGTCTCGCAGATTGTTCAGCTGCAGGCTGCGGACGGGCGCAAGATCGATTCGTATGTCGTGTTCGGCGAAGTCGTCGCGGTCCACATCGAAAAATATCTGATCGAAGACGGTGTCTACCAGCCTGCCTCCGCGCACCCCATCACGCGCCTGGGGCGGATGGGCGACTATGCCGAGCTGCGCGCCGACGCCGTGTTCGAGATGAAACGTCCACGCTAGCCGTGACGCAGCTTGAAATAGAGAATCGTGCCGGAGAGCACGAAGGTAATCCCGTTTGCCGCGATCAGCGGCGCGTCATGGATGATCACGCCATAGACGAGCCAGAGGAAAATCCCCGTCGTGAAAACGAGGAACATCGCGAGAGAGATGTCCTTGGTCGAGCGTGTACGCCAGGTCTGGATCACCTGCGGCAGGAACGCGACCGTGGTGCAGAACGCGGCGGCAAGGCCGATGAGCGTTATGGACATAGGTTGAACTTTTTTGTCATGAGCTGCGAGTGCTAAGCCGCCGTTCGCAACTTGTAGCGCACCGGCAGGGTCTTGAGGCCGCTGACAAATGTGGACTGCACGCGCTTCGAAGGTCCCGTCATCTCGATGGAGTCGAGCCGCCCGAGCAGTTCCTTGAAGAAGGCGCGGATCTCCATCTTCGCCAAATGCTGGCCTAAGCAAACATGTGCGCCATAGCCGAAGGCGACATGGCGGTTGTTCCCGCGGCTGATATCGAACTTGAACGGATCGGGCCAGATTTCCTCGTCCCGGTTGCCGGAAATGTAGAGCAGTTGCACGGCCTGGCCCTTCTCGATTCTGCGGCCGCGCAGGGTGTAGTCCTCCGTGGCGGTGCGCATGAAGTGCTGCACCGGCGTAACCCAGCGGATGATTTCGTCGACGGCATTGTTCAGCAGCTCGGGATTTTCCTTCAGCTTTTTCAACTGATCCGGATTTTCTATGAGCGCGCGCAGGCCGCCGGCGATCGACGAACTCGTCGTGTCGTGGCCGGCCGTGGCCACGATGATGTAGTAGGACGCGGTTTCGACCGGCCCGAGCGGGCAGCCATTGACCTTGCCGTTGGCGATCACGGTGGCGAGGTCGTCGCCCGGATGGGCGCGGCGTTCTTCCGTCACCTTGTTGAAGTACATGAAGAAGTCGGCGATGACGTTGGTATTCGGATCGCGTTCCTTGCGCTGCATGTCGGGATCGCCGCCGCCGAACAGCTCCTGCGTCAGCTTGAGCATGCGCGGTTCGTCGCTCTCCGGCACGCCCATGATCGACATGATGACATGCAGCGGATAATACACCGCGATGTCCTTCGTGAAGTCGCACTCCGGCCCCATCGCCTGCATCTTGTCCACATAACGCCTGGCGAGTTCCGCCATGCGCGGTTCGAGTTTCTTCAAGTTCGCCGGCATGAACCAGGGCTGCGTGAGTCCGCGATAGGCGCGGTGATCGGCGCCGTCCATGTCGATCAGCGTGCGCAAGGGTGAAACGCGTCCGGTCTTCGGGTCGGGCCCGCCCCACATGGCGGCGAGATCATGCTCGGCCTGTTTGTTCATCAGCACCGAACGCGGCTCGTTCAGGAACTGATCGTTGAGCTTTTCGATCTCCAGAATGTCCGCATATTTTGCGATCGACCAGAAGGGGCGAAAGCCGTCCGGTTCGGTCCAGTGCACCGGATCGTTCGCGCGCAGATCGGTCAGGAGACGATGAATTTCCTTGTCGTCGCCGTAGGTGACGTTAGAGACGAGCGCGTCGTCGAGTGCGGATGCCATCAGCTTGCCCCTGAATGCAGAGCGGATCATATCCCCCGCCTGCCGCGAGGGAAGTCAATTCGGCAGCGCGTACGCCATCACCGTGTCGCCACGCTTCGTGCCCAGTTTGGAATGGCCGCCGGCCGCGATAACGACATATTGCCTGCCTTTCCAGACATAAGTCATCGGCGTCGCCTGTCCGCCCGCCGGCAAGCGGCCCTTCCAAAGTTCCGCGCCGGTCTTCGCATCGAAAGCGCGCAGATAGTCGTCCATCGCGGCGCCGATGAAGACAACACCGCCCGCCGTCACGATGGGTCCGCCGAGATTGGGTGTGCCACTCGCCCCCAGAATATACTCGCTGAACGGAACCAGATCCTCCGTCGTGCCCAGCGGCACCGACCACAGAATCTTTCCGCTGTGCATGTCGATGGCATGCAGTTGTCCCCATGGCGGCGGATTACAGGGCATGCCGATTGGCGACAGGATCGTCTCGCGCTTCATGCCGTACGGCGCACCCTGGTTGGGCGAGACTTCCTTGTCGAAGAAACGTTCCTCGACTGCGGCATAGTCCTTGGCCGGGATGAGCGTGACGAGGTGCAGCGCGTTCGATGTGTTGACGTAGACGATGTCATGCGCCGCGTCGAAGGCAAGGCCGCCCCAGTTCGAGCCACCGCCGGTGAAGGGGTAGACGATCGTGCCTTTCAAACCCGGTGGCGTGTACAGGCCTTCGCTGCGCGCGGCGGCAATCGCGTCGCGGCACTTGCCGCGATCCCAGAAGGTCAGGCCATAGGCATCTTCCGGCTTGATACGGCTCGGCGCGAGAGGTGGCGGGGCAACGGGAATCGGCTGCGTTGGCGAAAGCCTTTCGCCCGGTGCCCCGCCTTGCGATACCTTGCGCTCGATCACCGGAATGATCGGAACGCCGGTATCGCGATCGATAGTGAACAGAAGGCCCTGCTTGGTCGGCTGCAGCACGGCAGGAACGGTTTTGCCGTCGTATGTCACCATGCCGAGCGTCGGCTGTGCAGGAAGATCATAGTCCCACACATCGTGATGCGTCGTCTGGAACGACCAGGCGACCGCTCCGGTCTGGACGCGAAGCGCCACGATGGAATTCGCGTAGTTGCCATTCCCCACGCGAAAGCCACCCCAGTAGTCCGGACTCGTGCTTGAGACCGGCAGGAAGACAAGGCCGCGCGCCTCATCGACGCTCATCGGCGCCCACACATTGGCCGCGCCGCCGCGGAACGGTGCGTGTTCGCCCGAAAGCGGATCGAAGCTCCATTTCTTCGCGCCGGTTATCCAGTCGAAAGCGTGCACCGTACCGCGCAGCTCATCGACCTTCTGATTGTCTTCGATCGACGAACCCACGATGACGACACCATGCGTGACGACGGGCGCCGAAGTCGTATGGATCTCGCCGCGCCGTTTGGGGATTCCGTCCGGCGCGATGGTGACTGTCCCACGCTGTCCAAAATCCATGCAGGGTTTGCCGCTGGCGGCGTCAAGTGCAATCAGACGGCGATCCGCCGTGTTGAGATAGATACGCGCCGCGCACGCGCCGCCCGCTGCATGACGCGCAAACGCGACACCGCGACAGACATAGTCGTTGGGATAGTGGATGCGCGTATCGAGCTTGGGATCAAATCGCCAAAGCTGCCGGCCGGTGCCCGGATCGAGCGCACTGACCTCGTTAAACGGCGAGCAGACATAGAGCCGCCCTTCGGCAAGGATCGGCGTGTTCTCGAACGAGGCGCGCTTCATTACGCCGGCTTTGGTCGTCAGGTCGCCGGTCGAGTAGCGCCAGGCGACGGCCAGACTTGCGACATTCGCCGGTGTGATCTGCCGGGCAGCGGAGTAGCGCTGTCCACCGGCATCGCCGCCATAGGCAGGCCAGCCGGGTTCGGCTGCGAAGGCTGGCTGTGCGATAAGAAGTCCAGCGGCTATGGCCAGTAACGCTTTTGTCATGTCGAACCCTCCCGCTCCAGTACCCAAAGCCCTATATTCGCGACATGTCAGGACAGCGAACCAACCCGGCCCACTCTGCGGCAGGCGCCTCGCCATCGAAAGCGAAATGGGGCGCGCTGCACCTGAACGGTGATGTCTGGCAAAGGCTTGGGATGGGCGGCGCGCTCCCCGGGACGAGCGGCGGGCCGGGTGTCTTCCTGCTTGGCCTCCTTGCGGTCGCGCTGGTCGTCGGTTCTGTCGACATCATCAATGCGATCACGATCATCCACGACCGGCCGCAAGTGAATCCACTTGAACCCGTCATCTGGGAATCGACGAGCGGCGTGACGCTGCTCGCCGCGGCGTGGATTCCCTGGACAATCCTGCGCTGGTTCCCGCCCGCGCGCGGCTTGAGCGTGAGGATGGCCGCTGCGCACCTTGTCGCGGCGCCCCTGTTCAGCCTTTGTCATGTCGGCGGCTTCGAACTTTTGCGCACTGCCATCCTGGCGGCAGCGGGCGCTCACTATACGATCGGCCCGCCGGTGCCGGCGTTTCTCTACGAATTCAGCAAGGACATTTTCGCCTATGCGCTGATCGTTTCGGTTTTCCTCGTGGCGGAGCGGCTGCTGCGCGAGCGGCCGCAACCAGCCCAATCCGAAGCGATGTTCGCCATCCGCGACGGAGCGCACCTGACACGTGTCGCCTTCGACGACATCCTCGCGGTCAGCTCGGCCGGTAACTATGTCGAGTTCGTGCTGCGCGACGGAAGGCGGCTTCTCATGCGCAGCGCGCTGACGCAGATCGAAGCGCAGTTCACGCCGCGCGGCTTCGTGCGCGTGCACCGTTCATGGCTGGTCAATGCCGCGCGGATGACAGGTCTGTCGCCCGACGGTTCGGGCGACTATACGGTTGCGCTGGGCGAACTCGCCGTTCCGTTGTCGCGCCGGTTTCCGGAAGCGGTCGCCCGGCTCAGGGCGCACTAAGCTACTTCTTCACCTCTTGCTGAACCTGCTCGGACGCGACTTCCAGAAGATCGGCCATTTGGCGGCGAATTGCGTGGTCGGAATATTTCGTCGTGTCGAGGTCGGCGCGCACCTTGCGGAACACGTCCTCATCGCCCGGCTCCTCCAGATCGGCGACAACCACCGATTTGGCATACGCATCGGCCTTCTCGCCCAAAAGGCCCATTTCACCGGCCGCCCATAGGCCCAGAAGCTTGTCTCGGCGGGCCATGATCTTGAACTGCATGTCCGCGTCGTGAGCCCATTTGGACTCAAAACCCTTGCGGCGATCCTCGAACGAACCACTCATCTGTAACCTCTTGAATTAACTGTATTATATTGCCGAGATGGCTTTGCCTGGGCGCATTGTAGCGCAAGCTTGTGGACAGCACACAGATAGGCGGCGCTGTGCGCTTTCGCAACGTTGCCGCAGGCGGTCGGCATGGCTATTTTGCCGCTTCGACGGGGACCGCAAGTCGAGTCCCCGTTTTCGCGTTTTTGGCGGCAGAGGAAAGCACAATGAAGCGCCGGCGCATGATCTACGAAGGCAAGGCCAAGATCCTCTATGAGGGGCCGGAGCCCGGCACGCTGATCCAGTATTTCAAGGACGACACCACCGCGTTCGATGCGACCAAGAAGGCCGTGCTCGACGGCAAGGGCGTGCTCAACAACCGCATCAGCGAATATCTGATGACCCAGCTCGGCGCGATCGGCGTGCCGACCCATTTCGTCAAGCGCATCAACATGCGCGAGCAACTGGTCAAGGAAGTCGAGATCATTCCGCTAGAAGTCATCGTGCGCAACGTGGCGGCGGGATCGATGTCCAAGCGGCTCGGCATCGAGGAAGGCACGATCCTGCCGCGCTCGATCATCGAATATTGCTACAAGAACGACGCGCTGCACGATCCTCTTGTCAGCGAAGAGCACATCACCGCTTTCGGCTGGGCGAGCCCGCAGGACCTGGACGACATCGTCAACCTCACCATCCGCATCAACGATTTCCTTTCCGGCCTGTTCCTCGGCGTCGGCATCAAGCTCGTGGATTTCAAGATCGAGTTCGGCCGGCTTTGGGAAAACGAATATATGCGCATCGTGCTGGCCGACGAGATCAGCCCGGACTCCTGCCGCCTCTGGGACACCACGACCAACGACAAGATGGACAAGGACCGCTTCCGCCGCGATCTCGGCGGCGTGGTCGAAGCCTATTCGGAAGTCGCCCGCCGGCTCGGCATCATGCCGGAGTCGATCCAGGGCGAGAGCAAGGGACCGCAGCTCGTCAGATGAAAGCACGCGTATTCGTGACGTTGAAGAACGGCGTTCTGGATCCTCAAGGCAAGGCGATCGGACATGCGCTGAACGGACTTGGCTTCGGGTCCGTCGGCGAGGTGCGCCAGGGCAAGGTGATCGACCTGGAACTCTCCGAGACCAACGAAGCCAAGGCCCGCGCGGCGCTGAAAGACATGTGCGAGAAGCTCCTCGCCAACACGGTAATCGAGAAGTACGAGATCGAAATTCGAGCCAGCTGAGGAGAGGTCATGCAGTTTCGGACCGTCATGGCGTTTGCGACGGCCCTGCTCGCCGCATGGCCCGTTTATGCTCAGGATTCGACGGCACCCGCGGTCGACTTTCCCGCCGCACCGGCGACGTGCAGCAAGGACGGAACGCCGATTCCCGATTCGACGCTTCAGATCGCCCGCGACATCCTTGCCGCGACCAAAGCGACGGACCATATGATGCTTGCGGTCGATACGATGATGCCGGCAATGATCAACATGATCCGCAAGTCGAATCCCGGTTTGAGCAAGGACGCAGTGGACGCATTTTCGGTCGCATTGCGCGAAGAGATGGTCAAGAGCTTGCCGGAACTGGTGAGCGTGGAAGCCTGCATCTATACGCAGCACTTCACGGCAGACGAGCTTAGACAGCTTGCGGACATCTACAACTCACCGCTTGGGCAAAAAATGCTTTCCGAAAATCCCACTATTTTCAAAGAGAGCTTCGCAATGGGCCAGGCTTGGGGCGCAAAGGCCAGCCGCGAAGCCGTTGCCCGCGTGCTGTCCAGGCAGAAAAAAGATGGAGCGAAGATTTGAAATCCGCCGTAATCGTTTTCCCGGCTTCGAATTGCGACCGCGATGCGGCAGTCGCGCTTGAGCAGATGACCGGCAAGAAACCGCACATGGTCTGGCACCAGGACAGCGACATGCCGGACGTCGACCTCGTCGTGCTGCCCGGCGGGTTCTCCTATGGCGATTATCTGCGCTCCGGCGCGATGGCGAGCCAGTCCGCCGTGATGCGCGCCGTGAAGGCGCATGCCGGCAAGGGCGGCGTCGTGCTCGGCATCTGCAACGGCTTTCAGGTGCTCACCGAATCCCACCTCCTTCCCGGCGCGTTGATGCGCAATGCCGATCTCAAATTCGTCTGCCGTCCGGTCACCATGAACGTCGAAGAGACGCAGAACGTCTTCACGCGCAAATATGCCAATGGCCAGAGCGTGACGTTTCCCGTGGCGCATGGCGACGGCAACTATTACGCCGACGAAGAAACGCTGAACCGCCTCGAAGGCGAAGGGCGCGTCGTCTTCCGCTATGCGCCGGGGCAGAATCCCAACGGTTCGTCGCGCAACATCGCCGGTATCCTGAGCGAGAAGCGCAACGTGTTGGGCCTGATGCCGCATCCCGAACGCGTCGTCGACCCGCTTCTAGGCGGCACAGACGGCCGCTTCCTGTTCGAAAGCCTGATCGAAACCCTGTCATGACCAAGATCACGCCGGAACTGGTCGCCGAGCACGGGCTGACGGAAGACGAGTATGGCCGCATCAAGCGCCTGCTCAATCGCGAGCCGAGTTTCGTCGAGCTCGGCATCTTCAGCGTGATGTGGAGCGAGCACTGTTCCTACAAATCCACGCGCATTCATTTGCGCAAGCTGCCGACGAAGGCGCCCTGGGTGCTGCAGGGACCGGGCGAGAATGCCGGCGTCATCGACATCGGCGACGGCGACGCCTGCATCTTCAAGATGGAAAGCCACAATCATCCCAGCTTCATCGAGCCTTATCAGGGCGCGGCCACCGGCGTCGGCGGCATCATGCGCGACGTATTCACCATGGGCGCGCGGCCGATCGCGATGATGAACGCGCTGC
>CAVUQQ010000005.1:0-9391 GCA_963743765.1 uncultured Alphaproteobacteria bacterium
ATGTCGCAGTCGCCGCGGCGTTCGGCGGTTCGGGCGGGCTTGGCGCGACGAGCGATCCCAACACCGCGCTTCAGAAATGGCGCAACAACCAGGGCCGCATCTTCGCGTTCAAGATCGGTGGAACGGGCACAGTCCAAGCCATCCCGCCGGAGCTTCCCGCGGCAGTTCCGCAACCGCCGGACGAGTTGGTCGACCCGACACTCGCGGCCAAGGGCTTCAATCTGTACCACCAGAACTGCGCCGTCTGTCACGGCGTGCTGATGGCGTCGTCGGGCGAAGTTCCGGACCTGCGCATGGTCGCGCCGGAAATCTGGAGCCAGTATGACGCGATCCTGCTCGACGGCGCACTCGCCGACACCGGCATGGGCACGTTCAAAGACCTGCTGAAAGAAGACGATGTGAAGGCGATCCGCGCGTACGCTCTGCAACAGGCCCAGGCGCTATACGCGGCGAAGCATCCGGTTTCGGCGTCATCCCCGGCGGGTCCGGTCCACTAGAGTGGCGGCACCTGGAACGCCCTCGTGGTCGGTTCAAGACCAGGGTTCCATTTACCTCGCAGGCGCCTTGCAAAAAAAAAGCTCTCAGCTTTCTCTGAGATATTTGTCGAACAATGTCTGCGGAGTGTCCCAGCGAATACCGGCCATGAAGGCGTCGACATACGCGGCGGCCTTCGCGCCATAATCCATGTGGTAGGCGTGTTCGTACATGTCTAAGACGAGTACGGGCCGCGCGCCGGCAAGCGTTGTCGTGTGATCGGCGGCCCAGCAGTTCGTAAGACGCTTGTCGCGCGGCGAATAGGCCAGGATCACCCATCCCGATCCGCCGCCCTCGGCCTTGCCCATCGCCGAGAATTCCGCCTGCCAGCGCGCAACACTGCCGAAATCGCGCGCGATGGCTTTGGCGAGCGCTCCCCCAGGCTTCCCGTCACCGCCCAGTGTGTTGAAATAATGCTCGTGCAGGATCATCGAGTTGGCGGCGATGAGTTCCTCGCGCTTCAGGCCGTTGATCAGAAAGCCAGGCGCCGTCGGCCAATCCAGTCCAGCGAGTTGCGCCGTAATGGCGTTCAAGCGCTTTACTGCGCCGGCATAGTTGTTGTCGTGATGACTGACGAGAAGTTTCTCCGAAATCCCCGGCACCTTCGACGGATCGATGGGGAGCGGTTTGATCTCATAGGTGAAGGATGGAACAGGCGACGCAGGAGGCACATCGGCCTGTGCAGTCCCCGGCAGCGCGGCGCCGAGCGCGGCGGCGCCCATCACAAGGCCGGAATTGAGGATGAAATCGCGACGTTCAAGCTCAGCGGACATGGCTTACTCCCCGTTCGGTTTTGTTTGGTATTCGCAAGTCGAAAATCATGCGTTGGCGTCCGTCTTCAGACGGACAGCGCGGACGACCCGGTTGGCTATTCTTTCGGGAGCCGAGGGTGGAAACGGCGTAACGCAACTAGCGTTGATCTCGCAAAGGACAAACGTGTCGTCGCCGTTCGGCAACCTGGGTCCAAACAGAAAGTCCGCATCCCACAGGGCCGGAAGATCCTCCGGGTCGAGCGCAAGAATTTTCAGCATCTGCGGCGTCCATTCCCGCTCCAGATTGTGGCGCAGGGATTGGAATTGCGGCTCGGCCGCCACAAGCATCGTCTTCTCGGCGGGCAGGCCAAACGTGTTCTCGTTCCGAATCCCGGCGGAACCGCCTTTGGGATATTGTCGCGCGAAGCCGATCAATTCCGTTCCACTCATATAGCACCGAACCATGCCTTCGCCGATACGCGGCTGAAATGCCTGATCGATCAGGACGCCTTGCGTCGAGAAATGGTCGCGGTATTGACCGATGAACTCTCCCAATTTCATTTGAGACGTCGTGCCGTCGCGATGCGTCGCCTGCTGCAGATCGACAAGGCTGTCCATGCCGATCGCTTCGCGCGATTGCGTTTGTCCGGCGAGCGTGACCTTCCACACGCCTTGCCCGCCGTTGCCGCGCTGTCGCTTCACGACGCGGGACCCGCATCTGAGAAGACGTGGCGGAAATTCATGCGCGAACGTATCGAAGCTGCGATAGAGAAACGTCTCGGTTCCCCATCCCAGTTGGCGCGTCGTCCAAAGAATTTCCTTGGTGCCGATTTTCGCGATCACGTCGGGGTGCGCGCTGATCCAGATTCCCTGCGCGGCGACATCTCTTAGGATCGCGTCGAGGTCGTTTCGGTCCTTGCCGCCGGTGAGCGGATCGACCCAGACGAGCGCGCCGTCGCAGGACAGTAATTTTTCGCGGACGGCTTGGCTGGCGCTCTCGCAATACGCGATCGGTTCGACCGCCAGGCCCCTGTCCTCGAGCGCCCCGGTCACAGGTCGAAGGCGTGAATTTTCCGGCAGCCTCGCGCCATCGGGTTCAAACTCACCCCGCCACACGATCCCGACTTTGATAAGGTCCGGCGCGGCCATCGGCAGCGTATAGCATAGTTTACCCCCGGGCGGCCGCCCGGCTGGAGGGGAGGGTGGAAATTGACGCCGTCCCCCTCTACAAGGCCGCCTCGGCTCCAAGGTGCTCCATGGCAGACGGCAAGCAATCCCGGCCCAAGGCACGGACGGTGCGCGGTTTCCGCGACCGCGCCGCTGGCGAACTCGCGGCCGAACGGGCGATGCTGGACACCATCCGCCGCACTTATGAGTCCTACGGCTTCGATGCGCTGGAGACCCCGTTTCTCGAATATACCGACGCGCTCGGCAAGTTCCTGCCCGACATCGACCGGCCGAATGCCGGTGTTTTTTCGTTCCGCGACGATGACGAGCAATGGGTCTCGCTGCGCTACGACCTGACTGCGCCGCTGGCGCGCTATGTCGCCGAGAATCAGCAGTTCCTGCCGCGCCCGTTCCGCCGCTATCAGATCGGCACCGTGTTCCGCAACGACAAGCCGGGACCGGGACGCTTTCGCGAATTCATCCAGTGCGATGCCGACACGGTCGGCACCGCATCGCCCGCCGCCGACGCCGAGATGGTGATGATGTTCGCCGACACTCTGGAGGCGCTGGGACTCAGTCAGGGTGAGTACGTCATCAAGCTCAACAGCCGGAAGCTACTCGATGGAATTTTAGAGTCCGCGGGTGTCTCTCCAGATGATCGCCAACTCCGCGGTGCCGTCATGCGGGCGCTAGACAAGTTGGATCGTCTCTCACTCGATGGTGTGATTGCTCTGCTAGGCCCGGGTCGAACCGATGAGAGTGGTGACTTTACGAAGGGCGCGGGATTATCGAACGCCGCCATTGACAACTTATTGAACTTTACGGGCTGGAACGAACCCAACACGAGTTCGATGAGCGGCGTGCCAAGCAACGCCGTCACGCTCGCCAATTTTGAGTCTCGAGCTAAAGGCAACGCGACCGGCGAAGCGGGAGTCGCCGAGCTAGCTACGATTTGGAACCTTGTTGCGAGTGCTGGTTACACTGAAACCAAAGTTCTGATCGACCCGTCAATTATTCGCGGACTCGACTATTACACTGGCTCGGTGTTTGAAGCTCAGTTGATGTTTCCAGTGCAGAACGAGAAGGGAAAGACAATCGAATTCGGCTCTGTCGGCGGCGGCGGTCGCTACGACGATCTTGTCGCGCGCTTTACGGGGCAGAAGACTCCGGCAGTCGGTTTCTCTATCGGCGTCAGCCGCCTGCTCACCGCGCTGCAGATGCGCAAGGCCGCGGTCGCGCAAACCGCGCCGCTCATCGTCGTGACGGTGATGGATAAGGCGGAGACCGCGTCGAGCTTCGCCATGGTGCGCGAACTGCGCGCCGCCGGCATCCGCGCCGAAGCCTATGTCGGCACGGGCAAGATGGGCGACCAGTTCAAATACGCCGACAAGCGCGGCGCCGCGCTCGCCATCATCGAAGGCTCGGACGAGCGGGCGCGCGGGGAAGTCACGATCAAGGATCTCGCGCTCGGCTCGGAACTCGCGAAGTCGGTTGAAAGCAGAGCTGCGTGGGTCGCCAACCGGCAGGCGCAGTTTCCCGCCAAGCGTGCCAGCCTCGTCGATGAAGTTCGCCGCGCGCTGAAACGCGAGCACTGACCATGCCCGCCTTTCCCTTCTACGACACGCCGTCCATCGACGCGCTGAACAATCAGGCGGTTGCGATCCTGAAATGCTTCGCCGCGCGCGGCTACACGCGCCAGGAGCCGAGCGTGCTGCAGCCGTCCGACATCTTCCTCGACCGTTCGGGCGAAGAGATTCGCCGTCGCACCTTCACGCTCACCGATCCGTCGGGCCGCGAATTGTGCCTGCGTCCCGATCTCACAATTCCGATCTGCAAGATGGCGGTGGATTCCGGCGCAGCGTTTCCGCAGCGCATTTCCTACAACGGCCTTGCCTTTCGCCATCAGCCCAACGAGCCGCATCGCCCGACGCAATTCTTCCAGGCGGGGGCGGAACTGCTCGGCCTTGAGGATCGTGCGGCCGGCGAAATCGAGATCATGACGCTGGCGGTCGAGGCGTTGCACGCCGCTGGACTCAACGCTTTCGAGTTGAAGATCGGCGATCTGGCGCTGTTCGGCGCGCTGGTCGACGCGCTCGACGTGCCGGCGCAATGGCGTGCGCGGCTGAAGCGCCATTTCTGGCGGGCCGGCTATTTCGAGGCGCTGCTCAATCGTCTCACTCATGGAGCGGCCACGGATACGCAGCGTCTGCTCGGATCGCTCGGCGGTCTGAGCGCATCGGAGTCGCACGCCGCCATCGAAGGCTTGATGGACATGGTCGCCGATGCGCCGCAGGGCGCGCGCACGCGCGAGGAAATCGTCGAACGCCTGATGGAACAGGCGGCAGATGCGGCGGCGCTCCGGCTCGATCCGAAAATCGCACAGGTCATCACCAGCCTGCTCAACATTTCCGGCACCGCGCAATCGGCTCTCGGTGAAATCCGCACGCTGACCAGGAAAGCCGGGATAAAGCTCGACGCGCCGCTGGCCGCGATGGAAGCCCGCCTTGCCGCGCTGAAATCGCTCGGCATCGATCCGTCGCGTGTGGCGTTCGCCGCGCGTTTCGGGCGCAACATGGAATATTATACCGGCTTCGTGTTCGAACTGTGGTCGCGCGACGCCGAAGGCGCGGTGCAGATCGCGGGCGGCGGCCGCTACGACACGCTGCTCGAAGCGCTCGGCGCGAAACGTTCGATCCCGGCCATCGGCTGCGCGCTGCGCACCGAGCGCGTGCTCGCCGCGCGCCGCTTTGCGGGAGGCGCATGATGGCTGAGCTGACGCTCGCCGTTCCGTCCAAGGGCCGGCTGCAGGAACAGGTCAACGAATATTTCGCCGATGCCGGCGCGACACTGAAGCAGACGGCTGGCGCGCGCGGCTATCGCGCCACGCTCTCAGGTCTTCCCGACATTGAAGTGATGCTGCTCTCCGCTTCGGAGATCGCGTCGTCATTGATTTCCGGCGATATCCATCTCGGCGTCACGGGCGAAGACCTTCTGCGCGAGCAGGCGCCGGAACTTGCCGGACGCATTCATCTGATCAAGCCGCTCGGCTTCGGCTTTGCAAACGTCGTCGTCGCCGTGCCGCAATACTGGATCGACGTCTCGACCATGGCCGATCTCGACGATGTCTGCGCCGCCTTTGTGGCGAAGCATCGCCGCCGTCTTCGCATCGCTACGAAGTATCTGCAGCTCACGCGCGGCTTCTTCGCGCATATGGGCATCTCGGACTATCGCATAGTCGAAAGCGCCGGTGCGACCGAAGGTGCGCCTGCCGCGGGAACCGCGGAGGCCATCGTCGACATCACGACGACGGGAGCGACGCTGGCGGCCAACGGGCTCAAGATTCTGGAAGACGGCACAATCCTGGAAAGCCAGGCGCAGCTTGCAGCGTCACTCAACGCCGACTGGAACAACGAGGCGCGGACCGCCGCCGAAGCATTGCTCGCCCGGCTCGGCGCGCGCGAACGCGCGCGGACATCGCAGATTCTGCGCGTGCGGCTCGACAAGAATGCGGACAAAATTCTCGCGGCACTGGCGAAGGACGCGGGCACCTCCGTGCTGTCGCGTCCGACCGATCCGACGGGCGAATACTCAATTCTTTGCCCGCGCCAAAGCCTGATGGACGCCATCGCCTCGCTGCGCAAGCAGGGCTGCGACGCGCCGGCTACGACTCAGGATGCCGATTATGTGTTCGATACGGCCAACCCGCTCTACGCGGCGCTGGCGTCGGCGCTAGGCTAACGCCTCGGCCAGTCGCATCGCATCGTCTTCGCTGTGATAAATCCCGAAGCCGATGCGCAGGCGGTCGCCACGATGATCGGCGATGATGTTTTTCAGCGACAGAGTTTCGACGATGGTTCCGGCTTTCGCACTGCGGAATGCAAGGAAGCGTCCGCGATGGCTTTCGTCTGGCACGAGCAGGTTCGCAACGCTGACATCTACCGCTCCGCTCGCGTGCAGAAACGCGCGTTCGATGCCCCTAACATGCGCCAGCATGCTCGCAACCGTCAGCTTCTGCTGCAGTAACCAGTCCTGGACCACTTTGAGGCGGTAGATCGCGGTCGCGTCGAACGTCGCGCCCATGAATCGGCTGCCGTCGCGCGCATAGGCGACGGTTGACGCGCCGCCTTCAAGCGCGGAGAAGCCGGCGTACCAGCCCGTGTCGCGCGGCCGCAGTCCGTATCCCTGCGGACAATGCAGGAAACACGCGCCTTCGCCGGCCATTGCATATTTGTAGCCACCGGCGAGATAGAAGGCGCGTCCACCGATGGCACTGAGATCCGTCGGCACCGCCATGAAGCCGTGATAGCCGTCAATCACCACATAGGTCGCGTCGTCGCGCACGGCGCCGACCAATCCTGCAAGATCGCGCACGGCAAAACCGGAATCGAAAAAGACCTGACTGAAGAAGACGAGATCGAACGCACCCTTGGCCGCTTCGGCAGCGAAGCGCTCCTGGAAGGTGTCAAACGGTTCGACCGGCACGCGCGTGACGACGGCCGAGCGGTCTTCCTCCAGCCGCGCCATCTGGCGCGAAAAGCTCATGAACTCGCTGCCCGTCGTCAGCACACGCAGCGGCCGCCCCGCCGGCAGGCACGAAAGAATCCGCAAGACAAAGGAATGCGTATTCGGGCCGAATGCAATGCTGGACGGATCGGGCAGGGCAAGCTGTCGTGCGACATGGGCCTGCGCGGGCGGAATGATGTTGGCGAAGATGAAGTCCCATTTGCGGTCGAGCCGATGCGCCGCATCCGTCCACGCGTCCTGCTGCGCCACGAACGACACGTCAGGCCAGGGATGATGGCTGTGCGCCGCGACATGCAATGGCGCGCCTTCGCGGCCGAATGTCAGCGCAAAGCCGTTCATTGCGGCGACACCGGCCCCGCCTTGATGTCGGGATCGTTCAGATGTCCGGCCTTCCAGCGCATCATTTCCCAGATGCGCGTATGGCCGGAGGGATGATCGTAGAAGATCGCTTCCTCCCACGGGGAAGGATCGAGCTTGCGGTAGCTGCTGAGCTTGAGAACGACGGTCGAGAACGCGTCAGGCTTGCGCGCCGCATTGATGCCGAACATGTCGGCCTGGACTTCGGTCGAGCGCGAGATCGTGTTGGTCACGGGCGTGGCCAGCAGCATGAAAATCGTCGCCAGCGCCGCAAGCACCGGCAAGCCGGCCGGATCGTCGATGGTCCGCACGTCCCAGTTGCCGCCGAAAAAATCCGTCAACACACCGAACCCCAAATTGACGAAGGCAAAGCCGACGAGGAACACGAGCGCATTAAGCAGAAGGAGGCGGAAGCCATGGTCGAGTACATAGTGGCCCATCTCGTGTCCCAGCACCGCCAGTACTTCGTCATGCGTTCCATGGCGCAACAGATTGTCGTTGAGCCTGATCCGCGTCGTGCCAAGGAAGCCGGAAACGTTTGCGGATATGCGATCCGACTGACGCGACGCATCCGACAGATAGACATTGTCCGCCGGAATTCCGTTGGCGCGCGCCATCGACAGGATATCGGATCGGAGCGGACTCTGCGGCAGCGGCGAGTAGTGATTGAACAGCGGTGCGATGAAGACGGGTGCGATGATAATGAGGATCGTGTTGAAGGCGGTGACGATCGCCGTGCCCCACAGCCACCAGTTCCGTTTCGTCCGCCGGATGGCGGAATAGATCAGGGTGAGGAGCACGACGCCGGCAACCAGCGTCAGGCCAAGCAGAATCGCCTGGTCGCCGAACCAGGCGAGAAACGTCTGGTTCATCAGGCCATAGGATTGCTCGCGGAAAAAACCTTCATAGATCGTCAGGGGCAGGGACAACACCGCCGTGAGCACGATGTACTGCGCCGCATAGATCGGCACTTGCCAGAAGCGCGACCGTGTCCGCGCTTGCGCGAAGTTTCGCATCCGCGCCGAAATCCTGAACCAGAGGAGCAGGCCCGACACCGCGATGGAATAGAACGCATCGACGAACAGCAGCACATAGCCGCCTTCGAAATAGGAATCGGAGCGTGCGCGCACTGCGCCGCTGACCTGCGCAAGATACGCCATCGTCGCCTTTTGCGGGTCGAAGGGTTTGCCGGACGCAAGTGGCGGCAGGTTGTGGACATCGATCGACGAAGTCGGCGCGGCCGAAGGGCCCGCTTGCTGCGCAAATGCCGGGCCGCCTGCGAGCAGCATACCCATCAACGCGATAAGCAGTAGAATTTTGTTCATGAATCCCTCCGGCACGCGAACATTATCAGAAGCACCTGACTGCGCCAGTTTGTCGGTCGACGGACGATGCGCTAATCGTGGCGCATGACCGGTCTGGATGCAGGATCGCTGGCAAGCGAAGGCGGCGCGCACATTGCCTATCTGAAACGTGCTGGCCGCACGCCCGGCATCGTGTGGCTTGGCGGATTCAAATCGGAGATGACCGCCACGAAGGCGACGGCGCTCGATGCATGGGCGGCACGTGAGGGCCGCGTATTCGTCCGTTTCGACTATTTCGGGCACGGCGCGTCATCAGGAAATTTTCGCGAAGGCACGGTCAGGCGCTGGCGCGACGACGTACTGGCCGTCCTCGACGCGCTGACGGACGGTCCGCAGGTTCTGGTCGGCTCCAGCATGGGTGCATGGCTGGCGCTGCTCGCTTCTCTGGCGCGACCGAAGCGCGTTGCCGCGCTTTTGCTGATCGCGCCGGCGGCAGACTTCACGGAAGAGTTGCTATGGGCTTCGTTCGATGCGGATGTGAAGCGCCAGATCCTGGAAACTGGCGCATGGCTGCGGCCGTCGGCCTACGACGCCAAACCTTATCCGATCACGCGAACCCTGATCGAAGACGGAAGAAAGCATCTTCTTCTCGACGGACCGATTGCGCTCTCCTGTCCTGTGCGCATAGTGCAGGGCATGAACGATCCCGATGTTCCCTGGCAGCATGCGATGAAGGTTGTCGGTGCGCTGGGG